>CAJTPU010000014.1 GCA_910578335.1 uncultured Lachnospiraceae bacterium | reverse complement strand
ATAATCCTCCGTCCGAGTTGTTCTGCCATATGCACACAAGCGGCTGTTCCGCCGCTTTCGTTTCGTATATAGGCTATCAACACATCTGTATTTGTCACCATCCAGCGGTTGCGTTCCGTAATTGCCGCTTTGGGATGTACCCCGTGTAGTTCATCCGGGATGATGATTTCATTGTAATACTCCTCGTAATACTCATAATCCTTTACCGGATACGGCAAAACGAGAATCATAGCGCTATTATCGTCACGGTAATTCTTATGAAGCCGCTTGATCACGCTTGCAGCCAGTATGTCAAAGTCGCCGTTCCTGCCCAGATAGAACTCCACATATTCCTTTGTGCGGAGCAGTTCCCGGAACAGCTCATACAGCTTTTCCTCTATACCATAGTCCTCGACAACCCGATGCCCGATCATGCTGACACGGTATATCTCACCAAGCAAAACACCTACCGCCTCCCGTTACTTTCTAAAAAAGTACACCTAAATACAAAAGCCAAAAAACGCCATCGAAGAAATTGACTGTTCGGCAAAGCCATGATATAATATCTAAAATCGTTGGAAACGGGGGATTTTCGGCTCCGTTTTCAGCCCTATAAGCGCAAAAAAATCACTGTAAAAAGGTGTACTTTTTTACAGTGATTTTTATTTTCCGTCATTCAAAGTGGCTCGATATTCCCGTAGCCGATGGTAAAAGGTTGACTCACACATTCCGCACATCTCGGCGGCTTCATAAGATTTGATGATGCCGCTTTCCCATTTCTCCACGATCTCCGGGAAATTGGGCGGAGCCTTTTTGACAGGTCTGCCGAACTTCATTCCTTTGGCTTTTGCAGCAGCGATGCCTTGTGCCTGCCGCTTTCGGATATTCTCTCGTTCATTCTGTGCCACAAATGATAGAACTTGCAACACAATATCCGCAAGGAAAGTACCCATTAGGTCTTTGCCGCGCCTTGTGTCCAAAAGCGGCATATCGATCACAGAAATATCGACTTCCTTTTCCCGTGTCAGAAATCTCCACTGGCTTTGTATTTCTTCATAGTTTCTACCAAGCCGGTCAATGCTCAAAATATACAGGACATCTCCCTTTTTGAGTTTACGGAGCAGCTTCTGATACATTGGACGGTTGAAGTCCTTGCCGGACTGCTTATCCTTATAGATGTTTTCCTTAGCAATTCTGAGCTTTCGCATCTCAACCATCTGCCGTTCCTCGTTCTGATCCAAAGAAGATACCCTGACATATCCGTATTCTTTCATTTTCGCTTCACCTCCAAGCATAGATAGTATTTTATCAAATCTGTGTGTCCCGCCTTTTGCTGTGTTTCATTTTGTACAAACTCAACCGAAGATGAAAACCACCGACTTCCTGCGTGAAGAAGTCGGTGGGTTTCTTAATTTTCCATCAGTAGTTCGGAACTCCGTATCCGAGGATTTCGTAGTGACCTACGCTGTACTGGTTTACCCGGCAGCTATCGCCTGAGTTTCCTTCAACGGTATAGACGATACCGTTTTCAACTTTTTGGACAATGCCGGTGTGGTCAGATTGTCCGTCCTGCGGACCCGACGAACCTTTGTTATCCCAATCAAAGAAAATAATCATTCCGGGGACAGGCTCGGCAGAACCGTCTATCCACTGTCCACGATCTTTGAACCACTGGACGCCGTTCACACAGCCTGCATATTTGGGTATAACCCCAGTGTCGATATAGCCGCACTGATTGGCACACCAGCTTACAAAACAAGCGCACCATTCCACACGGCTTCCGAAGCCGTACCATGACCAATATGGCTCTCCGCCTACATTGCCTACTTGTGACAGCGCTACGGCAACGATTTGGTCATCGCTGTATCGGATGCCGTAAAGCACCGCTGCCCAAATAGAGTTGTTCTCATCCTTGAGCAGCTCGGCAAGATTCTCCCGCTGTTCTGCGTCAAAGCCGTATAGGTCAGCCATTTCGTCCACCGTCAAATGAGAAACGGTGATATAAAGCGTTGTTTTTGTGACTGTCGTTTCCGTCTGAACGATGTTGCCGTTTCCGTCGTCCGTTTCGGTAATTTCCGTTTCCGAGTGGCTTTCACTGCGGGAGGATATTGAGTTCATCTCCCAAAAGATGTCCGAGAGGATCTGCTTCTTGCTCTCGTCCATCGTGGCAACCTCCTGCGGGTTGTCCTTGTCGGTATTCGTTTTGACTGCATAGACTGCAAGCACATCCTTCCACACGGCTCGACCGCCGCTGATCTCCATATTATCATAGGCTACCGAGTTTTTCTCCGCTTCCATCTTGGCATCGTAATCAGCGTTGATTTCCTGCACGGCAGTCTGCATCGACATTCCCGTTCCGGAATCCTCGCCGGAAAAGAATATCCCGAAAACCGAGCCGCAAATCAGAGCAATCAGGCAAATTACGACAATGACCGCAACGGCAACCCAGCCGCCTGCGGCAATGGCAGCAACCAGTGCTTTGGTCGCCGCTATGATCGCTTTGACTGCGGCAATCGTTGCTTTTACGGCAGCTTTTACACCGGCAACCGCTGCCTTGGCTGTGGCTTTGGCGGCTTGTGCCGCTTTCTGCGATGCTTTCACCGTAGCCTGTGCGGTTTTCTGCGCCGTCTTTGCCGCCTGCTGTGTGGTTTTGATTGCCGTTTTCGTGGTCTTGACCGACCTCTGTGCGGCTTTGGCTGTGCCTTTCCCGGCAGTCTTGATGGTTTTCTTACCGGCAGAACCGGCAGACTGTTTGATCGTCTTTTCCGTTTGCTCGACCGCCTTGATGGTCTTATTCCCGGAGGTGCGGACAGTCTGCCTTTTCATCGACTCAGTAGCACGCTTTTCACGAAACTTCTGTATACCGTCTTTCGCTTTGGACACATTCCGTCTGGTTTCTTCCAGCCCCTTGCGCCCCTGCTTATCAAACTGGTGCGCCGCTTCGTGCGTGATACGGTCAACGCCGCCTTCCACTCGGTCGGAGGCGTACTCCTCGGCATTATGCTCATCCGGGTGCGTTGTGTGTTCTGCCTTTTCCTTCGTCTGCACATAGGCGGAGCGCATACGGTCTGCGGCGATTGCCGCTTTGTCGATTTTCTTGATCGTGCCTTTCACGACATCTCTCGTTTTAATATCAGCCATTGAACCCTCCTTTCCGGGGCGTACCCAAACGCCCCTAAATTAAAAACGAGGGGTAAAGGTATAAACACCTTACCCCTCAAAGTGCGGGAGCTGAAAAGTCTTGATATTGCTGGCTTTTTCAGCGCCTATTTTTCGACTCTGCCCGTTTTCTTCTTGCGTACTCTGCCTGCTGAGCTTTGTAAGCTCTTTGAGCGCACTTCTCGCAATATTTCTTTCGGTTGCCCTTCTTGATGATCGGCGCACCGCAGGACACGCACTTTTCAAAGCGTGTGCCGAGAATATCCGCTTCCAGCAAAGGCTCTGCCGGCAATACAGCTTTGCGGAAATACTTGCAGAGAAGTGAGTATGAGATGCTCTGCACACAGGTGCAGGGTTCTCCGTCATCCAGCGCAAGGCAGTTGCCGTTGTCATAATTGGCACAAAGGCGCTTAATTAGGGCGTTCGCCCTCTGCCGTTGCTTCGGCGTGAGTCTTGGCAGCATCCGCACCACCGTCCTCCGTTATGCGCTTCGCCACGACCACAAGACGGCTGTTGTTGCGGCTGTACTCACAGGTAGACAGCGTAATGAGCTTATCGCCGTATTCGGCGGTCACGCCGGTATCATAGAAAGACAGCTCCTTACACTTGGCAATAAAGTCGTCAAACTCATTGGTGCTCTCTGCGTCTATAAAGCGATAAAACTTGAATGCTTCGGGACTGTCGGTGTAGACCACCGTGCGGAATACGGCAACGATCTCATACTCCTGCTTATCCGTCAGTGTGTTGAAGGTAATCATCCGATGCTCGCTCCAAAAGTCTTTGCTCTTGAACTTTTCAAGGTGGGCAAACATCGAACCGTTGGACATATGGTGTCCATAGATAACAAGATTGTCGGACGGCTCCTGCACATCGCAATCCTCCTGCACATAGGGACAGCCATAGTCGGAATATGCCTTGTCAAAGCCGTGCTTCAGGTAGAAGTTCGGCTCATTCACCGACTGCATTACGGGATAATTGATGTTAGTATCTGCAATGCTGATCCAGCCCACCAAATCGCCGTTCTGGTGATAAAGCTCTGCAAGCTCCGGCAGAAGCATCTTTTCCTCGGAATATGGAATCTGCTCCGCCGGTTCCGTTGCAGCATCCGTCTGTGCCGTAGCATTCACAAGGTTAGCCAGCCCGCCATAAAGCTCGGCTTGCTTATTCGCCTCCTTGTAGTGATTGATAATAAAAAAGGTGCTCGTGCCGAGGACGGCTACAAACACCGCAATAAGAATCATACAGATTTTCTTTTTCATTGAATTTCCTTTCTTGACGCCAAAGGCGAGGGTTAAGCACCCTCGCCTGGTTTTGTGGTCATCAGCTTATAGAGCTTCGTGTTCTTGGGGAATTTATTGGCAAACGGTACAAGGCTGGAGCCGACCTTGATTAGTCCGTGACCGGCATCCACATTGGTGATATAGGAAAGCTGGGTGTCCGAAATGTTCAGCAGCTTCGCAAGCTCCAATCTGTCCGTAGATGCCTGATTGAGCATAACAATGAACTCGGAGTTTGCCAGCATCGTTCTTGCCGTGTGGGACTGAAGCAGGTCGTCCACATTCTGCGTGATGCCCGTGGCATAAGCGCCGTACTTTCGTACACGCTTCCAAAGGGTGAACAGGAAGTTTGCACTGTACTCGTGCTGGAACAGAAGGTAGATTTCATCGATGAAGATGAAGGTGTTCTTGCCCTTAGCTCGGTTCTGCGTAATACGGTTCAGGATAGAGTCGAGGACGACCAGCATACCGATGGGCATAAGCTGCTTGCCGAGGTCAAGGATGTCATAGCAGATCAGGCGGTTATCCGTGTCCACATTGGTTTTCTTGGCGAAGGTGTTCAGAGAACCGTTGGTAAACAGCTCGATGGCAAGAGCAATCTCCTGCGCTTCGGGTTCAGATTGCTTCAAAAGCTCTGCTCTGAAATCCTGCAAGGTCGGCACTTCGCCGGTATAGTTGTTCTGCTGATAGGTGCGGTAGACGCTTGCCGTACAGCGGTCAATGATGGACTTCTGCACTGCGCCGAGGTTGTTTCCTCCGATGAGCTGCTCGCACAGGGACATAATGAACTCGGATTTCAGAATGACGGGGTTTGCGCCGTCGCCATATTCCCGGTTCATATCCATAGCGTTGATATGGGTGGGAGAAGTGGCAGAAATGTTGATGATCTCGCCGCCCAACGCCCGCACAAGGGGCGAATACTCTCGCTCCGGGTCAATGATAATAATGTCTGCGTTGCCGGCAAGCACCTGATTGATGACCTCGCCCTTTGCAGTAAAGGACTTACCACCGCCCGAAACACCGAGAATGAACTCGTTGCCGTTGAGGAGCTGTCTGCGGTCTGCGATAATCATATTTTTGGAAATGACATTCTGACCGTAGTAAACGCCGTTGGTGTGGCAAATGTCCTGCACACGGAACGGGATAAAGACCGCAAGACTCTCTGTGGTCAGAGTACGGAACGACTCAATCTTGCGGACACCGAAGGGCATCGCCGTATTCAGTCCATCAAGCTGCTGGAACTTGAGAATACCGAACTGGCAAAGGTGCTTTCTTGCTGTGGTAAGCAGAGCTTCTGTGTCATTGTCAAGTTGCTCCTTGGTGTCCGCCGTGTGAACCATCGTCAGAACGGCAAACATCATTCGCTGGTCACGGGTCGTCAGGTCGTCAAGGAACTCTTTCATTTCCTTGCGCTGTTGTTCAATGTCGTAGGGAAGCTGGGCAGAAAAGTTGTTGTTGGCATTCTGCCTACGCTGCCAGTTGGTCGCATTGGTTTCAACGCCGAGCAAACGGCTTTCGGCTTCTCGCACGGCTTCATCCGTGGGTACGGGGATAACATCAATGGACATCATCAGATTGCGGTTGAGATCGGTCATTTCGGCAACCATACTGTCCTTGATATAAGAAGCGTACTCCCGCAGGAACAGCACTCTGCCGTAACGCTCTCCGATCTTGAAATAGTCGCCCGTGAACTCCATCGAATCAGGGCAGATGAAATCCTTGAAGTCGTGACCCTTTCTGCGGGTTTCCTTGATGTCGAAGCGAAATTCCGTTTCTTCACCGGCACGGTAAAAGTCGTGGAAAATGCGGAGCCGTTCATCCGGCTCCAACTCTACGCACTTACTGCCGAGTCGCCCGAAGTGGGCGATCAGGTCAGCTCCCACACGGGCAAAGTAGTTTCTCGCTTCCTCTACATTCTTCTTGCATACCGAAATGGTGATATATTTCTCCTGAATGATCGAGTTTGCGCCGGTCGCCTTTTCAAGAAGCATCCGGTTATATTCCTCACGGTACTCGTCAAGAGCATCGCCCTTCAGGGGGAGAAGAATGGTTTTCTCAAAGTTTGCACGATTCAAACGGCGGTTGTTGATGGTGATCTTGGTGGTTGCACCGCTGTCAAAACTGTTGAGTAGCTCCGAGTATTCAAGGAACATCGCTTCCTTGTCCTCACGGCTGGCGACAGCATAGTTGATGTCGCTGAACTTGTAGGTCTTGGAGAACTTATCTCTGCCCACCTGAAAAATACCGTCGTCGAAAATTGCCTTGATGGGGATCACATCCTGAACCCCTCTCGGCACAACAAATCGTTCTTTGTCCTGCTTGAGCAGGTTGCGAAGCGTTTTAATCATTTGCTTTCAGTACCTCCTTCTGCTTGTGTTCCATTTCAGGCTTCATCATTTCGTAGTAGGTGTTGGTGGAACGGAAGGTCAGTTTCTTCGGCATCAGGAACTCGGATTTGAACCAAGCCCATACGAACTTTTCAGCCGTCATTCCGTTGTACTTAATGAAGCCGAGAGCCGCAAAGGGGGCGGCTCCCAAAATACACATCCACGATACGGTTTCCGTGCCGACATAGGGCTTGAGCAGGAAATAGAGTCCTACTGCCACCACACAGGCACAGGCAGAAAAAATGAACTGCCTCATAGACAGTCCAAAGAACATCGCCTCCGTATAGTTGCGGATTTCCCTGTTGATCTTAACTTCCATACTTGTGCCCCTCCACTACATCGCCGGTTGCGATATAAACGATGCTGCGCTTGGGAATATACGCAGAACCCAAAAGCAGATCGTTGACGGTCAGAATATCCGTTTCTTTCATTCGCTCAAATATACCGACCAAACCCTTTTCAGCAGGGAGGTCGTAATCCTCTGCCGACTGGACGACTTCTCCATTCAGGAGATGGATATTATAAAGTTGATAAAACATTAAATACTCCTTTCTCTACGATAGCGTTCCTTTGCCTGACGGATTTCATCGGCACAGACGCATTCATCCACAAGGCAGTTCACATTACCTTTGCGTCTACCGCCGTAGTACAGACAATATCGGCAATCGCAGTCCTCAAGGGTGAAGCCCTTGAAGCGGTTATAGATTTTGGTGTTGTTTTTCATAGTGCGCTCCTTACAGTCCCATCATCTCTCGGATAATGCGGTCGCTCATCTTGACCGATCCAACGAGAACGAGCATATTAAAGAGCAGTTCGCCTACATAGCTCCACACCTGCGTGACCGCTGCCGCATCGGGGTTTACCACGGGCGGTGAGGACGCAAAAAGCGAGAAGATGATGCAGGACAGCACGATCACTGCACCTTCCAAGCAGACGGCGCAGTAGCTTTTGATAAAGGACTTGCCCACATTCTGACTCGGCTCACCGGCAAAGGTGGAAAGCGGAATGGGTGCAAGCGCCGTATACATATAAAGTTTGAAAAAACGCCCGTACACGGTCATTATCAGGATAAAGGACATCACAGTAATAAACAGCCCGCCGATGAGTGTGACAGCCCACAACGGGATGGACTCAAAGAAGCCGCAGTCCTCAATAGTCGTTATCATTTCAGCCGGTAGAACTGTCTGTTGGGGTGAACCGAAGCCTGCCGAACTCATAATTGTCGAAATCGTTCCCTGAACGATATTGAAAAGAGCAAGCATCAACTCCATACCATATGTGATAGCACCCTTGGCGATGGCGAAGCGAACAAACAGCTTCAGAGCGTGTTCCGGTTTCTTGACTTCTGTGAACGAACCGCAGGTTTTCACCATACCGGCGACGAAAAACAGCACAAGGAGTGCAAGTCCGATAGACTGCACTGCGCCGTTGATGTTGACGATCACGCCCCAAATCCCTCCGCCTTTGAAGTCCTGCGGCGTTGTCGTGATGAGCTGCCAAATCTCAGCCAGCTTTTCGTTCCAAGTTTCCAGTGCGCTTTGAAGATTTTGTACGACCCAGTTGTCGCTCACGAAAAGCACCTCCTTTCAAAGAATAGGGGGTGTTCCTGAGAAGCCAGGAACACCCCACGGTGTGAATGAACTTAGCCGACAATCAGGTCGAGAATCTCCTTGGCAAAGGTGATGATGACACCGCCTGCGAGAGTGAGAAAGCCGTTCGCTCGCTGAGAGGGATCGTGGGACTTCAGGGACAAACCGACCTGCACAACGCCAAAGCCCAGCAGGATAAGTCCGATGGCACGGATCAGACCGAAGATAAAGGTGGACAGGTTGTTGATAACGGTAATGGGATCGCCAGCAGCAAAAGCCGTGACCGAAGTACCGAGAACGAGTGCCGCACCCATAATAGCGGTGCAGTAAATGCGGAAGCCCTTCTTGACCTTGCCGGTCATAGGCAGCTTGGTGGTTTCTTTGTTGGTTTTCTTAAAGATATTCATTGTGTTACCTCCATAAATTCAGTTGGTATCGAAGTCCTCATCGGAGAGGAGTTCGTAATTGGTTTCGGCTACTTCGATTTCAGGAGCCTTGTTTTTGTCAAAGCTGATAAGCTCGATAGTAGCCACATCGGACTTTACCTCGCCGTGCGTATATACACCGGCGTTCCCGTCTGCGGTCATTGCCACATTCGGATGCTTGAGAATGTCGTACTTGAAATCAAGCACGGGTCGCTCACCTCGGATAAAGAGAATGGCATACTGGTTGTCGAGCATACGAACCTCATCCGGCGTCAGAAGCTCTCTGCCGCTGATCTGATAGTTCGTGCTGTAATTGCCGCTTCTGCCGCTGCTCTTGCCGTAGGTGTTGGTATCAATCGTGGACTTACCCAGCAGCTCAGACACATATTTGTGAGTGGACTGTTCATTGCCGCCCAAGTAGAGAAATTCATCGCAGTTGCCGACGATGCTTTCCCACTGCTTTTCAAACAGCGCTTTCAGCTGTGCCAAGTTTTGCAGGATGATGCTGACAGATACTGAGCGAGAACGCATAACGGAAAGAATCTTGTCGAAGTCGTCCGGCAGGCTGACATTGGCAAACTCGTCCATCAGAAAATGCACGGGAATCGGCAGGCTGCCGCCGTGGATGTGATCGGCGGAATAAAATAGCTGCTGAAATAACTGGGTATAAAGGAGACTGACCAAAAAATTGAAGCTCGTATCATTATCCGGTATCAGCGCAAACAGAGCCGTCTTTTTCTCACCAAGCGTTTCAAGTTCCAGTTCATCGGTGGTCGTCAACGCCGCAAGACTTTCAAGATTAAACTTTTCAAGCCGTGCGGCAAGGGTGATCTGAATGCTTTTCAGGGTCTTAGCCGAACCGGAGTGATAGGAATGGTAATACTTCAATGCGATGTGTTCGGGGTTCTCGTATTCCAACTCGGAAAAGAGATTGTCCAGCGGGGAAGGTCTTGGTTCTTCCTCGTCCTCAATCGCTCCTGCACGAAGCATCTCCATCACCATTGCAAAGTTTTGCTCGTCCTCCGGTGCTTCATAGTGAAGATAGAATACAAGCGCCAGCAAAAGCATTGAAGCTGCCGTATCCCAAAAGGGATCGTTGCTTTGAGAGCCTTTTGGTGTGGTACTCTTGAACAGATTGGTGACGAGCCTTTGAATGTCGTTGTCGCTCCGCAAATACACAAAGGGATTGTAGCAATGGCTTTTCTCCATCGAAATTAGGTCAAGCACCTTGATTTCATACCCCTTTGCTTCAAGCAGCTTTCCGACATCCCGAACGATCTCGCCCTTCGGGTCAAGGATCACGAAGCTGGTGTTCGCCTGCATCAGATTCGGTTTGCAATAGAATCGGGTCTTACCGGCACCGCTGCCGCCGCAAACAAGAGTGTTCAGGTTGCGGCGGTGCTTCTTAGCGTTCAGCCCGATGCTCACATTCTGTGTCATCAGCTTGTTCGCACTCTTTGGATGTTGTGCGTACTTCTTGTTCACGGTTCGTGCCTCGCCCCACTTAGCCGAGCCGTGTTCCTCCCGTCGTCTGTAATTTCTGCGTGTAGAGAAATAAATGCCGATACCCATTCCGTAGCAGAGAAGCAAAACGAGGACAGCTTTTACACTGTCCTCGCAAAGCTCAATATGAAATGGATTTTCAAATACGCTCATCAGTTCCGGCAGTATCGCTGCAAGACCGCCGCCGACAGATGGCGCAATTTTAAGCGCAAGCCATACGACGGGAATAATGCCGATCAGGGAGAGGATAACAGCGGTACGCTTGTCATCTTGCTTCATCTCGGCGTTTGTCCCTTTCAATCACCTTGAATTTCTTTTTGGGGGCGTGACCGACTTTGACGATCAGTTCATCCACTGCATCAGTCGTCTTTCCCTCGCTGATAAGGTCATTCCTCTTTTCATTGAGAGAGTCGATCACGATGCCGTGTTCATAGTCGTTCAAGGCAATATAGTTCTTTTCTTCTTTCATTGGCGTTTCCTCCGTTATCTGCTGTCACGGTCTTTGGAGCGTTCCTGCCGCTGACGATACAGTTCCTCCGACACACGGGAGCCGATCTCGCTCATCGCCGCACGGGTCTTAGAAAGCTCTGCACGAATTTCCTTGGGGGACTTACTCGACAGTTCCTCCGGGATTCGGTCAATGGCGAAGTTCTTCACATCCACGCCGAACTTACGGCAGAGCATATAACCGACGCAGACAGCAGAGAAGCCCATATCTTTGCGGCTGTATGCTTCGCAGTTCATTGCAAGCTGGGCGTGACCCAGCTCCTGCGCCACGCACTGACAAAGTGCCACGCTGTCCCCGATGTCCCGCTTGATATACAGGGTCTGATCTTCATTCTTATAGAACGCTCCCATCTGCGGTTGGGGAAGCTCCGTCACGCTTTTGACCTCAATGGGTACGGTGTCCAACATAATGGCAACGAGCTTTCGGGGGTCACGGTCAAGGGTCGGTGCAGCAGGCTTCTTGCCGCTGGTCTGCGCTACATCGAACACCTTCTTCACATTGTAGGCGATGCCGGTAGAGCCGTCGTTCTTGGCGTACTCCACGGGTTCGAGAATGGACAGGCTCTTAGCCCCCTTGTTGACCTTCACGCCGTCCTCCTGCCAGTCACGGAAATCCTTGAGCTGGGTCGCCTGCGGCTGCTGCTTGTAAATAAGCAGAGCGTTTGCGGCAGAGTAGCGATCCATTCGTGCCTGCGTGTCAAGATAGGCTCTGAACTTGTCGGGGTCACGGACGATCTCGGCTGCGGTGTCGTCGATCATCTGATATACAGCATCCTTCTCCGCCTTTTTCTTGGCTGCATATTCCTCCGGGGAGAGCTGCGGTCGAGCCGCAGTCCCGGACTTCTTGGGAGTGAAATTATTGGTCATAGCTGATTACCTCGCTTTCGGTTTCTTGGTTCTTTTGGGCTGATGGTGAACCGTCTGACGGAGCGGTTCGGGTGCTTTGGCTTTCTCCTTGGAAAGCGCAGGCTCGGCACGGTCTGCTTCCTTATCGGCTTTCGCAGCAGCCTTATAGCGTTCCAGCTTTTCTCTTACGGAAGGCTTTTTATCTGCCTGCTTTGCCGCACCCCTGTCAGAAGCCGTGACGCCGATCTCGGAGCTTCGCTCGGACGGAGGGCTTTTTTCCGTCTTTGCGACCGTAGGGTTTTCGTGGGACTGACCTTCCTTCTTAACCGGATCACCCATTGCTTCTTCCACGATGCGTTCTCCTCTCGTTTTGGTCGGTACTTCGTCCACTCGTTCCTCTCGCTCGGCAATGCTCTTTTCCGCATTTGCCACGATGGAACCCTTGTCCACATTCCCAAGCTCGAAGCGGTCAAAGATACGCTGGATCTTCGATGCGTCCTCTGCACGGGCGATAATATCTATCGGGACATTGCCGTCCTTGTTGTACTTATCCTTCAGCACACAGTAGAGGACGCCGTACTTCTTTGCCTGCTCGGTAAAGGTTTTCAAATCCTTGTTCGAGATAGAAAAGACTTTCAGCTCCTTGCCCGATTTCAGCATATTGGTGAGCCTTGCTTTGCCCTTGGTTTTCTGTTCCTGCTTCAAAACAGAAATTAAAAGAACGGTCAGCTCTTTCGCTGCCGTTCCCGTAAGTTTTGCAGCTACTTCAAAGCCCTCAAGCGATAGCCTGACGACCTGTTCCGCTGCGTCACCGCCGTTGTTCATAACTTCGGTTCTCCTTCCTGTTTGTTTTGATTTTTTCTTCGTCCGCAAGGACAGCCCTCAGATTTTCCGCCATTATGCCGGAGCGTTCGGCAATGCCATTGCATAGCCTGACTTCCTTGCGGAGCTTTTTTAGCTTCTCGGAGAGAAGCGAGATGCTGCCTTTTGCCTGCGACAGCTCTGCATCTGTGATGTTCACTTTTCGTATTTCATTTCGGAGATGCGTTCTGTCGGCAGTTAAGGCATTGATCTGTTCCTCAACCGAGTGCTGATATGAGAAAAGCTGCTCGGCGGTTGAGATATTCTCTCTGCCAAGCAGCCTGACCTGTGCGGTTATCTCGTCCAGCTTCATTAAATCCTCTCGCAGAAGATAATGAAGCCGAGCCGGGTCTTGTTTTTTGTACCTCGGCAAATAGCCGAGCTTGTAGCAGTAGTGCAGATACAGTCCGTAAAGTCCGCCGACCTTCCGTATCTTATGTTCCCGTGTCAAGAGAACATATTGCCTTGGGCGATGGTAGTAGCCTTTTTGAAACGGCTCTAATCTTGCCGAGTTCCGATTGTCATAGATGCGTTCCTTGATACGGTCAAGCGAATACTCATCACCAAGCCGTGCAAGTCGGATATTTTTTCGGTAGCCCTTTACACGCAGCACCGTGTACTTGTGATTTTCCGAGTCGTCAAAATACGCTCCCATCTGACGGAGAACATATTTGAAGTCGGCATAGCTGCGGCTCTTGGCGATTGCGTCGTCGATCACCGCCCGTGCGGTATCTACATAGTTCGGCATACCCGCTTCGTGTAGCTTCCTTGCATAGTAGTTTTTGCCCGTACCACGCTGCGGGTTTTCAATCACATCAAGCTGATACTGACGGCACAACTCATCGGCTATGTGCCGGAAGTACCGCCAGTGCTTTTCGTTATTTGCCATCCGCTTGCCGTCCACAAAGGAAACGGAGTTCACAACAAAGTGACAATGCAGGTGCTTCGTGTTCAGGTGCGTTGTTACCACGACCTGAAAGCGGTCGCCCCACACACGCTTGGCAAATTCCATTCCGATTTTCTGAGCAAGGTTGGGATTGATGTTCGGCTCGTCCTTGAAGCTCAGATAGCCGTGATAGGCTTGGATGCCGTCCTCCTTGTCGAACTGTTCCTTGACCGTCACAAACTGGTCACGGGCAGTTGACGGATTACAGTTGATGCCGTCCACATAAAACTCACGCTCCGTTTTTTCTTCGTCCTTTGCGTATTTCAGAACATCGGCAAGCGCCTGATATTGCTCCGGCGTGTATTCCTGCACCCTTGTTTTTTCGGGATTGGTCGCATAGTCGATGACGGCTTTCAGGCGAACCTTCACTTTCCATATCTTGCTTACTGCCATTTCAGATCACTTTTTTCGGGACGCAGAAACACTCGCTCTACATCTGCCTGAAACTTGTGCCAACGCTCCGCCTCCTTCTGAAGTTTCGGTGCGTCAACAAAGCCAAGCGAGTGCGCCTGCACCGCAAGCTGATTAATGTTGTTGCCGATGGCGGAAAGCTGACGCATCGTGTCATAGAAGCGGTCATCCGGCTTTTCCCTCGGCTCATAGCCACGAATAAGCAGGCGAATGAGTGCACCTTCGGAAAGACAGGCTTTCTTTGCCTTTTTCTGAAGCTCCTGTGCTTCGTCACGGGAAAACCAAATGTGCTTATCTACATTGCGCTTTCGCATTATTATCTTCCTCCTTGTTGATTGAAGTGTTCTTACTGGGGTATTAGGGGAAACCCCTAACAAGCGATTTACTGTTTGTAGTCTTTGGGGGATACAAACAGTCTGCTTGCTAAGATAACGCAGTCCTCCAGGGTTCCCCCGCATCTCACAGAGATCAGCGTTCTTTGTCCGCCCTGACGGGCTTAAAAGGTACGGCTACGATCTCATTGTTGACTCTCATAAAGCGTTCGGGGTATTTGAATTTCTCACGGTATTTCTCCGCAAGGTCAGGCGGGAGAGACTGGAACCTCTCTGCTTCAAAGGGAGCATAGGCAACGAAAAACTTCCCGCAGATAATGTCCAGCATCTCACGGGAGTTCTCCTCATAAACGGCACGATTAGGTGCCATCCCTGTAATTTTTCCTTCCTCGTTACAGATGATGGCGACCTCATCTTCAAAAGGCATATATTCCTCAATGTCGCCGCCGACCACCTCCTGCATTGCTTCCAAGGTGTCGTCGATCTCGATCATCTTGGGGTATTTGTTCGGCTCCACAAGCAGGACGGAAATCTTTCCGTCGCTTGCTTTCACCGGCTCCTTGCAGAGCGATTTGTCGAAAGAAATCAAATTGAACCCGATACTGTCCACGAAGTAGAAGCCGGGATTTAGGGTGTCACTCTCCCTGATTTCGACTACATCCGATACGGAAAGAGAGCGTCCTTTGTAGTCGGCGGGGTGGTCGATATTGAACTTCTCATAGATGGCTTCAAGGGAATTGCAATCGAGCTTCCCGTCATAAATTCGGTCGTAGAGGGCGGGATCGACCTTTTTGGAGTGCTGGAATCGTTCAAGGGTATCCAGCCCCAAGAAGCAGACACGGTTGTCGTCCCGGTCTGTGTTGATCTGATAAATGCTAAACTCAGTCATCGTTCATTCGTCCTTTCTTTGGTCTTGTTGCGGTGGATACCGAGCTTGAAACAAAGAAAGTCATTGTAGTCCTTGCCGCAGGGCGGAGGGCTGTCAATGACTTCATACTTGCTCGGCAATATGGTTTTCAGCGCAAGGCTGGCTTTTCTCCCGGTATTATCGTTATCGAAATGCAGGAAGATTTTCTTGATCTGCGGCTTATCATCGAGGTACTTCACAAGAGCCGCAGGGGTAGTGCTGTCCTCGATTCTCTCCTTGGGCAGATACACACCGGCGAGGGAAACGAGGTTGTCTTTTCGCCAATCTCTGCCCGCCATCTTTTCAAGCGTCGCATAGGAAAGCAGGTCAATGGCACACTCAAAGAGATGCACCGTGCCGCTGTCGCTGTCTGCGATCCGAAAAGAATAGTGCTTGTCACTGCCGGAGCAGTCACCCAAAACACGGCGGTCATTGGTCGCTCGGTAGGACGCATAGCGAGGGGTATTTTTCTCATCAAAGCCTACGCACACAAGATTGTGATACGGCAAGCTCTCGAAAATCAGCCCCTTGTCAATACAGTATTGGATGATGGCATAGTCGATGCCCCTGCCGAAAAGATACTCTGTGATCTTATCTGTGGAAGCACTTTTATCCGGCAGAAGCAAGATCTTCGGCTCCGCTTTCTGCTTGGGCTTGACCGTCACTGACGGCATCACCGCCGCCTTTCCCATCAGGGTTTCGACCGCTTCTACGAAAGAACAGCCCTTGACTTTCACAAGATAGTCAAGGGCATTGTAGCCGCCGATGCGTTGTGACCACCACATCCACTTGCCGTTAGAAATCTTCAAGCTGTCGTGGGTGCGGGTGGTATAATTGTTGCTGGAAATGCGGACAAGCTCCTGTGGCTCACAGCTTTGCAGATAAGTCAGCAGGTCGATTTGCCGTGCCTGTTCCACCACCTCCGGTGGGATATACGGCATAAAATCACCTGCTTTCCCGTTGCTGTTTCTTCTCCTGCCGTTGCAGGAACTTGTCCGCTTCCGTTTCGATGGAGTCCCGGATGGTATCCATATGCTCGGTTTCTCTGTCCCGGAACTCCTTATACACATCACTTAGAGGACAAGGGGAACGAAGTAAAGCCCTTGCCTTTTCCGGCTCAAGCTCCAGCTCCTCCATACACATTACGATGTCCTCACGCATCGTGTATTCGTAGGTGTGGTTGAGGATTTCGGACGGCTCCTGATGCAGTAGCCAGTCCCGGTATTTGTCCTGCTCGGCTTTCATTTTCTCGTAAAGTCGAGCATTGTACTCAGTTTCGCTCATAGCGAACACCTCCTTCAAAATAGAAATAGCCGCCTGATTTCTTTTGAAAACCAAGCGGCTATGTATGTGGTTTATTCTGTTGTTAAAACAAGGCGCAGGATGCAGAGCGGCGGGATCAATCCATATCGTTATTATCCTTAATGCCTTCGTTCATTTTCTTAATCTTCCTTTTCCACACAGAATACTGAGTTACCCAAGCAGCGAGGAAGATCGCTACGAATATGCCTACATAAGACAGAATTCCAGCGGTCGAATGGGGCATCCAGTTGGCAAAATAAGAGATAGGGAACATAATCACGCAAGCAATTGCGAAGTAAATCCCGCTTTGCTTTGCAAGACTCCACGAATCAATTTCCCAAATAACCGAAGCCATTGCAAAGCCTGTGCCCATTATTCCGCTCAGACCGGTTTGAATGAGAACCGCATTTAATTCGCTCCCCATTTTATTCACAAGCTCCGGATTGACCGGATGGAAGAAGCCATCCCCAATGCAGATTGAGATAATCACCGTAATGACATATCCGATTGCAATGCCAACAGGGAAACCAATTACACCTCGTCCAATCAGTTTTTTCTTCATTTCTGCCACCTCACATTCCTAACAGTTGTTTGATTTTGGCGACGGATCGCCGTGAAACATAAGTAACCGTACCGTTTGAAAGCGTGATGCAAATTGTCCCGACAAAGCTCAAATCAAAGCTCTTGACCTTTCTCAGATTGATAATATCCGAGTTTGATATTCGGACAAAAGTCTTGCTGTCAAGCCGTTGTTCCGCCTCGTATAGCCTCAGGCGGAGCGCATACTCGCCGTGATTTGTCTCGGCAAACACCTTACCTGATTCAGCAAAAACACGGTAGATCTCAGACGGTTCCAGAACCTCGACCACATCCTCCCTGAATCCGGCAATGACCTGCGGTTGCTCGTCTGACAGTCTTTTTATGATTGCATTGACTTCATCGGTCATTTTGTCCGTCATCACGATGATTTTTGGCTCTTTGCATTTTTCGTCTATCTTGATTTCAATTTGCATCGGTTCACCTCCTCGCTACGGTTACAGTATAGGAAAATCAAGAACCGATTTCTACCGATTCTCGATAGGTGGTTGTTTTAAGAACATAGGTGGTATTTTTTACGGGAATCTCATACTGGTCTGCATGGGCGGCTGATAAGTATCTGCGGTATGGGATAACTCCCATACCGCAGACGGATCATCTTTCCGGCTCGTTTTTGCGCTTCGCACTTCTCTGAACCGGAATGGAGAGCAGCTCTCTTGTACGCTCTCCAAGCTGCTTTTCAATGGCTGTCATCCGTTCCTCCGGCAAATTGAGGGACGGATGACGGGTGAACTTGAAGTCCACCATTCGCCGCAGCTGCGCTTTCTGCTTTGCACCCATTACCTCTTTACATACATCCTCATAGGAAATGCGGTAGGGATTGGAACGGGTCTTTGCATACGCACTCAGGTTCTTGAAATCGTCCGGCATTGCATAGTTGAACAGCGACAAGCCGTTATCGAAGATGGGTGCAGGGGCGATAATTTCGCCCGTGTGATTGTTCCGCAGTAAGCCGAAATTGCCGAAGTGTCTGTCCTCGTTGTAAATCAAGGCGTCGAAAACCAGCATACTGCAAAGCTGCTCGTAGAACTCGTCGCCCAAGGTCTTGTAGTAATCAAGGCAGGCTTTCAGCGTCGTCTTGCGGAGAATACGCCCGATAGGGACAAACGAGGTATCAATATCCGTAAACAGCCGGCACTTGGAGGCAAGGATACCTTTCCAGTTTTCCAAGTCGTACTGTACGCAGTCGATGCCCATCTTGTCTGCGATCTGACAGGCATAATACTCGCTGTACGGCTCGTTTCCGGTATTCGCAGCGCCTTCCGTGCCACCCTTATACAGATAGATGCCATCATCCTCCACAAAGCGCCAAGCCTTCCGCAGCATACCGTTGGTAGTCAGCTCCGGTGATGTGTAGAATGCCTCCCGACTGCCGCCCACGCCGGTATAAGCCACCAGTGACAGCGCTTCGGAGAAGCGGTTTTCGTAGAGGTTATAGTCGGCATACTTGCCGTCAAAGTCGGCGGGGACGACCCAATAGCTGTCGTTGAGGGACAGCCCCATACAGACATCAATGATGCCCTTCGTGTTGTTTACGCTCAGCCCCAGCGTCTTTAAGATTTCATCTACAAACTGCCGGTTCTTCGGAATCACCCGTCGTTCCAGCCACTTCACAACGCCCTCGTTTGTCAGCTCCAAGTCGAGGGGAAACAGCTTTTGCTTTGCCGTTTCGGAGTGAAGAATTGTCGCCTGCAAGCCCTCCAAGCCTCTTTCCTCCAGCGTGAAGGTCAGCAGTGTTTCATCATAAAGGCGCAGGCTATATACTTTTTCCATTGTGCTGCTCCTTTCCTCAAGCATTACGGACACATCCTTGTCAAGTGCCTCTGCGATCTTGATCATCAGGTCAAGGGAGAGGTTTTGCGTTCCTTTTTCGATGCGGCAGATGTTGGAACGCTGGGTTCCGATGCGCTTTGCAAGCTGTTCCTGCGACAATCCTTTTTCCAGTCTTGCCTGCGTCAGCTTCTGCACGATGCTCTGCCTTGCCGCCAGCAGTTCCTTTTCGGTCATACAAAACCCTCCCTTCTGATCCATTAAAATGTTATCATATATGATAACGATTGTCAAGGGGTTCGGCTATCTTTCCAAGTCCCTCGGTTTCTTTTCGGGCGGTTCTTCACCCTCATCGGGTTCACCGCCGACGATCTCGTTCTCACGCTTATCCACATTGAGCAGGGCATTGAGTTCGCTCAGCCGGTCGGTCTTGGCTTTCAATTCTTCCTCCTGCGGGAACGGTCTTTCCACATCGACCTTCGCAGTTTCAAACTGCTTTTTGAGGTTATCAAGCTCCATTTCGTTCATCTCCAAACGCTTTGGAAGTCCCTCCAGCGCATTATCCAAGCGGGTGATATTACCGAAGGTGTCCGTGCCGAGGGTTACGGGATAGCCAAGCTCACCCTTGAGCCGTACTTTGTATTCTCTTGCTTCAAAGTACAGCTCCATCGTAAAGCCACGGTACTCACCGATGGGAATGGATTCGGGATTCGTCATTGCCTTACACGCCTCCAAGATGGCGTTGCCGGCATCCGCTTTCTCTGAATAGAAAGCACCCTTGACCGTCATACCCACAAAGGTTTCATCAGACGGCTTCGGGTGCTCTGCCACTCTTTCAATATCGGATTTTAATCCCGCAATTACATCATCCCGCCGTGCGATCTCCTGCGGATAGAACTTGATGATCTTATCCTCCAAAGCATATTTTTCGGAAAGGAAGCTGGACTTTAAGAGCCGCAACTTCTGAACCTGAATGTCCAAGTCCATCTTCTCTTTGATGTGGGGATTGCCGGTCGCAAGCATCTTGATTTCAGCGTAAGACAGTGCGGTTTCGTCAATATCCTCGCAGGAACGCACCGGCGATTTGCTGGTCATAATCTGCGAAGCGAACTTCTGCTTGCCTTCCACGAGCTGATACAAGTAGGCATCAAAGGTTTCTTCCGTCACGAAACGGTAGATGTGAACCTCTGCATTTTCGTTGCCTTGCCGGATACTTCTGCCGAGCCGCTGTTCCAAGTCAGATGGTCGCCACGGGCAGTCGAGATCGGAGGATGCGGCAAGTTTGTTCTGCACATTCGTACCGGCTCCCATCTTCTGCGTACTGCCCATCAGGATGCGGACATCCCCTCGGCGTACCTTCTTGAACAGCTCCAGTTTCTTTGCTTCGGTATCCGCTTCGTGGATGAACCTTATCTCATCGGCGGGTACGCCACGGGCAATCAGCTTCTGTCGGATGTCGTCATAGACATTGAAGGAGCCGTCGTTTTTCGGCGTAGACAGGTCGCAGAAAAATAGCTGGGTCAACCGCTTCTCATTGCCACGCTCCCAAGTTTCAAACATAGCGTCCACGCAGGCGTTGAGCTTGCTGTCCTCAAAATCAGGGAGCAGTGGATTGATAAGCCGCTGATCAAGAGCCAGCTTTCTGCCGTCGTTGGTGATCTTGAGCATATTATCTTCCTTGGCATCAACCATACCGTTTCGTACCCTTTCGGCTCTCTCCGCAAGCTCGGCTACCATCTGCTTTTGGATTTCAGAGGGCTTCACCGAGATATTGTGAAAGACTGCTGTCGGCACTGGCAGGTCAAGCATATCCGCTGTTTTGATGTCTGCGATTTCCTTAAACATCGCCATCAGCTCCGGTAAATTGTAGAAGCGGGCAAAGCGTGTTTTAGCTCGGTATCCTGTTCCTTCGGGTGTAAGTTCTACTGCCGTAATGGTTTCTCCGAAAGTGGAAGCCCAGGCATCGAAGTGCTGCAAGTTGTTCTGAACAAGGGTGTTGTACTGCAAGTATCGCTGAATGGTGTAAAGCTCGACCATCGAATTGGAGATCGGCGTTCCTGTCGCAAACACTGTCCCACGCCCTCCGGTCAGTTCGTCCAAATACCTGCATTTCATAAAGAGGTCGCTGGATTTCATCGCTTCGGTTTGGGCGATGCCGCCTACATTCCGCATTTTGGTAAAGAGAAACAGGTTCTTGTAGTAGTGACTTTCATCGATAAAGAGTCTATCAACACCCAACTCCTCAAAGGTCACTGTATCATCCTTTTTGGATTGGTCGTTGAGC
The DNA here is from genome assembly GCA_910578335.1 of uncultured Lachnospiraceae bacterium. Classification (GTDB taxonomy): domain Bacteria; phylum Bacillota; class Clostridia; order Lachnospirales; family Lachnospiraceae; genus Acetatifactor. The sequence goes on along the minus strand of CAJTPU010000014.1, from coordinate 86,522 downwards.
TTATCGAGCTTCTGCTTGACAGATTTCTTTGTGCGTTCCAGTTGTTTTACGGAGAAGTTATCTCCACGGTTCTTTTTCAGTTCCGTAATGCCCTCCGTAGCTTCATCAAGCTGCTGTTCGAGGATCGCCCGCTGCCGTTCAATGGACATCGGTATTTTCTCGAACTGCGAATGCCCGATAATGATGGCATCGTAATCGCCGGTGGCAATTCTGCCGCAGAACTTTTTGCGGTTCTTGGTTTCAAAGTCTTTCTTCGTTGCCACCAAAATGTTGGCTGAGGGATAGAGCTGTAAGAACTCCGATGCCCACTGCTCAGTGAGGTGGTTGGGTACGACAAACAGGGATTTACTGCACAATCCAAGCCGTTTGGACTCCATCGCCGCCGAAACCATCTCGAAGGTTTTTCCTGCGCCCACGGCGTGTGCAAGCAGCGTATTCCCGCCGTATAGGATGTGCGCCACCGCATTTCTTTGGTGTTCCCGAAGCTCGATTTCCGGGTTCATACCACTGAAAACGATGTGGCTTCCATCGTACTCACGGGGACGCAGGCTGTTGAATTTATCGTTGTAAAGGCGGCAGAGCCGTTCTCTGCGCTCAGGGTCAGACCAAACCCAATCCTGAAAACCCTGCTTGATCAGCTCCTGCTTTGCCTGTGCGATTGCCGTTTCCTTCTTGTTCAGAATGGCTTTCTTTTTGCCGTCTGCGTCCTCTACATAGTCGAAGATGCGGACATCCTTCAGGTTCAGTGTTTCCTCGATGATCTTATAGGCGTTGATGCGCCCCGTACCGTAGGTACTGTATGCCTTCACATTGCTGCGGTCATAGGACTTACCCTCAATATTCCACTCACCGGTATAGGCAGAGAAATGAACCTTGATGTTCCACTGTGCGTACCTCGGTGTTCCCAAGAACTCAAACATATACTGTTCGACAATTTCGGTCGGCAGCCAAGTAGCACCAAGCCGAACGGCGATCTCGCTGGCGGTCAGGTCTTTCGGCTGTACCCGTTCCAGTGCTTCCACATTGACGGTGTAATCTTCGGGGTAAAGCTCCGCCGACTTTCGGGCGAGTACCAGCTTTTCCCGGACATTGCCGGAGAGGTATTCGTCTGCCATAAGATACTTTGCCTGCGTGGAATTGCCGTACCCGTGCATTGGGTTCAGAAAGATAACGCCCTTTAAGTCTGCAAAGATTTCTTCCTCGGTCTTGCCGGTCAGCTCGCACATATAATCCATATCCACACGGGCTTTTTCGCCCATAGAAACGGCAAGCGCTTCGCTGGCGGTATCTACGGAAGTAACCGGGGTATGTGGTTTGATGGTTCGCTTGTAGAATATATCCGCCTTGCGTTCAAGCTGCCCTTCATCGCCCAAGACCTCAAGAGCCGAGAGCAGAGAAAAGGAGCTGTCCTGTGAAAAGGCGGAGATGTTGGCACGGCTGTTGATAAGTCCGTACTGCTTGGAAAAGGTATCATAAAGAGCGTTTAATCGCTCCTGCTCCGTTTTAATTTCCGAGTCGGGGTAATCCTCCGTCTGCAATTCGATCAGCGTTCTGACCGAATCACGGATGCGGATCATACCCTTTATGCGGTTCTCTGCGGTAGCCGATACCTCCACCGGAGCCATACGGCTGTTTTCTCGGAAGTAGATTTTATCGTCCAGCACCGTATAGGAGAAGTTGCGAACGGTGGGATCTGCGGGAATGGAATTGTCCTCCTCTGCAAGCTCATCCTCCACCTCATATGCGGTCAGCTCACCGTGAATATTGGAAACGGCTTCGCTGAGTTGCTCGGCAAGGTCTGCCCTCTCGTAAGGGACGCAGGTGGCTTCGGGACCGAAACGCCCCGACACCATTTTCATCTCTCCGAGTATCATTTCGGGATGCTCAACAAAGTAGCTGTTCATCAGGATACCGTTTTCATCCGTGCCGAGCTGTATCCAATCCGGCTCTATATCCACAATGCGGTCACGCTTTTGCAGAATAAGAATGTCCGAAACGACTTCCGTTCCGGCGTTACCCTTAAAGGTGTTGTTCGGCAAACGGATAGCACCAAGCAGGTCGGCTCGCTGAGCAATATACTTTCGGACAGCGGAGTTTTCCTTATCCATCGTTCCCTTGCTGGTGATGAGCGCCATTACGCCGCCCGGACGGAGCTTGTCCAAGGATTTGGCGAAGAAGTAGTCGTGGATGAGGAACTTGTGCTTGTCGTAACGCTTGTCAGGAACCTTGAAATCCCCGAAGGGTACATTCCCCACAACGGCATCAAAGAAGCTGTCGGGGAGATTGGTTTCCTCAAAGCCCTGTGCGGCGATAGAGGACTTTTGATATAACTGCTGTGCGATACCGGCAGAAACCGTATCCAGCTCCACACCGTAGATCTTGCTTTCCTTCATTTCTTCGGGAAGCATACCGATAAAATGCCCGATGCCGCAGGACGGTTCCAAGATGTTGCCCTCACGGAAGCCAAGCTGTTTCATCACCTTATACACGGCATTGATAACCGTTGGCGGCGTGTAGAAAGCGGTCAGAGTGCTTTCCCTTGCGGAAGCGTATTCCTCCGGTGTCAGGATGTTTTTCAGCATCCCGAACTCTGTCTGCCAAGAACCTGCTCTCTCGTCAAAGGCTTCGGGAATACCGCCCCAGCCCACATATTTAGAGAGGATGAACTGCTCGTCCGGTGTGGCAAAGCGGTTTTCTTCCTGACACCTTTTCAGAACGGTGATCGCCGCATAGTTGCGGTGGAAGCGTTCTTTCTTGTTGACCTCCTCGACCTCGTGAGAAGCAAGGTCGAAGGTATGACGGTCTGCCATTGGGATTTCGGGATGAATATCAAAGGTCTGCACCCGGCTTTTCTTCGGATGCTCCCAAGCAGGGGTAAGAGGTGCTTCCACCTGTGCAAGTTCTTCCTCGGAGAGATAAACAAGGTCGTCAAAGGACAGTGCTTGCAGTCCCTTTTCGGTCAGTTCTTCAAGGGACGCATACTGCACACTGCGGATGACCTTGCCGTCTGCAAGAGTTTCGATGCGGAAATCCACAAGGTTGACCCTTGCCTGTATTTCGTGCTTGTCGTCCTCAGTGGTGGTATAGGCAACGCCGACATCAGTAAGATCGGTGTAGTCCGCACCATCCTCACGCTGATACTCCTCACGGCAAAAATCATCAATGAGATGCTTCGCCTTGTCCAGAGCATTTTCCGGCAAATACGGGCTGTCGATGATCTCAAAGCCCTTGGGCGGTGGGTCAAGTCGAGTAACAAAGTCATAGGGAATGGTTATGCCGTCCTTGTCCTTATACAGAACAATGCTCATCGGTACACCGTAGTAGTTTTCCTCCTTGATGTCCTTCTCGAAGCTATAAGGACTGGTGTACTCGATGCTTTCACCGACCTTGCCGTCCGTGCCGAGATAGTCGATCCTGCCGATAGGTTTGGACTCGATGGGCGCTTCCTTCGTGGTGGAAATCACGGTGCGGGTAATGCGTTTACCGTCCTCCAAAGCGTTGACCTCTATATCGTACCCTCTGTCGGTCAGCATTGTAAGGTAGGTTTCCAAGCGGTGCTGCGGAAATCCCACCATTGGGACACGGGTGTTGTGATCGACGACACGGGTCGTCTGCGTCAAGTCAAGAGCAGACCCGACGACCTCTGCGTCATCGGCATAGGCTTCAAAGAAATCACCCATCTGATACAGCAAAAGGCTACTCGGATTGTCTGCTTTGGTTTTAAGATACGCCTGATAGAACTCCGGCAAAGCAGCATCCTTTGGCTTTTCTCTTTCTGCTGCCTGTTCGATACGCTCCACAACACTTTGCGGCAAGTCCTGCACATAGAAGGTGATCTCACCTTCGGGGGAGATATGAGCAATGTTCTGATAGTCCCCATTGACCTCCACGGCACGGTTCCAAACGGTCAGTCCGTTGCCGAGATAGCCCATCCCGATGTCGAACTCAATCGCCTTTTCTTCGGGCTGTTTAATAGCGACCTTCAAATGGTCATTCAGCGGGTTCTCCTGCACCTTGCTGTCGAATTCAGCTCTCGTCATTTCCTTGTTGAAAAGCGGAAACTGCGTATCATAGAGCATCACACGCTCATCATCAAAGGACAGGATTTCATACTCGTTTGCACCGAGATAGACGGTGCTGCCGAGATGGTACTCATATTGCTCATTTTTTGCCTCTGCCTTCTCGGACGGTGCGGTAGACAAGATTTCTCTGTTTCTTCGTTCCTCGGCAAGTGCTGCACGGCTTTCCTCCTGCCTTTGCAGCCACTCAGGGTACTGTGCCTTTTCCTTGGGGTTCAGGTAACGGTCGAGTTTTATCAGCTCGGCAATGCGCTTCTCTACCTGACTCCATTTTAAGTCGATATGAGGTTTATCGCTTCCGATGCCTTTTGAAATACGGATGCCCTTGCCGTCGTGCTGCTCATCAACACCGGCTCCGACAATAGCCGGATAGACGCCGCCCCAGCCGTATTCATTTTTCAGAAAATCTGCGTTTTCCTTTGCAGACAGGCTCTTTTTGAACTGCTCATAGATTCGCATTTTCCCCTCAGAGATGCCGCTGCCACGGGTGAGAACAGCGTCGATGATCTCCTGAGAGAAAGTAAAAGCAGAGGGCTTTCGTTCCTCTGCTCCTGCTGTCATCAAGCTCAACTGCCCGTCAATGGACGGCAGCGGCTTCATCGTGTCCTGCAACTCCCTAAGCAGCCGCATCGCTTCAAAATGCTGGGCAATTACGCCCCAATCATAGAAACTCTGTGCCGTGCGGGAGAGATAACTGCCCTCCCAAAGCTGCAACACATTCTGATAGGTTTTGTAGCCCACACGCCGTCCATCTCTCAGAATGACCTCGGTGTAGTCGTTGTTGAAAATGCGCTTGATATAAGAAATACGGGCGTTCTCATCAGCGGTAGCTTCAAAGAATGCCCGTATCTCGTCTTTGCTTGCTTTCAGGTGCGGCGTGGTGCCGAGGATTTCACGAATCGTATCATCGCCGCCAAAGAACGGCAGGCTTTTATCCTCGTGGCTTCGGTCGTAATAATCTAAGCGAAGATTACCTCCGCCATCACGATCTCCTGAACCCGGCTCCGGATACTGTTCATCTTCCGAACCCAGCTCATCATATCCGTCGCTTTCAGATTCTCCGTGACGCCCTCCGACGCTGCCATCTGCTCCGTCAGCATCTGTTCCATCTCGTTCGCTCTGCGCTCCGTGTCGTTCAGATGCTCGTTCAGGGCGCAGCTCGTCAGCAGGTTGTAGTAGCGTACCTTGTGATGCTCCTTCAGGAACTTCCTCCGCATCCGGGCGTACCTGCCCATCGACAGCTCCGGCTGCTCCGGCATTGTCAGATCGGGGAGCAGATAATCCCCCTGCCTCGTGTAAGTGATCTCGTTCATCATCAGGACTCCTTTCGGTTTTTTCTTTGCCTACATTGTAATCGGATTTGGTTTTCTCTGCAATTATGCGATTTTGACGGTCGAGTGCAAGAATGGTGCGGGAAATCTCCGCAAGTCCCATCTCCGCAATATCGCTGGTGGCATAGCCGAGGGCGTTCAGCGTGGCAGGGGTCGTAAAATTCACCACATCCCGAAGATCATCGGGTTCAAAGTATTCTCCGGCTTCAATGCCCAGGCGGGTCATCGTCATATAGGCGACGCTGTTTCGCACCGCCGTTTTGAAAATGTGGGTGATTTCTTCTTCGGATACGCCGTCCAGGAAGCTGTCCTCCACGCTGTAAAGAAGGTCGGTGAGATAGTCGGGGATGTTATCCTCCACGGCATTTCTCGCCGCCGACTCGATGGCTGCGGCAAGGGTTTCCTTGTCGTTCAACTCTCCGAAGGTGCTTTCCAGCGTGTCGATCACTTCTGCCGTGTATTCGTCCCGCATTTGCCAAATGGGAACTCTGCGGGAAAAGCGGCTGGGATGCGTGTCGGAAATATCGAAGTAGTGGACAAGCCGCTGGCGGCGTTGGTCGGCATCCTCAAAGACGGCAATGCCGTGTGCGCCACGGTTGACCCATCGCCCGAACTTTTGGTTCCAGTCGTCGATCTGAAGAACGGCGGTGGCGTCCGGTCGCTGTGCGTGAACCAAAAGCTGTTCATCAAAGCGCAGACGGTAGTTGTAGCAGGCAGAGCGCAGAAACGCTTCCCAGCTTGCGGGGCTTGCAACGACCGTTTTGCAGGTTCGGTTATACAGCTCCGAAATGAAGTCGTATTTTCGTGCCATCGGCGGACACCTCCTTATCGTTCATAGTCTTTGGGCTTGATGGCTTTGCCGTTCTCATCATAGCTCTTGGGTTTGGCGGCAATGGAGTCCCACCGGATCATAGAACCAGCGAGCATTGCCTGCTCCTGCGCCTTGCTGACACCCAGCTTTTCATTGAACTTGTCTTTGATTGCTTCGTTCTCCGCACGGTTCCCATCGTTAAAACTTGTGGCGGTATAGCCCTTTTGCCAGCGGTCGATTTGAATGACCTCGCCGGTTGACGGGAGTATGGAATAGCACATCGGAGGCAAGGGCGGCTCCATTGGAGCGTAGGTACAGCCGCCTTGCTCCATACGCTCGGCAAACTCGCAAATGTGAAAGAGATTGCGCCCAACCTCTGTGTGATAACTATCAATATAGCGGCAGGGATAGCTTTCCGTCTTACCGTCACGATCAGTCACGACGATGCGCTCTCCGTCCGGGATACGGAACAGCTCTTTATAGTGGCTGTCAATAAAGCGAATGTCCCGGTTGGCTTCTTCGATGTGCTTGTCCAGCCATTCCTTTACATAGCAGAGGCAGTAGAAGTTATAGTCGCCCCTCGTTGGATTACAGCGAAGCACGAACGCATATTTCTCGGTATCTGCTCGGAAGCCGAACTCAGTGGTATAAGCACCCTGCATTTCGCTTTCCTTGTTCTCACGCCCATAACGCACCATCTGAGAACGGCTTTGAAGCAGTCCGTACTCCTCGGAGCGCAGGGCGTTGATTACATCGTCCAAGTCCCGCTTGAACTCATCGCTTTTCCATTGCGGTCGGGTATCAAACCAAGTGGTATAAAACTGATCGCCGCTTGAGCCGAAATCCCCACGCAGATAACCGATATTGCCTGTCTGCCCTTGAAGCTGCGAGCTTTGAGCGTAGGTGTATTTGCGTTCGGGAACGGTCAGCGGTCGCAGTGTGAAATCTGTCATTATCTTGCGCCCCTTTCTTGCGGTGTTCGTTGTTTCGGGATGTCAAAGCCGTAAACGGCGGCGATCTCATCCCCAAGTCGCCGGGTCAGCCGGGTAATATCGGCTCGTGTGGCTTTGCCGTGATAGATTTTATCTCTCAGGTTCTCCATCTGTGTTTCGGAAACACCGTCTTTGAACACACGGTAGAGATAGTGATTTGTGCCGTCGTGGTGAGTAGCATCGGCACGAAGATCGCCGTACTTATCTACATACCATTCGGTATAGTCGGTGTCGGCATACAGACAATCTCGGATGTTGCCGGAGGGGATGTCCTTGTAGCCCATCACTCTGCCGTTCCATCTGCCGATGTCGCCAATGACAATGATCGGCTGGGAAAGCTGAACATTCAGGTTGACTCGCTCATCGGAGAGGTAGTCGTAATTGGTTTCCTCCATCCACTCATAGAGTGCCTGCTCATCATTCGGGTCATCGTCCAGTTCATTCGCTTCAAGGAACTCCTTGTAGTCCTCTCGCCAGTCGTCCACATCAAGGTTTTGGTTGCTCCAAATGATGTGGCGGTCATTCGGTCGTGTCGCTTGGCTCATCTGTTCCACCTCCCAAGTATGAGAAAAGGCGGTTCTTTGCGACCTGCTCCTGAAGCTCGGTGATGACCGTCATATCCGGCACGGTCACATCGGGGATTTTCAGAATCGTCGGCAAGGTCAGCGCCTTCAAGTCTTTTTCGGTTTTACAGCCTGCGTCAAAGAGCTTTGCCAGCACCTTCATTTTCTGCTGCAAGCCCTGTTCGGCTGCGATTTTCTTTGCTGCCATAGGTGTTTACCTCCTTATCGTTCGTGCTCCTTTTGAGATTTCGTATGTGGCTTTCTGTCGAAATCACTTTTCCCAACTTCACCTTGCCACTCGAATAGTTCATTTTCTCCCGGACAGTAGAGTTTACCGTTGTCTGCACACACAAACAGATCACAGTTCTTGATACTCGACTTCTTGTAGAACTCCGCATAGCTATATGAGGTTTTGCTTTCAGGGCAGTCTTTGCTCATAAAGCCAAGTTCAAAATCTCTTGCGGTATGAAGTGATATGAAATCAAGCGTATTTTCAGCTTTTGTGAACAAGCGATATGGGCTGAACATCCTGCCACCATACTCAAACACCAGCTTACTGCTTTGCGTATGCCGAAAAAGAATTGCTTTCTTTTCTGCCCAATCGGGCATACACTCCGGCTTTACTTCACCCAGCACATCCATACGCTCATAACGGGTATTCTTGCCGTCATAGAGATTTTTGCAAAATACGGCACTGCCACGGGCATTTGCCGAAGCACCGAAGCCACCGGTCACATAATAGAGCTGCCGGTCGGCTCGTTGGTACTCCGGTTTGAGAACAGCCGGGTTGATGGCGATGATTTTGCCGTTGATGTCGTTCTTGTAGTGATCAGGAATACAATCTGCCTCGGTGATAACCGTCACGGGAATATCCAGCTTTTCAACCTCTGCCCGAAACCTCTCGGCGTCTTGCTTGATGCGCTCTGCAAAGAACAGTGTCGCATCAATATAGTCGTCGCCAACGGCACATTCGGTAAACTTCTCAAAGATGTCGTTGCGCTCTCCGTAGCAGCAGAGGAAGCGTTCACCGCTGTTATCCTGCTCATTCTCGGCAAGGATGATTTCACGGGCGCCGATATTCACGGCGCAGAGGACGGTGTAATCACCGACCATTCTCTTTTCATTTTCCATAGCCGTTACCTCAGAGAATGCCGATGATGATAACCATACTGTCATCGTCAGGGTCGGCGCTGCGGGAATATTCAGGGAAAAGTGACTGCACACGCTGCCTTGCCCTGCGGATGGTTTCAAAGCACGGCAGTCCGTAGACTTTGTAGTTGAATGCAAGGTCATTGAGAGGCAGTTCGCCGGCTCTGAGATAAGTCGCATAGCGGTTGTAGTAGTGCATAACGAGGATCATATCGTCGAACCTTGCTCTCGGACAGTCCTTCAAAATGGAGAGCACACGGCTTTCCACCGTTTTCTGTTGATTCATTGAATCCCTCCTTCGGGTAGTAGAAAAGAGGCGGAGTTTTTGCTCCGCCCTTTGGATAATCAGCTTACTTCTTGTTTTTCTTTCTGACCTGCAAGAAGATAAAGCCGCCGATGATAAAGGCTACCAGTACGATAGCCACGATGGTTTTAGGTTCCATTAGTTACGATCCTCCTTTTTCTTTTTCTTAAATCCGATAACGCCGCACACAGCGATGCCCACTGCGGACAGTCCTGCAAGGGCATAGAGCAGCGGCAGATTGGTTGTGTCACCGGTCTTGGGCGTATCACGCAGAACATTGTGCATCTCCACAATGGTAGTGGAGCCGATCTTGACCGTTGCCTTCTTATCAGCAGGGATGACATACATCGAAGAAGCCGAGTTGCTCACCTCAGAAATGGTGTAGTCACCGATGCGAAGCCCATCAATGAAGATCTCACCCTTGTCGTTGGTTTCAAGGATAATGTCATAGCCGTTTGCTCCGGTAATGCGGAAAGCGAAGCCCTTGACCTTGCCGTCAGAGGAGGTCTTGACGATTTTCAGGTTGCCACGCATCGCATCATTGATGAAGCCGACACCTGCCTTGTTCTCCACCTCGTAGGTCTTGCCGTCTGTGTCGATCATCACTTCATACACGCCGGTATCGAGGACAAAACCCTCCGGTGCTTTGGTTTCCTTGACGAAGTAGCGACCGTGGAACAAGTCGTTCATACTGTATTCGCCCTTTTCCTTTTCGGTCAGTGTGCCGAGCAGTTCATCACCATCGTCCAGCTTGCCGTTAGCATTACTGTCCTTATAGACCTCAAAGGTCGCTCCGGTCAGCTTATTGTCGGGATATTCGGAATCCACCTTGGTCAGATGGATGTTTCCACGGACATACCTGTTGACGATTTCGATCTCCACGACCTGCCCGTCTGCGCCGATGGTCACGGGATAGATGGTGTCATCCAGCACGAAGCCGGTGGGCTGTTCGATCTCACGGACATACCAAGTGCCGTAAGGAATGTTCTCAAAAGAAAAACTACCATCTTTAGCAGAAGTGGTAGTCATCAGAGCGTTTTCCTTTGTAAACTCGCCATCATCCGTGCGGAACAGTCCAATCAGCGCACCGCCGAGAGCGTTGCCGTTTTCATCGACCTTCTTACCGGAAACAGAACCGTAGATCAGATCATTTCCGATTGTCTTGCCGTCGTTGGCGGCAATCTTTACAACTGCCGTATCCTGACCGGCATACGCAAAGGTTACGGGATACTTGGTATCGGAGAGTTTGTAGTGACTGTCGGTAGCAAGCTCCTGCACATAGTAGCTTCCAAAAGGAAGGTCGGTCTTACCCTTTGCCGTTCCGTCCTCATTCAGAGAGATGATCTCAACAAGACCATTTGCGGGAATGGAAGTGCCGCTGGCAGATACGATTTCCTCGGCGGCAAACAGCCCAAAAGAAATGTTTTTCATTTCACCGTTTGTGCCAATGCCGAAGTGCTCATTCTGCTCAATGGACTTTACAAGGCTGATCTCCACCTTCTGACGCTCGTTCTCGAACGAAGTCGCCGTTTCTGTTACGGCAACACTCTGACCGGCGTAGACAAGCTCGACGCAGTGGGGTTCCGGGTTGAGCACCATCCCGTGGGGTGCTGCGATCTCACGCACCTCATATTTGCCAAGGTAGAGTTCACGGCTCACCGCTGTGCCGGTTTCATCGGTTGTAACGGTGTCTACGACCTCGCCCTTCTGATTTCGGACAGTGCCGTCCTGCGTGATAATATCCTCTGCGGCGATGATCTCATAGACCGCACCGGGAAGTCCACGCTTTTCATACTGCGGCTGATAGATGGTGGGCAGTTCGTTTCCGCTTTCATCTACGCCGCCGATGACGGAAACGCCGAAGAACACCTCGCCGGTTTTTCCCACGGTGATGGTGCCTTTCTGTGCCATATTGGGCTTATCCACTTTTACTACCGTAACCCCGCTTTCTTCTGTGGAATTATCCTCCGTGACATCGAAGTACACAGGCGTTTCGTCGAGGACATAGCCGTAGGGAGCCTGTACCTCGACAATAGAATAGCCCTTGCCGTAGGGCAACTTCTCCGGCGTGACAAGGAAACCGTCCGCATTGGTGTAGAACACATCAATAGTGGTGGGCGTCGGATAAGTGAAGGTCATCGTCACGGGATTGCCGTCCGGGTCATAAATCTTGAATCCCGCACCGGCGTAAGGAATGGTCTTTCCGGTTTCTGCGTCCTGCTTCACGATCTTGATGAAGCTGTTAAAGGGGGCATTGTTGATAAGGTAACGATAAGTCGCCCCATTTTGAGAGATGAACACATCAAAGTCGGGCATCAGCTCGCTGCCTTCCCAGCCGGAAACCTGATGGACGGTGTAGATGCCGTAAGGCATATCCTTGGTCTGGGCAAAGCCGTTTTCATCACAGGTGAGATAATCACGCTCAGTGTCCTCGGCAACCTCGTAGCTGCCTGCGGCTTTCAGGTACACAGCAAACTCTGCGCCGCTTTCGGGTGTTTCAATCTGTGTTTCACCGTTATCGGTGTGCTTGATGATGGCGATATTACCCTTTACGACCTGCTCGGTCACATCATTTGCCGTCTGATTATGCTCCACGGTATAAAGCTGCGGCTCTGCACCGACCTTATGGACGGTGGTATCAAGCAGATAGCCCTCGGAGGGTGTGATCTCTCGCACCGACCAGTCGTTATCGCAGATATACTCCTTGGTAACGAACTGTCCGTTTTTGTCGGTGGTGTAGGTATCAACAAGGGTTTCACCCTTATAGATGCCGTAAACAGCACCGGCAAGAGAAGCATCACCCTGCGTCTTGCCGGTTTCAGCGTCGCTCTTGGTAACGGTCACGGAAAACTTCTTCAAAGTATTGAGGAAGCTGCGGTTCGTGACCTCGTTCCAGTTGATAGGTGCAGACTGCGCTTCGGGAACAACATAGCGAACAGCAGTGTCCATTTCCTCTACGGTATAAGGTGTGGAACCGGAAATGAGGACATCTTCAAAGGTCGCCACGCCGTTTGCATCGGTTACGGCATACTCGTCCACGGCAATGCCGGAGAGTGAAGTGCCGTAAAGGTGGAAGGTCACGCCCTCGTTGAGATTGTCCTCCGAGGATTTCACGATCTGCAAATCTCCACGCTTGAGCTTGTTGTTGAAAGTCACGGTAGAAACCTGACCGGAAACCACCGTCACACGGCGGGACTCCTGCGGCTCATATTTGTCGTAATCCATCTCGGTCACGGTGTAAACGCCGGGCATCAGGTTGTCGATCTGAATTTCTCCCTTGGAGTTGGTCTTGACGGTCTGATTGACGCCATTGCCGGTAACGGTGAAAGTAAGGTTGTCTACCTTTCCGTCCTCAGAGGTCTTGATGATCTTAGCAGAGCCGTAGGATACCTTCAGATTGAGAAATGCCTGCACGGGGTCATTGACCTCTTGGGCGTAGCTGATGACATCCTGAATACCGCTTCCGGGAGCGTATCTTCCATCCGTCCAAGTAATGATTCCTCGGCGGGTTGCACCGGACTTGCTTGCAGTAATTCTCACGCTGTCAGAGGGTGCGGTAGCCGCCGTAATGACGAGCTTGTTTCCGCTGACGCTGAAAGAAATGCCATCCTCATTCGCAGAAAAGCTATAATTGGAAAGGACATTGTTGCTGTCAGTCAGAGTTGCGGTGTAGTTCGTGCCGTTCCAAGCAAGCTCGACATTCTGCGCCTTGCCGGGAGTTTTCGCCATAAAGCTGGGAATAGCAGAGTGACGCTGTACGCTTGCTTCAATGCTGTTGTAGTAGCTGATGAACTGGCTATACAGAGGGTGCGCTGTGCTGACAACACTCTTGACGGCATCATAGCTGCCGGGACTGATATGATTGAAGTCCTCATCTCGCTCACCGACCACGGTTTCCCAAATAAGAACCTGCGTCGCCATCGCCTGTGCCAGTGTTGCGGCATCGCTTGCGTTCTGAGAACGCCAAGAGGTACTGATCGGTCCCGTGTAGCCGTACTGCATAATACGACCGATGAACAGTTTCATATCGTAGGGAGAAATGGTGCTGTTGAAATCCGAGGGGAGGTTATCCCAAAAGGTTTCATCCTTGCTGGTGTATCTGTCGCCGGTGTCCTGCGGCGTACCCGGCTCAATGCAGTAGCAGATATTACCGTCATACGAGTGCATTGCTCGAATGGTAGTGTACTTGGACTCACCGGAATACCAACCGTTCATATAGTGAAGATTGGAGTGTCCCCAAGTACCGCTGTAGTCGAGATTTGCATCTCCGCTTCTCGGAAAAGAAATGAGATAGACTTCCGCTTGCTCTCCTGCGGCAAAGGCGGTAGTCGTGCCAAGTCCGATAAATGCAGACAGGCACATCACGAGAGAAAGCAGTCCTGCAATTCCTCGCTTGAAAAAATGTGTTTTCATTGTGTTGATTACCTCCTTGAAAACGAAAAACGCACCGTACTTTTACGATGCGTTTCAGTGTGATTTGATTTTGTTGTTATGCGTAGCCGATATACACCTCAAAGGAACCGGTTCCGGTCTGCTCATACCAAATCCAAACATCCGTGATGTCGGGATCTTTGGCGTAGCGGCTTAAGTAACCCTTGATGTCCCTTTCGGTGTATTTGCATTGCGAACCTGCGGCAATGGGATTGTCCCAGCAGTACACGGCTTCGCTGTTCAGCGTAAGACCGACACTCTCGGCATAGCTCTTGGCAAAGCTGATCCAGTAGTCAATGTCAAAGACCGGCTCAGTCGGTTCTTCTTTCGGCGGTTCCGGTGGCGTCGATTCCTCAGTTGCCGGAGGTGTGGGCTGTTCTTTTTCGAATGGTACAGCGGTTTCCGGTCGGCGTTCGGACTCGTCTGTTTTCTTTTCAGGTTCGCTCGGCTGTGGCAGCACTGCCGTGCTGTGGTCAGCCTGATCGGGAACCTCTGTTGTTTGGGTGTCACTTTCCGATACGCTTGCCGGGAACTCTGCGGCACGGCTATCCGTTTGCGATTCTGTGCTTTGGGGACGATCAACCTCCGTTTTCTTTTCTGCCTGAGCCGTTTCCGCTTCACTGGGGACGATGTTACTGTCCGAAGAAGAAATAGGGTCAGGCGTTTCTGCAATATGCAAGGCATTGTTGCATCCCGTGGTCAGACACAGAAGCACAGCGAGTAAAAGAACTGCGATTTTTGGTTTCATACGCTTCACTCCCTTCGACAACATTCTACCCGATGAGAACGGCTCCGACAAAGGTGCGTTTTGAAGCGCAACTTTTCATCATACCGCCAAAACGCAGTTTTTCGAATTGTGCGAACTCCGTTTGCTCTTAGATAGATTTAACTTAGAGAGATAAAGATAAATCAGGAGATAGTTTATTTCGGGTAGTCTGGAAGTTCTCAGGGGTTGGAGTGTGAGGAAGGGGACGGCAGGAAACATACTCCGTGTACCTATCGGCTGTCACGCTCTGCCCGCTGACGAAGAAAACGGCTGTAATGCTCCAGTGCTTTGACCACATAATCCTCCGTTTGGCTCACGGGGATATTTTTCGGGATCAGACTTCGCACCTTGTCCCCACGCAGGACGATCTTCTCCCGCTGGTTTGGTTTCTCCTCGCCCATAATAGCGGAAACAACCTCCGGCGTGAGTTTTCCATCTGTGAAGAACTTCCGCATACGAATGGTCTGATCGTGGGACAGGGTGCATTGGTTCAGGTCGATTTCATCAACCACCGCCCGCTGGCTGTCCTCGTCCAAATAGGAAAGCTCCACCGCAGGGCGCATTTTAATTTTGCCCTCGTCCACAAGGTCGAGCAGTTCAGGTACAAGATTTGTCAGTCGGATATATCTGCGAATCTGTTCACGACTTTCGCCAACTTCATCGCCAAGAATATCTCTTGATTTTGCACCATCCAACTTGTGCCCCACTGGTGCACAAGTTAAATCTGATCGCTGTCCCTGTCTGTTCATCGCTTCCAGCCGCATTTTATAGGCAAACGCCTTTTCTGAGGGAAGTATCTGCGACCGCTGGTAGTTGCTCTCCACCATCAGCACAGTGGCGGCATCACGGTCAAGGTCTACGACCTCGCAACGGAGTGCTTCAAATCCGGCAAGTTCACAAGCTCGTTTTCGCCTGTGACCGGAAATCAGCTCGTATCTGCCGTCCTCTTTCTGACGGACTGTAGCCGGAGTAATGACTCCTCGCTCCTTGACGCTCTCCACAAGCTGTATCATATCCTCGTCGTCCCGTACCTTAAATGGGTGGTCGGGAAAATCGTCAATCAGCTCAAGGGGAATATCTCGGATTTTACTGAGCTTAGCATCATCCCGTTCCTCTTGCGTAGAGAACAGCTCATCGAGTGTGTTCGTGGGAAGCGTGAAGTCGCTCTTTCTGCCTGCCATCGGCTAACACCTCCTTCGTAAAATCCGTGTAAGCCTTAGACACGGTGCTGCTCGGCTCATAGGCGTATATGCTTTTCCCTTTAGATGAAACCTCGGCGGCTTTTACGGCAATGGGAATGGTCGTCCGGTATATCCTGATCCGACAACCGAAGTTCTCTCGCAGCGCTTCTACCGTACTTTTAGCAAGATTGGTTCTACCGTCTACAAGCGTGAGCAGAATACCGTCGATTGTCAGGTTCCGATTGGTGTGCTTCTTCACCTTGGCAATCGTCGATAAAAGCTGCGTCATACCTTTTGCGGGGAGATACTGTGCCTGCACGGGAATAATCACACTGTCCGCCGCAGTCAGAGCATTGAGCGTTATCATACCGAGGGACGGCATACAATCTATCAGTACATAGTCGTATCTGTCCTTCACTTGGCTGAGATAGTTTTTCATCACGCTCTCTCTGCTCATTGCAGTCACAAGGCTCATCTCCAACGCTGAAAGGTCAAGGTTTGACGGAACAAGGTCAACCTTTTCTTCGTGGCTGAGAATGCCGGAGAACGGGTCTTGCTGTTCTTCCCGCATTACCGCTGATAGCTTATTGGAAAGGGTCTGCTTCAAGCTGTCCGTGTCCTGCCAACCGAGGCAGGTAGTAAGGTCGCCCTGCGGGTCAGCATCCACGAGAAGTACCTTTTTGCCCTGCATAGCCAATCCAATGCCGAGGTTTACTGCCGTGGTGGTTTTCCCCACGCCGCCTTTTTGGTTGCATATCGCTATGGTTTTACAGTTTGGCATCTTTCGCTTTTCCTCCTTCTTTGTAGATTTCATAGCCGCCTGAAATCGACGGCTATGTATATGTCCGCAGTATTTGTTCTCAACGCCCCCTGCGGCGGCTTTTGCCTTACGGGAAACACTTGGGTCACGGTGTGCTGCACCGTGTTCATAGGGATCTCACCTCTGCCGGGTTCTCCGCCAGCTCCGTAGAGAAGTATCATTATCATTCTGACTGTCATCGCCGTTCCGGTGGCAAACCGAATTTCAGATCAGGGGTTCTCGCTCTTGCTCCGAAAAGGAACAGTCACGGCGTACCTATCTTCGGGCTATCATCAGAACTAATGTCCCAAGTGCCTGTATATTCAATTTTCAAGGATCACGAAGAAGCTCCTGAATGAAGTCAGGAATTAACCCCTTCACTTACTCTGAATTAGGGGCGGCTTTTGGCAGGGTGTTTTTCAAAAAAAGTTGAAAAAATTTTTTCGTGACCCTCTGAAAACAAAAAAGCCGCCTTTCCGAAAGCGGAAAAGCGGCACAGGATTTAAGGCTATATAATATGAAAAAGGCTGCTTACCCCCAAGCGGGGAATAAGCAGCCCAAGCTATGTTTAAATGTAGACAACTTTGAGTTTCTTCTTTTTTGCACGGATTACCTTTACCAACACCTCATCAACGGCATCGGTATATTTCCCTTGCTGCATACGGAGGTTTTTGAAATCAATTAGGGACTCAATAATCTCTGACCGTTCCTGATTGGTCAGGTAGATATGATATTTCTGTTCTTTCATTGTCTGATACCTCCTGATGCTTTCATTATACTTATAGAGGTGCAGAAATTCAAAGATGCAATTACATTGTAGATAGAAAACAATAAGGCTCCGACCTTTTGAGTCAGAGCCTTATTGCTCGCCTTTGCAAATGCCATTTTTCAGTGTTTTGAAATTATCGCCTTACCGGGCTGTGGCATTATCCGCTCCCTTTTTTTTATTGCTCCATCTGCCTGCCCAAGAAGCCCGCAGCCGACATAATCAGCTTATGCTCTACTTCTCCCAGCTTTGTCTTTCCATCGTTTTCCAGAATTACAACCGCTCCGATTACATCCCCCTCGCAAATAATCGGCGTCAGCGCCTCCTGCTGATATTCTTCGCTGTCTTCCTCTATGACGGAAATAAAACTTTTCTCCCCACGCGACGCAATGATTGTCTCCCGCTCCGCAATTTTTTCCTCTAACTGTTTGCTGATGCTTTTGCCCAGAAAATGCTTGTAGCCGCCGCTCACTGCAATAAACTGGTCCCTGTCGGCAATCAGCGCCGCATGACCGGATACCTGCGACAGACTCTCCGCATATTGTCTCGCAAAGGTTGTCATCTCTCCGATAGGGGAATATTTCTTTAATATGATTTCGCCTTCCCTGTCCGTAAAAATTTCCAGAGGGTCGCTCTCCCTGATTCTCAGAGTTCTGCGGATTTCCTTTGGTATCACAATACGTCCAAGGTCATCTATCCTTCTTACAATTCCTGTTGCTTTCATTTATTTCCTCCATTTGCAGATAATAATTTGTAAAATGTGATACTATTATCTGTAAATAGTGGTATTTTATACCTTGAAAATTTAGTTTAGCAACTCTAAATGGATTCCGCTTCATTTCTATCTTCTTTTTACGCCGAGCGGACTTCCATCTCTTCTCACATCCTTGCTCTTCTTGCGGCGTCCCTTTTCCTCTCCATAGCTGCGGCTGTCGCGGCGCCCGCCTTTCTCTTCCTCTCTTCGGTTCTCGCGGCGCCCGCCTCTTTCTTCTCCAAACCTTTCGTCCGCGTGGCGATTCTTTCTCTCTTCCTCATGGCTTCGGCTGTCGCGGCGTCTGCCTTTCTCTTCCTCTCTTCGGCTGTCGCGGCGTCTGCCCTTCTCTTCCTCACGGTTTTTATCCGAACGGCTTCTTCTTTCCTGTCCGCCCTCTGCGCCTTTTCTGCGCTCTCCGCGCCGTCCGAATATCTTCTCTTTCTTTGGTTCTTCTACTGCGATTTCCTGAATGCTTTCACCTACCTGCATCCTGACAAACGCTGCCAAAAGCTCCATCGGGTCTGCTTCCAGCTCAATTATCTTTTCTTCTATTTTTCCTTTTAAATTCTCCAGATTTTCTGCCGCCGCCTTTTTCATCGCCGATGCAAGCACTTTGTCCACCTTAATGTCCATCACCTGCTTTGCGTTTGGCACCCGCATCTCCGTCATCTTTGTCTTGCAGATTCTTTCAATATCCCGAATCCGGTAAAGGTCTCTGCCGTAGGCAAAGGTAAATGCCATACCCTCCTTGCCGGCACGTCCGGTTCGTCCGATTCTATGCACATAATATTCTATATCCTGCGGAACATCATAATTAAACACGGCTTCCAAATCATCCACATCAATACCGCGCGCCGCAACATCCGTCGCTATCAGGATTTCCAGACTGCCGTTTTTAAAACGATTCATCACAAAATCCCTCTGCTTCTGCGTCATGTCGCCGTGCAGCCCTTCCGCCTGATACCCGCGGTCCTTCAGGTTTGCCGCCAGCTCGTCCACCATTCTTTTGGTATTGCAGAAAATAATGGAACGTTTAAAGTCATACAGCTCCAAAAGCCTGCTGATAACTTCTTCCTTATAAATATTCTTTACCACAAAATAATACTGCTTTATCAGCGGTATCGTCAGCTCTTTCTTGGTAACTTTTATCAGCCTGGCATCCTTTTGGTACTTATCCGTAATATCCAGAATTGCCTGCGGCATGGTAGCAGAAAACAGCGCCGTCTGATGCTCGTTTTCTATCTCACCTAAAATAGTCTCCATATCTTCGCGGAATCCCATATCCAGCATCTCATCCGCCTCGTCAAGAATGACCATTTTCACATTCTGAATCTTGATGGTATGCCTGCGCATATGGTCCATGACGCGTCCGGGCGTTCCGACAATAATCTGCACGCCGCCCTTCAATGCCTTAATCTGCCTGCCGATATCCTGCCCGCCGTATATCGGAACCATTTTTACATTGTGCATATATTTAGAAAATTTTCTAAGCTCGTCTGCCGCCTGAATTGCCAGCTCCCTTGTGGGACACAAAATAATCCCCTGCAGACTTTTATCGTTTTCATCTATTCTCTGCAGCATGGGAATCCCAAATGCCGCCGTTTTTCCCGTACCGGTCTGCGCCTGCCCGATGACGTCTTTTCCTTCCATCAAAATCGGTATTGCCTGCTTCTGGATAGGCGTCATATTCTCATAACCCATTTCTGCTACTGCACGCAGGATTCTCTTATCTATTCCCGAATTTTCATAGCACATATCTTCGCTTTCCTGCACCTTTTCACCCGTTTCTTCCGTTACCTTCATTTCATCCAAATCCATCTAATATACCATGCCTTTCCATTTGCAGCGCTTCTTAAAAACAGCAAAATCCAATGTAGCAAAAAGACAACGTCCCGTGCAAAGGACGTTGTCTGTCAACTTTTACGAACCGATTTATTGTATATTACTTTTTTTAAAAAGTCAAGTTATATTTTGAAGACGCTCATGGAGCTTTCCAGTTCTCCGGCAACTTCTTTCAGTTTACCCGCCTGCTCTGCCATATTCTGCACAATGGCGCCTACTTCTGTTGCGGAGGCAGACGTCTCCTCCGTACCCGCCGCATTCTCCTGTGCAATAGCTGTCAGATTCTGTACGACATCAACTACATTGATGCGCGCTTCATCCATCATATCGATGCTCTTTGCAATAGCCTCCATACTGATTAAAGAGGTATCAATTCCACTCTTTACCTCCGTAAAGCCGGCTCCTGTCTTCTCCACATTGTCACTCTGCTTTGTAATGATTTCCTTCACGGCGTTCATCGTCTCCACTGCTTCTTCAGAATCCCGAATCAGAGAATCGATAATCTCCTCTATTTCCCTTGCCGACTCATTGGACTGTTCCGCCAGCTTCTGAATCTGAGATGCCACCACCGCAAAGCCGCGCCCCTGCTCGCCTGCCCTTGCCGCCTCAATAGAAGCATTTAAGGAAAGCAGGTTGGTCTCCTCCGCAATGGAAGTAATCATGGTTGTCGCTTCCCGAATCTTTAACGCGGATTCATTGGTCGTATTGGTCTGTTCTGCAATTTTCTCTATTGCCTCTCTGGTTCTGACATTCGTATCATCCAGTGCTTTCAGCGTATCCATCGCCTCTATACTTGCACGCTGCATGGTATCCGCATTGACATTGAGCCTCTCTACCTGCCTGCCTGTCTCCTCTACCATATTGCCGATTAATATAACGTTCTCCGTCGCTTTCTGTGTCTCCTCTGCCTGCGAAGTAGCGCCGTCCGCAATCTCACCGATGGCACGGTCCACCTGTCCTACCGCATCGCTGGTCTCCGCCGTCTCATTGCTCAGCACTTCCGCCGCCTGATACAGGCTTTGGCTCTGCTCCTTAATCTGCATATACACCGCAACAAGCTTCTCCCGCAGCTCAGAAATCGCACGGCTCATCTGCCCCGTCTCATCTTTACGCCTGTTCAGCTTTTCCTGCGTCATATCCGCCGAAAAATCCAGCTCCGACAGCTTCAGTACATTTTTAGCCAGCATATTGATAGGTCTTACCACCAGCTTGCCAAGCCCGAAACCAATCAGCCCGCAGACTACCAGCACAACAATCCCGCTGATATAGGAGCGCAGCATCATCAAATCAACCTTACTGAAAATTTCGCTCTCGTCCGCTGTAATCACCAGAATATAATTACCATTGCCTCCCACATAATAGGAAGCATATTTCATAACACCCTTAAAATCGTAGGTTATAATATCCGGCTCCGGCGTCCTGCCCTGTGCAATTTCCCCGACAAGCCCCTTAACCACTTCATTTTCTACCGGCTGTCCGATTTTCTCCGCCGTCGGATGGTAAAGCATAGTGCCCTGCGCATCCGTTATGTACGCATAACTCGACTCCGCCCCTTTGATTTTGACATCATGAAACATCTCGCTTAGCGAAGCCGCCGCCAAAGCCTGCTCCTTTCCATCCTCCGCAAGCTTTTTCTCCAGATTCCTGCCATAGACAACCGCCATATCATACATGTAGTTTTCTGCATTGGAAGCGATATTTTCCTTTATCAAAGGAAGAAAGGTCCACACCTCCAACAGCCATGTGGCGCAGACACCGACTACAACACACCATAAAACCTTGATGGCAATAGAATGTATCAACCCTACTTTTTTTCTTTTTTTCATAAATAACACCCTTACCCTTCCCGTTACCCGCCCTCATCTGCCAGACACATTTAAGATACTCCATCACTTCTGCCCTGCCGCAAATTTACAAATGCCAAACAAACCGTTAGGCTTATCTGGCATTTCACTTTCTTTTATGTAGTCACTGACCGATACCTAAATGTAAAATGTATAAGGATAACTATCTTTAGTATAGCTTAAATCGACAATAATTACAACTATTATCTGTCCATTTCTGCAATACGCCCTGTAGATTTGTGCTCTCTGATGATTCCCTCTATTTCCTTTAAATCTGTGGAAAGCAAATCTCCGGGAATCGTATTTTTCAGCGCACTGGTGGCATTGCCAAATTCCAGCGCTTTTACATAATTGCCCTCATGCGCCAGAAGACCATAGAGTACCCCTGAAATATAGGCATCGCCGCTGCCGATTCTGTCCACTACCTCGATGTCGGCATAGGGCGCTTCCTCGTAAAAGGTGTCATCCTTCGCACTGTAAATAATCGAACCAAAGGTATGCCGCTTCGGGCTGTGTACCACTCTCTGCGTGGACGCCACAAGAGAAATCGGATATTCCTCTGCAAAGCTCTTCATAATGCTTTTGGCGTCGCCCTCCTTCAAAAAGGTCAGCCGCGCCGTATCCTCGGAGCAGAAAAAGATATCCACATAAGGCAGAATCTCCTCGATGCACTCCTTTGCTTCCGCCCCTGTCCAGAGATTGCCGCGAAAGTTGACGTCAAAGGATATCATGGCACCCTGCTCTTTAAAACGCTTCATCATTTCAATCGCAGTCTTTCTACACTGCGGGCTGAGCGCCAGTGTGATACCGCTGGTATGGAAGCAGCGTGCAGAACTGTACAGCTCGTCACTATAATCGGAAATATCAATTTTATTTACCGATGTATTTTTCCTGTCGTATACAATGCGGGGCTTTCTCGGATATGCGCCGTTTTCATAGTAATATACGCCCAGCCTTGCATCCTTATCGTCATCATACACCAGATAGTCGTCGCTGACACCACACTGGCGCACGCGGTTCTTGATATACGTTCCCAAATCATTTGCCGGCAGCTTGGAAATAATACCGCAGCGCAGCCCCAGCATGGCGGTTCCCGCAATGGCGTTCATCTCCGCGCCGCCTACCTGCTTGCCAAAACTGTCCCCTCTGGTAATCCTCTCATTGTCCGGCGGCGAGAGCCTGAGCATCAGCTCTCCTAACGATACCAAATCAAAAGCCTTTTTCATCCCCATACCTCCTTGGATTCTTCTTTTCCTTTTCAGTCGCTCCTTCTGTTGCGTGTTTGTAAGCGCTTACATTTTGTGTTTTCATTATAGCATGGATTTGGAGGGGCGTAAAGTAATATATTTTTATCAAAATATACTTGGTTATTTTGCAGACATTTTGCGCCAGGCATCTTCAATAGCTTGTGAAATATGGTAACTCTCGTATTCAGGCATAAATCCTTCATGCCAAATATGAAATTTCAAGCCGCCAAACATTGTAAAAATCTGTTGTGCCCTTTTATTGGGAGATGCGTAGTAGTGAAAACTTATATATGAAGAGTTTGCCCACCTTTTCACACTAAGGATGGTCGGTTCCCCGTCAACAAAACGACTATACAATTTATTTTCTTTTGTTTTCCATGACATCAAATCATCTCCGTCACAAAATAATGTCCAAACCACATTATTACCAAAAACGCGTGGAAAGTATTTTTGCTGAATCAAATCCAGAAAAATATCGCTAAATCTGGTAGATGAGTCAACTGCATATGTTCGGGAGTGTGCCTCTGCATCATCCCTCCTGCAAACACTTTGGCGACAAATCGACAGGTTCACTTTATCCCCTCCCCTTTTTATTCTATTTTCTGCTTCTGTCACACATTTCCCCTCTTCACCGCAAAATGCCGGTACACCTTCATAATCACCTGTACCGCACAGGTCACCAGAATAATGGCAAAAGCGATAACCCCTGCTTCTCTGATGACAAGGTCGAGATATTCGGCAAACTCCGGCGCGTTTCCCAACACCAGATTGGTCGTCATATGGTACAAATCGCTGCCGGGTATCAGGGGAATCAGCATGGGCACCAGCAAAATAATAACCGGCGCTTTCATGACGCGCGCCAGCACTTCCGCCAGCACCGCCACCGTAAGGGATGCGCCTAAAAGCGCAAGAATTTTATCCTCATGCATGGAAAACAGCACAAGGTATACGCTCCACGAGAGCGCGGCGCCCAGACCTGCGGCGATAAGTTTTCTCCCTCGCACGTTAAACAATACGGAAAATCCCACTGCGCCGCACATGCCCATCAACACCTGTATCACCATCTGCATCAAAGCGCACCTCCCGTCTGCCACAGCACTAACGCTACGCCAAAGGCGATGGCAACCGCCCTGATAACCGCCTCGCAGAGCCCTAAAAGCCCGCTGATTAAGTCACCGCTTATCATATCCCGCAAGGACGTCGTCAGCGCCAGCCCGGGTATTAAAAGCATAATATTTCCTATCATAATCCGGTCAACGGAAGTTCCCAGCCCGATATAAACCAAAATCAGCGTGACAAATTCCGCAGAAGCAGAGCATATAATCGTCAGGATAATATTCTGTACCTTCAGCCGCCTTCCCGCAAGCTGGACGATACGGACCACAAGTCCGCCCAGAAAAGCCGCCGCCATGTCTCTCACACTGCCCCCGAAAAAAGCTGAAAAAACGGCAGAACTAAAACCATATGTCAGAAATACCAGCCAGCCCGGATATCTCTTTTCCTGCCGGATATCCGCAATCTCCTCCAAAAGCGCAGAAAGCGGCAGCGCCTCCTTACAGACAGCGCGGGATAACGCATTGCATCTCTCCACCCTGCGCATATCCGTCTCATAGCTATAAATCCTTCTGGTCTGTGTTTCAATATTGCCGTCCGGCTCGTGCATTGTCACCACAATGCTGGAGGTAATGGTAAACACATCCACCTTGCTGTAGCCATACGCCTCGCCCATGTGTTGTATGGTATTTTCCACCCTGCTTACTTCCGCTCCCGCCGTCAGCATGATTTCTCCCACATCCAGTATGGCAGAGAGAAGCTGCGCTGAATTTTCAATCATTCCGTACCTCTCTATCCGGCAGCTCAGGGTGTCAAAATCCCTGCTCCTGCCTGCTATACATGAAACTTTTTTCTAAATATTTTTCCCTTCTGCCCCCTATCCCGCCAGCAGCTCTGCCATCTCTCCCAAAAGCCTTTCGGTATCTCCCAAAAGCTGCTCCGTATTGACAGCGGTCAGTCCCGCCTGTTCGTATTTATAGGTAAAATACGGATTGCCATATGCCGTAAAAAGCAGCCTGTTTTTGTGCCTTCCCAAAAGAGCGGGAATTCCGGCAGGATTGACGCCGGCATCCGCCTTGAATAAGAAGGTGATTCTGTCGTTTCTGCCCTTTACCTCCGTCATGCCCAGCCCATGTGCGGCGACCCGTATCAGGGAAATCCGAAGCAGGTTTTCCACCGACTTGGGGATGGCGCCAAAACGGTCTAAAAGCTCGTCCTTCATATCATCCCGCTCCTTCTCGTTTTCTATCGCCGCAATCCGCTTATAGATATCCAGCTTCTGCACTTCGTTGACAATATATTCCGGGGGAATATAAGCATCCACATCGATATCGACTACCGTTGCAAAGTCTGCCGCAGCGGACATTCCCTGCACATTTTTTACCGCTTCGTTGAGCATTTTACAATATAAATCGTAGCCGACCGCCTCCATATGCCCGTGCTGGGACTTGCCCAGAAGATTGCCCGCACCGCGTATTTCCAAATCCCGCATGGCTATCTTAAAGCCGCTTCCCAAATCGGTAAACTCTCTGATGGCGTTCAACCGCTTTTCCGCCACCTCCTTAAGCATTTTGTCCCGCCTGTACATTAAAAACGCATACGCCGTCCTGTTGGAGCGCCCCACGCGCCCGCGGAGCTGGTAAAGCTGGGAAAGTCCCATATTGTCGGAGTCATGGATAATCATGGTATTTACGTTGGAAATATCCAGTCCTGTCTCGATAATAGTGGTGGAGACAAGCACATCAATATCCCCGTTGATAAAGTCGTACATAATACGCTCCAGCTCATGCTCCTTCATCTGTCCATGGGCAAACGCCACCGCCGCTTCCGGTACCAGCGCCTGCAGCGCTGCCGCCACATCCGCTATATTATGAACACGATTGTATACATAATACACCTGCCCATCCCGGGC
The DNA here is from genome assembly GCA_910578335.1 of uncultured Lachnospiraceae bacterium. Taxonomy (GTDB): domain Bacteria; phylum Bacillota; class Clostridia; order Lachnospirales; family Lachnospiraceae; genus Acetatifactor. The sequence continues at coordinate 60,698 of CAJTPU010000014.1, read as the reverse complement.
AAGCTCCCTGACAATCGCCTCCCGCACCATCTCCTCGTTGTATTCCATCACATAGGTCTGTATGGGAAGCCTGTCGCCCGGCGCTTCTTCCAATACGCTCATATCCCTTATGCCTATCAGACTCATATGCAGCGTGCGGGGAATCGGCGTCGCCGTCAGCGTCAGCACATCCACATTTTCCTTCAGCTTCTTGATTTTCTCCTTGTGCGCCACGCCAAAACGCTGCTCCTCATCTATCACAAGAAGCCCCAAGTCCTTGAAAACCACGTCGCCTGACAGCACGCGGTGGGTGCCAATCACAATATCGACCATGCCCTTTTTCAAATCCTCTATGGTTTTTTTCTGCTCCCCTGCGCTCTTAAACCGCGACAGCATCTCCACCCGCACCGGAAAATCCTTCATTCTCTGGGCAAAGGTATTGTAATGCTGCTGCGCCAGAATTGTGGTGGGAACCAGATATACCACCTGCTTGCCCTCCTGCACCGCCTTAAACGCGGCACGGATTGCAATCTCCGTCTTGCCATAGCCCACATCCCCGCAGATAAGCCTGTCCATAATCTTTTTACTTTGCATATCAGCCTTTGTATCTGCAATGGCAAGAAGCTGGTCCTCCGTCTCCTCATAAGGAAACATTTCTTCAAATTCCCGCTGCCATACGGTGTCGGGACCATACTGAAAACCCTGCGCCTGCTGCCTTATGGCGTAGAGCTCCACTAAATCCTGCGCCACGGCATCCACCGCCGTCCGCACCTTGCTCTTCGTCCTGACCCATTCCTGCGTCCCCAGCTTGTTCAGTTTCGGCGCCTTTGCGCCTGCAGAAGCATACTTCTGGATAACGTCAAGCCCCGTTGCCAGCACGTAAAGATTGCCGCCGTCCCGATACTCTATCTTGATGTAATCCTTGACTACCTTTTCTACTTCAACCTTTTCTATGCCGCGGTAAATCCCCAGTCCGTGACTTTCATGTACCACATAGTCGCCGACCTTCAGCTCCGCAAAATCTTTGATTTTCTGTCCTTCATATCTGGGCTTGCGCTTTTTCTTCTTTTGCTGCGCCCCAAAAATATCGCTTTCCGAAATCACCACAAAATTGAGCAGCGGATACTCAAAGCCCTTTCCCACATGCCCGTAACAGGTCAGCACCTCCCCCGCAAGCACTTCTCTTTCCGGATTTTCCGTAAAGACAGCGGCAATTTCTTCGCCCCGCAAATCCTCCGCCAGCCTTGCCGCTCTGGTACGGGAACCGGACAAAAGCAGCACGCGGGCGCCATTTTTCCGATAGCGCTTCAAATCCTTCACAAGCGCTTCAAAGCTATTGTTGTAAGAAGATATGCTCCGCACCGGAATATCAAACCGCCTTTGTACCTTAAACATCGTATTTTTCGGCTCCATGGCTGAGAGCGTCACAAAAGGACTTCCCTGTATCACGGCGGCGATTTCCTCCATGCCGTACAGCACCTGCATCTGTTTTGGCAGGGCATACCCTTTTTCCGCCCGATTCCGCATACTCTCCCGAAACTCAAGCTCCACCGCTTCCGCATGTTCCCTGATGCGCGCCGGCTCGTCCAAAAACAGGCAGTAGCCTGCCGGAAGCAGCTTCAACAGGCTTTTTAAGGCATCTTCTTTATAAAAATAGCGGATAGAGCCTTCCAGCCCCGACATATCCTGAAATTCCAGTACCTGCTCCTTCAGCTCCCTCATGCGGGACGCAATCCGGTTCGCCTCCTCCGTCTGGAACTTTTCTCTGAAAAGCCTTTCCTGCGCGGCAGCATCTGCCTCCATTTTTGCAAAGCCTTCCTGCAGCGCACTCTCTGTCAGCACAAACTCCAGCGCCGGATAAATCCGCACAGAGGAAAGCTGTTCAATGGAACGCTGGCTCAAAATGTCAAAGCTTCTGATGGATTCCACCTCGTCCCCCCACAGTTCGATGCGGTAGGGATTCTCCTCCGTGACGTCAAAAATATCCACAATGCCGCCCCTTATGGAAAACTGCCCTGCAGACTCCACCTGATAGCTCTTTTCATAGCCCATCGCCACCAGCCGCTTCGACAATGCTTCCTGTGCAATCACCCTTCTTTTATCGATAAAAACCGTATCCGTATCCACGTTCCATGCCGCCTGCGGCGTCATAAGCGCCGCAAAGGTGGTGACAAGGGTAAAGGGACGCCCCTCCGTGATGCGCCGAAGCACCTTAATACGCTCGCTGGTCAGCCGGTTTCCGTGAATATCCGCCTGAAAAAAAATGAAATCCTTTGCCGGATAGAGCATCACATTCCGGTCATAGAATTTGTATTCTTCATAAATTTCTCTGGCACGCAAATCACTGTAGGTGACAATCACTCTATGGCGGAAACCATCGCTGAGTCCGTAGACCATGTGCAGCTTCTGTGATTCCACACAGCCGGTCAGCGCCACAGACTGTCCTTTTCCCTGCGCGGACTCCCCTCTTTCCTGCGCCGTCCCTCCCAAAGCACTCTTTCCATATACCAGTTTCCGAATCTCTTCGTACTCTGCCAGCTCGCGCAAAGGCGCCAGTAATGCCTGCATATTTCCTCACCTTCCGCCGCACCTGCGGCATTAGCAATGCTTTCTGTTAAACCTGTTCATTGCGGCGTCGGCTCCCTTTGCGAGAACCGCGCGAACGGCATCCGCCGCCTCCTCCACCGCCTCGTCAGCCAGCTTCCGTTCTTTCGCATCAAAGTGCCCCAGCACGTAATCCGCCAAATCGTATCCCTCCGGCTTTTCTCCCACACCCAGCCGGATTCTCTGAAATTCATCATGCCCCAGCATGGCAATGATATTTTTCAAACCATTATGCCCGCCGGCACTGCCCTTTTTTCGAATCCGAAGCTGCCCGGGCGGCAGGCTGATATCATCCGAAATCACCAGCAGTTCACTCCTTGTGTCAATCTTATAGTAATCCGCCAGCTCCCGGATGCTTTCCCCGCTCAGGTTCATATAGGTCTGGGGCTTTGCCAGAATCACCTTAACGCCTTCTATCATGCCCTTTCCGATTACCGCTCTGTGCTTTCTTTCGATTACCCTTATTTTTTCCTGTTCTGCCAGCTTATCTATCACATCAAATCCGATATTGTGCCTTGTACCCGCATATCCTTTGTCCGGATTGCCCAAGCCTGCTATCAAAAACATACTTCTTATCCTTTCTGTAATACCTTGGTTGTAACCCCGCTTTGCCATTATATCATTTTTGACGGAAAAGATACAAGGAAAAAAGAGAGGATGCGCCCCAATAGAAGCGCCTCCTCTCTGTCTGGCAAAAATACTGCTTTCTGCCCCATTACTCTTCCGGTTCAAGCAATGCTTTTTCGTACCCCTCCAAAATAACCTTCTGGATAGCATCCCTTGTGGTGGAATTGATGGGATGTGCAATATCGCGATACTCGCCGTCCATTGCCTTCTTACTAGGCATTGCAATGAACAGCCCCTTCTCTCCTTCAATCACTTTGATATCATGCACAACAAACTCGTTGTCGATGGTGATTGAAACAATCGCTTTCATTTTGCCCTCTTTCGTAATTCTGCGAACACGAACATCGGTAATTTGCATTTGTGTTACCCCCTTTGCAATACATCAGATAACATATCTTTCGTCTCTTTCTATTACTATTTTGATTCCGTTCTCTCCTATGTGATAGGAATTTGCGCGAATCGTATCGCGGCTCTCCACGATACAGTTTTCAATGTGGGTATTGTCGCCAATATATACATCATTCAGAATGATGGAATTCTTAATGTAACAGTTGTTGCCAATAAAGCTCTTCTTAAACAGCACTGAATTCTCCACGACGCCATTGATGATACAGCCGCTGGAAACCAGACTGTTCTTTACCTGCGAGCCTACATTGTATTTGGCTGGCGGCAAATCGCTTACTTTGGAATAAACGTCCGGATATTGTTTGAAGAAATAATTGCGCACCTCAGGTTTTAAGAAATCCATGTTGGTATTGAAGTAGTCTTCCACAGAAGCAATATTTCTCCAGTAATCCTTCAGCTTATAGCCGTAGATGCGCTTCATATCCTTGTAACGTATCAGGATATCCCTGACAAAATCATATCTGTCCTCTTCCGCGCACCGCTCTATCATCTCTATCAACTGCCGTCTTCTGATAACATAGATACCGCAGGAAATCGTATTGGTCTTCGCCACAATCGGCTTTTCCTCGAATTCCTCGATGCGGCAGTCTGCATCCATTTTGACGGTGCCGAAACGCTCTACATTGGCATCCGGCTCCATATCCCTGCACACTACCGTGATATCCGCTTTCTTTTCAATATGGTATTCCAGCAGTTTGTTGAAATCCATCTTGTAGACGCAGTCACCGGAAGCAATGACAACGTACGGCTCATGGCTGTCCTTTAAGAAATGCAGGTTCTGATAGATAGCGTCCGCCGTGCCGCGGTACCAGTTGTTGCTGTCAGCCGTCACCGCCGGCGTCAATACAAACAAACCGCCCTGCTTACGTCCGAAATCCCACCACTTCGAGGAACTTAAGTGCTCATTCAGACTGCGGGAATTATACTGGGTAAAGACCGCCACTTTCTGAATTTTGGAATTGGACATACTGCTAAGTGCAAAATCAATACTGCGGTAGCTGCCCGCAATGGGCATTGCGCTGATTGCGCGCTTCTGTGATAATTCTTTCATGCGGTGGTTATTGCCGCCCGCTAAAATAATTCCGATTGCTCTCACTGTCATTCACCTGCCTTAATCAAAGTTTTACCACTTGCGAGAGTGGAATTTTCGTAATCTTCTGCCGTCGTCACGCCTGAAATAACCGTATTTTTCCCTACCGTTATGCCTTTGGGTATGACGCTCTTCTCACCTACCGTCACAATGCCGTGGTTGTATATATGGGGCGCAGAATCATTTTCCGCCTCCTCACCGACGCCAAGCCGTACATTGTCTTCGATGACAACATTTTCTGCTACAATCGCTTTGTTCAGCTCGCAGCCGCCCTGCACGCAGGTGTTGTTCATGATAATCGAATCCCTTACCACGGTGCCTGCCCCGATGGTTACGCCGCAGCCGATTACGGAGTTGTATACTTTGCCATAAATATCGGTGCCTTCACCTATAATACTGCGCTCCACCACACTGTCAGACGATACATACTGGGGAGGCAGAATCTCGCTGTTGGTGTAAATCTTCCAGTATTCTTCATAAAGGTTAAACTCCGGAACGATGTCTATCAGCTCCATATTGGCTTCCCAATAAGAATTCAGCGTTCCTACGTCCTTCCAGTAGCCGTTAAACTCATACGCATACAGAGGTTGTCCCTTACCGTGACAGTACGGAATCACATGCTTGCCAAAATCGAGCGCCGGCTGTTCTGCCATCGCAATCAGAGATTCCTTTAACGTCTTCCAGTTGAAGATGTAAATACCCATGCTTGCCAGATTGCTTCTGGGATTGGCAGGCTTCTCCTCAAAGTCCATAATTTTACGGTTTTCATCGGCAATTACAATACCGAAGCGGCTTGCCTCTTCCAGAGGAACCGGCATAACTGCAATGGTAACATCCGCACCGTTTGCCTTGTGGAAGTCCAACATGACCTCGTAATCCATCTTGTAGATATGGTCTCCCGAAAGAATCAGTACATACTCAGGGTTAAAGCTCTCCATATAATCAATGTTCTGGTAAATGGCATTTGCCGTACCGGTGTACCATTCGCTGTTGGAGCTCTTTTCATAGGGCGGCAGCACCGTCACACCGCCAATATTCCTGTCCAAATCCCAAGGAATACCGATACCGATATGCGTATTCAGCCGAAGCGGCTGGTACTGTGTCAGCACGCCTACCGTGTCCACGCCGGAATTGATGCAGTTGCTCAGCGGGAAATCGATAATCCTGTATTTGCCGCCAAAGGCAACCGCGGGCTTTGCTACTTTGGATGTCAGTACACCCAGGCGGCTTCCCTGTCCGCCAGCCAGTAACATGGCAATCATTTCTTTTTTAATCATGTCATCACCTCATAAACTAGTCTTTGTAACGCAAAATCCGCTTGAGAATATTATAACATATCATTTGTAAAAATAAAGTCTTTATCACAAAAAAAATGTGTCTTTTTTGGATTTTCTATGTCAATTTTTTATATTTTATGTTGTATGTGCGCGTGACTTTTGTTAATTTTAACTATTAATTTTAAAAAACAACCGTTTTTCATTGTCAAATTTGGGCATACTAACTTTTTTAGAGCCTTGTGCAAATATCATTTGTTTTTTATCATACAAATGCGTATAATAATATGAGTACCTTAATAATAAAATTTTAGGAAGTGTCATTATGTATCAAATTGATTTTCATCAACCAATTCATGTATACTTTGTCGGAATCGGCGGCATCAGCATGAGCGGGCTTGCCGAGGTTCTTCTTGAGGAAGGCTTCACGGTATCCGGCTCCGACAAACAGGAATCTGCCCTCACAAAGGCATTGGAGGACAAAGGCGTCCGCGTATTTTACGGGCAGCGGCAAAGCAATATTACACCGGACATAGACTGCGCCGTTTTCACCAGCGCCATCCACCCGGACAATCCGGAATATGTCGCCGTAAAAGAGTTGTCCATTCCCAGCCTGTCCCGCGCCGAGCTTTTGGGACAGATGATGAAAAACTACAAGACGTCCATTGCCGTCAGCGGCACGCACGGCAAAACCACTACCACGGCAATGATATCCGAAATTCTGATGCACGCGGATTTAGACCCCACCCTTTCCATCGGCGGCATCTTAAAATCCATCGGCGGCAATATCCGCGTCGGCAAGTCGGAATATTTTGTGACGGAGGCATGCGAATACACCAACAGCTTTTTAAGCCTTTTTCCCACAACGGGCATTATTCTTAATATAGAAGAAGACCATCTGGACTTCTTTCAGGATTTGGATGATATCCGCCGCTCCTTCCGGCGTTTCGCCGAGCTGCTTCCCTGCGGCGGCACGCTCATCATAAACGGGGAAATCCCGCGGCTTTCGGAGCTCACGGAAGGACTTTGCTGCCGGGTCATAACCTTTGGCGCTGCCCCTGCATGCGACTACTATTTTTCCGACGTCTCCGCCACTCCCGAGGGCGGTACGTCCTTTACGCTTCACTATCCCGACAAAAGAAGCAGTACCTTTTCGCTTTCCGTACCCGGCGGGCACAATATATGTAACGCACTTGCCGCAATTGTGCTTGCTGACACGCTTTCCGTTCCCGAAGAGACGACCAGAAAAGCACTGTATGCTTTTCACGGTACGGACCGCCGTTTTGAATACAAGGGTCTTATCGGCGGTGTTACTATAATAGATGATTATGCACATCACCCCACAGAAATTACAGCAACTTTAACAGCCGCCGCTTCTTACCCCCACAAAAGAGTATGGTGCGTCTTCCAGCCCCATACCTACTCCAGAACCAAAGCCTTTATGAAAGACTTTGCCAAAGCGCTGTCCCTTGCAGACAAAGTGGTTCTGGCTGATATTTACGCTTCCAGAGAGACCGACACGCTGGGCATCAGCTCCAAGAATCTTTTGGAGGAGCTTAAGTCCCTTGGCTGTGAGTGCTATTATTTTCCATCCTTTGATGAGATAGAAAATTTTTTACTACAAAATTGTATCAACGGTGATTTGTTGATAACTATGGGCGCCGGAGATATCGTAAAAGTCGGCGAAAGTCTTCTCGGCATCTAGTTTTACACAATATCCACAATTTTTGCGCTGCAGAAACGCCTGAAAAATTGTGGATATTTTTTTACATAAAAAATGCTGCCACTTCCCGTAAAAGTGGCTAAAAACGGTCGTCGGACTTTTCTTTTTCCACAATTTCCACACTATCCACATACCCGAAAAATCCAGTGTTTTAAAGGCTTTGCGGACGAAAAACCTATTTCTTTTTCAAAAAGAATGTGTTATACTTGTCCTTACCACAAAATTGCAGGACTTACCTGCTGCGGCTGCTTTCTTATCCTTAGAGAGCAGCACAACGATACATGGGAGTATGACATGGGGCAGTTTATATTTTACAGGGATGACTATGCGGATACAACGGTTATCCCCAATTGTTTTATTGACGAGTATATGAAGGACGCAAACGATGCGCAGATTAAGGTTTATCTGTATCTGCTGCGGGTCATGAATGCGGGTCTGTCCACCGGCGTGTCCGAAATTGCAGATAAATTCAACCACACGGAAAAGGATGTGGTTCGTGCGCTCCGGTACTGGGAAAAGGCAGGGCTGCTTTTCCTTCTTTTTGATGAGAGCGGGAAAAACATAACCGGCATCCGTTTTAAGGAGCCGCAGCGCAGAGAACAGGAGACAACCGCCGCGCCCGTCATCAATATCAGTACCCGTCAGGCAGAAACACCTTTTGCAAAGCCTGTCTATTCCGCAGACAAACTGCGCGCTTTCAAAAACCGCGAAGAAACCGCACAGCTTCTTTTTGTTGCGGAATCTTACATTGGACGCCCCTTGAGTGCAGCCGATATGAAATCCATCCTTTATTTTTCCGACTGCCTGCATTTTTCCGACGACTTAATAGACTACCTGATTCAGTACTGCGTGGACCGCGGCAAAAAGGATTTCAAATACATAGAAGCTGTCGCGCTCAATTGGGCGCAGTCCGGCATCACCACACCGAAGGAAGCTGAAAAGTTTGCATCCCGATACGACAAATCTGTCTACACGATTATGAAGGAACTGGGCAAAAGCGGCACCCCCACCCCCAAAGAGCTGGAATATATCAACCGCTGGGTCAAGGACTACGGATTTTCCTCCGACATTATCGCAGAGGCATGTGAGCGCACCGTTATGGCGACTGACAGCCACCGCTTTGAATATGCGGAAGGCATTTTAAGTAGTTGGAAAAAAGAAAACGTCCGGCGCAAATCGGACATACAACGCATTGACGAGCTTTACCAAAAGCGCCGGCTGCAAAAAGCCGCTCCCCCCGCCAACAACCGCTTTAATCAGTTTCCCCAGCGGGATTACGACTTCGAAGAGCTCGAAGCCAAGCTGCTTCGCAAATAAAGGAGAACACCTTGACCTTAACCAATACACAATTTGATTCTATACAGAGGGAATACGACGCCGCACAACTGAAAAACCGACGCATTTTAGAAAAGCGCCGGCAGGAAGTTTTTGCGCGCTGCCCTGCCTATGAGGAAGCTGTCAATAAGGTTGCTTCCTTGTCTGTGCGCTTCGGTAAGCATATCCTTACGGAGGAAGCTTCGTCCATGGAGGCTTATCGCGAAGCACTTTTGCGCCTTTCCGAAAAAAAGCAGGAGCTGCTTCTTGCCTCCGGATTTCCTGCAGGCTATTTAGAGCCGCTCTACGACTGTGCCGACTGTCAGGATACCGGTTACGTGCACGGCAGCCGCTGTCACTGTTTTGAGCAGAAAATAATCAATCTTTTATATTCCCAGAGCAATTTGCAGAAGCTGATTGCCACAGACAATTTTTCTTCTCTTTCCTACGATTATTATCAGGGAGAGGATTTGGAGAACTTTAAAAAGGCGGTGGAAACCAGCCTTTCCTTCATCAAAAACTTTTCAGAGAGCTTTCAGAACCTTCTCTTCTTTGGCGCGGTTGGCACCGGAAAGTCCTTTTTATCCGGCTGCATCGCCAAAGAGATACTTGACAGGGGGGGCTCCGTTGTTTATTTTTCTGCTTCCTCCCTCTTTCACCTGCTTTCCAGATATTCTTTTGACGCAGGAAGCAAAGAAATGCTTTACAAGACCTACGAAGACCTGTACAATTGTGATTTGGTGATTGTAGACGATTTGGGCACGGAGCTGTCCAATAGTTTTACCAACTCCCAGTTTTTTACTTTTTTAAATGAGCGGCAGTTAAACAGGAAATCTGTTATCATTTCCACCAACCTTAGTCTGGAAGAGCTGAAATCCCGCTATTCGGAGCGCATTTTTTCCAGGCTGACCGGTAATTTTACCTTTCGAAAGCTGTCAGGGCCGGATATCCGGACCTGCCGGAATATATAGCACCACCGTTACTCTTATCCGCGGCGATTCAGGCTGCGCCTTATGTTCATCAGGAAAGTGAGGATTTTATTTTATGGGAAATCGAGAAGAAAAGCGTAATTTAGAAACCATTCCGGTAGGCAGTCTTGGCATGATTGCCCTGGAGGGCTGCAAATTTCTCGGAGAAAAAATAGACCGTTATCTTGTAAAATGGAGGACAGAACGGGAAAGCGAGCACAAGGACAGCCTTGCCTTTTCCGGCTATCAGCGCTCTTCCTATCTTTTAAACGCCAAAGTTCCCCGCTTCGGTTCCGGTGAAGCCAAGGGCGTGATTTTGGAATCTGTGCGCGGTACGGATTTGTATCTTCTTGTGGACGTTGCCAATTACAGCCTGACCTATTCGCTTTGCGGTCACGAAAACCACATGTCTCCTGACGACCACTATCAGGATTTGAAGCGTATCATTGCCGCCGTAGGCGGAAAGGCGCGCCGCATTACGGTCATCATGCCTTTCTTATATGAAAGCCGGCAGCATAAGCGTACTGCCAGAGAGTCTCTTGACTGTGCACTTGCCCTTCAGGAGCTTGTCAATATGGGGGTTGACAATATTATCACCTTTGATGCCCACGACCCCCGTGTACAGAATGCAATCCCCCTGCATGGCTTTGAGACGGTACAGCCGGCTTACCAGTTTATCAAAGGACTGCTGCGCCATGTAAAAAACCTGCAGATTGACTCGTCACACATGATGGTTATCAGCCCCGACGAGGGCGGCATGTCCCGCGCCATTTATATTGCCAACGTACTGGGACTGGATATGGGTATGTTTTATAAGCGCCGTGATTACACCCGCATTGTGGACGGACGCAATCCCATTGTCGCTCACGAGTTTCTGGGCACCAGCGTGGAAGGCAAGGATATGATTATCATCGACGACATGATTTCCTCCGGCGAAAGTGTTTTGGAGGTTGCCGCCGAGCTGAAGCAGCGCAAAGCCGGCAAAATTTTTGTGTTTGCAACCTTCGGACTGTTCACCAGCGGACTTGAAAAATTTGACGCCGCCTACAAAGACGGCATCATCAACAAGGTACTGACCACAAACCTGATTTACCAGACGCCCGCACTTTTAGAGCGCGAGTGGTATGTCAACTGCGATATGAGCAAATATATCGCCTACATTATCGACACCTTAAATCACGACTCCTCCATCAGCGATTTACTGAATCCCAATGAAAGAATTCAGAGTATTGTAGCGCGCTACAAAACAGGAGAGCTCGTCGAATCCTAAAAACAGGAACAATCCAGACTTATGCGCTGTCAGGCTGAACTTTTGTCTGGCAGCGTTATTTTTTATGTTTTTGTAAACCATTTTTATTTTTGAGTTGACATTTTCTTTTTCTTTCTGTATACTAATTTTTGCAATAGGTTTACAGCAAACAAGTAAACCTATTGCAATGCCGCTTTTCCTATTATTTATTACACACAGAAAGGTATCTATCAAGATGAATCCGTCAAAAGAAAACAACACAAAAAATCACAGAAACCCCTTAGATATCAAGTCTATGGCGCTTATCGGTCTCATGGCAGCCATCACCTGTATTTTGGGACCGATTTCCATTACGCTGCCCTTTACACCGATTCCCATCTCCCTTACCAATCTGGCGCTCTGCCTTTCCGTTTTTGTGCTTGGCATGAAAAAGGGAACCCTCAGCTACTTGATTTATCTGCTGCTCGGGCTTGTGGGACTTCCCGTATTCTCTTATTTCACCGGCGGAGCCGCAAAGCTTTTCGGTCCCACCGGCGGCTATCTCATCGGCTTTATTTTTATGGCGCTGATTGCGGGATTTTTTATTGACAAATGGTTCGATAAATGGTATCTGTGCCTGTGCGGTATGGTGCTCGGCGCTGCCGTGTGCAATCTTTTCGGCAGTATCTGGCTTGCTTTCCAGAATCATATCAGCCTTGGCGCCGCCCTACTTGCCGGAGTCGTCCCCTTTATCCCGGGCGATTTGGCAAAAATGGTAATTGCGCTTTTACTTGGCAGAGCTTTGCGCAAGGCACTGCAGCGGGCGCACTTGGGCGTTGTCTGACCTACACAAAGGTTTCGCCTTTTCCCTTGACTTTTCTGATTCTACTGCTATACTAAAAGCCGGAAGCACTTTACCATGTGTTTCCGGCTTTTACGCTTTTACCGGTGAGTTCGAGACCTTCCTCACCAACCCGTCCGCAGGGCGGCAAAAAAACAAAACTAAAGGAGAATCCAAATGAACAACAAAAAAGTAGTGTTTCTGACACAGGCGGCTATGATTGCCGCTCTCTATGTGGTATTGACTTTTATTGCCAATGCCTTCGGTCTTGCCTCCGGCGCCATTCAGGTGCGGCTCTCGGAAGCGCTCACCGTCCTCCCCTTTTTTACCCCCGCCGCCATCCCCGGGCTTTATGTGGGATGTATGCTGGCAAATTTTCTGACCGGCTGCTGCGTGCTGGATATTTTTGTGGGCAGCCTTGCTACCTTAATTGGTGCGCTCGCTGCCTATGCGCTGCGCAAATGGAAATGGCTGGTGCCGCTTCCCAACATTATCGCCAATGCCCTGATTGTACCCTTTGTCCTGATTCATGGCTACGGCATGGCTGACGCATGGTGGTATCTGTTTTTGACGGTAGGCGCGGGCGAAATCATTTCCTGCGGCATACTCGGCATGGGGCTTTTACTCGTGATGCGCAATTATTCTACACAGCTTTTTAGAAGGGCGGATTAATTGCCCACACGGACATCCCCACTGACAGAACCAATATCCATAACAGGTGTATTTTCCACGGCACTGCTTCCCATATGTGCCAGTACATAGTGACCGCTTCTCTGGTTTATTTGTGCCGATGGCAACTGCACGGAAATATCGCCGCTGACAGTTCTGGCTTCTATGTTGACACTACTGTCAGCGGCTATTTTAACGTCTGTATCACCGCTAACAGTTGTTATTTTTACCGGCTGTGTCACCGCTGCAAAGCCTGCTGCAATGTCTCCGCTGATGCTTTCCAGTACTGTTTTTGCATCCAGTCCGCCCACTGCCACGTCGCCGCTTTTCGTCTTAACATAAAGATTCCCTCTGCCGCTCTTTAAGCATATATCTCCGCTCGCCGAAAAAAGCTGTCTGTCCCCCCATGCTTCCTCCACATCGATATCCCCGCTTAAGCTTTCTATCAGAATATGCTCCGCCCGCACTCTTCCTACGCCGGCATCCCCGCTCGCTGTTTTCATCTGCAGATTCCGAAGCTCCCATATATCACTCATGGAAATATCCCCGCTTTTGCTTTCCACATATATCTGCCCTGCAAAACCGGAAGGAATGAGCAATTCTATCTTATGCTGCCCTGTTGCCATCCCCCCGAAAATACCGCTTACACTGACAGAAAGAAGCGCCTTGCCTCTCCCTTCAAAACAGAGCGCCGTCCCCCTTTGTTCCACCTTCATCAACTCTGTATCCGAATCTCCGTATTCTTTTACTGTCAATTCCTCCCCATCGCCATGCAGAAACACAATATCCCGATAAGTGTCCTTCACCCAGATGGTTTCAATTCCTTCCAGCGAAAAATTTCCTGTATATACTACGTCATTACTTGTAAACATCCAAATCCTCCTTGCACTTTATGCCTTTTTACGGTTGACTGCGCTGTAACGCGCAAGCCTCTATTGCTTCAATCCGCTGGCTCATTGTCGGATGGTCATAGGTAAGCTTCACTACCAGCGGATGCGGGCTCAGGCAGACAAAAGAGTCTTTTGAAAGCACCTTCAAGCCCGAAATCAAAGCTTCTCCATAACCGTTTTCTGCCGCAAACCGGTCTGCCGCATACTCGCATCTGCGGATTAAGAAGCCGGAAAGCAGTCCCAGAAAAGGCGACAGGAAAGCAAGGCACACAGAGGTCAAAAGAAGAAAGGCATAGCCGTAATTTAATCCCGAAAAACCAAAATAGGCATAAATCTCCTGTCTTGAAACCAGCCCCCAGGCAATCAGAACATAGAGTATGATATTGAGCATGTTGATTCCATAGAGCTTCAGGGTATCCCTGTGCTTGTTATGTCCCATTTCATGTGCAAATACCGCCACAATTTCATCATCCGTCATAAGCTCTAAAAGCGTATCGTACAAAACAATGGTCTTTGTCTTTCCCAGTCCGGAAAAATAAGCGTTTGCCTTGGAGGAACGCTTAGACGCATCCATCACCTTGATTTCCTTTACCGTACAGCCGTTTTCAGCAAGAAGCGCACAGAGACGCTCCCGCAGCTCCCCGTCCGGCAGCGGCGTAAACTTATTGAAAATACGTCCCATAAAGGGGCTGATGATTACAAGAACCAGCAAAAAGACCAACATAATTCCCACAAAAGCAGGAAGAAACCAGTTGCCCAGCAAGCGGTGCAGCAGAATAAACAGACTCAAAATACCGCAGGTAATGACAAAATTGATTATCAGGTTCTTTAACCGGTCTATGAAAAAGGTCTTTTTTGTGGTACGGTTAAATCCATATTTCTGCTCAATTCCCATCGTATCCATATATTCAAATACAAAAAGCGCCACCTCGAACACAAGACCATCTATAATCAGCACCATATTTCCCGCCGCGTAATCACCGCCTATGCCAAGCAGGTTCAATAACCGCGCATGGATATTAAAGCCAATCATGACAAAGGTAATCACATACATTACAATATGCCTGAACAATGCAAGTCTTGTTTTTTCCTTGTGATAGGCAAGCCACTTCGCGTAAGACGCCTTGTCATATACATCCTTTACATTTTCCGGAATTTCCCTGTCGGCTGACTTTATCTCCAAATACTGCATAAAGGTTTCAAACAAAAAGACGATGGCGATAACTGCCATTGCAAGATATTTATAATTCATCATGACTCCCCTTCCGTACTACTCTGCTGCACATCACAGGCTTGCTTTTTCTGTCTCTTTTTCCATCTTAGGTGGCATATCAAATCCTTGATAAAAGAAACAAGGGAATAATAGACCGGTATGGTCAGAAAAGCTATCCACCCCATCCAGTTTCCCTCCAGAAAGCCAATTGACAAAAAAACCAAAAGCATAAGCACCGGATATGCAAAATGGCTCGCATTCCTTCTTCTTACTGCCGTAATCAGACTTTCCAGAATCGGTATCCACAAGAGCAGAAGCCATCCCGGATGCCATGCATGGTATACAATGCCGATGACAAGGTACGCGATGCAGACAATCAAAGCTGTCGGAAACCGAAGCCTTGGCTGTGTCGTCCAGCCCCTTTCACCCGGAAAAACCTCTCTGCCGTTCTCCACAATATGTATGCCATCCCAGCCGTCTTCCTCGCAGGAGGCAGAGCCGCCATGCTCATCTGCATAAATCCCGTTCCAGCCGACGTGTACTTTCTCTCCCCCTTCTTCCTCTACGTGAATGCCGTTCCAGCCGACATGTACCCTCTGTCCGTCCTTCTGTACATCAATGCCTTCTATTCCGATATGGACGCCGACATTTTCGTCTCCATTTCCGGTTCCTGCATTCCATTTTTTGACAAAGTCATCGGTATCGGTTTCATCCTGCTCATCAGGCTCCTCCGGCATAGGAATTTCATCCTCCGTCCGAAGCAGCTCGTCTAAAGATACCCCATAGAGCCGCGCCAGAAGAATCAAATTGTCCGTATCCGGCGACGCTTCCGCACGCTCCCATTTACTGACCGCCTGCCTGCTGATTCCCAGCTTTTCCGCCAGTGCTTCCTGCGACAGATTGTTTGCCTTGCGCAAATTTACAAGTCTGTTTGCAATTTCTATATTCATATATGCTCCCATCTGCGCTTCCGCGCATATCTGTAGTTTTCTTTTCCCGGGAAAACTGCCAAAAGCTTTGTGCCTTTCAGTATAGAGAAACCACTCCGGTTGCACCATACATTCTGGTTTTCATTTGCAGCTTTTAGGGGGCAACTATCGGTTGCATCCCAGCATTTACGGCAAAAAAAGCATGTAAATATACCTTCCCGCTTACCTGATATATGTCATAAAGCTGTTGCCGTTCTCCTGCATCCATTCCGTAAAATCCCGCTGTCCGACCCTTTTGATATCCCCCGTCTGCGGATTCATCACGCCATAGCTGTATTCGTTGAAGCCGACAATCAGCACCGCATTGCCGTCGTTCAAAATAGCCAGCACAGGTATATCCTGATTGACATAATAGAGCACCGCCTCCGGAGAGCAGCCCTTCAAATCCAATATTTGCGCACCGACCAGATTTTCATCCAAAATAGCGTATGCGCTTTTCCCTCTTGCAAGCAGATATTCTGAGTTGACAAACACACCCTCCAGATTCAGCATGGCGTCCAGACAGACGGAAAGGCTGCTGCGCTCCTCACCCGCCTCCACGGCTTCTATTGCCATAATCTGATTCCTTGCCGCCCTGTTTCCCCGCAGCCACACATAATCGCCGCTGTCATTCATCACTATGCCGGACACACTGTCTGCCAAAAGAACTGCCTTCGCCGGTTCCCTGTATATCCCCGCAATTCCTTCCGGTCCGTAGACATAGAACCATCCCTCGCCGGCTCCGCCGTCCGGTATCAGCTCGCGGCTTCCCTCGTACAGCACCTCTTTGGGTGTAAGCACCTGAAGCGTCTTTTCATCAATTGCCTTTCTGACTGCTATCTGGATGTATTTCCCGTAGTTTTCCGTGATAACGGCGCTCACCATGTTCTTGCTGCTTCCCACCTCACTGCTGTTCATAATGTAGTCCTGCAGCGTTTCTGCGTAGGAACCGTTCTCTGTCTTTATCAGGCGGTTTAGCGTAATCTGATTGTTCTGCATGATGCAGCTACTGATAAAAATACCCTCCTGTCTGTAGGTCTTCAGCTTTTTTCCCTCCGGGCTGCAGATGTGCACGGCATACATAGGAAACGTAGTCCTGCCGGCGCTGTCCACGTAAATATCACTCCTGCGCGCCAGTCCATAGACCAGGTCCTCTCCCATAAAGCCCAGCGGCATAATACACTCATTCGCACCTGCGTTTATGCTTATCTTCTCCCTGCTCGCCAGATTCATCAGGACAAGCTCTTTTGCTTCATACAGATTCCCTTCCGTCTGCCACACTATCATCTTGTTATTTCCGGATACCTTCATACTGCCGTCCTGCGTAATCTCAACAATTTGGCTGTATGTTTTTTCCGCCAGGTTAATTTCGTAGACAAAATTATCCAACTTCAGATAAAGATAGTTTTCCCTGCTCAGGTATATAAGCTGCTCCACCTCCGATTTCAGTATCTGGTAGGTTTTGCTGTACGGAATATAAAGCTCTTCCTCCACGGTGTTCACCGTACTGTCATAATAGTAAATCTGCAGCCCGACCTCGCCTTCGTGGCTGCCCCTGTTCATATAGCCGTATACTGCAAAGCGAACGCCCCCCTCATCAATATCCAGCACCTTAACACCATGCTGATTGTAAAGCGTCCTCGCATCTGCATGATATCTGTCATAAAATCCAAAGATAACCGCTATCCGGTTCGTTGTGATATTGTAACTGTAGAGCCTGTTCTGCACTTCAAAGGCAAAGACATTGCCATCTTCGCTCTCTGTCACGGGCATATCCTCGCTCTCCACACCTATCAGTATCTTGTCATTTGCATAAATATCGTCCTGCTCATCCACAAGGCTGTTCATGGTACGGGTATAATCCAGAAGGTACATTCTGTCCGTCGTATAGCGCAAACGGTAATATTCTTCGACATAAAAATATTTTATATCGTCGCCGCTTCCCGTAGATACCACATAATGAGACACAATACTCGCTGTCTGGGCGGCAAGCTCCGTCACGTTAAATACCGGCTCCGTGACAGGGGATACCTGCAGCTTTCCCCACGAAATCTGGTTTAGCGTACAGTGGATATCCACCTTATGCAGTGTGGAGTTGTCCCCCTCCGCATTTGTCTCCATATAGATTGCCAAATCCCGCACCGCTTCCTTGTCAAAGGTTTTGTCGTGAAAGTCCATCGCAAATTGCAGCTTTTCCGCCAAATGAAAGTTTTCCGTCCACACAATTCTGGTATAATAACGTATGTTACGCCCATCCTCCCCGCCTAACAGCAAAATCAGCTCATACTCTTTGTTTTGCTCTATCAGGTCCTTTACCGTGATGGTTCCGGTAATCCTGCCGTCCCTTTCCTCATACTCTGTTATGGAAGTATTTTCTATCAGCCTGCTGCCATCCACGCTTCGCACTTCATAGGAAAGTTTCGCAATGGGCATACCATATGTGTCAATTGCAAATTCCGTAGTGCGCCCCCCGTTCAATCCCGTTATGGTATCCCGCATAAAAGCAGTATTCATGGGCTGCACATAGCCATGCAGCTCATTATATACCATCCCGTCCATTCCCATATATACAACCGGAAGACTCGCGGGCGGCATCTCCGCCGTCAAATCGTTATTCCCCTGATTCATAATTCTGCTGATAATAAAAATTGCCGCAAAAAAGGTAATCCCAAACACGATTCCTTTTAGTATCGCTTTTTTCAATCTGCTGTTTCCTCCTCCAAGAGCCTTTGCAGGGTTGTCTTCACATGAAGAAAATCCGTTGTCTGCGAAATTCTCCCGCCTTTAGGACGGATTCCGCTCTTTTTCACCGCACGAATCAGTAAGTTTTTGGGCGTATGCTCCATATCAATAAATTCCAAAATCTGCGTTTCATACCCCATTTCCTCCAACAGATTGGCGCGCACTGCATCAGTCATAAGCGCCGCCATGCGCTCCTTTACAATCCCATACTTTAAAACAGCGGACAGTTCCGGACAGGCAAGCTGCCGGTTCATCTCATGCTGACAGCAGGGAACCGCCATAATCACCTTCGCCCCCCACTTCACGGCTTTATACAATGCATAATCTGTCGCCGTATCGCAGGCGTGGAGCGTCACCACCATATCCACGCTCTCCACACCCTCATATGTGCCGATATCCCCTTTTTCAAAATGAAGATTCTCATAGTGGAACTTTTCAGCCAGCGCATTACAAGTATCAATGACGTCTTCCTTTAAGTCAAGCCCCGTCACCGAAAGCCTGTATCCCTTCATACTGTGCAGGTAATAGTACATGGCAAAGGTCAGGTACGCCTTGCCGCATCCAAAATCAATAATACGCACCTCTCTGTCTGTGGGAAGCTTCTTCACAATATCCCCTATAAATTCCAAATACCTGTTAATCTGGCGGAATTTATCATACTTTGCCTTTACAATCTTCCCGTCCTTTGTCTGCACGCCAAGTCCGACCAGAAAGTCTATAGGTTGTCCTTCCTCCAGAATATATTGCTTCACACGGTTGTGCGCAGGCGCTTCCCAGCTTCCGCTTTCTGCTCCTTTACCCGGCGCCGCCCCGTCCCTTTTCTTTTTCTTTATGGTTACTTTTCCCTTCTTGCTGACAAGCACCGTCACCGTATGCACATCGGAAACCAACTCCGCCTGCCGGAAATTATCCCTGATGTGCGCAAGCAGCCGTTCCGCCAGCTCTTCCCCCGTACAATTATGGTGAAAAACCTGTGTTCCGCGATAAAGAGTCTCTTGGAAATGCAGGCTTCCTCTAAGCGAAACAGGTGTTATTTTAATCTTGCTTCCCTTTTCGGTTTTCAGGGGATTACTCAAAACCGCCTGTCGCATCCCCTCTCCAATTATCTCTTTCAGCACCACCTCTAGCTCTTCCATCCGTCTCTCCCCCGTGTCCGTTTCCGGGAATCTTTCTCTTACTTGTCCTCATGGCAATATAGTCATAGCGCCTCCGCTCCTTTTTATAACAGGGCTTTTCCGCACTATGACTATATTTTAATGGCTTTATGCAAAAACCACAACTAAAATTTTAAGAAACCGCGCCGTCCTCCATGCCTTCTCCTGTATATTTCATAATACAAAATAATCTGTACCATGTCGCCTACCCATTCCCACTTTTCGGGAGAAGCCGGCGCTTGGTCGCTCTCCTCTTCTTCCTGCTTTAATATGGTAATCACATTTTCCGAGAGTCTGTACAACTGCCATTTGTCGGGATATTCATCATAGAGCATACTTCCCTCATAGTCCATTTTATCTAAAATTTCGGCAATCCGTTTTTGCAGTTGTTTTGCCTGCGCCGGATACATCTGCTGAAAATACTCCAAATCTTTCCACACGCTGTCTTCTTCGCGCATAAAATACGGTGCAGGGTAGGACATGTAAAAAGGCAGAATTCTGTGCTGATAATCCATAATCCGCTCTCCGCGTTCCCTTTCTTTCAGTATATGCAGCGGGCAAAGAGGCGGTCACTCCCGCACAGGACTTCCCACAAAAAAGGAAGCAGAAAAAATTCTGCTTCCTTCGTAATTACTTCAATACAGATATTCTTGCCATGGCGCGCAGCAGCGCTGTCTCTGCCCTCGCCATATCCGTCTCGGGTGTATGATTTTTGATGCGCTCTTCCGCACGATGCAGTGCCGCCTCCGCTCTCTCGGCATCAATCTCCGTCGGCCACTCTATGATTTCAGCCAGTACCGTAACGCTGTCCTGCAAAATCTCTACAAAACCGGCGTGCAGCGCCGCTTCCTTCGTCTCGTTTTCCTCCGTGATTGTCAGAATTCCCGGCTTTATCACTACAGTCATAGGAATGTGCCCCGGCAGAACACCGATTTCGCCTTCGGTGGTATTGAATTCTACCATCTTCACATCGCCTTCATAAAACACCCTGTCGGGAGTAATAATCCGCAGCTTAAACTGTTCCATAGCGCTACCTGTCACCTTTCGTACTTGGCAATTACGTCGTCAATGCTGCCTGCATTCAGGAAGTAGCTTTCCGGTATGTTATCATGCTTTCCTTCCAGAATCTCCTTAAAGCTTCTGATGGTCTCGGAAACAGGCACATACTTACCCTCCAGTCCGGTAAACTGTCCTGCCACGAAGAACGGCTGGGAAAGGAACCTCTGTACCTTTCTGGCACGGGAAACCACCAGCTTATCTTCCTCAGACAACTCATCCATACCAAGAATTGCAATAATATCCTGCAATTCCTTGTAACGCTGCAGAATTTCCTGTACGCCGCGTGCCGTCTGATAATGCTCCTCACCTACGATTCTGGGGTCCAGAATGCGGGAGGTAGACTCAAGCGGGTCCACAGCAGGATAAATACCAAGCTCCACGATGGAACGGGAAAGCACCGTTGTCGCATCCAGATGCGCAAAAGTGGTCGCCGGAGCCGGGTCCGTCAAGTCATCCGCCGGCACATAGACCGCCTGCACGGAAGTAATGGAACCGTTTTTCGTGGAAGTAATACGCTCCTGCAAAGCACCCATTTCCGTCTGCAGTGTGGGCTGATAACCAACCGCCGAAGGCATACGTCCCAAAAGCGCGGACACCTCGGAGCCTGCCTGCGTAAAACGGAAAATATTGTCAATGAACAAAAGCACATCCTTGCCGCCCTTATCCCTGAAATACTCCGCCATGGTAAGTCCTGTCAATCCCACTCGCATACGCGCTCCGGGCGGCTCGTTCATCTGTCCGAACACCATGGTGGTCTTATCAATAACGCCGGACTCCGTCATTTCATGATACAAATCGTTTCCTTCACGGGTACGCTCGCCTACGCCGGTAAATACGGAATAGCCGCCGTGCTCCGTTGCAATATTTCGAATCAACTCCTGAATCAGCACCGTCTTGCCTACGCCGGCGCCGCCAAAAAGACCTATTTTACCGCCCTTCTGGTAGGGGCAAAGTAAATCTACCACCTTGATTCCTGTCTCTAAAAGCTCTGTCTGTGTGGACTGCTCCGAAAACTCAGGCGCAGGCCTGTGTATCGGCTCATAAGACACGCCTGTCGGTTCCGGTTTGTTGTCAATCGGCATACCCAGCACATTGAACATACGTCCCAGCGTATTCTCGCCTACGGGCACGGAAATCGGCGCACCGGTTGCTTCAGCCGCCATGCCGCGGACAAGCCCGTCCGTAGTTCCCATGGCAATACACCGTACCGTATCGTCTCCAAGATGCTGCGCCACTTCGACCGTGAGGCTGCCGCCGTCCTTTAACGGTATGATGATTGCTTCGTTTATCTGCGGAAGTTTTCCTTCATCAAAGCGGATATCCAGAACCGCTCCGATTATCTGAGTAATTCTTCCTTTATTTACTCCTGCCATCTTGTTATCCTTTCTTTCCTGTTCTGACCTGCGCTGCCCAATGCAGGCAAATACCGCCCGCATGACCAGACGCCCTTTGCTGCGCTTATGAAATTGCGCCCGCACCTGCAATGATTTCCGTCAGCTCCTGCGTGATAGAGCCTTGACGCGCCCTATTGTACATCAGAGTCAAATCCTCTATCATTTCCTCCGCATTGCTCGTCGCAGAATCCATTGCCTGCATTCTGGCGCCGTTTTCACTCGCCACGGATTCCACAAGCCCTCCGTATATAAGGCTGGTCACATATTTGGGAATAATCAGGTTCAAGGCGTCCTCATCGTCCATCTCAAAATTCATGGGCGCTTTCTTCACTTCGCCATCACTCTGTCCTTCTTTTTCTGCCTGTGCGCCGCGTGCTTCGTCCCCTTCGGTATCCTCCGCGGACTCTTTTTCCTGAAGTGCTACCGGCAGAAGCTTCATCAAAGTAGGAATATGGCTGACTGTGTTTTTAAAATAGGTGTACGCCAGATATATCTCACTGATTTCTCCCTTTTCAAACGCCTCTAACAGCTTCCTTGTCAGGCACATCGCATCTGCGTATGCCGGCTCTTCCACTATCTCCGAAGCGTCCACGGCAATTTCATAGCCTTGACGCGCAAGCGCATCACGCCCTTTCTTTCCTACCGCATAAATCACCGTATCCTCTTTGGAAAAGCTTCCCGTCACCAGCTTGACAATATTGGAATTATAGCCGCCGGCAAGCCCTCTGTTGGAAGTCATGACAATAACCGCCTTCTTTCCCGAAGAACCGCCGTCCAGATAAGGATGCTTCATACCCATCGTCATATTTAGTATGGAAGTAACCGTTTCATACATACAGGAGAAATACGAGACTGACTTTTCTGCATTCTGCCTTGCCCTCTGCAGCTTTACCGTGGATACCAGCTTCATCGCCTTGGTAATCTGCTGGGTGCTCTGTATGCTGCCTTTGCGGCGCTTAATATCTCGCATGGATGCCATAATCGCTCACCACTCCTATTCTTACTTCTCAAACTCTGCCTTAAATTCTGCAATGGCTTTCTTCAGTGCCTCCTCCGTTGCCTCGGAAATCACCTTTTCATCCGCTATCGCCTTCGGAACTTCCGAATACTTGGTGTCCAGATACTCGAAGAATTCTTTTTCAAATCTGGTGATATCCTCAACCGGTATATCCAGCAGATATTTATTGGTCGCCGCATAAATAATGATAACCTGGTACTGTACCGGCATGGGCTTATACTGGGGCTGCTTCAAAATTTCTTTGATGCGCTCGCCCTGCGCCAGCTTCTCTTTTGTATCGGCATCCAGCTCGGAGCCAAACTGTGAGAACGCTGCAAGCTCGCGGTACTGTGCAAGCTCCACACGAATAGGCGCCGCAATCTTTTTCATCGCTTTAATCTGTGCCGCACCGCCCACACGGGAAACGGAAAGTCCTGCGTTGACGGCTGGTCTGAAGCCTGCGTTAAACATTTCCGTCTCCAGATAAATCTGTCCGTCCGTAATCGAAATGACATTGGTCGGAATGTACGCGGAAACATCGCCCGCCTGCGTCTCAATAATCGGAAGCGCCGTCAGAGAACCGCCGCCGTATTCCTCACTCATCCTTGCCGCACGCTCCAAAAGCCTTGAATGCAGATAGAACACATCGCCGGGATACGCCTCACGTCCGGGGGGTCTCTTTAACAGCAAAGAGAGTGTCCTGTATGCCGCCGCATGTTTACTCAAATCATCATAAATAACCAACACATCCTCGCCGTTTTCCATCCACTCTTCGCCGATGGCACAGCCTGAATAAGGCGCAATATACTGCAAAGGAGCAAGCTCGCTCGCCGTAGCCGCCACTACCGTGGTATAGCTCATCGCACCGTATTCCTCCAGCGTCTTTACAATCGTGGCAACCGTAGATGCCTTCTGTCCGATTGCAACATAGATACACCTTACGTCCTGCCCCTTCTGGTTGATAATCGTGTCAATGGCAATCGCGGTTTTACCCGTCTGCCTGTCTCCGATAATCAGCTCGCGCTGCCCTCTTCCGATGGGCACCATGGAGTCAATCGCCTTGATACCTGTCTGCAGGGGCGTATCTACTGATTTTCTTGTGATAACACCGGAGGCAACTCTTTCTATCTTTCTGTATTTGCTGGTCTGCAGCGGACCCTTGCCGTCAATCGGCTGCCCCAGCGCATTGACAACGCGCCCTAACAGCGCGTCGCCTACCGGCACCTCCACTACCCTGCCGGTGGTCTTTACAACGTCGCCTTCATTTATACTTCTCTGGCTGCCCAAAAGCACGGCACCCACATTATCCTCCTCAAGGTTCAGTACCATGCCGTATACTTCGCCCGGAAATTCCAAGAGCTCACCCTGCATGGCATTTTCCAGACCATGTACACGAGCAATACCGTCCGCTACCTGAATAACCGTACCCACTTCAGATACTTCCATGTCGGCCGCGTACCTTTTAATCTGCTCCTTGATTACGGAACTTATTTCTTCTGGTCTCAAATTCATGGTTCCGTTCGCACCTTTCTTTTATCGTCTGCATCACTGCAGCTTAATCTGATATAACTGCCTGCTCAAATTCTCCAGCTTCGTCCTGATGCTGCTGTCCAAAACCCTGTCGCCAATGCGGATAATCATGCCGCCAATCAAGGATTCGTCCACGTCAAAATGCATCTCAAAGGACCGGTAGTCCGTTGTCTCCAACAGCCTTTTTTCTACTTTGTCCCGCAAAGAGGCGGAAAGCGGAACAGCCGTCGTTACATACGCGGTTCCGATGCGCTCCTTTTCACGAACCTTCGCCAGAAAATAATCCAGTACAAGGGGAAGCTGCCCGTAATGCTCTTTCCTTAACAGAAGCAGCATCAGACCCGTAATCTCCTTACTGACGCGTCCACCCCATACATTCTCAAGCACTTCTTCTTTTTCGCTTTCCGGGATTCCCGGATGCTGCATCAGCTTTGCAAGCTCCGGATTTTCTGCGAGCACCTGTTTTAGAACCTGCACCTCTTCCATCAGGCTGCCGGTCTGTTTCTCTTCTACCGCCAGCTCAAACAGCGC
The DNA here is from genome assembly GCA_910578335.1 of uncultured Lachnospiraceae bacterium. Lineage (GTDB taxonomy): Bacteria > Bacillota > Clostridia > Lachnospirales > Lachnospiraceae > Acetatifactor. The sequence goes on along the minus strand of CAJTPU010000014.1, from coordinate 35,498 downwards.
CTCGCCGTATACCTTTTCAATCAGCTTAGCCATGTGCTCTCACCCATCTCTTTCAAAGTCTCGTCAACCAGACTTTCCTGCACGGACACATCAATTGCTCCCGATACCACCTTGCCAGCCATAAGAGAAGCAACCGCTATCATTTCCTTCTTCACATCGTCAGCAGCCTTCTTCTTTTCAAGCTCTGCTTCCATGCGTGCTCTTTCCATAATGCGTGCCGCTTCTGCCTTGGCTTCGCCGATAATCTGGTTTTCACTTATAATCGCTTTTTTGCGCGCCTCAGCCATGATTTCATCCGCTTCTTTCTGAATCTCACGGAGTTTTCCCTCGTACTCTTCCTTCATGGCTTTTGCTTCTTCCATATCCTGCGCCGCCTGCGACAGCTCGCCCTTTATCTTTTCCGTACGCCCGCGCAGCATCTTTCTCGCAGGATTAAACAGAAAGTAGGATAATGCAAAGAATAAAAACAGTACGGCTATCATGGACAAAACCGAATCCGCAAATAGCTGCCAGTCCAGATTGAACAGCCTCGTCATGGTTTCTCCGGATGTCAATAATATCTTCACCCTTCAGGTCTCCTTTCTTTACGTTTTCATAGGTATGTCAAAGCAGAACGCTTTGGCATACAGCCATACCTTAAAAGGAAACGCTTATGGCAGTAAAGGTTTTACGAACATCAGAATCAGCGCCGTAACCAGACCATACAGACCTGTTGTCTCCGCAACTGCCTGCCCCAAAAGCATGGTAGATGTGATATCGGATTTGGCGCCCGGATTACGTCCTACTGCTGCTGCCGCATGACCTGCTGCAATACCCTGTCCTACACCGGGACCAATACCTGCGATAAGTGCAAGTCCTGCACCGATTGCGGAACATCCTCTGATAAAATTCTCGTTAAATTCCATGATGATTTCCTCCTGAAAATGTGTTTTTTATAATAATGAAAAATAATAACTGCTAAAACATTTTTTCGTTGGCATATCTTATGCTTCCGAATCTCCGATTCCGTTTGCTATATAAGTCATCGTCAGCATACAGAATACATATGTCTGGATTGCGCCTGAAAAGATATCGAGATAAATATGCAGAAACGCCGGCCAGATAAGCGCAAGCTTTCCAATCAGCCCGTATACAAGCGCCATCATAACCACGCCTGACAATACGTTTGCAAACAAACGCAGGGACAGGGAAATGGGCACTGCAATATCGCTTATCAGGTTGATGGGCAGCCATATGGGCAGCCATGGCGGCAGCGGCGAACATTTATCCTTCCAAATGTCCTTCAGCTTGTTATGCTTGAATGTGTTAAAGTGAATCAACGTAAAGGTCATAAGTCCCAGCGGCAGCGTCACGCCATAGTCGGCTGTCGGCGGTCTTAAGCCTAAAAGCCCCGAGAGATTACTCAGCAGAATGAAAATAAAAATCGTACCGATGTAATTGCGAAACTTCACACCGCTCTTTCCCATCGTACCGTCCGTCATGCCGTCCAGCTTTTCCACAATAAGCTCGACTACATTCTGGAATCCTGTGGGAATCTCCTCTGCGTGCCTCATCTTCACATTAGCGGCAATCGCAAAGCCGATAATGACAAGCATCACTATCAGAATACATACATGGGAAGTGGTTATCCAGACCTCATGTCCGAAAAAGGAATACTTAAACAGACCATGTATCATAAAATCCACTTCATTACCCGACATCAATATTCCATATTTCATGTTCTCACCTCCTTACTCCTCCATATTTTCCGAAGCAGTTTCTCCTTCCTCTATAAGAGGCTGTGGAACAGGGTCCGTCTCGTGAAACAGCCGGTTATAAAATCTATGCGTTAAAGGCTGCAGGTACGCACCTGCTTTTAACCCCATAACACCCAAAAAACCTGCCAGCACATAATAGCCTGCGCCCATAAAGTACAAAAACAGCAAAAAGAGCGCTGCCACCAGATAACGCACAACATAGCCGCCGGCAATCAGCCGTGCCGCCGACTTTCCATCACATGAAAATGCCTTATTCAGGGAACGCCAGATATGTATGGCAGCCAGAGCCGCCAGTATAATCCCCCCCCACAGTCCTAAAGCATACTTTACGGAATCGATGGGGAACAAAAGCCCCGCCGTCTGACAAAGCACGCCGAAAACCGCTATGCCTGTCACCAGTTCCAACAATGCCCTGTCCACTCTTTTTAACTTATCTGTCATGCGCATCCTTGTCCTTGCTGTCATAAATCCGTTTTGCCATAATGTAGATATTGCGGAAACCAGCCAGTGCTCCAACAAAAAAAAGCAGTATCATCCAAAAGGAAGTGCCGAATTTTTCGTCAAGCCAGATTCCCACAAAAGAACATAAAAAAACAGGAACCAGCATATTGATTCCAAATTGTGTAATCAACGCCAGTGATTGATATACGCTTTTATCATATTTTCTGCGCCTTGCCACAATGTACTCCTCCATATGTGCCAGACGTTCTAAAGTGAAACACATAATAAATTATACCACTTTTCCAAATATTGTCCAGTTGCTTTCGCTGATTTTTGACAATTTTAATGCAATTTCCATTTGACTTCCCGTATATGGAGGTGTAGTATTTTAATCACTATATGCTGAAACAAAATTTCTAATCCTATTTTCACGTTGAGGTTGCCAATGAATCCATTAACTCTTTACCGCAGACGTCTTATCCCTGACGAGTGTATCTTGCTGAAAGATGATAAAATCGTCAGCCAGAATGATTCTATTGTCATCACCAGATGGGATACGCTGAATCCCAAAGCGCAGTTTCAATATGGCGCTTCCTGCTATTTTTTAAAAGAAGGCTTTAAGGTCAGTAAGTTTTACCGTTCGGACGGCAGTCTGTTCTGCTGGTACTGTGATATCATGCAGTACGATTATGACGCCGCCGCAAACACCCTTGTGGCTACCGACCTGCTTGCCGACGTTATTATCCAGCCGGACGGCACGGTAAAGGTCGTCGATTTAGACGAGCTTGCAGATGCCTTTGAGCAGGGTCTGCTCTCCGCCTCTGCCTTAAAAACCGCCCTCAGGCAGCTCAATCATCTGCTTTCCCTGATTTACGAAAATCAATTCCGGCTGTTACAAAATGAACTGGACAGCCTTGGCTTATAGGCATGTTTCTTCTAATAAAATACATGCCCGCCGATGTTGATTCCCGTCAGCCCTTCTATCGGCGTCCTGAAATACAGGCAGTTTCCTACATTTGTAACCCCTGACATAGCTTCTTCCGCCGCCCTGTAGCAGTCTGCATTTGCCCTGCCGGCAGTAAGCACCACCTCAAATCTTCCGCTGCCCACAGGCGAGAACTGTTTTCTCTGTGTAATAACTCCCAAAACAGTGTCCGGATACTTGGAGCTGAGCAGGCGGTTAATCACCACTGCGCCGACGGCAAGCTTGCCCGCATACGGCTCTCCGCCCGCTTCGCAGTAAATAATGGCTGCCAAAAGCGCCAAATCGCCGTCCGCAAACGTCACTTCCGAGATATCCCTCCATGCCGCGTTCGCCGCCGCCTCCGAAAGCCTCTTTTCCTCTTCGATTTTCTTTTTAAGCGCCTCGATATTCTCTTCCGTCTTTCTCATCTCAGCTTCCAGCGCCGCAGCGTCAGCCTCCGCCTGCGCCAAAAACTCGCTGTTTTCGGCAGCGCGGTTTGCCGCCTGACTGATAAGTCCCGCTATTTTGCTCTTTTCCACTTCGGCGGCAAGCTTATATTCGTCCAGTTCCGCTTTCTCTGCCAAAAGCTGCGCTTCCTTCTCCTCAATCAACAGCCTGGTCTCTTCATATTCCGCCAGCATCTTCCTGTCGTACTCGACAATCGCAGTCATATACTCGCTGTAATTTAAGAAATCGCTAAAGCTGCCGATGGAAAACAAGAGCTCCAAATAATCTGTTTCGCCCTGTTCATACACATACTGTATCCGCTCCACCATGCACTGATACTGCCACGCCTCCGTCTCCTTTGCCCGCTCCAACTCCTCCATGGTATCTGCGATTTCCTGCTCCTTTAAGGCGATACTTTCTTCCAGCTCCTCTAATTTTTCGCTCACTTCGGTAAGCTGCTCCTTCAGGCTCTTCAAATCCGCCCGCAGAGCTGCCTCCTTATCCTTTAAATCTCCAATCGCCTGATTGTTCTCATTAATCTCGCCCTGCAGCTCGTTCTTGTTTTTTATTTCCTCTTCAAGCTGCTGCTGTGTGGTAGTTGCATACAATTCAGCCGGAACGGCACAGGCTAACAGTATCACTGCCAGTACCAAAGCCATCTTCCCTTTGCGCAATGCTGCCTTTTTCATAAGATTCCCCATGCAGCCCGCGGGTCAGCCCGCGGTACTGCTTTTGTGTTTCCCTTTATTTTGTGCCAAAAATCCTGTCTCCGGCATCTCCCAGCCCGGGGACAATATAACCATGGTCGTTTAATTTTTCGTCCATAGCGCCAATATACATATCCACATCCGGATGTGCCGCCTTCATCTTCTCCACGCCCTCCGGAGCCGCAATAATACACATAAAATGTATATTCTTACAACCTTTCTCCTTCAGCATCTGGATTGCTGCCACCGACGAGCCGCCCGTTGCCAGCATAGGGTCGACCACAAACACTTCCCGCTCCGCACAATCTGCCGGAAGCTTGCAGTAATATTCTACCGGATTTAAGGTTTCCGGGTCTCTGTACAATCCGATATGCCCCACCTTGGCTGCCGGAATTAACTGCAGCACACCGTCCACCATACCCAGTCCGGCGCGCAGGATGGGCACTATCGCCATCTTTTTCCCTTTCAGCTCCTTTGCCGTCGTCTTGCAAATAGGCGTTTCAATCTCCACGTCGGAAAGCTTCAAGTCCCTGGTCGCCTCATAGCAAATCAGCATTGCAATCTCACTGATTGTCTGCCTAAAGTCCTTTGTACCGGTCTCCTTTCTCCTGATGTACCCGATTTTGTGCTGAATCAGCGGATGCTCCATTACGATAACCTTTGCCATACTCTTACCTCTTCTTTCCTTTTGTATTGTTGTAAAAGCATAAATCTATATTTACTGCTTTTCTGTCATGATTTCCTTACAGCATAGCTACCCTGCGCTTATGCTTTTCTTCCTCCGAAAACGGCGTGTTTAAAAATGTCTCCACAATACTAAGCGCCAGATTCGGACCCACGATGCCGCCTCCCAAAGCCAGCATGTTGGCATCGTTGTGCAGTCTTGTCATCTTGGCACTGTAGCTGTCATGGCAGAGCGCGCAGCGCACGCCGGGCACCTTGTTTGCCGCTATCGAGATGCCGATTCCCGTTGTGCAGATTACAATACCCTTCTCGCATTCCCCCGACGCCACGGCTTTTGCCGCAGCGCTTCCAAACACAGGATAATCGCAGGAGCTTTTGTCCGGACAGCCAAAGTCCTTGTAGGCAATTCCTTTCTCCTCCAGATACCCGATAATCACCTGTTTTATGTCATAACCGCCATGGTCGCTTCCAATTGCAATCATGTTTCTCCTCCTTTTTTCTGCCTGTCTCACACCTGTACCGTATGATAGCCTGCCGCCTTTAAAAGCCGGTTCATTACAGCCTCCCCGATGCCTTTTTTCTCAAACGCCTCGGAGTAAATAACCTCTGCGCCTTCCTCGTCCATCTCACGCAAAACGGCATATAAATGCTTTGCCGCAGAAAGCTCGTCCGCCCTGCTGCCAAGAGACTTTACAATGTCTGCCCGATACCCTGCCGCAGACTCGTCCGTGACAATCACGCCGCTTTTTTTGCCTTCCTTTTTCCGCAGGGACAACTGCCCGTTGATATACGCCATAACGTTTTCTTTTTCGCCTGACACAACCGTCATATCTCCGTGCGGCGCATAGTGCCGGTATTTCATGCCCGGCGCTCTGGGCGCTTGTCCGCCCGTCTCTCCCGCCTCATCCTTTTCCACCCTGCCCAAAACCTCCTGCAGCATACCGCGCGATATATAGCCCGGGCGCAAAATCTCTGCCGGCTCCACGGTCAAATCCACAATGGTGGACTCCAAACCAATTCCGACCTCACCGCCGTCTATCACCATATCAATTCTGCCGTCCATGTCCTCGAGAACATATTTGGCAAGAGTAGGACTGGGTCTGCCGGAAGTGTTGGCGCTCGGCGCCGCCACATAGCCGCCTGCCGCATCAATCAGCGCCTGTGCCGTTTTATGCGCCGGAAACCGGACAGCCACCGTGGAAAGCCCCCCTGTCGTTTCAAAGGGAACTTCCTCAGACTTTGGCAGAATCATGGTAAGCGGACCCGGCCAGTAGGCTTCGGCAAGCTTTTCCGCTGCCGCAAGCACCCGATGATGTGCAGGTGCTTTTGATACAAGCCGGTAAATATCTTCAAACCGGCAGATGTGCACAATCAAAGGATTGTCAGAGGGTCTGCCCTTTGCCTCGTATATTTTTTGGGAAGAAAGAGGATTCAGCGCATCGCCCCCCAGCCCGTAGACTGTTTCCGTGGGAAATGCCACCAGCCCTCCCAGCCGGATAATGCGCCCCGCCTCCGCCAGCACTGCTTTATCGTCTTCCTCCATACATACTATCACTTTTGTATTCACTCGCAGCTCCCCCGCCTACATACACAGCTTAGCCACGACTTCATTGATTACTTTTCCTTCCGCCTTGCCCTTTAAATCACCCATCACTGCTTTCATAATCTGTCCCTTGTTCTTTGTCTTTATTACTTCGGCAAAATGTTCTTTCAGATATGCTTCCACTTCCCCGTCGGACATCATGCGGGGCGCATATTCTGCAATGATATCATGACGCGCCTGATACTGCGCACGAAGCTCCTCTCTTTCTGCCGGACAACTGTCAAGCTGTTCCTTTGCGGATTTCAGCTCCTTTAAAATCACCTGATTGACCAGCTCCTGTGGAATGTCCTCTCTGCATCCTGCATCGATACCCGCTTTTTTGACTGCCGACACCAGCGCGGAAATCGCATCCTTTCTCTCTTTATCCCTTGCCTTCATCGCAGCAACCATATCTGCCCGTAGCTTCTCCAGTTCCATTTTCCAACCTCCTGCGCTATTCTGCCCTTATTTCGATATCCTCATGCTTCCGCTTTTAGGCATACCTAAAGATAGTATAACACAATATGGCTTTGAAAGCTATCTTTCTTGTAATTCTCTTCTTGCAATTCTCTTCCAATGGAAATACAATAGATATCATACAAGCACCTTTGCAAATAGGATGCGGAAACGGAGAACCATCATGATACCAAACGAAAACGTAAAGACTTATGCCTTAAAAGAAGTGCCTCATTACAAGGTACACGGCAGGACGGACCGCAGCAAGGAGCCGCTGCCTCTATTCTGGAACGGAAGCGCCATAGAAGTAAACGTAACCGGCTCAGAGCTTTGGATAGACATCGACGTGGATTTTTATGTTCATGAACCTTGGGTCTGCTGTGCCGTAAACGGTGCAATTATGAGCCGCCAGATGCTGATGCCCGGCAGTTACTCTCTGTGCCTGTTCCGTGGAATGAATCCTGCAAATATCAAAAACGTGCAGTTTATCCGAGAGCTGCAGGCTATGTCGGAGGACGACGCGTGCCATATACTGATTCGCGGACTTCGGACGGACGGTGACTTTTTACCTGTTCCCGAGAGAAGATTCAAGCTGGAATTTGTCGGCGACAGCATTACCTCCGGCGAAGGTACTTATGGCGCCAAAAAGGAAGAAGACTGGATACCTATGTTTATGAGTGCAAGCCGGAATTATGCACTTCTTACCGCACAGGCGCTCGACGCAGACGCACGCCTGATTTCGCAGGGCGGCTGGGGTGTCCTCTGCGGCTGGGACAACAATCCGCACCACAACCTCCCCGCCTACTATACCCAAATTTGCGGACTGGCAGGCGGTCCTGTCAACGAAGCCCTTGGCGCGCAAAAGGACAATCCCTTTTCGGAATGGCAGCCCGACGCAGTCATTGTCAATCTGGGAACCAATGACTGCAGCGCCTTTAGCCAGCCGGAATGGTCCGACCCTGAGACGGGAGAGACCTTTAAACAGCATTTGAATGCAGACGGCTCCTTTAGGGCTGACGACCTTGCACGCTTTCAACAGGCTGTAGTCGATTTTCTCTATGTAATCCGGCGCAACAATCCTTCTGCCTATATTGTATGGACATACGGTATGCTGGGGTATTACCTTTCCCTCGCGATTGCAGATGCCATCAACACCTTCCGCAGCAAGACCGGGGACGTCAAAACCTTCTTTTTGCAGCTTCCCAACACCACGGAAGAAACCGTCGGCTCCCACGCGCATCCCGGGAGCGCCTCACACAAACGTGCGGCAAAGGTTCTGACCGAATACTTGCAAGAGCTTCTTCATGCTTAAAGGCTGCCCCGCAAGGGGCAGTTTTTTTATGACAATTATTTATTGCAATTCATTCAGATACTGTATAATCCCCATATGGATTTCCCACGCCAATTTCTCCTGATATTCCTCTGTGCAAAGCTTTTCCGCCTCCTCGCTATTTGACAAAAAGCCGCACTCTACAATCACAATTGTCGATGACGTCTTTTTCAAAAGATAATAACTGTTATTGGGCTTCACGCCGCGATGGTTCTCCGGGTCCAGTCCCATAATCAGGCGGTTTTGTATTTTTTCTGCAAGCTTCTGCCCTTCTGCGCTTCCCGTATAGAAAAAAACCTGCGCGCCATGTACATATTCCTCCGGATAACTGTTCTGATGAATACTGACCGTCAAATCGGGCTCTGTCTCTTCAATAATGGCTATCCGTCTTTTCATATCCTGCACTTTCTTATTGGAAGCGCCCGCATCATAAAGCCCGTTCTCGTCCTCCCTCGTCATAACCACCCGGATATCGTCCATCTCCAGATATTTTTTAACAAGAAGTGCAATCTCCAGATTCAAATCCTTTTCTAAAGCCCCGTTAATCCCCACTTTTCCCGGGTCGTCGCCGCCATGTGGCGGCAGTCATTTGCGGCAGCGGCAGCCTTTTTAAGAAAATATTAGGAAAATACGCAGTGAAAACAAAAGAACGCCCTTCATAATGGTTGCTATAATAATGGCAAAACAGAAGCACATAAGAAAAGGGCAGACACCATGAGCATACATATTTTGGTGGCAGATAACGAAAAGGAAGAGACAGACGTAGTCTCAGCTTACCTTGCCAACGACGGTTATATTATTCACAAGTTTTACACAGGCGCCGAAGCGCTTGCGTGTATCGAAAATACGGATTTGGATTTGGCAATATTAGACGCCTCTCTCCCCGATACGGACGGCTTCCAAATTTGTCAGAAAATCAGGAAAACCTTCTACTATCCCATCATCATGCTCTCAGAAAAAACTGACGACTACGACAAAATTATGGGACTGGCAATCGGCGCTGATGACTATATGACAAAGCCCTTTACCCCGCTGGAGATAGCAGCCCGGGTAAAAACGCTGCTACGCCGGTACATGCAATACAATAACCTTGCTTCAAAACCACACAGGGAAACAAATGAATACCGCATCAGAGGACTTACTATCAATCAGGACAACCATAAATGCTTTCTATTCGAAAAGGAACTGCACCTGACACCCATTGAATTTTCTATTCTCTGGTATTTATGCGAGCATCAGGGAATTGTCATCTCCTCCGAAGAATTGTTTACATCTATCTGGGGAGAAAGAGCCCTGATAGACAACAACACTGTCATGGCGCACATCGGCAGGCTGCGGGAAAAAATGCATGAGCCCGCCAGAAACCCCAAATTCATTAAGACTGTATGGGGCGTGGGGTATACCATTGAAAAATAAAAATATTACCATATTTGACTGTGAAAAAGAAGAAGCCGCCGTATTCTATGAGCTTGCACCACGCTTTCACATTACCCCCGACATTTTTACTACGCCGGCAAAATGCGGCAATATCCCCAACCCCTGCCACCGCTGCATCAGCATAGGACACAAAACGCGTATCACCGAAACCGACTTGACGGCGCTGCGGGAAGCCGGCGTAACATATATCTGCACACGCAGTATCGGATACGACCATATTGATATGGAAGCAGCCGCAAAACTTGGCATCACGGTGGATAACACAACTTACTCGCCCGACGGCGTTGCAGACTATACCGTCATGCTAATGCTTATGGCACTGCGCGGTACAAAAACCGCTTTGCTTCATGCAGCATGCGGCAATTTTTGTCTTCCGCCCTCCCGCGGACGCGAGCTGCGGAATATGACCGTAGGCGTTGTAGGCGCGGGACATATCGGCAGCGCCGTCATCCAAAGGCTTTCCGGCTTCGGCTGCCGCATACTGATTTGCAGCCAAAATGGCACAAAAGACCATGTGTCTTTACCGGAATTGCTGAAACAAAGCGATATTGTAACGCTCCATGTACCTCTTTATGCGGACACTTTCCACATGATTGGAAAAGAGCAGCTTGCGCTTATGAAGCCGGACGCCATTTTGGTAAATACCGCCCGTGGCGCACTGGTTGATACAAACGAGCTTATCTTTGCGCTAAAATCCCACAGGCTGAGCGGTGCCGCTTTGGATGTGCTGGAGGGAGAAGACAAGCTTTTCTACCGCGACTGCTCACAGGAGACGGCTGAAAACCCATTTTGGACAAAACTTCGAGAAATGCCCAATGTCATCATCACCCCTCACACCGCATACTATACACAACTTGCGCTGCGCGACACGGTGGAAAAGGTCTTGCGAAATTGCCTAAATGATTTTAAATAGATAATTGCGAAACGCAGTGACTATGCGAGTGTCATTGTGCAGCTTGTATATTCTAACGCAGACCCGCTTTCGCTCCAAGATTGCCGTAACGGTACATAAGCTGCCAAAATACGGCAGCTAAATACCGACGGCAATCAAGGGTCTGCTTATAGAACATACAAGCTGCACAATTCGGTACTAGAAAATGAGAGTTTCAAAATCACCTAAAAATGATTCAAAATCTGAAAGGAGAATTACAGATGAATAAAATTAAAATCGCTATTTTATTTGGCGGATGCTCGGAAGAGCACGATGTCTCGGTAAAGTCTGCGCAGGAAATTGCAAAGCACATCGACAAGGAAAAATACGAACCGGTCTACATTGGCATCACACGCTCCGGTAGCTGGATGCTATGCGAAAGCCCCCGTCCGGAATGGGAATCAGGGGAATGTCATCCTGCAGTCATTTCGCCTGACCGCACAATACACGGTGTGCTTTCCATGCAGAACAATACCTGGCTGCCCATCCATATAGACGTCGTATTTCCCGTCCTGCACGGCAGATTTGGTGAGGACGGTGCCATACAGGGGCTGTTGGAACTATCCGGCATTCCCTATATCGGATGTGACATTGCCGGCTCCGCACTCTGCATGGACAAGTCCCTCACCTACTTATTGGCTTCACACGCCGGTATAGCAGTTCCTGCATTTCAAATTCTCCACCCTGACGACACGCCGGAAATCAATATTTCCTCCTATCCGGTTTTTGTCAAACCGGCGCGCTCCGGTTCCTCCTTTGGCGTAAGCAAGGTAGCCAATCAAGACGAGCTGGATGCCGCCATCAGGACAGCGCTTGCATATGACAACAAGGTTCTGATTGAAGAAGCCATCCCGGGCATCGAAACCGGCTGTGCCGTGCTTGGAAACGGCGCCTTTTTAACAACCGGAGAAATTGATTCCATCACGCTTTCACACGGTTTTTTCCGCATACATCAGGAAGACAATCCGGAAAGCGGCTCCGAAAACGCTTCTTTTACGGTTCCCGCCAATCTGCCGCCAAAAAAGCAGGCAGAGTTAAAAGAAACCGCCAAAAAAGCTTATCGGGCGCTCGGTTTAAAAGGGCTTGCCCGTATCGACATGTTTCTGAAGGAAGACGGGAGTATTGTTCTCAACGAAATCAATACCCTGCCCGGCTTCACCTCTTACAGCCGCTACCCGCGTATGATGAAGGCTGCCGGCATAACGATTCCGCAGATAATTGACCGGCTTGTCCTGCTGGCAGAAAGGAAGTAACCACATGGAAAAAGGATTTGTTTTTTTAGATGAAGCCATACATGGCATCCGCTGGGATGCCAAATATGCTACATGGGATAATTTCACCGGCAAGCCGGTAAACGGATATGAAGCCAACCGCATTGTCGCCTCCTTAGCGCTGGCAGAGGCGCTGCAGCAAGCCAAAGAACATGCCGCTTTACTCGGATACGGTTTGTTAATTTGGGATGCCTATCGTCCCCAGCGCGCAGTTGACTGTTTTGTCCGCTGGTCTGCGCAGCCGGAAGATAATCTGACAAAGAAAAAACACTATCCCCACATTGTACGGGAAGAAATGCTGGCAATGGGGTATGTTGCAGCACAGTCAAGCCACAGCCGCGGAGGCGCCGTTGACCTTACCATTTACCATCTGGACACGGGCGACATGGTTTCTATGGGAAGTGACTTTGATTTTATGGACGAACGCTCGCATCATGGCTCGACGGCTGTGTCAGCCGCGGAGGCAGAGCACCGCAGGCTGTTGCGCTCCATCATGGAACGCTGCGGCTTTGATGCCTACGAAAACGAATGGTGGCACTATCTGCTAAAAGAAGAGCCGTATCCTGACCACTATTTTGATTTTCCCATTGCATAAGCTTTTCCGCTCCCTGCCTGCGCTTTATGCCGCTGCTTTTACAAAGTGCCGGCAAAAAGCGCAGACAACTCTCCCGAAAAATTATAGGTGATTTTAATTGTATGATTTTCATACACCTTAATTTCATGAAGCATCTCCGCCGCCGCCGCCCTATCCAGCTTTTCCACCTCCCGATATGTAAGCAAATGCCGGACCCACGCACTTTTAAGAGCGTTATCCTCTTCCTCTTCTTTGGAAAGGCATAGCAACTGCTTTTCCAGCAATTCTTCTCTTTTGGTATAGTCCTGTCTGTAGCTGACAAATTCCTCCTTTGAAATCAGTTCCTCCCGATAATCCTCATAAAGCGCTTTTTTCAGCTTCCTGATTTTTTCAAGCTCCGCCTGCCGTTTTATCTTTTCTGCTTCCCCGCCATCCGATACAGTCATGCTGCCTGCTTTCCCGCCTTCTATCAGTTCTTTCAAATTCTCCCTGCTTTGCAGTATAACCTTCAAATCACCCAATATAATATTTTCCAGCGTTTCGTATGCAATCTTATGAGGCGTACAATACTGCCTGCCGGAGCGCACATACGTGCCGCAATAATAGCAGATGCCTGACTCGTTTTTTTCGCCGTTTCGCTCCGGCGCATATGCCTTTTTTACCAGTGCCCTCCCGCAGTCGCCGCATTTTAAAAAGCCCGCCAGAACTGCCGTACTCCCATGCAAATCCACACTTCGCGCCCTGCGCTTTAACAGCTTTTGCGTTGTTTCCCATGTATCCTTGTCAATGATTGCTTCATGCGTTCCCTGCACCACAATCCATTCCCCGCGCTTTGCCGCCCTTGCCCTGCCTCTCATCTGCTGCTGCTTCCTGCCCTGCACCATGTTTCCCACATACATCTCATTTTGCAGAATACGGTTTATCGTAGAATATGTCCAATAGGAGGTGCCCTCCAGCCTGTGCGCATTTCTGTAATTCTCCCCGTTTATCTTCTTATATTCGGAAGGGCAGACAATCCCCTCCTCATTTAATATGGAAGCAATCCGAAGCTTTCCGCATCCTTGTATGTACAGCCCGAAAATCCTTCTTACCACCTTTGCCGCATAGACATCCACGACCAGCTTATTCTTATCTGCAGGAGATTTCCGATAGCCATAGGAAGCGAACGCTCCTATAAATTCTCCTGCTTTCTGTTTGGTTCTGACGGCTGCATGAATTTTTTGGGAAATGTCCCTTGCATACTGTTCATTAAAAATATTTTTGATTGGCAGAAGCAGGTCGTACGCCTGTTTTACACTGTCAATATTATCCATAATGGAAATAAAGCGCACGTCTCTTTCCGGAAAATATCGTTCCAGATACCTTCCGGTCTCAATATAATCGCGCCCAAAGCGGGACAAATCCTTTACAATCACACAATTTACCCTTCCGGCTTCCACATCGTTCAGCATCCGACAAAAGGAGGGACGGTCAAAATCCGTCCCCGAAAAACCGTCGTCAATATACGTATCATATACTGCCAAGTCTTCTCTTCCCTTGACATAATCCGCAATCAGCTTCCTCTGATTGCCTATGCTGTCACTTTCTGCTTTGTCGCCGTCTTCTCTGGAAAGCCTGATATATGCCGCAGTCTGAAAAACCTTCACGATGTTTTCACCTCTGCTTCCATATGCCTTTGCACCAGACGTCTTATCAGTTCAGATACTTCTACTTTTTCCAGAAATTCTCTTTCAATACGGTATGATTGGGGTTCCTTTCCTTTCTCTTCCAACTCTCTGTCTCTCCGAAGCTCCGCCTTTCACACCAATATATGAAAAGTGCCTGTACAGTATGTCTTTTCCCCCTTTTTCTCCATTCGTTAAATTTCCGCTATCTGCCGCCGCCATGTCCCGCGTCCAGTACGACACAGGGTCTGTCGTCTGTTTTTACGCCCTCCGTGGCGGTTTCCTTTGATGCTTTTTTAATCGCCGCCGGCACCGCGACTGCCAGAATGATTGCAGCCACAAGATACACCGCAATGTACTTTTTTTGCTCCATAATTATCCGTCCCAACTCCATATTTACCAAAATATATGTGTCGGAAACGACTCTTATGCTATGCGCCAATCGTCTGCATATACAGTCTTCTTTTGTTTACTGCGCCAGATAAGTGGCTATCACATCCCACACGGCTGCAGGCTCATAGCCCAGACGCCATGCAGCAACGCCTCCCAGATTATAATTCTGCATCACATTCAGCTTTACACTGATGGACTGTACGTCTTCAACCCATATCTGGTAGCTTGTCCCGTCTATGATGACTTCAGCGTAATTCTGCCCCGTCTCTTCATCCCATTCCGGTTCCATATTGTAGGTATTTAAAACAGAGTCCACATTTGCCATCGGATACGCTTCGCTTGTAACCGTCGTACCCTCCGTCTTCCATAATCTAGTATAGAAAGGCAGCGCATTTATCACTTTCTCTGCCGGCACATTCGCCACAGTCCGCTCGATGCCTCCCCGCACATAACCGATGGAGGCAACGGAACCCGCTTCCTGACTGCCTGCCCAATGCTCGTCATAGCCCATGACAATAACATAGTCGGCAACCACGCCCTGCTCTTCAAAATCGTAAAAAGAATTGTAATTGTACGGAACATAATTGTCCACCGAGAGCACCAGCCCCGCAGCGCGGCAGCGTATGGAAAGCTCTCGCAAAAATTGAATAAAATGCTCTGCCGAATCGGCATTAATATTTTCAAAATCTATGTTGACGCCATCCATGCCGCAGGCGGCTGCCGCCTCCATAATCCGGTCTATCAGATAGGTTCTTGACGTGGTGGCAGACAATACGGCATACTCATCCACTTCCTCACCCGTATTGGCACGGTAGTTAAAATCGTCTACGACGCCCCATACCTCCAGTCCCTTATTATGCGCCTTTTCCACATAGGATGCGGAGGCAAAACTCTGCAGATTTCCTTCACTGTCCTTTAAGCTGAACCAAGTTGGTGCAATGACGTTCAACGCACTTGCATTGGCTGTCACCGTATTTAAGGTATCGTTGCCGGCAGCGGAAGCAATGGCGTGCCAGCCGATACAAATTTTATTGTCACGCGTAAGAGAAGTGTACACGGGGGGCACCACGTCCGTCACCGGCTCCAAAGTCTCCTCGCGCTCATTTTCCAAAAACTTATTTTCCACGTACCCAATGATGGCGTCTTCGGTCTTGATTTTACACCAAGTGTCCATTTTCTCGAGGATGACTACCGTCTCCGACGCGGACAAATCTCTCAGGATAGGACTTTTTACCCCGCCCAAAAACCGCACCGCCGTACCCTGCGAAATATCAGCCACCTGCCTTTGTCCCCACTCCGTATAGACCTGCAGGCGATTGGGATTCTCGTAGAGCTGATAGGAGAAGTTGGTATACTGCTTTACAAAATCAGCCGCTATATAATAGGTGGTAACATCGCCGCTGGTACGCGAAAAACTCAGCAGATAACCGGCATCCTGCGGCGCGCCGTTTATCTGGAACGAATTGCTGCCTATCGGCGTCCTGATAATATCGGTCGGCGTTGTATAAAGAAGAAGCTGCTCCACCGAATCCACATAAAATCTGTCGTTAAAATAGCGGTGTACCGTCGCAAGGTCAAAATAGCATACGCCGTCCTTCACAAATGCTTTCTCTTCCACCATTTCGTCCTGCAGTACAATCGACGCCTCATCCTCTTTTACAATATGAAAATATTCATATAAATCCGCCCTCTCACGAGAATATGAATATTTTTCGATAATTTTCGCTCCAAAAGCGGCTGCTCCAATAATGATAATCAGTACAATGGCAATCAACACCGGTATGGCTTTTTTCATGGTTTCCTTTCCATGCAATGTACTTTGCACATTGCATTGCACGCTGTATTTTGCAGTACAGCGCAAAATACAATTTTATTCCTTATTATAACAAACTATCCCTGCTTCGTCATTACTAATTTTGACAAAATCCCTTAATATTTCATGAATATACGGTTGTCCTGCACCTGTTTGGCGAAGGCAGTCTTAAGGTCCGGAAGCCGGAAGAAGCCGCCGGCAGAGAGGCATTCCCGCACAAAACTTTGCTCCTCCCCGCTTCCTTCCCTATACAGAATACACAAGTCCGGAGGCACTGACTTTTACTTCCAGTCCGTTATCCTGTCGTATCGCAGCTCTTGCAGCCTGCCGTCATCATCAAGCACATAGTCCGCCATATAAATCGCATTCTCACAGACACATTTGTCCGCAATGTCCTCGGGTGATGCCGGTTTGCCCTCCAGAAAAAGCCTGACGCCGGACTTTCTGACATTCTCAAGCTTTTCTTTCAAACGCTGCTCTTCTGTTTCATACACGCTATTTCCTCCTTTGCCGTCGGCGCATTCGGTATAACCATAAAAAGATATCGTGATATAAATTTTCCGAAATACTGCCTTCTTTTGTAAATTTCTGCATATACTAAGATGCCCCGACCGTACAAAAAATACTAAAACCACCTGAAAAATTGAATTAAAACGAGCAAAAAATTTGGAAATAATTAAATTAGATACAGACACATAAGCCTGCAAGACATCCGCATACTATAGAAGTAACTTTTTCTGCGGACAAGAAACCATAATTTCACAAAATAAATGCTTAGATACTTTCTAAAACCGGAAATCGCTTTGAAATAAAAGCATAGATAAAAATAGACTTAACTGCTGATAACCTTGAACCTTAGAAAGAAAATTGAAATGTACCGCACTGCCTCCTCTCCGTACCAATTGCCGAGGGCATCTTAGGGTTTTATTATACGCAATGCTGGTATATTTTGCAAGTTATATTTTAAAATTCAAAAAAATTTATTAAAAATCGTTAAACTGCGCTGGTGCTCTTGACTTAGAGGTTTGAAAAGTATAAGATACTTTTAGTCAGATTTTACGGGAGTTTCAGTCACCAACCAACAAAAATGCAGTATCTTAACAGTAAGGATGTGATAGCATGAAAATTGAAAAAGTGAATGAAAACCAAATTCGCTGTACGCTGACCCGTGAGGATTTGGCGGACCGCGAGTTAAAGATTAGTGAACTTGCATACGGTACAGAGAAAGCAAAAAATCTTTTCCGTGACATGATGCAGCAGGCTTCCTTTGAATGTGGTTTTGAAGCGGAAGACATTCCCTTAATGATAGAAGCAATTCCTCTCAATTCAGAGTGTATTGTACTGATTATAACAAAGGTGGAAGACCCCGAGGAGCTGGATACCCGCTTTTCCAAGTTTGCTCCTTCCATCCACGATGCGGATGAAGATTCGGACGATTCCATCGAAGATGTTACCGACGGCGCAGACGAGGTTCTTGACTTGTTTAAGCGGCTGCACGAAAGCCGTAAAGCGGCGGCGGACGAGGCATCTGCAACGCAGCCAAAGCCGGCGCGCAGCGCCAAGGACGAGGATTCCGAAAATGCGGATTTGACACGGATTTTTGTATTTGATTCCCTGTACAACCTGACACGGCTCGCCGGTATGCTTGCCGGAAATTACAATGGCGAAAACTCCCTGTACAAGGACGAATCCGAGGGCTTATATCTGCTTGTTGTACAGAAGAGCGGACATACTCCCAAGGAATTTAACCGTATCTGCAATATTTTGTCAGAGTACGGAAGCGCCCGCAAAAGCCTTCCCGCAAGCCGTTCCTATCTGGAAGAACATTTTTCCGCCATCATCGCGCAGAATGCCCTCCAGTCGCTTGCAGGCATATAAACGGATACAAAAAGAGGCTGTCAGACAGCCTCTTTTTTTGTTATAAACCAAGGTGTGTACACACCCGCCTATAGGTATCTTTTTATGGTTACAGCGCCGCAATCTTCTCCATCAGCGCATCCACATCCATCCCATGCACCATAGCAGCTTCTTCCAAAGATTCTCCCTGTGCGGAAGGACAGCCGAGGCAATGCATTCCTGCCTCCATCAAAAGAGGAGCTACTTCAGGAGCCTGTCTTAAAATTTCACCAATTGTCATGTCTTTCGTAATATTTTGCATAATTCCACCTCCTTTTGTACCTGTTTAGTATAATACTTTCCCTTTCTTTTGGCAAGCCATTCCCAAAAATGAATTTTTCTTGTATTTTTTATAAAACATTAGTAAAATAAAGCATTTGTATAGAAAAAAGTACACTTGCGCGCTTGACGTGTATACACGTTTTTCATATAATATTTTCATAAAGATTAGCAACCGGTTCACAGATTCACCAACTAATCAAATTTTATAGGAGGCATTTCAAAATGAGACCAGAATGGCATGATTTTGTAGGCGGCAAATGGGAAAATGAAATCAATGTGCGCGATTTCATCCAGAAAAACTACGAACCGTACGACGGCGACGAGTCTTTCCTTGCTGAGGCTACACAGAACACAAAAGATTTATGGGCACAGGTATTGGAGTTACAGAAGAAGGAGAGAGAAGCCGGCGGTGTGCTTGATATGGATACCAAGGTTATCTCCACCATCACTTCCCACGGTCCCGGATACCTTGACAAAAATAAGGAAACCATCGTAGGATTCCAGACAGACAAGCCTTTCAAGCGTTCCTTACAGCCTTACGGCGGTATCAGAATGGCTGAGAAAGCATGTTCCGACAACGGCTATGAAGTTGACCCCGAGGTAAGTGAGTTCTTCTCCACTCACAGAAAAACCCACAATGCAGGCTGCTTCGATGCTTACAATCAGGAAATGAGAGCCTGCCGTTCTTCTCATATTATTACAGGTCTTCCGGATGCTTACGGACGCGGACGTATCATCGGCGATTACAGACGTGTTGCCCTGTACGGTATTGACAGGCTGATTGAAGACAAACAGGCACAGAAGGATTCTACCGGACGCGTTATGACAGATGACGTTATCCGCCTTCGCGAAGAAATTTCCGAGCAGATGGTTGCTCTGAAACTGATGAAAGAAATGGCTGCTTCCTATGGCTGCGATATTTCCAAACCCGCTACCAATGTACAGGAAGCAATTCAGGCTACTTATTTCGGCTACCTCTGCGCCGTAAAAGAGCAGAACGGTGCCGCTATGTCCCTTGGACGTACTTCCACCTTCCTTGACTGCTATGCGCAGAGAGACTTAAAGGAAGGCAAATTTACCGAGAAGCAGATTCAGGAATTTGTTGACCACTTCATTATGAAGCTGCGCTGCATCAAATTTGCACGTACTCCTGAGTACAACCAGATTTTTGCAGGCGACCCGGTTTGGGTAACCGAATCACTTGGCGGTGTCGGCGTAGACGGACGTCATATGGTAACAAAGATGAGCTTCCGTTATCTGCATACCTTAACCAACTTGGGACCTTCTCCCGAGCCCAACCTGACGGTTCTCTGGTCCACAAGGCTTCCTGAGAGCTGGAAGAGATACTGCGCAAAGATGTCCATCCAGACTTCTTCCATCCAGTATGAGAATGATGACCTGATGAGAGTGACTCACGGCGATGACTACGGCATTGCATGCTGCGTATCCTCCATGGTTATCGGCAAGGAAATGCAGTTCTTCGGTGCCCGTGCTAATCTGGCTAAGTGTCTTCTTTACGCTTTGAACGGCGGTATCGATGAAGTTACCAAGAAACAGGTTGGTCCTAAGTATCGTCCTGTTACCGGTGACGTTTTGGATTATGATGATGTAATGGATAAGTTCATCGACATGATGGAATGGCAGGCAGATGTTTACGTAAATACTCTGAACGTTATCCACTACATGCATGACAAATACTGCTATGAGAGAGCGCAGATGGCTCTTCATGACAGAGATGTGAAGCGCTATTTTGCAACCGGTCTGGCTGGTCTGTCCATCGTAGCAGACTCCCTTTCCGCTATCAAATACGCTAAGGTTGAAGTGGTTCGTGACGAAGACGGCATCATTGTTGACTTCAAGACCACCGGCGAGTTCCCGAAATACGGCAACGACGACGACCGCGTAGATACCATTGCACATGATATCGTATCCAGATTCATGACCGCAATCAGAAGAAATCATGTATACAGAAACGGTGTGCCTACCATGTCCGTTCTTACCATTACTTCCAACGTAACCTACGGCAAGGCAACCGGCAACACCCCTGACGGACGTAAGAAGGGCCAGCCTTTCGCACCCGGTGCTAACCCGATGCATGGACGTGATACCCACGGCGCAGTAGCTTCCCTTTCTTCCGTAGCGAAACTGCCCTTCGAGGATGCACAGGACGGTATCTCCAATACCTTCACCATCATCCCCGGCGCACTTGGCAAAGAAGACAAGGTATTCTCCGGAGACCTTGAGCTGGACTTAAATAAATAAACAATGACTTATTTTGGCTTTCCGGCTGTAAGCCGGAAAGCTGATAAAAAAGGAGGAACACCATGGACGAAAAATCTATGATTGACGATTTGGTAAAAATGCTGGATTCCGGCATGGCAAGCGGCGTCGGTCACGTAAATGTTGACTTTGATGAGAACAGCGAAAGCTCCAAAAACGTTCAGACAATGGGGTGTACGGATTGCTCCAGAACACCTTTGGCATGTAGTGTTCCCACTCTTCATCAGGGACTTGATGATTACAGCGGTCGCGGCGACAGCGACAAAAATTAAATCAGGAGGAATCAAATTATGGCAGCAGCAAATGCACAGGTTGACAATTTAGTAGCTTTACTTGACGGCTATGCAACAAAGGGCGGTCATCACTTAAATGTAAACGTACTCAACAGAGATACCCTGTTAGACGCACAGCAGCATCCTGAGAACTATCCTCAGCTTACCATTCGTGTGTCCGGATATGCTGTTAATTTCATTAAATTAACACCGGAGCAGCAGGCAGACGTTATCTCCCGTACCTTCCATGAGGCAGTTTAATCTGTATCCGTTTTAAAAACAATGCAAAGAGCTGTTTACTGTTTTCGTGTTGACTATTTGCAGACGGCACATCGGTAACGGCTCTTTTTGGCATGATGGAGGTTCTTATGAAAGGCAGAATACATTCTCTTGAAAGTTTCGGCACAGTGGACGGTCCCGGCGTTCGTTTTGTTGTTTTTGTGCAGGGCTGTCCCATGCGCTGCGCCTATTGCCACAATCCCGATACATGGGCAATGACAGGCGGCACCATGATGGAGCCGGCAGAAATTATTGCGCAGTTCGAGCGCAACAGAGGTTTTTACAAGGACGGCGGTATCACGGTAACCGGCGGGGAGCCTTTGATGCAGGTGGATTTTTTAATCGATTTGTTCGCCCTCGCCAAAAAGGACAATATTCACACCTGTATAGACAGCTCCGGCATCGCCTTTAACCGCAGCAACACAGCGTTCATGGAAAAAATGGAGCGCCTGATGGAGCTGACTGACTTGGTTATGCTGGATATCAAGCACATTGACCCGCAAAAGCATCTGGAACTGACAGAGCAGCCCAATACCAATATTTTAGATTTCTGCAAGTACTTAGATGAAAAAAACATTGATATGTGGATTCGCCACGTAGTTGTCCCGGGCATTACCGATGATGATGTTTATCTGGAACAGCTTGGCTATTTTATTGGACAGTTCCACAATCTGAAAGCACTGGACGTTCTCCCCTATCATACCATGGGTGAGAAAAAATACGAATCCCTGGGACTCCCCTACAAGCTCCACGGTGTACCGCCCATGGATAAGAACAAGGTTGTTGAAAAAAAGGCTGTTATATTGGAGGGCATCAAAAAACGCCGTGCCGAGATGCAAAAACCATAAAAGGACTTGTATTTGTCCGTATTTTATATTAGAATACAAATAGTGAGGCATTTATTCAGATAAATACTCAATCAAAGGAGGATATTTACTATGGCATTTGTTATCAGTGATACATGTGTTTCTTGTGGCGCTTGTGAATCACAGTGTCCTGTAGGTGCAATCAGCATGGGCGATGGCAAGATGGAAATCGACCCCAACACCTGCATCAATTGTGGCTCTTGCGCAGGCGTATGCCCTGTAGGCGCTATTACTGAGGAATAATGACATTGCCTTTTGGCAATTGCATTTACACGAAAAACATAAAAAAGGCAGGTTATGACTTTCATAGCCTGCCTTTTTTATATCTACTTCTTCAACAGCCGCCTCTTCTTGCGCAGCAAATCATCTATTTTCCTATAATGCTCTTCTTCCCGCTTTACCTTCTCCTTGCTGCGCTCCTCCTCCCGCTCCTCCTGCATCCTGAACTGATAATCCATTTCCTTTAATACGCTTTCCTTCATTTCGCGGCAGAGATACTCATTGTTCTCCTGAAGCGTATCCTGAAACAACTGCTTTAACAGCCATTGCAGGCGCTTAAACTTTTCCTCGTTGCTCTCGCTCTGCAGGGAAGACTGGTGCTGTTCTGCCGGCAAGGTTTCCTGTCCGGCTTCCACAGCCGGTATCTCTTCCACCACCTCCGCTTCTCCCGTCACACGCTTTAATTCCTGCTGTTTTTCTGCTTTTTCCTCCGGTTTCTCCTTTTTCACTGCCTGTATCTGCACTCTTCCCTGCTGCCTCACCACCGTCTCAGCCTCAGCCTGTTTGATGCTCTGCCCGTTCTCTGCTTTTTTTGCCTCTTTCAAAAGCTCTGTCTGTTTCATGGACGGAAATTCCTTGATTATCTCCGCTGATTTCCGTGGTTTCTCTTCTTCTGCCCCGGCTGCACCTGCAGGCGTAATCATATCCAATTTTCCGTTTTTTAATACCATTCTGATTGCTTTCAACTGCAGTCCCCTTTCCTTCAAATCTTTGATTTCCTGAAATCTTTTTACATCCTCTTCCGTATAATACCGATGCCCCAGCTCGTTTCGCTTGATGGGAAGTCCCAGCTCTTCCTCCCAATACCGAAGCACATGCGCCTCTACTTTTACTCTCTTTGCCGCATCTGAAATTAATAATGCACTACTCATCTTACATCCTCCATTCTGTTTTCCAAATTCAGTTCCAAAAAAGAAAAGAGAACAAAATAACGGAGCGCTCCGGTTCCTTATCTGTTCTCTTTTGTATTCTGCTATGTAATTGTAAAATCTGCCTTATCTCTCCAAATTTGCAAATTTGGTGTAGTTGGGCAGCCATGCCAGCTCTACGGTGCCAATGGGTCCGTTCCTTTGCTTGGCTATGATAATTTCAGCGATGCCGGGACGCTCCGTATCATGGTTATAATACTCGTCGCGATATATAAACATTACCACATCGGCATCCTGCTCGATTGCACCCGACTCACGCAAATCCGACAGCATAGGTCTGTGGTCAGGTCTCTGCTCCACCGCACGGGAAAGCTGGGACAGCGCCAGCACCGGCACGGAAAGCTCTCTTGCAATCGCCTTTAAGGAACGGGAAATATCGGATATTTCCTGCTGTCTGGAATCCGTGCGTCCGCTCCCTGACATCAATTGCAGATAATCGATAACTATCATGGATAAATCATGCTCCAGCTTGTATTTGCGGCACTTGCTGCGAAGCTCCGCAATACTGATACCCGGTGTATCATCTATAATCAGATTGGATTTGCCGATGACGCCGGCACTCTCAATCAGCTTTTCCCATTCCTGGTCCGAAAGCTGCCCTGTCCTGATATGCTGGGAATCTACTTTCGATTCCAGCGAGAACAGACGGTTTACCAACTGCTCCTTGGACATTTCCAGACTGAAAATTGCAATGGTCTTCTTTAACTTAAACGCTACATGCTCCGCTATATTGAGCACAAACGCCGTCTTTCCCATCGAAGGGCGGGCTGCAATCAACACAAGGTCCGCCGGCTGCATCCCCGCCGTCCGGTAATCCAAATCCGCGAAGCCTGTGGCAATTCCCGTCACAGCTCCCTTGTTTTTGGAGGCGCGCTCGATTCTGTCCATGGCATTCATGACAACCTGCCTGATGGGAACAAAATCCCCCGTGTTGCGTTTTTGTACCACCTCAAAAATCTTCTTTTCGGTATCCTCTAAGATAACCTCCAGACTTTCCTTTCCCGCATAACAGGTGTTGGCAATCTCTTCATTAAGCCGGATTAGCTTCCGCAAAGTTGCTTTCTCCGCCACAATTCCTGCATAATACTTGATATTGGCAGAAGTAGGAACTGCCGTAATTAAGTCTCTGACAAATTCAAGACTGCTGACTTCAGGCGGCACATCCTTTTCTTTCAGCCTGTCCTGCAGTGTAACCAAATCGACCGGCTTCCCTTCGTCGTTCAGTTCTACCATGGTTTCAAAAAGAATTCCGTACTGCCTGCTGTAAAAGTCCTCGCCTGTCACAAGCTCTGACGCCACAACAATGGCTTCCCTGTCCATAATCATCGAACCGATAACCGACTGCTCCGCCTCCATGCTATGCGGCAATATTCTCTTTAAAACGGTTTCTTCCATTGTGGGCATAACCATTTCCTTTCCGGCTTAGCTCTCCGATATATGCACCTTCAATTTGGCAGTCACCTGCGGATGCAGTTTAATGCTTATTTCATGATAACCAAAACTCTTGAGCGCCTCCTGCAGCACCACTTTTTTCTTATCCAGTTCAATTCCATGCTGCTCTTTGCATGACGCCACAATTTCCTTGGAGGACACGGAGCCAAATACCCTGCCGCCCTCTCCTGCCTTGATTTTGACTTCTACCGTCTTGGTCTCCAACGCCGCTGCCAGCTCCTTCGCCGCCTGAAGCTGCTCCGCCGCTATCCGGGCTTCCTTTGCCTTCTGCAACTTTAAATCGTTCATATTTTTGGCATTGGCTTCCACTCCAATTTTCTTAGGCAGGATGTAATTTCTCGCGTAGCCGTCACTGGCTTCAATCACATCGCCCTTTTTCCCCAGATTTTTATCATCCTGTAATAATATAATTTTCATTTTCATCCTCTTTTCTGCATACATTTTAAAAGAATAAAGTCATGCTTACTGCCTGCATAAACAAATTGTATCAAGTGCGCACAGACACAAATCTGACGGACCGTCTTGACGCTGCACACTTCTAAATATCGCCTTCTTCCAGCATAATATCTATCGTAGCCTTCAGGTTGCCGATTGCCTCCGCCATGCTCACGCCTTCCATCTGGCACCCCGCAATACTCATATGACCGCCGCCGCCCAGCCTTTCCATAATAATCTGTACATTGACTTCATCAATGGAACGTGCGGAGACATAAATCTTGCCCTGATACTCCGTCAGCACAAAGCTCGCCTTGACGCCCTTGATATTTAAAAGCTCGTTTGCCGCCTGTGCTCCCACCACCGTAGGACTTTGCAAATCCTCGCTGGTACAGATGGAAATGGCAAACGTCTGGCGGTAAATTTCCGCCTGACTGACGGCATCCGCCTTCGCCTTATACTCAATCGCATCCTCACGGAACATCTTTCTGACGCGGGTAACATCGGCGCCGTTTCTGCGCAGGAAAGCAGCGGCTTCAAAGGTTCTCACACCTGTCTTGCTCATAAAATTGTTGGTATCAATGACAATACCTGCATACATACAATCCGCTTCTTCCGTGCGGATTTTTATATTGTCACTTGTATACTGTAATATCTCGGAAACCATTTCACATGCGGAAGAAGCATACGGCTCTACATAGGAAAGCGTTGCATTTTCAATGGTCTCCGCCCCCTGCCTGTGGTGGTCAAGTACCACAATAGATTTGCAGGCACGCAGCAAATCGGGACATTCCGTAATCGCCGGCTTATTGACATCCACCACCACCAGCACGGTACTGTTTCCCGCCATTTCAATCGCCTGACTGCTTCCCACTATCATATCCGGCTCATATTCCGGATTGTTTTTAAACAAATCCACCAGCGGCTGTAAAGAATTCGATACATCATTTAACACAATATGCGCTTTTCTGTCTAACGCCTGCGCTATCCGGTAGATGCCCACTGCCGCGCCAAAGCTGTCCACATCGGGCAGCCTGTGTCCCATAATAATGACCTTATCCTTTGCCGCTATGATTTCCTTTAGGGCATGTGCCTTCACACGCGCCTTCACACGGGTATTCTTCTCTACCTGCTGGCTCTTGCCGCCGTAATAGGTGATACTCTCCGGCGTCTTAATGACTGCCTGGTCACCGCCTCGCCCCAGCGCCAAATCAATGGCATTGCGGGCAAATTCATAATTCTGTGCATACGTAAGCCCGTCCAGCCCGACGCCGATGCTGATGGTGACTGCCATCTCGTTTCCAATATTTACCGTCTTCACGTCTTCCAGCAAATCAAAACGGGACTCCTGTAGCTGCGCTACGGACTTCTTGCGCATCACGACCAGATACTTGTCCTTCTCCAGCTTTTTCACAATACCGTCAAGGGCTGCAATATACTTGTTGATTTTTCTGTCTATCAGCGCTATCAGAAGAGAGCGCCTTACCTCCTCCACGCTCTCCAGCGCTTCCTCGTAATTGTCCAGATATAAAAGACCTGCCGCAAGGCTCTGGTCGTCCACCTCCTGCAGCGCGATATGGAGCGCTGTCTCGTCAAACAGATAAACCGCTATCAGATAACCATGATACCCTTCGGCTGCAATCATATCGCTGTTCTCTGCCATCTCCTTTAAGGAAATCGGTTTGAATTTGGCTATGTATTCCTTGCCTTCATAAGCAATATCATACTGTACCTCCTCAGCCTCGCCGTTATCTGGCAGCTTGTCCCTTGTAACAGAAGGAAAGAGTGCCATAATGGACTTGTTAAATCCCTTCGGCTGCTTCACAATATTTTCAAACGCCTGATTGGTCCAAATCACATGCCCCGTGTCGTCCAGCAACGCGTGCGGCAGCTCCAGCTCCCGCAAAAGCCTTTTCTGAATCTGTCCGTACTGCGTCGCAAAACTGACAAGCTCATTGATAATCAGCGGCTTATTATAAAAATACAGCGTCAGCGTAACTGCAAAGTAAAACACCGTGAAAGCGCCCAATAAAAGCCCCGCCCGATAATCAATAACAAGCATTCCCGCATTCACAATCAGCAGGAGCACGCCCAGATATATGGAAAACTGCAAATATGTCTTGATTCTTCCTTTAAGCCTGATTCTTTTCTTCATGTATACTCTCCCGCATAACCGCAAGCCTGCCTGCGATATGTCCGCTTAAAACCTATCCTGCTATAGTATAACATTTTTTCTCATATCTTTCCACAAGATAATTTGTCGAATGACAGGACTTTTTATCTTTTTCACGGGTTTCCCTATGAAAAAAAAGTATTCCCCTCGATGAATTCTCCCTCCTACATGGGTATATCCCTTCATTTATCAGAAGTTTGCGATTATCTTATTAAAGCTTCCCAGGGAATCCCCGTCATTCCGCTCCCTTCATAAATTACAATCAAGCCTTTTCCGTCGTATTCACTATGCGGAAAAACATCCCTGAGATTCCCTATCCTGATATCTGACATTCTCGAAATAAATTCCGCATAATGCACTGAGCGCAGCCGTTTCTCTTCATCATAGACAAAAAGTCCGCCTTCATAATAGTCACAATCATAATGTCCCTCTCCTATCCATGCCTCCTCCAGACAAAGCTCCAGATAGCGTAACGTAAGCTTTTCCCCCGTCTCCTCAACCGTTATCTCCTGCTCCCACACGCAGTCCCATTCATAGCTATTTTCAAAATCCTTATATAGCTTGTCAAATTCCTCCATCGTTACCGTACAATCCACCCATACCTCTTCCTCGCCGTTTTCATACCGGCTTATAGACACGTCCATCATGTCGACGCCCGCATACAAAAACAGTTTTATCTTCTCAAAATCACTCTCTCCTATCCACTGATAGGCTTCACCGCTTCCTATATAGGCAGCGCCGTGGGTATACACATGGATTCTCCTGTTTATGGTATCCACATCATAGCCGCTGTAAAAGTCAAGCAGACCCGTATCCTCCAGAAAGCGCCCCTCGGACGGACTCCACAGGTAGCTTCCCGCATTTAAATTGGATGCCGCAAATGTGTTCACAATAATAAGGTCCAGGTAGCCGTCCACGTTGATATCCTCAAAATAAGTCGGCAGCGCATAGTTACTGTCGCGTTTCTCAATATAAAAAGTCTGAAACGGCGTTTCCTCACCCTCCCGCCGGACAGTGACCTCCATCCTGGCAAAAATTTCCTCATCCTGCCTGTCCTCTCTGTCGTCGATATCCGTAACGGTAATTATCAGCCTCTCCCCATTTACGCTCCGCTCCAGATACTCTCTAAAGTTCTCCATTGCCTCCAGGCAGTAGATATCCCCGTTTTCCTCCCTTTTCCAGTAAAAGCAGCTCGGTTCCCTGCCATAATCACTCTGCCATTGCATTCTGTACACAGCGTCAATAAAATCCTCTCCCACAACACCTGCGGCACAGGGAATGCCGTCACGATAAAAAAAGACATATTTTCCCTCACCGTCCTCCGCCTGCCGCCAGACGTTATGGTAGTCTGTTTTTTCATCATACTTTCTGTCTTTCAAATCTACATTTTTTAACTCCACACCGTAATAGGAAAGCGTCGGATATTTTTGTACAAAATAAGAAAGGTATTCCGCCTCCGTCCCATAGTCCGGCAGACCTTCTCCAACATGCAGCCAAAATTCGCAGGTCTCCACGCCACTCCCTCTTTCCTCTTCCGTTTCCTCTTCCTCCCTGTCCCGCTCCAACTTCAGCAAAAACCCTTCTGCATCATGCCGGCAGGAAAGAAGCCTGCTGTCTCCCAGCCAAAAGGAAAATTCTTCATAATCAAACCATTTTCTCAGTCCTTCTTTTTCACTGTTGTCTGCCGGAAACACGCTGCGGCTTTCACAGACTGCCGCCTCCCCCCAGTGCAGCCCTGCGCCCAGCCAGCTATCCAAAAAGACCTGCCAGCCCTCCGCCTCCATCATGACATGCAACACATAGACTTCCTTTCCCTGCTGCAAATACAGCCAGTGCTCCCTGTCCGCATCCACTCTGACAAGCTGCGAAATACCGGCATCCCCTATTATCACGCAGGAAACCCGTTCATGCTGTAAAAGCAGTTCCTCTGCCAAAGCATCGATATGCGCCAGCAACGCCTCCTGCGGCATAACAGAGCGCATAAGCTCTGCTTTCTCTTTAGGAACTGCCAAAAATTCCCTGCGCCAATCTGTCGCAAAGTACCCCTCTATTTCCCATTTCGCCTCGCCGCCCGTATAGCTCTGCATAATTTCTTCCGGCTCTTCTCCCGTATCCTGTGCACAGGCATGATAAACCCACAAAAATCCCTGCCCCCATGACAGTTCTCCCTCCGCAATACAGGCAGTTCTATGTCTCTTTTCAGCATACATGCCGCCTTCCTGCTTTGTGCAGCCGCTCAGGCAGGCTCCCGCAAGCAAAATAAAAAGAAAAATCTTCCAATATGCTGATTTTTCACATTTTACTTTCCATTTTTGTGTTGTTTTCATTTGTACCGTCTCCATCTGTACTGCCGACATTGGTACTGCCGCCTCAAAATGCTGCTGTCTTAAATCCGCTTTTCCCTTTTATCTATTTTAGCAAATTTTTCTTTTTATTTGCAAGAATTTATAAAAGAATCCATACAAAACTCCGGCAAATTTCGCCTTCTCTTTATTCATTTCCTCCACGCAAAAAGGTCAGCGGACGTACTCTGTCCACTGACCTCTCTCTGTTTTTTGTGTAGGAACGCTTTCCTTGCCGGAAAGTCTTTATCAGAAACTAATCCTGAACGTAAGGCATCAGCGCAATGTGACGCGCACGCTTAATTGCAGAAGTAAGCGCTCTCTGATGCTTTGCGCAGTTGCCGGTGATTCTTCTGGGAAGAATCTTACCTCTCTCGGATACATATCTCTTTAATTTATTGACATCTTTATAGTCAATTACATTGTCCTTGCCACAAAATACACAAACTTTTTTTCTTCTGCGGATGCCGCCTTTTTTTCTCATAGGCGCATCGGCTTTGTCTGCTTTATTGAATGCCATATGTCAGTGCCTCCATTCTTTCAAAAAATTAGTTAAACGGCAGCTCTTCGTCGATGCCGTCCGGGATGTTCATAAAACCGTCCCCTGCGCCTGAAGGCTCGGGTCTGTTGTTATTCCCTCCCATGTAACCGCTGTTATCTCCGGAAGCGTTCTTGCTCTCAGCGAATTCAACCTCATCCACCATAATGCGGACACTGTACACCTGCTGTCCGTCCCTGTTGGTATAGTTGTCATTTTGGATACGACCGCTTAAGACTATCTTCGTGCCCTTGTGCAGGTATCTCTCTATAAATTCTGCCTGTTTGCCAAACGCGGTGCAGTTAAAAAAATCTGCATCCGGCTCTCCGTCCCTCTTGAACCTTCGATCCACTGCAACGGAAAATCTTGCAACTGCCGTCTGGCTGCTTCCCTGAGAATATCTCACTTCAGGGTCCCTGGTTAATCGTCCCATAAGAATTACTTTATTCATTCCACTCTCTCTTTCCGGTATACCGGAAATACTCCGAATACCATGAACCTGTCTCTCTTACGTATCCGGCATACCTCTTATGCTTCGTTTTTCACAATTAAATATCGGATAACGTTGTCCATAATGCGCATACGGCTCTCGATTTCAGCGGGAGCTGTGCTGTCTGCCTCGAACTGAATGAAATAATAGAACGCTTCCTTCATCTTCTGAATCTCGTAAGCAAGTCTCTTCTTACCCCATTCATCAACGTTGGTGATGGTTCCGCCAAATCTCTCAACAAGCGCCTTGCACTTGTCGATAATGGCTGCTCTTTCATCGTCTTCGATTTTAGCACTAACAACAACTGTCATTTCATATTTGTTCATGCTTTTACCTCCTTATGGTCTCTGGCCCCTGCCTTGACAGGAACAAGGAATTTATATCACGGTACATTATGATACCACACAATCCCACTGTTTGCAAGGGTTTCTGCAATCTTTTTACTTGATGCAATTTTTCCCTGTCCTGACCTATAGCGTGTCTTTCCGGTCTTTTTTATGAATCTCCCTGATATTTTTTTCCACCAGCCTGCGGGCTATCATAATCTGATGGCCGCAGCCTGCACATTTAAGGCGAAAGTCTGCGCCAATCCGAAGCACTTCCCACTCATGGCTGCCGCAGGGATGCTGCTTTTTCAATTTTACAATATCTCCTACCTGAATATCCACTATAATACCGCTCCTTTCCGGCTTTACGGTTAATAGTCAATTGCAAAACTCCTATTTGTCAGTTCCGAATTGTGTAACTTGTATATTTCATAAGCAGACCTTTCCTTACCGTCGGTATCAAAGTCATGCGTGCATGACTTGCGCCGTATTTTGGCAGCTTATGTACCGCTGCGGTAAGCTTGCGCGCGAGCGAGTCTGTGTTGAAATATACAAGGTGCACAATGACACTTGCATATTCACTAGGTTTCGCAATTACCTATTTACGGCTAAATGGAAGGGGAATATCAAGAGTCCCAATCCCGCTTACTATTTAAGAAACCCTGCTTCTATCACCGCATTCCCGTCACAGTGCTCCCAGCACCTCTCCGATGCTGCCCTGAATCACCAAATCCGCCATTTTATCTCTGGGGGTGGGCGCTTTGTTGATTAGCACCAAATATTTCCCCCTAAAATAATCTATCAGCCCCGCAGCAGGATATACAGCCAGCGAAGTTCCCCCAATAATCAGCATATCTGCAGCCTGTATCGCTCTCACTGCCTCTTGCAGCACATGCTGGTCCAGCCCCTCTTCATACAAAACCACATCCGGTTTCACGCCTCCGCTGCACTTGGGGCAGACCGGAATCCCCTCTGCCTCTTTGACAAAGTGTACGTCATAAAAAGCGCCGCAATTCTCACAGTAGTTCCGAAGCACGCTGCCATGCAGCTCCCACACGACTTTACTTCCTGCCGCTTGATGCAGTCCGTCTATATTCTGCGTCACTACCGCCTTGAGTTTCCCCTCCGCTTCCCATTCAGCAAGCTTTTTATGCGCTGCATTGGGTTTTGCCGAGAGAAACAGCATTTTATTTTTATAAAACCGAAAAAATTCTTCCGGATTTCTTCTATAAAAAGTATGACTCAAAATCGTCTCCGGGGGATATTGATACTGTTGGTTGTACAATCCGTCCACACTTCTAAAATCCGGTATGCCGCTCTCCGTAGAAACGCCTGCCCCTCCAAAAAATACAATATTGCTGCTTTCCGCAACCATTTTTTTCAATTCTTCCATTTTTTCTTCATATGCTTCCATATCTACAGCCATCCTTTCTCTGCGAGGCAAAGCACGCGTAATCCCTTTTTCATCTCACCTCAAATTTTCTTTCTGTTTTATCTATCACTACAAAAAACGCCTGAGCACCAACTATCCGCCGCATGAAACCCCGGCTGCATTCTTACCTGTCGTCACCAAATTCGCGCTCACCTGACGAATCATCAGACCCGAATTAAATTATCCCCGTATTCAATTAACGTTTCATCAATTAGCGCTATTTTTTCTTTTCCCTTTATACGACTGTAAAACGCTAATTTTTCGATTTCTTCTCTGTCTGTCCTATTTTTTTCGATTGCTTCCATACATTCAGCAGGCAGACAAACGCCATATAACCCTCCATATTCATAATGCCAGTTTGGATTAAAATAACCCGGCGCCATATAGTAATACAACAATCCCACATATGAAAAATCTACATTTTCCAGACCTAGTTCTTCTCTGCATTCACGATTGATACATTCCACCAGCGTCTCATTGCTTTCCCTGCATCCTCCAAAGATTTCCCAATCTTGTCTGTACTTGTTCCAACCAAGTAAATACTCCGCACCAACCTTTACCACCGCAAGACAATGTGTTATAGGCACAAATGCCTCCTCTGCCTTTTCTTCTTCAACACCGATTATTTTCAACAACGTATTTCCATTGTCGTCTTTTACAATCAATGTCCACCTCCTTAAACCGCCCCAATTATAAGATGCTCAAGTTTCCCACCACAAAATCCTTCAAGATACCGAAAAATTCCCGCAGCATATTATTAGGTAATACACCAAAGTGCGACCTCGCCGCTATCCCGCATACATTTTGATAACCGGCAGCACGTGCCAGACGCAGGGCGCGAAATACATGAAAATTACTCGTGACTATGCCAACCTCTGCCTCCTCCATATCAAAAAGCTGTCCGCTAAAAAGGATATTTTCATAGGTATTCCTTGATGCTTCCTCTTTGATGATTCTCTGTGGCGCAATCCCTCTCCCCACCAGATAATCATACATTCCTTGTGCTTCCGTATCCGGCTCGTCGCTTCCCTGTCCGCCCGATACAATCACTATGGTATTTTCATTCTGAATCAGATACTGATACGCTGCATCCAATCGCTGCTGTAAAACATAACTTGGTCCGCTTTCTTTTAATTGTGCACCCAATACAATGATATAGTCAAGCCCCGCTTTCCCTCTTTTCCAAAAACCACCAAGTATCATTCCCTCTATGATAATAAATAAAACAATTCCAAAAATGCACACAACCCACATACATTTTTTCAACCATACCGGCATAATGCGAAGCAACCGGCTCCCCTGCCATGCCCACAAAAGAAATAAAACGCCGGCAATTCCCCATATCAAAAAGAAGTTCGTCCCGTGTCCCGTAAATAAAAGAATGGACAGACAATACAAAATGCAGCCCACTCCCAAGATTTCAAAAAACACCTTCATACTATGCACTCCTTTCCCTCTATTTATGATAATTGCGAAACTCAGTGACTATGCGAGTGTCATTGTACACCCTGTATATTTCAAAGCAGACTCGCTCTCGCTCAAGCTTACCGTAGTGGTACGTAAACTGCTAAAATACGGCGCAAGTCATGCACGCATGACTTTGATACCGACGGTAAGCAAAGGTCTGCTGATGAAATATACAAGTTGCACAATTCGGAACTGGCAAAGTAATGTTTCGTAATTGCTTATATTTAACAAAGATTAGGATGTCAAAAGCCCTGATTGAAGTTGCCTGCTGTCAAATTGACAAGTCACATTTTCTGACAGGGCTTTTGTCCCCCTAATCAGCAAAGATAATTGTGAAACTTAGTAATTATACTAATGGTGTAACTGTATATTTCAACGCAGATACACTCTCGCTACAAAAGCAAAAACCTCGAAAATATTGAATTTTCGAGGTTTAAAAGAGGCGACAACCAGATTTGAACTGGTGATCAGGGTGTTGCAGACCCACGCCTTACCACTTGGCTATGTCGCCATGCTCCCCGAGTAGGGCTCGAACCTACAACCCCGCGGTTAACAGCCGCGTGCTCTACCATTGAGCTATCGAGGAAAATAAAAGGTACTTTGATATTTCAGATTGTACCTTCAAAACCGAACACTGGAACACCTTCCCTGCCTTCTTGGTTAAGCCCTCGGCCTATTAGTAGAGGTCAGCTGTGCGCATTGCTGCGCCTGCACCCCCTCCCTATCTACCTTGTCGTCTGCAAGGGGCCTTAACGGGTTTCCCCCGCGGGATATCTCATCTCGGGGGGGGCTTCACGCTTAGATGCCTTCAGCGTTTATCCCTCCCGGGCTTGGCTACCCTGCCATGGGGTTGATCCCCAACAGGTGCACCAGCGGCCCGTCCGCCCCGGTCCTCTCGTACTAAGGGCGGCTCCCCTCAGATATCCTGCGCCTGCGCCGGATAGGGACCGAACTGTCTCACGACGTTCTGAACCCAGCTCGCGTACCGCTTTAATGGGCGAACAGCCCAACCCTTGGGACCTGCTGCAGCCCCAGGATGCGATGAGCCGACATCGAGGTGCCAAACCACTCCGTCGATGTGAACTCTTGGGAGTGATAAGCCTGTTATCCCCAGGGTAGCTTTTATCCGTTGAGCGATGGCAATCCCACTTTATGCCACCGGATCACTAAGTCCTACTTTCGTACCTGCCCCACCCGTCGGTGTCGCAGTCAGGCTCCCTTATGCCTTTGCGCTCTCCGGATGGTTTCCGACCATCCTGAGGGAACCTTTGAGCGCCTCCGATACCCTTTCGGAGGCGCTCAAAGGTTC
>CAJTPU010000013.1 GCA_910578335.1 uncultured Lachnospiraceae bacterium | reverse complement strand
CGCCCCCCCATTCTTTTGCCAAATGGGACCCCCCGTTCAGCGCTTTTGACCCTCTAATTCCTATCCTTTTAGCCCCGTAGACGCAACGCCCTCCACGAAGTACTTCTGCAGGCACAAAAACACAATCAGTACAGGCACCAGTGAGAGCACGGAGCCCGCCATAATCAATCCATAATCCGAAGAGTACTGGCTGATAAACATTTTCAGTCCAAGCTGAATTGTCTTCTTGTTCTGTGTCTTTAAATAAATCAGCGGTCCAAGATAATCGTTCCACGTGTTGACAAAGGTAAAAATTGTCAATGTGGAAAGCGCCGGCTTTGACAGCGGCAGCATAATCTTGGCGTAAATTTTGTATTCGCTCATACCGTCGATGCGCGCCGCCTCGCACAAATCGTCGGGAATCCCTTCGTAAAACTGCTTCATCATAAATACGCCGAACGCCGAAAACGCCTGCAGACAGATAATGGCAAGAAGCTTATCGTTTAACCCCATCTTTCTCATCATGATAAACTGCGGCACCATATACACCTGCCAGGGCATAGCGATGGTCGCGATATACGCCAAAAACAATCCGTTTTTATGCCGGAAATGAAGTTTTGCAAAGGAATACGCTGCAAAGCTGCTGGTTAAGAGCTGCAGAAAGGTAACTACTATTGTTAAATATACCGTATTTCCCACAAACTTTGCAAAGGGAATTTTAGTCCAGATATCCTTATAGTTACTGATTTTCGGATTTTGGGGAATCCACACAAAGGGATTCATCTGAAACACTTCCCGGTCATTCTTTATGGACGCGGACAGCATCCAGAGAAACGGAATTATCATGATAACCGCAATCAGTATCAGAATGATATAAACAATCACTTTTCCTAAAACGGCTTTTTTATGTGCTGATTTCATATTTTTCCTTTCCGTGCCTGACGCTTTCTTTTGCCTCAGCGCACTACTCTCTTTCCTGTGTCTGGCTGTCTTTTTTAAAGAGGTACAACACTTCCGTAAACCTCTATCTGCGTCAGCGCCGGAAACGGTGAAGCATCCTCTGCCTTGATAAGCCTGCCCAGCGCAAGCCACATGATTTCTTTTTCTGCAAAGGTAAGCACATGCGCCCTGTTAGTCTTTTCCAAGGCAAATTCCTCACAGCTTCCGTCTGAAAATGTAATACTTATCTGCTTCCACCAACTGTCATGCGGGAAATCGGAACGGGTGTAAAGCACAATTTTGTCCGTTTTTATATTTCTTCCAAAATCCAGTTTCATCACGGCATCCGCCTGCCGGTTAATACCCCATGACGCATACGGCCATTCCCCGTGGGAAAGATTGGCACGCACGCCGTCAATCGCATTTTTGGCGGCAAATACGCTTTCTCCTCTGGTTTCCACATTGGCTGTGGCATGGGGAAAACAGGGGACGTCCTTGTGCTGGTCCGCAGGATTTAACGCCAGATTCCGGTATGCGCTGACCTCATCCTCCCTCGCCTTCTCAACATATATGTAATGTCTGTTTCCGGAAAACACCTTGGGCGAATAGCTGACGCGTTTTTCCCCGAAAGGAATGTCATAGGAAACATTGTCCGTGATATACACAAACGCCTTTCCCAGCGCATCGTCTACCTGCCAGTTTACATGAATGTTTTTCTCCGAAGTTTCCAGCACTATCCTGTCGCCTTCTTCATAGGTACGGGTACAGACCAAGTCCACAAAATCTTCTCCACTGCTTACGCAGACAGTGTTATCCTTTTTATCCAATACTTTCAATGAAAAGTAAGCCATTATGCACGTTCCCTCTTCGCCTGTCCTCTGAACTGGATGACAGTTACCACAAGCACCATGACAAAGAGCACCATTGCCACCGCACTGGAGTATCCCAAATCCCAGTCAATAAAGGCTTTCTGATAAATATAATAAACCAGTACCGTTGCCGAAGTCGTAAGCTCACCGCTGCCGCCGCCGGCAAGCATAATTGCAATATCATACACCTTAAAACAGTTGATGGTAAGCATAACCACCACAAAAAAGGTTGTCGAGCTTAACTGCGGCCAGGTAATGTAACGGAACTTCTGCCACGTATTAGCGCCGTCTAAGCTTGCCGCCTCATAAAGCTCTGCAGAGATTCCTTGTAATCCCGCAAGGTAAATAACCATGTAATAGCCCATGTATTTCCAAACACTGAATAAAATCATGGACAAAATTACCAGTCCTCCGCTGAACCACTGAGGCAGGTTTTCCTGCGATACCTTAAATACGTTGAATAAAAGATTATTGATGGGTCCCTTAGAAGGATGGAAGAGCATCTTCCATACTGCCGTAATCGCCACAAGGGAAGCCACATAAGGGAAAAAGGACAGGGTTCTGAAAATACCCCTTCCTATTACTTTCTGATTTAATATAATTGCCAGTGCCAGTGAGGCAATCATCGTCAGCGGCACTGTACCGATACAGTATATAATTGTATTCTTTAACGCTGCCCGAAAGAAAATGTCATCCGTAAGCCTTGTAAAATTACCAATACCCGCCCATTGTATCGGATTGCTGCCATCCCACTTCATAAAGGCAAGCGCAAAGGCAAATATAATGGGTATCAGCGTAAATACGCAGAAACCGATGAAATTCGGCGCAATAAAAGAGTATGCAACCAAATCTCTTTTGGTCTCGCGGCTCAAAATCTTTCCCGATTTCATCGTGTCTATCTGTCTGTTGTATTCTCCGATTTTTGCTATCAGCTTACGCTTTTTCTTGCTGTCCGTTTCCATCCTGACCGCTCCGATTAAAGAGGTCAGCTCTTCCTGCAGAGAATTAATTTTTGCCGCCTTTTGAGCGTCGTCCATTTTCGGCATGAAAATTCTCCTTTCCTGATTTACTTCATTTATACAGAAGGAGCCGCTCATCACGGCTCCTCTGTTCTATTTTGATATACGGAAGGTCTTATTGTGCCAGAATCTTTCCTACTTCCGTATTCATTGCTTCGATACCTTCGTCAATGCTCATCTCGCCTGCCATAATGCTTCCGTGATAGGAATCCAGTACGGAGTTGATTTCAGATACATTGGGTGCATAAGGTACTTCCAGATACAGATTGGATACGCTCAGTGCTTCCCTGCTGGCGTCGTCTGTGGGGAAGCCGTCCAGACCGGTAATCAAATCCTTAACCTCATCTGTCATGATTGCAGGGAAGTTGCCGCTGGAAGCCATAACTGCCGCGCCTTCTTCACCGCTGACCCACTTTACAAATTCCCATGCTGCATCGGGTGTGTCGGTTGCACTTGTAACGGCAAGACCGGTGATAGTACCAAGAGTGGAGCCTGCCTCCACACCTTCTGCGTGCGGATATTTTACAATGCCCCAGTTGCCGCACAGGCTGGAATCATACTCGCCTGTCTGCAGGTTGGTAATCATGGTTGCAATAAACCAGGAGCCCATGTTAAGCATAGCTACATCGCCGCCGGAGAAAGCTGCGGAATAATGCAGACCTTCCGTCTTTAAGTCGGCATACTTTCTGCACACACCGTCTGCTTCCTGTCCAAGAACCATTTCATAGTAAGGCTTAAAGAAAGAATACTCGCCGTCCAAAATCGTGTGTTCGCCATCCAGTACGCCAAAGAGCTGTACCGCACTTCTCCATGTGTGATAGTGCGCGCCGTAGGTCTGGGAACCGAAGGTGGTATCGGTAAGCTGCCTTGCCAGAGCGTCATACTCTTCAAACGTCATATCATTGGTGGGATAAGGCACATTTGCCGCGTCAAACAAGTCCTTGTTGTAGAACAGCACCCAGAAGTCATTTCTGAAAGGCAGTTCATAAAGCTTTCCGTCCACTAATACCTGGTCGGTAGCGCCTGCATATTTGCTTAAGTCCACACCGTCAGCCTTGATGTAATCGTCAAGGGCGATGATGGCATTTTTCTGTACCAGCGTTGCGTAGCCCGGAACATCCTTGATGGTAACAACGTCAAAATCCGTACCGTCTCCGGAAAGCTCGGTTGCCAGAACCGTCATATAATCGGTGGAGCCCAAATCAACCATTTCAATCGTAACTCCCTCGTGACTTGCTTCATATGCTTCCTTGATATCCTGCCAGTAAGCCGTCGTCTCCTGGTCCCAGATAGCCCATTTCAAAGTAACCGGTTCTGCGCTGGTATCCCCGCCGCCATTGTTATCTGCA
This sequence comes from uncultured Lachnospiraceae bacterium, assembly GCA_910578335.1. Taxonomy (GTDB): domain Bacteria; phylum Bacillota; class Clostridia; order Lachnospirales; family Lachnospiraceae; genus Acetatifactor. The sequence continues at coordinate 111,689 of CAJTPU010000013.1, read as the reverse complement.
GAAGGCTCGGTGTCTGCAGGCTTAGGCGTACTCTCTGTTGTAGCAGGTGTCGTGCTGTTGTCATTTCCCCCGTTTGTTTTGTTGGAATCGTCGCCGCATCCTGCAAGCAGTGTGCCAAGCATTGCAGTTGCCAGTAATACGCTTAAAAATTTCTTTTTCATACCTATTCCTCCTTTTCATTCTGCAGAAGCGCTTATCCGCTTCTGTTTGAAATAAGTTTAACCTAATTTAGTCAAATATGACATGGAAAAACTTTATATTCTATTCACATTTTATTCACATTTCCCTGCGCTTATTTCTGTAAGCGTTTACAAAATATGTATTTTTTTTAACGGAAATGCAATTTTTTTATGTGTATCTGAAAAAAATTGCTTTTCTTTACAATTTGATAGTATAATGCAAAAAGAAGCTACGGAACAGGTATGCCGCGGCAGCGGCAGCACAGGGAGGCATTCATGAAAAGGCTGCGTTCTTTCGGCAACATCCAAAAAAGAATACTGTTTGTCACTCTGTCCTGTATTCTGGCTATGTGCCTGATTATCAGTTATACCAGTTATTATATTTTTCAAAATTACCTGCTGCAGAACATGATACAGTCCACAGAGACTAACCTGTTCTTTGTATCGGACACCATCGACAGTCATATCGGCGACGTCTACCGCATGGCGCAGTTCTGCCAGAACAACAGCAATATTGCCTCTTATATTGAACACAATCCCAATCCCGGCAGCGTGCTTGCCGTCAATACTTACGACCGGATGTTAGAGGAGTACAACAGCAACGCGTCCAAGCTCTATATGCCCCGCGTTGCCGTCATTACCAACGAGCATTTCCTGCAAATCTGTACCAACAGCACTTACTCTACCACCGCAGACCTTGCAGAAAAGGTTCCAAAGCTCCCTTACTTTGAAGCCCTGCTCTCCGATTCCGAATACAACTTTTCTTATGGCTTTATACCCGACCCGTTTCTTCGGTCAAGCCGGCTCGTGCTTCCCGTCATCCGCCCGATTACCTACAAATTTAATGCCGTACAGGGCGGCTATCTGTTTATCGAAGTATCCGCCGATTTGTTTACCGATGCTTTAAAGAATTACTCGCACACAGACGACAGTTGTATCTATTTAACTCTCTGCAATCACAGCTACCTGTTTAAAGACGGCTGTCTGACGGAGCTTTCCGGTTCTTACGAAATAACCGGCGATTTAACCGCTTCTGCGCTGACGCCTGACACGCTGATTCATCAGGTCAAAACCGATGACGGCGCACAAAGCGTCATCATCAGTTCCCCCTTAAATATGCCCGGCTGCTATATCAGCCAGAGTGTTTCCGCCAGCGAGCTTTCCGGACAGCGCATGCTGTTTATGAAAATGATAGGTGCTACCCTTGTCGGCATTATGGCAATCGGCGTTCTGCTTATGCTTATCATGAACCGCATGATTCACACGCCGCTCTCGCGGCTTCGGGACAAAATACAGCGCATTTCCGAGGGAGACTTTTCAAGGGAGCCTGCTATTGAATGGAACCACGAGCTAGGAGAAATCGGCAGAGGTATCAATAACTTATCTGAAAGCGTCACCCTGTTGATGGAAAAACGAATTGAAGATGAAAAGCAGAAGCGGGATTTGGAGTACCGCATGCTGCAAAGCCAGATTAATCCTCATTTTATTTACAATACCTTAAATTCTATTAAGTGGATGGCAACCATACAGGGCGCCAACGGCATCTCCGAGATGACCACCGCCCTCGCAAGACTTTTAAAAAGTATTTCCAAGGGCACGCTGCTTTTAATCCCTCTTCGGGAAGAGCTGTCCTTTTTAGAGGACTATTTTACCATACAGAATTACCGCTATGGCGGCACACTCACGTTTCTGATTCAGGTAGACGAGCCTTCCTTATACGACAACGGCATCCTTCGTTTTACCCTGCAGCCCCTTGTGGAAAATTCTATTTTTCACGGCATTGAGCCCAAAGGCGGCACCGGACACATCACCATCCATGTTTATTACGAAACCAATACGGCGGACAGCCGGCGCAATGTCCGCATCGACGTTACGGATGACGGTGTCGGCATGTCCCCCCAAAAGGCGGCGCAGATTCTGACTGACAGCCATGACAGCAGCGCCGACTTTTTCCGTGAAATAGGCGTAAGCAATGTACATAAAAGACTGCAGTATGAATTTGGAGAATCCTACGGTATCTCAGTCCAAAGCAAAGAGGGCGTCTTTACCACCATGTCCATCCTGATACCCGAAAATCAAAGCATACCCGCTTCCACGGAAAAAAGCGGGCAAAAGGAGACAGATTATGATAAAAGTACTCATTGTTGATGACGAAATTCTGGTGCAGGTAGGTATCAAATCTATGCTGAATCAGGCAGGCGCAAACCTGCAGGTATGCGGAACCGCCGGAAACGGTCAGGCTGCGCTGCAGTTGATTGCGGCACATTCCCCCGATATTGTCATCACGGATATCAAAATGCCGGTGATGGATGGGCTGGAGCTTGCCAGAATCTGTCAGCAAAAATATGGTAACGGCGGTCCTGCTTTTATCATCCTCACCAGCTACGAAGATTTCCAAATGGCAAAAAAAGCCCTGACTTATCAGGTTTGTGACTACCTGATAAAGTTAGAGCTTACCCCGGAAGCCCTGCTCACATCCATAAACCGCGCCTTAAAAAAGCGGCAGCCCGCCAAGGAACAGGATGCCGAAGATACGCTGTCCGTGCATCCTTTTTATGATAAGTTTTTTATCAGTCTCTTACACAACCTGTTTGAGTCCGAAGAGCAATTTGCCCTGCAGAGCAAGGACTTAAAGCTGGATTTCCATTACGCAGGCTACGTATGCTGTTATGGAGAAATCATCGGTGCGCAGGCTGATACGCTGCCTGCCGAACAACAGCTTTCCCTGTTTACCTCCTCGCTTTCCATGATACGGGAGCTTGTCATCAAATATATGCCCTGCTACTCGCTGTCTCTGGACATGCGGCATTTTGCACTGCTTTTCTGTTACGAAACACTTCCTCAGGGCACTGTACCAGAGGAAAACAATGAACCGGAATATGCCGGGGAAATCAGCAATATTCTGGCACATATCAGCGCTACCCTGCTAAACTACTACAATGTATGCCTGCGCTGCGGCATCGGCAGTCTGGTAAACACGCCCTTTCAGGCGAGCGATTCTTATCAGTATGCCAGACAGGCATATCAGGAAACTACTTTGGAAAACCCGACTGCTTTTTTGGGGCTGCCCGCCCGCAGCGACTCCCATCAGGCATTTAACATCGGAATTTTCAAAAATGATTTGTGCAAGGCATTCGCAGAGTATGATTCCGAAATTCTGCAGCAGACAATCACTGCCATTGACGAACTTTTTTCAGCGCACCCCCATTACTTCGTGCAGGCGCTGGACGCCGCCTGCAACATACTCTACCTCTCCATCTCCATGCTGCCTGACGGAGAAGCCGTTGTCTCAGAAATCTTTAAGGACACTCCCACCGGCTACCGCTCCGTCTACATGCAGAGCACCGTGGAGCAGGTGATTGGCTGGCTGGACAGCTTCGGGGACAAATTATCGGCGTTCTTTGAGGAAAAGAGGAAGGATTACAAAAACCACACCGTCCTAAACGTCAAGAAATATATCAACGGGCATATCAGGGAAAAGCTGTCCTTAAATGAAGTCGCCTCTATATTTAGCATAAGCCCCAGCTACTTAAGCCAGCTTTTTAGCAAGTATAACGATACCGGCTTCAATGAATACATTAATATCTGCAAAGTCAGCGAAAGTAAACGCCTGCTTGCGGACGGTAATCTCAAGGTATACGAGGTTGCCGATATGCTGGGCTTTGAAAGCGCTTTTTATTTCAGCAAGGTATTTAAAAAGATAGAGGGCATATCCCCGACCGAGTACCTGAATGCACAGTATGTATAAACAGACAGGAGGAATGGAAAATGGAAATGCAATGCAAAAAGGCTGCGGAGGCTTTTGTCGAAACTTTTCAGGCATTTGTGCCTTTTCCCGACGCAGCCGAAAAGACTGCTTACCGGGCGCTCCCTTCTACTCTGCGGAAACGCATTATAAGTGAAGGAGAATCCTTTTTGGACTTCCCATATCCGGCAATCCGCGCCACGGATTTCATGCGCTTTATCAGGACAGGTGACAGGAGCGCGTATGAAAATTTGTATTTTGCCAGGCGCCATGCCTTGTGCGGATTGGCGGCGGCAGAATGTGTGGAGCAAAAAGGCAGGTTTTTGGATGATATTGTCAACGGTATTTTTACCCTGTGCGAAGAAAGCGGCTGGCAGCTTCCTCCCCACAATTCTTATATACGGGACACGCCGCAGTTTCTTCTGCCCGACATAACCCGTCCGGTGCTCGATTTGTTTGCCTGCGAGACCGGCGCGCTGCTCTCCTGCACCGCATACCTTTTAGGAAAACAGCTTGACGCCTTCAGCCCTTTCATTTTGGGAAACATCCATAAAACCCTGCAGGAACGCATTGTCATGCCCTATCTGCACGAACATTTCTGGTGGATGGGAAGGGAAAATGAGCCGATGTGCAACTGGACTGCATGGTGTACCCAGAATGTCCTGCTCACTGTCTTTTTAGGGGATTTTGGTGCAGAAACCGAAAGACAGGTCTTTTTAAAGGCTGCCGAAAGTCTGGACTACTTTTTAAAAGATTACGGCATAGACGGCTGCTGCGATGAGGGTGCACAGTACTATCGGCACGCCGGTCTCTGTCTCTGTAATGCGCTGGAAATTTTAAACGCTGTATCAAACGGCGCTTTCACGCCGCTTTTTCAGACGGAAAAGATAAAAAATATCGCCGCCTATATTATGCATGTGCATGTGGCAGATAAATATTATTTTAATTTCGCCGACTGCTCCCCTGTCGCCGGACGTGCCGGCGTGCAGGAATATCTATTTGGGAAATACACAAACCAGCCGGCGCTTATGCAGTTTGCCGCAGAGGACTTCCGCGCATCAGAGGGCGCTCTGTACGCCGACGAAGTCAACCGGATAAATCTGTTTCACCGGATGCAGAATATTTTTTACAGTGAAGAAGTGCTTGCCTATGACCACCCCGTCCCTGCTTCCCACAAAGATATTTTTTATGAAAGCGTAGGGCTGTTTCTCACCAGAAGCAATCTGATGACCCTTGCGGTAAAGGCGGGAGACAATGCGGACAACCACAATCACAACGATACAGGCAGCTTTACCTTGTACAAAAACGGACTGCCGGTCTTTGCGGACATCGGTGTGGAGAGCTATACAAAGAAAACCTTCTCCCCACAGCGTTATGAAATCTGGACCATGCAGTCCGGCTATCACAACCTCCCCACCTTGATGGGACAGGATGAAAAAGACGGCGCTGAATACCGTGCCGCAGACGTCAACGCTGTCTGCGGTGAAGACGTCTCTTCCTTGTCCATGGAGCTTGCCGGCGCGTATTTTTCGCCATGTACGTATTTTGCGCCGTGTGCATACTCTGCGCCGTGCGTCCCCTCCTTCACACCCTCCGACAAAACGCAAACGCCGCACAAAGACGCCGCTCCAGCTCTTCCTTCCTACCGGCGCAGTGTAGCGCTGCACAAAAAAGAAAACCGCGTCGTCATTACGGATACCACCAATCTGCCTGACGTCGTACTGAATTTTATCACCTATGAGAAGCCTGTTTTAGAGGACGGACTGTTACAAATCGGCAGCCTTGCCGCCGCTTCCTTTTCGGGCGCCGCTCCCCTTGCCGTAGAGGTTCTGCCCATTACGGACGAGAGGTTAAAAAAGGCATGGGACCACGATTTGTACCGCGTCCGGCTCACCATGCACGGCAAGGTATTCACAATGGAGATTTCCTGATTATCCAGGAAGCCAGATTCAGATAGCCGGCATACGTCGTCCAGCACAAAAACAAAAGCATAAAGACGCCAGCCGGCTTTTTTATGCTATAAAAAAGAATTGACGCCACCGCCGCAAGCAGCCAAACTGCAATCAGCCATGCAAAAGCAAATATCTGAAATTCAAAAGTAAAAAAGAAAATGACCCAGAGAAAATGTACAAACAGAAGCAGATGGTATATCGTAATTGCCTCCTCGACACGTTCTTTATCTGCCTTTGAAGTCTTTACCCTATACGCGCCCACGCCTGACAGCAAATAAAGAAGCATCCATACAATCGGAAACATCCAGCCCGGAGGCGACAAAAAAGGACGTCCTCCCGCCCCAAAATTTTGAATCCCTTCCCGCGCCAAAAAGCCTGAGACGGCGCCCACAGCAAGGGGCGCCGCAATAGATTTTACCAGAGTTTTGAAGTTTGACTGCATGATTCCCTTTCCGGACAGCAGCGCAGGTTCTCCCGCGGTACTGCACCTCGCCTTCATACTCTATACCATATGAAGCCGGATGCACCTTTTATGCCTGTATCAAATCCTGAAACCTGCTTAAATTTGCCCTTTCCGGTTTCAGCTCGCCGGACTGCTCCTTCTTTATCACTTCCACAATCCTATCGTTCACCGGCGTCGGTATTTTGTACTTTCTTCCCCAGTCGCAGACAACTCCGTTGATTGCATCAACCTCACAAGGCTTTCCGTGCCGGATATCCTGCAGCATGGACGGTTCGATGGCGCCGTGCTTCTTCATGGCTATCGGCATAAGGAACATGGCAAAAGCGCGCTTCATTTTATTTTTGTAGTAGAAAAGCTTTGTGATGTCCTTGCCCTGTACCGGCGCAAAGGTCTCCCCCGCAGCATGTCCCACATCGATGCATTCCTTCATACAGCGCACGGCAAGTCTGCGCGAATCCTTATAGCCAAAGACATCTCCAAAGGTGCCTCCCACCACGGTTCCAATTCCGGAAAAAGCAGCGTTAATCAGCAGCTTGGACCAGCGGGCTCCCAAAAGGTTTTCCTCCATGTGCACCGGACACATTTTTTCAAGCAGTTCTTTTACCGCTTTTATCTGCTTTTCGGTAATTCCCTCCATACCGCCCATGTGGAAAGAAAGGCTGTCCGGCTCGCTCGTCAGCACGCACACCCCCGGTTCCAAAAGCGTCGCACCCCATTCCACCACACAGCCCATGGTGTGATTTTTTCCTACGATTTCTGCAATCCCCGGCTCAGGAAGTCCGTTCTGAAAGGTAACAATAACCCCCTCCTCTGACAGAAACGGCTTTAAAAATGTTACCACATCTTTATTGTACAACTGTTTCGTCATCAGGAAAAATACATCATATTTCCCTTCCATTTCCTTTGGCGTTACTGCCTTTACAGGCGTCGTAAAGTCCACCGTTCCGGTGATATGCGCGCCCTTTTCCCGAAGCGCCGCCACATGTGCCTCATTCCTGTTTATCAGCTCAACCTCTGCCCCATTCTTTGTCATATAAGCGCCCAGAACCGTCCCCAGCGAGCCTGCGCCATAAATTGCACACTTCATAAGCCTCTTACTCCTTATCTGAAAGATACTTGATACAAGTCAACCGTAATGGCAGGACGCACGCCGTAGCCTTCAAGCCCTGCATTTTCCCGCCTGATGTTTTCCGCCGTATAGCCGTTCCCCACCAGATAACACTGGCTTGCAGTGCCCTCTACCGGCTCCCGCAGCCACCAGCAGTATTCCTTTATGTCATACTCCGTGTAGTCCAGCATATACCAATAACTGCCATCCTGTGCTACGGCTGCCTGCGTGGGAACGGCAAGCTTGCTGATGCCGGCTTCATCAAACCAGCCAAGCTCCTCCATGGACAAAAGGTATACCCTGTCCATGGTCGTCACAGTATCCGCATCATACAAAGGATTTGTACCGGTTACAATCTCCGTCTCCACAATTGCAGCAAGCTCCGCCTCGGTAAAATCATGCAGAAACCCCGCCTCATTCTGATACCCGTTCTTTTTTTCCGCCATGGCGGATGCCTCCGGCGGCTGGTCCGTATAAAGCACCACCTCTGCCGTACTGTTCAGCCATGTCCTGATATTGGAAACGCACCAGCTATTATTGCCGCGCACCAGCATCTGCAGGTTCAAATCCGTATCCGCCGCAGTCTCCTGCCCCCAGTAATCTGTCTCCTCATACCGGTTGTACCGCCCGCCCTCCGCAGCGTCAAACGCTTTCATGGTCAGGATATCCGCCGCCACCAAAACCGCCTTAGAGCCGTCATCCGAAATACGCAATACGCGCCAGCTTATCTCCTCGCCGTTGTAACTGCCAAACAGGACGGTATCGCCTGTCTGTACCTGCACCTTTGCACGCCTGCCGCCTGTAAGCAAAAAGCCCGCAGTCAATCCCGCGGCAAGCAGGCAAAAAGCCGCCGCCAGCGCTAACACACGGACTTTTTTCCGGGGCTTTTTGTTTTCAGCCCGTTTTCTATCTGCGCTTTTTGTCCGCCGTTCATTTTGGTATTCTGCGCCCGCCGCTTCCCTATACTGCTTCTTTTCAACGCCCTGCGCTGACTCATGCTCCGCGTCAGCCTGCTTCTGCAAATCAGCCGCAAAGGACAGAATACGCGCATACCCGTCCTCATCCTGCGAGCCGACCCACTGATGCGTCATCAGAAAATACTCCATGGACTTGGACAATGCAACTTCTTCCAGCTTATATACCAGAATCGGGATGGATTTGCTGACCGCTCTTTCCACCTCCCGCAGCACATGGGGCGAGCGGTTTGCCGCCTCCGACATCAGCAGGAGGACTGCCGCAGAACCATCCAGCCCGTTTACAATTTCCTCCGCATATTCCTTCCCTGTCCGGATATCCCTTGGCGCAATAAAACACTTTGTGCCCCGTTCTTCCAGCAGGCGGCAGACTGCAGACGCTTCAGCAGCATTTTGGGAAGCGTGTGATATAAATATCTGCATCTTGTTCCCTCTCCTCTACATCAGCAAATCGTCCAGCTCCCCTTTTTCAAAAAGCAGATTTTCCTCTACCTTTTCCTGTTCGCGCACCGGCAGAAATACAGACGCTTTTACCGCACGATGACCGCACTGCGGACACTGATAGGCAATTAACCCGCAGGCATACATGCCGGAAGGGATATCCGCCTTGCGCGATACAACGCGCAGATTCTGGCGGTAATACGCCGGCTCCTTATGGGACACGTAATGACCCACCGTCATACTAGGCATTGCAAACAGCCGTCTTGCTTTTTCTGCCATGGGCGTCTGACACTGGCTGCACCAGTCGTCATGAAAAGCCGCCCGCATTTTCTTAAAAATTCCCATCGTCTCTCCTCCTCATACTTTCCGTCTCTTACTCCCAATTTTTCTCCTCGCGCTTTTTGAAGGAAAAAAATCGGGGAAAAATTCCCAGTTTTGAGCCAAGCATATGTAACAGTGGAAAACTGATTACAACCGTAAGAATCTGCACCAGCGCAACCGGCGCTTCCGCATAGGTTTCCTGCGTCATCTTGCCGCCTTCGCCACGCATGTCTACATAAAAATCCGTGCGGCTTAAAGGCTCGGCATGTTCTATCTGTTCCAGAAAGGAAGCGCTCGTGGTCAAATCCTCGTAGACTACCTTTCCCACCGGCAGAATTTTGTCGCCGCTGTAAATGTCGGAATCCTCCCCGTTCTCCTTCTGTACGGAATCCATATTGTAGAGCGCCGCTACCCGCTCTCCCGAAGGAAGCGTCAGGGAATAAAAATAATAGCTTCCAAAATAGCCTGCTCCCCTGTTCATATACTCAATGCCCGGGGAAATCACGGTAAAAGTGTCATGCGTCAGCAAATCCTCCACGTTCTGCGCGCGAAAGACCGTCTCATCCGCCATACCGCCAATCTCGCCGTCCTCTACCGTATGCTCCTCCACATAATTTTCATATGCTTTCGGCACCATGGAATTGACAATTTTAGCAGCCCCTATGGCAAGCAGCACACTTATGGCAAGACAGAGCCATATGTCGAACCGAAGCCTGTGAACTCTCATATCTTCTTTCCTCCCTTTCGATTCATACAGACGATGACTACTCGTCCGTCTTATTAAAAATAGCACAATATCCATAATTTGTACATATGGTATGGGCGGCAGATTTTCACGGGCATTTGATTTTTTTAACAAATTTTATAATATTTGTAAATCATTAATGCATAAATCTCTCCAATGAGGTAAAATAGTAACAGATATGTTTTTTTCCCATTCCAATGAAGAAAGGACAGGAGATTTCTATGAAGCAACCTATCAGTTACGATGTATTTGACAAAAAAGAGCATCTGCATGATGATTCCAAGGTGGTGCACGGCGCGCTGGGAACGGAGCCTCTGACGGGAGCCGTCAGTATGCCCATCTTCCAGTCGGCAACCTTCCGCCACGCAGAGCTCGGCGTAACCACCGGCTTTGCCTACAGCCGCCTTGACAATCCGACCAGACAGGAGCTGGAACGGACCATGGCAATTTTAGAGGGCGGTATCAAAGGTTTTGCTTTTTCCAGCGGACAAGCTGCCAACATGGCTGTCTTCTCACTGCTTGCCCCGGGTGAGCACGTGCTTTTATCCAATGATATCTACGGCGGCACCTTCCGAATCATCGGAGACGTCTTTGGCAAATATGGTATTACCCATACGTATGTGGACATGTCCGATTTAGACGCCGTAAGGCATGCCATTCAGCCCAATACCAAAATGTTTTTTGTGGAGACACCCACCAATCCCATGATGAAGGTTGCTGATATTCAGGCTGTATCGGCAATCGCAAAGGAAATTGGCGCTCTCACCGTTGTGGACAACACTTTTTTGACGCCTTATTTCCAAAAACCGCTGACGCTCGGCGCAGATATCGTGACGCACAGCTCCACCAAATACCTCTGCGGACACAATGATGTCATTTCCGGCATCGTGGTGGTAAAGGAAGATGAGGAAATTGCAAAAAAAATACAGATTCACATAAAATCCCATGGCAGTCAGCTTTCCCCTTTTGACAGTTGGCTCGTTATCAGAGGCATCAAAACGCTTGCCGTGCGTATGAACCGGCACAATGAAAGCTCGCAGAAGGTAGCCGCATGGCTCTCCACCCATCCAAAGGTAAAGGAGGTCTTTTATGTAGGCTTCCCCGACCACAAGGGCTATGAAATCACAAAGCGGCAGACCAAGGGCTTCGGCGGCATGATTTCCTTTACTGTGGACAGTCTGGAAACCGTAAAGAAAATCTTAAAAAATGTCAGCATGGTTATGTTTGCGGAAAGCCTCGGCGGTACGGAAACCCTGATTACCTATCCGACCACCCAGACCCATGAGGATACGCCGAAGGCGTTGAAAGAAGACCTCGGTATTACGGAATGTTTCCTCCGGCTGTCCGTCGGGCTTGAAGATGCACAGGATATTATCAACGATTTAGAGCAGGCAATGCGTTAGGAGGCAGTATGCGATTTACAAAGATGCAGGCATTCGGCAACGACTATGTCTATATTGACGCAATTCATCAAAAGCTTCCCGACCTTTCCGGGCTGGCACGCTTTGTGAGCGACAGGCATTTTGGCATAGGCTCCGACGGCATGGTGCTTATCTGCCCGTCCGACAAAGCAGATTTTCGTATGCGGATTTTTAACCCCGACGGTACGGAAGCAGAAATGTGCGGTAACGCCCTGCGCAGCGTCGGCAAATATGTGTACGACCACAGGCTGACTGACCGAACCCATATTACCGTCGAGACTCTCGGCGGTCTTAAGCAGCTTACCCTGTCCGTCACAGACGGACTGGTTTCCAATATCCGCGCAGACATTGGAGAGCCCGTCCTGTCTACGGAAAAAATACCCGTCACCACTTCCCTTGCGGAATTTATTGAACAGCCGGTGAAGGTGCCCCATGAAACGCTTTTTATAACTGCCGTTTCATGGGGCAACCCCCACTGTGTCGCTTACGTTGCGTCTGTGAAGGACTTACCGGTTGAAACCTATGGACCGGCTTTGGAATATATGACTTCCCTGTTTCCCAACAAGACAAACGTCACCTTCGCCGAGCTGGTAAGCCGCGACTATATTAAAATCAGAGAATGGGAGCGCGGCACAGGCGAGACCATTGGCTGCGGCACGGGCTGCGCAACCGCAGTCGTTGCCGGGGTGCTGACAAACCGCTGCAATCGCCATGTCACGGTGGAGCAGATTGGCGGTCCTCTTGATATCGAGTGGGATGAAAAAACAAACCGCCTGATTATGGAGGGTCCTTCCCATACCGTCTTTGAGGGCGAGCTAAGCGACGGGCTTCTGCCCGCATAGATGCGCATATCCCCTGAGTTGCAGCGGTTTGCACCCTTTCAACGCACCAGCCAAATATCGTAACAGGAAAAGAGAGATTATGAAATTAGATAAAATTTGTTCCAGCCTGCAGTACCGGCTTCTGCAGGGTTCCCTGGAGACTGCTGTAAAAGATATTGTGTACGACTCCCGCAAAATTGTGGAAGGCGTTATGTTCGTCTGTCTGACGGGAGCCAGAACGGACGGGCATGACTATATCCCTGACGCCATCCAAAAAGGCGCTTCCGCAATTGTCATCGAACGGGAAGAGGCTGCCGGGCAGATTCCTGCGCATATCACGACGCTTTGCGTCCCTTCCACGCGGGAAGCACTGGCGTATATGTCCGCCGCTTTTTTTGATTATCCTGCCCGTAAGCTCATTACAATCGGCGTGACCGGTACCAATGGCAAGACAACGACTACCCATATCATAAAGAGCGTTTTAGAGAACAGCGGCAAAAAGACCGGACTTATCGGCTCTAACGGCGCCGTCATCGGCGACAGGCATATCCCCTTAAAAAACACCACGCCTGAGTCCTATGAGCTTCACAGCTTGTTTCACCAAATGACAGAAGCCGGCTGTGAATATGTCGTTATGGAGGTTTCCTCACAGGCTCTCAAGCTGGGACGCACTGCCGGAATCCAATTTGATTATGGCGTTTTTAACAACCTCTCGGCAGACCACATCGGTCCGAATGAGCACGATTCCTTTGAAGAGTATCTCTCCTGCAAAAGCCTGCTTTTCCGGCAATGTAAGCAAGGTGTTTTCAATGCGGATGATTCCCACTACAGGGACGTATTGCAGGGACATACCTGCAAGGTAACTACTTTTTGTACGGCTGCGGACAGCGATGTAAAACCGGCCACCGATTTCACTGCTTATCATATAGAAAATATCAATATAGACGGCAGACTTGGAATGCAGTTTCAGGTAAAAGGCTTGCTTAACGGACAATACCGGATATTCCTTCCCGGTCAGTTTTCCGTATACAATGCCCTTGCCGCCCTGTCTGTCTGCAGGCTGGCAGGCATTGCGCCCGATGCCATCCGCAGCGGTCTTGACAAGGCACGGGTCAAGGGGCGTATGGAGCTGCTGCCCGTCTCCAAAGAATATTCCATGCTGATTGATTATGCCCACAACAGGGTAAGCACGGAGAATGCGCTGACGGCGCTGCAGCAGTACCGTCCAAGGCGTCTTGTCTGCGTATACGGCTGCGGCGGCAACCGCTCCAGACTGCGCCGCTATGATATGGGAGAAATCACCGGTAAATATGCCGATTTGTGTATACTTACCTGCGACAATCCCAGATTTGAAGAGCTGCATGACATCAATGAAGACATCAAGGTCGGTCTGCAAAAGAGCGGCGGCAGGTACATCGAAATTGACGACAGGAAAGAAGCAATTGCCTACAGCATGTCCCATGCAGAGTCCGGCGATATTATCCTGCTTTTGGGAAAGGGACACGAAGACTATCAGGAAATCAAAGGGGAAAAGTACCATTTTGATGAAAGAGAAGTTGTGGCACAGATTTTGCAGGACATGGAGAGCCAAAGAGAAGCCCGATAAAAGGATTTCACACGGAATCTTTCGCTATCACTACTGTACCGGCTATCATAATAAGCAGGGCAGCATAAAACTGCTCCGCGGGTCTTTCTCCCAGCATAAGCAGGCTGAACGCCACGCCTAAAAACGGCGCTATGGAATAATAGGCGCTTGTTTTTGCCGCACCCAGATATTGCTGCGCCATGACATAAAATTTGATGCTCAGCCCATACGCCACAAAGCCAAGTAAAAGGATAGCACCTATCCACTTTATTTCAGGCAGCTTCTCCCCTAAAACCAGCGCCGTAACAAGACTTCCCGCGCCGGAAAAGCAGCCCTTTATCACTACAATTTCCGTAGAGCTTTTATTGCTTATCATTCTGGTGCAGTTGTTTTCAAAGCCCCAGCAGACGCAGGCTCCCAACACAAGGAAGGAGCCCGTATTGCACGCAAACGCGCCTGCCCCCTCAAAGCTCAGTATCACGCTGGCTGCGGTTACCATGAAAATGGCAAACCACAGCCTTTTTGATATGGTCTCCTTAAAAATAACCAATGCAATCACAGAGGTAGCAACAATTTCAAAATTATTGAGCAGGGAAACATTTGCCGATTCGGTTCTTGTGATGCCGGACATCAGCAGTATGGGCGCAATAATGTCCAGTACCACCATGGCAATTGTATAGGGCAGCTCTTTTTTCGTCAAATGTGCCTGCTGTTTTCCTTTTTTTATAAGCCTCTCCGCCATTCCATACAACAACAGCCCCAGCCCCGCTCCAAGATACAGAAATGCCGCCATCATTGTCGCGCCTGCATGGTTTAACAGCAGCTTGGATAGGGGAATATTTACCGCATACAGGGCGGCAGCTAAAATGGCATATAAAACGGCAGCATTTTTTTGTTTCATTTTTGCCTCCTCATCGCCGCCTTAGACTTTCCTGCTTTCATGACAGCAGAAGTACAAAATCTGCCGCTCCTTTGCAAGCTCCTTTAATACCTCTCCCGTTTTTTTCATGTGCACGGCATCCAGATGCACAAAAGGGTCGTCCATAATCAGAAAGGGCTGTTCTTTTCCGTACATATTGTCTATCAGGGCAAGACGGAAGCACAGCGCGCAGACGCTTCTTTCCCCTGCGCTCAAATGCCTGTCCTTGCGGTTTTCCCCGCCCCTCTCAAAGAAGAGCTGAAAATCCTTGTCCATAGTAATTCTTTCTCCGATGGCTCTCTCAATTGCCGCCGAATAGATGCAGAAACGTTCCTTTATAGGGGAAATATATTTATCCTTCAAAGCCTGCTCCGCAGTTTCCAGCGCTTTCGCCGCCCCTGCATAAATCAAGTGTTTCTCCTTGTACGCTTCCAGCTTTTCCTCTGCAAGCGCCAGTTCATTCTGTTTTTCCGGCAGCTTTTCCAGCAGAGCCTCCGACTCGGCAATCCGGCGGTCAAGCGCCGCAAGCTCCCTTCGCATTTGGGACTGCCGGACGCGCAGTGCCTCCATATCCGCAGCTTCCCCCTCCGGTCTTTGGGACAGCCCGTTTTTTATCCGGTATTCCTCCAGTCTTTTTTCCTGTCTGGCTATTGACTCCTCCAAAAGCTCCGCCTCCAGCCTGTCGTTACCCCAACGAGCGAGCTGTTCTTTCCAGTCATCGGAAACCTCCAGCCGATAGCCTGCCAACACCGACTGCATCTGCTCCTTGATTTCTGCATACTGCTTTTGCCAAGTCTCTTCTTTCTTCTTTTTCTCCGCCTCTTCCTTCCGAAGCCTCTCGTAATCACGAATGTCTTCCCGCAGCCTGCCAAAGGCGGTCTGCATATTTCTAAAATCCTCCCGCAGCAGAGTCATATCCTCTCCGTATTGCTCTAAAAAGAAAGCAGACTGCTCCAGCAGCTCCCTGCACTCTGCGGCTTTTTCTTCAAATCTCTTCCGCTTCCTTTCCGCTTCCGCCAAAAAATCCTCATACTCCGCCGCTTCCTGTTTCATTACGGCAAAATCATAGACTGCGCCATTCCGGCTGTGGTATCCGTAGCGAGCCAGCTTTTCCCGAATCCCGCTTTCCAAAACGGCAAGCTCCTGCCGCAGTGCCGCAAAAGCATCTTCCTGTGTGTGCTGCAGTGCCGCCACTTTGCGCTGCTGCCTGCAGAATACAACAATCCCCGCCGCAAATGCGGCTGCGCCAAGCAAAAAAAGCAGACTGCCCGTGCACGTATCCTGCTTTCCAGCCAGAAAAAAACCTCCTCCTGCAAGCAGTAAAACGGCAGCAGACTCTAATATAACCGCAGCCCTTCCCGCCCGCTTTTTTGTCTGCTCCCAGCCGGCTTTCTGCGTCTCACAGTTTCCCGCCGTTTCCAGCTCCTCTTCCTTTTCCTGACATGCAGTCAGCAGCCTTTGCAGTTCATCCCTTTCCTCCCTGTCGGGAACGCCGGCGGCAAATTTTTCGGAAAGCGCTCTCTGCCGCTCCGTCTGCGCGCCTTTCTTCAATTCCTCCAACTGCAGCCTGAGACTTCCAATCTGCGCTAGCCGTTCCTCTTCCTGTCTGAGCGCTTCTGCCTCAGGCACGCCGCCCGCAAAACGAACCGCAAATGCTTCCAGACGTTCCTGCTCCTTGCCATCCGGGGATGCCGCCGCCCGCTCTCCTTTTAGCATACTGAGACGCTCGGCGCTTCCACGCAATTCCTGCAGCTCTTCCTGCGTAGGAATACCCATCGGATACTTTTGCGAAATTGCCTCTCTTTTTTCTCTCTCCGCCCCAAGCGCAGCCTGATAGCCGTCATAAGTCTCCCACTTCTGGCGCAGAAGCTTCCTTGTCCCCGCTTCCTTGTCTGCCGCTTCCGCTTCTCTTATCTGCTGCTCCAACTGCTCCCTCTCCGTATATTGTCCGCCCAGAGCGGCAGAAATTTGCTCCAGATTCTCTATCTGTTCCTGTATACCGCTGATTTTTTCCCTCTGCCGCGTCAGCAAATCATTGCTTCCCCTATCCGCCCTCAGCTCCTTTCTCCTGTCGTGCAAAAGCTTTATGGCAGAAGCTGCGTCGGCAGTACTGTCCGTATTTTCCACATAACAATTTAATTTTGCGCTGATACCGCTTGTCGCACTCATTTCCATTTCCGCCGCTGTGACAAAAACCGTGCGCGCAAACGCTTCCTCGTCCAGACCAAAAACGCCCTGTCCAATCTCCCCGCCAAACTCCTCCGTCGGCATTCCATTGCAGTAAACAAGCATACTGTCCTTCGTACCGCTGGATTTGTCAAAAAAACGCTCGATTCTGTACTCCTTTCCTCCCTTTTCAAATACCAGACTGCCGCCAAATTTCCCGCCATGGAACGGATAAAAATGTTCTCTGTCAAGAAACTGCTTCGTTCTTTTATTTACCGGGGAAAGCCCGTAAAACATTGCCTTCAAAAAAGAAGCGAGTGTCGTCTTCCCATAGCCGTTTTCCTCGCAGTACTGCGTTATGCCGTCCGCAAATACATAATCGGCATCCTTTATTTTTCCATAATTCTCTATATGACAGGCCTTCAGCTTCATATTAATCCGGTTCCTTTCCTGAAAGTGCCTTTAATCCGGCGTTTATTATCTGCTGCTTTTGCGCATCCGTGTACTCCTGTGCGGCAAGCACGGTGCGGATAAACTCACCTCGCAGCGAGATATCGCCCTGCAATGCCTGCACATCGAATTTCCGCAGGGTTTTGTCCTTGACTGAAACAAAATAGAAATAAGGAGACAGAAGCCTCTCCGCCTCTTCTGCCAGCCCCTCGTTGTCAAACGCTATTTCTCCTGTCAGGTGCAGACGCAGCATATCCTCCTTGGCACAGCGCATCTTTGCCGCCTCCCTCGCCTTCTGACATGCATTGTATATCCCGTCCGCATCACTGACATCCACCTGCATTTCTTCTATTTTCCGGCAGGCGTTTGGAATAAAACGAAGCTTTATATCACTCCCGATATCTAAAAGCACAAATCCCTTTTCCCCGATTTCATCAAACCCGCGCCCCTCCAAGCAGCCGCAGTAGGCGTATATTCCCCGCTCATCCAGACTATCCGTCTGATAAGAATGTACATGTCCAAGCGCCAGATAATCAATATACCGGTTTTTCAGCTTTGCCAGATGAATCTTGTCCATCTCTGCAACAGATGCGGTCTGTCCGTGCAGCATCACAATATTTTTCCGCTTCGGATTTAACTGCAGCGACGCATAAAGAGAAATCGCATTTTCCGGCGCCATCTCAATCCCCGCTACCGTAATGTCTCCATAATCGTAGCTTTTCCACTCCCTGCCAAAGATTTTCAAGTTGTCCAAATCCGTTTCCGTATAAGACTCCATACTGTCATGATTGCCGCGCAGATAGAGAAAATCAATTTCCGGATTATGCCTGACGACGTCATAAAAAAAGGCTTTATCCTTTTTGAGCGGTCTGTCCGAATCAAACACATCTCCCGCCAAAAGAATTGCCCGCACATCCTCGTCTTTTGCATACTGTACCATTTTCTCAAAAGAAGCGCGAACCTCCGCCTTCCGCTCATCCGCCTTCTCCTTCGGCAGCTTCGCCTCCATCTTAGAGCCCAGATGAATATCCGCACAGTGTATCATTTTCATTTATGTTCACCCCTGATTTATTGTTATCGCCACTCTTTGTATTGCACTGCTTTCTGCTTTAGTTTTATACTACCACAAATCCCCCATGGGGGCAAGAAACGTGCGGACAGTAACCGGGTAATAACTTCCTTCTATTGTCTTTACCTTATCTACAAAACATGCTAAAATAAATAAAAATCTCCATCCAAACCTGTATACGAGAGAAAGGTGCCTTATGAACATCGACAAAAAGGAAGCTCGTAAGCTACAGTGGAAATACACACAATGGTTACTTTATTTTATATTTGCTTTTCTCGCAGCGGCAGTTGCAATTACCCTTGTTTTGCAGCCAGCCACCCTGCGAAGCTATATTGCGGATGCGGATACCGCTGCGCTCCTGCTGCAGGGATATGCCGGCTGGTATAAACTGCTCGAAAAAACCTTCCTGATTTCGTCGGTTCTTACTGCTGTCTTTGGACTGTCGGCACTGGTGTTCTATGTTGTCACCTTTAACAGTCCCAAATATGAAGCCTGCAAATTGCGGTTCAAAAAGAAAGGCATCCCTGTTACTGAGCTTGGACTGGTTCTGCTTCTGGGATTATTCTGCTGTTTTGTGCTGTCCGCCGTCACCGCAGATATCAACCCCCGCGAAAAATACCAGCGCTATCTGGAGGATATTTCCGCCATAGAAGAACGGGACTTGCTGTCCGTGGACGTATATCTCAACCAAAATTACACCTCCGCCGGTCTTGCGAATCACGGGCAGAACTACCCCATGCCCCTGACGGCATACAGAGTCCTTCCCGTTTCTCCCTCAGACGAAACGCCTTCTTCCTGGTTCAGCGTATACATCATGTCCGCCCGCGTTGCCTTTACCCCCAATCAGGAGCATTTCTACAATGAAAATCAAAGTACCGACTGGAATGCAGAGAATGCCGCCGTCTACCGTGTAACCTACACGCCGAACTGCCATCTGGTTACCTCTATAGTAGAGCTTCTCCGCTAAATCTAAACTGACAGGAGTGAAATTTTATGGAAGCAAAAGATATTCGTCTTGAAAAAGCCAAACAGGAAGACTGGCAGGATTTGTACCGCAATCTCTGGTCAAGACCGGAGAGCGCACGCTATATGCTCTGGCAAGTGACAGAAAATGAAGACACGGCAAAAATACGCATGGAAAAAAGCGTATCCTTTCAGCGCGCACATGAAGCCTATACAATATATGAAAAGAAGAGCGGTCAGGCAATCGGCTTTGCCGGCATGACAGAAGTCAAGCCTCACGTCTACGAAGACACCGGCATTGCCATAGGACCGGACTATACCGGCAAGGGCTACGGTAAACAGGCACTGCGTCTTTTAATGGAACGCGCTGCGTCTCTTGGTGCACGCGAATTTATCTGCTCCGCCCGTTCCCAGAACACGGCTTCCAAAGCCCTCATCGCCTCTTTGGGTTTCTCCTACTTTGAAACGCAGGAAAGGACGGACCCGCGAGACCAAAGCACCTACAAGCTGGAATTTTTCAACCGCCTGCTTTAACCCGCTATTTTTACAGGCAGCCGCTTTGTCTATGCTTTTTATCTATACTTTTTATTCATGCTTTTTCTGCCACGGCTTTCTGTAAGTCTCTCATATAAGCTGCCTGCTGCTTTTTTAGATATCCCTTTAAAAACAGATTCATAACCGGATTCTTTGCCTGCACTTCTTCAGTAAAAGTAATTCGCGTCATGCCGCCGCAATCCTCGAATATGCCTTTCCACCGTCCGCGCATATTCTGATTTTCCATATCAAACCGATACTCACGGCAGGGCTCCTTCGCCGTGATACAAAAATGCGTTACAAACCCATTTTTCGTATATTCGTCAAACCGCGTTTCATCCAGCACCTCTATTTTGGACAAATCGCTTCGCCACGCATAATTTACGTTATCTGTCACAATTTCCCAAACCAGCTTGCAGTCACAGGAAATATCGGCACACATCGTTACACTCTTCATTTTTGCTCCCATCTGCGCGCCTCAGCGCGCACTCAAATCAAGGAGGTTGAAGCGAATTTCTTTCAACCTCGCCTCCATGGGTCAATCTGTCTTATACTTCATGTCCGCTTCGGCGGACTCTATTTTTCTTTTCCGTCATTTCCCTTCTCCTGCGCATGTTTCCGCAAAGAAAGTAAAAGCAGCACAAGCCCCGTCCCGGTCAGAATGTGTCCGATTCCTGCAATGCCGGAAATGGACGCCTCTGCTCCCTTGGACAGTTCCACATGAAGTACCTGCAGCGTGCCATGTACCAGCATCATAACTGCCGTCAAGGACACTCCCACATTATAAATATAAAAAAATCCGTGAAACAGTTTATCCTTCTCCAGTTGCATCCGCCCTGCAAACAGGGCAACTATCAAAAACAGAAACATGCCCAGCAGAAATAAATGTGTATGCACCTTTCCCAGCATTGTCACACCCTCAAATCCGTTCCCCTTCGTAAACTCCCGATAGAACATGCCTCCCGCCATCGCTGCTATTGCATATATAAAAGCTGTATTTATGTATTTTTTCATGTTCTTTTGCCTCCTTTTAATTTTAGAATAAATAGATGTTTGCGAAACTCAGCAATTATGCAAGTGTCATTGTGCACCTTGTATATTCCAGCACGAACTCGCTTTCGCTCCGAGATTACCGTAGCGGTACGTAAGCTGCCAAAATACGGCGCAAGTCATGCCCGCATGACTTTGATACCGACGGTAATCAAGGGTCCGCTTATGGAATATACAAGGTGCACAATTCGGAACCTCAAAATGAGAGTTTCGCAATTAACTATTAGAATAAATTTTTGCCAGCTTTCTGTCAATATATTTCCGCCAACTCCCTGCTTTTCAAGCTGCTCACACCAACAGGGAAACCGGCGGTTCCTGTAATATATTTTGCAATATCTTAAGCCCCTGCGCAAGCTCCGTTTCCGTATCGGTAGAAACAACGGAAAGACGCAAAAATGCCGCACTCTCTCCGCCTCCTTGTGCAAACCTGTGGGAGCCTAAAACATGCACGCCGTTCTGCAGCGCTAAAAGCTCCGCTTCTTCGCTTGTCAAACCGGAAGGCAGCTTCAGCCAGTGGAAAAAGCGTGCGATGTTTCCCTCTTCCTGCCGAAAAAATCTTTCATATATCCGGTTTCTTTCCTCTGCCAGTTCTATTTTTCTACGCACAATTTCATCCGCTTTTCCGCTTTCAATCAGCTCTGCCATAATCTCCGCATTGAGAGCCACCGTTTTTAAATTGATATGGAGCATACCGGTTACCAGCCTGTCGCGGTACTGCTCCGAAAATGCCACAAAAGCAACCCGCATTCCTGCACACAAAGATTTAGACAAGCTGCAGATATGAAGCGTCTGCTCTGGTATGAAAGAAAAAAACGAATCTGTTCCCTGTGACGCAAGAAAAGAATAAATATCATCTTCTATCAGCAGCAGGCAATAACGCC
This sequence comes from uncultured Lachnospiraceae bacterium, assembly GCA_910578335.1. Lineage (GTDB taxonomy): Bacteria > Bacillota > Clostridia > Lachnospirales > Lachnospiraceae > Acetatifactor. The sequence goes on along the minus strand of CAJTPU010000013.1, from coordinate 89,902 downwards.
TCATAACCTTTGCCAGTTCTTTACGCCTGTCCTGCGGCATAAAAACACCGGTCGGATTACTGCATGTCGGCATAAGATATACACCACGTATTTCACTATTTTTACACAGCATTTCCAAAGCCTCCGGCAGCATACCGTAATTGTCTCCGCGAACGGCAATCAACTGAATTTGCAGCAGATTTGCCAGCCCTTTAAAATTGGTATAAGTAAATTCATCAACGGCAATCTTATCCCCCGCCTGAAACAGAGAAATTAAAATAACGCTGAGCACATTCTGCGCGCCCGCCGCTATTAGAACCCCTCGTTTCTCCACATGCACACCATGCCTCTGCAGCCAGCAGGCGGCAGCACAAAGCTGTCTGTCCGTCCCTAACGGACTGCTGTATTCCAAAAGTCTTGCCGCATCGCCGCGTTTCAAAATTACCCGTGCCGCTTCCAGAACCATATCGTTGGTCTCGTAAAAAGGTTTAATCATCCCCATCTCGATACAATGACTTTTCTTTTCTATAAAAGTGTCCCCTGCACATATGCCGGACGCAACAAAGGTACCCCTTCCTGTTACCGCATAGAGCAACCCCTTCAATTCACATAATTTGTACGCTCTGGTAATGGTACTTACATTTAAATCCAAAAAATCTGCAAGCTCCCGCTGTGGCGGAAGCTTGGTATGAGCCTTCAGCCTTCCCTCGGCAATCTCCCGCTCCAAAAGACCCGCAAGCGACAGATAATAAGGTTTCTCCAATTCTTCCCGCCTCGGTCTCCACGACATAGGATAATTTTCAAATGAATTAAACGGCATCTCATTTCTCCCTTTGCAAAATTGTATGCCATACAATTTTATCATTGTATGGTTTTTTTCTCAATAGTATCATAAAGAAAAATAATACATTTTTGAAAGGAGACCACCTAATGAAAAAGAAAATTCCCTTAAGAGAAATCGCACTGATTAGTGTTATGTCGGCTGCTGTTTATGCCACTTCCGCCTTTTTGCAAATATCCATTCCCACACCGATAACCGCTACCCGGCTGCACATGGGCAACGTGATGTGCCTGCTGTCCGGTATGCTTTTGGGCGCATGGCAGGGCGGACTTGCCGCCGGCATCGGTTCAATCTTTTTTGATTTGACAAATCCGGCTTATGTCTCCTCCGCTCCCTTTACCTTTTTATTTAAATTTCTAATGGCATGGTTGTGCGGAAAAATAACGGCAAAAAGCCGCCCAAAACAAAATCGGTTCCTGCTCGGTGCGACAAGCGGTTCTGTGCTATACGTGACATTATATTTGTCCAAAAACTTTATTACACACCGCTTTGTGCTGCGCCTGCCTCTGTCCGCTGTTTGGCTGACCACTTCTCAAAAAGCCATCGTCTCCTGCATAAACGCTGTAATAGCCGTCTGCGTCGCCGTTCCATTAGGGCTTTCGCTGCAGCCGATAGTTCGGAGGCTATATCGGTCCGGCAGATAACCGGCAAGCCTTGTGATAAAAATCCCAAATTTGTTATGACAAAGGAGCACAGTTGTTTTTGTTCTCCTTTGTTTTTTACTATTCTTAGAATTAGGGTATCAAAAGCCCCATCGGAAAATGTTAGTTGTCACTTTGACCTAAAAATAGGTAAGACAACTTTTGCTTTCCTAAAAATCATACTCTTCCGGTATCAGTCCGGCTTCTTCCAATACCTTTCTACGTTCATCTTCCGTCATAAACTCTAACTTTTCTGCATCCAGTCCTGATAATTCCAGCTCCGTCATCCGTTCTTTTGCTGTTTCCCCGCATACCACATCTTTTAAAATCACAAATTCTGCTGCTCTCTCAAAAACATTTTGCCGCATAAGTCACATCCTCCTTTGCATATTGACTTTCTTTTGGTTCGCTGCTTTCCATTTTATATTATCTGTTGTACCAAATAACGGACTTATGGAATTGTAAGTATATTGTATAAAAGAAACCTGCATGCAAAATAAAAAATCAGAAGCCTTTCCATAATAAAACCACCTTTTGCAAAGATGCCTGCTTTACGAAGACTTTTATTTTTTCCCAAAAACATCAATGTATCGTGCACAATATGTTACTGTTATTACAAATGGCAACATAAAAAATGAGCAAGAAAAGCTAAGCAAAATAATCAAATAGAACTTATCACGCAACTGCTCAAGACGTTCTTTGCAGGATTAGCAAATCTCATGCGGGCTCTTGTTAAGACATTTAACTTATTTTTATTGATATGTAAAGGATAAAAATAGAAACCAGTTTTCTCTTGGCAGCAATTACCATATTTATAGCTTCAAAGTAAAGTATATTATCCGATATACGGTTAGTATTGCTTGTGTTTACATGATTTTTGAGGCTACATTTAAGCTTTAAAAAGGAGAAAAAGATACCCACAGGAAACCCGAAGTGACATACCGTCACAACCGGAAAATACGAAAAGAACAGCTCAATAAGAAAGCCTTACAAATTGAAGAAAGTACCGACAGAAAAATTTGCTGAAACCAGCCATCAAGAGTTAGTTCGACTACAAAGCTTTCGCAGTTTATGCAAAAGCTTATAGATAGCAAAAAATAATATATATTAAGAAAAGCAATACGGGAGTTCACATTACTCTTTCGTACGCAATACTTTGTAAGTAAAGAGAAGCGGTAAATTATTACTTCGGTGACAGGCAAATAAAAAGGAAACCTATTATAGCATAATGGATAAGATTCCAAGGTTTCCAACACTTTGAAAATATGTTTACTTCTATGACAGTACATCACATTTGCCCGGCAGTAAAACGCCCACAAAATATTTAATATGGCTGAAGCCTAATACCCTCAGGCAGTAAGATAAACAGCGCACTGACAATAGAGCAATTTTAATCCATACTCCCCCATAGGGAGTGACAGGTTCTCTATCCTGCGTGCCGCACGAAGGGCATATTTTAACTCACACCCCCGCGCGGGGAGTGACACCTTATCCCTGCGAATGTACAGGGGGCAAATTTTATTTCAAGTCACACTCCCTGTCAAGTTTCTTCCGTAAATTTTACCATACTTTTTACCTGTTTTCAAACAATTTACAACGTTAACAACGCGAAGAAATAACCAATAATATTTATTTGAGTGTCAATATGATGTCAATGCACTATATCTAAACCTCAAAAAAGGCACTTGGATTTCCCCAGGCGCCTTCTTTGAGGGACAGTGTTGCAGCACTTCCCTCAATTACTCAATAGATTCAATAATAGTTTATGGCTCATATCGGGCATTTTATTGGAAACCCTCACAACAAGCTCATCGCGATTGCACTCCAACGCTTCACAGATACGGTCTAAATGTTACAAATTTACTCTATCAACCATCTCATGGTACAATTTGCTGATTGTGGTTGACCTGATTCCAGTTTTTCTTGCCAAATCTGCATGTGTCCATTTTCGCTCCCCAAGTCTTGAAGAAAGTAAAATTCTAATCATACGTCTTTGCTCCTTCCGCTATAATTTACCACTTTTTATTGGAAAATAATGGTTAATATACATTATTACGAAAATGGTTAAACATTTGTCCATAATAAATAGTGAAGGGAAACTTCTTATCTGACGGAAGTTTGAAACGCATTGACTTTTATATGAAATTAAGATATTATCTAAGTAGAAAAGGGCATCTGCTGATACAGACACCCTTTAGGTGCTACCGATAGACGGTTAGCCCGATTATTTGGTTACAGCTATAGCCGCATCCTTTGGTCGGGGGCGGCTATTTCTGTGTCTTGTTACTATCTTTACCGAATGTATATCCGATTCCAAAACAGGTCAAGCCGAAACTTAACACTGCAATAAGTCCCAAAATATCCATATGGCTCAGCCCTCCTTTCCTAGATTCCTTTTCAGGTTTCTATGTATCAAAGATACATTGTAATCGGAGGGTCACAGTCCCTCCGCAGAGGGCTAACCGCCTACCATCTTGGTAGTACCCATAAAATGCTACCACGCAAAACGACAAATTTCAACTACCGATTTTTTTGAGACAGTTCATGCTAGACAAAACCGGCGACACCCATCCAAGAAAGGCATCACCGGTTCTGTTTTCACTTCCTGTCGCTTATCCCCAGCAGGTAATCCGAAGACACGCCGTACAGCTCGCACAGCCCGTAGACCATTACTATGGGCAGGGCATTCGTTCCCGTCTCATACCTTGAGTATACCCTCTGGTCTACCTGCAGGGCTGCCGCCACCTGTTTCTGCCCGTAGTCATGGTCTTCGCGAAGCTCCCTCATCCTGCGCAGGTATTTTTTACTGTCCATTGCCGTAACACCTCTTTTCTTTTGTTTTAGATGCCATGATTGTACCATCGTTGCTACGGAAAAGAGGATTTTGCTATCAGGATAAAATATTTTTCACGAAACGCTGTGTATATTGTATGGCTTAAACCGCCCTGATACAGGCAGGTCATGCTTTTCTACTTTATAAACCTGTCTTTCAGCTCCTTAAGCGTGTCCCACCCGTACATGGCAATGTACGCCGCCACAAATGCCGCAAAAACCGCAGGCACTATATAATACCACTGGAACCGGATACCTGCATATGCTGTGTACACCACCAGTGCTGCCACTGTCACAATCAGGGAGACGACAATGACAAGCGCCTTTGTGGGCACCTTCTTCACCCCCGGTAAATCCTTCAGCATTTCCGTAATAAGGGACACGGCAAATGCCAGCGCCCCCAGCACCCCGATAACCATAACTGCATTTTCTGTCAAAACTTTCATATTTTTCTTTTCTCCGTTTTCTTTTTTTAGCTAGTCAGCCCTGACGGCTTCCCTGTCAACCCACCCGTACACGCCTTTCCTGTCCTTGGATATGCAGTGGTACGGGTGCGCGCCTTTTTCATTGACCGCAGTCACTTCACAGGTGCTTGTCACGTTTCTGGTTACGGCTGCCTGTGCCGCCGTGGAAGACTTATAGACTGCTCCCCCTGTAAATGTCACGGTGCTGCCCTTTTTAACAGTTTTCCCGTATACCGGTGCGGCTGCGCCCTGTGCTGCCCCCACGCCGGCGCTGCCCATCGCTGATTTTATGTCCTGCCGGAACTGCGCCATTGTCAGCCCGTATTTTCCCCACAGGTGCTCGACGTCCCCGTGGTTGCTTGCAATCCCTCTTTTATGCCCCTCGCTATGGCTGATGATAACACCGTCGGAAAGCGGGTTAAGATTATACTGTTTGCAAAGGTAAGCAAACAATTCTACCGCATAATCTTTTACAACAGGATAAAGCAATTTCAATCCACACTCCTGCACGGGGAGTGACGTATTGGAGCAGACCTATAAATAAATATATGAGTATATTTCAATCCACACTCCCGCACGGGGAGTGACCATTGTCATACGGTTCAAATGTTGTCACTTTTTCATTTCAATCCACACTCCCGCACGGGGAGTGACCTGGCAATGCACTTGTCACTGTTTTTATCAGCGTATTTCAATCCACACTCCCGCAAGGGGAGTGACATAGATGGACTTATGGTTTCCATGTACAACGCGCAAATTTCAATCCACACTCCCGCACGGGGAGTGACCTCCCCAGCCGCCCATACCACCATTGTTGTAACCGATTTCAATCCACACTCCCGCACGGGGAGTGACTTATCCGTGTGGCACATTTAGTGCAACAGAGTCATTTCAATCCACACTCCCGCACGGGGAGTGACATCACGGCCTTCAGATTGATGGCATAGTAGGTAAATTTCAATCCACACTCCCGCACGGGGAGTGACTCGTCTGAATGGGCATTGTTTAGATTGTCTTTGATATTTCAATCCACACTCCCGCACGGGGAGTGACGAAATTTAAAGTGCGACGATGTATGCGAAGTAATAATTTCAATCCACACTCCCGCACGGGGAGTGACTTGTTGAATTGAATCCTGAGAAATACAGCTTGGAGATTTCAATCCACACTCCCGCACGGGGAGTGACCAGAACATACTATTGCAGTCATAACAACAAAAGATTTCAATCCACACTCCCGCACGGGGAGTGACAAGCATGGTTTCAAAGAAAAAGCAGTTGCCATTTTATTTCAATCCACACTCCCGCACGGGGAGTGACTGTCTATGATTGGAGGGAAGTAATGTGAATAGAAGATTTCAATCCACACTCCCGCACGGGGAGTGACGCAATACCCAGCCGGATAATAGTGCTATATTAACTATTTCAATCCACACTCCCGCACGGGGAGTGACGTATGATGTCATAGCCGTAATGCCGGTGCTGGCATTTCAATCCACACTCCCGCACGGGGAGTGACGCGCACAACAGGCGCTTCCCTGCCCGTGAAAAGGATTTCAATCCACACTCCCGCACGGGGAGTGACGGATGGAGATGATTAAACACAGCCCAGCCCAAAGTATTTCAATCCACACTCCCGCACGGGGAGTGACTAATCTAGGCTTAAGCCTAGACGTTCTGCTACAAATTTCAATCCACACTCCCGCACGGGGAGTGACACGGGGAGCCCCTGCAGCAGGCAGGGGAAGGAACGGATTTCAATCCACACTCCCGCACGGGGAGTGACTATTTCTTATGGTAAACCATTAGTAGTGGTTGATATTTCAATCCACACTCCCGCACGGGGAGTGACGTACTTTTGATGTATACTTAATACATAAATAAAAATTTCAATCCACACTCCCGCACGGGGAGTGACTGAAAATGGAGCGAAATGTGGGCATGTTGAAAGTATTTCAATCCACACTCCCGCACGGGGAGTGACAAGATTATGCAACAACAACAAATGCTAATACAGAATTTCAATCCACACTCCCGCACGGGGAGTGACTATAAAAGAAAACACTCTTAATCAAATAATTGTATTTCAATCCACACTCCCGCACGGGGAGTGACGAGCGACCCAGTTTTAATGCACCCGTGCGGAATCATTTCAATCCACACTCCCGCACGGGGAGTGACTACAAGTGTTCCAGACCCATGGACGGGAAAACATATTTCAATCCACACTCCCGCACGGGGAGTGACTTCAAAAATCCGTTGACAAAGGCGACATGATGACTATTTCAATCCACACTCCCGCACGGGGAGTGACCCCGAAGTAAAGCGCATTTATGACCTTATTGCAATTTCAATCCACACTCCCGCACGGGGAGTGACGAAGCGTAATCAATGGTCAAAAAATGACCCAGAGCATTTCAATCCACACTCCCGCACGGGGAGTGACCATGTACAATTTTTGATACAGGCTATGCATCATTAATTTCAATCCACACTCCCGCACGGGGAGTGACTTTTACATTGAAATACAACCATATAAGGTAAGTGATTTCAATCCACACTCCCGCACGGGGAGTGACTGTATTGTCGCAAGCAATTACTTTTACTGGTGGATTTCAATCCACACTCCCGCACGGGGAGTGACGTTGTCATCTGTGTAAACTTTGGCATGAACTGGCTATTTCAATCCACACTCCCGCACGGGGAGTGACGGGTTAGTGCTGCGGCTGCAGTCAAGGGAACCGTGATTTCAATCCACACTCCCGCACGGGGAGTGACCATTTTTTAGTAGGAGGTTGTTTGTATGTTTCTATTTCAATCCACACTCCCGCACGGGGAGTGACCTGGAAAGATTGCAGAATCCACGCTCTACGCCGTTATTTCAATCCACACTCCCGCACGGGGAGTGACGACCTCTGCCGGGGTAACTGGCGTAGTTGGATTTATTTCAATCCACACTCCCGCACGGGGAGTGACTCATATCTCCCGGTTAGGAGATTCTTTGCAAACCGATTTCAATCCACACTCCCGCACGGGGAGTGACAGAGTAATGGTAGAACAGTGTGAGTGCAAGGAAGATTTCAATCCACACTCCCGCACGGGGAGTGACAGGACATGCTGCAGGTTATTGTATCATTTCAATGATTTCAATCCACACTCCCGCACGGGGAGTGACGAAAAAATTGCTGAGTACGGAAAATGCATGATGATTTCAATCCACACTCCCGCACGGGGAGTGACACGATTATTATTATGGCTTGAGTGCAGTTGACTGATTTCAATCCACACTCCCGCACGGGGAGTGACAATATCATTTCGCAAAGCTTTTACATCGTCATTAAATTTCAATCCACACTCCCGCACGGGGAGTGACGTTACTCGGATGCAGCAGAAAAGTTCTTTGGACAGATTTCAATCCACACTCCCGCACGGGGAGTGACATACATAAATAAAAAACAAAAACCCTTAGAGGAGATTTCAATCCACACTCCCGCACGGGGAGTGACGAGAAATAGTATATGGACGAGAGGGAATTTGAAATTTCAATCCACACTCCCGCACGGGGAGTGACAGGGAATTGTCATCTTATCTTGCTGATACCTTTATATTTCAATCCACACTCCCGCACGGGGAGTGACATTTCCAGAAGAGCAGTATGTGATAGACCTCAAGGAGATTTCAATCCACACTCCCGCACGGGGAGTGACCGTGAGAAAATTAAGCTCATCCCCAAGAAAGATAATTTCAATCCACACTCCCGCACGGGGAGTGACCACTTCCCGGAAGCAAAGCAGCTGGGGGATATAACATTTCAATCCACACTCCCGCACGGGGAGTGACGCGCCGCTGGTTGATTTGAGAAGCCCGGAAAAGAAATTTCAATCCACACTCCCGCACGGGGAGTGACTCGTCAAAGTGCGTTGCCATCATATCTGCAAGGTATTTCAATCCACACTCCCGCACGGGGAGTGACTGAAAGAACAGATTGACAACACCCGTGAGGACTTATTTCAATCCACACTCCCGCACGGGGAGTGACGTGGAGGATGTGCAGGACTTGAAGCAGTCAATAATTTCAATCCACACTCCCGCACGGGGAGTGACCTTCTTTATATGCGTCTATCTTGCACAAGTCATGAAATTTCAATCCACACTCCCGCACGGGGAGTGACAAGCACCCTGCGGAAATCCTGCCCTTTATTGCTTATTTCAATCCACACTCCCGCACGGGGAGTGACATGCTGCGGACCATTGCTTTCATTTCGTTTCTGGTATTTCAATCCACACTCCCGCACGGGGAGTGACGGCGGCGCAAGTGCCGGGACAGATGAACTTTGACGATTTCAATCCACACTCCCGCACGGGGAGTGACAAACTGGGAAGAATGAAAACAAACGAAAAGGAGGTATTTCAATCCACACTCCCGCACGGGGAGTGACAATGGGACAAGTTGTTTCAGGCGTACCAAAATAATTTCAATCCACACTCCCGCACGGGGAGTGACCGTCAAGGCGGTTGCGGCGTGGCTGGACTTGACAATTTCAATCCACACTCCCGCACGGGGAGTGACATAATATAGGCTATCATATATAACAGTCAATTGGGCTATTTCAATCCACACTCCCGCACGGGGAGTGACTACATAGGAATGGTAATACTTGATAGCCCCTTCAATTTCAATCCACACTCCCGCACGGGGAGTGACTATTGACGATTTTGCTATTGACGGGCTGGCAGAACTATTTCAATCCACACTCCCGCACGGGGAGTGACGGCTGGAGTTGTTCCGTATTTATTGGCAATAGACTGATTTCAATCCACACTCCCGCACGGGGAGTGACTTATTACTTATCAGACTTTGACCATTGGATAAAGATTTCAATCCACACTCCCGCACGGGGAGTGACCTTATCAGCATTAAACACAAGTTGCCTTATCCATGATATTTCAATCCACACTCCCGCACGGGGAGTGACTTCACCATTGTGGAGTACCCAGAAGTGGCAACACCATTTCAATCCACACTCCCGCACGGGGAGTGACAATCTCCTTAATGTTCTTTCTGTAAAAGAGAATTGGTATTTCAATCCACACTCCCGCACGGGGAGTGACAAAAAGGAGTTGGTACGCCTGATGATGGAAAAGCTATTTCAATCCACACTCCCGCACGGGGAGTGACCTTAGAGGGGTTAAGGGTGATGCGGTAGTACACAAATTTCAATCCACACTCCCGCACGGGGAGTGACTATCCATGGAAGCAATGGACGCACTCATAGATAATAAATTTCAATCCACACTCCCGCACGGGGAGTGACGGACGCACTTGTGAAGTCCTTTACCACCGACAATATTTCAATCCACACTCCCGCACGGGGAGTGACAGCAAAAACAGACAATCTCATCTGATTTTGCAAAGCCAAAATTATAACTACTAAACAAAAATTTCTTTTTTAAAACATTTTTACTTATTAAAATACTTCTTTTTAGTTCTTTTCAGAGTGCGAATCACACAAAAGAAAAATGTACACTTGGCATCCGCACCGCCTAAAAAATCAGAGGGGCATCAATATTCTGCACTTCCTTGCAACCGTAGTGCTCAATTTGATTATGGTAGGAATTTCCCAAACGGTAAAAACGCAAGCTGTCTTCTTTGTCATTGATTAATTTCAACAGCCTGCTTTTAAATGCGACAAACTGTGCCTCGTCCACTTTGCATTCAAAAACGGAGTTTTGGACACGCAAGCCGTAATTTTGACATTGTTTTGCAACCTTCCGCAGCCTGTTTCTGCCTGCCTGCGTTTCAGTTGAAACATCGTAGGTAACCACTACTAACATATACTCTCCTTCTCATCACATTATCTCCCAGTCAATTACAAAGCTCGTGCTACCAGTCCCAAAATTATGCGCATTGTAGATTTCACAAAGAGACCCAAGGATTTCCAACAATACCTGACTACTATACTTTGACAGCTTACACGCAGTTACGATAATCTCAAAAACATTACGTAGCTGACCTAAAGATATAATGGCACGCCCTTTTTCATAGTCAGCTTCACAATTCTTCGACAAACCTTTTATGATTTAGATGTCAAAATTCCCAATTCTTTTAAACTCTTTCAGGGCAATTATACTGTCATTATTTTTCTTGACCGACAAATATGCATTTCGCAATCGCTCCTGTCCATTTCCTAGACAATTGCAAAACGCATTATGCAACAGCGTACACAATTTGGTCTACAGAAATTGGAATTTTACGATTAACTATCTATTTCCAAAAGAAAGGAGGATAACCGTCCAAATCGCCTCTTACATAACGTGCCAGCAAAAGAGCCTGCACATATGGTACCAAACCCCATTCAATACTCTCCTGCAAATAAGGGTGCTTTAGTTTCTCCGTTTTTTTATTCTGCCACACAGCCAAATACTTTTTTCTTCCAGATTCATTTAAAAGCACCGCGCCATTTTCTTTTTGCTCAAAATCAGTCGAATCAAGCACTTTCTTATTTATGCAGGAGAGTACAAAACGGTCCGCATATGGCGCTCTGAGTTCCTCCAGCAAGTCCAAAGCCAAAGAACATCTGCCGGGTCGGTCCGTATGCATAAAGCCTGCATATGGGTCCAGACCTACCGTTTCCAATGCCGCCACACACATATTAGTCAACAGTGCATACGTAAAGGATAACAATGCATTCACTCTGTCAAGCGGCGGTCTGCGATTTCGAACATCAAACACAAAAGCTTCTTTTTGCTGCAATATCAATTGGTCAAACTGTGAAAAATATCGGGAAGCCGCTTCACCCTCATATCCCCTTAATGCTTCCATATCTTCTGCTTCTTTTGCCATCTGCAGAATTTCTTTTAACTGCTCTGATACCCTGCACAACCTTTCCGTGTCAAGTCTTTCTGCATAATCCCGTATTGCTCGGTTAATAACACTTCTCTCATTATATAGTTTTCCAATTATAAAATTTTTTGCAATCTGCAAAGCCTGCTTTTCATTATCTGCCATTCGATATTGTGTCCGTCTGAGCAAAATGTTGCCATACGCTTTTCCGGTTACTTTAGCCCGAAACTTACCCGTTACAGACAAAAATGTCATAGAAATATTATTGGAGGCACACTTTTCCATCAATGCCGGGCTGGCTCCTGCATAGCCACATGTAACAATAGATTCCAAATTGTGCAAAGGCAGCCTTCCTACCTCCTTTTTGCCCTGCAGCACCACCACATTTTCTCCGTCCAAAGAAAGATAATAATCACTGGAGGTAATGTATAGTGTATTTAATAATTTTCTCAATCCTCCACCACCCTTCACTCTTCCATATACTTGGAAATATATGCGGCAACCTGCCTGCTTTTTTCCAGCTTCGGCAGACATATGGATTTCATGGAACATGCTTCGCACTTTTTTGTCTTTTTCACTTTTGGAGTATAACCTCTTTCATAGAGCTGGTGCATCTCCAAAAACAGTTTTATGCACTCCGTCCTCAGTTCTTTCGTAATTTCTACACATTCGCGCCGTCTGGTTTCGCCATAAAACAAGTATGCCTCCGGTATTTCTGTCAAAAACATTTCCTCCAGGCAAATCACCTGCGCTGTAAGCTGCAGCCTGTCCTCGTCTGTTACCTTTGTTTTTCCGCGCTTATATTCAACCGGATACAGTATATACTTCTCCTTCCGATTAGGCAGGGTAATCCCTTCCTCTTTCTGCACAAATTCTACCACATCACATTCTCCGCTCACGCCAAGTGTTCTGGAATGTATGGGCATTCCTCTGGAAATAATCACGTTTTTTCGCTTTTCTGAGGAATACCCGTCATGTACCTTTTCATGAAAAAGATTGCCCTTTACGGTAAGTACATTTTCATTCCATTGCTGTTCGATATGAATCAGCGCCCACTGTCTTCTGCAAAAAGAGAAGTGCTGCAAACCCGAAAGCTGAAGAAAATCCTCCTCTTTATATTCAGATTCCGTCATATATCTCAACCTTTAAATTCTTCATTTCTTCTACCGTAATCTCAAAATCATCCACGCTTTTCGGAATCTCCACATCCTGTTTTTTCTCTACCTTCAGGCTTCTATGCACCTTCGCGGAAGAATATTGTCCCAGAAAAGAATTATGCCGCCACCAAATGACCTTACATACCTCCATACTGCCCTCAGGTCTTGCCGAAGAAGCATCATTTTCAAACAATGTTATCAGCGCATTTTTAATGACTTCCGCATCCTCATCCGAAAACCCTGTCTTTTCTGCAAGCTGATGGTTGATGCTTCCATAGGTAACATACATGCCAAAGTCAACCCTGTGTTTCATTCCCATGGTATCCGAGGATTTCTTCTCGCTCGGCTCACTGTTTACACTTTTTGTAATCTGCATGGAGGAAATATCAATTGGCACCACACTCACCGCAGTCTGTATGGAAACAGGCCCTCTCACTCCTACCGATATTCCGTCAGAGCCGCTTCCCTTAAATGCAAATACTTGTCCAAAAGACCTGACATCAAGCCACTTCCTGCAGGCGGCGGCTGCATATTTCTCTTTATCTTTTCCTGCTTCTTTCAATTCAGGTGCTGCACTTGCCCGTTCGCTCAGGCTCTTGATTCCATCTACATTTTTCTCATCTGACTGTACAAAAACCGGATACCCTAAGTCAATCATCCTGTTGCGGATTTTTCTTTTCAGGCACACATCGGAAACTTCTCCGAATCCATCATAGGTTTCTCTCGGTCTGTTTCCGTTTAACGGGTCTCCGTTGGGATTTGCATTTTTTACGCTGAATACTACCGCAAAATCAATCTTGTTTGTAAATTCACTCATATTTTTCTCTCCATTTCTGCGCGTCTCAGACACGCTTATCAATCCGGGCAGATACAGGTCTTTCCTGTCCCGTCCCGCCAACTCACATCACTTCATGAGTCTTTTGTCACTCTGTCTCTTCCTCGTTCTCCGCAACGCTTTTCTTAAAATATCCCCAGTAAGCCATTTTTTGACAGCTGTATCCCTGCAAAAATGTGGGCTCCAGTTTTCTCTTGTCCGTCAATTCCAGCCTTGCAGTCAGTTCGTCAATCCTATCGATATAAAACCGCTTTCCCTCCGCTCCGAGTTTTGCCATATACGGATTTAACTGGTTCCTGATGGTAAGCCATGTTTCTACCGGATACCGCTGAAATCTGACAAAATATTTCTCAGCCGCCGTACTCCGTATTTCCTTGCCGCCTCCCCGCAAAGCGCTCCTTTCCAGCATCTCAGCAGTAGCAAGCAACTGCCCGAAGATATAACTCCTATCCTTGCTCTCCTCCTGTAATACCATGCTGTATTCCTCCTCTCTGTTTTCTCTTTCTATCTGCCATTTTCGCAGCAACGCACATGCTATTGCAACTGCCCTGTTCCAGTCCCATTCATTTTTGTAATGCATGGGATTTGCCGCCTGCTGCACGGCAGATAGTACAATGTCATAAGGCAGCCTCCTGCTCTCCACGATGCAGGGCAAAAGCCTTTCATACATGCTCTTGGTCAGCTTATCGCTTCTATCTCCCGTCACCAGCTTCACAATATCAATCAGGGAAGGTGACCACGGCACCGCCGCTTTTTCCTTTTCCCGCTTATACAGCCAGCAAGTCTCCGTTTTCCATCTTGTAATATTTTCAATAAACTGCTGCGCTTCATATTTTTGATAAAAGGGAATGGACAGTCTGCCGGTGGTTGCCGCCTCCACGCCCATAACCATGACGCTGTCTCCCGCCTGCAGCTCCCTTTCCGTTCCCCATATGGCTTTTCTGACCTGAGTAGCATAGTGCTCGTCGGTAAAGGCTTCCGCCTCCTCTTCCTCACCCCAGAATTCTGCAAAGGGATTTTTCATATCCGATTTTTCCACAGACCACACGACAAAAACCTGCTCGCCCGCCTTCAGGCATGCCTGCTTTGCAATCAGCCACCGCAGTGCGCTGTGCGCCTTCTGCGATACCTCATAGCTCACGGCTGCCACCTGTCCGCTCTCGCTAAACCTGCCTTTGTAGGTCAGTACACCGGAAGCATTGTTTGACGATATCAACTTTGCCTTATCCCCTGTGTGCCGGATTTTGGCAGGATGCTTTTCGGAGCAAGGCACTCTCTCACCGGTTGCATAGCACAGCTCCTGCGTTTCCTGTCCTGCAAGATAAAAGCGTATGTAGCTTTCAAACACCTCTGTGTCACAGTAAAGCCTGCTCTCCACCTTGCCGGGAATCTCAACCGAAAACCGGACAAACCACTTTTCCAGCTCTATGTTCTGCTGCTTTTCTGCCAGGATTTTTCCGTTTTCAAAGGAAAACACGCCCGCTTCCAGCAAATCCTGCATAACCCTGCCTTCACGAAGATACCGGTACACACTGTTTATCTGCGGCAGACTGTAAGGTGATGAGGACCACTTTTCCAGTTGTGCCATATATTTTTCATATTTCTCTTCCTTACTATTTCTCACAAAATTTCCATAATCACCTGCAATATATGCTAACGTATCTGCTAATGAATGCGGAAAAATAGCATTTCCCTTTCCCCCGCCCGAATCCTCCGTAACCGGAATCACCGTAACCGCATCCTCCTTTGGCACTCTGCATGCCCTAAGAAAATGACCTTCACCGTCTAAAACAATCTCAAGCTGGGCATTCTGGGTTAGGTGTGCAATCGGCAGAAGCTGCGGCTGATTTTCTTTTACCATGCCGACTTCGCTTTTACAGGCTTCATAGGTCCGATATAGCTCATTCAGCCAGCTCATCCAGCGCACCTCCTCCCGCCATGCTTATATTGCCCTTTTGCAGGCTAAATTCTTTCGCTTTTCTGTCCGCCAGTATCCGGCGCACGCTACACTCCTCCGGCGTCGGAAAAGTAATCACGCCTTTCTTCATCAGCGGACTGAAAAAACGTGCCGTCAGCTTGTTTTTTTCTTCCTCCCGCACCGCCTCGTCCGGATAGGTAAATCCATGAAACATAAAGCCTATGGGCATTTCCTCACAGTCATCATAATGCCCTGTTCCCTCGTCAAAGCTACAAGGCTCTACATACCCCTGACACTCTCTCGTACCTAGAAAAATATCCCTTCTTCCTCCCTTTTCCAACGCACGCCTGGCAATAAAGTAGTGCTTGTTTTCATTCCGGTCTTCTGCCATGTCCTGCCGGTTTTCATTCCACTCAAAATGCGCCTGCACACGATACTCCACATCGGAAAGATAGGTATAAATTGACAGCGTGTTGCCGCCACCATAATCTATTGGTCTGACTGCCTGCGATTCCGACTGAATCTGCTTCATGACGCGCACCTTATCCACTATCCACACGAAGGTCGGTTTCCAATAGATGCTTTCCAGAACACCCTTCAGCGCCTGATAAGTCGGCACTTGATAGGTGAATTTTTCACCGCCCATCCTGCTGACCGGGTCCGTAAAAAGCGCTCTTCTGCCTTTCAGTGAAAATGTAATGCTATTCTTTTTTTCCATGCTCCTCCTTCCCGCCACCTAAAATCCATAGTACGGCACAGTATCTCCGGTTTCTCCTGACAAACCGGTTTTTTCATCATAGTACATTTCATTCAGGACATACATTCCCATCTTATCCTCCCATTCCAAAACCCCCTTGCTTTCTCCCAGTTTTTTCAGCTCATATGGCGGCACATTTACCACAAACTGCTGTGCCTCCTTTAACAGCATCTTTACATCTTGATACGCTGTGCTTCTCTGTATTTCCTCCCAAATTTTCCTGCCGCGCCCTCTTCTGACAAACACAGGACTTCCCACAGCTTCTATTGCCTGAAACTTTTCCGCCGCCGTCCGAAACGACTGGTTCAGGGCATTCACTTCATATGTAAGATGCTGAACACCCGAGCGGACTAGATTTTGATTGTCAGAAAGCAGCGTATAAAGCGTATCGCTTGTCCCCTCTAACGGATAAGTCATTTCTGCTTTTCTATTCCAGAAATAATATTGAAAATACCAGTGCATCGCCTTGGGCGACAACAGGTCACCGTCAAATCCTGCCGGATTCGCTTCAAATTCCCCAAGCAGACGCTGCGTCTGATTTGCCCCCTCTCTGATATCCTTCAAATGTGCCAATGATTCCAGCTTTTCATGGGGATTGACAATGTACGTCGTGCAAATTTCCTTTTTCCCCTCCCTGTTACATCTTCCTGCCGCCTGCACAATGGAATCCATGCCTGCCAAAGCGCGGATAACACAGGAAAAGTCAAAATCAATCCCTGCTTCAATCAACTGCGTGCTCACCACAATTATCTTTTCTCCTTGCCGCAGTGCTTTTCTGATTTCTGCAATCACTTCTTTTCTGTGCGCTGCATAAAGCCTTGTAGAAAGATACCAGACCTTATATTCTTCCGTGACTTTCTTTTGCACCTCATAGTAGACGGCAAGCGCCGACTGTTTCGTGTTCATAACTACCAGTACATTTCCGGCACTGAGAGACTTGTCCCATACAAGCTCTGCCAGCTCCTCCCCTGTATATCCATTTCTTTTCAGTGCCGGTTTTACGATAACCCGGCGGAACGCTTCTGCCGCTTCCCCCGGCAGCTCCACCAGCGCTGCCGGATTCGTCATTTTAATAGGATATACAGGTTTCATTGTTTCTGCCAAAAGTGGCTGTGTTGCCGTACATAACACACAGGTACAGCCGCACACATAAGTGAGAAAATTTATCAGACTGTTGAAAATAGCCGTCTGTCTGACGGAAAGCGACTGGATTTCATCAAAAATCAGTACTGCATTCTGAAACTGGTGTGCTGCTCTTAGGTTTCTCGTTCCTTCGGCAAAAAAGGTATTGAGGAAACGAACCATGGTCGTCAGCACAATCGGCTCTGCCATCCTTTGTGCCCAAAATCCCTCATCACGAAAAGTCCCCTTTTCTCCTTCCATCTCCACGCTGGAATGTAACTCCAAAATATACTTTTCCGCCTGCTCGGCAAAACCGTCCCGCCCTAATACATTTTTTATGCTTTTGGCGTTTTGGTCTATGATACTGATAAAGGGAATAATATAAAATATCCTGTCTTTCTGCCGTGCGATACAATGCCTAAGTGCAAACCGAAGCCCCGCCAGCGTTTTTCCCGCACCGGTAGGGCAGGACAGCGTATAGACGCCGCCCTTCTGTTCTCCCGCCTCGCCGCACTTTTCAGAGATATAATTTCTCCAGACATGAATCTCTTTTTGAGATTGATTCATGTTTTGCGATTGATTCATGTCCCGCAGGCCGTCCTCCAGATTTTTCTGAAAATCTGCAAAAAGCTGTCTTCTTTCTTCCTGATAATTTGTTTCTGACTGAAAAATTTCCGGGAAATCCCAAGATGTGTTTTCTCCACCGGTCGCGCTGTCAAGCCAGTCCGCATCGATTAATGCAGACAAAAGCATTTTTTCCAGCAGCCCCAAAAAGAAATTTGTTTCCTTGAAATCTGCCCCATTCCCTTTCGCCCTTTGAAATAAAACTTCCGCCTCCGCATACGCTTTCTTTAGAAGCTTTTTCAGTTCTTCCTCTGAAATAATCTCTTCCCAAAAGTATGACTCAATTTCCTGCAATTCTGCCGCCTCACAGCATAATCTGTTCCTGTATCCGTCCTCCCCCTTCGGTGAAATATTATCCGGAAGCGCCGTATGATGTGAAAAAACCGCCTCGCACACTGCCTGTACCGCCAATTCTTCAAACGGAGTACTCAGGCTGCCTGCCGTTTTCTGTAGAAGTACCGCTCCGACAGAAGCATGTCCTCCCTTTTGCCCCGGGTCCGACTTTCCCTGCCGAATCGCTTCCATTCTGTCCTGAAAAGCATGAGAAGCCTTACCTGCATCGTGTAATATACCCGCAAGCTCCCCCATGGCAGGACAGCCAATCCCCCTCATATACTCCCGGCAAAGCGCCGCTACATGCTTCAAATGCTCTTTTAAATCCTGTACCGCCGCTTTCCCCTCTTTTACGGATACATGTGCAATCTTCATTTTCCTGTTGCCCTCCCCTAAATTATCTTTCCTGTTTTTATATATAACATAGTTTTTTCTTGCTGTCAACGTTAATTTCAATAACAATATTATTGAATTAGTTTCTTTGAGCGATAGCAAAAATTACGACTGCCTTTTACCAAATCGAAAAAAGATGCTATAATAGCATTGTCAGGTACACCCTGTGGATTGAAAAAATAACATTGTTATTGAAAAAGAGTTTCCTATTGCCTTGTATCCACTGCAATAGGCAGGCTCTTTTTCTCTACATGTATGTATAAGAATATTTTACTCTCCTGCCATAATTTGTCAATATACACTAATATTTTTGAAAAATTGTCTGATTTTCCCTTTTAAAATTTTAAACCACATAATCAAATGCAACAGCTCCTTGGAATTTGAAAAATTTAACAACATCTATTTTTTATTTTTCTTATCATCCCCCTTGACACCCGCAGACTATTGTGATAGTCTATTTTTAATCCCTAAGACTATTGCAATAGTCTTCCATGGCTTACGCTATTACAGACCAAAAAACCGCTTTTGTTATATACAGGCAGGCAGATAGGCAGCCGTATCACGCAATACAGGCAGGAAAGAGAGGTGCACCGTGAAGCTATTTGATTCAGAGCTTAAAGTGATGGAGGTTTTGTGGGAACAGGGCAAAAAGCCCGCCAGGGATATTGTGGATGTGCTTGCGGCACGTATCGGCTGGAACAAAAACACCACCTACACCGTCATCAAAAAATGTATTGAAAAAGGCGCCATAGAGCGCGAAGAACCGGGGTTTCTGTGCAGAGCCCTCGTCACAAAGGACGAGGTTGCACAGAGTGAAACCGAACAGCTCATTGACAAAATGTTCGGCGGCTCCAGCGAACTGTTTTTTTCCTCTTTTCTGAGAAATCAGGGAATTTCAAAAGAAGAGGCGGAAAGGCTTTTTAAAATGATACAAGAAGCGAAGTAGAAGCACTCCCGGCGAGATGCTTCGACATGGAGATTCGTGTCTGCGCGCACTTGACACAAACTCCCTATGCGCAAGCAATAAGCACGGCTTTATTGCTTCAAAAACGTGCGCAGAAATGAGGATTAAAATGTTACATTTCAGAATGAGTATGCCCTTTTATCTCATGACCCTTTATGGAAGTATCATGATTATAGTCGTACTGCTCTTGCGCGGACTGTTAAAGCAGAAGCTGCCTAAATTTGTTTTTCCTATACTCTGGTGTGTCGTGCTCATCCGTCTTTTAGTGCCTTTTTCTTTGAGCAGCCCGCTCAGCATGAATATACCGCATACCTTTGGCAATGTCACTTACACCGCTCAGATAGCAGAAACTACCGTTGCGGTGCCGGGAGAGGCTGATGCTGCCGCGCATTTACAGGAAACAACGGACACGGATGCAGCAAGTGTCCTTTCGCAGGACGTACCCGTATCCGAAAGCTCTGCTTCTTACGGCGAATACATTACAGATATTGCCGCTTTCCTGTTAAACCCCGGCATTCTGCTTGCCGCTGCTTATTTCATAGGGCTTGCTGTCACAGTCAGCATTTTATGTTTCAGAAAATACCAATGTATGAAAAGATTAAAAAACCGGTTTTTAGTGGAGCATAACGAGACAATAAACGCCTTGCTGCGCGAAATGGATATGGGGCACATACAGGTGTTTACCTGCGATGAAATTGCGTCCCCTCTGGTAAGCGGACTTCTAGCCCCCCGCATCTATCTGCCAACCCGCATGGATTTTGGAAACACCGTACTTCTGCGCCACATACTTTCACATGAAACCATGCATATCAAGCGGAAGGACAACTTGACAAAAGCGGTTATGCTGGTGACACTCTGCCTGCACTGGTTCAATCCGCTTGTATGGTTGATGTCCAAATACTTTTCTGCCGATGTGGAAAATGCCTGTGACGCCGCTCTTTTAAAGACGTCCGACGCCGAAGAGCGCAAGAGCTACGCCATGAGCCTGCTGTCCATGGCAGTCAGCGGCAGCCGCGTTACCCTGCTTTACAGTGCTTTTTCCAGAACAGAAATTGAAAAGCGCGTCAAAAATATCGTAAATTATAAAAAGGCTTCCGCACTGCTGCTTGCTTTTTCCATCCTGTTCCTTGTCTGCGGAACCGCAGTATTTGCCACCGGCGTACAGGCGCCTTTTTCCCCTTATCTGTCTTCCTACTGTGCAAGCTCCAACTGCCGCTGGGGATGCTATGTGGATATTACACGGGATATCTATCTTGGAGAGAACGCGCAGAGACGGGCGGAAAATGCCATCATTGACATACTGGCAGCGGATACCACAAATGACCCCGAGCTTATGGAAGAGCAGATAAAAGCCTCCCTCGCCGAAGTTTTCGGCGTTGAAAAAAGCGCATTCCGTGTATTCTTCTCCCTCTGTATAAATGATGAAGAAAAATATGCAGAATACGCCGATTGGGATATTACCCGCGATGCAGACGGCAGCTTTTTCTATCAAGGTGAAAAAATCCGCGTCTGCACCGACGAACTTTGCGGTATGCACATGGAGCGGGACGGCACTGTTGACGTCACCATACACCGCAACCGTTACGGCTTTATCTCAGGTGTGACGGCACAGCATGAGGGCGATGAAATGTTTGACGGACACACAAGAGACTTTCGGCTTTACAGATAGTTATTCTGCCACTTTCATGCTCCCGCTTCCGCTGACAATAAAGCCGATATCCTTTACCGAAGACCCTGCGGCAATGCTTCCGTTATAGTCCTTACATACGATGTGCAGAACCTTGTCGGATGCCGAGTAATCTCCGTTCCAGCCGTCCACAAGCGTAACCGCCTCACTAAAGGGAACGTCAATTTCCCATTTATCACAGTCTGTAGAAGAAGTGTTCTGCAGGGTCAGCTCATACTGGTAAAAAGATTTCCCTTCAGACTCCCAGCTATTTTTAAGCTCTGCGGTAAACGTAATATCACCGTTTGTCAATGTAACTGCTGCGCCCTGCGCAGGACTGCTGCCCGCAGAGCCGCCCTGTCCGCCGTTATTCTGCTGGTTCGAACCGCCATTATTTCCCTGTCCTGTGGGCGAACTGCTGCCGGACGAACCGCCGCTGTTCTGCCCAATGGAAGAAAGCTGTGCATTGTCTCCGGTCAACATTTGGTACAGCCACTTTCCTGCGGCACTTAAATCGCTCTCCGTAAAACCGGAGGTCTTGTTACAGCCGCTGTTTATCATTGCCGAGGTTTCTCCCTTGTTAGAGAGATTCCACATAACATAACTGACGCCATAGCTGTTCATGGTGCTTACCCACTGGTTCGCCTGATTTTCATCAATCCCGCCATTTCCGCTGGCATCACAGATGCCATACTCTGTCACAAATATAGGCAGTCCCGCGTCGATTGCCGCAGTCATGGTACTGCGCAGGGACTCTTTGTGAGTCGCCGCATAAAAATGCAGGGCATACATAATATTGTCATATCCGGTAATAGGGTCTGCCGCCGCCTGGTCTACATACTGCGACCAATTCGGCGTACCGACGATGATAATGCCATCCTCGTCGTAGGAACGGATTACCCCGATAACCTCCTCCGCGTAGGACTTGATATCGCTCCAGCTCGTTCCGCCGTTCGGCTCGTTGCAGATTTCATACAGAACATTGTTGTAACCGGCATATTTTTCTGCCATCTCCGCAAAAAATTCCTTCGCCGATTCTTTGTTGGTATTCGGATTATTGTCGGACAGGATATGCCAGTCAATGATAACATACATGTCAAGCGCCGTCGCATATGCCACGCCGTTGTGAATAAGCTCTTTTAATTGCTTCTGGTCTCCGCCGCTGCAATAGCCCCCATTCTCCGCCGTATACATGGCAAGGCGCATCACATTGACGTTCCACTCCTCCCGAAACTGCCTGAAGCAGTCCTCATTGACATAGCCGGGAAACCATGCCAGACCATGCGTGCTGATTCCCTTTAGCTGTACTGCCGCACCGTTCTCGTCGGTAAGCTGCGTCCCGTTTACCTGCAGGGCGCCCGCCGTAGAAGGATACGCCGTCCCTGAAGCGGACGCAAGCTTAGCCGGCTTGTTTCCTTGTTCATCCGGCTTCTCCTCCGGTTGTTCTTCCGGCTTCTGCGAGTCCTCCTTCGGTTTTTCCTGTCCATCCGTCTTAGGGGGCTTCTGATTTTGCTCTTTGTCATCTGCCGGCTCTGTCTCGTCCGGTTCCGCATCCTCAGGTGCCTGCACACTCTCCTGCACCACAGTCGTTTCCTCTCCCGCCTCGCTCTGCTCCTGCAGCCGCTTTTCGGATAGCACCTGCGCTTTCTTACCGCAGCCCTGTATAAAAAGAGATAAAAGCAATACGATTGCCATACTTACCGCATACATTTTCTTTCTTTTCATCATTCCTCCATTCTGCCGCCACACGGCAAACCCGAAACAGATTTTCTCACTCCTGCATAGGTTCCCTTTCAGCCGCTCACCTGCCCGATGTATACCTATACCGCCGCCGCGTTAACACTGCCGGCAGTTTTTTGTATACCTGCAGTCCGGAAACCCGCTGCAGCCCCAGAAGAGACCAAACTTTCCTTTTCTCTTTATCAGAATACATCCGCATTGCGGACAGCACGGCTCCTCTTCTCCTTCTTTCTGCTGCCTCTCTTCCTGTTTCTTCTGCCAGATTTCCAGAAGCCTTTCATAACACTTCTGATTCATATAACAGTCAGCCAAGGCGCGGTGCGCTCCCGTTGTCGCAATCCCGAATTGCTCCGATATATCTGTAAGCTTGTAGTGTCCTAGCTGCGGCATACAGGTTCTGGCAAAATACAGCGTATCCACATAGTTGTTATGCATCTGCCGGCAGAACGCTTTTTTCGCCCCCTCATATAGAAAAGGCAAATCAAAGCTGTGAATGTTGTGCCCCACCAGCACATCTTCCCCCGCAAAGTCCCAAAAAGCGGCGAGCGCCTCCGAGAGCTGTGGGGCGTCCTCCACCATCTCATCCGTAATACCATTCACGCGCGATGCTGCATAGGGTATCGGCATATTCGGATTTACCAATGTCGTAAATTCCTCTTTTACCTCCCCGTTTCGCACCCTGAGAGCCGATATCTCAATAATTTCATCTTTAACAGGACTAAAGCCTGTCGTCTCCAAATCAAAAACCACGTAATTTCCTGCATACTCATTGAGTCTCTTTCCTGTTTTCCCTGTCATCATGCACTTCCCGTATTTATCCGTTTTCTTTTGTATTTTCTGCCTTTTTGTTTTTTGCCTTCCTCTTTTTCAAATCCGGCTTTACCAAATCGTAGCTTTCCTCTATCATTCTCCGCACATCCTTTTCAGGTACGGTTCCGTTTAAAATAATGGAACTCCAATGCTCTTTGTTGAGATGGTATGCCGGAATCACTGCCATAAATGCTTCCCGCCAAAAATCACGCCACTCGGGACGCATTTTTACATTGAGCCAGATATTCCCCTCCCGCTCAAAAATCCATGCAAACACCCTGCGATTGCCCCTGCAGCGGATAACCGTCCAGTTTTCATCCCGAAAAGGCGTGTCCGCATACGTATCCGGCAGCGTCAGACAGTATGCTGCCGTTTCTTCTCTCGTTCTCATTTTTGTCTCCATTTTGTTTTTTTCATTATAACAGAAACCGTTCGGTATATCCAGCCGCATTTTCACGGAAGCGCAAAGAATTGTTTTACCGCATTAACGTAATTTTTTTATTTTGATAGCATAAAAGCAGAGCAGGCGCCTACTCCAAAAATATCAGTTTTGATATGGAGGATTAAAATGCAAATGAATAGAGAACCAGAAAACAGCCGGCGTTATTTAGAAACCAGCAGCTATACGTATGCAGGAGCGTATAAGAACTTTTTATTGTCGTTGCCGGATGACATACCTTCCATCGGCATGTTAGTCTGCGGTCAGATTACCCACCCATCCATGTATTTTACAGAGCCGTCTCCTTATTTGGAGGAGGCTTATTACGGAAAATTTGCGTCCTATCCAAAATACCGTTTTAAAAACGAAGATGAGTTATACATCACCGCCGTCTCCATGATTGCAGGTATCTTGCGTCTGAACGAGGCGGGATTTACCACAAACAGAGACGTAACAAAGAGAATCACGGCATCCTGCCGACAGGCATCCGTATTATTCAGCGCTATTTTAAAGGCAAAAGGTATTCCCTGCCGTTCAAGAGCCGGATTCATGGATTTTGGCAATGCGGGTGACAGCTATATGGAACATTGGGTGAATGAATATTGGGATTTTAAAGAAAGCCGATGGGTTTTGGCAGATGTTGACGGCTATTATGAGTATGAACCTCGCTTTGGCTACAGTCAGTTTGATTTGCCTCGAAGGAAATTTGTAACTGCTTCCGAAGCATGGCTCGGTTTGCGGAAAAATACCTTGGATAAAAAGCTGGACTTATTTTCCCCCACGCCTTTAGAGGGCGCCTGCGAATACTTATTGATGGATTTTCATGCGCTGTTAAACAATGAAATCTTTTATTCCTATCAGCCCTTATGCCTGCGCGGCGGAATACAGACGCTTGATGAAAGTGAATTGCGCGAGCTTGACGAGCTGGCGGAGTTGCTGGCGGAGCCGGATAAAAATATAACACAAATAGAACATTTTCGGGATGCAAATGAAAAGTGGTCTGTTTTGACAAATAATACGCAAAACATTTACTATGACGCTTTTCTGTGACGCAAACTTACATCCCCTTACTTATCAGGATACTTTCAAACTTCTTTTCTGACAATATTTCATGCGTCACAAGCTGTCCGTCGTAGAAAAGCGAAAATGTCGTAAAAGGTGAAGGCGCGTTTTGTGCTTCCTCTCTGGTTCGTATCGGTATGACCTGAAGGGCAGCGCCTCGCGCCTTCGCCACATTTTCAAGCAGCGGCACATACTTCGCCGTAAAAGGACATTGGTTTGTAAATAATAATACAAATCCCTTTGTCATCCCGCTCCGCTCATGTACCGTGTTCTTAAAACGAGGCTTTTCCGTACCTTCGTCAAAGGGAAGGTAAAGCAATTCAAAATAAGGTTCTGCCGTATCTGCTGTTTTAAATCCTTTGTATCTCATATAGGCAGGGTCGGAAAGGAAGCCTCTTTTCTTTTGGGAGGACAGTACCACAAGTCCTTTTTTTCCTTTTTCTTTGCTGTCTTCCACACACTTGTCCAATAACAAAGTCGAATATCCATGCCCCTTAAACTGTCCGGCTACCCACAGACAGTCAATATACATATACCCCTTCGCCTCTACAGGCGCCCACGCATATTCGGCTGGTATATACTCAATAAAGCACTTGCCGCGAACATTTCCTTTCAAAAATACAAGCCCTTCATCCAGCCTTTCTTTCAGCCAGCTCTTTTTTGACGCCACCTGCATATCCTTCTCATTGGCTATCGCACAGCAGATGTGCTCCCGTTCTATATTATCATGTGTTACTGTTATCAATTCCATCCTGATTCCTCCTGTACGATTTTATACCGAAACGGAAAGCTTTGCAACGGATTCTTTTTGACTCCGGCTCACGCTTCCGTCTTTTGTATAAATGACAGGCTCAGACTTCACCGTGTTCGCTGCCGTTTCTGCCGGCGCATGGTTATCCATACCGCCGCCCACGCCGGTATTTTCGCTCCCTGCTTCTTTGCCCGCTTTGCTTATCTCAACCGTATCCGTCTGCTTCGTCCTGCTTTCTTCTATCCTTTTTTCAAGCTCTTCCCGCTCCTTACTGCGTTTTTGAATCGCATTTTCACGTTCTGCTTTTGCTTTTTCCCTCGCCTCTTCTGCATCCTCCTCCATTCCTTTTTCCGCCTTCTCCATATATTCTTCGGCTTTGCCGGAATAATCGTTCACATATCCCATTGCCCGCTCCATTGCCCCTGTATCACCTTTTTGTCTTGCTTCCTTGTATACCCGAAACGGCGTATTCAGCAGCTTCATATTCGTATTTGCTCCTACAAGACCTTCCATTGTTTTCGTATGCATAATCGTACCTCCCGTCTACATATTCTAGTCGCCTTTTTCTTTTTTCCATGCTGCATAAGCAGAATACAAAATCAGCCCAGCCAGAACCACATAGAGAGCAGCATTCTGCAGCTTGCCGGAAATACCGCTTATAACAGCCACGACCAGCCAAATAAAACTTATTATGATGCGAATATATACATGAAACAACTTTGTCACCTCGATAAATAATATACTGACCGGCACAAGACGACCGTATACTTCATTATATCCTGCCCAAAACACCGAAACAACACATTTGCCGTGAAATGACCTTTTCATGTCGTGGAACAATTTTCCGTAATATCCCTAAAAAACAACGGATTTCCCTTTATCCAAAGGAAATCCGCTATCTAATGGGGCCAATGGGGCTCGAACCCATGACCTCTCGCGTGTGAGGCGAACGCTCATCCCGGCTGAGCTATGACCCCGTGTCCGTATTATACACCCGCTTCCCAAAACAATGCAACTGTTTTTTCTTCTATCCTTCACGGGAAGCGCCGCGCTTCCTGCCGCTGACGGCGTCCCTTCGCTGTATCCCTGCGCTGCCTTCACCACCTCCCCCTATATAATCCTGCGTACCGCCAAAATCTTCTTGTACGTCGCCCTGCTCACCTTAATCCCCGTCTTGACATTACTTGCATGTACAATATAGCCGCCGCCAATATACATTGCCACATGTCCTTCATAGCAGATTAAATCGCCCGGCTGTGCATTCTCATAACTGACCTCCGTGCCGGCGCTCCTCTGCTGGTAGGAGGTGCGGGGTATCGTATAGCCGAAATTGGCATAAATGCGGTAGGTGAAACCGGAGCAGTCCGCCCCGTTCGTCAGGCTGGTGCCGCCGGATACATAGGGATTGCCTATGTACTGGCATCCATAGCGTGCAATCTGCTTGCCCAAATCGCTGCCGCTCGCTCCGTCAATAATATCAGAAATGGACGCAGACACTGTGTAACTGCCGTTTGCTGCGGCTGCCGCCGCGCGCCTGCGCGCCTCTTCCTCCATCCTTTTCAGCTCTTCCTGTTCCTGTCTGATTTTGACCTTTAATGCATTTGCCTCCTGCCGCATACGGGCTATCTGTGCGTCGTAATTGGCAGACTCCTGCTTCTTTCTGGCAAGAAGCCCATCAAGATATGACACCTGCGCTTCCATCTCCGCCCGGTTCGCCTCCAAAGAAGCCTGTTCCACCTTCAAAGCAGCCCTCTCCTCTTCCAAAAAAGCCTTTTCCTCCTCCAGCCTTTCCCAGAGAAGCTTCACTTCTTCCCGTGCCGCTTCGTACTCTGCAAGCATATTCTGGTCATATGTATAGACCGCCTCAATATAGCTCTGCAATGTCAGTATCTCGCTGAAGCTTGTCGCAGAAAACAGAACCGACAAATAGTCTCCCTCACCATTTTCATACAAATACTGGATTCGCGCAACCATGGCGTTGTACTGCGCCTCTTCCTTTTCCTGCGCCTCCTCGTACAATCCCTGCGTCGTCCTGATATCCGCTTCCTTTGCTGTAATATCCTGCTCCTTTGCAGCAATGGCTTCCTCGTTGGCAGCAATGTCCTCCTCCAGCCCGCCGATAACCGTCATCGTATTGATAAGCTCCGCATCTAAATCGCAGATTTCCTCCTCTAAAAGGTCCTGTTCATCCTGCAGTGCCAGCATATCATCATTGATTTCATTCAATGCCGTATTATCCTGATTAATCTGGTCCTGAATATCTTTTACCGTCGTCGCCTCGGAAGGAATCGTCATCAGCCCTACCACTGTAATCACCAATATTAAATTTATGATTCTGATGAGCGTTTTTTTCATCTGCACTCCCATATCTGCTTATAAAATATACAAGGTACACAATTCGGAACCTCAAAATGAGAGTTTCGCAATTGCCTATTTATAACTCACAGTTATTTACCGTTCTCGGGAAAGGTATGACATCCCTGATATTGCCCATTCCCGTCAGGTACATCACACACCGCTCAAAGCCAAGCCCAAAGCCTGCATGGCGGACGGAACCGTACTTTCTTAAGTCAAGATAAAAATCATAATCCTCCTTATTAAGCCCCATCTCTTCCATTCTCGCCTCCAGCACCTCAAGCTTGTCTTCCCTCTGGCTGCCGCCGATGATTTCCCCGATGCCGGGTACCAGACAGTCCATGGCGGCTACCGTTTTGCCATCCTCGTTCAATTTCATGTAGAACGCCTTGATTTCCTTCGGATAGTCGGTCACAAACACCGGACGCTTAAATTCCTGCTCCGTCAGGTATCTCTCATGCTCCGTCTGCAAATCGCAGCCCCACGATACCTTGTACTCAAACTCGTCGTTATGCTTTTCCAGAATAGCAACCGCTTCCGTGTAGGTCACATGGGCAAAATCGGAATGAAGCACATGCTCCAGCCTTTCAATCAGTCCCTTGTCCACAAACTGATTGAAAAACGCCATCTCCGCGGGTGCGTTCTCCAGTACATAGCGGATAATATGCTTTAACATGGACTCGGCAAGCACCATGTCGTCCGTCAAGTCTGCAAAGGCAATTTCCGGCTCAATCATCCAAAATTCAGCCGCATGGCGGGTAGTATTGGAATTTTCCGCCCTGAAGGTAGGTCCAAAAGTGTATACGTTTTTAAAAGCAAAAGCATAAGTCTCCAGATTGAGCTGCCCGCTGACGGTCAGGTTGGTGGGCTTTCCAAAAAAGTCCTGTGCAAAATCCACGCCGCCCGCTTCCGTCTTCGGAATATTCTGCAAATCAAGGGTCGTCACCTGAAACATTTCACCTGCTCCCTCACAGTCGCTGCCCGTAATCAGCGGCGTATGCACATAAACAAACCCTCTCTCCTGAAAGAAGGTGTGGATGGCATAGGCAATCAGGGAGCGCACACGGAATACCGCCTGAAAGGTATTCGTCCTCGCGCGCAGATGGGGAATCGTTCTCAAATATTCAAAGCTGTGGCGCTTTTTCTGCAGCGGATAATCGGAGCTTGACACCCCTTCCACCAAAACTTCCGCCGCCTGCATCTCAAAGGGCTGCTTCGCCTCGGGCGTCGCCACGATAACGCCTTTCACCACGATCGCAGAGCCTACGTTTAATTTGCTGATTTCTTCAAAGTTGGCAAGCTTGTCGCTGTATACTACCTGCAGGGTTTCAAAATAGGTACCGTCATTGATTACGATAAAACCAAAGGTTTTTGAGTCGCGGTTGCTTCTCACCCAGCCTCCTACCGTGACTTCTTTCCCGTAATAGTCCTCCCTGCTGCGATATAATTCCTTAATATCCGTCAATTCCATTTTCATACCTCCTGCAAACCAAAAGTTCTTTTTATTGTCCGCTTTCTGTTACCTGTGCATTGTCAAACACAAAATCCACAACCTTTTTAAACATAAAGTATTCCCTGAATTCTTCCTTGTCCGTGTCCGCCAAAAGCGCCTCCACGGATTCCAGCTTATTTTCCTCCACAAACGCCGCCAAGGATTCGTCCAGCTCCTCATCCGATACGTTTAAGCCCTCTTTGTTGGCAATATACTGGAACATCATCCCCTGTCTCGCACTTGCCTCCGACATTTGTGCAATGTAGGAAGCGGAATCCGTCCTGTAATAATAAGTGCAGAGAGTCTCCACGTCCACATTATACTGCGCTGCCTGACGCGCAAGGGATGCTTCCACATTTGCCGCATATTTTTCCACCAGTGCTTCCGGCGCTTTTTCACAAGTCACAATGGCTTCCAGCGCCCGAATCACTGCCGTTTCCTTTTCCGAATCATACCGGTAATCCGCATTAGACTCCAGATATTCCCGGCAGTATCCTTTAAAATCCTCCATCGTTGCATATTCTCCGTTCGTGTAAGCCGAAACCACCTCATCCGGAATTTCATCCGCCGATGCCGGATAAATATAGTTGACCGTCACCGTAAATACAACCGCCTGTCCCGCAAGCTCATTATTTCGGTAATCTTCCGGAAAGCTAAGCTCCAAATCCACCGTTTCTCCGGGCTTTACGCCTACCAGCCCATCTTCAAAGCCCGGGATAAAACCGCCCGAGCCAAGGGTCAGACTCTGATTTGCGGCGGTTCCGCCCTCAAATGCAACATCATCCTTTTTTCCCGAATAGTCAATATTAACCGTATCTCCCAGCTCGGCAGCGCGGTCCTTGATGCCGTTTTCCGCCGTCACATAGCCGGACAGACTCGCCACAAGGGTCTGCTCAACCAGTTCGTCCGTCACTTCCGTTCTCGGCGCCACTGTCAGGGAAAGCCCCGTATATGCCGCGCTCCAGCTCAGATACTTTTCCACTTTAATATCTGTCAAATTTTTGCTTTTGCTGTCTCCGCAGCCCGCAAGCACGGCAGCCGCCAGCAAAAGCGGCAACAACGCTACTGTTCTTTTTATTTTCATTCTGATTCAACCTTCCTGCCATGCCGCCTTCCACGACACCGGCTATATCCTTTATACCATAAATCCGCTTCTCTTAAAAGTCCTTTTTACAAAAGCGGAGACATCAGCCTGCTTACCTGCTCCTTCAACCGCACGGGAAGCGAACGGCTCGCGTACATATCCTTTGTCACCAACGTACAATGCTCCAAATCCCTGGCAAAACAGTCCGTCATCTCCCTCGCCTTTGCCTCGTCGTAAACCACTGCATTGACCTCGAAGTTTAAGGCAAAGCTTCGGATGTCCATATTGGCAGTGCCGCAGCAAAATACCTTTTCGTCCACCACAATCGCTTTTGTGTGCAGGAATCCGTTGTTGTAAATATAGCATTTGGCGCCCGCCATAACCAGCTCGCCCATATAGGAATAGGTCGCCCAGTATACAAAGGGATGGTCCGGCTTGCAGGGAATCATCAGGTTGACCTCCACTCCGGAATGTATCGCTATCATCAGCGCCGTGTACATCGCCTCGTCCGGTATAAAGTAAGGCGTCTGGATATAAATCCGCTTCTGTGCCTTGTTGATGAGGCGCACATAATTGTCCCGCACAGGCTGCAGCGAGGTATCCGGTCCACTGTAGATAATCTGCACCCCGCAGCCGTCCCTGCTGCCCGCTTCAATTCCCTCCATGTACTTTGGTTCGGTAAACAGGTTTTCCTCCGCCGCATAATTCCAGTCCAGCAAAAACCGAAGCTCCAGCCCTTGTACCGCTTCGCCCCTAATGCGCAGATGGGTATCCCGCCAATAGCCGAATTTTTTGTCCAGCCCGATATATTCCTTCCCTATGTTGAAGCCTCCCACATAACCCACTTTATTGTCAATCACCACAATTTTCCTATGGTTGCGGTAATTGATACGCAAATGCAGGCGGCGCAGCAGGATTGGAAAAAATTCCGCCGTCTTGATGCCCTTTGCGTTCAGCTTCCTCCAGTAGCTTTTCCGCACGGAGCGGCAGCCCATCGCGTCAAACAACACCCTGACCTCCACTCCCTGCGCCGCCTTCTCTTCCAGTACTTCCCTGATGCGGTTAAAGAGCACATCATTTTTTATAATATAATACTGTATATGGATAAATTCCTTCGCCTGCCGCAAATCCGCAAGCAGCGCTTCGAACTTTACATTGCCGTCCGTAAAGATATCAATATCATTGGTGTCCGACAGCATGGCTCCCGTGGTGCTTAAGTTAAACATCACCAAATCGGAAAATCCCTCTATATCAGGCGTGTGCTCCTGCAGCTCGTTGCTCTGCAGCTTCAGCTCCTGCTGGCGGATTGCCTCGTTCAGCTTGTCCTCTATCTCCTTGACCTTGAACATTTTTCTTTTGTGCATATCTGTCCCCAGAAACAGATAAAAAATAAAGCCCAGAATCGGGATAAAGTACAAAAGCATCAGCCACGTCCAGACCGTTTTGGGGTCCCTGCGCTGAAAAAATACGATAATCACCGCAAATATTAAATTAAAAAATACCAAATGTCCGAATATAAACCGTACCACCGTTACGGTAATATCCCATACCTGCTGCATGAAAGCCTCCCTATCCTTCCTGCCGCGCCTTGCAGCAAAACCTGCTCCTTACGGCAAAGAATGTCTGTATCATCATACCACAATGCCGCCGGAAAAAATACCCCCAAAAGCGTATTGCCTAATATTCCAAACAATGCTACAATATTTTGTGCATACTAAATTTAGGAGGTGTCTTGTGAGCACAGGCTGGATTATAACCATTGTAGTCATCGTAGTCATTACCGCCATTCTGGCAGTATTATATTTTTTGGGAAAAAAGGCGCAGAAAAAGCAGAACGAGCAGCAGGCTCTGATGGAAGAAAACAAGCAGACCGTTTCCATGCTTATCATCGACAAAAAGCGGATGAAGATGAAGGATTCCGGACTTCCCCAGATTGTCATCGACCAGACGCCAAAGCTGATGCGCGGCTCCAAGCTTCCCATCGTCAAGGCGAAGGTCGGTCCGCAGATTGTATCCCTTGTCAGTGATGAAAAAATCTTTGACAGCATCCCTGTCAAAAAAGAAGTCAAGGCTACCGTAAGCGGCATCTACATACTTGGCGTCAAGGGACTCCACGGCAAAGCGCAGGCGGCGCCTGCAAAGAAAAAGGGCTGGTTTAGGCGCACTCTGGAAAAAGCGCAGGAAAAAGCCGGCGCAAAGCCCATCAAATAAATATGATAAACTGCATTTATGAGAGGCATGCCCCCGGCTGCCTCTTTTCTGATATTTCCACGTTGATTTTGCAGTCCGCCAGAAATTCATAATTTGCTTCCAGCGCATAGTCGATATCGATGCGGATTTTATGCTCTTCTTCCGTGAGCGTTATTTTTTTCGCATCGATGCCTATCAATACGTCTCCAAAGGGCGTGGCATAATTTGTCAGGCTCTTTTTATTTTCTTCAAAAAGCATATGCACATTGACAAAGCCCCTCTTGGTGAGCTCCAGCATATTGTCCTTAAACTTAATAATATTTTTTGTCTTTTCGTCAGTTCCTTCTGCTGATTCTTCAAAAATCACGTATCTGTTGCTGTTTTTTTCATAGTATTCCGCCACCGTAATCGTCTGCACATTGCTCTCCGCTTCCGTTGCGTCAAACTGTATGCCCTTTATGGCAAGCAAAACATCTTTCGTCATAGCAAAATAATCCCCGTTTAATATTCTTCAATATTTACCTGTTTCGCAGATAAAATACCATATTTGATAATGGAATTGGCAAATCGGATAAATTTTTCCGTGGTGTCGCTTACATAAAACTGATAGCGGTTGCTGCCAAGCTTCGGCGTCTCTTTATTTAACAGCTCCTTTTCCTCCAGCAACCCTTTCAATTCTCTCGCCGTCTCATAGGCGGGATTGACTAACGTCACGCTCTCCCCCATAATCTTTCCCAGCGTGGAGCGAATCAGCGGATAATGGGTGCAGCCCAAAATCAATGTGTCGATATCCAAATCAATCAGCTCCGTCAGATAGCGCCGTGCAATCTCGTCCGTGACAGGGTCCTCCAAAAGCCCCTCCTCCACCAGCGGCACAAAGAGAGGACATGCCTTTTCCCATATGGTAACACCATGGTTCAGTTCTTCTATGTAACGATTATAAATACCGCTTCCGATGGTCGCTTCTGTCGCGATAACTCCTATTTTTTTGTTGCGGGTGGTAGCCGCAGCCACTTTGGCGCCGGGCTTTACCACACCGATAATCGGAATATCACACTCCCGCTCCAAATCATCCAGCGCATAAGCGCTCACCGTATTGCACGCTGCCACGATTGTCTTGACACGATGCGTCTTTAAAAAACGGACAATTTGTTTTGAATACCTCGTCACGGTTTCCTTTGACTTGCTGCCGTAAGGCAGCCTTGCCGTATCCCCGAAGTAAACGATGCTCTCGTTGGGAATCTGACGCATAATTTCCCTCACCACCGTCAACCCGCCGATACCGGAATCAAACACACCGATTGGCGCTTCCGCTGGCGCCGTATTTTCTGTTTTTACACTCATTATTTTTATACCCCATGTCCGCTTTGGCGGACTCAACTTCATTCCATTTTATTAAAGTAACGGCTCAGCCATTCCAACAATCCGCTCTTTATTTTAATCTCTTCCGGCTTCGCTGACAAGAGGCTGTAATACAGCTCGCTGCCCTGTGGCATCTCCTCCCCGCCGTCCTCCGTCTCATATACAACCCGGCAGGTATCGTCAAAAATACAGAATTCCGGATAAAGCAGCCCGAAAAATCCCAGCGCTGCCAGTATAGCCAGACTTCTTTTCCACAAAAAGCATATTTTCTCTTTCATTCTTGCTCCTATCCGTGCGCTCGGCACATCAAAGCGTTTTCACTTCACTTTTGAAGCGCTGCCGCCTAATGTCCACAGCAACACATATTTCGCTTCCTGATAGAAGTTTTGCCTTACGGAGAAACTTTATACACTTTTTGCGAAAATGGACTTGCTAGAGGGAATGCTTCGTCAGATTCTTATCCTTTTCCAGACGGAGCTGCTTCATAATAGACTGTTCCTGATTGTCAATATGAAGCTTTGCAGTTTCCGCCGCTGTTTTTCTTTCTTTTTTCCGAATGCTCTCATAAATAATACGGTGCTCCTCTATCAACTGCTCATGGGCGCTCGCATCCTTCAAATACTCAAACCGGTAACGATACATTTGTTCAGAAAGATTGTTGACAAGGGACACCAGACGGCTGTTGTCCGCCGCCTGCACAATAATATCATGCAGCGCCACATCTGCCTCCGCCATTTTTTTGGTATCCTTTGTTTTGGTCGCCATTGCAAACGCTTCACAGGCGCTGCCAAGGGCTGCCAGCGCATCTTCGCTTATCCGGTCGCAGGCAAGCTCTACGGAAAGCGCGTCAAGGGCGCGCCTGACCTCCAGCACGTCCTGCAGGCTCTTTTCCGTTATCTGCGCCACCTCTGCGCCCCGTCTGGGTATCATGGTGACAAGACCTTCCAGTTCCAGCTTTCGTATCGCTTCCCGAATCGGCGTCCGGCTTACTCCCAGACGGTTGGCAAGATGAATTTCCATCAGCCGCTCGCCCGGTTTCAATTCTCCCGTGAGAATTGCCCGCCGCAGCGTATTAAAAACTACGTCGCGCAAAGGCAGAAATTCATCCATACTGACTTGCAAATTATCCTGCACCCTTACCACTCCTTTCTCTGAAACGCCGTTATGGCAGTCTGCGCACAAGGCTCCTTCACAAGGAGCTTTTCTGCTGCCTTTTCTGCTGCTTCCCTATTTTCATATATACCAAATACCGTGGGACCGCTGCCGCTCATCAGCGCTTTCTTTGCGCCGTTTTCTTCCATAAAATGCTTTATCCTCGTGATAACGGAATACTCCTTCTCCGTTACGCTTTCCAGCACATTTTCCATACGGGCGACAATCCCTGCAAGGCTTCCTTCCCTGACCGCGTTTACCATGCCGTCAATATCCGGATGCTTTTTTATTTCAGACAGTTTTAATGCTTCATATACATATCTGGTGGAGACGCTGACCGGCGGCTTTGCCACCAAAACGATACTGTCCGGCGCATCGGGAAGCGCCGTCAGCTTTTCGCCGATGCCCTCCGCCAGCGCGGTTCCTCCTATAATACAGTAAGGTACATCGGCTCCCAGACGCACACCAATACTGCAGAGCTCCTCTTCTGAGAGCCCGAGTGAAAACAGCCTGTTCATACCCTTTAGCACCGCCGCTGCATCCGTGCTGCCGCCCGCCATGCCCGCCGCCACAGGTATCCGCTTCTGCAGATGAATCGCAAGCCCTTCCGTCACGCCGCAGTGCTCCTTTAGCAGATGCGCCGCTTTATAGGCAAGGTTATTCTCGTCAGCCGGCGCTTCACTGCTGTCCGCAAAAAGCGCGATGCCTTCCTTCTTCTTTTCCAGCCGCAAAGTATCATGAAGCCCGATTGTCTGCATAACCATTTTTACTTCATGATAGCCGTTTTCCAGCCGCCGCACCACATCCAGTCCCAAATTTATTTTTGCATATGCTGCAAGCTCTATAGATTCCATCTTATTGTACACCTCCCTTGTTTATTGTATACAAGGATTGTATTTTATTATATACAATCAGCATTTTTTCGTCAAGCAGTAACCTTTCTGTGCGAATCTCTTGGCATTGCAATTGCAGTTATGTTAAAATAAGAGTCATGCACAGCTTCAACAGGGTTGAAGCAAAAACAACGCAGAAATGGAGCCTGAAAATGGAGATTCACAGCTTTGAGAAACTATATGCTTTTCTTGCGGAGGCACTCTACCATGCCGGTTACGGAGATACTGTCAAAAGGCATGAGAATAGGCTGTTTATTATAGAATTGGAATTGCACTATGCGCTTCGCATACATGAGGCAAAACGTAAGGACGGGCGCAGCGTGTGCCTTGAAATACTCTGCCATAACCGACAGATAAAACAATTTCACTTCCATTATGCCGACGCATATTCCTTTGTTATGGAGAAAGCGGTAAAATGCCGGCGGCAGACCATAAAAGAGCTGGAAAAGAGACGAATCAGAAAAAAGCGCCTTCTCTCTTGTGCGGCGGGCGCCGTCCTGATTCCGATTCCCGCCCTCCTGATTTTTGCCGTATGGCTCTCCCGTTCTTCCGACTTTACAACACCGCTGTATGTTTATCTTGCGCTTACCTTTGCCTTTGGTCTTCTCATCTTGTGCGGCATTGGCATAATATGGCACGCCTTTTACAGTACGTCGGACAAAAAGGGCAGCGGCAGAAGACACGCCGAGACAAATATTACGGAAATTCCTCTGGCTAACATCAGCAACATTGCCGCAAGCAGTATCTATTTTGTGGATGAAGCCCTGATTGCGCAGGGTGAATATGGCTGTCTGGTGCCGGCGGAGTGTGCCGCCGCATGGTACAAAAGATATCATCCCCAAAAAGCGTTCTCTTTTATCCGCCAAATACGCAGCCGCTATATTGGTAACCGAGTCTGGCGCATTGGCGGTACCAGCTATCTCTCTTTTTATAATGGCAAAAAGGAAATCCGATTTACCATACCGGTTCCAACGGATACCGCTTCGGAAAACTACCGGCTGGCACGCGAAAAATGGGAGGATATTACCCGCAGAATCCAAAATGCAGGCTGGATGCTGTTTGACGAAATGTGATGGATGCTCATTTTGAAAGAAAAGCTTTTACACTCTTGCCCAAAATACAAACGCGTGATATACTAACCCTAACAATACAGAACTCGGATATACTGTTTTGCTTTCGGAAAACGGCATATCCACTTAAGAAAAGAAAGGAGGTTTTTTGCCATGCGCCTGAAAAAATTGTTTACTGCAGCAATGACCGCAGCAATGGTATCTTTCCTTTTCGTTATGCCTGTTTCTGCCCACGGCCATCATCACAGACAGCAGTCTTCCAACAATGACGTTTGCCCTGTCTGTACGGTAGAGGGATGTACCGAAGAAGGCAGGCACACCCATGACGGTGACTACTATTGCGGATACGACCACGAAGACGGTTACTGCGACCATTCCTGTGAAAATCTCTGCCCTGTCTGCACGGTAGAGGGATGTACCGAAGAAGGCAGGCATACCCATGACGGTGACTACTATTGCGGATACGACCACGAGGACGGTTACTGTGACCATTCTTGTGAAAGGCCTTCCTACAAGACAGTTTCCCGACATGGATGCGGCGGACGGCATCATTGCCACTGACACAAATTATCCGGCAGAAACGCGAGCTGGCTAATCCGGCTCGCGCTTTTTATAAAAACTTACCATAAACAATTCGCTTTATGCTTTCCGCTGATAAGTTGTATTTTTCCGTTAGTGTTTCTATTTTCATTCCCTTTTGATAATCCGACTGAATCTTCCTGTTGCGCTCATGGTAAAACTGTCTTGCGCCGGAACCTTCTCCCCACTTTTTCTTTTTCGGTTCCGGGATATAGATTGCTTCACCCGTCACATATTTTTGTATTTCCTTTAGAAGTTCATCAGGCAGAATATGGGAAGCATTTTGATATTTCATGGCAGCCCCCTGTTTTCAAATATATTTTACCCGTTTTTTCCGGCAAACTCCGCAAAGGAAGCATACTTATTTTGCGGCGCATTGCTTTCTTCTATTACCTCTACAATATAGCTCTCTATTTCTTCTGATTTTTTGGCAAATCCATGCAAATCCTCCTTATCAAAAGCAGACAATAAATCCATTTTCTTTAAGTTAAAATCCTCCTGAACGGCGTCAAACTCGATTTGGAGATAACAGCCCAGCAGATAGCTGTCCTCTGCACTGTTTATTCCTGTAAAATAGGCAAGCCTGCGAAAGGTATACCGCATTTCCTGATACCACATTACCAAATCTTCAAAATTTGGCTCCTTCGCTTTTTCCCCATCTGTTTTTATCCTTTTCATAAGAAAGCTTCTTGTGATACGAATTAATTCATATACCTTTTTTTTGATGGCATCAATTTCTCTTTCGGAAAGCATTTCCGTAAACGCTTTTTCAAATTCACACGGATAGTCCTCCATCATATGCAAATTATCCGTCAGATTCATATACCCGCTTTTTAAATAAGTTCCGTTCACCATAGCAATCGAATTCATCAGATGGCAGCACACACCGCCGGCTGCTTTTCGCACGTTACACAAGGATTCCTCAAAAAGCATTGTCTGAAAAATCTCCTGCGCAGTTTCTAAAAATTCCAGGCTTTTCGGCATATGAAACATACTATCCCGCAATTTTAACAGCATTTCCGCCTTTAAATTTTCAAACCGGACTTCTTCCTCCCGATTTTTTGCATAAATCACTTCCCCCCTTGCAAATGCAAAAATCATCTGGGGCTCCTCAATATTGGCAATCCGCTCCAATCTTTCCCAAGAAATCGGATACAAGTCATATCCCATATCTTCAATGATAAAAGTACACGCCAGTTGATTGCCACGCTCGGTTGACGGAACAAAAAAATCAAACACCATATTTTGCTCATCCGTTGGAATTTTTCCCCCGCCTACTTGACCTATCAGCAACGATACGTCTTCCCTGTACTCTGTCTGAATTTTATGCACCGCCCACTCGATCAGTTCCTTATCAATATTTTTCACGCCTGTTTCACTCCTTTTCTGCCTGTCGTTTCCAGTATATCATTGAAAGAAAGAAAAAAATATAGCACAAACAACTAGAATTGTTTATGCTATATTGCAGTAATCATGGTATAATGTCGTCAGACATTATACCGGCTCGGAGCGAAGCGGAGTAGCCATCCGCCGGAAGCTCCATGTGCGAAGCACATGGTATAATGTCCGAAGGGCAAAGATTTTTCGGGTCTCTGCCCGTAACTTGCAGCAATCTATTCATCACAAAGGGAGGTATCACTTATGAATCATTTCCGCTTTCATGCTTACACGGATATTCGTTTTGGGGAAGGGCAGCTTAAAGCGCTGCCGGAATTGTTAGCGCCTTACGGCAGGAAAATTCTGCTTGTCTACGGCGGCGGCAGTATTCGGAAAAGCGGACTGTACGAGCAGGTTCTAAAACTGCTCTCCGGTTTTTCTCTGTATGAGCTGTCCGGCGTGGAGCCAAATCCCAAAATTACTTCCGTCCGCGAAGGCGTAAAGCTCTGTAAGGAACATAACATCGACGCTGTGCTCGCTGTCGGGGGCGGCAGCGTTATCGACGCCGCCAAGGTGATTGCCGGAGGCGCCGCCTATGGGGGAGACCCATGGGATTTGGTGACAAACCCTGAAAAAATCGGAAGCGTCCTGCCCATCGTGACGGTGCTGACGCTGGCGGCAACCGGCTCGGAAATGAACAAAAACGCCGTTATCAGCAACATGGAGACCCATGAGAAGCTGGGAACCTCCTCCCACGATTTTATTCCAAAGGCTTCCATCTGCGACCCCTCCTATCTGTATACTCTGCCCTCCGGACAGACGGCGGCTGGAACGGCGGACATTATGTCCCATTTATTTGAACAGTATTTTCAGAAAGAAAACCGCGCTTTTATCTCCGACCGTTTTGCCGAAGGTCTGTTAAAGGCATGCATCAAATACTGCCCCATCGCCTTGGAAGAGCCCGCCAACTATGAAGCCAGAGCCAACCTGATGTGGGCGAGCACCCAGGCGCTGAACGGGCTGACCGCCTGCGGCAAGGGCGGCGCATGGACCTGCCACCCGATTGAGCACGAGCTGAGCGCCTACTACGACATCACCCATGGCGTCGGTCTTGCCATTGTAACGCCGCGGTGGTTCCGCTATATTTTAAATGACGATACCGTGGGCAAATTCTGTGAGTACGGCAGAAATGTCTGGAGCATCGCAGAGCCTGACGCTTACAAGTGCGCCAATATGGCAATCGACGCCACAGAGGAATTTTTTGCCGAATGCGGCATCCCCATGACGCTGACAGAGCTTGGCATAGACGATTCCAAATTTGAGATTATGGCTAAAAAAGCTGTCCGCTTCGGCGGGCTTTCGCAAGCCTACGTGCCGCTGACGGAGGAGGATATTGTCAATATTTTAAGGATGTGCCTGTGATTGTGTGACAGAAAGAGGCAATCGCATTTATGGGAGAATAACATGATACGAATTATTCTATATTACTTTATACAATGCACGTGGGGCGCCGTACAGTCCGCATTGGGTCTGATTTATTTTATACTCCACTTCTCTGACAGACATTATTTTTATCACGGTGCAGTCATAACCGAGTGGAGCGCTAAGTCGAGTGTTTCTTTGGGAATGTTCGTGTTTGTAACAAGGGAACCCTATTTTTATGATAAACTCAAAAATGCATACACAATGGAGGAGCTTTCTCAACGCCTTCTTGTGCACGAATACGGTCACACCATACAGTCGCTTATTTTAGGTCCATTATATCTAATCATAATCGGAATACCCTCAACCTTGTGGGGATTTCTGCCTTGCTGCAATACAAAACGCAGGGCAAAAAGAATATCCTATTTTTCTTTTTTTACAGAAAAATGGGCAAATTCTTTGGGTGAGCTGGTGACAGGTCAAAAATCAATGGAAAATTTACTTATAGACTGATTTCAACCTATCGTCATGAAAAAGAAAATCCCCGCCGCATTATGAGCGGGAGATTTTCTTTTAGATTTCATAATACCCCATATCAACAGCTCTCCAGCCAAAACAAGCACTATCGGTATCACAGCCAGCGTAGCGCCAAACCCCGCATATTCCAGCCCGTTTAAAAAGTGCTCCCAGCCTTCTCTATCCTGATGCACAATCCAGCTATCGTGATTGATAAGTACCATGACAATAACGGCTGCACAGGCTGTCATTCCCAGCCAGCACAGCAAAGTCAGCGCAATCCACTTTCCGCACCTTGTATCCGGCTGCCAATTCCGCCACCGCATGAAAAAATAAACCACAGCCGCTATTATCGGAATACCAAGCGCTGCTGCCATCAGAAAATCATTTGAAGTGGTTTCTTCCACAAAGTCAACCACCGTAAAGCCTGCCCATGCAATTACCTGCACTGCCAGCATAATACCTACATTCTGCAGCATTTTTTTGTTTTTCATCGCAATCCTCCGCAGCATTTATTTTTCATTCACGGCTGCACCATTTCAAAATGAAAGCTATTTTATGTTTCTCATAAACCCATCCCTGTTTTCCTTCGCCGTCTCTGCTGGGCGGGATAAGTCCGCACGGGAATAAAGCGAGACCATAATCTCATAAAATATCGGTCCCTTCCCCTGTGTAAGCCCTTCCTGTATGCGGGAAAGTCCCGCCTCGTCCGTGATTCTCTCCGCATGGGCGTAGCCTGCGGCGCGTGCGAGTTCGGAAAGGTTCGTCTGCCCGCAGTCCGTCGGCATGGCGCCCACGGACTCATGTGCCTGATTGTTCAGCACAATATGGACATAATTTTCAGGCGCATGGGAGGCGATAAACGCCAACGCGCCCATATGCATAAGCACCGCGCCGTCACCGTCGATACAAATCACT
Source organism: uncultured Lachnospiraceae bacterium (assembly GCA_910578335.1). Classification (GTDB taxonomy): domain Bacteria; phylum Bacillota; class Clostridia; order Lachnospirales; family Lachnospiraceae; genus Acetatifactor. Next base: position 47,321 of record CAJTPU010000013.1, on the reverse strand, counting down.
TTTTTCTCCGGTTTTTGCTGCGCAATCCCAAAGGCTATCATGGAAGCGTGTCCCATACCTCCCACCGTCATAAAAATGGAATCATGACTGCCAAAAAGCCGGTTGCTCTGCTCATACAATTCTCTGGAAATCTTTCCGGTGGTCGATACCATGCAGGCATCCGCAGGCGCCATCTCCAAAAGCCTGCCAAGCACCTGCTCCCGCACCAGCCCGTTGCCGTTTTCCCACGCAAATTTTTTGTCCGCCTCAAAGGTGCCCTTCTTTACAATCATGGCAAACTGCCGGTTCTCCCCGAGAGACTTCTGTGCCTCTTTTAAAACTGCAAGCATTTCCTCCTTCGTGGTGCCTGCGTCCACCACGGCATAGGGAATTTCCAAGGTCTCAAACAGCTTGCAGGTGATTTTTCCCTGAAACACATGCTGGGGCTCATCCTTCACCCCCGGTTCCCCGCGCCAGCCCACGATAAGCAGCATGGGAATGCCGTACACATCTCCGTTTGCCAGAGAAGCGATGGGATTGACCGCGTTGCCGATTCCCGAATTCTGCATGTAAATACACGCCGGCTTCCCCGAAGCCAGATACGTGCCTACAGCAAGCCCGATAGCAGCGCCCTCGTTCGCCGTCACATAATGCCTGAAGCACCCTTCATATACCTGTAGTCCGTCGCAGAACTGCTTTAAAGTAGAGTCCGGCACTCCCGCGATTACCTCTATCCCCATCTTCTCTATCTGCTGCAAAAGTTCATATGCTTTCATTGATTTTCTCCAGTTCTTCCACAGTGTCAATTTCCACAAGCTGTCCCGCCCGCACCGGCTCCACGGTAAGGCATAGTCTGTCCAGATTACGGTTTACCACATCATCCCAGAACAAACCGTTGTCTTCTTCCCTTGCGTAAGCTTTTTCGATTTCCTCTTTTAAAATCAGGGCGTCCGCCTGTTTCAAATAGGCGACGCCGACCATATTGTAGGTGTCCGTGCCGCCCTTTCCCACTCTCACAATCCGCCCTTCCTGCAAATCGAATACCCAGTCGTCGGAATATCCAGCCTGCATACGCCCGTAATAGCAGGAACCGGACAGCTTTTTTTGAAAAATGGAGGGGTCCGCAATATACAAATCCGACTCACAGATAAAGCAGTCGCCCCGCTCCAGCGCCTCTCTTGCCGCATAAATAGAAGAAATATTGTTTTTTACGGTATAATCAGCATTGAAAACCAGCCTGACCTGCGGATACCGCCGAGGCAGATACGCAAACTGCTCTGCCAGATAGCCGGTCACCACATAAATTTCCTCCACCTCTCTTGCCAGAAGCCCTTCTATCACCGTCTCTATCATGGGCTTTCCCTTGACCGGCACAAGCGGCTTGGGTGTCTTTTCCGTCAAGGGTCTCATGCGGGTGCCCAGCCCCGCCGCCATCAGTATCGCAATTTCCCGCATCCTGCGCCTCCTATATCTCGTCAATCAGCCGAATAATATCCTTAAAAGGCATCAGTCTGGCATCCGCCTCCTGCGCACGGTGATGCCGCAAAATTTCCACCGCCGTCTCCTGCATGGCTGGGAAAGCGCTTCTGGTAAGCTGATTGGCATAAATCACGAGGTTGACGCCCGCCTCTGCCAGCTCCTCCTCCGTGATGCTGTTAAAAGAAGTGGGAACCACCACAATCGGCGTGCTCGCATCCTTTAGCCTGAAAGCACTGCAGAACTCCAGTATTTCCGCAGGCTCTTTCTTGCGGGAGTGAATCATAATGCCGTCCGCACCAGCCTCCACGTAGGCAAAGGCTCTGTTTAACGCATCCTCCATACCCCGCTCTAAAATCAGGCTTTCGATGCGGGCGATAATCATAAACTCCTCCGTCCGAAGCGCCTGCCTGCCCGCGCGGATTTTCGCCGTGAAGTTTTCTATGCTGTCCTGTGTCTGCTCCACCTCCGTGCCAAAGAGGGAATTTTTCTTTAAGCCCGTCTTGTCCTCTATGATAACCGCCGAGACGCCCATCCGTTCTAAAGTGCGCACATTGTAGACAAAATGCTCCACCAGTCCGCCCGTGTCCCCATCCAGAATAATGGGCTTGGTTGTCACATCCAGCACATCATCAATGGTACGGATACGGGAGGACATGTCCACCAGCTCAATGTCCGGTTTCCCCTTTGCCGTTGAATCGCAAAGACTGGAAATCCACATGGCATCGAACTGGTCCAGCTCGCCGCCGCTCTCCACCACAGTCTTTTCCGCAATCAGCCCCGTCAGTCCGGAGTGTACCTCCAGCGCCTTTACAATGGGACGCATCTGCAGAAGCTGCCTTAAGCGCTTACGCCGAAATTCCGGCATGGCAAGCTTTTCCTTCATACGCTCATCAATCTTTTTTACCTCTGTGTTGTATGTATAGGGAACCTCCACAAGCTCCCCGCCCCACCGCTTTAGATTTGCAATTACATTGTCACGAATCAGCTTTTCCGGCGCTTCCCGCCAATTGTCCCCGTGTATCACATAGTCCGGCTGTATCTCCTCAAAAATACCGTCGTACATAATCTCCTTCTGCACGATGACCCTGTCCGCCAGACCCGTTTCCTCCACCAGACGGATTCTCTGCTCTATGGGAACCGTGGGAAAACGGTTAAAACGCACCATCGCCTCATCCGCAAGCACGCCGACAATCACCTCGCCGTACTGCTTCGCATTCTTTAAAATATTGATATGTCCCTCATGAATCACGTCCGTACAAAAACAAGCGTATACTTTTTTCATGTCTATCAGTCCCATTCCTCACTTCCGCCTTGGCGGACTATCATCCCTATTGCAAAGCCTCCTTCAACAGACCGGCACCGCCACATGATTTGCCGCAAGCGCCTCCCCAAACACCTCAAAAAACGCATGAATATCCGCTTCATCAATGGCGCCCAGCGCACAGAGCCGGAACATACCCATATTTTCCACCTTGCCCGGATAAATGGTAAAGCCCCTCTCATAGCAGTAATCGTGAATTTTGGCAAAATCCCAGTTAGGGTCGTCGGGATACAGCGCCGCCGCCACTAAACCGGAAGCAATTTCGTCCGGCATGTATATCTGAAAACCAAGCTCTCTAAGACCGGTTGTAATGGCGGAAAAGACACGCTTATGCCGCTCCCACTTCGCCTGCTCCCCTTCCGCAAAATATTCCTGCAACGCCTGCCTTGCCGCATAGATAACCTGAACGGGCGGCGTAAAATGCATCTCTCCGTGCTGTTTAAAATACTCGTACTGCATATACAGATTGCAGTAGTAGGAACGCTTCGGATAGGATGCCGAAGCCTCGATTGCCGCCTTTTTGCCGATGACAAAGGACAGCCCCGTCATGCCCATAATCCCTTTCTGCGCGGAAGCCATGCAGAAATCCATCTCCTCCGCCGCAATATCAATGGGACGCATGGCGTAGGTGGAGGTGGTATCCGCCACAAAAAGCGCGCCGTAACGGTGTGAGAGCGCACCGATTTCCCGCACCGGATTTAACAGCCCCGTCCCCGTCTCATGGTGCGTCGTATAAACCAGCGCAATATCCGGATTTTCCTGCAGCACCGCCTCTATCTTTTTCAAATCCGGCAGTTCATTCATAGGCAGCCGCAAATCAATGTGGGGCAGCCCGTAATATTCACAGATTTCCACCGCCCTGCGGCTGTATGCGCCGTTATCCACCACCAGTATCTTTTTGTCCGCGGGAAGCAGGGAATTGAGACAGATATCCATGCTGATAGTGCCTGAGCCGCAGAACAAAACCGCCGTATAAAGCTCGGGGTCGCCGTGCACAATCTTTACCAGCCCTTCCTCCAGTTCGCGCATAAGCGCCACAAACTCTTTCTCTCTGGGGCAGATATCCGGCACCACCTGCGCCATTTTAACTGTATCCGTAGTCGTCGCCGGTCCCGGATTTAATAATATATTGCGTTTCACCATGTAACTCTCCATTTCCGCACATCTTTGCGCAGTACGTATCTATATTTCTTCTTTGGTCTCTACCGTGCTTTCTTCTTCTCCTGTATCTGCAACAGACTGTCAATGATATACTTCGCTCCCACCTTGCCGCTGCTGCCAACGTGATAAAGATAAGTATCCCTTAATTCCGCCATGGAAGCTTTCGAAAATCTGTTTTCATGCAAAAGCCTGTCCACTGCCTCCGCCACACTCGAAACCGCCTCTTCTTCTACCGAAATTCCGACCTTATCCCGCAGCTCAATATCAATGGGCACCGTGGAAAGCTCCTTGTAGTCCGGATTTACCACCTTCATCGGCGTGTTAATAAAGAGCACGGGCTTTAGGGTGGAAAACGCATACTCATAGGCAATGCTTGACCAGTCCGTCACCAGCAAATCCGCCGTATATACAGTGCTGTTGGAGGAAAAATCCTTCTGTACCTCTATGCCGTCTTCTTTGTATTTTGCCGCCAGCGCATCGATTCTCGCCTCAAAATGACGCACATACTGCGGATGCGGGCGGACAATAATCCGATACGCCGACGTCTTCAGCGCGTCCAGAATCTGTTCAATACAAGAATCCAGTATATTATCCTTCTGCCAGGACGGTGCAATCAAAATCGTCTTTCTGTCGCCCTGTACCGCCGGCAGCTTTTCATACGCCGCCGCCATATTGTCAATCACACTGGAGCCCCATTCCACAATTCTCTTTTGGGGCAGTTTATATTTTTCTTCCCGCTCCAAAAGCTCCGTTTTATTTTTCGGACCGGAAGCAAAAATCGTGTCGAAATGGTCCAGCGCATCCTTATGGAAGGTCAGATTGGCGCTGTTCACATCATGAGGCACATAGATATACTCAATGTCCTTCTTGACATAGGAGCGCTTTAGCTGAAAATTTTCCAAATCCGGCGTCGTCATCACCATAATATCGGCTTCCAGCTTCATCATCAGGATAATCAGCCTGTTTTCCCCAATGTAATAGGGCTTAAACTGTTCGCTCTCCAATCCGAAAACCTCATCCTCCGGGTCTCCGGTAATATAGTGGATGGTAATATTGGTGCGATGGATAATTTCCTCAATGATATTTTTATAATACTTATAAAAACCGTTTTTCTCGGAATAGAAAACCAGCTTTTTACCGGAAGCCGCAAAAAACTTCTTATAATCCTCCTTCTCCTTCTTCCGGTACGGATTATTGCGCGCCTCCTTCTTTTTGGGCGCCATAAACTGCTTTGCCTTTAGCAGCTCCTCCTTGCTTGCCGCAAGCGCCTCATAATCGATAAACTTTTTGGGATTAATCCAGATATTTAAAAGCACAAGCTGCAATACGGACAACAGATTACTGTATATCCAGTAGACGCCTACGCCGACCGAGACAAAAAACCCCAGATAGAGAGACAGCCCCACGGAAAAAATCATGGTACCGTACTGGTTAAACGCACCCTGCTCCGACTGCAGGACATTGATTTTATTCTGCACAAAACACATAAAAAACGCCGACAAAGCCGCAATCAAGGGAACCAGCAGCGTAATGCCCCTCACCTCTATGGGCACCGCGGTCAGGTTCGTTCCCCGCTTGACCGCCTCCACCACGCCCATGAGCAGGGCAAGCTGTACAAACAGCGGAATCAAATCGGCAAAGGGACTGTATCCCTCCCGTTTAAACAGCTTATACTGCTCCTCGGATATCAGCTCATTGTTTCCCATATACGCAGCCTTGATATGATTTATCTCCGGCTGCATGCGCACCGTCTTAATGGAATTTTTCTGCACCCACACGGACAGGGGCAGCAATATCAGCTTTGACAAAAAGGTAAAAAGTAAAATGGCAATCCAGTAATTGTGGCAGAAAGCATAGCAGCCGTTAATCATCCACAACAGCGCCTCCACCACGGCATCCGCAATCAGTTTCATATGTATACTCCGATTCTACTCCTCGTCATCCGTTTCCTTAAGCTCGATTTTTTCCTCCGTATCCTGCTCCTTCTTTTTGCCCTTAAAAAAGGCAAAAATCTTGTGGCGGAAAATGGTAAACGCCGCACCCAGCGCAATCAGCACGCCCGCAACGCCCTGAATAATATAGGTAACCGCCGACGGGTCGATATACGCGTGCACCGGCACCGTAAACAGTGCAAAAAAGCAGCTAAAAAAGTAAATAAATTTAAAAAACTGTCCAAAAATTTTTTTCATGTTTTTTCTCCTTTTACTGGTTTTATTTTAACAGGCAATTGCGAAACTCCTATTTGTCAGTCCCGAATTGTGCACCTTGTATATTCCATAAGCAGACTCTTAAAAAACGTCAGCACCAAAGTCATGCGGGCATGACTTGCGAGGTATTTTCGAGCTTAGCACTGCTACGTTTTTTGCGAAGCGAAAGCGGGTCTGTGGTGGAATATACAAGGTGCACAATGACACTTACATATTCACTGAGTTTCGCAATTACCTATTTTTATTTTAAAAATAGGAATCCCCCATCGGTTCAATCACGCTCGGTCCCTCCTCGGTCTGACGCAGCAAATCCTCAATATCTCCCGTGTAGGTGTAGCCGTAATAGACATTGGCGCTTCCGTCCTTGTCCCCCGTATAGCAGGGTACCGTGGGATAATCCGCATCGAAAACCCGTAGCCATACCGTCCGCTCGCGCTGCTCGTCCTGCGAAAAATCATATATGGTCTGCCCGTACAGGGAAGCCTCCAGCCCTGCCGCACCCGCAATGGTGGGCAGAAACTCTTTGAAAGATGCCGGCGCGTTCGTCACCGGAGACACCTCATGAGTCTCCCCAGGCTCCTTGATATAAAAAATTACCTGTGAATCATAACCGCCGCCATGGTCCGCCGTGATGATAATCGTGGCATCGTCGTACACGCCAAGCTCCTTTAGCTGATTCAGATACTCCTCCACAATCACCATGCAGCCCTTCGCCGTTTCCTCCAGCGTAGCCTCCTCCTTATGATACCCCTTTTCATCCGTCGTGTAAAGATGCGGTCCCATCAAATGCTGCACAATCACATAATTGGAATCCTTATCCGCGCGAAGTCCGTTTTCCAAAAGCCCCTGATAAAAATCATAATTGTTGTGATAAATTTTATTTTCCCGCACGGAGACAATATCCGCATATTCGTCAATATTGGCATAAAAATACGGTTTCAACAAATCCGGAAACATGCGGTAGCCTGACATTTTCGCCATGGTTTTAAACAACAGCTTATAATAAACGTCTATCTCCTGCGCGTCGTTTGCCACATTGGAAAGCCTGCCGTCCAGTATCCTTACGTCATTTAACCCACAGAGAATATTGGTGTCCGGCGTATACACATTCATCTTAAAATCCTTCTCCTTAAGCGCCGCATAAAACGCATTGGTCTCCTCGTTTTCCCATATTTCCCTGCACCAGTCGTTTACCGGCTGCGACATGTTGACCTCTCTGCCGGTCAGCATATGGGGCAGCGACGGAAATGTGCCGAAATAGGTGCAGTCCATATTGCTGTAATAGGTAAAATCATGCAGAAAATCCGTAGCGCCCGGATATGCCGTCTCCAAGGGCTCCAGATACTGATTGCTGAAAAAATCCAGCACCAGTACAATCACGTTTTTGTCCGCAGACACCACATACTGTTCCTCACCTGAGAGATGCCAGTTCCCCTCCGGATAGCGGTAAGCCTCCTCCTTCGCCGACACCCAGAGCGAAACCAGCGCCACAAGCTGAATACAGAGTAAAAAGGCTGACGAAAAGCACAGCAGCTTTTTCCAGATATCCCGCTTCCAGAAAGAAAGTACCGCTATTGCCGCAATCATAGCAATCCACAAAATCAAATTCCAAATTCCTCTGCCCGCCTGCGCCTTATAACCCTCAGGATTTACACCTAAAAGGTCAAGGTTTTTGTTGAGAAACATCACCTGTATCCATCCGGCAAGGGAAATACCGAATACAACGGATACCAGCACTCCATGCACCTTATCCGGTAAAAAGCCGATTACCAGCGTCAGAAGAAGTGCACCCGCTGCCGCAAACACAGCCATATATCCCGCAAAATCCCCGTACACAAAATCAAATCCCGTCACATTTGCAAAAAAGATTTCCGACGGTCCAAAAATCAACCACATAAAAGTAAACAGAAAACAGACCAAAAGTGTGTTTCCTGCTTTTATCAGTTTCCTTTGCATTTTCCGTATTCCTCTTCCTACGTATTTTCATAAAATGGTATGCCAATACCGCAAACAATTTGCTTCCACGTTTCATATTAGGGTTTGTGGCTTCATTTGTCAATTCATGTAAGTTTTATTTAAGAAAATCTTCTAAATTATCCTGTACACTAAAATCCTCTCTTCGCAATTCTCTTATTGGACGAGGGCTTTTGATGCCTTAATCTTTATTGACAGGAATAAAAAAGAAGCTGCTGCTTTCACGGCTTTTTCACCGCTCCCACAACAGCTCCTTCATTCATTTACCCTACTCTTATGCGCCTTTTACAATCAACAGCTTATCCCCCGCTCTTACTTCATCAGAGCTAAGTTCATTGACCTCTTTAATTCTTTCTACCGGCACGTAATAGCGCTTACCGATATTCCAAAGATTATCCTCGGGGCGCACCACATAGACCACCATGCCCGGCAGCTCGCTTACCTTGGACATATCCAAGTCGGATACCTTGATATCCGAAATCAGTGTCTGCGGCACACTGCGGAATACCACCGCCTGAAAGTCCAGCACTGCCTTTACATCCATCTCCTCGCTGTCAATCATCACCACCTGTAGCTGCCCTACAGCCGAATGTACGCGGAAACTGTCGGAAGCGCTGATGTTCGGCACCTCCAGCGTGTAATTGAACGGAACCGACGCCTTTAAGCAGTTGTAAGGAGAGGTATCGTCTCCGGTAATGTACAAAATCTGCAAAAATACCGTGCCTTCCAGTACAATGCCTTCCTCCGTCACACCCTGACTGTCTATCTGCACGCTGCCGCTGCTGTGAAGAAGCTGAAGCACCCGCTCATCCGGGTTCTTCACTTTAAGCCGGTCCGTTACCTTGCTCTTTCCACCTATCTTCATGAGAAGCTGCTTAAATTCTACCGGTTTTTCTATATTTTCTACTTCCTTGGTGACGCCGTACACATCGGAAATCATCTCTACGGTTTCTTCGTCGTAAAGCTTCATGGAGATATCCAGCACAAGCTCCAGCCCTATCATACGCTCCTCACCGTCAAAGTCCGGTCTGACCTCCAGCTCCCTGTGTCCGATTTCATAACCGATGTCCGCAATCATGCCGTCGCTGCAGCCATGGCACTCTATCGTCCCGCTAAAAGGAACCGTCGTCTCAAATGTACGTATCGGCGCTTCCTCGCCTTCTCCCTCATACAAAACAAAAACATGTACATCACCCTGCACGGATATATTTTCCGCAAGCGGCTTAAACTCCACTTCCTCTAACGTCACACTATCCCAGATAATGTGAAAAATATTGGGATAGTTCTGCGGAAGCGGAATCTCCTCCCGAATACGGAAGATATCGTTTTTCTGAATGGCAATCTGCGCCAGTTCCATCTTCACCTTCCGGTATTCAAGCGGCGCACCCGACTCTTCAAAGTAAATATCCACCGGCGCTTCCTCGTCATACAGCTCCTCCACCCATGCCTTTAGGGTAAAAAGGCTCTGCACGGACAGTTTGCGGGAATTGATGGTACCCACCGTCAAATCCTCCAGCATAGGGGTTACTGTCACGGCATCCGTGCCCTGTACTCCTTCCATATAAAGCTGCTCTTCAAACGGAATTTTTCCCTCGACACAAACTAACTTCTGTCCCTCTTCACGGGTCTGGTACAGTACAGAAAAAAGAAGCCTGCCGCGGATGCTCACGTGGTCCTCTGTCGGTTTTACCTCTTCTATCTGTATCTGACCCTTTTCGTAGATAAGTGCCGCCACGTCCGGCTTGCTGTCGGGAATATTGATGTCCTCCTCCAGCGTCACCTGACTGGTACTTCTGCATTTTATACGGTCCATATGTATGTTTTTCTTAATCAGTTCCACAAAAATACCTCCATATATGTGCTTATACTTACTATATGAAGGCATTCTCCAAATTATGACTCGCGCACCGCGCCGATAAGCTCTTTTATATCTTCTATGTGATATTGCTCCATGTATGCCTCAATGCCGCGCACAATTTCCTCCGTCACATAGGGGTTGAAGAAATTTGCCGCCCCCACGCTGACCGCCGAAGCACCGGCTAGCAAAAACTCAACCGCATCCTCTGCATTGCAGATGCCGCCCATTCCGATTACGGGGATTTTGACCGCGGACGCAGCCTGATACACCATCCGCACCGCCACCGGTTTGATAGCAGGTCCCGACATACCGCCCGTCTTGTTGGCAAGGGCAAAGGTACGCCTGTGGATATCAATCTTCATGCCCGTCAAGGTATTAATCAGTGAAATGGCATCCGCCCCTGCAGCCTCCGCCGCCCTCGCCATCTCGCCGATATCCGTCACATTCGGGCTCAGCTTCATAATAACAGGCTGTACGGCATGTTTCTTTATCTGCGAGGTAATGTCAAACAGCGCATCCGTTTTCTGCCCAAAGGCGATGGCGCCCTCCTTCACATTGGGGCAGGACACATTGATTTCCAGCATGTCCACGCTCGTATCGCCCAGCTTTTCCACAACCGCAATGTAATCCTCCACCGTTTTTCCACACACATTGACAATGATTTTGGTATCATACTGCTTTAAAAAGGGAATATCCCGCTCCATAAACACGTCAATTCCGGGATTCTGCAGCCCGATGGCATTTAACATGCCGCCATAGACCTCCGCCACGCGGGGCGTCGGATTGCCCGCCCAAGGCACGCTCGCCACACCCTTTGTCACCACCGCGCCCAATTTGTTTAAATCCACAAATTCGCCGTACTCCATGCCGGAGCCAAAAGTTCCCGAAGCCGTCATCACAGGATTCTGCAGGGTTACGCCTGCTATCGTTACTTTTGTATTCATCAGATATCCACCTCCCCAGCCTCAAAAACCGGTCCGTCCGTACAGATACGGGCATTGTTTACATGCGAATGACTGTCCACCTTCTTTGTCTTTACCACGCAGCCCAGGCAGGCGCCCACGCCGCACGCCATATGCTCCTCAAGAGAAATATAAGCGGGGATTCCCTGTTCCTCGGCATACTTTTTAATGGCGCGCAGCATCGGCATGGGACCGCAGGCGTAAATCACATCCGCGCAAAGCCCGTTCTCCCGTATGGCGTCCATGACGTTGCCGCGGCTTCCCACGCTGCCGTCCTCCGTCGCCACATAGACGCTCCCATACTGCTCCAGCTCTTCTTTTAAAAAGGTATCCTTGTCACGGTAGCCGGCAATTATCTGCTTCTTTGCCTGCATCCTCTTTGCTAGCTCCAACAGGGGCGGAATCCCTATGCCGCCTCCCATAATAAACACGCACTTTCCGACCGCTTCCTCCAAGGGAAACCCGTTGCCCAGATTGCCCATAACCTCCACGGTCTCTCCAGCCGTCAAGCATGAAAACTCCGCCGTGCCCTTTCCCACGACGCGGTAGACAAGCCGCAGTACCCCGCTTTCCCCGTCTGCCTCGCATATGCTTATAGGACGGGGCAGCAGCGTGCTCTTATCTTTGGGATACAGGCAGACAAACTGCCCTGCCTTCGCTTCTGCCGCCAATTCCGTGGAGAGCCGTAAGTCATAAATGCCCTTCGCAATTTCGCGCTGCGATTTTATTGTTGCCGTTAGTTTTTTCTTGTGCATGATACGTTCCTTTCAATCTATAAGATTATACTTTATTACCAACCGCCACACCTAAAGCTCACTCCTCATACAAAACCTCTCCCCCACAAACCGTCCCCTTCACCTTCCCCTTCAGCCTCCACCCCAGAAACGGGCTGTTCTCCGACTTAGATACAAACCCGTCCACGGTAAAGCTCTCCTGCGGGTCGAAGAGCACAAGGTCGGCAGGCGCTCCCTCTGCGAGACAGCCGGCGTTAAGATGATACATGCGGGCAGGATTGATTGTCATTTTCTCAAGCAGGGACATGAGGGAGAGCTGCCCCGTGTCCACAAGGTAGGTGATGCCAAGCGCCAGCGCGGTCTCAAGACCGATGATGCCGCTGGGGGCTTCCGTGATGGGACGCGCCTTTTCCTCGCGGCTGTGGGGAGCATGGTCCGTGGCAATCAAGTCGATGGTGCCGTCTTTCAGCCCTTCGATGATTGCCATGCGGTCGGCTTCCTCTCTGAGGGGCGGATTCATCTTCGCCAGTGTGCCGTACTGTATCACGGCTTCCTCCGTCAAGGTGAAATGATGGGGCGTCGCCTCCGCATGGATATCGCCCCCCTTTGCTTTTGCCTGCCTGACCAAATCCACCGCTTCTTTTGTGCTGATATGCTGTATGTTGACGCAGGCGCCCGTCTCTAGTGCAATCGCCAAATCACGCCGCACCAAATCGATTTCCGCTTCGCGCTTAGAGCCGCCTATCTGATAATGAGCGGATGCCGCACCCGCATTGACACCATTATTTTCTATGAAAGCCGGATTTTCCTCGTGAAAGCTGATGAGTACGCCGAGCTTCTTTGCCTCCTGCATGGCACTACGCACGGTTTCCTCTGATAAAATGGGAATGCCGTCGTCTGTAAAGCCTGCCGCACCCGCCTTGCGAAGCCGCTCCATGTCAACCAGCTCACCGCCCTGCATCCCATGCGTCACGGCAGCGCAGCTCTCCACATGCAGTCCCGTCTTTCTTCCTTTCTCCAGCACATAAGCAAGTGTCTCCGCATTATCCACCACAGGCTTGGTATTTGCCATCAGCACCACAGTGGTGTAGCCGCCTTTTAGCGCCGCTTTTGCACCGGTCTCTATGTCCTCTTTGTGGGTAAAGCCCGGGTCCCTAAAGTGAACATGCACGTCCACCAGCCCGGGTGCCGCCACAAGCCCCGTCGCATCGATGATTTGAAGCCCTTCCGTTTCCCCGTTTTTCGTCATCGTATCATACAGATTTTCCCCCATTTTTACAATGCGGCTTCCCGCAATTAAAATATCCTGATATCCTTCCTCCCCCGTGGCAGGATTCATCACGTAGGCATTCGCTATCAAAAGCATAATAGGTATTCCCTCCTAACATTTCTACCTAGAGTATAGCACACTCTGCTTTTCTGTGCATACTACTTATTTTCTCCTCATAAGATTATAGAAATCCCGAGAATGTGATGTGTATGAAAAAAAACAGAATAAAGCTTCTCTTTCAGATTACTGCCGCTTTGCTGCTCTTTGCATGCTTTTTTGGCGGCTGCGGTATAGGTACCAGCGAAACCACCAAACTACGCGATTTGGAGTTTACCATTATCAGCGAGGAGCGGCTGCCTGATGAACTGAAATCACTGATTGCAGAACGGCAAAACGCCGAGTTCAAAATCACCTACACAGACAACGAATATTTGTATATCTGTGTTGGCTACGGCGAACAGGCGACCGGCGGATACAGCATTGCCGTCAATGATTTGTACCTGACGGACAATTCCATCTACATAAGTACCAGCCTTCTCGGTCCCTCCCCCGAAGACAGGGTTGGCACCGCTCCTTCCTATCCGTTTATTGTGGTAAAAACCGAATACTTGGATAAAACAGTAGTATTCGAGTAAAAAAAGTGCTATACTGTCTGCTAAGAGCAAAGACAGGTAGAAACGTGCACCATCGGCGCACCTAAAAAGCAACTGCCGGCAACTGTCTGGCGGTTGTTTTTTATTGGAGGTACTTCATGATAAAGTTTTTACGAAGAACTGCAAGCTGCATCTGTGTCCTGCTGATGATGAATATTGTGTTACTTCTGGATTTTTTCACCAAAGAGGAAAGCTTCATTTTCAGCAGAATTTTTTACGGTTTTTTCCTGTGGATAACCATAGGCTTTTTTTATCTGCTTACAGAGATTCTTCCCTGCTATGAAAAGGGTCTGAAGCTGCGGCTTCAGATACTCTCCGGCGGCTATGAACTGATTGTAACCTCTGCTATCTGTCTGTTTATGGAAATAACCGGATATATTGTTTTTTTCTGCATAACAAAGCTCTCGCCCCTGGCAATTATCCGGCGGTACACGCCGGATACACAGCGCGGGATTCTGATTATGCTTGCAGTAAATGCCCTTATGGCAAGCGTATTTCTCTTCATCCACTACATAAACGGCTTTCTCAGGACTGCCTTTTGTTCAGCACAGCTCGGCATTGTCCTGCGCCTGCTGATGCTTTTTTTCTGGTGGCTCCCGCCTTTTAACCTTGTCCTCTTCGCAAAATGGTGCGCGATTGTGCGAAGAGAAATTCTTTACGAAAAAAACCGGTATCTGTTAGATGCTGCGCGGGTTGAAAGCAGTGTATGCAGAACCCGTTTCCCTGTCATTATGGTACATGGCGTCTTTTTTCGGGACTGGCAGTACCTCAATTACTGGGGACGCATACCACAAGCCTTGAAACGCAATGGCGCTGCGGTCTTCTACGGCAGGCAGCAGTCCTCCCTTTCCATCGCTGACAGTGCGGCGGAGCTAAAGCAGGAAATCCTGCATGTCCTCGCGCAGACCGGTGCAGAAAAAGTCAATATTGTGGCGCATTCCAAGGGCGGTCTGGATGCACGCTTTGCCATCAGCCATCTCGGCATGGCTCCTTATGTGGCATCGCTGACCACCATAAACACGCCTCACCGCGGCTGCCAGTTTGCAGATGCACTGCTTGCTTCACTCCCACAATGGCTGATTTGTTTTACCGCTTCCCGTTACAATGCACTGTTTCATAAACTCGGCGACAACGCTCCTGATTTTCTTTCTGGCGTACAGGACCTTACCGCCGCCTCCTGCGCCGTATTTAACAGCCGGACGCCGGACATGCCGAACGTTTTTTACCAAAGCGTCGCCTCAAAAATGCACTCTATGCGCAGCGCCAGTTTTCCCTTAAATATCGGATATCTTCTCTGCAAAAAATACGAGGGGGACAACGACGGGCTGGTCAGTGTTTCTTCCGCTGTATGGCGCAATTATATGGGCGTTTTGAGCGCAGGCAAAAAAGGCATTTCCCACGGAGACATGATTGATTTGACACACAAAAACATAAAAGGCTTCGACGTCTGCGAGTTTTATGTACTTCTTTTTGCCGGACTGAAAAAACGCGGCTTTTAAAAGGCGCTTCGGGAATTTGTGTCAGATGCGTGCAGGCACAAGTTCCTTATACGCAAAAATGCGCGCAGAAATGAGGATTTTTATGATACGTTTTCTTTCTGTTTCATCCTTCGTCATATTGTTCTTGATTTTGTCCATCCCGCTTATGATTGCGGAATGGATTATTGGAAAGTTTAATATGGATGTCAAGAACCGCAGCTCTCTCGCTATCGTAAACTGGGCGTTTCGCTGCGTGATACGCATCGCCGGCGTAAAAGTAGTCGCATTAGGCGAAGAAAATCTGCCAAAGGACAGTGCCGTCCTCTACGTAGGCAACCACCGCAGTTTTTTTGATATCGTGCTCACCTATGTGCGGGTTCCCCGCCCTACCGGCTATGTGGCAAAAAAAGAAATGGAAAAGATACCGCTGCTTTCTACTTGGATGAAAAACCTGCACTGTCTCTTTTTGGACCGTGACAATATCAAAGAGGGTATGAAAACCATTCTTACCGCCATCGACAAAGCAAAAAACGGTATTTCAATCTGCATTTTCCCGGAAGGCACACGCAACAAGACTTCCGACACCTTCCTTCCCTTCCATGAGGGAAGCTTCAAAATTGCAGAAAAAGCAGGTGTTCCCATTATTCCCATGACCATCGTAAATTCTGCCGCCGTTTTTGAGGACCAGTTTCCCAAAATCAAAAAGCGCACCGTAGTCATTGAATACGGCGCGCCTGTATACATAAGCGAGCTTCCCAAAGAAGAAAAGAAATTTATCGGTTCCAAGGTCAAGGGCATTATCGAGGAGACCTATTTCAGAAACAAAGCCTCTTATTTTCCTGAAACACCAAAAGAGCAGCAGGACTGAGCAGGAACTGATTATCCGCCAAAGTGCCAGCCGCTTTACTGTGCAGCCGCCGTGCCTGCTTTATCCTGCAGCTACCCGCTGCATGGCAAAGCAGCACGGCGGCAGCTTACATCTGCTTTAGCGCTTCCACAACCTCCGCAAAGCCCATTCCATGAGATGCCTTTACCAATATGGTATCCCCCTCTAAAATCAGTTCCGACAGGCTCTCTAACAGCTCTTCCTTCGTTGCAAAATATCGAATATCCTGCATTCCGTCATATTTTACCAGCGCCGCGTCGTACATAAAGCGGGCGCTTTCTCCCACGCAGAAAATAGCATCTATTTCTTTTTCTACGGCGTAAGCTCCTACTTCCTCATGCATTTTATCGGAATGGTTCCCCAGTTCAAACATATCGCCCAGAATAGCGACCTTCCTCCCAAGCGCACCGGACAAAAGGTCAAGCGCTGCCTTCATGGACACGGGATTGGCATTATAGCAGTCGTCAATCACCGTCCTTTTTGCAAGCCGTACAATATGGCTTCTGCCGCCCACCGGCTCCACGCTCCTTACTCCTCTTTGTATCTCCTCCACACAAAGCCCCAAAAGTCTTCCGACCATTGCCGCCGCCATGGCGTTAATCACCATATGCTGCCCGGGAAGCGTAATCTCTACCGGATAAGCTTCCTCCTCCCTATGGCTCTCCGTCAACAGGCTGCCGCCAATATGCATCATGGCGCGGCTTCCTGCCAGTCCCAAATTTTCAATATCGGTCGCAAACACTTCAAAGCCCTCCGTCTCGGAAATGCCAAAATGATGCACTGCCTTGCCGTTTACGGTCTGAATCATGGACAGCAAATCGTCGTCGCCATTCAAGCAGACCTCTCCGTCCTCCTGCATATAGTGAAAGACTTCCGTCTTCGCTTTTAAAATACCCGCCCTGTCGTGCAGCGTCTCCAGATGACACTGCCCGATATTGGTAATCACGCAGATGTCCGGTCTTGCCATCTCCCCAAGCCGGCTCATCTCCCCAAAATCGCTGATGCCCATCTCCACCACAGCCGCCTCATGTTCCCTCCGGATGCGCAGAAGCGTCAAGGGCAGCCCGACACCGTTGTTAAAATTACCTTCTGTCTTTAGCACCTGATATTTTGCGGAAAGCACACCTGCAATAAATTCCTTCGTGCTGGTTTTTCCTACGCTTCCCGTGATACCCACCACCGGAATGGATAACTGCTTCCGGTAAAAAGCGGCGATTCCCCGCAGCGCTGTAAACGTATTTTCCACCAAAATATAAAAGCCCCAGGAAGAGACCGGCACTCCATGCTCTTCTTCTACCTGTTTTGGCGTTTTTTCCGTCACGACACAGAGCGCTCCCTTTTCAAATACCTGCCCGATAAACCGGTGTCCGTCCACTTTTTCGCCCCTTGAAGCAAAGAAAAGACCGCCTTCTGTTATCTTACGGGAATCAATCTCCGCACAGGTAATCTCCCTTTCCCCATCACCTGACGCAGCAGCCCCCTGCAAAAGCCTGCCGCCGCAAGCCGCCGCAATATTATGAAGTGTCATATTCTGCATGGTATTTTCCATATACATACGCTCCTTATTCTATCAATTCTTTTTGTCCCGAAGAGATATTTCCAACAGCTTTTCGCAAAGCTGCTCATAACACATTCCCGCGGCGGCAGCCTCCTGCGGCAGCAGCGAGGTAGGTGTCATGCCGGGCATGGTATTTGCCTCCAGACAATAGATTTCCCCGTTTTTGTCCATCATAAAATCCATTCGGGCATATTTTTTCAGCCGCAATGCACCAAATACTTTCTTTGCACATCGCTGCAGCTCCTCTGTCTTCTCTTTTGCAAGAAGCGCCGGACAGGTCTCGATGGCGCTGCCAGCCTGATATTTATTTTTGTAATCGTAAAAGCCCGTAAGCGGTTCTATTTCAATTACCGGCAGCGCCTCTCCGTCCAGTACCCCGACAGAAAACTCCCTGCCTTTAATATACTGCTCTACGACAATCTCCTCGTCATATTGATACGCCTCCGCTTTTGCCGCCTCATATTCTGCCTCGTTTTCTGCTACGCAGACGCCCACGCTGGAACCGCCGCAGCAAGCCTTAACTATACAGGGAAAGAGCACCCTCTCCGATTCCGGTTCTCCCTTTTTCAGGCGGATTCCCTTTGGCGTGGGGATTCCGTACTGCCGAAAAATATCCTTGGACAGCCCCTTATCCATACTGAGTGCCGAGCTTACATAATCCGTTCCCGTGTAGGTAATTCCCATCAAATCAAAATATGCCTGCACCTTTCCGTTCTCGCCGTTTTCACCGTGCAGTGCAATAAATACGGCATCCGCCTTCTGGCAGGCGGCAATCACATTGGGACCGAAAAAACATTTCTCCCAGTCCTTCCGCATTGCTTTTATCCGGTCAATATCCGGATTTGTCTCTTTTATATCCTCTACCTGCGCCTCCCAATCCTTATCCAGAGAAAAAACAGAGTCGATATCCGTGCCTTCATATCCCAGAAATGCATCCAGCAGAACAACCCTGTGCCCGTTCTTTTTTAAAGCACGGTAAATCATTTTGCCGGTCACTAAGGATACGTCTCTCTCCGTACTGATTCCGCCCGCAAGCACCACTATATCCATCAATCATTCCTCCTGTTTATGGCTCAAAATTTCACTTAACATCATCACATACTCTGCCGTACTCATACAGTCCTTGCCGATACCCGCGTCTGCGCTTTCTTCGTCGGGACAGGTATGGCAGGCTGCCGTCTCATTTGCCCCAGCCAGATAGTGCAGATGATTTTCAATCAATGTGGCATATTCATGGTTGGTAATGATATAATCTACAGAGGATACCACTACCATATCCCAAAGGATTTCCTCCAGACTCTCTTCCGCCAGACTGCTGCCGGCAGAAAAGACATCCCCCTGTGCAAGCTCTGCAATATATTCCGCTTCATCCAAAAGCACCTTCGTCAGACGCGCGCATAAGTCCATATTCACGCTCCGCTTCGTGGAGGCATAAGTCAATGTGCCAAAAACAAGCGCAACATTATCCGCATCCGCTGTTATATCCTTACTCAACTCCATCACCTTCAGATGATACGCATATCTTCCTGTGGCGCGGTACAATTCGGCAGCCGCATAAAACAGCACTTCGTCATAACCGCCTTCTCCGTTTTCCTCTGTCTTTTGCTGTTTCTGCTCTGTTATCGCCTTCCACGCTTTATCGGATGCCTGCAGGCATACCGTTGCATAGACACTGTCGTACTTTTGATAGGTATAGCTGAACTTTGCCAGCACCGCCGACAACCATGCCGTTTCCGTCCACAGCGCCTCTCCCTCCGACAGTACGGCTCCTGTCTGTGCATCCTGCATCGTAATCAGCCACTCGGCATAGCTTTTAGCAAGAGTAATCAGCGCGGGCTCCTTTCCCTCTGCCGTCTGCCCTTCATACACGGCTCCAAACAGCTCGTAAGACAACAGCAGCACGGAAACACTTTGACATACGTCTAAAACGTCAGCTTCTGTCAAATGGCTGCGCCTGCTGTTTAAGAGTGCGATTGCCTCCTCCATCAAGTCCTCATACATGGCATCCTTTATTGCAAATGAATAGGAGCGCCCTAACATATCGCACTCCACATAATATACGCCCTCCTCCGTCAGCGCGGAAAAGTCCCCATAACTATTATATTCTTTCGTCTCTGCATCGTAACCTGCGCCTTCCAGACTGCCGGTATAAACCACTTCTTTCGTATCGGCATTGACAATACGAAAACAAGCAGGCAGACTGCTCCCCCGCACCACTGCCGTCTTATATGAAAATGCCTCGTAGCCTATCCTGTCCACTAAAATCCCCGGCAGAACAACAGGCACTTCATAGGCAAGCACCGGCTCTGCTTCCATGCCGGAAAGCTCTGCCTGCTGCGTCTCCTGCTTTTGCGCCCTCCCGCCGTCATCATGCGAGCCGCAGCCGGTAAGCACTGCTGCCAAAGCCGCCAAAAGCCATAGCACGATTCTTTTGTTTGGTTCTTTTTTTCCCGACAACCGACTGCCCTCCTGTCACGCCTTTTCGCACATTTTATCATGTTTGCTCAAAAAGGTAAAGTATTGGCGAAGCGTGTTGAAAAAGTTCCCATTTTTTGCTGTTTATAACTGCCGGACAGCACTTTTTGCATACTGAAATTTCCTGTTTGCTATTTGTTTCATTGTGTCATATACTTAAGGAGAACTTTTTATATACTTTACAAAGAAAGGCGTGAATACAGACATGAATATAATAGAAAACCAGTCGCTTGACAGCGAACGCGCCCTATATGGAAGAAAGGGGCTGCTTGTCAGAAATTGTTCTTTTGACGGACCCGCAGACGGAGAAAGCGCTTTGAAGGAAAGCCGCGATATTCAGGTGGAGGACTGCTTTTTTAACCTGCGCTATCCCTTTTGGCATGACCATAACCTTACCATCAGCCGTTCAGAGCTGACAGAGCTTTGCCGCGCGGCACTCTGGTATTCCGAGAACATCCGCATCACCGGCACAAAGCTCCATGGCATTAAAGCGCTGCGGGAATGTGCGCAGGTAACGATGCAGGAATGCGACATTATTTCCCCCGAATTTGGCTGGTCTGTAAAAAATATCAAAATGGAAAACTGCACCGCCGCAAGCGAATATTTTATGATGCGCTCCAGCCGCCTGCATTTTCAGAATGTAACCCTTAAGGGTAAATATTCTTTCCAGTACATAGAAGACTCCCTGTTTGAAAACTGTATTTTCGACACAAAGGACGCTTTTTGGCATGCAAAAAATATTGTCATACGAAACAGCACCGTCAAGGGGGAATACCTTGCCTGGTACTGTGAGAACGTTACCTTTGACCACTGCACAATCATTGGCACCCAGCCTTTGTGTTACTGCAAAAACTTAAAGCTGATTGACTGCGAAATGCGGGAGGCAGATTTGTGCTTTGAAAAGTCAGAGGTAGAGGCTTCTCTTACCACACCGGTGATAAGTATTAAGAATCCCTATGCGGGGCGTATTACCCTGCCTGCCGTGGGGGAAATCATACGGGATGACCCTGATGCAGTGGGAGAGGTTTTGGTACTGGAAGCAAATGCTACCACTACAATATAATGGCGGGTGATTGCGAGGCGCAGCATCCGGAGCATATTGTGGCGGGATGTTCTCTTCCAATCCGGTTGTGCCAAACATTCCATCGAGCCCAGTAAAACAGAAAACAGTCGGGGAACGCCCCTCCTGTTTTCTACGGTCTCGATTCCATGGCACAAAAGGCTTTTCAGAGAACATCCCGCCACAATATGCAGCCAAGTTACCGCCTCCTCAGTTATCTCCATCTGGGACGAAACCAACAAACGCTTCACCCCCCTGCAAAACAGCACAACCGCTATGCCATTCAGCAAACACTTGCGGAACTACAATCTGCCACTACCGAATTGTGTAACTTGTATATTTCATAAGCAGACTCTTAAAAAACGTCAGCGCTTAGCGAGGTACTTTCGAGCTTAGCACTGCTACGTTTTTTACGAAGCGAGAGCGCGTCTGTGTTGAAATATACAAGGTGCACAATGACAACGGCAGACCTTAAGCTTCGCAACCCCTTAAATCCACTCAGCAGACACTTGCATATTCACTAAGTTTCGCAAACGCCTAATTAAACCCATAACAGAAAGGAGCACCCTATGCTAACCTCCCTTAACAAAACCCAAGTAACCATCCTTCCCTCCATATTCCGAGAGCGCATGGACTTAAACCGTCAGTATCTTTTGGAGCTTGACAGCACCTGCCTGCTGCAGAATTTTTATCTGGAGGCAGGCGTTATCCTGCCCGGGCTGCAGGTGGTAGAAAATCCTGCTACTGCAAAGCTGCACTGGGGCTGGGAGGCTCCCACATGCCAGCTTCGCGGGCACTTTTTGGGACACTGGCTGTCCGCTGCCGCCGCTCTTGCTGCATCGGATAAAGATGCAGAACTGAAATGTAAGCTGGATGGCATCATTGCAGAACTGGCTCGCTGTCAGGAATTAAACGGAGACGGCTGGGTCGGTCCTTTTCCTGAAAAATATTTTGAGATGCTGGCAAAAGACCAGTATATCTGGTCCCCTCAGTACACCATGCACAAATTGATTATGGGGCTTACCCATGCTTACCAATATACGGGCAATACACAGGCGCTTGCCATTTTAGAGAAGCTTGCCGGCTGGTATATCCGATGGACGGAGGATATGCAAAAACGCAATCCCCATGCCGTTTACAGCGGCGAGGAAGGCAGTATGCTGGAAATCTGGACGGAGCTTTATGCGCTTACAAAAAACGAAATCTACAAGGAACTTGCCGGACGCTATCAGGATGCCGGTTTGTTCCGCAAGCTGAAAAACGGACAGGACCCGCTCACCAACTGCCATGCCAATGCCAGCATTCCTTTATCCCATGGCGCCGCCAGGCTCTATGAGGTTACGGGCGACGAAGAATGGCGGCACATCACGGAGCTGTTCTGGGATTGTGCCGTAACCGAGCGCGGTATGCTCGCTACTACCGGGCAAAATGCCGGCGAGTTCTGGATGCCGCCCCACATGCAGGGACATTTTCTCGGCGAGCGCAATCAGGAATTCTGCACGGTTTATAATATGGTGCGCACTGCCTCCTACCTGTACCACTGGAGTGGTGACACCAAGTATGCGGACTATATCGAACGCTGTCTGTACAATGGTTTTCTGGCACAGCAGAACCCTTCTACCGGTATGCCCACCTACTTCCTGCCTATGCTCGCCGGAAGCAAAAAGAAATGGGGAAGCAAAACACGTGATTTCTGGTGCTGCCACGGTACCATGGTGCAGGCGCAGACCCTATATCCGGACCTTATCTACTATCAGGATGTTCCTGCAAAAAGACTAGTTATCAGTCAGTACATTCCGTCCGAAGCAAGCTGCCGTTATGGGGATAACACAGTATTCTTTACACAGGATACGGACATGAAATACTATAATGCACAGGCATTATTTGATGAAAACGACAACAGCCAGATGTCCCGTTGGTCTTTAAAGTTTACAATAAAAACAGATTTGCCCACAGAGCTTACCCTGTCCTTCAGGCTTCCCTCCTGGATACAGGATGTTCCCGTTCTTACCGTCGGCGGACAGCCCCTTTCCCTGCCGAAGCCTTCCGGCTTTACTTATGAGAAGTTGATGAAAGCAAGCGCAAGCGGGCAAAGCGGAAATATATTCTGGTCAGTTGCAGACGGCTATCTTCACCTGACGGGCGTTTGGACGGAAGCTGCTATCTGTATGTATCTGCCGGATGGAGTCGTCATGGAGCCGCTTGCCGACATGCCGGAGCTTGCCGCTGCCGTGGACGGACCCATCGTGCTTGCAGGGCTGACTGAAGCAGACTATGGCATCGCCGGAAATGCCGCACAGCCGCAGGATTTTCTGTCTCCCCAAATGGAGCATACCTACAGCACCTTCCCGTGGCTGCAAAACAGCTACCGCACCAGAGGACAGGCAAAAAACTTTATGCTAAAACCCCTGTATGAAATAGAAGACGAATCATACACGGTATATCATACTATGTCAGCAGGAAAGCAAGCGCAAATGCAATAAGGAGTCATGGCTTATGGAAAAGATAGGAAGAAATGATGAATGTTGGTGCGGCAGCGGCAAGAAATACAAAAAGTGCCACTGTGATTTTGACAGCCGCATCGAAGAATACCACCTGAAAGGATTTCTCGTACCCTCCAGAAAATTGATTAAAAACGAAGTGCAGTTAGCGGGCATCCGAGAGAGCGCCAAAATCAATATTGCCGTTCTTGACTATATCGGAGAGCATATCCGTGAAGGTATCACGACGGAAGAGATTGATAAGTGGGTATATGAACTGACTACTGCCGCCCACGCCATTCCGGCGCCCCTGCATTACAAGGGCTACCCCAAAAGCGTATGTACCTCTGTCAACGAGCAGGTATGCCACGGCATCCCCTCCGGCGATGTGGTACTTCGCGAGGGAGATATTGTCAACGTGGACGCCTCCACCATCTACAACGGTTACTTTTCCGACTCTTCGCGTATGTACTGCATCGGAGAAGTTTCCCCCGAAAAGAAACGGCTTGTGGATATTACAAAAGAAAGCCTGCGCGTCGGGCTTTCTCAGGTAAAGCCTTGGCAGCCCCTCGGCGACATGGGGCACGCCATCAACGAATTTGCCTGTCAAAACGGATACAGCGTAGTCCGGGAGATAGGCGGGCATGGCGTAGGACTGGAATTCCACGAGGAACCCTTTGTCAGCTATGTGTCTGAAAAAGGAACCGGTATGCTTATGGTGCCCGGCTTCGTCTTTACGATTGAGCCTATGATTAATATGGGCAGCAGTGAAATCTATGTAGACAAAAAGGACGGCTGGTCCGTATACACAGCGGACGGTAAGCCTTCCGCCCAGTGGGAGATTCAGGTTCTGGTGACAGAAACCGGTTACGAAATCCTGTCTTATTAAAATGTCTTGTATCAGAAGGAGGCTTGGGATTTTCCTCTCTGTAAAATCCTAAGCCTCCTTCTGTCTGTCGTCTTCTGATGCATCATAAACAATTTCACCATTGATAATCGTATACAACGTCCTTGTGGCAATCTCCATGGGGTCGCCGTCAAAGATGGCAATGTCCGCATCTTTCCCAACGGCAAGACTTCCTACCCTGTCCGCCACACCGCAGATTTGCGCAGGATGAATGGTAATTGCCTTCAATCCTTCCTCATGGGGCAGCCCTGCCTTTACCGCCAGCCCCGCGCAGAGCGGAAGCGACTGGATAAGAGATACGGGATGGTCGGTAGTGATAGCCGTTTTGACGCCTGCTGCGTTTAAAACGCCCACGGTCTTGAATGCCATATTCTGTACTTCTATTTTACTTCTGCTGGACAAATCCGGTCCTACAATCGCAGGAAATCCCTCTTCTGCCAGCCTGTCGGCAACCAAATGCCCCTCGCTGCAATGGTCCAGCGTCATGGAAATCCCATATTCCTTCGCAATTCTGATGGCGGTAAAGATATCGTCCACCCGATGCACATGCGCTTTTAACGGAATTTCCCCGTTCAGAACCGGAAGCCACGGCTCCATCCGAAAATCCTCTTTAAAATCGGTTCCTCCGTTTTCCTTCTGTTTTTTATACTGCCCTGCCTGAAACAGCGCTTCCCGTAAAATAGCGGCAATTGCCATTCTTGTCACCGGACTTTTTCCCATTCCGGCATAGTTAACCTTTGGATTTTCCCCAAACGCAACCTTCATGGCTGCGGGCGCTTTGACAATCAAATCATCGATGCATCTCCCTCTCGTCTTTACAAAGGCAAACTGCCCGCCTACCACGTTGGAGCTTCCGGGACCTATCATCGCGGAAGTAATTCCCGCCCTGACCGCATCGTCAAACGCGGCGTCCATGGAATTGATTGCATCGATGGCGCGCAGATGCGGTGTGGAGGGCTCCACATTTTCATTGCAGTCGTCGCCCTCCGTTCCCTTCTTTTCCTCGGTAATGCCCATGTGGCAGTGCGCCTCTATCAGTCCGGGCATAATCCACGCCCCCTGCACGTCGAGCACCTTTTTCTCCTTGCCCGCAGGCATATCCCCGATTGCGCCCTCCCGCAGGGCAATTATTTTTCCGTTCTCTATCTGAATCGTTCCGTTTTCGTACTCCTGACCTTCCATCGTCAGGATGCGTCCGCCTGTAATAAACATACTATTCTGTCTCCTACTGCAGCTCTCCCATAGGGTCTACGGGCTTATCATTTAACGTGAGGGAAAAGTACACATTGGTTCCCTCCACGCTGTAATACTTGGTAGGTGCGGACACATAACCGATGATGCTGCCGCGTTCTACATAGGAACCGTTGGTTACTGCAACATCCTTCAGTTGTCCATAGGTAATCTTATAACCGTTTCCAATGTTGACCGTAACGGCATTTCCGATTTCTTCATTATAGAAAACATCCACTACCTGTCCTGAAGCCGCTGCTGAGATTGCGTCGCCCTCTAATGCTGCAATCACCATTGCCGGACTGTATTTATACTGCTGCAGGGTGGAAAAAAATACGGTCCTGTCCATGCTGTAGGGAATGAGTACATTGCCTGTAATAGGCCAGATAAGGGTATCTCCTGATTTAAAATCAGGCTCCGGCTGATTGACAATGGGGAGTCCCGCATCTGCATTGATTGCCGCCTGGTCCATGGCGTCCTCTGCCGCCGCATCCGTACTGTTCATTGCATCCTCTGCATTATCATTATCCGGTACTGCTGCGCTGTCCTCCTCGGCATTTCCTTCTGTTTCTCCCTGTGCCGTATCCGCCCCTTCCGTTGCGGGATTTACGCCATTGCCTGCTGTAGTGCCTGCGCTGTCCGGTTTTTTGTTATCTGCATCCTGCGCGCCGTCTCCTCCGATTTCCGGATTCTGTACTTCACCTGAATCAACAGGTTCCATTGGTGTATAATCTAAATCATCCTCCAATGACGGCGCAAAGGGCTGAAAATCTTCTCCCGTCTGTCCGTTGATTTCGTCATACTTATTCTGGACCGTATTATCATCCTGTGAATTATCCTCCAGTACGCTGAAATCAATGTTATAGCCGTCATTTTTATTTTTGTCACTGTTCTTCTTGACATATAAACCCGTCATGGTAAGCGCCGCCAGCACAAAGACTGACGTGGCAATCATGACAATACGCTCTTTCTTCCCGTTGCTTCGGTTATTTCTGTTTTGTCTGTTCATTTCTATCCGTGTCCTTTCTTTCCTGTTCCCTTTTTACTTAATGAGAAAGCTGTAACATTTTTCTTGTACGGATAGTTTTTCCCCAAAATGCCATTTTATTCTGAAAGCACAAAAAAAACCATGCGCCGCCTCTTGCGCCGCATGGTTTTCAGAAAACTATGACGATTCTATTTTTTTATTCTTTATTTTGCCACATCCAAATGTTGAACCGTTCCAACATTGCCATTCTCATAGAGGAAGATGCCGGTACTGCGAATATAACCATTCGTCTGGTTTTTTGCATTGTTTAATGCAAAATCCGTTGCCGCATTCTGCAGACAGATAGCGCCCAGACCTTTTTCTGCCAACGTGTAAAGTGCCTCTGTGCCGTCTTCATTTTTGCACCAGATTTTTAGCTGGGACCAGATAGGGTCATTCTCATCTATCCAGCCGTTGCCGTCCGCATCATACTTCGCAAGGTCGTCGAAGCCGTTGCCCGTCTGCGGTCCAAACAGCTCGTTGCCATCATTGATAATGCCGTCTCCGTTTTTGTCAAGCGCCAGATAACCGCTGCCGCTTCCCAGATAGGACACTTCATCCTTCTCGCCGTCCCCGTCAATATCAAAGAAAAACTTCTGGTCGGAAAGCTCTGCCACATCCCCGTCAAAATTAATTACCAGCGGGTCACAGGTATTCACCAACTGCGGAATCTGCAATTCCTCCTTAAAATACTGGGTAAATTTTCTGCTCATGGCAACATCTACATTGATGGAAATCTCCCTGCCGTCCGCCGTCCGTACTATGCCAGTGGTGGAAAAAGCAGTGCTTTCGCTTTCCTCGTATACCTGCTCGGAGCTCAGGGTAAGTACATTTGCCGACGACTGCCTAAGTCCGGCAAACAGAGAAGTATTCCCCAAGAAGCCTCCCAGCCTTCCACCAAACAAGACGTTGAAGAGGGAACGGATGGTGGACTGCCTGAAACTGTCCAGTCTGGCTGAAGACGTATTGCGGATTGTCACTCTTCCGCTCCGCATGCTTTCCACTCTCTCCCGAAGCTCTTCGATAGAGTCTCTCGACGCCATGCTGCTGTCCTTTGTCTCTCCTGATGCATTGCCCTCGCCTGAAAGCGCTTCTCCTGTATCAAAAAAATTACCAAATGTACTATTTAAATTGTTTGTCGCTCCATTTCTGTAGTCCCTTACCATGAAACGGCTGCCTCTTACTGTTGAAGAGGAATATCTTCTGGCGGAATCCATTCCTATAACACTAGAATCAATTCGCAATCATGCCCCTTTCTTAGTCCCTTGCCTCTGTCTCCCCTCCCTGATTGACAAAAAACAAAAATGATACACGCAGGGCTGTCCTTATCCCTTTGCATACCATCCGTGGCGACTTATGTCATAATGTATTACAAGCACTTGTATTATATTTATCGGTTGCCACACGGATAAATTTAGGGAAAAATGAAAAATGTGGCATGGAACGTGCTTTATAGCCCGCTCCATGCATGACTCAGCGGCAGTTTTAATATACTTTCTTATAATGAAAGAGTTGCTTTATGCTCCTTTGCACAGAAATGATATTTGCACAGGCAAAAAAGATTGCGCGGCAAAGAAAGGAACGGCATGCAGAAAAATCACAACGGCAATTCCCTTTTTACTGTTTTACTCCGCTTTATACAAGGTACCTTCATCGGATTGGGCGCTGTCCTGCCCGGCATATCCGGCGGCGTGCTATGTGTTGTTTTTGGCATCTACAAACCAATCATGGAGCTTTTGGCAAATCCCATCCGCTGTTTTAAAACCCATGTGCCAAAACTGATTCCCGTCTTTTTAGGTATCATGGCAGGTTTTTTGGGAATCGCACGGCTTTTGTCTTTCTTTTTGACAAAATATCCCTCCTGGTCCGTCTGCCTGTTCGTAGGACTGATTATCGGAACGCTTCCCTCTCTTTTTAAGGAAGCAGAAAGCAAAGGCAGAACCAAACACTCTCACGCCGCCCTTTTTGTTTCGATGACGGTAACGGTCGTACTGCTCTGCGCGTTAAACTCTTTTTCTGTCGAGCTCGCTCCCGGTTTTGCTGTATACCTCTTCTGCGGCTTTTGTCTGGCGCTCAGCGTCATCGTCCCCGGCATGAGCTTTTCCACCCTGCTTATGCCCCTTGGTCTCTACACCACCTTTATAGAAGGCATCGGCAGACTGGACTTAAAAGTACTGCTGCCTGCAGGCATCTGCGCGCTGCTCACGGTCTTCCTTCTCTCCCGTGCCGTCAACACGCTCTTTGAGCGTCACTATGCCACGGCATTCCACGCAATCATCGGCATTGTCATTGCCGCCACCATTCTCATCGTTCCGTTGGACAGCTTTGCCATATCCGGCTTCAGCTTTTTCACACATGGAAGCTGTATTATTTTTGGCATCGCAGGCGCGGTGCTGCTGGAAAAATGGACGCATACCTGATTCTACTGTCTATCGGTTGTCAAATCAGTACTCCTTCGTTACAATATTCCTAAAGATTCGGTTGCCAAAAACCCTACCGGAACTGACTAATAGGCGTTTCGCAATTACCTGACTACATTGTAACAGAAAGGAGCCCTACCCCATGTTTGAAATTGACAAAAAACAATTTGGCTTGTTTGTCGCAGAGCTTAGAAAAGAGAAAGGTTTTACCCAGAAAGAGCTTGCCGCAAAACTGCTTGTATCTGACAAGGCTGTCAGCAAGTGGGAAACCGGACAGAGCTGCCCCGATATTTCCCTGCTTGTTCCTATGGCTGGCATTTTGGATGTGACCGTCACGGAACTGTTAGAATGCCGCCGCTTACAATCCACAGAAACCATGAATACTGCCCGGACAGAGGCTCTCGTTCAGAAAACCATCAGCATGTCGGAAAATGAGCTTGCCGCAAACAACAAGAGCCGGAAACGCTGGGGCGCTGCCTATGCCTGCTGCGTCACAGTCTCCTGCATTGAAATTTGTCTTTTTTTCCTCCTAGACTATTCCGCGGAATTTTTCTTTACCCATTTGCTGACGGCAGAGCTTTTAGCTGCTTTGTTCGGCTTGATTTTCTGTCTTTTTATAAAAGAAAAGCTTCCATTCTATTATGATGACAATCACATTGACTACTACACACAGGGTCTCCTGCGCATACACATGCCCGGTATTTCCTTCAACAACAGCAACTGGCCCCATATCATCCGCATCATCCGCCTGTGGGCGCTGATTATTTTAGTATGCTATCCTCTGCTTGGTATGATTGCCGCTTCGTTCCTGTCCGGGCTCTTAGGCAATATGGTATTTCTCTATATTACGTTAGGCGTTATCCTTGGCGGGCTTTTCATTCCCATCTATATTGTCGCCAGAAAATACGCCTGACCGGAGATGCTGCTTTTGACAGAAGCAGGCAGGGCTTAATGCCCTGCCTGTGCATCCAGATATAACTGCACGCGGTTCTGAATCACGTCGATGGTTTCTTTCATGCTTTTGCTGCCGTCAAAATACAATGCTGTTTCCTCGTCTATTATCGCGAGAATTTCCCTCGTCTTATAGGGAAAAAAAACGGCTCTCCCGAGCAGGCTTTCCAAGTCTGCAAGCTGTTCTTCGGTAAACCATTCGGCTTCAATGACCCACTCGAGGTCTTCCGCCGGCTCCAACCGGACGCCGACATAATGCTCACACCAATAGCTTCCCGCATTCCGAAATGCCTGCCGGTTTGTCGGAAACTGCAGATATGCAGCATCCGTCCCTAATCTTTCCTGTACCTCTTCCTGCAGCAAAAAGCAGATAAACTGCCACGCTCCTTCTTTCTTATTCGATGCTGCATTGATGGCAAGCGTACTCACGTTCAGGCTGTGCACTCCCCCTTCTTCTCCCGGAAAACCTGTCAATACCCGCCCGCTGTTTTTTATACTGTCATCATAACCTGCATACCAGCCATAGTTATTGATATTTACGCTGTTAAACAAATACCCATCCGCACCTTTTCCTTCACCGGCTCCGTATCTTGCCGCCAATTCCAGTATCCTGCAAAAGTCAGCTCCTGAAAAATCACAGAGATTCCTCTCCCAATCTACCATCCCATATAAATCTTCGGAAGGCTTCAGCCAGTCGTGGACAAGCATGGCAGCGTCTTTTTGATTCTGAAATACCTTGTCTCCTTCCTGTTCTTCCAAAATATCCATCATATAAGCAAGGCTGCAAGTCTCTTCCCCTGAAAAAGTACTGCTGTCTGCACAGCATGAATGAACGCTGATACCAATTCCAATTCCGTATACGCCTGTTTCTACCTGAAATCCTTGAAAAGCAGCCGGAAAATAATCCTCTCTGTCTATTCCCGCCGCTTCTATATAAGACGACAGTTCCTCGATAGCGCCCTTTTCAATTAATGCATATGGATTCTGTACGGACGAACCGTCAAAAATATCCGGTCCGTGTCCTGCCGCAATTTCTATTTCCACCTTCTCCCGAAAGGTATTATAATCCTCCTTTTCCTGCCGCTCCTCTATCACAATGTAATAATCCTGATTTTCTTTGTTGAACTGCACAATCAATTCTTTTATCTCACCGGAAACATAGGTTGTCTTGTACGTCAAAATCGTTTTGCCGGATTCCTCCGGATTGATTTTAGAGAGCGTTACTGTCATATCCTTTCCCAAATAAAGCTCTATCTGATTGTCTGACAGGAATTTGATGTCCTCCGCGCCGCTCTGTGGCTCATATGCCGTGCCCTGCCATTCGATATAATACTGCCTGCTCCCGTCGGACAGCCCATAATCATAAAGTCCCTTTTCATCCACAATCAGGATATCCTTCTCATGCCCTTTGGCGATGCAGTAGGCAATATCCTGCAGCCAGATGATTTTTCCCGGCATTCCTGTTTTCGTATCGAGAACTGCCAGCCCGTTTCTGTATTTGTCCGCATCATTTATCCGCAGCACAATTTCTCCCGCTGCGCTCTCGCAGATACCCGTCACTGTGCCATCCGCCTGCACCTCTCGTCGCACCGCTCCCTCCTGATTCAACAAAAATACCTTGTCGCGGTAAAGCACATAGGGATTCCCCTGACTGTCCAGCCACCATTTTGATTCTATGTTAAGCAGGCTTTCCGGCACGCCTCTCAGCAGAATTTCCTCCTTCTTTCCGTCCCGCAGCAGCCGCACCTCTCCCTCTTTTGTTCCGGCAAGCAGAATTTCTTCCCCCTGATAATACTGCTGCCCCAGATAATAGCCCGTCACATCGGCAAATACAAGGGCTTTGTATTCCACCTGTAAATCGTATTTTTCTTTTTTCCCGCAGCCGCAAAAAAAAGCTATGGAAAACAGCAAGAAAAAAAACTTTATTTTTCTTTTCATTTCCGTTCTCCTATCCCTTTAACCCTCCGCCCATAGGCGGAGGATACTAGCATCATTTTACTTCCTAATTGTGTACTACACTATGCGCTTCTTTATAAGGCACATCCGCTGTAGTTGCATATTCACCACATTCTGCGCAATACATTAAACAAATCTTCTTTGTTACATTTACATGACAGGGTACTGTAATGGGCGTGCCATTCGTATAATATCCCACAATCACCGTATGCGTATAAGAAGAATATCTGTATTGCCCTGTCCATTGCGATGTAAACACCTTATTGTGGTTATCGCCGCATGCCGCCGAAACACTCATCACGGGACTTCCCATCAACATACAAACTGCCGCTGCCAAAGCTACTACTTTTCTTACAAACTTCCCAAACTACGCAAAAAAGACAGCAACTCTTCCGTTTTCCTGTCTCTTTCGCACCTCTACCAATATATCCCCGTCCGGTGAAGCCCCCGGATTGAGCCTTTCGCCCTGTCCAGACGCCTTTCTATGGCATTCTGCTCCATACCTTTCTCTTCTGCCAGCTCTCCGCTTGTGTATCCGAAAACATATGCCTCCGCCAGAATATTTCTGTTCCAGCGCGGAAGCTGATTTAAGGTTTCAAATATTTCCTGCACGCCGCGTGTCATATAACAGACAAGCCTCTCCTGCGCTTCCAATGAGTCAAGCGGTATCTCCCGATAGCACGCTTTCCTCCACATAATATCCAGTATGGCATTGCGCACCGCCTCAAAAAGAAAATTTCGTACTTCTCTTTTCGGCGCACCGGACAAATCACGCCACCTATTTACAGCATGCAAAAATGCCGTATGTACCGCATCCTCTGTGTCATGCTCATTTCCCAGCAGCGCAAATGCGTACTGGTATATTTCACTATAATATGACACATACAGAGGCTCCACTACGTTCAGTTTCCTCTTCTTCCCAATTTCGGTTATTCCCTGCATATATCCCCCTATGCCGCTTTTGCATTCCTATTTTTACCCTGCAGCCGGCAGGACGCCTACCCTTGGCATCCTGCCGGCCGCTTTTTATACTCTGTTATAATTAATCAGACAGCCCTTTAAGATTATCTGTCTTTCCTCATCCGTCAGCTCTCCCAGACGAAGTGTAAATTCCTTCAGTGCTTCCTTTCCGACCGTATATGCCTTGATTTCATCCCATTTCTCCGCCACCGCTTTTTTGATTTGCGGGATAAACAGGTAATCCAGATTGGAGAACGGAAGCTCTCCCTCCTCAATCAGGAAGGGAAGCATACCCCAGTTAATCAAGTTGGAGCGGTATCTTTTGGTGGCATACTCGTTGGCAATATTTGCCCAGCCGCCGAGTACCTTCTGACAGGAAGCCGCCTGCTCGCGCGCGGAGCCGTCCCCGGGCTTCACGGCAAATATGGTGGAGCCAAATCCTGTATTTGTATGGCTTGCCTCTGCAAAGGTTTTCTTTATCACGCCCATCACATCCTGAAGCACGGGAATGACGCCGCAGGGCTGCCCGCCAGCCATCCTTTCCTTTTCCGCCTTCTGAATCTCCTTTGCACGCCCCACATACTGCGGGTCCTTGCGGCTCAAGGTAAACTCTGCCAGACCAAGCGGATTGGAACGGTAGGAAGACGTCTCGCCGGAGGGAATCAGCTCGTCCGTGGTCGTTACCGGGTCGTGAATCTCGGAAACCACCTGCAGTATCAGATTTTCCGGCAATTCTCCCATAGCGGGCCAGTCCTTGATATTAGGACCAAACTGAATCTCCACGGAAGGGTCTGCCACACCATGAGAGTCAAACACGCGGTTTGCATAAATATTGCTGTCAAAATGGTACTGATAACGATTAAGGCTGCCGTCAAACTCCGTCGCAGGTGTCAGCACGCCCTTGTTTGCCGCCGTCGCCGCAATGGAACGTGCATCCATAAGCGCCACGGAAGCAATCTGTCCGCTCTGCAGCTTGGAGCCCTCCCTGTTGGGGAAATTCCTCGTGGAATGACGGATACTGAACGCATTGTGTGCCGGCGTATCTCCTGCGCCAAAGCAGGGACCGCAGAAAGCAGTCTTCATCACCGCGCCCGTCTCCAAAATGGATGCGGCACATCCATTTTTAATCAACTCCATATATACAGGCATGGAAGCCGGATACACGCTTAAGGTAAAGCCCTCCGCTCCAATGTAACTGCCCTTCAAAATGTCAGCCGCCGCACAAATATTTTCAAAGCCGCCGCCCGCACAGCCCGCGATAATACCCTGGTCCACATAGAACTTGCCATCGCGCACCTTGTCCTTTAAAGAAAATTCTACCGCGCCGTCAAGACTTACCAGTGCGCGTTTTTCCGTCTCGTCGAGAATATCTGACAGATTGGCATTCAGCTCTTCAATCATATAAGTATTGCTGGGATGGAAGGGCATGGCAATCATCGGTCGAATTTTTGCCAAATCTACAATTATCATGCCGTCATAATAGGATACCTCGCCCGGCATAAGCTCCTTATAATCTGCCTTTCTGCCGTGAATCTCATAAAACTCTTCGACTGCTTCATCCGTCTGCCAGATGGAAGAAAGGCAGGTTGTCTCTGTCGTCATAACATCGACGCCGATACGGAAGTCTGCGCTCAGGGAAGCAACGCCGGGTCCCACAAACTCCATCACTTTATTCTTCACATAGCCGTTTTTAAATACTGCGCCGATAATCGCCAGTGCAACATCCTGCGGTCCTACGCCCTTTACCGGCTCGCCCGTCAGATAGACGCCCACCACTTTAGGCATATTGATGTCGTAGGTCTGGTTCAAAAGCTGCTTTACCAGCTCAGGTCCGCCCTCCCCCATCGCCATGGTTCCCAATGCACCGTACCGCGTATGGGAATCGGAGCCTAAAATCATACTGCCGCCGCCTGCAAGCATCTCCCTCGCAAACTGGTGAATCACCGCCTGATGAGGCGGCACGTAGACGCCGCCGTACTTCTTGGCACAGGTAAGTCCAAACATATGGTCATCTTCATTAATGGTGCCGCCCACCGCACAAAGGGAATTGTGACAGTTGGTCAGCACATAAGGCACCGGAAATTTGGTAAGCCCTGACGCTCTCGCCGTCTGGATAATGCCTACAAAGGTAATGTCGTGACTTGTCAGCTTGTCAAACTTAATTTTCAGCTTGTCCATATTGCCGGAGGTATTGTGGCTCTCTAAAATGCCATAAGCGATGGTCTGCTTTGCCGCTTCCTCCTTCGTCACCTTTTTTCCTGTTTTATGCGCAATGGCAAGCGCCGCTTCCTGTGTATCCTCGATAATCTGCGTACCGCCCACAAGATAAGCGCCGCCCTCTAATAACTGAATCATATTTTACCTCATTTCTGCGCTGCTTTTATCCCATTCCCGCAAGACCATACATCACTTTGTGTCCGGCAGCGCACCGGCACAAATCCCAGCCTGCAAATTTTACGTTTTTATTATAAAGGAAAGTTTCCGCTTGCGCAACCGCATGACTGCACGATTCTTATCCTATCTGTAATTCCCCAAACACCTGCTCCCAAATCTCCTGACAGTAAGCCGGGCTAAAATCCTTGTCCCTCTTGATTGTAAAGCTGTCGGCAGCCATCTCCTCCGTAAACTCCTCCATGGGATAGACAAGTACCGTCTTCCTGTCCGCAGAAAAATACGTCACCAAGGGCTCCGCGCCGTACTCTTTAATGTATACCTCTCCGTCCGCATTGCGGGAAATAGTAACGGTCGCCATTGCGCCAAGCATCCGCGTGCCGATATCGCTGTCCTCTCCCGCCGTGGCATTGACATAATTGCCCAGAGAATAGTACACCAGCATCTCATTGCCATTCTCGTCATAAAGCATTTCTACCGGTTCGATTACATGGGGGTGCGTGCCAATTACCAAATCCACGCCGCACTCCATAAAAAACGCCGCCCACTCCCGCTGGTTCTGACTCTCCTTTAACACATATTCCGTTCCCCAGTGGGGACAGAGTACCACAAAGTCTGCCATCTCCTTCGCGCGCGCCACATCCAAGGCAATCCTCTCCCTGTCCAAAAGGTTGACTGCATATGGCATACCGGCAGGAAAAGGCAGCCCGTTGGTTCCATACGTATAATTCAAAATCGCAATTTTAATGCCTTCCTTCTCGCAGACATAAATCTCATCCTGTTCTTCTTTGCTGTCATAAATCCCTACAACTGCAATATCGGGATAATGCGCTTCCCAAAAGGCAAGACAGTTTTCTATGCCCTCCCGCCCCCTGTCAAGGCTGTGGTTCGTCGCGTGAAGAATCACGTCAAAGCCTGCGTTCACCAGTGCATCTCCTACTTCGTAATAGGTGTTGAAGCGGGGATATCCCGAAATACCAAGCTCCGGTCCTCCCAATATTACCTCCTGATTCACAATGGCAATATCCGCCGCCTCTATCATATCCTTCGTATAGGTAAAAAGGTGGTCAAAATTTCTGGTGCCATCCGCCCGCCTGCCACTGTTGTTGACCGGCATATGCATCAGAATATCGCCCACCATCACCAGCGTTACTTCCGGCGTCGCCAGCACCTTCATTTCTTCCTGCAGCAAAAACGCAGAGCTTTCCAGACCGTCGGCAAGCGGCGCGGCAGAAAACGCTACCTTGTTTATCAAGCCTGCTCCTCTCGCCTCGCCGCCGGAAGCGGCTCCTGCTGCGGCTGCCTGCCACTGTCCGCCCGCTGCAGCTCCTGCCGTCTGCCCCCGTCCGTCTGCTGCGGCTCCTGTCAAAGCCGCCTGCTCCTGTCCGCAGCCGGTAAGCAGCAGTACTACAGCCAAAAGCACTGTGATTCCTTTTTTCTTCTTCGAAAACATACCCGTCCTCCCAGCAAAACGTTCTCTGCCGCCTTATTGATACCGCTGTCTTAGCGCGGCAGAAAACCTTATAAAGATAACCGCCACAGTGCAAACCGGGCGGTTATCCTACCTTTCCTTACTTCCTTGCCAGCGCTTTTTCAGAAAGCACTACCTTATCCAAATGCCAGATATCATCCACATACTCCTGAATGGTTCTGTCAGAGGTAAACTTGCCGGAGCTCGCCATATTTAAGATGGCGCTCCTTGCCCAGCCTGCTTCGTTCCTGTACGCTGCTTCTACCTTTTTCTGTGCTTCCGCATAGGACCTGAAATCCTTCAAAATAAAGTAGGTATCCGCCTTGGAAGTACTCTGGGTATTGAGCAGGGAATTGTACAAGGTTCTGAACAGCTCCGTGTCGCCCGGGGCATAAGTGCCGTTAATCAACTGCATCAGCACCTTGCGGATATCCTGGTCATTGTTGAAAATTTCCATGGGGTTGTAGCCGCCATAATTTTCATAATGGATTACCTCATCGGAGGAAAGACCAAAGATAAAGGCATTCTCCTCGCCGACTTCTTCCACAATTTCCACATTTGCGCCGTCCATGGTACCGATGGTCAGAGCGCCGTTTAACATAAACTTCATATTGCCGGTACCGGAAGCCTCCTTACTTGCAGTCGAAATCTGCTCGGAGACGTCTGCCGCCGCAAAAATCATCTCTGCATTGGAAACACGGTAATTTTCGATAAATACCACCTTCATCTTACCGCCAATGGAGGCATCGTTGTTAACCACGTCTGCAACCGCATTGATAAGCTTGATGGTAAGCTTCGCATTGCGGTAGCCTGCCGCTGCTTTCGCGCCGAAGATAAAGGTGCGGGGATAGAAGTCCATATCCGGATGCTCCTTTAACTCATTATATAAATACATCACATGCAGGATGTTTAAGAGCTGGCGCTTGTACTCATGCAGACGCTTTACCTGTACATCGAAGATAGAACGGGGATTCACTTCCACGCCATTGTGCTCTGAAATGTACTGTGCAAGACGCACCTTGTTGCGGTACTTGATATTCATAAACTCCTGCTGCGCCTTCTTGTCGTCGGCGTAAATCTTCATCTTTGCAATCTGGGGCAAATCGGTAATCCATTCGGAACCGATGTGGTCCGTCACCCAGTCTGCCAGCAGCGGGTTGCCATGAAGCAAAAATCTTCTCTGGGTGATACCGTTGGTCTTGTTGTTGAACTTCTCCGGCATCATTTCGTAGAAGTCTTTTAATTCCTGATGCTTTAATATCTCCGTATGCAGCTTTGCCACACCATTGACGGAATAGCCCGCAACAATGGCAAGATGCGCCATGTGAACCTGTCCGTTGTAAACAATCGCCATCTTGTTGATTTTGTCCTGATTGCCGGGATACATTGCTGCAACCTTATTCACAAAGCGGCGGTTAATCTCTTCTACAATCTGATAGATACGGGGCAGCAGGCGGGAGAACAGCTCAATCGGCCATTTTTCCAATGCCTCTGCCATAATGGTATGGTTGGTGTAAGCGCAGGTCTTCGTGGTTACTTCCCATGCCTCATCCCACTCTAAA
This sequence comes from uncultured Lachnospiraceae bacterium, assembly GCA_910578335.1. Classification (GTDB taxonomy): domain Bacteria; phylum Bacillota; class Clostridia; order Lachnospirales; family Lachnospiraceae; genus Acetatifactor. The sequence continues at coordinate 8,911 of CAJTPU010000013.1, read as the reverse complement.
TCATAATCGTCCATCAAAATACGCATCAGCTCCGCTATTGCAACCGTCGGGTGCGTATCGTTGAGCTGGAACGTTACCTTTTCATGGAACTTCCTGATGTCGTCATGCTTCTTCATGTATTTTGCCACGGCACGCTGCACGGATGCCGAGATAAAGAAATACTGCTGCTTTAAACGAAGCTCCTTGCCCGCATAGTGGTTGTCGTTGGGGTAGAGCACCTCCACAATATTACGTGCCAGATTCTGCTGCTCCACCGCCTTCTGGTAATCGCCCTTGTCAAAGGAATCGAGCTGGAAACATTCAATGGGCTCTGCATCCCAGATACGCAGGGTGTTTACAATACCGTTGCCGTAGCCGACGATGGGCAGGTCATAGGGAATCGCCTTTACGGACTGATACCCCTCCTGAAAGAAATGGTTTCTGCCCTTCTCGTCCGTGCGCACATTGACGTATCCCCCAAATTTTACTTCCTGTGCATACTCAGGGCGGCGCAGTTCAAAGGGATTGCCGTTTTCCAGCCATACGTCCGGTACTTCCACCTGATAGCCGTCTCTGATTTCCTGTTTAAACATGCCGTAGCGGTAGCGGATGCCACAGCCATATGCCGGATAGCCAAGTGTGGCAAGGGAATCCAAAAAACATGCGGCAAGACGCCCTAATCCTCCGTTGCCCAGCGCTGCATCCGGCTCCGCATCCTCCACAAAGTTCAAATCCAGTCCAAGCTCGGTCAAAGCTTCCTTGACCGGCTTGTACGCCTGCATGTTGATAAGATTGTTGCCCAGTGCACGCCCCATCAAAAACTCCATGGAAAGGTAATATACCGTCTTCGGGTCCTGCTTATCGTATTCCCTCTGGGTCTCCATCCAGCAGTCTACAATCTGGTCCTTTACGGCATAACATACCGCCTGAAAAATCTGCTGCTGCGTTGCCTCCTCCAAAGTCTTTCTGTACAGAGTTTTTATATTGTACAGAACGCTTCTTTTAAACAATTCCTTGTCAAACTTTACCTTGCTTTTCAGCATATTCTGTCCTCCTCATGTTTGTCATCTTCGTTTTGGGGCAGGCACGCAAACCTGCCGCTTTTCACACCTAACTGTATTATACTATTTGTTTGCAACTCTTTCCACAGAAATCGTAACATTTTCTCCATTTACGTTCCATTCCTTTGACACGGCAAAGCTTTCTCCCGCCGTCATTGTCTCGGCAAGCACTTTTGCGGCAATTGTCTCCTTGTTGCGCAGCGCAATGTCCGCCACACGCTCATTGCCTGCAAAGGATACCCTGATGCGGTCAGTCACCTCAAAGTCAGCCTCCTTGCGCATGGTCTGAATTTTGCTGATAACCTCAAGCACAAAGCCTTCTTCCACCAGTTCGTCCGTCAGATTTGTGTCAAGTACCACCGTCATGCGGTTGTCACTCTCCGTCACATATCCCTCCTTCTGGGTCATCTCAATCAGCAAATCTTCCTCCGCCAGCACTACCTCGCTGTCGCCCGCCATAAACTTCAGCGCGCCGTCCGCCCGCAGCTCATCCATCGCCGCGTTGCCGTCAAGGGAGGCAAGGGTTTTTTGGATACTGCCGAGCAGCCTGCCGTATTTGGGACCAACCGTCTTAAGCTGGGGCTTGAAAATATAAGAAGTAAACTCCCGCACATCCTCCGTAAACCGCACTTCCTTCGCATTCAGCTCTTCCGCAATAATATCCTTATAAAAAGCAGTCAGTTCATGCTCCGTTTTGACAAACATCGTACTTATCGGCTGCCGGTTTTTGATATTTGCCGTATTGCGGCAGGCGCGTCCCATCACCACTGCCTTAAGCACCGTCTCCATATCCTCTTCCAGCTTCTTATCTATCAAAGCAGCATCTACCTTCGGGAAATCACACAGATGGATACTCTCAGGCGCCGTCTTATCTACGCTTCTCACCAGATTCTGATAGATATCCTCCGTCATAAACGGTATCATGGGTGCCGCAGCTTTGCTGATGGTAACAAGCGCCGTGTAAAGCGTCATGTACGCATTGATTTTGTCCTGCTCCATGCCCTTTGCCCAAAAACGCTCGCGGCTCCTTCTGACATACCAGTTGCTCATGTCGTCCACAAAATCCTGCAGCGCTCTTGCCGCCTCGGGAATCCGGTAGTTCTCCAAATCCCCGTCTACCTTTGCTACAACGCTGTTCAGCTTGGAGAGCAGCCATTTATCCATAACGGCAAGCGTATCGTAGGCAAGCGTATACTTTGACGCGTCAAAATCATCTATATTGGCGTACAGTACAAAGAAAGCATAGGTATTCCAGAGCGTGCCCATAAATTTGCGCTGTCCTTCCTGTACCGCCCTGCCATGAAAGCGGTTCGGCAGCCACGGCGCAGAATTGATGTAGAAATACCAGCGGATTGCATCTGCGCCATAGGTTTCCAGCGCATCAAACGGGTCCACTGCATTTCCTTTGGACTTGCTCATTTTCTGCCCGTTCTCGTCCTGCACATGCCCCAGTACAATGACATTCTCATAAGGCGCCTTGTTGAAGAGCAGAGTCGATTCCGCAAGTAAGGAGTAGAACCAGCCTCTTGTCTGGTCCACAGCCTCCGAAATAAACTGTGCAGGGAATTGCTTTTCAAACAGCTCCTTGTTCTCAAAAGGATAATGATGCTGTGCAAAAGGCATAGCGCCGGAATCAAACCAGCAGTCGATTACCTCCGGCACTCTGTGCATATCCCTGCCGCATTTGGGGCATTTGATAGTCACTGCATCGATATAGGGTCTGTGCAGTTCCACCTTGGCATCCTCGGGATTGCCGCTCATTGCGGCAAGCTCCTCGCGGCTTCCGACACAGTGCTGGCATCCGCACTCGCACTCCCAGATATTGAGCGGCGTGCCCCAGTAACGGTTGCGGGAAATCGCCCAGTCCTGTATATTTTCCAGCCAGTCCCCAAAGCGTCCCTTGCCGATGGACTCGGGAATCCAGTTAATCGTATTGTTGTTGCGTATCAAATCCTCTTTTACGGCAGTCATCTTGATATACCAGGACTCTCTTGCATAGTAAATCAGCGGCGTATCGCAGCGCCAGCAGTGCGGATAGCTGTGCTCGAATTTGGGCGCGTCAAACAGTAAGCCTGCTTCCTCCAGCGCTTTCAAAATCATAGGGTCCGCCTTTTTGACAAAGGTGCCTGCAAAAGGCGCCTCCGCCGTCATATTGCCCTGTCCGTCCACAAGCTGTACAAAGGGCAGGTCATAGATACGCCCCACCTTGGCATCGTCCTCACCGAATGCAGGCGCAATATGCACCACGCCCGTGCCGTCCGTCAAGGTGACATAACTGTCGCAAGTTACGTAATGCGCTTTTTTATTCTGCTTTTTGCAGATTTCCACCGCACAGTCAAAAAGCGGCTCATACTCTTTATACTCCAAATCCTTTCCCGACATGGTTTCCAGCACTTCATATGCCTTTACGCCTTCCTCCGCATTTCCGAGCCTGCCAAGAACCACATCAAGAAGCGCTTCCGCCATGTAATAGGTATAGCCGTCCGCCGCCTTTACCTTTGCATAGGTTTCCACCGGATTGACGCAGAGCGCCACATTAGAGGGCAGGGTCCACGGCGTCGTCGTCCATGCCAGGATATAAGCATCCTCGCCCTTCACCTTGAAACGCGCCACAGCAGAGCGTTCCTTAACATCCTTGTAGCCCTGCGCTACCTCCTGTGAAGAAAGCGGCGTGCCGCAGCGGGGACAGTAAGGCACAATCTTAAAGCCCTTGTAGAGCAGTCCCTTGTCCCAGATTTCCTTCAGCGCCCACCACTCGGACTCGATATAATCGTCATGATAGGTCACGTAAGGATTGTCCATATCCGCCCAGAAACCGACGGTGCCGGAAAAATCCTCCCACATGCCCTTGTATTTCCAGACGCTTTCCTTACACTTATTGATAAAAGGCTCCAGCCCGTAATTTTCTATCTGCTCCTTGCCGTCCAGCCCAAGCAGCTTTTCCACCTCGATTTCCACTGGAAGCCCATGGGTATCCCAGCCGGCTTTTCGCGGCACCATATAGCCCTTCATGGTGCGGTATCTGGGAATCATATCCTTGATAACGCGTGTCAGCACATGTCCGATATGGGGTTTGCCGTTCGCGGTAGGCGGTCCGTCATAAAAGGTATACTCCGGCCCTTCCTTTCGGCTCTCCATGCTCTTTTTAAATATGTCGTTTTCCTTCCAGAACGCCTCGACCTGCTTCTCCCTTTCCACAAAATTCAAATCCGTAGATACTTTTTTGTACATGGCTTTTTCCTTTCTCTTTTTTTTTGTTTTATAGGATTGGGTGTCAAAAGCCCTGTCAGAAAATGTGATTTGTCAATTTGACCTAAGTATTGGTGTAAACGACTTTTGCACCATGGAAATGAGACTCAAAAATCGTGGAAGCCTTTGCTGAACACGATTTTCGTTTTAGAGGCTCATTGGAATGCTTGGTGCAACGGAGTGCGCACCAATACTTAGGTCAAATTGACAGCAGGCTGCTTCCATTAGGGCTTTTGACACCCAATCCTACTTTTTGTTTTAAAATGTCCGGAACCAAAAAAGCCCCGTCCGTAAAAGGACGGGGCGTAAAACTCCGTAAAACCACCTGTTACAGCATACGCTTCTCCGGCTCTCCCGCAGAAGTTATATGGTTCCCGATAACGGCAGGATTCCGTCACGGACTACTGAGCGATGCTTTTTGCCCGTGCGACTCGGAAGTGATATTCCACAATCTCCTACTCATACCGGTCTTGCACCCTCACCGGCTCGCTGCAACTTTGAGAGACTGCTTACTGTCTTCGTCATAGTCTTTCGGTTGTTCATGACAACAGAAGGCGCGCAGAGCGTGGAATCTGTTGTTTATTGGTAATTATATGTGGGGAAAAGGGAATTGTCAAGGAAAATCATGTTTTCCTTTTGTTCCAATAAACAGAAGATGATTGCTATGCCCCAGCAGCTCCGGTTTTTCACAGCAGTAAAAATGATACCCCAGCCACTGCCTGTAGCTGTAATCATCCAGCGCGTTAATTTTTTCGGCGAGTAGTTCGCTCAGACCGTCCGCCGCAATTTCTTTTGTAATGGATATCCCCCCGTCATGCAGCATTTTTCTGCATTCATCCACTGTAAAAAACACAAACGGAAAATCCTCCAGCCGGAATGTTTCGTGATTGTATTCGCCTCCATGGAAGAAATCAGAATGATATCCCAGCTCGGTGGCAATCACCATACCATGAGATATAAATGCAAAAAACAACGTTCCGGTATCTTTGCATACTCTTTTCGCCTCTGAAATGCATTTTTGCCTGTCAGCCTCCTTGTGCAGATGGTACAGAGGTCCAAAAAGGAGAACGACATCAAAGCTTTTATCCGCATAAGCTGACAAATCCATGGCATTTCCCTGCATCAGCGCAACCGGACACTCTGAAGTTATCTTGTCCTGAAAGGCTTTTATATTTTGAGCCGCCAGTTCTACCGCACTGACTTGATATCCTTTCTTTGCAAAATAGAGGCTGTATTCTCCGGCGCCTGCCCCAATATCAAGTATCTTCGAATCCGGCGCAAGATACTGCTCTAATGTCCATTTTTTCTTTTCGCCTCCTCAGTAATCATTTCCGCAAATACTACCCAAAATCATTTCGCTGTGGGATAGTAAAAGGTAATCGCCGCCACCTTTTTGTCCTTTACCAAAAGCCCCAGATATACGGGGAGCGCATCTGTCTCCCCCAAGTTGATATCTGCTCCGTTTCTGCACTGCTTACTTACACAAAGCCATCCGCAGTTTCTCAAACCATATCGCAACATTATTTTATCACATGCCGCTTTCCTGTTCTATCAATTTTTCTACCTCTTTACGATAGAAATTTACCTGCATGGTTCGTCCGTATAATACTTGTACAATCTGACCGGTTGATGTTATAATGATACCATTCATATCAATGGAGGAAATATAATGAATTCAGCGCGAAAAAACGGGCATTTATATCGCTCCCTGCAGTCCATGAGCGTGATTCCCCTGCTCGTTCTGGCATTGATTATTACGGTTTTCAGTTATTATGCGGTAAAACAAGCCATGCACACGGAGGTTCACATTGAACTGCGCAATACTGCAGAAAATGTTATGATGATGTATGATTTACTCTATCCCGGCGATTATTATCTGGAAGGTACGGGTTCTTATGATTTTTATAAGGGAACCCAAAACCTGACCGACGACCATTCCATTATCGACCGCCTGAAAGCTGACACCCAGACAGATATCACTATTTTTTATCAGGACAGCCGCATCCTGACAACCATCTGTAATGCCGAGGGCGGGCGCATTACCGGAACCGGTGCGGGCGCACTGGTGATTCAGGACGTTCTTTTTTCGGGACAGCCGCATTTTTACACCAACACCGAAATCCACGGACAGCAATACTTTGCCTATTACACACCCTTGCGCAACAGCGATGGCAGCATAGTCGGCATGATTTATGCCGGCAAGCCCTGTACGGAGGTAAACGCCGCAGTCCGGCGCGCCGTTCTTCCCATTATATTAATTGCCATATGCAGCATGGTCGTGGTCAGCCTTATTTCTTCTTCTTATACGCGCAAGCTGACAAATGCCCTTCAAAAAATCCGTACCTTTCTCTCCAAAGTATCCACCGGCAATCTTTGGGAGGAGCTGGATTTTGATGTTCTCCGACGAAACGATGAGCTTAGCGAAATGGGCTACTCCGCTCTCTACATGCAACGCTCCCTCCGCAATTTGGTGGAACAGGATACCTTGACAGAATTAAACAACAGGCGCTTTGCCGATAAGCACTTAAAGCAGACACAGATGAATGCCAATACTTACGGAAACCATTTTGTAGTGGCGATAGGTGACATCGATTTGTTTAAATCTGTCAACGACACTTACGGGCATGATTGTGGTGATGTTGTATTAAAGCGTGTCGCAACTGTTTTTAAAAATCACATGATAGGCAAGGGCTTCGTCGCACGCTGGGGCGGTGAAGAATTTCTTTTTCTGTATGACAATTTAGAGCTCAGCGCCGCACGCGCGGAGACAGAAAAGCTCCTGCAGGAAATCCGCAGCATGGCAATTGACTATGAAGGGCAGTCCGTCCATATCACCATGACCTTCGGGCTTGCAGAGGGCGGCGTCAATACGAGCATCCGCACCCTGCTGCAAACAGCGGATGCAAAGCTGTACGAGGGTAAGGAAAGCGGCAGAAACCGCATAATTACATAAAATTTCGACCTTGACGACTTTACAAAAAAGTCGTATGATATGTGCAGCATTTACAACTGTCTTGACAGAGAAAGCAAATGCATTTACGTTACAAAAAAGCGCAGACTTGTCATGCGCAGAAATGAGGCAAAAATGGATAGACAGAATCTCACTCTGCTGACGGACCTTTATGAGCTTACCATGATGCAGGGCTATTTTAAAAACAAAGACAAAAACGAAACCGTTATCTTTGACGCTTTTTATCGTGCCAATCCAAACGGCGGCGGTTATGCCATCGCCGCCGGCTTAGAGCAGGTTATTGATTATATCAAAAATCTTCGCTTTGATGATGAGGATATTTCCTATCTGGCAAGTCTCGGTATTTTTGAAGCGGATTTTCTGGAGTATCTGAAAAATTTCCGTTTTACCGGCGACATATATGCCATTCCCGAGGGAACTGTCGTTTTTCCAAGAGAGCCTCTTGTCAAAGTGATTGCTCCCATTATGCAGGCGCAGCTTGTTGAAACCGCTATTTTAACCATCATCAACCATCAAAGCCTGATTGCCACCAAAGCTTCCCGCGTCTGCTTCGCCGCGCAGGGAGACGGCATCATGGAATTCGGGCTGCGGCGGGCGCAGGGTCCGGATGCCGGTATTTATGGCGCCAGAGCCGCCATGATTGGCGGCTGCATTGCCACCAGCAACGTACTTGCCGGACAGCTCTTTGACGTACCTGTCAAAGGCACCCATGCGCATAGCTGGATTATGAGCTTTCCCGATGAATACACGGCTTTTAAAACCTATGCGGATATTTATCCCAATGCATGTATTCTGTTAGTAGATACCTACGACACCTTGAAATCCGGCGTCCCCAATGCAATAAGAGTATTTCAGGAAATGCGGGATGCGGGCATTCCCCTGACCTCATATGGTATCCGCCTTGACAGCGGCGACCTCGCTTACTTGTCCAAAAAAGCACGTAAAATGCTGGATGCAGCGGGTTTTTCCGACGCCATTATTTCTGCTTCCAACGATTTGGATGAATACTTAATTGACAGCTTGAAGGTGCAGGGCGCCACCATCACCTCATGGGGTGTGGGCACTAACCTGATTACCTCCAAGGACTGTCCGTCCTTTGGCGGCGTATACAAACTTGCCGCCGTAAAAGGCGCTGACGGCAGCTTTATTCCCAAAATCAAGCTTTCCGAAAACAGTGAAAAAGTTACCAACCCCGGCAACAAAACCATTTACCGTATTTATGAAAAAGAAACAGGAAAAGTCAAGGCTGACTTAATCTGTCTGGCTGACGAACAGTTTGACGCTTCCGAACCCATGCGGCTGTTTGACCCGATAGAGCCATGGAAAAAAACCAAGCTGGCAGGCGGTACTTACACACTCAGGGAGCTTATGGTTCCCGTTTTCCAAAACGGTGTATGCTGCTATACCTCGCCCAGCGTAATGGAAATCCGTGATATCTGCAAAAAGGAGCTCGATACCCTATGGGATGAAACCAGACGTCTCGTCAATCCGCACAAGGTATATGTTGACCTCTCCCAAAAGCTTTACGACACCAAAATCCGGCTTTTGGATGAAATGAGCGAAAAATAAAAAAAAGAGGGAGCCGGTTTTTAGCCAAAGCCCCATAAGGATGTTTTTTGGCAGGGATACGGTGTAACCCCCACAATCGGGG
>CAJTPU010000012.1 GCA_910578335.1 uncultured Lachnospiraceae bacterium | reverse complement strand
TTAGGTCAAATTGACAACCAACATTTTCGGACAGGGCTTTTGACACCCGAATCCTTTTAGAAGCAGACAGAGGCTTTGGAAAGGAGAACATTATGCAGAGAGGCAAGAGACAGGAGAAAGCAGACGGTACAAAACAGCTTTCCCATTCGCAAAATTTTATAACGGACAAAAAACTGATACACAGGATTGTTTCCATTGGCGGCATTGGAAAAGAGGACACTATAGTGGAAATTGGAACAGGAAAGGGACATCTGACGGAGGCGCTTTGTGAAAGGGGCGGGTTTGTGTATTCCGTTGAGATTGACCCAAAGCTCTGTGACAGCGCCAAGAAAAGGCTGTTTCGGTATGCCAATGTAAAACTGATTTGCGGGGATTTTTTGAAATATGCCCTGCCGGCAAAAGGCGCATATAAGGTTTTTGCCAACATGCCGTATTTTATTACGACAAAAATTATAGAAAAACTGGCGAACGCGAAAAACCCGCCTACGGATATGTGGCTGATTATGGAAAAGGGAGCGGCAAAAAGGTTTATGGGTAAGCCAAGGGAAACGGAAAAATCCCTGCTCTTGAAAGTAAATTGGGATATGGAAATTTTGTGGCATTTTCAAAAGGAGGATTTTCACCCGAGACCGTCAGTGGATTCCGTGCTGGTGCATTTTGCAAAAAAGGAAGTTCCTGATTTTTTGAAAAGCGAATATGGCGCTTTTCAAAAATTTATTGCCCATTCATTGCAGTATGGTATTTGCGGAAAGAAAGGGCTGCTCACGAAAAGGCAGGTACAGACGGCATTAAAGCAGGCAGGACTGCCACATGCGCACGAAGACGGCGTCACGCTCTATATTCAGTGGCTCTGTTTGTTCCGATACTATCTGCACCTTAAAAGGAAGCCCTTTTAAAGCAGCAAAATATGCATTGTTTCTGGCAAATACATATTGTATAATCGACTATAGAAACCAGGGTTGTGAAAAGGAGAAAAAGGTTCATGGACGTGGCATTTGAAGCATGAAAAGTTTTCATTCTTTGCCGGATTGTTGTCTTTAAAAATGAAATCAGGAGGACGAGATGAAAGGATTTGGAAAGCTGACAGGTTATGAGGTGGACGGACAGACCGTGGGACTGGATTTTGCAGGGAAAAAGGCGCAGATAAAAGTGCTGGCGCCGCTTATTTTCAATGTTTTTTGGAGTAAGGACGGCAGCAGGACGGTTTCGAAAGCAATTGAGGGAGAGAAGGAGCTTCCTACAGAGGTAGCAGTAGAAAAAGAAGGGGAGGCACTCTGGATTCGGACAAAAGACGCCGCGGCAAGGGTGAGCGACGGTTTCTTTGTGGATTTTTTTGACAAAAACGGCGTATGCGTCTGCGAGGACTATCGGGGAGAGAGAAAACCGTTGCAGAGAATCAGCGACGAGATGAAGAGGCTTCTCATGGAGGAAGGTCATGCGGCAGAGGTGGACGACGGGGAGTGCGCTTTTGAGGTAATCAAGAAGCTGGACGGCTCTGCACATTTTTATGGCTTGGGCGACAAGACCGGTTTTTTGGACAAAAGGCATTATGACTACGAAATGTGGAATACGGACAATCCGGCGCCGCAGGTGGATTGCTTTAAAGCGTTGTATAAATCCATTCCTTTTTTCATTACCCTTACGGACAGCCATGTGTACGGTCTTTTTATGGACAATACTTTTAAGAGCTTCTTTAATATGGGGCAGGAATCGGAGGATTACTACTGGTTTAGCGCAGCAGACGGCGCGCTGGATTATTATTATATAGCGGGTGTTTCCATGCCGGAGGTTCTTTCAGGCTACACTTATCTGACCGGAACCTGTCCGCTTCCGCAGAAGTGGACGCTGGGGTATCACCAGTCGCGCTGGGGCTATACGACGCAAGAGGACGTAGAAGAAGTGGCGGCGGGATTTCGTGCAAACGACATTCCTTGTGATGTTTTGCATTTTGATATTGACTATATGCAGGATTACAAAGTATTTACATGGAATGAGGGACGCTACCACCATGCGCCGGCGGCATTTTTGGAGAAGTTGTCCCTGCAGGGCTTTAAGCCGGTGGTTATCAACGACCCGGGCGTGAAGCAGGAGGCGGGCTATGAGGTATATGAAGAGGGCGTGGAAAATCATTATTTTGCCAAAACGCCCGAAGGGGAAGTCTACATCAATGCAGTATGGCCCGGCGATGCGGCATTTCCCGATTTTGGAAATCCCGCTGTCAGGAAATGGTGGGGCAAAAAGCAGCAGTTTCTTCTGGATTTGGGCGTGCGCGGTATCTGGAACGATATGAATGAGCCGGCAAGCTTTAAGGGTCCGCTGCCGGATGATGTAGTGTTTTCCGATGAGGACAGAAAAATAACCCATGCGGAAATGCACAATGTATACGGACACCAGATGGCAAGGGCAGCGTTTTACGGTCTCAAGGAGCTTGACGGGCGCAGACCTTTTGTGATTACAAGAGCCTGTTATGCAGGAAGCCAGAAATATGCGACTGCATGGACAGGGGACAATAACAGCCTTTGGGCACATGTGCAGATGGCGATTCCCCAGCTCTGTAATCTTGGCTTATCCGGTATGCCTTTTGTGGGAACGGATGTGGGCGGTTTTGGCGCGGATACGACACCGGAGCTTCTGGCAAGATGGGTGCAGGTTGGATGTTTTTCTCCTTTGTTCCGCAATCACTCGGCGTTGGGCTCCAGAAGACAGGAGCCGTGGCAGTTTGGCAGTGAGATTGTGGATATTTACAGGAAATATGTGAAGCTGCGTTACCAGTGGATTCCATATATATACGACTTGTTTTTTGAGGGAGAAAAAACGGGTATGCCTATTATGCGCCCGCTGGTGCTGCACTATGAGAAGGACGAGACGGCGCGGGTATGTAACGATGAATTTATGTTAGGGGACAGGATACTGGCGGCGCCGGTGGTTTGTCAAGGCGTGACAAAGCGTGCCGTTTATCTGCCGGAGGGCGTTTGGTACGATTATTGGACGGGAGAAAAATTGACCGGTCCGGTCTGGATTTTGCGGGATGCACCGCTGGATACATGTCCCATCTATGTAAAAGCCGGCACCATACTTCCTATGATGGAAGAGCAGTCTTATGTAGGAGAGAAACCCCTTGATACACTGACGGTCATGGCATGGCAGGGCGAGGGGGAGTACAATCATTACCTTGACAATGGGGAGGATTTTGCTTATCGTAATGGTATGTACAACCAATACCGTTTTACCGCAGGGGAGGACGGTACGGTGACCTGCAGGCTGGTGCACGCGGGATATGATAAGCCGTATCAGAAAATACTGGTAAAGCGGTTTGGAAAAGACGGGACGGAAGAAATAAAGGTTTTGTAGGGGAGTTGATTCGGCAGCACAAGGGGCTGACGGAGCTGGGCAGGATAAAAGGGAATGAGGATAATGAATGTGGCAATCAGTGAAAAAATGCGCAAACTGCGAAAGGCAAATGGTCTGACACAAAAAGAATTGGCTGAAAAGCTTTATGTGACGCCTTCCACGATATCCAAGTGGGAGAACGGCGCGGCGATGCCGGATGTTTATGCCGTCACTGCTATGGCGGATATTTTTGGCGTAGAGGTGGCGGAGCTTTTGGGATAATATGTCATAAAAGCACTGTTTAAAGACAGAAAAAAGCTGCCAACACCATGACTTTAATGTATCATGGCGTTGGGCGCCGTATCCACACAACTTATTATTATATCATATATAGCAGTAAAATGGAAGAAAAAGCATCTATTCAGAACTGGAAAATTCTTCCCTTTACGAAAGATGGCACCCCTCATACAATGAAAGGTAGAGAGGGGTGATTCCATTGGGAAGGTAAATGGTAACTGTAAACGCATATTTCGGAAGGATATGTTGTTGCTGCCATAGGGATTGGGAGATGCAGGAAACGGTGGCGAGGAAGGAAAACGGGTAAGAGAAATGAAAAGAATAAAGAAAATAATGATGGTATTAGCAGCATTGATGATTTTGGCAGGAAATGTGGGAATGGTGGCGTCAGCGGCAGTAGCCCCTGACAAATGTACGCATCCGTATAATCGTGTTTTTGAGTTTAAAGATACCTATTCTACTACATCAACACATCCAGTGTGGGTTGCAAATAAACCGAATGGCGAACCTATTCTGGCGACATGTACTATATCCGCAAGTTGGCGGAGGTATAAAAAAATATGCTCTCTTTGTGCGCAGGAATTAGGAAACAAGTCAGAAAAAATTTCAGAAACCCATTCCATGACCCATTAATCCATTAGTCAGGGCGGTTATAAACCGCCCCTAAAGAGATTGTATGGTTGAAATTTTATAACATGTGCAACTGACAGGGAAAGGAAGTAATCATGAAAAGAAAAAAATGGTTCTGCCTGTTTTTAGCAGTCATTTTATTGCTTACAGGCTGTGGCGGCAGGGAAAATGGCAGTGATAATACGGGCGGTTCGGAAAACAGCGCGCAAGGAGGAAATGCCTCAGGCAGCCCTGTCATCAACGGCATAGAGTCGGAAGGGATTTATGACATAGAACTGACAAAAGAAGCTATAGAGCCCCCCTTGCAGGAGGGAGAGATTTTTCTTGGGGCACAGTATTTTAACGGGGAGAGGATTTGGTTTATCGGGAATAATGACGGACAGGTTTTCTGCTATTACGAAGAGCAAAATGAGAGGGAGCTGCTATTGGAAAATGTGTCTGCAGGCTACCGCGTTGGATATACATGGTACAGGGACGAGGAATATTTTTATGTATACAGCCACAACGTGCTGGCTGTGCTGCAGTCAGATGGGGAGGAAGTGTATACGCTGCGTCCGGAAGGAAGGATTGACGATATCGGCATGTCCAGAGAGGGAGATATTGTTCTTGTTGAAGATGGCGCGGAGGGCTGTGTACTGAAAATTCTGAATAAGGAAAGCGGGACGTTTTCAGGCAAATACCCTCTGCTTGCCTGCTTCGGCATAGCAGAGGGGGCGGAGAAAGACATTTTGCTCATAGACTTAAACGGCGTGTATGACTTGGATATGGAAAGTGGGGAAAAGACATGGTATGTGAAATGGAATGGCACTTCCTATAGCCCCAACATGGTTGACGGAATGCCATTCGCAATTAGGATGACAGAAGACGGTAAACTGGAACGTTTGGTGCGCGACGGAGAGAATTTTTATGTAGAGGGTTTCAAGAAAGTAAGTCCTGAGGAAATTGGGAAAACACCGCTGATTTTCAGGGTAGCGTATGCCAATGTGGGATTAAAACTGCTGGTGACAAAGTTTAATCAGGAAAATCAGGAGTATCATGTGTTTCTGCAGGACGGGGGGGTGGGAACCGGATGGGATTTTCAGGAACGCAATGACCTGGAAATTGCGACGGGAAAGGGTCCGGATTTGATTGGAGACAATGCAGTGTCAGACATATATGAGCTTGCGGCAAAAGGCGCGTTGGAGAATCTGGAGTCTTATTTTACGCAGGAGGAAATAAGCAGGGATGACTATATTTCGGCAGCATTCCAAAGCCTTGGCAGGGAGGACGGTACCTACGGTGTGGGATATGAAATGCGGGTGAATACCTTGTATATCAAAGAAGAGCTGGCAGGAAACAACATAGAGACCCTTTTGGATAATATGGAAAATTATGACGGGCAGGCTATTTTTAACTCCCTTTATAATTACACTCCAAATAAACTTTTGGGCTACTTTTTCCAGATGTCCGATGATTTTTACGGCATGGTGGACTGGGAAGGAAAAACTTGTGATTTCAGCGGGGAACTGTGGGAGAAAATACTGCGTGTTGCGAAGCAGTATGGTGTGACGGACAGAAACCGACAATGGGATGAGATTGCTATGCAGGTATTTTGCGAGCGGGTTAGCCTTTTTGCAATGGATGAAGCGGCAGCCATGCGTGAAGGCATGGTATTAGCGGGATATCCGGCAGAGGATGGAATGAAGCACTGTCTGTCCATATTTGGAGTCTCTGTCAATGCGGCATCCGAACATAAGGACGGTGCATGGCAGTTTATAAAATTTCTTTTGGAGGAAGAAAATCAATGGCTTGTGGAAGAGGATTCCTGCTTGCCGGTTCATGAGAAGGTGCTGCAGGAGTGTGTGGCTGCACAGGTAGAGCAAACTTATTATAATACGGAGACATTGTCTGAAGAGGCGGCGGTGCCGGACCAGCTTGTAAGATTCTGGGAATGTCTTAACAGTGCAGAGCCGGCGCCATACCGGACGGAACATATTCTGGAGATAATAAAGGAGGAAGCGGAGCTGTATTTTACGGGTGATAAAAGCATAGAGGAAATCAGTGGCATCATAGAAAACAGGGTGAAGCTTTATCTTGCGGAATTAGAATAAAAGACAGAGAGAGGGGTGATTCCGTTGGGAAGGTAAATGGCAGTTGTAAAGTTAGAAGTTGGGGGGGTGCGGATTTGCTGCAGGATAACAGACGGATAAAGAAGAACTGTGTCAGGAAAGAAAAAGAGGAAAACAAAATGAAGAAAATCATGGCATTATTAGCAGTAGTGACGATTTTGACAGGGAGCATAGGAATGGCGGTGTCGGCGGCAGTGGACCCCAATACATGCATACATCCGGATGATAATATACCGGAAATACCTTATGAAACTCCATATACTGTTACATCCACACATCCTGTGTGGGTGGCAAACAAGCCTAACGGCGAACCCATTTTGGCGACATGCACAATTACTGCAACGTGGCAGAAGTATAGGGTAATATGTGGGACATGCGGGCATGTATTCAGTGAGGGGTCGAAAAAAATTTCCGAGACACATTCCATGCACCATTAAACAATAGATTCCGCACTTTGTGAGTCTTCTATTCATTTATATGTATTTATCAGGTAAGAGAGAGGGAAGCGATGAAAAGAAAAAAATGGTGCAGCTTGTTTCTGGCTGTTGTGCTATTCCTTACAGGCTGCGGAGGCAAAGAAGGCGGGAATGGTAAGACAGGGAGTCTGGCGGACGGTTCGGAGGAGGAAGGGCTGTACGATATAGAATTAACAGAAGAAGCCATAGCTTTACCCTTGCAGGAGGGGGAAAGCTTTCTTGGAGTACAGTATGACAGCGGGGAACGGATTTGGTTTATCGGGGATGAGGAAGGGCAGGTTTTCTGTTATTACGAGAATAAAGGTGAGCGGGAGCTGTTGTTGGCAGATGTGCCTGCAAGCTGCCGCGTGGGATATACATGGTACTGGGATAAGGAATATTTTTATGTGCATAACTACAACACGCTGATAGTACTGCGTCCCAACGGGGAAGAGGCTTACAGGCTGCAGCCGGAAGGGCAGATAATTGATGTCGGTATGACAAGAGAAGGGGAGATGGTGGTTGCGATACATGATTTCAGCAGCCTTGCCGGGACGCTGCAGGTACTGGACAGGGAGGATGGGGAGCTGTCCGGCGAATATTCTCTATCTGAATGTTATGGCATAGCGGAAGGCGTTGAGAGCGGGATTCTGCTCATGGACGCAGGCGGTGTGTATGATTTGGATATGGAAAGCGGGAAAAAAACATGGTACATGAAATGGAACGGTACATCTTACAGACCCGGTATGACCGGCGGAATAACTTGGGCATTCAGAATGACAGAAGAGGGAATACTGGAACAGATTAAGGAGGTAGGTGGGGATTTTCATAAAGAAAGCTTAAGAAAAGTAACGCTTGAAGAAATGGGAAAGACGCCGCTGGTTTTCAAGGTATTATATGCCAATACAGGACTGAAACTGTTGGTAAGAAAGTTTAATCAGGAAAATCAGGAGTACCATGTGCTTTTGCAGGACAGGGGTGAGGAGTATGGATGGGACTTTACAGAGCGGAATGATATGGAAATCGCGACGGGGAAAGGACCTGATTTGCTTGCAGAAAATGCAGTGTCAGATATATATATGCTTGCACAAAAGGGCGCGCTGGAGAATCTGGAGCCTTATTTTGAACAGGAGGGAATGGACAGGGCGGCTTATCATCCGGCAGCATTCCAGAGCTTTGGCAGGGATAACGGTATCTACGGCGTGGGATATGAAATGCGGGCGAATACCCTGTATATCAAAGAAGAGCTGACAGGAAACAATATAGAAACTCTTCTGGATAATATGGAAAGCTATGACGGGCAGGCGGTTTTTAATGCACAGTACTTTTATACGCCGAATAAGCTTCTGAGTTACTTTTTCCGGCTGTCGGACGATTTTTACGGTATGGTGGACTGGGAGGGAAAAACATGTGATTTTAGCGGGGAACTGTGGGAGAAAATACTGCGTGTCGTGAAGAGATACGGCGTAACGGACAGGAACCGGCAGTGGGGCAGTATTGCCACACCGGTCTTTGCCGGAGAAATGCTTTCTTTTGCAGGAGGAGATGCGGCTGCTGTGCAGGAAGGCATGGTGCTGGCAGGATACCCCACAGAAAATGGAATGAAGCATTGGCTGTCCGTATATGGCGTTTCCGTTAATGCTGCCTCTGCGCACAAGGAGGGTGCATGGCAGTTTATAAAGTTTCTTTTGAAGGAGGAAAACCAGAGACTTACAGAAATGGATTCCAACCTGCCGGTTCATGAACAGGTGCTGCAGGAGCTTGCGGCTGAAAAAGTGGAGATGACTTATTATTACGGCAATCCGCCTGTGGAAGCCGAGATGCAGGAGGACCAGATTGCAAGATTCTGGGAATGCCTGGATAACGCAGAAATTACGCCCTATCGGACGGAGCATATTCTGGAGATAATGACGGAGGAGGCAGAGCTTTATTTTACGGAGGATAAGAGTATCGAGGAAATCAGCGGTATTAT
This sequence comes from uncultured Lachnospiraceae bacterium, assembly GCA_910578335.1. Classification (GTDB taxonomy): domain Bacteria; phylum Bacillota; class Clostridia; order Lachnospirales; family Lachnospiraceae; genus Acetatifactor. Next base: position 111,592 of record CAJTPU010000012.1, on the reverse strand, counting down.
AGAAAACAGGGTGAAGCTTTACCTTAGGGAATTGGAGTGATAAGGAAGGCAGAGAGGGGTGATTCTTTTGCACAGAAAAGAGGAGAGGATAGGAACAGTTGAGTAATGAATCTATGGAGAACAGGAGAAAATGAATATGATGAAAAGAATTGGTGCCATGATGCTGGCGTGTGTAATGCTGTGGGGCGTTAGTGCGGGTGTGAGTGCGGCAGAAGAGCCAGAACCAACAGAATCGCCGAAGCCGTCGCATCAATGGCTCTTTTTCTTATGTGGGTACAGAATATATGGGTACAAATCATATAACATGGCATACTTGTAAGGATAAAGATTCCGTAGAGCGTAAATGCGAAGTTTTGGCGGACCAATAGCGGGACGTATATGGGTGTGCCTGCGGGGCAGCTCAATATGGCGCACCTTATGGAATTCCCAGACATACAGCACCATGTGGACAGAGATGAGATATTATAGTAAGGCATATAAAACCTTGTGGCAATAACAGACAGAATGAAGGAAAGCGATGAATATGCACATAATAAAGAACAGCTTAAAAGAGCGGCTTTTTGGCATCGTATTACTACTGACACTTTCACTGGCTGGCTGCGGAAAAAATCCGCAGCCGGTGACTGGCGGGGATGAAACGAACACAGAAAGTGCGGAAGAAAACGGGGAGACTGCTTCCACACAGGGAGCGGGTGAGGTTTATTACATGATGGAGGAAACAGTGCTTCCTGACCCTGACAGCGCGATTAAGCCGCTTATAGGGGAGAATCGTTTGGTGGCGTATGACCCTGTGCTTTACGGTAATATCGTTTATCGTGATGTTACCTCCATTGATGAGGAAGGCGCTTGGGGAGACAGCTATATACAGGTATTGAACCTTGCGGATATGGAGTGGAAAAATATACCTGCAACTAATGTTGAAGTGGATGGAAAGAAATACAGTGGCATCAGCATTCTTTTTTGGAGCGGAGAAAAATTATACGTTTCTGTTTACGCAAAGGAAGAAGGCATACATTATCTGAGAATCATGGGTGAGAACGGTGTGGAGGAGGTTTTTTGCCCAATTCCGGAAAATCTTTATAATACCTTATATGGAAGTTTTTTCGGCGACAGGGCAGGAAACTTTTACTTTTTTATAAAGACGATGGATATCCATCCTGAGAACGGATTTACCTATTTGGATAACGCGCTGAATGTACGGCAGGAGATAAAGCTGTCGGGTGAGATTTTAGATGCTTTTGAGGACGCCGAAGAGAATCTTTACTGGTACGGTGTTGACGGGGAAGGGGCGGCAATCCACAGTCTCAAAAACGATGAAGTGCTTGTAGAAGGCTTTACGGATATCAACTACTATGAATATAAAGCCGGTTTCTCAACGACGGGCAGGCTGTATATGGCAGATACCCGAAATATCTGGCTGGCTGGCGAGGAGACGGAGTCTGTATTTGATTTTATCAAAAAGGACTATATTATCAATGATTTATATAGTATGGAGGCGGGGGAAGCAGGTAATATGCGTTTTCTGGTGCAGATGGACGGGGCGTGTACCCTGCTCACCCTGAAAGAAAGCAGTACGCCGCCTGTGAGCGAAAAACAGGAGATTGTTCTTGCTTTTGCTTATGAGCATCTGGCGCTGAACAAAGCAATTGCCCGTTTTAACAGGCAGAGTGATAAGTATCATGTGTCTGTCCTGAAGCCGGAGGACGGGGAGAGTATGGCGGAGTTTGCAGAGCGAATGCAATTGGAAATCAGTGCGGGCAGGGGAGCGGATATGCTGGGACATGATGTGATTTATGATATTACCCCTTATGTGGAGAATGGCTATCTGGAGTGTCTCGATGATGTGATTGCAGACGAATCTGTCTATCTGCCGGCGGCGCTGGAGGGGTGCCGTATAGACGGCAGCCTGTATGGGATTCCCTATGACTGCACGCTTCAATTTGCTGCTTATCCGGCGGCTTTTACAGGTGGATGCAGTTCGTGGAGTATGGCGGAAATGATGGATGCGGTGGAGGCTTCCGGTGTGAAAATTTTGCAGCCAGGGTGCAGGGGCATGGATATTGTGATGGACTATGCCCTGCGGGACAATACAGATACGACTTATATTGACTGGGAAAAGGGAGAAAGCCATCTGACGGAAAAACCGTTTTTGGAGCTTCTGGCTTTTGCAAAAAAATATGCGGATACGGAAGGTCAGAGAGAGGAGACGGGACGGCTGCTCTCGGAAGGAGAAGCCTTTGCCGTGGCGGAAACCATGAGCGAGATGCATCGCATGAATTATCTCTATGCCTGTTTTCAAAATAGTCCTGCATTGATAGGGTATCCAAGGGCAGAGGGCAACGGCATCTATGTAGGCTGTCGGGAATTGTATGTGAATGTAAACTCCGAATGTAAGGAGGGAGCAAAGGAATTTTTGCGCTACCTGATATCGGAAGAAGCCCAGAGTAAATATGCGCAGTACAGTGTGGAGGAGGATATCAGTAATGCAGGAATAGGTGTGCAGCTATACGGCTATAAAGCGGATTTTCCGGTTCATTTAGGTGCTTTTCAGGTTTTGCTCGATAAAACATAGGAGATTGATACAGGTGAATTCAGTGTTTACAATACCAGAATGGATTATGATGTGCCTTATCTGCCCGCTCCCTACACCGAAGAACAGGAACAATGGTTCCGATTCCTTTTGGAAAATGCGCAGCCGGCTAAGTTTTATGCATCAGCCATCTCCGGCATGGTCTCTGAGGAGCTTGCACCGTACTTTGCCGGTGACATTACCGCGGAAGAAGCGGCAAAAAAGCTGGATAACAGGGTGCAGCTTTACTTAGATGAAAGAGCAAGATAGGGAGGGTGATTGGCAGCTAAATACCGGCGTTTTGTAATTATCCGGGATAAGGTAAAAGGAAAAGGGGCTCCTGCCTATGCTTTTCAAAAGGCATAGGCGGGAGCCCTCTCTTATTCATGACAATGGAAGGCTCGCGAAGCATTTAACCGGGCTCCGCGATTCGCGTGACGCCCACGTAGATGCGGGAAATGGCATACCATGTGGCAAAGTCGGTGACGCCGGTTACGGGCAGGGAAAATACTTGCTGGAAGACGCGGACCGCCTCCGCCGTGCGGGGACCGTAGATGCCGTCGGCAACAACGGTGGGGATGGCGGGATAATTGCCGGCAATCCGGTTGAGCTGCTGCTGGAGCTGGCGCACTTTGTCGCCGGAGGAGCCTATGGTTAAATTGTAGCCCGGCCAGGAAGAGGGTACGCCGGAGATGACGTCTGCAGAATTGATATACATATCGCTGCCATAGTAGTAGCGTATGATTTCAATTGCCGAGTAGCCCTCGTCTCCCAGATACTTGGAGCCCCATTGGCTTAAGCCTGCACACGTGACGCGCTGCCCGTCGCAGTAAGAGGTAAAAATGGGCTGCCGCACACCGGGGCGGGAAAGATAATTGTTGAATATATCATTTACAAGCCTATCTATGTTTTCATAGGTGTTGCGTCCGTAAATCCATTTCTGGTCGTAAGCGGTTGAACTGGTAATGGTAAAGTTATAGCCCTGATTGCGGTACCATTCTGTGTAAACTCTGTTCATGGTAAAGGACATAATGGCAAGAATATTGGCATATATGGCGGCGGCGGGCCATGTGGCGTAGATTTCGGAGGACGCCACGTTTTTAATATAGTCCGTGTATTTGACCCAGTAATTTGCGGCGGAACGGTCGGAAGGCACCCCGTCGTGGACAATGATATATTCCGGCACGACAACGCGGCTTAAGACGATTTCACCGCTCTCATTGACCGGTTTGATTTCGGCTTCCGGTATCTTTGGGGGGTACTCACCCCAGAGCGTATGGGGAGGAATATTTACCAGCTTTTCTTCCTCTTCCGTAACTTCCAGCGGATTCATACGAATAGGCTGAAGAGATATGGTGTCAGCCAAAAGCTCTGACCCGGTTACTTCCACGGGTTCATATCCGGGCGCCGTTACCGTGATATTGTACTCCGAATAGGGCTGCACCCTGCTTTCCGGTTCGAGACTAAGTTCAATAGGGGGAGCGGGAAGCGACACGGTCTCGGTCAGTCCGGAATTGTCAGTGGAGAGCGTCTCCATAACTGTGTCAGGAGAGCCGGCATAGGAGATGGAAACGCTTGCATCCTGAATGGGAATTTGTCCGAGGGAAGAAGTGACGCTTATGCGCAGCTCGCCGGAAGCTGTGTTTTCTGCACCCGTCTGGGCAGCGTGAAGGTTTTTGGACATAAAGAATCCTCATAGATTTACTTATCAACAGTATATGCAGTATTGCGAAAGTGTGGAATAGATTTTATAATAAATAAGTGGAGGAAGCGGATATGGATTATCTGAATCAAAATATTTCAATGAATTTAAAGCGTATTCGTACTGCCAGAGGGTATAGTCTTGACATGGTGGCGGAGCAGACAGGCGTCAGCAAGAGTATGCTGGGACAGATTGAACGGGGAGAAGCAAACCCGACGATTGGGATTTTGGGTAAAATTGTCAGCGGACTCCGCGTGGAATTGACAGACTTGGTAGAGACGCCGAAAGAGCAGATATATCCTGTGAAAAAGGAATGGCTTATGCCGATTAAGGAAGAGAAAGATAAGTACAGAATATATAATTATTTTCCCTATGAGAAAACAAGGAATTTTGAACTGTATACGATGGAAATCGCGCCGAATGAAGTGTATTACAGTGGCGCGCACGGGGAAAATACCAGAGAATATCTGGTTGTACAAAAGGGACAGCTTACGTTGAAAATGGATGGAAGGAAATATGTGGCTGGAACAGGGGATGCCATACGTTTTGAAACAGACAAGGAGCACATGTACTGTAATGAGGACAAGGAGCTTCTGCAGATTGTCTGCGTGTTTTATTATACTGCATGACTTGCGTGCGATATAGTGCACAAAAGAGAAAAAAGCAGACAAAAAAATTTCTAAAATCAAGGAAAAATAAGGAATTGTAACGAAAAAAAGAAAAAATACAAAACAATATTGACAATATAATGCATATTGGTTTATAGTTGTCCCAGCAACAGATGTGAACAACGGCGTTTACCTGATAACAGGTAGGCGCCGTTTTTACTTGTTGCGAAGATTTTGCGGGAAGAAGTGGTTCTGCACAGTAAACCGCTTCGGAATGGAGGAGAATTATGAAAAAGAAAGTGATTGGTCTTTTGGCAGCGGCGGTATTGGCAGCAGGCATGGTCTGCGGCTGTGGTGAAGGAAAGCAGGTAAATGCAGGTACAGAGCCGTCGGCAGGCGGGCAGGAAGAGGCGGGCGCTGACGGAGAGAATACAAAGGATGGCGTGCTGCGTGTGGGAATGGAATGTGCGTATGCGCCTTTTAACTGGACGCAGGAGACGCCGGAGGTTCCCGGGGGCGGTACGGCAGTGCCTATCTATGGGAGCAGCTATTATGCGTATGGCTATGATGTTATGATGGCACAAAAAATTGCAGACTATCTGGGCATGGAGCTTGAAATACATAAAGTGGAATGGGATACCATCGGACTGGCAATGGATTCGGGAGAGTATGACTGTATTATTGCAGGAATGGGAAAAACCCCGGAAAGGGAAGCTTCTTATGCATTTACGGAGCCGTACTACTATAGGGAAAACTGTCTGACGGTAAAGGTTGGCAGCGGACTGGAGGACATTACTTCCCTGGCGGATTTTGCAGGCAGGAACATTGTGGTTACCACACAGACAGGAACCGGATGGGTCACGCTGCAGGAGCAGATACCGGATAAGGTGGCGGGCGCTAATTATGCGACCACGGCAGAGTGCTTTATGGCGGTTTCCAACGGAGTGGCGGATGCTGCGTTGATTGACCGTCCTACGGCAGAGTCGGCTCTGCTTACCAATACGGATTTGGTGATGCTCACCTTTGCGGAAGGAGAGGGGTTTGTGGACGATAACGGCATGACAAATGTGTGTATTGCGACAAGGCTGAATGACACAGCGCTGCGTGACAGGATTCAGGAGGCAATGGACGCTATGGAATGGGACAAAACAAAGATGGATGAGATGATGTCGACTGCCATTGCAGTACAGCCGGCGGCAAACTAAAAAGACGGACACAGCAACAGGAGGTAATCTATGATGGGAATCTTGGCTTCGGCAACACCTGAAAACTCTGTCGGATGGATGCTTTTTCTGGCAAAAAAATATATGAATTCATTTTGGAAAGGCACATGGATTACCTTGTATGTTGCTGTTCTGGGAACGCTCATTGGGTTTGTTATGGGATATCTGATTGGGATAGTGCAGGATATCCGCGTGAACAGAGAAGACAGTATCCTGAAAAGGGCTGTAGTGCGTCTGATAAAACTGGTGTGTGAAATCTATGTAGAGATTTTTCGGGATACGCCGATGATTGTGCAGGCGATGATTATATACTATGGGCTGCGGCAGGCTGACGTGGCAATCGGTATCCCGGCAGCCGGCATTCTGGTGACGGTGCTGAATACCGGCGCATATATGGCGGAGACTGTCAGGGCGGGCATAGGCTCCATCGACAATGGGCAGCGGGAGGGCGCACTGGCGCTGGGAATGTCCCCCATGCTTGCCATGTTTACGGTGGTTCTGCCGCAGGCGTTTAAAAATATCATACCTGAGATGGCAAACCTGTTTCTGACAAACCTGAAGATGACGTCGGTGCTCAATGTAATCGGGCTTTCCGAGCTTTTTATGACGGCAAAGACGGTGGCGGGCAATTATTACAAATATTTTGAATCTTACTTAATTATTGCAGTCATCTATTTTGTACTTTGCTTTTTCTTCAACAAAATTTTCCTGTTGATAGAGAAAAAGCTGGCGTTAAAGAAAGATTATATACTCGCCGTGGAATATATGGATAACCAGTAGCGGAGCTTACAGATACATAACGAGGGCATACGCAGAAATGAGGTAAATATGGAAGAAAGCATCATTCAAATTGTAGAGCTTGGCAAGTCTTTCGGCGGGCATGAGGTTCTTCGCAAAATTGATTTTTCCGTGAAAAAGGGAGAGGTAATCTGTATTGTAGGCTCTTCCGGTTCCGGCAAGTCCACGCTGCTGCGCTGTATTAACAGACTGGAGCATCAGACGGCGGGCAAGGTTTTGTATCATGGAAAAGAAGTGCGGGATGTGCAGAGGGAAATCAACGCGTATCGTTCCAAGGTAGGGATGGTGTTTCAGTCTTTTAATCTTTTTAATAATATGAGCGTGCTGAAAAATTGTATGGCTGGAACAAGAAAAGTGCTGCATATTTCAAAAGAGGAGGCGTATGACCGCGCCATAGCTCACTTAAAGGAGGTGGGCATGGCGCCTTATATCAATGCTTATCCGGCTCACCTTTCCGGCGGACAGAAGCAGCGCGTGGCGATTGCCAGGGCACTTTGTATGAATCCGGAGGTGCTGCTCTTTGACGAACCCACCAGTGCGCTTGACCCCGAAATGGTAGGGGAGGTTCTGAATGTGATGAAGGAGCTGGCAAAGACTGGTCTTACCATGATAATCGTGACGCATGAAATGGGGTTTGCGCGGGATGTGTCTACCAGAACGATTTTTATGGACAAGGGATATATCGTGGAAGATGATGTGCCGGAAACACTTTTCACCAATCCAAAGAACCCGCGGACCAAAGAGTTTTTGAGCCGCTTTATGGCTGGATAAGGAGGGCAGGGATGGACAATTATGTGATTACTTTTGCCAGAGGATTTGGCTCGGGCGGCAAGGAAATCGCCTCTAAACTGGCGGCAGGTCTGGGAATTCACTGTTATGAAAACCGGATACTTACACTTGCATCCCAGATGAGCGGGCTGGACGAGAAGCTGTTTCAGGAGGTGAATGAAAAGATACGCGCCAACGGAAGCTTTGCCAGTCTGTTGAGAGGGCTGCCGAGGAGCCGGCAGTATATCAGCAGAAACGAGAAGTTTATATCAGATGACAAACTTTTTGAATACCAGAAGCAGATTATTGAGAATCTTGCGGACACGGAATCCTGCTGTATTGTAGGAAAGTGTGCGGACTATATTCTTAGGGGAAGAGCCAATGTCGTGAGCGTCTATATCGAGGCGCCCAGAGCATTTTGCGTGGAACGTACCATGGAGCATATGGGGGTGACGGAGGAAGTTGCACATGCGACAATTGCCCATACGGATGCCTATCGTGCGGATTATTATAAATATTATACGCATGGAAACAGTTGGACCAATCCGGTAAATTATGACTTTACATTAAACAGTGAGAGAGTCGGGGTTGACAATTGCGTAAAACTGCTTCAGTCATATTTAAAAATCAAAGGATTTATTTAAAAGTTTGAAATGCATACAGAAATGAGGTGTGAGGATGAAATTACAGGATACAGGATTGACAGCACAGGAAATTAAGGACAAGGCTTCCCAATATATGATTGAAACCTATGAGCGCTTTGACTTTGTGGCAGAGACGGCAAAGGACATGTATATGTACGATACGGATGGTACGGCATATCTTGATTTTTATGCGGGCATTGCCGTAAACAGCGCGGGAAACTGTAATGAGAAGGTGGTGAAAGCGGTACAGGAGCAGTGTGCGGATTTGATGCAGACATTTAATTATCCCTACACGATTCCGCAGGCGCTTCTTGCGGAAAAAATCTGCACGACTATCGGCATGGATAAGATATTTTACCAGAACTCCGGCGCAGAGGCAAACGAGGCTATGATAAAAATGGCAAGAAAATATGGCGTGGAAAAATACGGCGCGCATAAATATAATATTGTGACGGCAAAAATGTCTTTCCATGGCAGAACCTTTGGCGCCATGAGCGCCACAGGACAGCCGGATAATGCCTGCCAGATTGGCTTTGGAGATATGACGCCGGGTTTTGCCTATGCAGAATACAATAATCTGGAATCTTTTCAGGCGGCTGTTACGGATAATACCATTGGAATTATGGTGGAGCCTGTACAGGGAGAGGGCGGCGTGCATCCGGCTACAAAGGAATTTCTGGTGGGATTGCGCCGGTTTTGTGATGAAAAGGGAATTTTGCTGCTGCTTGACGAGGTGCAGAGCGGCTGGTGCCGGACGGGTGCGGTCATGAGTTATATGAATTACGGCATTAAGCCGGACATTGTATCCATGGCAAAGGCAATGGGAGGCGGTATGCCAATCGGCGCCATCTGTGCGACGAAGGAAGTGGCTAAGGCTTTTTCCATGGGCTCCCATGGAACCACCTTTGGCGGGCATCCCGTGTGCTGCGCGGCGGCACTGGCGGAAATTGACGAGCTGCTGACAAGGGACTGCGCAAAAAATGCAAGAGAGATGGGAGATTATTTCTGTGAAAAATTAAATACACTGCCCCATGTAAAGGAGGTAAGGCATCAGGGACTGTTTATCGGTGTAGAATTTGATGAGCGCATCAAGGGAATTGATGTAAAGCATGGCTGTCTTGAGAGAAAGCTTCTGATTACGGCAATAGGCGCGCATATTATTCGTATGGTTCCTCCGCTTATTCTCACGGCAGCGGATTGTGACAAGGCTTTTCGGATAATAGAGGATACGGTAAAATCCCTGTTATAGAGAATTGCAGAATCGATTTAGGAGGCAGTACAATGGAATTTCGTTATTATCTTCCGGTAAATTTGATATTTGGGCGCGGGACGGTGGCGAGGATAGGAGAAACAGCGTCCGTTTACGGGAAGCGGGCGCTTATTGTGACCGGACAAAACAGTACCAGAAAAAGCGGGCTTTTGGAGCGTGTCACAGGATACTTGAAAATGGCGGGAATGGAGACGTTTGTGTTTGATAACGTATGTCCTAACCCGCTGACGACCACTGCGGAGGAAGGAGCCGCTTTTGCGCTGGAGAAGGGCTGTGAAGTCGTGGTAGGTGTGGGCGGCGGCAGCATCCTGGACTGTGCGAAAGGAATTGCTTTTCTCTGTGTCAACCATGGCAATATCAACGATTATATCTTTAACCGCGCAGCGGGAGAATGTGCGCTGCCGCTGGTGCTGATTCCGACCACCTGCGGCACGGGCAGCGAGGGCAATGGCTTTGCCGTGCTTACAAATCCGGAAACGGGGGATAAAAAATCTCTGCGGAGTAATGCCATTGTGGCAAAGGCTTCCATTATTGACTCGGAACTGATGGAAACCATGCCCAAGTCTGTTCTGGCTTCGGTCGGCTTTGACGCGCTCTGTCATGCCATGGAAGCATATTTGTCGAGGCTTGCACAGCCCATGACGGATATGATGAGCATGGAAGCGATGAGACTTATCGGAAAATACCTGCCGGCTCTGTATCAGGGAGCGGGGAGTAAGGAGGCGTGGGACGCTGTGACATGGGCAAGTACGCTGGGCGGCATGGTGATTCATACGGCGGGAATCACCATGCCTCATGCCATGGAGCATCCGGCGAGCGGCTGCAGGAATATTGTACACGGAAGAGGTCTGGCGGCGCTCACGCCGGTGATTACGGAGGCAAGCATAGATGCGGCTCCGGAACGCTATGCCGTTATTTCGCGAAGTATTGGCGGGAGCAGCGAAAAGGACTGTGGAACGCGGCTTAGAAGGTTTTTGCAGGCGCTGCAGCTTGATATGACACTGGGCGCGCAGGGGATTACGGCAGAGGATATCCCGTGGATGACCGAAAACTGCCTGAAAACTTCCGCGGCAGGCATGGCAAACCATCCGAAACATTTTGGCAGGGAGGAGATAGCAGAGTTTTACAGAAGGGCGCTATGAAAAAGTTGTGCCCGCAGTTTCCAAAATAAATTTGCACAAGTCTGTCCGATAATGGTATAATCAATGTAAATATGCAAAAGAAGGTGAGTGCCATGGAGGAAGTGATAGAAAGAATTCTGGAAGGGAACTTTGAGTACGAAAACGGTTCCCTTGATTTTTCATGTACAAAACTGGAACTCACTATAAAGGCGGGAGAGCGTAGGGAGGGCTCTTTTCGGATATTTGGAGAGCAGGGGAGGCTTACGCAGGGGCGTGTTATCTCTTCGGATGGCAGAATGGAGTGTGTGACGACAGATTTTGTGGGAAGCGAGGAGGAGATATTTTTCTGCTTCCACGGGGAAAACCTGGAGGAGGGGGATGTTGTAAAGGGCGAGTTCTACGTTATCAGCAATCAGGGCGAATATTACCTGCCCTTTGTGGTGAATGTGGAATATATGCAGCTCGATTCTTCCCTTGGCACCATCAGAAACCTGTTCCATTTTGCAAATCTGGCAAAGGCATATCCGGAGGAGGCGGTGGATTTATTTTATTCTGCGGATTTTGCACGAATTTTTAACGGGAGTGACAGGCAGTACTATGAGTATTATCTGGGTATGTCCGCGTGCGGCGGCAACCGGCAGAACGTAGAAGAATTTTTGATTGGCATCAATAAAAAACAGAAGATAGAATATTTGACGGACAGAAAAGAAATCCGTATAGAGGAACCGGAAGGACTTGTGGAGGCGGAAGTGCTTCTGACCCGCAACGGCTGGGGATACACGGCGCTTGCCATAGAAACAGAAGGGGATTTTTTGTATACGGAAAGTGCGGAAATTACGGAAAAGGATTTTACAGGCAATACCTGCAGGCTGGTCTTTGTGGTTGACACCGCTTATCTGCACGACGGCAGTAATTTTGGGAACATCCGGATTGCAGGAAGCTGTGAGGAGATGGAGATTCCGGTGGTAGTAAGCTTCAGAGGTGCCGGCGATGCCGGCAGGCTGCGCCGGGAGAGAAAGCGTCTTTTGCTGGAGCTGATGGCGCTTTACCAGTCCTTTCGGTTAAAAAGAATCAGCGCCGCGGCATGGCTTCGGGAGAGCGGCGGGCTGGTAGAACGGATGACATCGGAGGATGAGCAGAATGTTTCGGCAAGGCTGTTTCAGGCGCAGCTTCTGATTACGGAGGAAAGGTTTAACGAGGCAGGCTGGGTGCTGGAGCATGCGGCGGATATTCTGTATGACGGGACAGGGAAGGACCCTGTGCTGGAGGCATATTATCTTTATCTGACGACGCTTGTGAGCAGGGATGAAGCATATATTGACCGGATTACCGGGCAGGTGGAGCATATTTACAAAAAAAACCGCGGCGAATGGCGTGTGGCGTGGCTGCTTCTTTACCTTTCCGACGAATACAACCGCAGCTTTTCTAAGCGGTGGATGTTTTTAGAGGAGCAGTTTGAGAGAGGATGCAGGAGTCCCATCATCTATGTGGAAGCACTGCTTCTGCTGAATCTGAATCCCTCTCTTCTGACAAGGCTTCACGGATTTGAAAGACAGCTTTTGTCATACGGGGCAAAGCAGGAAGGCTTAAGCAAAGATGTGATTCTGCAGTTTGTGTATCTGGTACAAAAGGAAAAGGAGTATTCTGACTGTCTGTACCGGGTGCTTGAGACCTGTTACCGGTTGCTGCCCAAGCCCTGTGTGCTGCAGGAAATCTGCAGCCTGCTGATTAAGGGAAATAAGACGGGGACAAAGTATCTGGACTGGTACAGGCTGGGGGTGGAGAATGAGCTTAGAATTACCCGCCTGTACGAATACTATGTGATGAGCGTGGACATCGGAAAGGCGGAGAGACTGCCCAAGGTCGTGCTGATGTATTTTTCCTATCAGAACAGTTTAAGCTATGAGCTTGCAGCTTTTGTGTATGCAAACGTATACAGGGACAGGCATGTTTTTCCGGAGCTGTATGAGAGCTATGCAAATACCATTGAACAGTTTGTGATAGAACAGATATGTAAGCGCCGTATCACACGGGATTTGGCGTATTTGTATAAAGAATTTGTACAGCCGCGTATGTTGACGGAGGAAGTTGCCGAAGCGCTTGCAGAGCTGCTTTTTGTGCATCTGATACAGACGCCGCAAAAGGCGATGCGTTATGTGGTGGTATATCAGGCTGGTCTGGCAAAGGAAAAATATTATCCGGTGACGGACGGGCGCGCTTTGGTATCGCTGCCCGGTGCGGACAGCGTGATTATTTTCGAGGACGAGAAACAGAACCGCTATTCGGCGAGCGTACCGTATGCCACCGAAAAGCTGCTGCTGCCGGGCAAGCTGGTCAAGCTGCTCGCACCGGTGGCAGGCAATCGGCAGGCTTTGAATCTTTATATGTGTATGAGCGGGCGCGAACCTGCGGATATAACGGAGGATAATGTGCTGCGGTTTTGTTTCCTTTTGGAGGATGACGAAGTCAGCGATGCAATAAAGCGCGCGATTGGCATGAAGCTGCTGCATTATTATTATGACAATGACAAAATAGCGGAATTGGACGATTATCTGGAGCAGGCGCGGAATCTGCAGCTTTGTGCAAAGGAGCGTGCCGAGGTGTTTCGCTTTATGGTGATACGCGGTAAGGAGGAAGCCGCTTACGAATGGCTGAAGACATACGGTCCCTATGGGATGGAGCCAAAGACGCTGGTGCGCCTGTGCGCATGGATTATCAGGGAAAATGAATTTGTGGAGGAGCCTGTACTGTTAGAGGCGGTATGGTATGCCTTCCGCCACGGCAAGTATGACGAAAAATGCCTGCGCTATCTTACGCTATATTTTAAGGGACTGACGAGAGAACTGCGGGATATCTATAAGGCAGCGGCGGCATTTTGCGTGGATACGTATGAACTCTGTGAAAAAATGCTGCTGCAAATGTTGTTTTCCGGCTCCTTTGTAGGAGAAAAAACAGATATCTTTAAGACATATGTGTCGGGAGGCGCCAAAGCGGAGGTGGAGGAAGCATTCTTATCCCAGTGCGCATATGAATACTTTGTGAAGGACAGGGTGACGGAAGGGTATTTATTTGAGGAGATAGCGGCTGTGTACAGGCGGGGAGAAAATGTACATCTTGTATGTAAGCTGGGCTTTATCAAATATTATGCGGAAAACAGAGAGGAGCTTACCGGAGAGTTGAAAAACACCTTGTATATCTTTATCCATGAAATGCTTGCAGAGCGTATCCGGCTGAAAATGTTTTTGGAATTTCCGGACCTGCCTGTGACGGACCGGCAGCTTCTTTCCGACAGGACGATTGTGGAATACAAGGCGCATCCGGAGGCAAAGGCGGTTATGCATTACTGTGTGGAGTCCGGAGACGGCGCAAAGTCCGTGTACCGGACAGAGGAGATGCAGGAAGCTTATGGCGGCGTATGCTACAAGGATTTTGTGCTGTTTTTTGGGGAACGTCTGCAATACTACATTATGGAAAACCGAAACGGCAGTGAGCAGCTTACGGAGAGTGCCGCCATCCAGATGAGCGAGACAGGAGGCTACGGTACGGAGAGTAAATACGATATGCTGAATGATTTAAGCATCAGCAATACGCTGCAGGATTATGACACGGTAGATAACCTGCTTGCAGAGTATGAGTATAAGGAATTTTTGAGAAACGGGCTGTTTTCACTGACCTGACAGGGCGAAAGGAAAATTACGGATGAAGGAAAAAATAATGGTGGGATATGATTTGGGAAACCGTTATTCCCAGATTAGCTACTGTACATATGATGGCAAAGAACCGGAAACCCTGTCGGTGGTGGCGGGAGAGGAAAGCTACAATATTCCGACGGTACTGTGTAAACGCAAGGGAGTCAATCAGTGGTTTTTTGGAAAAGAGGCATATAAGCACGCTAAGGAGGAGGAAGGCAGCCTGGTTACGGACCTTTTGGAGCTGGCAAGAGCCGGACAAATGGTAACTGTAGAGGGGGAAGAATTTGACCCGGCGGCTCTTTTAACCTTGTTTATCAGGCGCAGCCTAAACCGGTTATCCCTGATAGCGGAGACGGACAGGATTGGCGCTTTGATGTTTACCTGTGAGTACATGGACGGCAGAATGGCAGAATTGATGGACGGGGTTGCGGCAGGGCTGTCTCTGAAGACCAAAAATATTTTCTATCAAAGCCATGTGGAGAGCATTTACTACTATACCATTCACCAGCCTGCTGAGCTCTGGCAGAAGCAGGTGGCGGTTTTTGATTACATCACAGACGCCGTTAAAGTATATAATCTGGAATTTAACCGCAGAACGACGCCGGTGGTGGCGTTTGCAAAGGAAGCGGAGTATCCGTTTTTAAGCTGCGGGGATGGCGGAGACGGAGAGCCTGTGTCAGAAGCGCTGGGAAGGCAGCTTGACGAAAGGTTTCTTGCCCTGCTGAAAGAGGTCTGTGAGGGAAAAATGATTTCCTCCGCGTATCTTCTGGGCTCCGGCTTTAAAGAGGAGTGGATGAAGGAATCCCTGCCTTATCTGTGCCGCGGCAAGCGGGTATTCCAAGGCAATAATCTATACAGTAAGGGTGCCTGCCATGCCATGCGGGAAAGAATTTCTCCCAGCGAGACGGGCAGGGCGCATGTGTTTTTGGGCGATGACAAGCTGAAGGCGAATATCGGCATGAGGGTATCGCGCCGCGGTGAGGATTCTTATTATGCGCTGCTCGATGCGGGGACAAGCTGGTTTGAGGCGCATAACAGTATTACATTTCTGTTGCAGGCGGACAATACCTTTTCTCTGGTGATTACCCCGTTAAACGGGCGTGACATAAAGTATGCGCAGGTGACGTTAGAAGGGCTTCCCCTGCGGGAAGATGCTGCTTCCCGACTTTACATGGAAATCGGAATGACTGCCGAGGGCAGCATTGCGCTTACGGTGGAGGATTTGGGTTTTGGAGAAATATATCCGTCAGGCAATCAGAAATGGACAGAAAGTTTTGCATTATAAACATACGGGGAAATGAGGGTTAAAGTGGGAAAAATACTGCTGGGAACAGGCGAATATGCAAAGACGCCATATTACTTTGAAAATCTTGGACTGCGGGTGTTTTCGGTGGAGGAGCTGTGCTATGTGCTGCGGGAAAATGCATTTTTGCTGGACAGGGAAATTGTCAACAAACGTCTGGTGCGGTGGATAGAAGAGGAGCTGAATCTTTCGGAGCTGGCTGATATGCTGTATCCGCTTCTGCATAAAAAGACGCCGGCGGGCGCCTTTGCAGGAGTGATACTGCGGTACACAAACTTTTATGAAGAAGAAACCGTGGAAAAAACGGAAGAAATTTATCAGGCAGGGGCAAACTTAAGCGTATATGAAAAACTGAAATCAAGAGCGGATTATCTGGTACAGCATGAAAAATATATGGCGGCGATTCGGGAATATGAAGTGCTTTTCAGTAAGCTTCCCGAGCAGGAAAAGGAACTGACGTCAAGTATCCTGCACAATATGGGCGTGGCGATGTGCGGTTTGTTTTTGTTTGAAGAAGCGGCGCAGCAGTTTTTCAAGGCATACGAACTGAAGCAGGAGCGGGAGACGCTGGTAGAGTATCTGGCGGCAGTGCGGCTGTCCATGAAGGAAGAGGATTATATTGCTTTTGCGGCAGGACATCCTGAATATTATGAAGATACGCTTACCTTGGAAAAGCGTGTGGAGGAGCTGGGCGCAGCATGGGAAGAATCAGAAAAAAAGCGCAGTCTTGACAGGCGTCTCTTGCGGAGGGTGCAGGGAGATTCGGCGGGATATTATGCGGAAACCGATATGAGGCTGCAGGAGTTAAAAAACCAGTATCGGGAAAGTGTGACGAGTGAAGTATAGAGTAGGTAATTGCGAAACGCAGTAATTGTGCAAGTGTCATTGTGTACCTTGTATATTCTAACGCAGACGCGCTCTCGCTCCAAGATTACCGTAGTGGTACGTAAGCTGCTAAAATACAGCAGCTAAGTACCAACGGTAATCAAGGGTCTGCTTATAAAATATACAAGGTGCACAATTCGGAACCTCAAAATGAGAGTTTTGTAATTGCCTAGAAGTATAGAGAGTGAAAAGGAGACCATATGGGTTTTTTTAAATGGCTGTTTGGAAGGAAAAAGCAGGAAGAGGTACAGGAGGAGTGGGAGGAACCCGTATACGAACGGGGAAGGGTCAATTTTAACGAGGCGGAAGAAAGGACGCGTTACCTGACGGGCTGTCTGGAGCAGATTGGAGAAGCGCAGAAGGAAATGCAGCTTTTAAACGGGGAATATGCCATAGTGACTTCTTACCTTACCGATATGGAAGAAATCGAGGCGCTGCCGCCGGAGCATATGGCGGAAATCAAAGGGTGCGCCGGCAAGATGCAGACGCTGGAGGCTGACAGAAGGCGCTATCTGGACAAGGAGCGCCATTTGTCTGAGGCGGAATACAGGCAGATGCGTTCACAGGAGAGTGAAATAGAAGAGGGCATTGCCAAGCTGCAGGAGGCAGAAAAGTATAGGAAACTTGTCAGGCAGGATTTGGCAAGGCTGGATGGGGAGCGCCATGCGTACGGCTACCGGAAACAGGAGCTGAAAACGGGGTTGGTCAATTTGAAGGGAATGGCAGTTATCTGCCTGACAGCTCTTTTGGCATGTATCTTTATGCTGCTGATTTTACAGTTTGGTTTTCACATGAATACGGCAATCGGCTATTATGTGTCGGCGGCAGCGGCGGCAATTGCCATCACGGTGCTTTTTGTAAAATATGCAGACACGGAAAAAGAGCTGGCGAGAGTGGAAGCGTCGGCGAATAAGCTGATACATCTGCAAAACAAGGTGAAAATCCGCTATGTCAACAATACAAATCTTCTGGACTATCTCTATTTGAAATACGGTGTGGATAGTGCTGCAAAATTAAAAGAACAGTGGGATATGTATCAGGAGGAAAAAGAGGAGCGCAGGCAGTATGCGGAGGCGGAAGCAAAGCTGGAATATTACAGAAAGCAGCTTATCAGGCAGCTTATTCAGTTTCGGGTAAAAGACCCTGAAAGATGGGTGAAGCAGCCGGGCGCCATTATCGACGCAAGAGAAAGGCTGGAAATCAGGCATGATTTGATTGCCAGACGTCAGGCACTCAGAAAACAGCTTGCATACAACCAACAGCTTGCGGAGAGCGCGCAGCAGGAAATCAAGGATGTGGCGGCAGAGTATCCCCATTATGCGGCGGAAATTGCCGAGATGGTGGAGAAATACGAAGAGAAGTACGGATAAGACAGTGTTTTGAAATCATAAAAAGAGGAGGGATGTTATCATGAAGTATCTGGAGCAATATGTATCCGCAATCCAAAAAAAGCTCCCCGGCATAGCAGAGCGTTTAAACAGCGGGGCGCAGGCGGGCAGTTTACAGGAACTGGAGGCAGCGGCAGGGTGTAAGCTGCCGCAGGATTTTGTCGCATTATACAGCCGTTTTGACGGTGAGATTTTGGCGGAGCATACCGGCTTTCTGGCGGGACTTACGTTTTTGCCCGTGGAGCGCGTGCTTGCGGAGCTTTCCTTTTTCCAAAAGGCGGAGGAGGAAATGACCGCTATGGGAACCAAGGCGGTGAGGGAAGAGCCGATGTGTTCTTTAAAGTGGATTCCCGTTGCCTTTGATGGCAGCCGCGCGTATCTTTTTGTGGACATGTCCCCGGCAAAGGAAGGAAAAGCAGGGCAGGTAATTGCAGTGGATTACGACAGGAATCAGTGCTGGCTTTTAGCAGACCGTTTGGATACGTTGTTTGCAAAGATGACGGACTGGCTGCAAAACGGTACGCTTATGATAAACGCGGAGGAGGGCGGCAAGCCTTTCCTTACGGAAGCAACGGGACATTTGTTTAACGTGCTGGATAAGCTGACAGCACCGGCAGCGGATGACACGGCAAGGGAGATAGCGCTGCCAGCAGGCTTTTGGCAGGAGCGTTACAAGGCGGAATGTGTACCGGTAAGTCGTTTTGCCAAAGAGAAAACACTCTTTCTGAGAGGGAAAACCATTGACTGTACACCGTTTCAGTATACGGAAAATGTAAAGGAACTCATACTCCACGATTGCCTTTTGGAAAATGCAGAATACATTGCAAGGGCACCGCAGCTCAAAAAATTATTTCTTGTAAACTGCACTCTGGAGGGGGGAAGTCTGGCTGCGCTTGCAGAAGCGCCGCAGCTTAAGGAACTGAGCCTGAACGAGATGTGTGCGGAGGGTTTGTCTGCGCTGCGGGAGTCGAAAACGCTTAAGAGTCTCAGCCTTAGAAAAATGACAGGTGTAAAAACAGAGGAGCTCGCGGGCTTTACAGGGCTGCAGGAGCTTTCTCTGGAGGATATGGGGCTGCACGACGGTACGTTTATAGCGGAATTGAAAAATCTTAAGACGCTTGATTTGCATTATCATGTGTTGGATAACCTGCAATTTTTGCAGGCGCTCACGAAGCTTACGGCGTTTTCACTGCCGGCGGCGGCGCTTGACGAGGCAGGGCTTTCGGCAGTCCGTGAATTGAAAAAACTAAAAGAGTTTATTTATCCGGTTAAGGATTTGCAGGTGTATCAAAATCATCCGGCGCTGGAGAAGGTGGGAATGGCGGCAGATGTGGAACAGAATTTTGCAGTGTTTGCGGGAAGCAAGGTAAACAGCTTTACGGTCTGCGGCAGCATTTCCGAGGAGGCATTGAAGGAAATTGCAGAAAAGATGGGACAGTATGTAAAACTTGGTTCCTTTGGCTGTCAGGAGAGGCGAAGCTAAAGGGATAGCGTGAAAAGAGAAACAAAAATATCGCACCGGACAGAAAAATCCGGTGCGATATTGATTATTCTTCTACCGTTGGTGCATCCACAGCATTTTTCTTTACGGATTCTATGCCGTTCATGCAGCCAGCCATTGCCTTGTAGCCTTCGCTGACAGCGATAATCTGTCCGTTGGAAGCTTTCAGGCGGAAGCGGAATTCTCCGGCTTTGTCTGTGTAAACTTCAAATTTAGGATTTTTTTCAACAGCATACCCTTCAACAGTCTGATTTTCAACAGGAGCTGTCGGCGCATTCTTCTGCACACTGGCAATTCCGTTTTTGCATGCCGCATCAGAGGAGTATACCTCGGAGGTGGCAATTACTTCACCGTTGCCAGCTTTCAAATCGAATTTTACACCTGTGTTTGTTTTTCGCATTACAAATTTACCCATGTATATGTAACCTCCTTTGTATTTTGATAAAAATATTATATAATAGTAGATAAAAAAAGACAACTATTTTGACGTTGGCAGAGGGCTTGCGGAAGAGGGGTATTATGAAGCATAAAAAATGGTTTTTGATTGGCATACTGGTAGTGGCGGGGCTGCTGACAGGCGCTGCCGGAAGCGGCTTTTTCGGAGAAAAAAGCGTACAGCCGCTTTTTGGCGTGACGGTAAGGGCTTCTGCATATACCGGACAGGGCGTGGTGTACCGTCAGCAGGAAGGCATGCTTTATATCGTTACTGCCGGGCATGTGGTGGATGGTCTTTTGGAGGGGCAGGACTGCCACATAGAATATGGCGATAACGGAGAGGGAGAAGCAAGGGTGCTTTACCGCTCGGAAACGGCGGATTTGGCTTTTCTTGTGATGCCTGCCGGAGAGGAAACAAAGCTGCAGGCAGTTGCCGTTTCGAGGGAGTATTTTGACGTCCTGACGGCGGGAGACAGACTGTGGGCGGTGGCATGGGTGGACGGCGCCATACAAAAAACGGAGGGAGAGCTGATTGATTTCTGGGTTTATCTGGAGGACTTTTCCCTCAATATGATGCTTGCCAAAATGGACTGCTATGCCGGCATGTCCGGGTGTGGTATTCTGGAGGAAAACGGGTATTTTGCAGGGATTTTGTGCGGTGCGAGCGAGACGGGAGAAGCAGCGGTTCTGCCCTATTCCATCATAGAATCAGAGTGGATACAGATGGTGGAGCGGGGGATTCTTAAATGATGATAAAATTATGGCGGCTTTCTTGACATTCTATGAAAATTGTTCCACAATATGAAATGGAAAAGCGGACGCAAAGTCGCGCGGAAAAGGAGATTATGATGACGAAAATAGATATTTTTTCCGGCTTTCTGGGTGCAGGAAAGACAACCCTGATTAAAAAATTACTGAAGGAAGCGCTGGCAGACACCAAGGTAGTGCTGATTGAAAATGAATTTGGAGAGATTGGCATTGACGGCGGCTTTTTAAAAGAAGCAGGCATTGAAATTAAGGAGATGAATTCCGGCTGTATCTGCTGTTCGTTAGTGGGAGACTTTGGCACTTCCTTAAAAGAGGTGCTTACCACCTATGCGCCGGAGCGCATACTGATAGAGCCGTCCGGTGTGGGAAAGCTCTCGGATGTTATCAAGGCTGTGGAAAATGTGGCGGCTGACACGGAGGTAAAGGTAAACAGCGCCGTAGCGGTGGTAGATGCTGCAAAATGTAAAATGTACATCAAAAATTTCGGCGAATTCTTCTGCAACCAGATTGCCTATGCAGGGACGGTTGTCTTAAGCAGGACGGCGGGCATGAGTCAGGAGAAGCTGGAAAAATGTGTGGAAATGATTCGCACGTACAATACGCAGGCGACGATTATCACAACGCCATGGGAAGAATTGCAGGGCGCGGATATTTTAAAAACAATTGAGGGCGCAGATAAACTGGAATCCATGATGGCTGCGCTTTTGGAGGAACAGCACCGTCACGAAGAGGAGCACCATCACGGGCATCACCATGATGAAGAAGAGTGCCATCACGGGCATCATCATGATGAGAAGGAATGCTGCCAGGGGCATCATCATGATGAGGAGGAGTGTCATCACGGGCATCACCATGACGACGAGGAGTGCTGCCATGGGCATCACCATGACGGAGAGGAGTGTCATCACGGGCATCATCATGACGAGGAGGAGTGCTGCCATGGGCATCACCATGATGAAGAAGAGTGCCATCACGGGCATCATCATGACGATGAAGAATGCTGTCATGGGCATCACCATGACGGAGAAGAGTGCCATCACGGGCATCACCATGACGACGAGGAGTGCCATCACGGGCATCACCATGACCACGGAGAGGACTGTACCTGCGGCTGTCATGACCATGACCATCATCACCATCATGCGGATGAGGTGTTTACAAGCTGGGGAAAGGAAACCCCTGCAGTCTATACGGCAGAGAAGATAGCGGCGATTTTAAAGGAGCTTGACGGCGGTGAATACGGCATGATTCTCCGTGCAAAAGGCATGGTTCCGGCAGAGGACGGCACGTGGCTCTATTTTGACTATGTACCGGAAGAAAGCGATATCAGAACCGGAAAACCCCAGGTAACCGGAAAGCTGTGCGTTATCGGCTCCAAGATTTCTGAGGAAAAGCTGGAAGCGCTGTTCGGGTGATTTACAGGGAAATAAGAGGAGCATACAGTGTATATGTAGGAAGGGCAGGTGATTGCCTCTTGGATATGCAGGAATTAAAACAAATTATATATCAAGGTGAAAAGATAGATACGGAATGTAAAGAAGCAGAAAGTAGTGTGCCAAAGTCTGTGTATGAGACTTATTCTGCCTTTGCTAATACAAAAGGTGGGTTACATTATCCTTGGAGTGAAAGAAGATAAAAAGAAAGAGCGTTTGGAAGAACGATTTCTTATACAGGGAATAAGCGAACCTAAGAGGAAAAAGGAGGATTTCTGGAATACTATTAATAGCAGTAAGGTCAATGTAAATATTCTTAGGGATGAGGATGTATTTATTGTCGAAGAATCCGGAATCAATCTCATTGTGATTAAAGTTCCAAGGGCTGATTATAAAATGCGTCCGGTTTATGTGGGTGAAAATCCATATAAAGGTACGTATAAAAGAAATAATGAAGGTGATTATCATGCAGCGGAATTTGAAGTTGATGGAATGATTCGTGATAAAAATCCGGATGGAAATGACGGAATGATTTTGGAGTATTATACAATGGCTGATATTGATAAAGAGACATTGCGAAAATATCGGCAGATTTTCGAAATTAGAAATGATGGACATGTATGGAATTCTCTTGACGACAAACTGTTTCTGGAGAAACTTGGCGGATACAGAAAAAACCGACGGGAAGGAAAAGAAGGCTTGACACTTGCCGGTTTGATGATGTTTGGAGACGGTCTGGCCATACGTGATGAGTTTGACAATGTGTTTATGGATTACCGGGATGAGAGCGAGATTACGCCGGATATACGTTGGAATGACCGTATTACCTATGATGGAACTTGGGAAAACAATTTGTTTAATTTTTTCATGCGGGTGACACCGAAGCTGACGGCTGACTTGAAGAAACCTTTTAAACTGGAAGGGATGCAGCGGATTGATGAGACACCTGTCCATAAGGCGGTCAGAGAAGCCTTTGTGAATTTGGTTATACATGCAGATTATCGATTAGATGCGGGAACATTGAAGATAATTAAGCGTGCCGATGGTTTTGAATTTACCAATCCGGGAATACTGAAACTTCCGATTGAAGACATTTATCGAGGAGGAAATTCAAAACCAAGAAACCCGCGTATGCAGACCATGCTTAGAATGATTGGGTTTGGTGACAATGCCGGTTCGGGATTTCCGGCAATTCTGAATACATGGAATAATGCAGATTGGATAAAGCCGGAACTGAAAGAAGACACAAAGCTGAATCAAGTTACATTGACATTGAAAATGGTGCCGTTTTGGCTAATCGGACTACAGGAGTTGAAGGAGGAAATTATAGAGGATACAGGTAATGCAGCGGCACAAAGCTATGTGATAGCAGAAATGCTTGACAGTTCAATAGAAGTGTTTGTAACAAAAAAGAATGGGGGAATGGATGCGGTACGCAAGAGACTGATTGCATATACGCGTAATATTCCGCGAGAACAAGTAAAAAGAATTGCTGAGGCAGCAAAAAGGTTAAGTGATAAGTCTGATGATGAAAAAATAGTTTGTATGGCACAAAATCTGGCAGATGATTTGGAAAAATCAGCAGAAAAATCAGCAGAAAAATCAGCAGAAAAATCAGCAGAAGATAAAGTGCATATACGGGAATTGTCAAAGCGGCAAAAACAAATTTTGGTTTGTATGCAGCAAGGAAAATCATACAGTACGGAAGAAATTGCCCAAATGATAGGCTTAAAGGGTCCACGAACAAGGCAGTTACTAAATGAACTGGTTGCAATGAATTTTGTATCTTGTACGGCAGCAACTAAAAAGAGAAGATATATCAAGGAGTAGAAGTGGGGCAGGAAATGCAGGAAAAACAGTGTCTTTGCCTGTAAAGAGGAAGGAAAGGAAACAAGGGAAATGAAAGCTGTCTATATGATTAACGGATTTTTGGAGAGCGGCAAGACGGAGTTTATCACATACACGCTTGCACAGCCGTATTTTCAGACGAGGGGGACGACGCTGCTTCTGCTCTGTGAAGAGGGAGAAGTGGAATATGACGACGATTTGCTGAAAAAGAGCCGCACGGTGGTGGAGCTGATTGAAAGCGAGGAGGATTTTAATCCCAATCATCTTTTAGAGCTGGAAAAGAAATATAAGCCGGAGCGGATTATCGTAGAGTACAACGGTATGTGGAATTTTAAAAATATGAAGATGCCGTGGCATTGGAAGATAGAACAGCAGATTACGACCATAGACGGTTCTACCTTTCCCAACTATTACACCAATATGCGCTCGCTTTTGGCGGAAATGGTGCGCAATTCGGAGATGATTATTTTTAACCGCTGTGACGGTATTTCGGATTTGAGCAGCTATAAACGGAATATCAAGGCGGTCAATCCCCGCGCCGACATTATTTTTGAAGATGCAAACGGCGAGATTACGGAAATTATGGAGGACGACCTGCCCTATGATTTAAAGCAGGAGGTTCTTACTCTGGATGATTATGGGTACGGTATCTGGTATTTGGACAGCATGGACCATTTGGAGAGATATATTGGCAAAAAGGTGGAGTTTATCGCCATGGTTTTAAAGCCGGAGGAATTTTCGGAAAATTATTTTGTTCCCGGGCGCATGGCGATGACCTGCTGTGCGGATGATATGGCGTTTTTGGGGTATCCTTGTGAATATAAGGGTGTGGAGCAGCTTACGCAGAAGGAATGGGTGAAAGTAAAGGCTCTGGTTGCAAAGGAGTACAGAGAGGAATATCAGGGTGAAGGACCGGTTTTACATGCTGTCAGTGTGGAAAAAACGAAAGCACCCAAAAATCCGGTGATAAGTTTCAACTAATTTTGTGTGGAAGAGGTAGTAATATGAGCACTTTTTTACTTGCCTTGGAGGGGACGGGTTTTGCATGGCTGATGACTACGCTGGGCGCGGCAGTTGTCTTTTTCTTTCGAAAGGAAATGAAAGATGCCGTGCACAAGTCTTTTCTGGGGTTTGCGGCGGGCGTTATGATTGCTGCGGGCGTATGGTCGCTGCTGATTCCGGCGATAGAGCAGGCTGAGGAAAGCGGGCAGAGAGGGTTTGTGCCGGCGGCGGGTGGTTTTTTGCTCGGCGCTGCATTTTTGCTTGCGATGGATAAACTGATACCCCATCTGCATTTGGGAGAAAAAGAGGCGGAGGGACCGCAAACATCGCTTCACCGGACGACGTTAATGGTGTTTGCCGTAACCTTGCACAATATTCCGGAGGGCATGGCGATGGGGCTGGCTTTTGCCAACGCCCATCTAAACGGCGGTTCCGGCGCCGATTATGCGGCGGCTTTTGCACTTGCGCTGGGAATCGGGATTCAGAATTTTCCCGAAGGAGCGGCAATTTCACTGCCGTTAAAAAGAGAAGGAACCACTTCTCTGAAGGCTTTTTGGGCAGGCTGTCTTTCCGGTGTGGTGGAGCCTTTGTTTGGCGTGCTGACTGTGCTGATTGCCTCTGTTTTAGTGCCTTATATGCCGTGGCTTTTATCCTTTGCGGCAGGCGCTATGTTTTATGTGGTAGTAGAGGAGCTGATACCGGAGGCACATTTGGGCGAACATTCCCATGTGGGAACGCTGGGCGTACTTGCCGGTTTTTTACTTATGATGATACTGGATGTGGCTTTGGGGTAGAATATGGCACTTGATTCAGAAAAAGAACAATTACAATTGCAGAGACGCATAAAGGATTTGGCGGATAAATCTTACCGGCAGAATCTTTTTACCTTCAGTGGTTTTCTGGGGCTGGCGGAGCTGGAGCTTTATTATAGAATGGAGAAGGAGCTTTGCTTTGCATCACCGGCTTTGTTTGGCGGGGATGAGGGTGCGGAGCGGAAGATGCTGCGTTTTGGCTCGCCGGAAGAATTTGGCTATGAAGAGGCATATCCCATTTCCTGTATGCAGGTGAAGCCTCTTCAGCTTAAATTTGCGGAAGCCTTAAGCCACAGGGATTTTTTGGGCGCGCTGATGAACTTGGGAATCGAGAGAAGCTGTATCGGCGATATCCGCGTGGGGGAGGAGGGCGGATATTTTTATTGTCAGTCTTCCATGGCAGAATATATTTGTGAAAATTTGACACAAATAAGGCATACCCACGTAAGCTGTAAGACAGTAGAGCGGATGGCACGGACAGAAGCAGATAAACCGGAGGAGACGGAAGTATTGGTAAGCTCCCTTCGGATTGACGGGTGCCTGTCAAAGCTTTACAAGCTTTCGCGGACGGAGAGTCTTTCCTTGTTTCAGGGGGCAAGGGTGTATGTGGACGGCAGACTGGTAGAAAACAACAGCCGTCCGTTAAAGCCGCAGGAGGTTGTGAATGTAAGAGGGTACGGCAAGTTTATTTTTACAGGGGTAAAATACGAGACGAAAAAGGGTAAGCTGTGTCTGGGCATACAGGTATACCGATAGGAGCGGGTATGTATTCTTATACGTTGATACAATGGCTGTTTTTGTTTTATTTTTACTGTTTTTGCGGTTGGTGCTTTGAGTCCGCCTATGTATCGTTAAAGAGCAGAAAGCCGGTGAACAGGGGATTTATGAAGGGACCGTTTTTGCCGCTTTACGGCAGCGGCGCCATTATGATGCTGGTGGTATCAAAGCCCTTTTTGGAGCATTGGTGGGCGGTCTATATTGCAGGATGTATCGGCGCAACCGTGCTGGAGTATGTGACAGGCGTTGTAATGGAAGCGCTTTTTAAGGTACGTTACTGGGATTACTCCAATCAGCCGTTTAACTTTCAGGGACAGGTATGCCTAAGCTCGACGCTGGCGTGGGGCGGACTTACGCTGCTGATGAATTATGTGATACACAAGCCTATCGAGAAGCTTGTATTGGGGATTCCGGCAGATATTTTGAGCGTGGCGGCGATTCTTCTGACGATTGTCATTACCTGTGATTTTGCACTTTCTTTCAAAGAGGCGTTGGATTTGCGGGATATTCTGGTGCGGATGGAAAAAGCAAAGGAAGAGATGCTGCGGCTGCAGAAGCGGCTTGACGTGATGATTGCAGTAGCGGGAGAAGAGTGGAGCGAAAAGAAAGAGGCATTGTCGGAAAAATTTAAAACAGAAGAAATCAAGACAGGAATTGAGAAGCGGCTCAATGTGATGAAAGAGCTTCTTGGCAGAAAGCCGGAGGAATACTCGCAGGATACAAGGGATGAACTGCTCGATTTACATGCGCAGTATAAGATAAACGTGGAAAAAGAAGAGCACCGCAGCATGTTTTACCATCGCATCCGCAACAATCCTTCCATGAGTTCAAGACGCTATAAGGAAGCATTGGAGGAATTGAAGAAAAAAGCGGCACAGCGGCGCAAAAAATAGTGTATAGGACGGAGGGATTTTATGTGTACGGCTGCAGCCTGTAAAACGAAGGATTTCTATTTTGGAAGGACGTTAGATTATGATTATTCCTATGGTGAGGAGGTAGTGATAACACCCCGCAATTACCCGTTTCATTTTTGCGGGACAAAAGATGCGGACAGCCATTATGCCATGATTGGCATGGCGCATGTTGCGCAGGGATATCCCTTATATTACGACGCGGTAAATGAAAAAGGGCTTGCCATGGCAGGTCTTAATTTTGTGGGAAATGCCCATTACAATCCGCCTGTGCAGGACAGAGACAATGTGGCGGTTTATGAATTGATTCCGTGGCTTTTAGCAAGCTGTAGGACGGTAGGGGAGTGCAGAAAGAAGCTTGCAAACATCAATCTTACCGACACCCCGTTTTCCGAGAGCCTGCCTGTGGCACAGCTTCATTGGATGATATCGGACAAGGACGAGACGGTTACGCTGGAAGCGGTGAAGGAGGGAATCTTTGTCTATGACAATCCGGTCAGAGTGTTAGCGAACAACCCGACTTTTCCGGAGCAGATGTTTGGGCTCAACAATTATATGCATCTGTCGGCAAAGCCGCCGCAGAATCTTTTTGCGCAGGGACTGCCGTTAGCTGTATACAGCCGCGGCATGGGAGCACTGGGGCTGCCGGGGGATTTGTCTTCACAGTCCAGATTTGTGAGGGCGGCGTTTGTCAATCTAAACTCGGTGTCCGGTGACTCGGAGAAGGAAAGCGTAGGACAGTTTTTCCATATTCTCGGCGCAGTGGAGCAGCAGAACGGCTGCTGCGAGCTGGAGAATGGCGAGTATGAGAGGACAATTTATACAAGCTGCTGTAATGCGACGCGCGGAATTTATTATTATACCACCTACGGGAACCGGCAGATTACGGCGGTGGATATGTATCATACGAATATAGACGGAAAAGAATTGTGCCGTTATCCGTTGATTCTGGAGGAGCAGATTCGGCAGCAGAATTAGTGTACTGTCTGTTCGGATTCGAGCGTCAAAAGCCCTAACTGAAGTGATTTGTTTTACAAAGCGGGAAGGTATGGGAGTAAATATGGATTTGTTTGCATACATGAGACAAAATTATATGGAGAAGGAGTCGCCGCTTGCGGCGCGGATGCGCCCGACTGTATTGGAAGAGGTGGTGGGACAGCAGCATATCATCGGAAAGGATAAGCTGCTCTATCGTGCCATCAAGGCGGACAAGCTGAGCTCTATTATTTTTTACGGACCGCCCGGCACGGGAAAAACCACCCTTGCCAAGGTGATTGCCAATACTACCAGTGCGGAGTTTGTACAGATAAACGCCACTGTCGCAGGAAAAAAGGACATGGAGGAGACGGTGGAAAAAGCAAAGAATGCGCAGGGCATGTACGGGAAGAGAACCATCCTCTTTATTGATGAAATTCATCGTTTTAACAAAGGGCAGCAGGATTACCTGCTTCCCTTTGTGGAGGACGGTACCCTTATCCTGATTGGCGCGACCACGGAAAATCCGTATTTTGAGGTAAACGGCGCTTTGATTTCCCGCTCCGTTATTTTTGAGTTAAAGCCGCTTCAAAAAGAGGACATCAAGCAGCTTTTGCGAAAGGCGGTCTATGACAGGGAAAAGGGCATGGGCGCTTACGAGGCGGAGATAGAGGAGGACGCGCTGGAATTTCTGGCGGAGCTTTCCGGTGGGGACGCCAGACATGCGCTGAACGCCGTCGAGCTGGGGATTATGACCACGAACCGCGGCGAGGATGGGAAGATACATATCACAATGGCAGTTGCGCAGGAGTGTATCCAGAAGCGGGTGATGCGCTATGACAAAAACGGGGACAGCCATTACGATACGATTTCCGCCTTTATCAAGAGTATGCGCGGCTCGGACCCCGATGCGGCGGTATACTATCTGGCGCGGATGCTGTATGCGGGGGAGAGCGTTACCTTTATTGCCAGACGCATCATGATATGTGCCGCGGAGGATGTGGGAAATGCGGACCCGCAGGCACTTTCGGTAGCGGTAGGCGCCTCCCTTGCCGTGGAGCGTGTCGGTATGCCGGAGGCGCAGATTATTTTGGCACAGGCTGTCGCCTATATTGCGTCGGCGCCCAAGAGCAACGCGGCGTCGGCAGGAATCGGGGAGGCGATGCGCGCTGTGGCGGAGACAGGAAACCTTGCGATTCCGGTGCATTTGCAGGATGCCCATTACAAAGGCGCCGCAAAGCTGGGACATGGAACGGGCTACAAATATGCCCATGATTACAAGAACCATTATGTAAAACAGCAGTATCTGCCCTATGAGCTATCCGGCAGGGAATTTTACACGCCCTCCGGCAACGGCTACGAGGTAAAAATACGGGAGCATATGCAGAGAATCAGGAGAGAAGCAGAAGACGGCGGCGAGACGAAAGAGTAGTAAATGGAGAAACAGCAGCACAGTAAGCGGGAAACAGCGGAGCAACAGATGGAGAAACGGCAGAGCAACAAAGGGAGAAACAGCAGAGCAGTAAACAGAGAAACAGCAGAGCGTCAAACGGAGTAAAAGGGGAAAAACCGTAAATGCGTATAGGTGATATGGGGAGAGCGGATAAAGATGGAAGATTCTAAAAAGCGGAAAAAATGGGAAGTTCCTTTTATTGTATACATGGCTTTGCTGCTTGGCATCACGGTGTTTCGCCCGTGGGCAATGTCGTGGAACCATTTTTTTCAGGGCAGCCTGAATGTAAAGCCGTTTGCAGAATATGCACGGCTGTTAGGGCAGGGAGAACTTCTGCGGGTGCTGTATCTGTTTTTGGGCAATATTGTGGTATTTATTCCCTTTGGCATGTATCTGGTATACCGGAAACCGGAGATAAAATTTGGACGCATTGTACTGTATGGCTTTCTTCTTTCTCTGGCGATTGAGTGTATGCAGTATGTGCTGGGGACGGGATATACGGAGCTGGATGATTTGATTTTAAATACGGTGGGTGTGGGAGTCGGGGGAAAGCTCCACAAATGGAATAAGATAAAGTTTCTATGGTATATAAGCACGGGCGTCCTGATTTTTTCAGTGTTATATGCGTCTTATTTCTTTAAAGAGCCGTCCGCAGAGGATGCGGTGGAAGATATGCGGTCGGGGCAGTATAACTGGTTTGTCCCAATCGACTGTAAGAGCTTTGACGGTACATATCTTGCAAAGCAGGAGTATCCGGAGACAGAAAACACGGTAAGAAGCATTCGGGTCAATATTTTTGATACGGAAAGTAATGTGCTTGTGGACAGTATTTATGCAGAATCGCTTTGGTGCGGTTTTCAGGGGATTATGTGGGGAAGGGACAATTACAACTTGGCAATCGGGCTGATGGACGGTACTGTGTTACATTATGAGTATGCGGACGGCGGCTGGCATGAGGTCAAAAACACGGAAGGAGAAAAGAAATGAGTAAAGCGGCAAGTGCAGTTTCCATTATCGGGGGCGCCGACGGACCTACTTCCGTATTTATACTCGGAAAAGGCAGGGAAAAAAATATTTTTAAACGTTTTCGAATATGGCGGCAGAATAAAAAATACCGAAGGAAAAGAGAGCGTGCGCGCAGGCTGATTACGCCAAATGCGCATACCATGGAGGAACTAACAGACTATATAAAGGAGCGTTTTAGTGCGGTAGAAGCCGATGCTTCCTATCCTTACTATGAAGAGCGGAAGAGAGGGATGAAATATAGCCTGATACAGCGGGAAAAACCGGCGCTTTTGGGAGAAGTAAAGCGTTTTTTGCCGCCGGAGGATTTGACGGACAAGGAAGCGTTGATAAAATGGCAAAAGGAGCTGGAGGCGTGGACGAAGGAGTGTGAGGACAGAGCGGAGGCGGTTCCGTTTGACTGTTTTCCGACCGAGTACCATATGTACGTGGTGGACAGAAAAGAGGAGGGCAGACTGGAAATAGAACTGGACAGGTTTCATCCGGTGATTTCGATGTCCTATTCCGGCAGAGCGATGGCACAGATAGCGAGGGACATTCATCTGTATTATGGCGTGACAAAGCAGGATATCGATGAGGAAAGCGAGCGCTACAAATCTCTTCTGACAGCTTTAAGTACGTAGCGGCTTCTGCAGCCTAGAAAA
Source organism: uncultured Lachnospiraceae bacterium (assembly GCA_910578335.1). Lineage (GTDB taxonomy): Bacteria > Bacillota > Clostridia > Lachnospirales > Lachnospiraceae > Acetatifactor. The sequence continues at coordinate 80,039 of CAJTPU010000012.1, read as the reverse complement.
GCTGTTCTATCAGATACTGGTAGACAGCTTCGTTTTTTTTCTGCCAGTTGTCACAGACGGCTTCCGCCACCTCCCTGACGGGAACGGATAACGTGATATCAACTAATGTGATACCGCGGTCCTTTGCCATCAGGCGGGCTTCGTATTCGCCGCTCGTGGATTTATAGTAATTTGCCGTGACAGAGGCTTCGTTTCGCAGTGCCAGCTCCTTTTCGGACAGATAAGCCTCCACATCCTCTTTGATGGCGGCGCTGATGCGGCTGCCAAAGAAGCGGAGGGTTTCCCGCCCTTCCTCAGTGATGGCAAGCTGCGTCCGGTTCAAAATCGTGGTGGCGGTGATAAGCTGCGTGTCAGTCAGTTCCGCAATCACCTGCTGGAGGGTGAAAAAATTGGTGTAGTCTTTTTCCTGTATAAAATCGCAGACTTGCGCCTTGGTCAGCGGAAAGCTTACTCTGTCGAGCATATAGAGTACAATTAATTTATATAAGGTCAGTGGGTCCTGCAGCATAAAAACATCTCCCTTGATATGTTTGCCGTTGTTTCATGGTTTTGTGCAGCGTGTTGAGTACATTTCTTTTATTGAGGCTCCATAGCGGGGCAATCAGTAAGTCCTTAGGTCCGTCTCCCGTCAGTCGGTGTATCACGATGTCAGGGCTTAAAAGCTCTAAACAGTGAATCAGGATATCGGTATATTCCTCTTGTGACAATGCAAAAAAGCCGGCAATCCGGTTTTCCAGATACATATCCGCAAGAGCGGTATTTTGCAGGATATGCAAAAGCTGCAGCTTGATGCCGAAAGGATGCAGAGCCGCATGAGACATGCCGCGGGCGTCGGGAATATGGTTTAAATAGCGCACGGTTTCGTACATCATATCCGGTGTTTCGCCCGGCAGTCCCAAAATGACATGCACAATAACCGGAATACTTAGCTCGGACAGAGCAGTCATTGCTTCTTCAAAAACGGGGAGCGGGTAGCCTCTTTTGATAAAAGCGGCGGTATCTTCATGTATGGTCTGGAGTCCAAGCTCGAGCCAGATAAACTTATCGGGATAGCGTTTTTTTAGCTTGGCAAGCAGCGCCAGCACCCCCTCTCCAAGGCAGTCGGGGCGGGTTGCAATGGAAATGCCGGCAATCTCGGGAAGCGAGAGGGCGGCGGAATACATATCCTGCAGGTAGCAAACAGGCGCGTAGGTGCCGGTATATGCCTGAAAATAGGCAATAAAGCGGCTGCCGGTATTTTTCCCCCGGAAAAGCTGCCTGCCGGCAAGAACCTGTTCCTTGACGGAAGCAGGAGTAGTCCGTGTGGCAAAATCACCGCTTCCGCCCGCACTGCAGAAAATACAGCCGTCTTGTCCTAATGTGCCGTCCCTGTTAGGGCAGGTAAAACCGCCGTCAAGCGCCAGCTTATAATATTTTTCTTTGTAGGTATGCTTCAGGTAAGCATCCAAAGAGTAATATGGTTTGGAGAGCCATGCCGGATTCATGCGCGCCGTCCTATTTGATATGGGATTTTACCGCTTCTGCAACGACTTCTGCCACCCTGGGATTGAACGCTTCCGGCATGATGTTGTCCTCGCTAAGCGCTTCTTCGGGTACAAGCCCTGCAATGGCAAGAGCGGCAGCCAGCTTCATCTCCTCCGTAATCTGCGTGGCGCGTCCTTCCAAAGCGCCCTTGAAGATGCCGGGGAAGGCAACCACGTTATTGACTTGATTGGGGAAATCAGAGCGTCCGGTGCCGACTACTCTTGCGCCTGCCTTCTTTGCCACATCGGGCATGATTTCAGGAACGGGATTTGCCATGGCAAAGAGAATGGCATCCGTATTCATGGAGGCAACCATTTCTTCGCTTACGATATTCGGCGCGGAGACACCCACAAAGATGTCTGCGCCCCGCATGGCGTCTGCAAGCGTGCCGGTCATATTCTGCAGATTGGTAACTTCCGTCATCTTTTGCTGCATCCAGTTGAGACCTTCTGTTTTCTTGGAAACGATACCGGTCTTGTCGCACATAATGATGTCGGGAAAGCCGTAAGTGAGCAGCAGCTTTGTGATGGCAACGCCCGCGCTGCCGGCGCCGTTTACGACGATTTTACAGTCTTCTTTTTTCTTTCCCGTTACCTTCAGGGCATTGATAATACCGGCAAGCACCACAATGGCGGTACCGTGCTGGTCGTCATGAAAAACGGGAATATCAAGCATTTGCTTTAAGCGTTCTTCAATTTCAAAGCACCGGGGAGCGCTGATATCCTCCAGATTGATGCCGCCAAAGCCGGGTGCAAGATGGGCAACGGTTTTGATGATTTCTTCGGTGTCCTGTGTATCCAGACAAATCGGGACTGCATTGACACCGCCAAATTCCTTAAACAGTACCGCCTTGCCCTCCATAACAGGCATTGCGGCGTAGGGACCGATATTGCCCAGACCTAAAACGGCGCTGCCATCCGATATGACGGCTACGGTATTGGCTTTCATGGTATATTGATAGGCAGCTTCTCTATCCTCTGCAATCACCTTGCAGGGCTCTGCAACACCCGGGGTATAGGCAAGTGCCAAATCCTCTCTGGTTTTGACGGGCGTTTTGCTTACCGTTTCGATTTTTCCGTTCCATTGTTTGTGGAGCAGTAATGCTTTCTCATTGGTTGTCATGGTTGTCCCTCTTTTCTTTCCATGGAATGATGTCATTTGCTTTTTCTCCTATCATAGTATATTTCAGGGTGGGGTGCAAGGAGAAGTTTTGGGCGTTATGCGCTGCTTAGCAGGGGATGAGAGGCAGTTTGCCGTTTCCCATAGCGGTGCAGACTGGACTTTACAGGCTGCGTGTGGTATGCTTGTAGCAGGAATGTAAGGCAGGCGTGAGTATGCGGGATTTGATGTGAAATACCTGCTGCAAGAGAGGATTTTGAGAGGGAGAGGGATGGCAAATGGCAAAGAGCGGGAAAGAAAACACTTCGTCGGGAAAACGGATTTTAAAGGCGGCGTGCCGGACTATCGGCGTAATGGCAGGCGCGCTTGTGCTGGTGGTATTGGTTTATCTGGCTTACGTTATTTTGTCGTACAAACGGCTCCCCGATAATCTGGAGCTTACCGTAACCATAACGAAAGAAGCGGATAATCAAAAGGAAACGCCGGTGCAGATTGGACAGGAGTACAGCATTGCCACCTACAATATCGGCTTTGGCGCTTATACGCCGCAGTTCAGCTTTTTTATGGATGGCGGCAAGTCCTCCGTGGCGGAGAGTAAGGAAAGCGTGCTTGAGACCGTGCGCGGCGCGGCTTCCTCGGTGGAAGAAAGCCTGCACCCGGATTTTATGCTGTGGCAGGAGGTGGATTTTGATGCCACAAGAAGCTATCATGTGGACGAGTATGAGGAAATTCAGGAATACTACAAGGACTATTACATGACCTTTGCGGTAAACTACGATTCCGCGTTTCTTTTCTACCCTTTGACGGAGCCTCACGGAAAGAGCAGGGCGGGAATTGCCGTCATGTCGGCTTATCCGATTGAAAGCGCGCTGCGGCGGAGCTTCCCCATATCCACCTCTTTTAGTAAGTTTCTGGATTTGGACCGCTGCTACAGCATAAACAGGATACCGGTGGAGGGCGGAAAATACCTCTGCATTATCAACCTGCATATGTCGGCTTACGGCAACAGTGATGCAATCCGGCAGGGACAGATAGCCATGCTCTGCGAGGACATGCAGAAGGAATATGCGGCGGGCAATTACGTTATCTGCGGCGGTGATTTCAATCACGATTTAAAGGCACTTACGGATGACGGCAGCGAGAGGGAATCCTGGGCGTACCCCTTCCCGCGGGAGGAGCTGCCGGAGGGCTTCCGGTTCTGTCTGGATGATTTTACGGAAAAAGAGCTTGCCGATATGCACAACAGCGCGCGGAATGCAGACGAGGCGTACAATCCTGAGACTACTTACACGGTAACGCTGGACGGTTTCATTATCTCTGACAATATAGAATGCACATGGTATGAAAATGTGGACTGGCAGTACCGGTATTCGGACCATGACCCTGTGTACATGCGGTTTATACTGCAATAAAAAGGAAAAGAAAAAACAAAGGAAGAAAAACAAAAAAAGGAATTGACAAGAGAGCGTGGGTGTGTTATTCTACATGAGCGTGTGAAAGCACACAATAAGCAAGCAGAGTATCCGCTCTCACCTTACAGCACATGCTCGTAAGCGTCAATAATTCAAAATCACATAGTCCGGCTGACAGTCTTTTAAGGCAGAAGCAGAAAATTGTCTGTGCAGCGGCGCCCATAAAAGGAGCGGTTTGCCTGAAGGGATAAAGAGGATTGTGAAAGGTATGAATGACGAGTGGATAGTTATGCTATCCACTTTTATTTTCTTTATGGAGGGTACAGCCATTAGCGAATTAATGATTAACGAACAGATTAGGGACAAAGAGGTACGTCTCATTGGCGAGAGCGGGGAACAGTTGGGCGTTATGTCGTCAAAGGAAGCACAAAGGCTGGCGGAGGAAGCAGGGCTTGATTTAGTGAAAATCGCACCCACGGCAAAGCCGCCCGTATGTAAGATTGTGGATTATGGAAAGTTCAAGTATGAACAGGCTAGAAAAGAGAAGGAAGCCAGAAAAAAACAGAAGATTATCGAGATAAAGGAAATCAGACTGTCTCCCAATATCGATACCAATGATTTAAACACCAAGGTAAACGCGGCAAGGAAGTTTTTGACAAAGGGAGACAAGGTAAAGATTACCCTGCGGTTCCGCGGCAGGGAGATGGCGCATATGAACAACAGCAAGCACATTCTGGATGATTTTGCAGCAAGCCTGTCCGATATCGCCATTGTGGAAAAAGCGCCCAAGGTAGAGGGGCGGAGCATGACTATGTTTTTAACTGAGAAGCGAAGCTAGCACAGTTAAAATAGATATTAAGCAAAAAACAGGAGGAAATTGTTATGCCAAAAATGAAGACAAGCAGAGCGGCAGCGAAGCGTTTTAGAGTGACAGGAACAGGTAAGTTAAAAAGAAGTAAAGCTTATAAAAGCCATATCTTAACCAAGAAAACCACGAAGCGGAAACGTAATCTGAGAAAACCTGCTATCACAGACAAGACGAATGTGAAGAACATGAAGAAGATTTTACCGTATTTATAATAACCGGCAAGGAGGAAAATAAGACATGGCAAGAATTAAAGGCGGCATGAATGCCAGAAGAAAACATAACAGAGTATTAAAGCTTGCAAAGGGCTACAGAGGTGCAAGAAGCAAACAGTACAGGGTGGCAAAGCAGTCCGTTATGCGTGCGCTTGCAAGCTCTTACGCGGGCAGAAAAGAGAGAAAGCGTCAGTTCAGACAGCTTTGGATTGCGCGTATCAATGCGGCAGCAAGAATGAACGGTTTGTCCTACAGCAAATTTATGTATGGATTGAAGCAGGCGGGCGTTGACATCAACAGAAAAATGCTTGCGGAGATGGCTGTGAATGACAGCGAAGGCTTTAAGACGCTGGCAGAACTTGCAAAGACAAAAATTGCATAAAACATGCACATATGGCGCCTTCCGGAATGCGTAGCAGGTTTCCTGCGGCGGCGGGAGGTGCTTTTTTTCTATCAGCCGGGCTTTTGATGCCAAATGGTAAGTCAATATTTTGGGAGGATTTTATGGCAGAAAAATATAATAAGGTTCATATGGGAGAGGCAAAATGCGGCTTGGACTTGGGAGACGGCAGCGAGCGCGCAGAGTATGTCTGCCAGGATTACATTTTACATAAGCTGGGCAGACCCCATCGCTGTGTCAACATTATGTATACCTATTATCCTAAGGATGCGCAATGGCCGAAGAGAATCAGCGAGGCGTGCAAGGACATGGAAATCAGTTTTCAGTGGGACTATCCCTACGACGACTATTTTCCTTATGATGCACAGGGGCAGCCCTTTGAGCAGATGCGGGATATCCGCCGCCATGGGCAGGACGTACTGCTGACGCTGACGATTGACTGCTCGCTGGACGACGAGCAGCTTAGAAAGGTGGCGCGCCAGTTAAAGCCTTTTGGACGTATGCGCATCCGCATCAATCATGAATGTGCCGGTAGCTGGTTTACGCACAACAAGCGTTTTTCTTATAAAGAAGTGGGAGAGTTCTTTGTGCGTTTCCACAATATTATCAAGGAGGAAGCGCCCAATGTCAGCACGATTTTCTGTGCGGGCTTTTTAAAGGCGGACGGTTCCGGTGTTGAATATGAAGACGAATTCTTAGAAGCATATAAAGCGGCGGATATTTGGTCGGCGGACTGTTATCTGGCGTTGCACTATGGCTGGCCTTATGATGTTGCGGAAGCAGGCGGCGGACAGTACAAGTGTGACAGCGTGGCAGGATATTACGAGAAGTTTAAAAATACGGCAGATAGGTTGACGTCCCTTTGCGGCAAAAAGCCTATGACAACGGCAGAGTTTAATACGGACGGTGATGTGACCGGCGCCTTTGCACAGGGGGAATCCGTCGTGCGTTTTGCGGAGGCTTTCCGAGACAATCATACGGAGGACTGGTTTAGGGGGATTTCCATGTACCAGTTCCGCGACAGAGGGCGTCTGGGTCTGGAAATTGAAGACCCGAACAACCGCACCGTGGGCATCGAACAGCCCATGCTTGCGGAGTATAAAAAGGTACTGCATGACCCGTATTTTATGCCGGAAATGACTTCGGGGGAGGAAGTGCAGTTTCCAGCGGCTTTGCGCTGGGGCGGTTCGGAGGATGCGGACGGCATCGAGATTCCCATTGAGTTTGAGAAAACGCCGGAATTCTGTGAAATTACGGTGGAAGATAAGCTGGCGCTGATGATAGAGATTAACGGACACTGGTTTTATAAGGCTCCCGAGGTAAAGACCATAGACCTGATGTCTGCTTTTTATCAGGATAAGCTTGCAGGCAGGCAGAAGCTTGCGGTAAGGCTGTTTGCAACGCCTGCGGACGGTGAAAACCATGACGATGGAACGGCGGACTGGAACTACAATTACCGTACTGAGATGAAGCAGCCGCCTGTATTCAGGATACGCTATGAGGTTCCCGGGAAAGTGGGCTGATACGTCTTTTACAAGATGCGGCAGCGCCGATGCCTGACGAGCTGGTGTTGTACGGGAAAATGATATAGGACATACACATACGGCGCCTTCCGGAATAGGATATCAGAGGTTTATATCCTATTCTGGAGGTGCTTTTGTATGTATGAAATGTTGTCCGAGTTTATTTATCCCGTACTGGCAGGGCAGCCGGAGCGCTATGCGCATATAAAGGGAGGAGCGGGATATCCGCAGATAGAGGGGATGGTTCTGTTTTATCGGTTCAGGAGAGGAACGGTGGTGGTGGCGGATATCGCGGGGCTTCCGGACAATGGAAGCGGCGTATACGGTTTTCATATTCACGAGGGGAAAGCCTGCACGGGTAATGCGGAGGACGCTTTTGCAGATACGGGCGGGCACCTGAATCCTTATGGGAAGGAGCATCCTCTGCATATGGGAGATATGCCGGTGCTTTTTGCGAATAACGGGACGGTGTGGGAAGCCTTCTATACAGAGCGTTTTCTGCCGGGCGAAGTGGCGGGGCATACCGTTGTCATTCATGATATGCCGGACGATTTTAAGAGCCAGCCTTCGGGCGCTTCCGGTGAAAAAATAGCCTGTGGTGTGATTTGCTGAATTTTGAGGCACAGGAAACAGCCAAGGTTCCTTAACAGCGCAATGCCAGAGTATGCTTGACAAATCCCGGATGATTTAGTATATTATCAATTGGTATTAGGGAGTAGCTTGCGTGGTTTAACAGGTACTGCGTGATGTGTTTCGTCATTACGAGGGGATGACCCTCCGGAGCATATTATAAAAAGCGAGACTTCTACTGCAAATTTGTGAGCAGCAGAAGTCTCGCTTTTTTACTCCATGAGACGACTGAACAAGGAGGAATCATCCATGACGGTATTCCAGATATTAAATGTAATGGGAGGTTTGGCGTTTTTCCTGTTTGGCATGCATGTAATGTCTAACGGGCTGAAAGAAGCAGCCGGTGGAAAGATGGAAGAAATGCTGCAAAAGATGACAGACCATCCGGCGAAAAGCTTTGTATTCGGCGCGTTTATAACGATTGCGATACAGTCTTCATCTGCATTGACGGTAATGCTTGTGGGTCTGGTAAACTCCGGGATTATGGACTTATCTCAGACAGTGGGTATTATCATGGGTTCTAATGTCGGAACGACACTGACGACATGGATACTTGGCATAAGTGGAATGGAAACGGATAATCTGTTTTGGGCGATGTTAAAACCCGAATCTTTATCGCTGTTTATTGCGCTGGTGGGTGTCGTTATGCTGATGGCGGCAAAGGAAAGAAGGACAAAAAATATCGGTTCCATCTTTATCGGTTTCTCTGTCCTGATGCACGGGATGCAGATGATGTCCGATACACTAAAACCGCTGGCTGAGCTGCCTGAATTCGCAAAGATACTGACAGCCTTTCAAAATCCGTTTCTGGGTGTAGTTGTCGGGACAATATTTACAGGAGTGATTCAATCGTCAGCAGCTTCTGTGGGTGTGCTGCAGGCATTATCGCTTACCGGCAGGATTTCTTATGGAATGGCAATTCCGATTATTATGGGGCAGAATATAGGAACCTGTGTTACCGCGCTGTTGTCTTCTATTGGCGTCAGCAAAAACGCAAAGCGGGTTTCGGCGATTCATATTAGCTTTAATTTAATTGGAACGTTTATCGGAATGGCAGTATTTTTAGTATGCGGCAATATCCTCAAACTGACCATATTGCAAAATGCAATCACACCCTTTGCCATTGCAGGCTTTCATTCTGTTTTTAATATTCTGACCACCGTATTTTTGCTGCCGTTTTCCAATCAATTAGTATCTCTGGCAAAAAGGATGATAAAGGAGGAAGAAGGGTCAGCGGAGGTCTTTTTGGATAAGCGTCTCTTATTGTCGCCTGCGCTTGCAGTAGAAGAATGCAGAAAGAAAACAGTGACGGTAATGCGCATTTCTTTTGCAGGTTTGCGTACTTCCCTTTCCCTGTTTGGAAAAGACGGCAACATAACTGAAATACAGGAAGAGATTGAAAAGAAGGAAGCGCAAGTAGATGAGATGGTAGAAAAATGTAACCAGTTTCTGATTTATTTGTCTTCGAATAATATTACGAAAGCTTCTGCCGGTTTTGTTGCAGACATGCTGCAGGGGCTGGGCGATATGGAAAGAATCAGTGATTATGCAGTTTCGCTGGTGCGCGTCATCAAAAAAATGAAGAAGAATTCTCCTAAGTATTATACGAAGGAATTTAAGATATTAAATCAAAATATATCTGAAATTCTGGCAGAATTGGAGAAGTGTTATGCCGATAAGAATTGTCAGGAAGCAAAGGAAGTCCGGGATAAAGCATATTTGCTGTTGCAGCGGATGAAGGAAATAAGGAAAAGAGAAATCAAGGGTTTGAGAAGCGGGAAGGGAGATGCAGAATTAAGTGTATATATGACGGAATATTTGACAAGCTGCCGCAGGGTGGTGGAACATGCCATCAATATTGCAGATTGTCTTGTTGAGAATACTTAGATGCAGTGGCTGCCCTGAAAAAGAAACGGCAGCGGAGGCTAGAGACTGGTAGGGCGGGAGCTGTTGTTCTTTCGGTGTTCGGCAGGGGAACACCCGTATTTGTCATGGAATATGCGGTAGAAAAAGCTGCTGTTATGATATCCTACCGCATTCATAATGGCTTCAACGGACAGATTTGTCTGCGACAGCAGATATACGGACTGCTGGAGCCTTTGCTGCTGTAGCAGTTCTTTGAAGCTGTGACCGGTATATTTTTTCAGCATACGGCTTACTTGATAGTCAGGGAGCTTTATCATGGCAGAGATATCGGTAAGCGTTCCTGTCTTATAATGGGTTTCAATGTATTTTAAGATACGGAAAATCATATCCTGTTCATAACTGCCGGGATATTTGGGGATGATGGATTCGGCAAATACGGACAGATTCATGAAAACCAGCCCCATTGTGACCTGATTAATGGTGTTTGTGTCGGGTTTCTTATCGATAAGGGTCCAAAGCATATTTTCAATCAGATTTTGGATGGGGAGGATATCCTTGGTAGCAAGGTGCAGGTAGCTGATTTGGGAGGTATCCTGCGATAAAATGGAAATTAGGAAGCTGCGCAGGACATTATCCCGCTCGAACATTGTGAGCGCCCGGTCAAAAAATTCCGGAAGGATAATGAAGTTGACAGCGATATCTTCTTTTTTCGCGGGTAAAATTTCATGAACTGTCGTCTGGCTTAAAAAAAGAAGGTCTCCGGGACGTAGAACGACCCTGTCCATGTCATTGATAAGGTGAGTGGTAGTTCCGCTGCACATATATACCATTTCCACATAATTGTGGCGGTGCCTGGGGAAATGGACAAAGCGTGTATGGGGACGGATATCAATCAGCCGTCCCTTTTCCAACAGTTTGGCATTATCGACTACGAATTCCTTTTTTGATGTATAGAGTTCTTTTTGCACGTTTGAATTTCCACGTAGGATGGCAGATTCTTCTTCTGTAATTTTTCTTAAATTTTCTAAAAGCTTCTGATTCATGTTGCAGCCTCACAAAATGCAAATAAGGTCCCTCTTTTTGTATGGTTATGACCTTAATTTTTTGTATGTTCTTCTTTATAATAAGGCTGGAAAAAGGAAAAGTCTATAGTAGGAGGGATAAAAATGACCAGATATTTCCTTGCCGTAGATATAGGGGCATCCAGCGGAAGGCACATATTAGGGCATCTGGATAACGGGAAGCTCGAAATTACAGAAATCTACCGATTTGAAAATGGGATGGACAATAAGGACGGCAGACTGCTGTGGGATGTGGAGCGCCTTTTTGGTGAGATTAAAAATGGCATGAAAGAATGTGTAAAGCTGGGAAAGATTCCAGAGAGTATGTCCATTGATACGTGGGCAGTGGACTATGTGCTTTTGGACGAAAAAGACAGGGTTCTCGGAGATACTTATGGCTATAGGGATGAACGGACGGACGGGTGTGACGAAGAGGTGTATCGTCTTATTTCTGAGGAAGAATTGTATGCAAGGACGGGAATACAAAAACAAAGGTTCAATACGGTTTATCAACTGATGGCAGATAAACTTGAGAGACCGGAAGTATTAAGAAAAGCGAAAGTTTTCCTAATGCTTCCCGATTATTTCCAGTTCCGGCTGACGGGTAAGAAGCTGTCAGAGTATACAAACGCTACATCCACGCAGTTGGTAAGCCCGGATACGAAGCAGTGGGATAAAGAACTGATTCGCAGGCTGGGCTATCCGGAGGAAATGTTTCTTCCGTTACAGGTGCCCGGAACAGATGCCGGCTGTCTGACAGAAGAAGTCGCAGAGGAAGTCGGATTTGAGTGTAGAGTGGCTCTTTGCGGCAGTCATGATACGGCATCGGCAGTTATGGCGCTTCCCAAGGAGAAAGGAGACGGGCTTTATATCAGTTCTGGGACATGGTCGCTTATGGGAGTGGAGCTACAAACGGCGGACTGTAGTGAAGAGAGCAGGCGGGCGAACCTGACGAATGAAGGCGGCTATGATTATCGGTTTCGGTATCTGAAAAACATTATGGGTCTTTGGATGATACAATCCGTGCGACACGAGTTAAATGACGAATACTCTTTTGCCCGGCTGTGCAGTATGGCAGAAGAAAATGAAGATTTTCCATCTCGTGTGGATGTAAATGACGGCTGCTTTCTGGCTCCGGTAAGCATGAGGCAGGAAATTCAGGATTATTGCCGCAGAACCGGACAGAAAGTGCCACAAGCACCGGGAGAGCTCTCAGCAGTGATATATCACAGCCTGGCAGACTGCTACTGCAGGACCGTAAAGGAGTTGGAGAAGCTTACGGGAAAAATATATGACAGCATTTATATTATCGGAGGAGGCGCCAATGCGGAGTATCTGAATCAGCTTACGGCGGACGCTACAGGGAAGACGGTTTATGCAGGCCCCGCAGAAGCCACAGCCATTGGGAACTTGATGGCGCAGCTTATCAGAGCCGGAGAACTGAGGAGTCTGCAGGCTGCAAGAAGATGTGTTTACGAATCATTTGACGTCAAAGAATATCAGCCGAAGCGGCGTTGAGGAAATAGTAAAATAGGCGATTGCGAAACTCACATTTTCAAGTTCCGAATTGTGCAACTTGTATATTTCATAAGCAGACTCTTAAAAAACGTCAGCGCTTAGCGAGGTATTTTCGAGCTTAGCACTGCTACGTTTTTTATGAAGCGAGAGCGGGTCTGTGTTGAAATATACAAGGTGCACAATGACACTTGCATATTTACCGAGTTTCGCAATTGCCTAAATAGAAAAAAGGAGTGAGGAGAAGATGACAGTAACAGAGAGATATGTATCTGCAAGAGAGATGTTTAAAAAGACAGGCGTTGACACGGACGCGGCAATAGGGATATTGCGGAATGTGCCGATTTCCATGCATTGCTGGCAGGGAGATGACGTGACAGGGTTTGACCATGACGGTCCTTTGACAGGCGGAATTCAGACCACAGGCAATTATCCCGGGAAAGCCAGAACGCCGGAAGAATTGATGGCGGACATGGACAAGGCAATGTCCCTTATTCCGGGTAGAAAGAAAATCAATATCCATGCAAGTTATGCAATCTTTGAAGAAGGAGAGTTTGCAGACAGGGATAAATTAGAACCGAAGCATTTTGCAAGATGGGTAGAGTTTGCAAGAGAACGCGGTATGGGATTGGATTTTAATCCGACATTTTTTTCGCACCCGAAGATAAAAGACGGTCTGACCCTCTCGAGCCCGGACCCGGACATCCGCAGATTCTGGATTAACCATGGAAAGGCATGTATCCGCATTTCACAGTATTTTGCAGAAGAAACCGGCGTACCCTGCGTCATGAACATCTGGACAGGGGACGGGTTCAAGGATATACCGGCGGACCGTATGGGACCCAGAATGCGGTATAAGGAAGCGATTGCAGAAATTCTTTCGGAGCCGTATGACAGAAATAAAGTAAAACCCTGTGTGGAATCGAAGGTGTTCGGAATCGGCGTGGAGTCTTACACCGTCGGAAGTGCCGAGTTCTGCCTTTCCATGGCGGCAAGGAATGAGGGATGCCTGCCGCTTATGGACAATGGACATTATCATCCGACGGAGGTTGTTTCAGACAAGATTCCGGCAATGCTCTGTTTCTATCCGGAGATTGCCCTGCATGTTACCAGAGGGGTAAGGTGGGATTCCGACCATGTGCTGCTTTTAGATGACGAGACAAGAGAGATTGCAAAAGAAATAGTGCGTTGTGATGCCCTCAACCGTGTTTATATTGCGCTGGATTATTTTGATGCCAGTATTAACCGGATTTCTGCATGGGCGGTTGGTATGCGGAGTATGCAGAAAGCGCTTCTGACGGCACTGTGTATGCCGAATGCGGAACTGAAGAAACTGCAGGACGAGGGCAAGTTTACCGAGTTAATGGTGAAGCAGGAGGCGATGAAGATGATGCCCTTCGGGGACATATGGAACTATTACTGCGAACAGAGTGGTATTGTGGATGATTTTGGACTGTTTGCGGAGGTGGATAAATATGAGGCTGAGGTACTGAGCAGACGGATATAGAGAGGCGAAAGCAATAAAAAGATTGTAAGCGTAACAGGAAGCCGAATGTGGAGACGGACAAAAACAGGAAGGGAAATGAGAGATATGAAAATATTAGAGGCGGGATTTGTACAGGGATTTATCCGCATGTGTAATGACGGATGGGAGCAGGGCTGGCATGAAAGGAACGGCGGCAATTTGACCTATCGCATAAAAAAAGAAGAAGCGGAGGCTGTGCGGGAGGAACTGCGTACGGACGGAAAGTGGCATGATATCGGAACCTGCGTCCCGCTCCTTGCCGGGGAATATTTTCTGGTAACGGGAAGCGGAAAATATTTTCGCAATGTGATTCTCAATCCGGAGGATTCGCTGGCAATTGTGGAAATGGATGAAAAAGGAGAAAAATATCGGATATGCTGGGGGCTTGTAAATGGCGGCAGACCTACCAGCGAATTGCCGAGTCATCTGATGAACCATGAAGTCAAGATGATGGCAACTGGCGGAAAACACAGGGTTATATACCATGCCCATCCGGCGAATGTAATAGCTCTTACTTTTGTATTGCCGTTAAAAGATGAAGTATTTACGAGGGAGCTTTGGGAGATGGCGACGGAATGTCCGGTAGTGTTTCCAAACGGTATCGGTGTGGTCGGCTGGATGGTACCGGGCGGAAGAAGCATTGCTGTGGCAACCAGCGAGTTGATGAAACAGTATGATGTGGCAATCTGGGCTCATCACGGCATGTTTGTATCAGGAGAGGATTTTGACTTGACTTTCGGGTTAATGCACACGGTAGAAAAATCGGCGGAGATTCTGGTAAAGGTACTGTCCATAAGACCGGATAAGCTGCAGACAATTTCACCGCAGAATTTTAAAGACCTTGCGGCAGATTTTAAGGTTTCGCTTCCGGAAAAATTTTTATATGAGAAATAAGCAGGAAGAAATGTCAGCGCAATGATAAAACATAGGAAAACGCCGGTAAAAAAGGAATCATTATTGTTATTTGCATTCTTTTCGATATGCTGCCGGCGTTTTCCCGGTATATTTTTTGAACACATTCTGAAAATAACTCTGAGTAGAATAGCCCAGAATCTCAGCAATCTCAGCAGATGTCTTCTTTGTAATTTCCAAAAGCCTTTTGGCTTCATCCATTTTTACCGCAGTAATAAAGTGATTGACTGTCACGCCTGTTTCTTCCAGAAATCGTTTGCACAGATAGGTGCGGTTCATGCCCCCGGCTGCGATGACAGGGGGGATACTTCCGAAGCCATGCTCTCGGAGGCAGTAAAGGCGGCAGGAAATGCAGAAGCCGCGGTGGTGTTTGCCGGACTGCCTGACCGCTATGAATCGGAGGGCTTTGACCGGGAGAATATGAAAATGCCGGAGGGGCATCTGCGCATGATTGAGGCTGTGGCGGAGGCAAACCCAAACATAATAGTGGTACTGCTCTGCGGCTGTGTGGTGGAGTGTCCCTGGGCGGATAGGGTGAAGGCTGTCCTTTATATGGGGCTGCCCGGTCAGGCGGGGGGAGAGGCCATTGCCAATCTGCTCTATGGCAGGGTCAGTCCGTGCGGCAGGCTACCGGTATTATGACAAAGCAGATGTAAAGGTTCGCTGGCATTTTGGATACGGATTGAGTTATACCGATTTTACATATCGTGATTTAGAAATCAGCGAGAAGGCTGAAAATCATGTTGGGACGGAACAGAATGGAGTCTGCGATGTTTCCATAACGGTAACAAATACCGGAAGTCGTCCCGGTGCGGAAGTGGTGCAGCTTTATATTGCGCCTCCGCAGGAGGGTCTGCACCGTCCGGTGCGGGAGCTGAAAGGCTTTCAGAAGGTGTTTTTGCAGCCGGGGGAGAGTAAAACGGTGTCTTTTGTGCTGGAGGAACGCAGCTTTGCCGTCTGGCAGGAGGGCTGGAAGGTTCCCGGCGGTAAGTTTACCGTCTGGATTGGCGGTTGTCCGCTGTGGTGGAAAAAGACGGCGGAGCCGTTGCCGTCCCCGTCTGGCAGTCGGGAAGCTGGTATGAAACCTGCCAGGGTAAGCCTTCCCTAAAAGAATGGGAAACCATGATGGGAAAGGCATATGAAGCGACGAGACCGATTAAGGGTCAGTTTACCATGGACAACACTGTGGAGGAAATGAGGGAAGATTCCTTTATTATGAAAATCATGTATAAAGCCGTGGAGGCGACAGTTGCCAAAGGATTCGGAGGCAGGGCGGATTATGAAAACCCGGAATTTCGGATGCTGATGGCTTCCTCCGCCGGTTCTCCCTTGCGCAGTATGCAGATTTCCGGCGGCATGAAAGGGGGACTGATGCAGGGATTGCTGGATATGGCAAACGGACACTTCCTGCGGGGAATTTAAAAAATGATAATCGGGAGGTGAGGAAGATGCCAAGCATACAGATTTTTAACCCGTTTCTGCCCTTGGACGTTTATATTGCGGATGGAGAACCTCATGTATTTGGAGACAGGGTATATTTATTCGGCTCCCATGACCGGGAGGGCGGCGAGAGTTTTTGCATGGAAAATTATGAATTTTTTTCGGCGCCGCTCCATGACGTGACGGATTGGAGCAGCAAAGGCATCAACTATTCTGCCGCACAGGACCCTCTTTACGGTGAGAATGCCAAATATTTGTATGCCCCTGATGTGGTGCAGGGCAACGATGGCAGGTTTTATTTATATTATTGTCTGGCTGGATGGAAGGGGGCGGGCGGATATGCGAATCCGGTCAGTGTGGCTGTCTGTGACTCGCCGGACGGGAAGTATCAATACTATGGAGTCGTTCGTAATCCGGACGGTACGCCGTATCTGGACTTTGTCTGTTTTGACCCGGCTGTGATGAATGATGAGGGAACCATCCGGCTTTATTTTGGTACAGGGCCGTTTGGCAATATGGGTGTGAAGCCATGGAACGCATGGCTGCTGGGACGGATATATTCTGGAATTTTTGACCGGCCTGCAAAAGCGTTTACGGAGCACCCGGGTCCGCTGGGAGCTAATGCAGCGGAGCTCTGCGATGATATGCTGACGCTTAGGGAAGCACCCAAACGTATTGCGGATACGGGAGATTTTAAGGGACATGCTTTTTTTGAAGCCAGTTCCATCCGCAAAATAGACGATACGTATTATTTTATTTATTCGTCTCAGAAGAACCATGAATTATGCTATGCGGTCAGCCATTATCCGGACAGAGATTTTGTTTACAGGGGTGTTTTGGTGAGCAACGGAGACGTGGGAATCGGAGGTCGGAGAGAAAAAGACCGTGCCAATGCCACCGGCACTACGCATGGTAGCATTGAGAAAATCAACGGGCAATGGTATGTGTTTTATCATCGTCTTACCCATGGCTCAGACTACTCCCGACAGGCTTGCGCGGAAAAGATTACTATTCTGCCCGGAGGCTCCGTCCGGCAGGCGGAAATGACTTCCTGTGGCTTGAATCAGGGTGATTTATCAGGAAACGATATTTATCCTGCCGCCATCTGCTGCCATCTAACCAACGGTCATATGCCTCATATTGCCAATCGGCAGCGAAAGGACATACCAATGGTAAGTCACGAGGGGACAGAGCGCTTTGTAGCAAATGCAAAGAAAGGAACAAAGCTTGTCTACCGCTATTTTGACTTGTCGAATGTAGG
Source organism: uncultured Lachnospiraceae bacterium (assembly GCA_910578335.1). GTDB lineage: Bacteria > Bacillota > Clostridia > Lachnospirales > Lachnospiraceae > Acetatifactor. Next base: position 62,771 of record CAJTPU010000012.1, on the reverse strand, counting down.
AAATATTGCAGTCACAGCCAGAGGACAGGGAGTTTTACAAATTCTATTTGATGATGTGGCAATGGGAGAATTGTCCTTTAGCTGCAGTGGATGGGAAAAAATGAAAGTGGAAGTGTCAGGAGGAACCGGTCATAGTACACTCTGCCTTGCGGTACAGCAGGGAAAACTGGATATTATTTCTTTTGCAGTAGAGGAATAACATGCATGAGTGATTGGATACAATCCTGCCATAGAGAAAAATCGCATAATTTCTATTGCAAAGGGAATTTTGCGGTGCTATAATCAATTTCATTACGTATACAGAACCTGCGGACATGATGTTTGCAGGTTTTTTGATAAAGACTGGAAAGGATATACAGATAGGAGAAAGGTTGAAAGAAAAGCGCTTTCAACCTTTGAATTTGAATCCGTCAAAGCGGACATGGGGTATAAAGTATAAATATGAAAAAGACGATTGCATTTATCAAAAAAGAAATGGTGCTGTGCATTGCATTGCTGCTTGCCGTTATTTCTTCCTGTATTATCCCGCCGGATAAGGAATATGCGGGATACATAGATTTTCGGACGCTGGCAATTTTATTCTGTTTGATGAGCGTTATGGCGGGGCTGCAGAAGATGGGAGTGTTTGGATGGATTGCCAGAGGGCTTCTGCGAAGGGTGAAAGGCTTTGGCAGTCTTGTACAGGTGTTGATGCTGCTCTGCTTTTTCTCCGGTATGTTTATAACCAACGATGTGGCGTTGATTACGTTCGTACCCTTTACCTTTACCGTGCTGGGAATGATGGGCGGGGAACTGAGGCGGAAGCTGGTTCTGCCCCTGGTGGCGATGCAGACGATAGCTGCCAATCTGGGCAGTATGCTGACGCCAATCGGCAATCCGCAGAATTTGTATCTCTACGGCAGGGCAGGTATGTCCATCGGCAGTTTTCTTTTGCTGATGCTGCCCTATGTTTTATTTGCGCTGGTTCTTCTGTTAATCTGGGGAGTGGTTCTGGGAAGACGGCGCTTTGGCGAGTGGAAGCCCGAGACCGTAAATCCCGGTGAGCAGAAGGAAATACCTTTTTTGGCAAAGAAAGGGCGGCGGTTTCTTATATGCTATCTGCTGCTGTTTCTGCTCTGCCTGCTGACCGTGGCGCATGTGCTGCCGTGGCAGGTGGTGCTTGGCGTTGTATTGGGGAGTATTCTTTTGACGGACAGACAGATATTGGCAAAGGTGGATTATTCCCTGCTGCTTACGTTTGCAGGATTTTTTGTATTCATTGGGAATGTGGGGAGAATTCCTGCTTTTTGCAGTTTTCTGGAGGGAGCCGTGGGCGGCAGGGAGGTATATGCAGCCATTGCAGCAAGCCAGGTCATCAGCAACGTGCCGGCAGCGCTTCTTTTATCCGGGTTTACGGAGAATTACAGGCAGCTTCTTATCGGCGTAAATCTGGGCGGGCTGGGAACGTTGATTGCTTCCATGGCGAGCCTGATATCCTATAAATATGTGGCGAGGGAGGAGACGGAGCGCAAAGGGGCATATATGGCGGTTTTTACGGTGAGCAATCTTTGTTTTCTTGCCGGAATGGTGCTTTTTCATATGATATTGGGAAAGATATTTGGATAAAAAGCGCTGCAAAATATCTTTTTCCCTACTTTTTTCGGATGTTCTGTGGTATGATGGCAATGAGACTGAAAGGGCGGGCAGGAGATTTGGTATGACAGAAAAAAGGATGTGCCATACTGCAGTATAGGAATGAAAGAGAATGATTTTGTTGAGGAAAGGAAAGAAAAATGCGGGTACTAAAAGGACTTGCCCCTGAGCGGGTATTTTACTATTTTGAGGAAATATGCGGCATACCGCATGGTTCGGGAAACATAGAAAAAATCAGCGATTACCTGATGGCTTTTGCAAAAGAAAAAGGGCTTTGGGCAAAGCAGGATGCGTTGAAAAATGTGATTATCGTAAAGCCGGCGACAGCGGGCTACGAGGCGGAGCCCGCTGTGATTCTGCAGGGGCATATGGACATGGTCGCAGTGAAAAAGCCGGACTGTGCCATTGATATGGCGGCGGAAGGGTTAAAGCTTGCGGTGGAAGGCGACAAGATTTATGCGGAGGGAACAAGCCTTGGGGGCGACGACGGCATTGCCGTTGCCTACGCGCTTGCGCTTTTGGAGGCGGAAAATCTTTCGCATCCGAAATTGGAAGTGGTGATTACCGTGGACGAGGAGGTCGGCATGGACGGCGCAAGGGGAATTGACTTGTCTTCCCTGACCGGCAGGCAGATGCTGAATCTGGATTCCGAGGAGGAGGGAATCTTTCTGACAAGCTGCGCAGGCGGCGCACGCATGGAATGCAGGCTTCCCATGGCAGCGCATGAAAAAGAAGGAGTAGTGTGCAGAATCAGCGCGGAAGGGCTTGCAGGCGGACATTCCGGTGCAGAAATTCACAAGGAACACGGCAATGCCAACTGTATTATGGGGCGGATACTGTACCGTTTATCTTCGCGGCTGACATTTTGTCTCAAATCCATGGAGGGCGGTCTGGCGGATAATGCGATTCCGCGGCAGGCTGTCTGCGAGGTGCTTCTGAAAAAGGGAGAAGAAGATACTTTCAAGGAACAGCTTTTGGCGCTGGAGGAAGATATCAAAAAGGAGCTTGCCTCCAAGGATAAGGACTTTCAGATAACAGCGATTTTTACGGGGGAGGAGCGGGCGGTCTGTGCGGACGAAGAGAGTACCCGTAAGGCGGCGGCATTTCTGGCGGCGCTTCCTAACGGCGTGCAGGCAATGAGTGCGGATGTAGAAGGGCTGGTGGAAACTTCACTGAATCTGGGCATGGTATCCTATCCGGCAGACAGCGGGGAGCTTCGCTGTACCTTTTCGCTGAGAAGCTGTGTGGAGAGCGCGAAACAGGCGCTTATGGAAAAGGTGGAAGCCGTAACGTTACTTGCCGGCGGCAGCAGCAGTATTTCGGGAGATTACCCGGGATGGGCGTACCGGCTCCATTCACCGCTTCGGGACAAAATGACGGCGCTTTATGAGGAGATGTACGGCAAAAAGCCCCGTCTGGAGGCGATTCATGCGGGGCTGGAATGTGGGATTCTGGCAGCAAAGCTGGAGGGGCTTGACTGTATTTCCTTCGGACCTGATATGCAGAATATTCATACGACGGAGGAAACGCTGTCCATATCCTCCGTGGAGAGAGTGTGGGATTATCTGGTGAAGCTTTTGGCAAGGCGAGAAGGGTAAGCGGCGGATGCGGAAAAGAAGACTGCCTGTGTAAACCGGCAGGAGCAGAAACAGAGGAAATGCGTGCAGGAGATAGAGGCAGGAGCAGAAACAGAGGAAATGCGTGCAGGAGCATAGAGGCAGAAACGGCAACAGAGGAAATGCATGCAGGAGATAGAGGCAGGAGCGGCAATAGAGAAAAATGTGTGCAGAAGCACACAGATAAGGGTAATAAGGGAGAAAGTGCGCGCAGAAGCGCGGAAACGGGAGCAGACATGGGATTTGAAAAAGAAAAACTGAAGCAGGTCAGATATTTGATATTGTTTGTGGCGGCGGTCGTGCTGCTGATTATTTACAGCGGCAATGTGCTGAACGGGCTGCGGCTGTTTCTGGGAATGCTGTCGCCTTTTATCGTGGGCGGCGCGATTGCTTTTGTACTAAATATACCGTTGAAAGCGGTGGAGAATAAATTGCTGAAAAAATGGAAAGGGAAGCTGGCGGCTAAGCTGAAGCGTCCTGTGAGCATCCTGCTTTCCCTTATTTTTATTGTGGCGATTATTGCATTTGTCGTGATAACGGTGGTGCCAAAGCTGCGGGAAACGATTGAGATGCTTGGCGGGCAGATTTCCCTGTTTGTACAGGACTTGCTTCGCGAGGCGGAGCGGCTTGCCGCGTCCAACCAGCAGATTTTAGAGAAGCTGAAAGAACTGGAGAATATGGAAATTGACTGGCAGGCGATGATTGGCAATGTGGGTTCCTTTTTGTCAAACGGCATGGGAAGCGTGCTGAGTTCCACTGTTTCCGTGGCGAGTACGATTATCGGCGGTGTGGTGAATACCTTTATCGGTATTGTTTTTGCTATTTATATATTGGCGCAGAAAGAAAAGCTGGGTGCACAGGGGCATCGGATTCTGACTGCTTATCTGCCGGAAAAGGTATGCAGAAAGACCGAGCATGTGCTGGCGCTTTTACACAAAAATTTCAGCAGTTTTATTTCCGGTCAGTGTGTGGAGGCGGTGATTCTGGGCGCCATGTTTGTCGTGACGATGTCGATTTTCAGATTCCCCTATGTGCTGCTTATCGGCGTTCTGATTGCCTTTCTGGCGCTGATACCCATTGTAGGCGCCTTTGTGGGCTGCGTGGTGGGTGCGTTTTTGATTCTGATGAATGACCCCGTGCAGGCGCTTTGGTTTGTGGTATTGTTTCAGGTGCTGCAGCAGATAGAGGGTAATTTGATTTATCCCCGTGTGGTGGGCAATTCCGTGGGTCTTCCTTCCATATGGGTGCTGGCGGCGGTCAGCATAGGCGGCAGTTTGTTCGGTATTGTGGGGATGCTCAGCTTTATTCCCTTGGTGTCTACGGCATATAGCCTGCTGCGTGACAGCGTGAATGAAAGGAATGCGGCAAAGGCGCGTCCAGCCAAAGAAAAAACGGAACAAAACGAAAAGAGAAAGAAAATATAACGGTAAAATATTTGCCGAAAAATTGTGATAAGGTCTTGATTTTATTCCTAAAACACGGTATAATAACGTTCGTGTTACGGGGTGTGGCTCAGTTTGGTTAGAGCGCTGTCTTAGGGAGGCAGAGGCCGCAAGTTCGAATCTTGTCACTCCGATGGAGAAGCCTGGCATGTGTCAGGCTTTTTCTTTTGTACTTTCTCTCCTGTTATTTCAATCAGCCCTTTTTGCAGCTTTACCGTAACGACCGCTAAAAATTAAAAAAAATTAAAGAAAATTAAAGAATATAAGGATTGCAGGAAGTCTTTTCGGTGTGGTATTTTTAGACGTATGAAATAGGTAAAGATACCGAAAGGAGTGGCAGTTATGAGGAAAACATATTTGGCAGGTATTTTGGCTGTCATGCTGTTATTATCGGCATGCGGACTGACGGAAGGCAAAACGCCGCAGGTCTTGGGACCGGAAGATATTGGAGAGATTGTGGACGGCGCTGGAGGAAATACGCCGTCAGGTGAAAACGGGCAGGAAAGTACGCCGGTTACATCTGAAGGCACGACGGGGGACGGGACGACGGAGAGGGACACCTCACAGACACCGGATACTGGCGGAGAGCCGGGCGGTGAGACAGAAACACAGCCCCTTGCATCCGGTGAAGGAAACGGATATGATGAAATTTACAGACAGGCAGTTACGGAATATGCTGGGGAGGCAGTTGTGTTTGCCTTGATTTATCTGGATAATGATGATATTCCGGAATTGGTGGTTCTTGACAGAGGATATGACAGATGTTCCATTTACACGGTGAAGGACAATACTTTATTCTGTATATTCGGTATGTCGGATTCTTTGACAGTGGCGGAGCTGAGTTATTTTGAGAGAAGCGGTATTGTGTGTGCGTTTGCGCGTTGGAATGGCGGCGGAGCTGAAGGCGGTTATGGATGCAGCTATTATCAGGTGTCAGCAGACAGCACCATTACGGCGGATACCATACCTGTGCTGCATGATACCTACAATGCAGTTTACAATGATGAAGGGGTATATACCGGTACGGGAGTTATCAATTATTATCATATGGAGCAGGAGATTGATGAGGCTGCGTATAAGGAGATGGAAAGCAGTCTCGGTATAGTGGAGGGGGAAGGCAGGCTTTGTGCTGAAAATGCTGTTGACGGAGAAACGCTGCTTTCTCTCTTAGACCGGTAATGTTTCATATTTGTGCATTTACTGCGCGGATATGGGGAAACGGAGGGGAAAATGCAAGGCTATAACTGCATTATGATATACGGAAAGAGCGGTAAGGAGCTGCTTTTCTGCAAGCGGACAAAGGACCCTTACAAGGGAAAATATAATTTGGTAGGCGGTAAGATTGAGCAGGGTGAGGATGGGTTTTGTGCGGCATACAGAGAGCTTTATGAGGAGACCGGTATTTTGCGGGAGCAGGTAACGCTAAAGCACATGATGGATTTTACTTATTACAACCAAGGCTGTTATGTGGAGGTTTATGTAGGCAGGCTGCAGGAGAAAGTCACACTGCGGGAGGAAAAGCATCCGCTGGTATTTTTGGAACTGGAAAAGGAAGACTTCTTTTCGCTGGAGAGGTTTGCAGGAGAAGGCAATATAGGACATATGATAGAACAGGTGAGGGATTATGGAGAAGGTATCGCAGAAGAAGGACAGGGAGTATAAAGGACGGACGGGAAAGAGCGGGAAGCCGCAGGGAGAAAATCGGAGACCGGAGCGTGCAGGACAGAAGGACGGCGGAAAGCCGAAGTGGCAGAACAACAGTGGAAAGCCGGAGAGGCAGAGGCAGGACGGCGGAGGGAAGCCGGAGAAGCAGAGGCAGGTCGGCGGCAGAAAGCCGAAGCAGCAGGAACAGGTCGGCGACAGAAAGCCGAAGCAGCAGGAACAGAGCGGCGGCGGGAAGCCAAGGCAGAAGGAACAGAGCGGCGGAAAGCAGGAGAAGCAGTGGCAGAGCGGCAGCGGACAGCAAAAGCGGCAGGCACAGCAAAATGGCAGCGGAAGGATGAAGAAGCAAGAGCAGAACGGCGGCAGAAATCCAAGGCAGCAGGCGCAGTATGACGGCGGCAGGCAGAAAATAGCAGGGCGGCAGGAAAAGGAAACAGGCGGCGCACTGCAGTGTCCTGTTGCCAAAAAGTGCGGCGGGTGCAGGGGCTTTGGTATCTCCTACCAGCAGCAGTTGCAGAAGAAGGCAAAAATACTGGAGGAGCAGTGCGGAAAATTTGGCAGGTTTGCGCCGATTATCGGGATGCAGAATCCGTATCATTACAGGAACAAAGTACATGCCGTATTTGGAGAGGACAGGCGGCATAATATCATATCGGGCATTTATGAAGAGGGTACGCACAGAATTGTGCCGGTGGATAGCTGTCTTTTGGAAAACCAGAAGGCGGATGAAATTATTGTATCCATACGCGGGCTGTTAAAATCCTTTAAAATCCGTCCCTATGATGAGGACAGGGGGTACGGGCTGCTGCGGCACGTGCTTATCAGAACAGGATATGTGACAGGCGAAATTATGGTAGTGCTTGTGCTGACTTCTCCCATTCTGCCGTCCAAAAATAATTTTGTGAAGGCTTTGCTAAAGCTGCATCCGGAAATTACAACGATTGTGCTGAATGTGAACGGCAAGGATACCAGTATGGTTTTGGGTGAAAAGGAAACGGTGCTTTACGGAAAGGGTTATATTGAAGATGTTCTGGCTGGGAAAACGTTCCGTATTTCTTCCCGTTCTTTTTACCAAGTCAACCCTATCCAGACGGAGAAGCTGTACGGGAAGGCGGTGGAGTACGCCGCGTTATCCGGCAGGGAAACCGTGCTGGATGCGTACTGCGGCATAGGAACAATCGGTCTGATTGCCAGCGATAAGGCAAAAGAGGTTATCGGCGTGGAACTAAACCCCGCCGCCATCAGAGATGCCATTACGAATGCAAAGAGGAATGGTGTCACTAATATTACATTTTATGAAAATGATGCTGGAAGGCTGATAGAGCAGATGGCAGAGCAGGAAGCGGCAGTGGATGTGGTGTTTATGGACCCGCCGCGCGCAGGCAGTACGGAGGTGTTTTTGGATGCTCTCGCGAAGCTGAACCCCAAAAGAGTCGTTTATGTCTCCTGCAATCCGGAGACGCTGGCACGGGATTTGCGTTATCTTGGAAAGAAGGGATACCGCATGGAGAAAGGAACCGGCGTTGATATGTTCCCTTGGACGACGAGTATTGAGGCGGTATGTTTATTGTCCAAACCAAAGTAGACGATTGTTGAAAGAGCAGGTGATATATGGAACTTGAAATCAGTATTGAAGATTTATTAAACAAACGTCGTGTAGAATCCGACAGAATTGAATTTAAAGCAGGGTGGAATCCCGATGAAATTTATCATAGTATATGTGCCTTTGCCAATGATTTTGATAATATTGGAGGAGGCTACATTCTTATTGGTGTGGAGGAAAAGAATGGTGTAGCAGTGCGCCCGGTAAAAGGGATAGAAGAACAGGAGATTGATAAGATTCAAAAAGAAATTCTTGGTTACAATAACACTATTATTCCGGCATATTTTCCAAAAGTGATTATAGAAGAGGTTGATAAGAAAATCATTATGGTATTGTGGGCAATAACAGGAATTCAAAGACCATATAAGGTGCCGGAACATGTAACTGCCAAGAAGGAGAAAAAGCATTATTACTATATTCGCTATGCATCCAGTTCGGTGCATGCAAATCCAGAGCAGGAACGTGAACTGATAAATATGACTCATTATGCCCCACTTGATACCAGACCAAATTTTGATGCTACAGAGAATGATATATCTGTTGCACTGTTAATAGACCATCTGAATGAAACAAAAAGCAAACTGGCAAAGCAGGTAACGGAACGAGGGGTGATGGCGGTCTTAAATGATATGCAGTTATTAGTAGGTCCGCCGGAACAGCAGTATATTTCGAATGCGGCATTAATGATGTTTTGCGAGCATTTGGACAAATTTTTCCCTTATACACAGGTAGAAATCGTACGTTTTCCGGAGGGGAGTGTAAAAAATCCAAATAATTTTAAAGAATTTCCGGTTATTAAAGGTTCCGTGCCGATGATGATAAAACGCACTATGCAGACTTTACAGGATTTGATAATTGAAGAAATGGTTACGAAGGTGAATTATCAAATGAAAGCCATACGGCGATTCAACTATCCATATCAGGCATTGGAAGAAGCAGTAGTGAATGCATTTTACCACAGAGATTATTTTTCTTACCAGTCTATTATGATTGAGATTGAGCCAGAATTGATTCGAATTATCAGTTTTCCGGGAATTGACCGCTCCATTTCAAAAAGGACAATTGAGGAAGGTGAACGTTTTTCTTCCAGATATTATCGCAATAAACGCTTAGGGGAGTTCTTAAAGGAGCTGGATTTGTCTGAGGGAAAATCAACAGGAATACCTACCATGCAGGAAGAATTGCGAAACAACGGTTCACCGAGAGCAAGGTTCTTTACAGATGACGATAGGCGGGCTGTGACTGTGGAAATTCCAATTCATCCAGATTTTTTGAATAGAGATGAGCCCCAAAGTGAGCCCCAAAGTGAGCCCCAAAGTGAGCCCCAAAGTAAAATAAATAAAAAAATTATGGAACTGGTAAAGGAAAATAATCATATAAGTCGAAAAGAAATGGCGGAGAAAACGGGGTGTTCCATTAGTACAATTAAAAGAGCACTTGCAAATTTAAAGGAAGAAGAGAGATTGTTGTATGAAGGTTCAAGCAGGAAAGGACAGTGGGTTATCAAATAAATGATATTTGCTAACGAAAGCTGCAGATAAAACGGATAGGAGAAGGCAGGACGAGAGGCGGGCGGCAGATGAAAATAGTAAAAATAATCTGGTATTCCTTTTTGGGATTTTTGTCGGTAATCATTTTATTTATATTGGTATGTGCCTTTCAACCGGGGCTTACTAAGGCAGTAGCGGCGTTTTTGTATCCAAATGGAACAGGTGCATATAACGCAGGCGGGCAGCCTTCCCATGAACAGCCCACAGGCGGGCAGTCTGCCGGTAACCAGCCTTCAGGCGGACAATCCGCGAACGGGTGGGGAAATGGGCAGGAGGCTCTTTTGCCTGACGGGACGGGGAGCGGTCTTACCTCTGCTTATGTGCCGCCTGTTAAGACAGATATTGTCATACCGGACAATGTATCGGGAAGGAACGGCTATCAGCCGGTTCAGGAAGACAATACGCAGATTGCGGATACGGAAGCGGAGGTACTGCGGCAGCAGATAGGCACAGGAGAGACGGGAGAGGGACTGACCTTTGACTCTCTGTATTACCCCTATTATGCCATGCTGAGTGAAAACGGAAAGAGTCTGTACCGTCAGATTTATGCGAATGCCTTAAGCCTAAACAGTACTTTTGCCCCTGCACAGGATATATCCGTGAGTGAAATCCGAAACATTTTTGCGGCGGTATACAATGACCATCCGGAGCTTTTCTGGCTTCAGACCTCCTACACCTGTAAATACATGGCGGATGGGCAGTGCGTGGAAATTGGTCTGCAGTTTAACCGTACTGCACAGGACTTGGATAATGCAAGAACGGAATTTGAGCAAAGAGCCGCTGCGGTTTTGAGCGGGGCGCAGAATCTCGGCAGTGACTATGAAAAAGAAAAATATGTGCATGACTCGCTGCTTGCACAGGTAGAATACAGTCTTTCGGCAGAAATGAACCAGAGCGCTTATAGTGCGCTCGTGAATGGAAGAACGGTGTGCGCAGGTTATGCCAGGGCTTTTCAATATTTGATGCAGCAGCTTCAGGTGCCCTGCTATTACTGCACCGGTTTTGCGGGGGAGAACCATGCCTGGAATATCATTCTGTTGGACGACGGCTATTATAATGTGGATACCACATGGGATGATACAGGCGAGGGAGTCTATGACTATTTCAACAAAACAGATGCGGATTATGCGGACACCCATATCAGGCAGGAGCTTTCGGTATATCTGCCGCCGTGCAACGGGCAGCAGTACCGGACGCAGGAGATAGAGCAGGTAAAAAATCCGGATGGCAGCGGCGCCTTGCGCAGCCTTTCGGATGTAGGAAAAACCGAATCCGATGTATTGCAGTCCATCAATGATTATTATACGGACTGCTACAATCAGATTGTAGAGAGGGGAAGCGGAACCTACGATTTTTCCAATGTGCTTGGGAATCTTGATGTGCTGCAGAGCTGGTACGAGGCTTATGAGAGCGGCGCGTACAGTCAGGGCTACATGGAAAATGCGGTTCTGGCAGTCAGAGCAACGGGATGGGAGTTGAATCTGCGGCTGGAGGAGCTGCAGGGCGGGAGATATCTGGTGACGCACGAGATTACCATATGGTAAGCCCGTGCGCCACGAGGAATGCTCAGCCTTTTTCTTCGCAGTATTTGCAGCGGTACAGCTCTTTTTCCTCGTCGGCAAGGAAAAAGATATGGGGAAGCTCCTGCTCGATGGAGGTGATGCAGCGGGGGTTTTTGCAGCGAATGACATTTTTTATCATCTTGGGGAGCACCAAATCTTTTTTGTCCACGATTTCTCCGTCTTTGATGACGTTGACGGTAATATTGTGGTCGATAAAGGCAAGCACGTCAAGGTCAAGCTGATTGATGTCACATTCTACTTTTAAGATATCCTTCTTGCCCATTTTATTGCTGCGGGCATTTTTGATAATGGCAACCGTACAGTCCAGCTTGCCGAGCTGCAGGTGCTCGTAAATATCCATGCTTTTCCCTGCCTTGATATGGTCAAGGACAAAGCCCTCTTCAATTTTTCCTACATTTAACATTTGAATCCTCCTTCTTTTTTTAAGCTGCGGAAATCTCCAACAGGGTCAGGATAAGCGCCATACGGACATAGACGCCGTACTGTGCTTGCTTAAAGTATGCGGCGCGAGGGTCCGAATCTACTTCCACAGAAATCTCGTTGACTCTGGGAAGGGGGTGCAGTACCAGCATATCGGGACGTGCAAGCTCCATTTTGGCGGTGTCCAAAATATAGAAGTCCTTTAGGCGGACGTAATCTTCTTCATTGAAAAAGCGCTCTTTTTGTACTCTGGTCATGTAGAGCAGGTCAAGGGAGGGCATCACATTTTCAAGCCGGATAACCTCTTCGTAGGGAATTTCTTTTTCCTTTAGGGCGTCTGTGATGTAGTCGGGAACCCGCAGCTCTTCCGGTGAGATAAAGACAAAGCGGATATTGGGATAGCGGACCAGTGCGTTAATCAGGGAGTGTACGGTACGCCCGAACTTTAAATCGCCGCAGAGTCCGATTGTCAGGTTGTCAAGGTGTCCTTTCAGAGTGCTGATGGTTAAAAGGTCGGTCAATGTCTGGGTGGGATGCTGATGACCGCCGTCTCCGGCATTGATGACGGGAATGCCGGACTTTTCGGCAGCTACCATGGGAGCGCCTTCTTTTGGATGGCGCATGGCGCAGATATCGGAGTAGCAGGAGATGATTCGGATGGTATCCGAAACGCTTTCGCCTTTTGCCGCGGAAGAACTGGCTGCTTCAGAAAAGCCAAGAACTTCTCCGCCCAGACGGAGCATGGCAGATTCAAAGCTGAGTCGTGTTCGTGTGCTGGGTTCGTAAAAACAGGTTGCCAAAATTCTGCCGTTGCAGGCATGGGCATACTTAGCGGGATTCTTCTCGATATCCCTTGCGAGGACAAACAGCTTTTCCAGTTCGTCTACGGAAAAATCAAGTGGACTCATTAAATGTTTCATGGTTTCCTCCATTTCTACAGTGTAAAGATTGAAAAACAAAGCCGCAGGCGCGGTTTATGGGGCTGACCGGGCAAAAGCCGGCACAAGCCCGAAAAAAATCGAAGAGATTTTTCTCTTCGATTTTAATTGCTATGAAAGATAGGATAGCAAGTCCTCTACGGGCTTGCGTTTAGGAGCAGCCGGTGCTTCCGCGGGATAGCCGATGGGAATCAGAGCAGCAAGCTCTCTGTCTTCGGGAAGGGAGAGCAAGGCAGATGCCTTTGCCTCATCAAAAATACCCAGAATAACGCTCCCTATACCCTGTTCATAAGCGGCAAGACAAAAGGCTTCCGTGGCAATGCCGGTGTCAAACATCTGCCAGCCGCCTTCCTTTGGCGTGCTGAAAGAGCCGTCCCGTTCAAAACCGCTTCTGTTTTTGATAAAAGTAACGGCAATCAACAGGGGAGCATTTCGTATGATTTCACCATTTTTGGCATAGGCGGAAGTGCATTCACAAGCAATTTTGTCTTTTAAAGCGCCTTCCACGGCAATATAGCGTACAATCTGTGTATTTTTCCAGCTCGGCGCATAGGATGCGCTCTCCACGATGCCTGCAAGTACCTCGCGCTCTATGGGCTTGTCCGTAAACTGGCGTATGCTTCTGCGTCCTTTGATACATTCGTTGGCTGTCATAAGAATCCTCCTGCAATGATAACGGTTCCGCTTTGTTTCTTGTGATATTATAGCATAAGTACGGTGGGGAAGCAATGGAAAGAAGCGTTTCCGGCAGGAAAATTCATAATAGTACGGTTTGGGGCTGAAGGTTACGGGCAGGATAAAGAGAAGGCGGCTGCAGGCGGGTATTGTAAATGGCGGAGAAATCTTTTATAGTGGAAGATAGCAATTATCAGGATGAAAAGAGGTTTTTTGGCATGTATACGAATCAGGACGTTATCAGGATTGCAATGCAGCAATCCGCATGGGATATTAACTGCAGGGCAGAAGATTTTTTGAAGGAGGAGAATGTTGTTGTCCTTTCTGAAATCGGCGCATTGACCAGAAAGTATTATAAAGAGCCGATTGCCTGCAATCTTGTGTCCTACGGGAACAATGTGGTAGCTTCGGTGAAAGCGGAATACAGAAAAATAGTGGAGGAGTATATCGGAAGGTTTGCATTCTATCGATGCTTTGAAACGCCGAATATGCATTGGCTTGACGACAGAATGAAGGAATACGGACAGCGGGTCTGCTTTATGGCGGAATACTTTTTGCCAAACATGGAAAAAGTGCGGCGTTTATCCTGCGCGTATGAGATGCGCCTCTTGAAGCAGGAGGATTTTGCAGAGCTGTATCTGCCGGAATGGAGCAACGCTTTATGTGAAGCGCGAAAAGAATTGGATGTCCTCGGCGTCGGCGCGTATGAAAAGGGCAGGCTGATTGGTCTGGCGGGCTGCTCTGCCGACTGTGCGGATATGTGGCAGATTGGCGTGGATGTATTGCCTGCATATCGCAAAAAGGGAGTTGCGTCGGCGCTGACCGGCAATCTGGCAATGGAAATTCTGGAAAGAAACAAAGTTCCTTTTTACTGCTGTGCATGGTCAAATATCCGCTCAGCCAAAAATGCAGTCAAAAGTGGTTTTACGCCTGCGTGGGTGGAGATGACGGTCAAGCCGGAAACACTGGCTGAAGAAATGAATCAATAGAGGAAAGGCGGAAGGCGTTTCCTTTTCTGTTGCATCTTGCGGGGGATTCCATTATAATAGAAAAGAAAGAAACAGCACTACAGAAGCGGGAGGCAGAATATGGCAAAAGAAAAGGAGCAGGATGTTGTATACAGCGAAAGAAAAAGGTGGTTGTTTTTCGGGCTGCCCTTTACCTTCACCAAATATATCATCAAGGACGATATGATTACCATCAATCAGGGTTTTTTAAGCAAGGTGGAAAACGACTGTTATATGTATAAGGTACAGGATGTGGAGCATACGGCAAGTCTTGGCGAGCGTATTTTCGGCATGGGCACCATTACCTGTTATACTGGGGATACGACACATCCGAAGCTGATTTTGGAGCATGTGAAGCGTTCCAAGGAGATTAAAAATTATATTTTGGAAGCCTCCGAGGCTGCCCGCATGAGAAGGCGGACCTTGAATACGCTGGATATCGGCGCGGGCGGAGTGGATGATTTGGACGACTTGGATTCTTAACTGCATAGGTGGGTGAACTGACAGGACGGTGGTTGCTTCCCCCGTCCTGTTTACAGCTTGCGGTCCGTACAGTCATCTTCTGAAATCAGGCGCTCAAAGAGCAGTCCTGCCATAAACCAGAAGGGCAGGTAGTCGAGGCGTATGATTTTTTTAATGTGCCATTTGGAGCGGCTGTAGTCCCATGGGCAGATATCCTTTTTGTTTAAAAGGGTTCCGGTGATAAACTCGCCTGTAAAAATCAGCGCCGCATAGGACAAGCCTCTGACAAAAGGAGATTTTTTTTTGAGAAGGCGGCTGACGGGAGCTAAAAAGCAGGCGCAGCCGTAAATGGGAAACATCCAGATAGAGGTGTTTCCGGTTAGCTTGAATTGTCGTCTTCTGAAGGAATTCAGGGCGGTAAAGGTAATTTCCATGCACCAGCCCAGAATACCGCAGTGGATAAAATTATGGATGTATTTTTTCATAAAGAAAAGTATGTCCCCAAAAGGAAGAAATATACGATGAATTTGAAACAGACACTTGCTTATATGGAATCAATTAAAAACTATGGCATTGTGCCGGGGCTTTCTACTATTACAAAGCTTTGTGAGAAACTCGGGAACCCGCAGGATAAGCTTTCCTTTGTGCATATTGCGGGTACGAACGGGAAAGGCTCCGTGCTGGCTTTTGTGTCTTCCATTTTAAAATGTGCCGGCTATAAGGTGGGAAGCTATCACTCCCCGGCTGTGTTTTATGAGTGTGAGCGGTTTCGGATAAATGGGCGTGCCATTAGCAAGAAGGCATTCTGCGAATGTGTGGAGGAGATAAAAAACGCCTGTGATTCTATGGTGGAGGAAGGGCTTGCACATCCCACTCTTTTTGAGGTGGAGACGGCGGCGGCTTTTTTGTATTTTGCCAAAAACACCTGCGACATTGTGGTGTTGGAGACCGGAATGGGCGGCAGGGAGGACGCGACCAATCTGGTCAATACAACAAAAGCGGCGGTACTGACGCCGATTGGCATGGACCATATGCAGTTTTTGGGTAACACACTGCCGGAGATTGCCGCGCACAAGGCGGGGATTATAAAAGACGGCTGTTATGTTATAACGGCAGAGCAGGAGCCGGATGTGCTGAAGGTGATAGAGCAGGAAGCGACGCAAAAAAAATGCGCGCTTGTAGTAACCGGCAGGGCGCAGAAGGTGAAGTATGGGGTGGAAAAGCAAAGGTTTTCTTATCGGGACGCGGCAGGAAGGCGTTTTGATGGGCTGGAAATTTCTCTTGCCGGAAAGCATCAGGTGGAAAATGCAGTACTGGCGGTGGAAACGGTGGGCTTGCTCTCAGCGTGCGGGTATCCGGTTTCCGAAAAGCAGCTACGTAAGGGACTGAAGGAAACGGTGTGGCAGGGAAGATTTCAGATTATCGGAAAAAAGCCGCTTTTTATTGTGGATGGCGCACACAATGAGGATGCGGCAAAAAAACTTGCCCAGTCCATTCGGTTTTATTTTACAAATAAAAAAATTGTTTATATAATGGGAATGTTGAAGGATAAGGAATGTGAAAAGGTGACAGCAGAAACCTGCGCCTATGCGGAGCAGATTATTACCGTGACGCCCCCGGACAATCCTCGCGCAATGCCTGCATTGGAGCTGGCGCAGATAGTGCGGGAGTACCATCCGCATGTGACGGCAGCGGGAAGTCTGGAGGAAGGCGTGGAAATGGCATATCTTTTAGCAGACAAAACAGACGTCATACTTTGCTTCGGCTCCCTGTCTTATCTGGGGCGTATGACGGAAATTGTGCGGAAGAGACAGGAAAGCGGGTATGCAGGGAAAGATATGCATGCAGGAAAAAATTTGCACGCAGGAAAAAATTTGCATAAGAAGCTGCATGAGGAGAAAAGGCTTGACAGAAAAGAGTGAAGTGGGCAGGAAAACAGGCAGGGACCTGCGCTGCCCGGAGGTGTGACATGGATAAGAAAAAGATAGAAGCCGGAGTCAGAATGATACTGGAAGGGCTGGGAGAAGACGCGGACAGAGAAGGGCTGCGGGAAACGCCGGAGCGGATAGCAAGAATGTACGAGGAAATTTTTGCAGGTACTCATGAAGATGCGGCGCTGCATCTTCAGAAGACTTTTTCGGCTTCCGGCAGCGACATGGTGCTGGAAAAGGATATTGGGTTTTATTCCACCTGCGAGCATCATATGATGCCTTTTTATGGCAAAGCGCATATTGCCTATATACCGGACGGCAGAGTGGTGGGCTTGAGCAAGCTGGCGCGGACGGTGGAGGTGTTTGCAAAGAGACTGCAGATACAGGAGCAGATGACGGGGCAGATTGCGGATGCGATTATGCAGCATTTGAAACCCAGGGGAGTGATGGTGGCGGTGGAGGCTGAGCATATGTGCATGACTATGCGCGGTGTGAAAAAGCCCGGGAGCAGAACGCTTA
Organism: uncultured Lachnospiraceae bacterium; assembly: GCA_910578335.1. Lineage (GTDB taxonomy): Bacteria > Bacillota > Clostridia > Lachnospirales > Lachnospiraceae > Acetatifactor. The sequence goes on along the minus strand of CAJTPU010000012.1, from coordinate 45,731 downwards.
CGTTTTCCTCTAAGGGTGTATTTGCTGCAGATTACCGTCTGCAGGAGCAGTTTTTCAAGCTGTTGGGGCTGGCGCCATGAGTAGAATAGACGAGATTATCAGACATCCGGTATTTATTGAGCATATGAAAAAAAATGAGGCGGCGGAGCAGGACAGAATTTTCTGCCGTCACGATATGGGGCATCTTTTGGATGTGGCGCGGATTGCCATGCTTCTGAATCTGGAAGAAGGGCTGGGGCTTACGAAGGAGCTTCTCTACGGAGCGGCTCTTTTGCATGATATCGGCAGGCATGAACAGTATGAACACGGTACGCCCCACGAGGAGGCAGGCGCTGAGATTGCACCGGCAATTCTTGCGGATTGTGGTTATACCGAAAAAGAAACGCATGTTATTACAGAGGCAATCCGGCAGCACAGAAACAAGGCGGTAGCGGAATGCGCCGATTTAAATGGTATCTTGTACAGGGCGGATAAACTGAGCCGCCCTTGCTTTTACTGTAAGGCAAAAAGAGAGTGCAACTGGAAAGAAGAAAAGAAAAATAAGCATCTGCGCCTGTAGGAGGAGATTATGAAAATAGGGAATAGAGATTTCAAAGAGCATGGAAAAACATATGTTATGGGAATTTTAAACATAACACCCGATTCTTTTTCTGATGGCGGGAAATGGAACGACATGGACAGGGCGCTCTTTCATGTAGAGGAGATGCTGCGGGAGGGAATGGATATTCTGGATATTGGCGGGGAATCCACCAGACCCGGGTACACGCTTCTTAGCGAGGAAGAGGAAATTGCCCGCGTAACGCCAATGATACGGGCAGTAAAAGAGCGTTTTGATGTGCCTGTTTCACTGGATACCTATAAAGGCGGCGTGGCAAAGGCAGGGATAGAAGCGGGCGCAGATTTGATAAATGATATCTGGGGACTTCAGTATGACAATAAAATAGCACGCGTTATAGCGGAAAGCGGTCTGCCCTGTTGTCTGATGCATAACCGGAAGGAGCCGGATTATCAGGATTTTATACAGGATGTGGGCGCAGATTTGGCTAAGACGCTGCAGCTTGCAGAAGAAGCAGGCATTGACGAAAAGCGTATTATTTTAGACCCGGGCGTCGGCTTTGGCAAGACTTATACGCATAATCTGCAGATAATCAATGCCTTGGAAGAGCTGCATATTTTTGGCTGTCCGCTGCTTTTAGGCGCCAGCCGCAAGTCCGTTGTCGGACTTACGCTGGATTTGCCTGTCACGGAGCGGCTGGAGGGCACGCTGGCGACAACGGTGATTGCCGTTATGAAGGGGTGCTCTTTTGTGCGGGTACATGATGTAAAAGAAAATGTACGTGCCATCCGGATGACGGAGGCGGTTTTGTATAGCTGAGGGGAGATTCGCAATCGTTCCGATATAGATAAGGGCAGGAGGTATGGAATATGCGGAGTATGGATACGGGAGAAAAGCAGCCGGATGAAACCATGTATGATGAAATCAGGATAGATAATCTGGAAATTTTTGCACATCATGGGGTATTTCCCGAGGAGAAGGAGAAGGGGCAGCTTTTTTATGTCAATGCCGTACTTTACGGAAGTCTGCAGGAGGCGGGACGGAGAGATGATTTAAGGCTTTCTACGGATTATGGGGACGTCTGTCTGTTTTTAAGGGAAGAATTGACAAAAAACACATGTGATTTAATTGAGGCGGCAGCGGAGCAGGCGGCAGAAGCGCTTCTTTTGCGTTATCCGCTGGTGAAGGCGCTTTCTTTCGAACTGCGAAAGCCCAAGGCGCCGATTCCTATGCCTTTTGACTCTGTCTCCGTCAAAATATATCGGGGCTGGCACAGAGCGTATGTGGCGTTTGGCTCCAATCTGGGAGACAGCAGGGCGTATATCGACGGCGCGATAAAGGAGATAAAAGAGGACAGGCTGGTAAAGAATGTAAAGGTCAGCAGTGTAATTGGGACAAAGCCCTACGGCGGTGTGGAGCAGCCGGATTTTTTAAACGGCGCGATACAGATGGATACGCTTTATACGCCCCACGGGCTGTTAGAGAGACTGCACGAATTGGAGCAGGCGGCGGGGCGGGAGCGGACGCTGCGCTGGGGACCAAGAACCTTGGATTTGGATATTTTGTTTTATGATAAGCTTGTCCATGAGGATGAAACGTTGATAATACCCCATGTGGACATGCAAAACAGAGATTTTGTGTTAAGACCGATGGCGGAGCTCGCGCCTTTTTTCAGGCATCCCGTGTATGGCAGAACCATGGCGGAGATGCTCTCGCAATACGAAAAGCAGACTTCGGATGTTAAAAACCCCGATGGAAGCAGGGGCTGTTAATTTGCATAAAAAAATGGGGAGCAGGAGGCAAAGGAGTTGGCGGTATGCGGAAGATAGGGATACTGGAGGACGATGCCGCGCTTCGGCGTGAGCTGAAATATTTTTTAGAGACGAACGGGTATGCGGTAGAGCTCTTTCTGGCTGAGGAATATGCGGACCGAACGGAGGAGGAGCTGCTTGCGGCGATGGCGGGAAGCGGCTGCCATCTTCTGCTGCTGGATATCGGGCTGCCGGGCTTTGACGGGCTGCATCTTTTGCGGGTATTCTGTAGCAGCACGGAGATTCCGGTGATTATGATAACCAGTCAGAATACAGAGCTTGTGGAGCTTATGAGCATCCACAACGGTGCGGATGATTTTTTGACAAAGCCCTTTGCGCCGCAGCTTTTGCTCGCGCATATGGAGGCGGTGATGAAACGCGTCTATAAGGAAACAAAAACGCAGGATACCCTGCGTATTTTTAGCAGAAGAGAAGAGGCAGAAGGCAGGGAGTTTATTCTGGAGCTTTCAAAGGGACGGATAATCTGCGGAGAGAAGCAGGCGGAGCTCAGTAAAAATGAACTGCAGCTTTTGCAGGTGCTGGTGAAAAAGCAGGGAGAAATTGTGAGCCGCGACGAGCTGATGAATGCGCTCTGGGACAACTGTATGTTTGTAGACGACAATACGCTTACCGTCAATGTAACCAGATTGAAGGGAAAGCTGGAGAGTATCGGCGTGGCGGGCGCTATTGCGACGAAGAGAGGAATGGGATATCAGTTCTTATGAAATATACGACTTATCTGAAGGAGCATTTTGTGTGGGCAGGGCTGTTTGGGTGGCTGCTTTTTTCCATAGAGGTCTTTTTGCTGACCCTCTCCGGCGGCGGATGGCTTGGTATCTATGTGGGACTCAGCCTGCCCGCAGCTTTTTTTGCAGGTACTTTTCTGGAGTACAGGCAAAAAAAGAGGTATCTTTACGAAATGCAAGCGCTGACGGACGGGCTTGACAAGAAATATCTGCTGCCGGAGATGCTAAAACCAAGCGGCAGTCAGGAAGAGCGGACTCTGTATGAAATCCTGCGCAGCGTCAACAAGAGTATGTACGAGCATGTGGCAGATTATGAGAGAACCAGCAGAGAGTATAAGGAATATGTCGAGATGTGGATTCATGAGGTCAAGGTGCCCATTGCGGCAGTGCGCATGATACTGGCAAACAGTGAGTCGGCAAATGCGGCGCTTCTGGAGGAAACTGACAGGCTGGAGGGCTATGTGGAGCAGGCGCTCTACTATGCAAGAAGCGAAGCGGTGGAGAAGGATTACCTGATTCGGAAAGTGGGGCTGCAAAAGCTGGCAGAAGAGGCATTACTGGCAAAAAAACGTCAGCTTCTGGCAAAACATGCGCTGATAGAGCTTGACGGACTGGACATGACGGTCTACAGTGACGGGAAATGGCTGGCTTTTATCTTGAGTCAGTTGTTGGATAACTGTATCAAGTATGCAAAAGAGGAAAACCTTGCGCTGCATATTTGGGGCGAGGAGGAAAAAGAGCGTGTACTGCTTCATTTAAAGGATAACGGCATCGGCGTCAAGGCGGAGGAGATGGCAAGGGTTTTTGACAAGGGATTCACGGGGACAAACGGCAGGCGGCACAAAAAATCTACGGGAATCGGTCTTTACCTCTGCAAAAAGCTGTGCGGCAGGCTGGGGCATGACATTCTGTTTTCTGCAAAAGAAGGAGAAGGAAGCGAAGTAACCATCGTATTCCCTAAAACCGGATATACGGAGGAGGTAAGAAGGTAAAGCTTACAATTTTGTAAGCTTTTCGTAAGTTAAGGCTATGGCAGGAGGCGTTTCGTTCTTTTAAGATAAAACCGTAACAATAACAGTGGTTGGTAATTGGAAAACTCTTTTTAAGGATGCGAGTGTCATTGTGTGCATGGTATATGCAGGCGCAGACGCGCTCTCGCTCCGAGATTACCGTAGCGGTACGTAAGCTGCCAAAATACGGCAGCTAAGTGCCGACGGTAATCAAGGGTCTGTTCCTGCATATACCATGTACACAATTCGAGAGCAGCAAATTAGAGTTTTGCAATTCCGAATTATGCAGGCACCAAATTTTTCCAATTACCTACAACCGGAAGAAGAAAGGAAGAAAATCATGCATACGGTTTTACAGGTGGATAACGTAGAAAAGTATTATGGCAGCAAAGGGAATTTGACGAAAGCGCTGGAGGAGGTGAGCTTTCGGGTTGATAAGGGTGAATTCGTGGGAATTATGGGGGCAAGCGGCAGCGGCAAGACGACGCTGCTAAACTGTATTTCCACCATAGACAGGGTGACGGGCGGACATATCTTTGTGAACGGCACGGATGTTACGGAGCTTAAAGGGAACGCCTTAAACCGGTTCCGGCGGGAGGAGCTTGGCTTTATTTTTCAGGATTTTAACCTGTTGGATACGATGACGGCTTATGAAAATATAGCGCTGGCACTTTCCATTCAGGGCAAAAAGAGCAGGGAAATTGAAAAACGGGTGAATGCGATTGCCGGGCAATTGGGTATTGCAGAGGTTTTACAAAAATATCCCTATCAGATGTCGGGCGGGCAGAAGCAGCGCGTGGCGAGCGCTCGTGCCGTGGTGACGGACCCCATGCTGGTGCTGGCGGACGAGCCCACAGGAGCGCTCGACTCCAAGGCGGCGAGGCTGCTTTTAGAGAATTTTACGTATTTGAACGACCAGCTTTCCGCTACCATCCTGATGGTAACGCACGATGCCTTTACGGCAAGCTATGCGTCCAGAATCATTTTTATCAAGGACGGGCGTATCTTTACGGAGCTTAGGCGGGGAGAGGAAGAAAGCAGGCGTTCTTTCTTCAACAAAATTATAGATGTAGTGTCTTTGTTGGGAGGTGAGTTGAACGATGTTGTTTAAGCTTTCCGTCAAAAACATGAAAAAAAGCATGAAGGATTATGCGATTTACTTTCTGACCCTGATTTTGGGCGTTGCCATTTTCTATGTGTTTAACGCGCTGGACGGGCAGAAGGCTATGCTGGGCTTAAGCCAGTCGGGATATCAGATGGTAGACCTGATGGTGCAGATGATTTCGCTGGTGTCGGGGCTGGTTGCCTTTATCCTCGGATTTCTGATTGTGTATGCCAACAATTTTCTGATTAAGCGCAGAAAAAAGGAATTTGGCGTATATATGATGCTGGGCATGGGAAAAGGAGGGATTTCCGGCATCCTTTTTGGAGAAACCATTCTGATTGGGATTCTCTCGCTGGGCGTGGGACTTTTGCTCGGCGTATTCGCTTCCCAGTTTATGTCCATTCTGGTGGCAAAGCTCTTTGAGGCGGACGTGACGGCATATACCTTTACGATTTCCGCGGCGGCGGTACAAAAGACGATTCTCAATTTCTGCATTATGTATGTGATTGTGCTGGTATTTAACGCGTTTTCCATTTCCCGCTACAAGTTGATAGATTTGTTTCAGGCGGGGCAGAAGGGGGAAAAGCAGACCATGAAGAATACCGGACTTGCGGTGGTGGTTTTTCTGCTTGCCGCCGGTATTTTAGGCTATGCGTACTATCAGGTGGCATACAGACCGGAGACGGTGACAATGGAGCGCGCCGCATTGCTGATTGCCATGGGCTGTGTGGGGACTTTTCTGGTATTCTGGTCGCTCTCCGGATTTCTGCTCAAGCTTTTGCAGCGGTTTAAGGGAGTGTACCACCGGAATCTGAACGCCTTCGTATTGCGCCAGCTTTCAAGCAATATCAACACGGCGGTATTTTCCATGACGGTCATCTGCCTGCTTTTGTTTGCCACTATCTGTGCTTTCTGCTCCGGTATGAGTATGAACAATTCCCTGCGGAACGCCCTTAGGGAGATGACGCCCGCTGATATTTGCGTGCAGAAGCTGATGAGCCTGTCTGCGGAAGGAGATTTTAGTGAGGCGCAGAGGGAAAACGGAGAGAAAACGGTGTTGGAAGCGCTTGCTGATATGGGTTTTGCAGAGGAAAATCTGCGTGAATACGTGGAAATCAGTATATATAGTACAAAGGAGCTGACCTTTGGCGCCATGCTCGGCGCATACGAGGAACAGCTCAGGGCGCAGTTTCCTTTTGTCAACATGAACACGACAGAGGATATTGTAGGCGTTTCCGAGTACAACAAGGTGGCGGCGCTATACGGGACTGAGACCTATACGCTTGCGGAGGATGAATATCTGATACTGTGCGATTTTTCAAGCATGGCAAATATGCGGAATCTGGCGCTTTCCGGAGGGGAGCAGATTACAATCGGCGCCCACACGTTAAAGCCGCGTTTTGCGGAATGTCAGGAGGGATATCTTGTCATGAGTGCCAGCCATATCAATGCGGGGATTGTGGTGGTGCCCGATGCGGTGATAGAAGCGGAGCTTGGCGGGACGCTTTCTCTGGCAGAACATTTTCTGGCGGGCAATTATGCGGCAGAAACTAAGGAGGAAAAGCAGACGATAGAGAATATTCTGCTTGCCGTGCCAAAGGAAACAGCGAAGGAATATGTTGGTTTTGATGCAGAGACCAAAATATCCATCTATGAGTCGGCGACGGGGCTGGCGGTTATCATTACCTTTGTGGTGCTCTATCTGGGCATTATTTTCCTGATTTCAGGCGCGGCGCTGCTTGCGCTGAAAGCATTGTCAGAGAGCACGGACAGTAAGGCGCGCTATGAAATCCTGCAAAAGGTGGGTGCGGATGAAAAAATGGTTCACAGGGCGCTTCTTGAGCAGCTTTTAATATTTTTCCTGCTGCCGCTTCTGGTTGCGGTAGTTCATTCCCTATTCGGTATGCGGTTTGTACGCTTTATCTTATCCGTCTTTAATCAGGGAGACATGCTGGCAAGCGTAGGCGTGACGGCGGCGATTCTGCTTGTTATCTACGGCGGTTACTTCTTCGCCACTTATTACGGAAGCAGGCGGATTATAGAAGAAAAGTAAGCGGAGAAGGCAGGAGAAAGCGATATCCCGAAAAATCTGCAAATTTTGTTGTTTTTCTAGTAGCGTTTGTCATGTAACCTGTGTTACAATGAAAAGAGCTTTTGCAAAATAAAACTTTGACGCGCTAAAGAGCAGCATTATGGATTTGGGAGGATATCGCATGATTTGGTCAAAAGAGGAAACTCTTTCAAGGGAGGAAATAGAAGCCATCCAGCTTACCCGCCTTATGCAGACGGTAAGGCAGGTGTGGGAGAAGGTGCCCCCGTATAGGAAAAAAATGGAAGAAGCGGGTGTGAAACCCGAGGATATAAAGAGCCTGAAGGATTTGTCGAGGCTGCCCTTTGTCACAAAACAGGACATGCGCGACAATTATCCCTTTGGGCTCTTTGCCGTGGAAAAAGAGGAGCTTGTGCGGATACATGCCTCCAGCGGCACCACAGGCAAGCCAACGGTAGTGGGGTATACGAAAAGAGATTTGCAGATGTGGACGGAGTGCGTCTCCCGTATCGCGGCAATGGGAGGCGCGACAAAGGGGGATGTGGCGCAGATATGTTTTGGTTATGGTATGTTTACCGGTGCTTTGGGGCTTCATTACGGTCTGGAAAATATCGGCGCCGCCATGGTGCCCTCCTCCACGGGCAATTCCGAAAAACAGATTATGTACATGCAGGATTTCGGCACCACGCTTTTGGTGGCGACTCCTTCCTATGCCCTGCGGCTGGCGGAGGTTGCTCTTTCCATGGGAATTGACCCGGCAAAGGATTTGAAAGTGAAAATCGGGCTTGTGGGAAGCGAGCTTTTAACGGACGCCATGCGCGCGGAGATGCATAAGCTCTGGGGGGAGGATATGCTGGTGACTTCTAACTACGGCATGAGCGAGCTGATGGGTCCCGGGGTATCGGGTGAATGTCAGTATCTGGAAGGAATGCATATCAACGAGGATTATTTTATCCCTGAGATTATCGACCCCAAGACGGGCGAGGTGCTGCCGGCGGGCGAAAAGGGCGAGCTGGTGATTACCTGTATTTATAAAGAAGGTCTTCCCCTTATCCGCTACCGGACAAAGGACGTGACAAGGTTGATTTACGAGCCCTGCAAATGCGGGCGTACCACCTGCCGCATGGAAAATCTGGACGGCAGGACGGACGACATGCTGAAAATCAGAGGCGTCAACGTCTTCCCCAGCCAGATTGAGGAGGTCATTCTCGGCATAGAAGAAATCGGTCCCCACTACGAGATTATCCTGACCCGCGAGAACCATACGGACAGGATGGAAATCAGGGTGGAGCTTCTAAAGGCGACCGACGTGTTTAGGGAGCTGGAGGCAATTGAGAGGAAAATCAAGAATAAGCTGCGCATTGTGCTGGGTCTGGATGCCAAAATCAGTCTGGAATCCCCCAACACCCTGCAGCGTTTTGAGGGAAAAGCAAAAAGAGTAAAGGATTTGAGAAAGGAAATATAGTCGTGGCAGAGAAAAAAATCATGTTGGGAAACGAAGCGATTGCAAGGGGAGCTTACGAGGCGGGCGTGAAGGTTTCCGCGGCGTATCCCGGGACCCCGAGCACGGAAATCAGCGAAAATATCGTAAAATATCAGGAGATTTATGCGGAGTGGTCGCCCAATGAAAAGGTGGCGATGGAGGTGGCAATCGGTGCTTCCATCAGCGGCGTGCGCGCGCTTGCATCCATGAAGCACGTAGGCGTCAATGTGGCAAGCGACCCGCTTTACACCATTTCTTATGCAGGCGTAAACGGCGGTCTGGTGCTGGTGGCAGCGGACGACCCGGGGCTGTACAGTTCCCAGAATGAGCAGGATACCAGATGTGTGGCGAGAGCCGCTCTTGTGCCTGTGATAGAGCCCTCCGACAGTGCGGAGGCAAAGGAGTTTATGAAGTTTGCCTACGAAATCAGTGAAAAGTACGATACACCGGTGATTGTCAGGACGACCACAAGGCTTTCCCACTCGCAGGGCGTGGTAGAGCTTGGGGAGAGAGAGGAGCCCGCAGATAAGCCCTATACCCGCAATCCGGCAAAATATGTGATGATGCCGGCAAACGCAAAGGGGCGGCATGTGTACGTGGAAGAACGCATGAAAAAGCTTTCGGAGGAGGGCGCGGATTTTCCCGTCAACCGGGCAGAATACAGGGATACCTCCATCGGCTTTATCACGAGCGGCATCCCTTATCAGTATGTGCGGGAGGCATGTCCCGACGCATCCGTGTTAAAGCTGGGTATGGTACATCCGCTGCCGAAAAAGCTGATTGAGGAATTTGCCTCCAAGGTGGAGAAGCTCTACATATTTGAGGAGCTGGAGCCGGTGATAGAGGAACAGGTGCGTGCGTGGGGCATCGACGTCATCGGCAAGGAGGTCTTTACCGTGCAGGGAGAGTACAGTGCCAATCTGCTGCGCAGAGTGCTTTACGGTACAGATAACAGCGTGCAGGAGGCGGCGCAGGTGCCTGCAAGACCGCCCATCCTATGTCCCGGCTGTCCCCACAGAAGCGTATTTTCTGTGTTGAATAAGCTGAAAATCCATGCGGCGGGAGACATCGGCTGCTACACCTTAGGCGCGGTAGCGCCCTTAAACGTCATCGACACTACCGTGTGCATGGGCGCCAGCATCTCCACCCTGCACGGCATGGAAAAGGCAAAAGGGAAGGATTATATCAAAAACTGGGTTGCGGTGATAGGCGACTCCACCTTTATGCATACAGGCGTCAATTCCCTAATGAATATGGTCTACAATCAGGGCACCGGCACGGTGATGATTCTGGACAATTCCACAACGGGCATGACGGGGCATCAGGACCATGCGGCAACCGGTAAAACCCTGATGGGCGAGGAGGTGCCGGCAATCAATATTTACCATTTGTGCAAGGCAATGGGCATCGAGCATGTGCAGGAAATCGACGCCTTTGACTTGAAGGCATTAGAGCAGGCGTTGAAGGAGGAGACAAAGCGGGATGCCGTCTCCGTGATTATTACGAAAGCGCCCTGCGTGCTCTTAAAGGGCAATGTATTCCCCAATGTGTGCAGACCGCTGCCGGAAAAATGCAAAAAGTGCGGTGCCTGTCTGCGCCCGGGCTGTCCGGCGCTGACGAAAAATGCGGACGGCACCATTGCTATAGATGAAACCATGTGTAACGGCTGCGGGCTGTGTCAGAAGCTTTGTGCGTTTGATGCAATTGCGTGTGAAGAGAAATAGAGCGGGAGGCAGGAATTGTGGAGACGAAAAATATTATGATTGTCGGCGTGGGCGGACAGGGCACGCTGCTTACCAGCCGTATCTTAGGCGGCATCACGGTGCGCGCCGGTTATGACGTAAAATTATCCGAGGTACATGGCATGGCGCAGCGGGGCGGCAGTGTGGTAACCTTTGTCCGCTATGGAAGCGAAGTGGCGGAGCCCATCGTGGAGGAGGGCTGCGCGGATGTGCTGATAGCCTTTGAACGGCTGGAGGCGCTGCGCTATGCCCACTTTCTAAAGAAAGACGGCGTTATCGTGGTAAACGACTGGTGCATTGAGCCGATTACGGTGGTGACAGGCGCTGCGGCTTATCCGGAAAATATCATAGAAAAGCTTAAGGAAACGCATCAGGTGTATGTCGTAAATGCCATGGAGGAAGCGGAAAAGCTGGGCAATGTAAAGGCGTTTAACGTCATCGTGCTGGGGCTGGCGGCGCGGCATATGGACTTTGATAAAGAGCTGTGGCTTGAAGTCATAGCAGAGACGGTGCCGCCGAAGACGGTGGAGATGAACCGGAGGGCGTTTTTAAGGGGGTATGAATAGGAGATAAGGAATTGGGGATGCCGGCAGGGGTCATTGTGTCTGTGATATATTCCAACGCAGACCCGCTCCCGCTTCGTAAAAAACGTAGCAGTGCTAAGCTCGAAAGTACCTCGCTAAGCGCTGACGTTTTTTAAGAGTCTGCTTATGGAATATACCACAGACACAATTCGGTTGCGGCAAGTGGAAGGCGCCCAATTGCTTATGGGGCGGCGAGAAGCCGGAGAAGGCGAAGGGGATAGGTGTTTTGTGATGCTCTTTTTGGGATTGAGCCGCTGTTTTTCAAGCGGCGATAGGAGCAAAAGCAGAGCGTTTGCGAGCGGTTTGCGGCAGCAAATCGGGATTGACCGAGCAAAGCGAGGGATACTTCTTGAACGCAGGTTCAAGAAGGTGGACTTTACAACAAATCGGGATTTGGAGGCAGGCTGATGGATAGAAATTATGAAATAATAGAATTGCCCAAGGAAAACTGGAAAGGGGCAGTCATACCACTTGTGACTAAAAGCGATAGTTTCTATGATTTGATAATGGAACCAATGGATTGTAGCGGATGCAAGATTTCATTGATTCGAAAGAGAGCGGAAAAGGAAATTGTTCATACACCAGAGGAATATGATTTTCCTGATTCCTTGTATCAGGAGCATTGGGAGAAAGCGGAAGCGTATGGTGTAGTAAGCGATAGTGGGAATTTGCTGGCTTGTATAGAGGTATGCCCTGAAGAATGGTCGAACAGGCTTATGGTAACAGAATTATGGGTATCAGATGAACTCCGCAATAAGGGTATTGGGAAAAGTCTGATGGATAAAGCAAAAGAGATTGCCATAAAACAAAAAAGGCGTGCCATAATTTTAGAAACGCAATCATGTAATGTGAACGCGATAGGCTTTTATCTTCACGAAGGATTTGAACTGATTGGATTTGATACATGCTGTTATACAAACAATGATATTAAAAGGAGGGAAGTAAGAATCAATTTGGGATACTTCTTTAACAGAGAAGAACAGAGATGGTAAATCGGGATTTGTGAGGAAAAAGTAATGCTACTAAAATATAGAAAGGCAACTCCAAATGATATTGAAGAAATATACAGTATAGTTCGCACTGCTATAGATGCTATGGAGCGAGATAATATTTTTCAATGGGATGATTTGTATCCTGCTAAAGAAGATTTTCAGGAAGATGGTGATAAAAGTCAACTCTATGTAGGGTTAATGAATGGTCAAATAGCGGTTGTATATACCTTAAATCAAAAGTGTGATAAAGAATATGAAAACGGCAAGTGGAACTATAAAGATAAGCCATTTTATATTATACATAGGCTTTGTGTGAATCCGATTTTTCAAAATAGAGGAATTGCTAAATCTACGCTATTATATATTGAAAAGCAATTAACAGAAATGGGTATTCATGTGATTCGATTAGATGTATTCTCTAAAAATCCATTTGCATTAAGGCTATATAATTCTTTAGGTTATTCGGAAGTTGGTTATGCTGACTGGCGAAAAGGAAAATTCTTTTTGATGGAAAAATGTTTTTAACTGAAAAATCGGTATTTATGGGGGATTGTCGTGAAACTTAAGTTAGTGAAAGCAACAAATGAATATTGTAATCAAATTAGAGATATGTTGGACGAGTGGAATGCTTCTGGCGAAAAAATCATTCCCCATGCAATCAGCCGCTTAGACTACCATGATTTTGAGTGCTATTGCAACAATCTTGAAGTAAAAGATACCAGTAAAGGTTTGGTTCCGGATTCTACATTTTTTTGTTTAGACGAAGCTCGAAACATTGTTGTAGGTGCTGTAAATATTCGACACTATTTGAACGAAACATTATTATTAAACGGTGGTCACATAGGAGATGGTGTTCGTCCATCTGAGAGAAGAAAAGGGATTGCAACTAAAATGATATCGTTGGCTTTGGACGAATGCAGAAAATTGGGAATACAGAAGGTTTTAATGGTTTGTGATAAAGATAACGTTGGTTCAGCCAAGAGCATTAGAAATAATGGCGGTGTACTAGAAAACGAGATTATTGTTGATGGTGTTGTGGAACAAAGATATTGGATTGAACTGGATGGATAAATTGGAATTTGAAAAACACGGTTTTATGAGCGATTATTGCTTGCCGTAGGTTATCAATAAAATCCGTGGGAAACCTTGAAAACAAAGGATTTATCGCAGTCTGCTACCCTTATCTCTTTATATGGTTTCACACAAGTTTACTCTTGCTACGATTGCTCATAAGGGCAAAAGCAAGGGCAGGAAAATCTCATAACAAGATATAACAAAGCGTGGCGATTAGGAAACTGTGACCTGTGTGCAAATATATTATAACGTAGGATTTCAAGATGGATAAGTCCCTTTATACTGAAAACAATAAGCTGATTTATGTGTAATCAAAACTGCATAAGTAATCAGTCGATTTCTGATTACTTGAACATATCGCCGTTTCGCTTTATAATGCTTTAAAAAATATAGTCACATATGTGGCTCTATGGAGGTTGAACAAATATTATGACTACGGAAAGCAAATATCCAATATTAGAGTTTGATGATAACAAAGTTGCAAAATTAAATCCGACATCTTTTGTAGACCAATTGTTTGAAACAGATAAGTTAATTATTACTTTTTTCCCTGAGGTTATGGATAAATTAGTAGACGAAGGTAAGATTATGCTTGAAAAAACGATTGGTGGTGAGAACCCAGTCTTAATATATCGCTTTTTAGACGATGACATTCTGATTACATTGGGTCAGATAGGATGTCCAGCCTGTGCAGGAAATTTGGATTTATTTAATGCCATGGGTATTACTAAAGTTATGTTCTGTGGCGGCGGTGGAGTTCTCGACAAAAACATCGAAGTGGGTCAAGTACTTGTTGTGGACGGAGCAATTAGGGATGAGGGGTTTTCATACCATTACATAGAACCTTCAAGATATATCTTTACAAATCCCGAAACCACTGAAAAAATTACACAGTATTTAGAGAATAATTCCATTCCATACATTCGAGGATTGACTTGGACAACAGATGCATTATTCAGAGAAACTGCTGACAAAATAGCACGGCGAAAAGAAGAAGGTGCGAAGATTGTGGAAATGGAGCAGGCAGGGTGTATTGCCGTTTCACAATTCAGAGGTTTTAAATATGGAGCTTTGATATATGGCGGTGATGATGTTTCACAGGACGAGTGGAGCAATAGAAGCTGGCGTAGTCGAAAAGGAATTCGCTATGACCTTGTGACGCTTTGTAAAAAACTGGTTGAAGTATTATAGTGCCACTTTATCCTGCTCGGTAAGGTTATGGTTATCCTGCTCCATGAGGTTGCAGAGACAAAATACGCTGAGTTCAAACTGTAGGTTTGTGCGAGGAGTGTATTTCGCTCTTAATTATCGAAAGCTTATTCTAGCTGAAAAGAAGCTTGCTATTTAGTTAATGGTTTCCTTATTTCGGCTCGCAAGGGCAAAAATAAGGGAAAATACATAAGGCTGGAACACAAAATAGGTAAAATGCCTTAAAAAATACAGTGTTTCTAAAATGCTTGAATGATAAATTGGAATTTGACGGTATGTAAAAGGTTTTTGACAGCGTTTTTGTAGGTGTGTCAAAGCCTTTTGATAGACGATTTTCTATAGATGAACTATTGAAAGGAGACACAAAAATGGAAGAAAAGATTGAGAAGGATGAAAGGCTGCAAAAGGCAACAAGAGATTAATATTAGCAACAGCAATTTTGCTATTTTCTGTTGCGATAATTTATTCGATTAGCACTTTCTTGGGCGGTGCGTTTTATGACTTCTGCCGGGCGGCTATAATATGGGTAGTATTAGGCATTGGTGTTGCGTTTGCTATGACATATATAAGCCAAAAATGAAAATCGAGGAGGATAATATATATGGAGTTGATTATGCAGTCTACTTTTTCAACGTGTGGACAGGCGTGTATTGCTATGATTGCAGGGAAAAATATTGAGGAAGTAATAAAGGATATGAAAACAGATGGAGCGACGAGTATCGGGCAACTGATAGAAATACTTGATTTTTATGGCATTGGACACGCTGAAAGAAACAAGCGGATTTCCAAAAAGAATCCTGTTCCCTACAAGTATTCGATACTGACAGTCCATACAGATGCAGGATATACACATTGGACACTGCTGTATGATAATAAATATTATGACCCAGAGTTTGGGCTGATTGAGGGCGAATATACTCATGGGAAAATCACATCATTTTTAGAAATATATGCTGAGTAGAAAATTCCCGTTTGTTGGGGAGTTGAGAGAGCGAAAAATCGGGATTTGCGGAGGTAATGCATAGATGAATCAAGGAAGAATTATTGTAATCACAGGTTCACCCGGAACGGGAAAAACTACAACGGCGTCTATTGTTGCGAAAGAATCAGATATGGAAAAATCTGTGCATATGTATACAGATGATTTTTACCATTATTTGAGCAAGGGAGCAATTCCCCCTCATTTACCAGAATCAAATGAGCAGAATTTGATTGTGATAGAAGCCTTTTTAGAAGCCGCAAAACGATATGTTCGAGGGGGATACGATGTAATTGTAGATGGAATCATAGGAACATGGTTTTTGGAGCCGTGGCGAAACATTGTCCAAGAGCATTATGAAGTACATTATATCGTTTTAAGGGCGAGTAAAGAAGAAACCATGAAGCGAGCTGTCAAACGCTCAAAATTAGACAGAGAAACAAATATTGAATTGGTGGAAACAATGTGGGAGCAGTTTTCCAATTTGGGAATATATGAATCGAATGTCATAGATACGACTGGATACTCAATTAAAGAGGCAGTTTCCGCAATAAAAGAAAAAGTCGCAAGTGGGATGGCTTTACTATCTTAGATATTTTTTTAAGGACAACTTCCAGTTTGTTGGGGAGTTGAGAGAGCGAAAAATCGGAAATTGAAGGAGCAACTCATGGGAACAGGAATTATTATGTGCGGCTTAAATGGCAGTGGAAAGAGTACGTTGGGAAAGGCTCTTGCTGAGAGGCTGCACTTTTATTTCATAGATAATGAGGACTTGTATTTTCCCAAGACAGACCCTATTTATATCTATGCGGCTCCACGTACTCGTGAAGAGGTTAAAAACCTTCTTTTCAATGAGATTAAAGCACATGAAAATTTTGTTTTTTCATCTGTAAAAGGTGATTATGGAGAATCTATTTATCAGTATGCCGTATTAATTGATGTTCCCAAGGATATTCGGATAGAACGAGTTAAGAATCGTTCTTTTCAGAAATTTGGAAGCAGAATGTTATTAGGCGGAGATTTATACGAACAGGAACAACGCTTTTTTGATTTAGTCAAATCCAGAGCCGAGGATACTGTTGAAAAATGGGTACAGTCTTTAAACTGTCCTATCATAAGAATTGACGGAACAAAACCCATTGAAGAAAATATAAATCTTATAATAGAACAGATAAAAAGCTAACTTCCAGTTGATGAGGTAGTGTAAATGAGAAAAATTTTAGAATTTCCCTCAATAAATGAAGACGATGTAGGCAAGGTTGCAAAAATAATTGATTTTATTGCACATAATTTGGACAAAGATTGCAGCCATGAATTGAGCGTGTTACAAAATGTAACAGGGAAATCACATACAGTTGAAGAATTTGCAGAGTATTGGGGTTGGACTGATTTGGACAACCTGGCAAGAATGACATTGACTAAAGAACCGCCATATGTAAACGATTTGGATAGGGTAGAATTAGAAACAATCATAGGAATCATAAGGGAATCTATTATATCCGGGAAAGACGATATAGGAGGATATTACGGAGAATTGATTCATAAGTCCATGTCAATACCGGATGTAAT
This sequence comes from uncultured Lachnospiraceae bacterium, assembly GCA_910578335.1. GTDB lineage: Bacteria > Bacillota > Clostridia > Lachnospirales > Lachnospiraceae > Acetatifactor. The sequence continues at coordinate 28,821 of CAJTPU010000012.1, read as the reverse complement.
AGGATATATAATGTCAGATGAGGATGTGAAAAACATTGCAGACAAGATGCTGTCAGCTAAAGATAATGTAATCCTATTATAAAGTGCACATCAGCGGACAGGAGGGTTGTATGGTCAGGGAAATTGCAGAAAGTGAGTTGAACGAGCTGCTGGCGTTGTATTTGTTTTTGCATGAGAACAGAGTGCCGGAAATGACGGCGCATTTGCAGAGTACGTGGGATACGATTATGCGGGATGAAAACCATCATATTATTGTGAATGAGGTGGACGGTAAAATAGTGTCTTCCTGTGTCTGTGTGATTATTCCCAATCTGACAAGAAATGTCAGACCCTATGCCTTTGTAGAAAACGTCGTTACCCATGCGGATTACCGGGGAAAGGGATATGCAGCAAAATGCCTGCACTATGCCAGAGAAATAGCAAAAAAAGCAAACTGCTATAAAATAATGCTGCTGACCGGCTCCAAGAAAGAAACAACGCTTCGGTTTTATGAAAACGCAGGCTATAACAGCACAGACAAAACAGCATTCATTCAGTGGCTGGAATAAGAATTGAAACTCTAAATTTCCGGCTTCGAATTGTGTATATGGTATATTCCATAAGCAGACCCTTGATTGCCGTCGGCACTTAGCTGCCGTATTTTGGCAGCTTATGTACCGCTACGGCAATCTCGGAGCGAAAGCGGGTCTGTGTTGGAATATACCATATACACAATGACAACAGGAACTCTTAGAATTTCGCAATTACCAAATACACAGTACAAGAAGGAGGACAGGTATGATATGGAATGAAACAAAGGAGTGCATGAGCAGGGATGAAATGACGGTGCTGCAGAGTGCACGGCTGGTAAAGATGGTGGACAGGGTGTATCACAATGTTCCTTTTTACCGCAAAAAGATGCAGCAGCTTGGCATCGAGCCCGGGGATATACGGGGGATAGAGGATTTGCCGAAGCTTCCCTTTACCACAAAGAGCGACCTGCGGGACAATTATCCTTTTGGGCTGTTTGCGGTTCCGCAGTCAGAGATTGTGCGGGTACATGCTTCCAGCGGCACCACGGGCAAGGCGACGGTGGTGGGCTACACCAGAAGAGACTTGGAAATCTGGAGTGAGTGTGTGGCAAGAGCGCTCAGCATGGCGGGCGTGACAAGGGATGACGTGATTCAGGTGGCTTACGGCTACGGGCTTTTTACCGGCGGTCTTGGCGCCCACGGCGGCGCGGAGAAGCTGGGCGCCATGGTAGTGCCTATGTCCACGGGCAATACGAAAAAGCTGACCACCATGATGAAGGATTTTGGCGTTACCGCCATTGCCTGTACGCCTTCTTATCTGTTACATATTGCAGAGACCTTAGAGGAAGCGGGGGATATCCCCAATATTAAGCTGAAGGCTGCTGTCTGCGGCGCGGAGCCGTGGACGGAAAACATGAGAAAACAGATTGAAAATAAGCTGCACATCAATGCCCATGATATCTATGGGCTCAGCGAGGTGATGGGACCGGGCGTGGCGTGTGACTGCCGCTTCCACAAGGGACTGCATGTCTACGAGGACCATTTTCTGCCGGAAATCATCGACCCTGAAACACTCGCGCCTTTGCAGGCGGGCGAGACGGGTGAGCTGGTATTCACCACGATTACCAAGGAAGGGCTTCCGCTTTTACGCTATCGGACCAGGGACTTGACCAGCATCGATTATACGCCCTGTGAGTGCGGCAGAACCCTCGCCAGAATCAGCCGGTTCAAGGGACGCTCCGACGATATGCTGATTATCCGCGGCGTCAATGTGTTCCCGTCCCAGATAGAGGCTGCGCTGCTTGAAATGGGCGAGACGACGCCTCACTATATGATGGTGGTAGACAGGGTAAATAATCTGGATACGCTTGAGGTGCAGGTAGAGGTAGAGGAAAGATTTTTCTCCGATGAAATCAAGGAGCTGGAAAAGCTGACGAAGAAAATAGCGACGGTAATCCAACATGCCATCGGGCTTGCCGTGAAGGTAAAGCTGGTGGAGCCGAAGAGTATTGAAAGAAGCATGGGCAAAGCAGTTCATGTGATTGATAAACGGAAACTGGTTTAAGGAAGGAGGAGCTTATGTATATCAAACAGTTATCGGTTTTTATTGAAAACAGGGAAGGCAGGCTGGAGGAGGTGCTTGACGTCTTAAAGAAAAGCGACGTAAACATTGTGTCCTTGAGTCTGGCAGACACCAGCGATTACGGACTTTTGCGGCTTTTGGTGACGAAGCCGGAGGAGGGAAAGGCGGCTCTTTTAGAAAATGGTTTTTCCGCCATGCTGACGGATGTGCTGGGCATCAAGCTCAGGCACAGAGTGGGGCAGCTTCAAGAGCTTTTGGAGGTTATCTGCAAGTCCCACATCAATATCGAGTACATGTACGCGCTCTCCACGGGAACGGACGACGCGTCCATTGTGATTAAGACCTCCGATTTGGAAAAAGCGGCGGAGGTGCTGAAAGAAACGGATGTGGAGTTAGTAAGTGCAGAGGAGATACAGGCTTAAATAGACGACGATTATTGGGAGAAAGAGGTACGGGATGATAGTAAAGTTCATTATGTTACTTGCGTTTTTCGGTGTGATGGTGGCAGTGGGGCTGTATGCCAGAAAACACGCGACGAACGTGGATGATTTTGTACTGGGAGGCAGAAGCGTGGGACCGTGGCTGACTGCCTTTGCCTACGGCACCTCCTATTTCAGTGCGGTGGTGTTTGTGGGTTATGCGGGACAGTTCGGTTATAAATACGGGCTGTCTGCCACGTGGATTGGCATCGGCAATGCGGTAATCGGCTCGCTGCTTGCGTGGGTGGTGCTGGGGCGGAGAACCCGTATTATGAGCAAGCACATGAAGGCGAAGACCATGCCGGATTATTTTGGGAAGCGCTATGACAGCAATGCGCTGCGCATTGCGGCGTCTGCCATTTCCTTTATTTTCCTGATTCCCTATACGGCTTCCGTCTACAACGGACTATCCCGCCTCTTTGCGATGGCGTTTTCCGTTCCCTATGGGGTCTGCGTTGCCGTGATGGCGGCGCTGACCTGTCTCTATGTGATTCTGGGCGGCTATATGGCGACGGCAATCAACGATTTTATACAGGGCATCGTGATGCTCTTTGGCATTGTGGCGGTGATTGCGGCAGTGCTGAATGGACAGGGCGGCTTTATGGACGCGGTGTTCAAGCTCTCTGAAATTCCCAGCGACATTGTCGTGACGCAGGGGCAGCAGGGCGCTTTTGCTTCCTTTTTCGGTCCGGACCCGCTAAATCTTCTGGGCGTCGTGATTCTGACCTCTTTGGGAACATGGGGGCTGCCCCAGATGGTACATAAGTTTTATGCCATCCGCGATGAAAAGGCGGTTAAGACAGGCACGATTATTTCCACCGTCTTTGCAGTGGTGATTTCCGGCGGCTGTTATTTTCTCGGCGGCTTCGGACGGCTGTTTGATACAGACAGCATTCGCAACGGACAGAGCGGCGTGATTTACGATGCCATCATTCCCGCCATGCTCAACACGCTTCCCGATATTTTAATCGGCGTTGTGATTGTGCTGGTGCTGTCTGCTTCCATGTCGACCCTTTCTTCTCTGGTACTCACCTCCAGCTCCACGCTGACGCTGGATTTGATACGGGGCAATGTCGTGAAAAAGATGGACGACAAAAAACAGCTTTTGTGTATGAGAATCTTTCTGGTGGTTTTTGTGGCGGTTTCTGTGGTGCTCGCACTTGACCCGCCCACCTTTATCGCGCAGCTTATGGGCATCTCCTGGGGCGCGCTTGCAGGTGCGTTTCTGGCGCCGTTTCTCTATGGCTTGTACTGGAAGGGCGTAACCAAGGCGGCAGTGTGGGCAAGCTTTGCCTGCGGCGTCGGCATCACGGTGTTAAACATGTTCCTTCACTTTATCGCGTCCCCGATAAATGCGGGTGCGGTGGCAATGATAGCAGGGCTGGCGGTAGTGCCCCTTGTCAGTCTGATAACGCCGAAGATGAAGAAGGAAAAGACGGAGGAGCTGTTTGCCTGCTATGAAGAGAAGGTAGTAGTAGAGCAGAAACTGGTGCTGACGGATGAGGATAAAAAAGTGCAGTAAGCCGTTAAAAAGATGCGGCAGACAGAAGCTAAAAAATTATTTGTACGGGAAAAATCAGGAAGGAGAAAAACATGGCGGGTGTGGTTATTGCGGGTATCGTTCTTGCAGCTTTTTTTGGAATATTTCTGGCAGGCGTATTTCGGTCTTATCAGGTGCTGAAAAAAGGCAGGCAGGTGGATGCACGGGTGATTTCCTGCGAGCAGAGGACGTGCCGTGGCGAGGGGGAAATCAGTGCGGTCTATTATGAGGTGACGGTCGATTTTTATGATTTAAAGGGAGAAACGATTATAAAAGTATTGCGCAGTGACACGCCGTATTTGCCCGGCGATGTGATTCGCTGCCGGTATCTGGATAAGGCGGGTATCTTACAGATAGAGCCCGACGAGGCTGAAAAAATTTCCGGAAAGCACGGCATTTTACTGTTTCTGGCTGTCTTCCTGATTTTTGCAGTGGTTTTGGGACTGGTCTACTGGAAGCAGAAAAACGGAGAATGGACAGAGAGTGCGAAACTGGTTTTCGGCTATTTTATCGGCGTTATGTTTACGGGAGTCGGCGCGTTCGGTATCCGCAGCAAAGTAAACATGGCACATAAAATGCAGAATATGTTCAGCCGTACCGGCGTACTTGTGGATTATACAACGGACTATAGCACGGACAGCGATGGAGACAGTATAGAACTGTACAGCCCTATCTATGAATATGAGTGGGGCGGGGAACAAAAGCGGATTGGCTCCTCTATGAGTGCAAGCGGAAAAAAGTACCGCAACATCGGAAAAAAGGTGCATATTCTGGTGGACCCGCATACGGGGGAGGCATTCTGTCAGGAGGATAAAAAGACAGGGGCAAATATGATGCTGTTTTTCGGAGCCGTGGGGATTGTCATTATCGCCTTGATGCTTTCCATGCAATTTCATGTATTTTCAAAGGGAGCTGCGGGAGGGGACGGACAAGAAGGCGGCAGTCCGGCGTCCAAAATTGCAAACGAGGCGGCGCTGCTGGAGCTGTTTTGTTTTTATGAAGATACGGAAAGGGAAATCTTTAATTATTCCATCGGTATTTATGAGGACGGAAGCGGGCAGCTTCTGCTCTTTCCCATGGTAACGAGGAGCGGCAGGGGGATTGACCAGGAGATTGCGTTTACGGTTTTAGCAGAAGATATGGAAAAGATAACGGACTGGATGGCGCATATGGATGCAGAAGGCATGACGCAGGAAGCGCATCGGGCGGAGGAAATGGCTGCATATGTTTCCCTGCAGATACATAAAGACAAGGAAACATATGACGGAGGCGGCTACTGCGACGAAGGCATTTATGCGGATATCTGCAGCCTGCTGCAGCAGACGGTGCCGGACAGTGTATGGGAAGAGATGGAGCGGCGGGAAACAGAGTATTACCGGCAGTAGGTTTTGCGGCAGAGCCGAATCCGGCAGGGGGCAAAACGAAATGAGGAAAATAGCGGTAAAAACGGAAAAAACTGTTGACATACCGTAAAAACAGGTATACACTAAGCGTAGCTGAATGATAGAGTACAGGATGAAGAGTGGACTTGCGCCACTCTTTCTTGTTGCTTGTGCAATTTGACGGCACAAATCAGGCTTTTGCAATAAGCGGAAAACTTCATATGGGAAAGGAAAAGGTGTGTGAATGTCTAAAAGAGAGACATACGAGGCGAAGACGGAAGCGATGCTTGCGCCCATTGCGGCGGCAGCCGGCGTGGAAATCTATGATGTAGAATATGTAAAGGAAGGAGCGGACTGGTATCTGCGGGCGTACATTGATAAGCCTGCGGGCGTCAATATTGAGGACTGTGAGAAAGTAAGCAGAGCCTTATCGGATGCGCTGGATAAGGAGGATTTTATCGAAGATGCCTATATACTGGAGGTTTCCAGCCCGGGACTTGGCAGGACGCTAAAAAAGGATAAGCATTTGGAGAAAAGCCTTGGAAGCGAGGTCGAGGTAAAGACTTACAAGCCGATTGAAAAGTGCAAAGAGTTCGCCGGCGTATTGAAGGCATACGACAAGGATACCGTGACCATAGAGCTGGAGAGCAAAGAGATGACTTTTATGAAAAGCGACATTGCGCTTATCAGGCTTGCATTTGATTTTTAGAAGGATTTGCATAAAGATGCCGCAGCAGCAGCGGTATATAAAATAGAGAGAAAACAGGAGGATAATGGAAAATGAATAAGGAATTGATGGAAGCGCTTGATATATTGGAGAAGGAGAAGGAAATCAGCAAGGAAACCTTGTTTGAGGCAATCGAAAATTCTCTGGTGACAGCATGTAAGAATCATTTTGGAAAGGCAGACAACATCAAGGTGGAAATCAACAGGGAAACCTGCGACTTTTTATGCTATGCCCAAAAAGAGGTAGTGGAAACGCCGGAAGAGGTGGAGGATGACTGCCTGCAGATTGCGCTTGCAGACGCAAGGGAAATTTTTTCCGACGCACAGGTGGGAGAAACGGTAAATGTGGAAATTAAGTCCAAGGAATTTGGGCGGATTGCCACCATGAATGCCAAAAATGTGATTTTGCAGAAAATTAGAGAAGAAGAAAGAAGCGTCATTTACAATCAGTACTATGAAAAAGAAAAAGATGTCGTAACCGGCGTGGTACAGCGCTATATTGGACACAACATCAGCATCAATCTGGGAAAAGCAGACGCCATGTTAAACGAAAGCGAACAGGTAAAGGGCGAGATGTTCAAGCCGACGGAAAGAATCAAGGTGTATATTCTCGAGGTAAAGAACACGCCGAAGGGGCCCCGCATCAATGTGAGCCGTACCCATCCGGAACTGGTAAAGCGGCTGTTTGAGTCGGAAGTGATGGAAATCAAGGACGGCACTGTGGAAATTAAAAGCATTGCAAGGGAGGCGGGCAGCCGTACCAAGCTGGCGGTATGGAGCAACAACCCGAATGTGGATGCCGTGGGCGCCTGCGTAGGTATGAACGGCGCCAGAGTCAATGCCATTGTGGAGGAGCTCAGGGGAGAAAAGATAGATATTGTAAATTGGGATGAAAACCCCGGCAACCTGATTCAGAATGCGCTTTCTCCTGCTAAGATTGTCGCCGTTTTTGCCGACCCGGACGAGAGAACGGCGAAGGTGGTGGTGCCGGATTACCAGTTATCCCTCGCAATCGGCAGGGAAGGGCAGAACGCAAGGCTTGCAGCAAGGCTTACGGGCTATAAGATTGATATCAAGTCAGAAACGCAGGCAAAGGACGCGCCCGGCTTCAGGTACGAAGACTATATGGACGAATTTGACGAGTACGGTGAAGAAGAGAGCTATGCTGAGGAATACGAAGAAAGCGGCGAAGCGTCCTATGAGGAAGCCTACGAGTCCGGCGAGGAGGTTTTTGAGGGCGATAATGAGTAAAAAGATTCCATTGAGACAATGCATCGGATGTGGTGAGATGAAGGGAAAAAAAGAAATGCTGCGTGTCTTAAAAACCACAGAAGGTCCGATTGTTTTAGATGTAACAGGTAAAAAGAACGGAAGAGGCGCATACCTTTGTAAGAGTGTAGAATGCCTGAAAAAAGCAAAAAAGAACAAGGGTCTGGAGCGTTCCTTCAAAATGAGTATTCCGAACGAAGTCTATGAAGACTTGGAAAAGGAGTTTGGTAAAATTGAAGCAGAATAAGGTATACATGTTACTGGGTCTGGCGATGAAAGGCAGAAACGCGGTGAGCGGAGAATTTGCCACGGAAAACGCCGTGCGAAGCGGTTCTGCCATGCTGGTTATCGTGGCAGAGGATGCGTCAGACAATACGAAAAAGCGATTCCGGGATAAATGTTCTTACTACAAGGTACCCATTTGTACATATGGGACGAAAGAAGAACTGGGGCATGCAATGGGAAAAGAGCAGCGGTCCGCGGTTGCAGTTACGGACAGGGGTCTTGCGCGCGCGTTGACGGACCATCTGGAAGCGATACAAAATTAGGAGGTAGTGAAGAAGCATGGCAAAAATGAAGATACATGAGCTTGCAAAAGAAGTAGAAAGGCAGAGCAAGGAAGTGATTGCGTTTCTGCAGGAAAAAGGGATAGAAGCAAAAGCGGCGCAGAGCACCGTCGAGGAGGATGCGGCAGAGCTGGTAAGGAAGCACTTTGGAAAAACTGTCAAAAAGCCGGCGCCTGCGGAGGAAGCGCCTCCCGTCGGGGAAAAAGTGCCTGTCGGGCAAAAGCAGGCTGACAGTGAAAAACAGCCGCAGGCGGAGAAGAAGCCGGAGAGCGGAGCAGCGCAAAAGCAGCCGGAGGAAACAAAGAAACCGGAAGAGGCGCCCAAGAAGAAAAAGACCATTATCGTGGTGAGCAATCCGCAGAATTCCCGTGCGCCCGGACAGCCGGGAGGCGGCAGACCGCAGGGCAGCAGACCGCAAGGGAACGGGCAGAACAGGAACAGTGCGGCGCAAAGACCCGGACAGAACGGAAAGCCGGGGCAGAACGGAAGACCCGCCCAAAATGTAAGAGCGGGGCAGAATGCGCCGGTAAGACCCATCAAACCGCTGACGCCGCCGTCTCCTACGCCGAGCGTGCAGATGGTGCCGCCGCCAAGGCCGCAGAAGACGCGTGGAGAGCAGAATACAGCGCTTGAAAAGCCGCAGAATCAGACAGTAGAAAAAACGCAGGGGGAAGCTGTAGTGGTAGAAAAGCCGCAGGTGGAAAAGGTACAGGCAGAAAAGGTACAGGAAAATGTAACTGCAAATGCAGCAGAGAACAGACAGCCGAGACCACAGGGAGACCGGAACAGGCAGCAAAACAATCAGAACCGGAACAATCAGGCAGGACAGGGCTTTTCACAGAACCGAACCGGACAAAACGGACAGAACCGGAACAATCAGGGCGGACAGGGCTCTTCACAAAACCGAAACGGACAGAATAGAAACGGGCAGACCGGTCAAGGCTATAATCAGACGAGGACGGGAGGCGAGAGACCTTCTTATGGCAACAGGGAAAACAACAGAGGCGACAGACCGCAGGGCGCAAGGCAGGATAGAAGAACTGACGGCGGCAATCGGCAGGGTTCGTACAATAATCAGGGCGGCTTCCGCGGCGGCAATGCTAATGCAGGCGGTGAAAGGAGCTTCGGCAATAGCGGGCGCGATAGCAGAGGCAATGGAGGGCAGAGAGATAACTTCAGAAAGCCGGGAGCAGGCAAGGGCTTTGTGGCGGACGCTCCAATCAAGGATGCCGAAAAGCATAGAGATGAAGAAAAGCGCCGCATCAGTCAGGAGAAGGATAAGCGCTCCCGCAAGGACTTTATCTATGAAGAGGAAGATACACAGGTAAAGAACAAGCCGGGCAGGTTTATCAAGCCGGAGAAAAAGAAAGAAGAGGTAGCGGAAGAGGTTATCAAGGTTATCGTACTGCCGGATACCATTACCATCAAGGAGCTGGCGGAAAAGATGAAGATACAGTCCTCCGCCATCATTAAGAAGCTGTTTTTAGAGGGTAAAATCGTGACGCTCAATCAGGAGATTTCCTATGAGGAAGCGGAAAATATTGCGATGGAGTATGATATCCTCTGTGAAAAAGAAGTCAAAGTAGATGTTATTGAGGAGCTCTTAAAAGAAGACGAGGAGCAGGAAGAGGAGAAAATGCAGAGACCTCCCGTTATCTGTGTTATGGGGCATGTTGACCATGGAAAAACCTCCCTGCTTGACGCGATTCGTAAAACGAATGTGACGGATAAGGAGGCGGGCGGTATTACACAGCATATCGGCGCTTATACCGTCTCCGTAAATGACAGGAAGATTACGTTTCTGGATACGCCCGGGCATGAGGCGTTTACCGCGATGCGTATGCGCGGTGCCAATGCGACGGATATTGCGATTTTGGTGGTTGCAGCGGATGACGGCGTGATGCCGCAGACCGTGGAGGCGATTAACCACGCCAAGGCGGCGGGGATTGAGATTGTGGTGGCTGTCAACAAAATAGATAAGCCCAACGCCAACATTGACAGGGTAAAGCAGGAGCTTACGGAATACGAGCTGATTCCGGTGGATTGGGGCGGAACGACGGAATTTGTTCCGGTGTCCGCAAAATCAGGAGAAGGCATTGAGGAGCTTTTGGAGACCATTCTGCTGACCTCCGATATTTTAGAGCTGAAGGCAAATCCGAACAGGCGTGCCAGAGGTCTTGTGATTGAGGCTGAGCTTGATAAGGGGCGCGGACCGGTCGCTACCGTGCTGGTGCAGAAGGGTACGCTCCATGTAGGAGACTTTATCTCGGCAGGCGCAAGCCATGGCAAGGTGCGCGCCATGATAGACGACAAGGGCAGGCGGGTGAAGGAAGCAGGACCTTCCACACCGGTGGAGATATTGGGCTTAAGCGACGTACCCAGCGCCGGAGAAGTCTTTCTGGCACATGAAAATGACAAGACGGCAAAGTCCTTTGCAGAAACTTACCTGGCGCAGAACAAGGAAAAGATGCTGGAAGAGACAAAGAGCAAGATGTCTCTGGACGATTTGTTCTCCCAGATTCAGGAGGGCAATTTAAAGGAACTGAACCTGATTGTCAAGGCAGATGTACAGGGCAGCGTGGAGGCGGTAAAGCAGAGTCTCTTAAAGCTTTCCAACGAAGAAGTAGTGGTAAAATGCATACATGGCGGCGTGGGTGCCATCAACGAATCCGACGTTATGCTGGCGAGCGCTTCCTCTGCGATTATTATCGGCTTTAACGTGCGCCCGGATGTAACAGCCAAAACCATCGCCGAGCGGGAGGGCGTGGATGTCAGACTTTACCGGGTTATCTATCAGGCAATCGAGGACATTGAGGCAGCCATGAAGGGTATGCTGGACCCGATATTCGAAGAAAAGATTATCGGGCACGCGGAAGTGCGCCAGCTCTTCAAGGCGTCTGCAGTGGGCAATATTGCAGGCTCTTACGTATTGGATGGTATGTTCCAGAGAAACTGCAAGGTACGTATCAGCCGTGAAGGAAAACAGATATTTGAAGGCGAGCTGGCTTCCTTAAAGCGTTTCAAGGATGATGTAAAGGAAGTAAAGGCAGGCTATGAGTGCGGACTTGTTTTTGAGGGCTTTGACCAGATGCAGGAGCTGGATATCGTAGAGGCTTATGTTATGGTAGAGGTACCACGATGAAAAGAAAAACGAAAGCTGTAAAAAACACAGCTTAAGTTTTTCTAAGTTTCATCGGTAAAAAGAAAAACGAAGGCTGCAAAAGACGCAGCCGGATTGCTTCGCAGTATGGAGATTATGAATGAGAAAAAATAGTTTGAAGAGTACCCGTATTAACGGGGAGGTGCAGCGAGTGCTGGCGGAGATTATACGCGGGGATATTAAGGACCCGCGTATAAGCCCGCTGACAAGCGTGGTTGCCGTGGAGGTTGCACCGGATTTAAAAACCTGTAAGGCGTGGATTAGCGTGCTGGGCGATGATAAGGCAAGGGAGGATACCTACAAGGGCTTAAAGAGCGCGGAAGGGTATATCAAAAACCAGCTTGCCAGAACGGTGAATCTGCGAAACACGCCGGAGATTACCTTTATCATGGACCAGTCTATCGAGTACGGCGTCAATATGTCCAAAAAGATAGACGAGGTCATGAGAGGAGAGTAGACCCTGTGCAGGAAGTATGTGCGGAAAGGGGAAGAGTATGGATTTAGTGAAGGAGTGTGCAGGCGCAAAGCGCATTGGCATCAGTACCCATATCAGACCGGACGGCGATGCCGTCGGTTCGTCAACGGCTTTGTACCTGTATTTAAAAAAGCGGTTTCCGCAAGCGGAGCTTACACTTTTTATGGAGACGCCTCCCGACTGTTTCAGATATATCCCGTGCCTTAAGGAGATTGATTCCGAATATGCGTATGAAGAGGTCTTTGATGTTTTTTTTGCACTGGATACCGTACCTGAGCGGATGGGAGCGGCGGAAGCCTTTTTTCATTCTGCCAAAAAGAAAATAAATATAGACCATCATATCAGCAATCAAAACGGAAGCGGTGATATCAATGTAGTAAAGCCGGAGGTTGGTTCCACCTCGGAAGTGCTTTACGGACTGTTTGAAGAGGCATATTTGGACAAGGATATTGCGATGGCGCTGTACACGGGAATCATCCATGATACAGGCGTGTTCCAGTATTCCAATACCACGCCGGAGACCATGCGGATTGCGGCAAGGCTGATGGAGTTTGGATTTCCTTTCCATAAAATCATCGAGGAGAGCTTTTATCAAAAAACCTACCGGCAGAACCAGATACTTGGCAGGGCGCTGATGGAGAGCATCTGTTTTATGGGCGGCAGATGCATTGTGAGCTGTGTCGATAAAGAGATGATGGCATTTTATGACGTGGAGCCCGCGGATTTGGACGGTATTGTCAATCAGCTTCGCAATATAAAAGGGGTGAGCTGTGCCGTATTCATGTATGAGACGGACTTGTTAGAGTACAAGGTCAGTTTGCGTTCCGATGAAACGGTAGACGTGTCGAAGGTGGCATCCTACTTTGGCGGCGGCGGGCATATGCGGGCGGCAGGCTGTACCATGAAAGGAACGGCGCATGACGTCATCAACAATTTGTCCCTACATATTGAAGAGCAGTTAAAGGAAAACGGAGTATGTACAACGGAGTCATAAATATTTACAAAGAAAAAGGCTTTACCTCTCATGACGTGGTGGCAAAGCTTCGAGGGATTTTACAACAGAAAAAAATAGGACATACAGGCACTCTTGACCCGGATGCGGTCGGAGTGCTTCCTGTATGTCTGGGAAACGCAACCCGCCTTGCGGACCTGCTGACAGACAGGGACAAAGAGTACGAGGCGGTTATGCGGCTGGGTGTTACGACGGATACGCAGGATATGTCGGGAACTGTTTTAGAAGAAAAAGAGGTGCGCTCCTCCGTGGAAGAGGTGGAGGAGGCGGTTCGCTCTTTTGTGGGCGGCTACGAGCAGGTGCCGCCTATGTATTCGGCATTGAAGGTAAACGGAAAAAGGCTGTATGAGCTGGCGCGGGAAGGACGTGAGGTGGAGCGCTCTTCCCGCAGCGTGAAGCTTTATGACATTGAAATTCTGTCCATGGAGCTGCCCCTGGTGAGCCTTCGGGTTTCCTGCTCCAAGGGAACTTATATCAGGACGCTTTGCCACGATATCGGTGTACGCTTAGGCTGCGGCGCCGCCATGTCCGCGTTAAAGAGGACAAAATCGGGCTGCTTTACCCTTGATACGGCAATTACCCTTTCTCAGCTTGAAAAGCTTAGGGACGAAGACAAAATAGAAAAGGTACTGATACCGGCGGATGCCATGTTTGACGAACTGGCGCAGGTGCATGTGCCGGATATCTATAGCAAAACGGTGCAGAACGGCAATCTTTTTTCCCTGCATCAGATTAAGGAACGCCGCATGTTCGGACCTGACGAGGAGGTCAGGGTGTACGACGGCAGCGGGCGCTTTTACGGTATCTATGTGTTTGACAGGGAGGCGGGTGTGTTTAAGCCGAGGAAGATGTTTTTGTGAGAAAAATAAATATTCCACGAGGAGAAAAACATAGATGTACAAATTCAACGAACAAGTGTCTGTAAAAGCATTGGCGGATTTGCGTGAATCTGTGGGCTGGAACAGGATGGAAAGAGAGTATGAAAACCCTTTGCTGACATCCTATTACCATATTGCAGTTTATGAAGAAGATAAACTGATTGGGTATATTGATAGTGTATCAAATGGGGTAACAGATGCGTATATTCAGGATTTAATGGTTTGCCCGGATTACCAAGGCAAAGGGATTGGCACAGACCTGATGAATAAAATGATTGCATATTTGAAGGAAAAGCGTATCTACATGATTTCAGTGGTTTATGAAGAAGGCTTGAAGCCGTTTTATGAGCGGTTTGGGTTTTATAATATGTTATGTGGGCAAATGGAAACCTTTTCCGAAAAGGGAGGAGCCTGACTAAGTATCTGTCAGTAAGTATACTGCAGGTATTTGGACGCCCGCCCATCTTCGGAGAACTCTTCCCGTACAACAAAGCCGTTTTTTTCAAGAACCCGTATGGAGCCGGTATTTTCTGCAAAGGTAAAGGCGCCGATTGTGGCAGGCGCATATTTTTCCCGCATTTCTTTTAGAAACAGGGAGACGGCTTTTGTGGCAATTCCCTTTGCCCAGCAGGCGGGTTCAAAAATGCAGAAGCTTAACATGGCATTTGGTTCGGCGTGCATATTCATGCAGTAGCACCATATATCGCCAATATAATTTCCGTCAGCCAGAATTATTTTTCCATAGCTTGTAGACGCAGGAAGCAGCGTTTTCTGATAATCTGCCAGAGCCTCTTTTTCTGTCTGCGCTTTCTGCGGCAGTACCGCCCTGATTTCCGGCTTGTTTGCTTTTTGAAAATAAATGCTGACAGTTTCAGCGGTTCTGTTTCCCAACTGTATCTGCATAAAAATCGTGCCACCTGCCTTTATTGTGTTACTTTTTATTATAGCATAGCCAAAACGGATAGCCAATGCTATAATGAAAAGCAGATGTGTAATCCGGTAACTGCCGGTTTGTAAGACAGAGGAAAAGGATGGGAGAAAAGGATGGAAGATAAAGCAAATCGCAGTAAAATGCTGCCCCTTATGCTGCCGATGCGGTGTGTTATTTTTTTGCTGGTATTTACCGTGGGGGCATTTGCCGCAGGCAGAACAACAGCCCAAATCAGTCACTGGTGGTCGGTGATAGCAAGTCTGGTCAATATTATCACAATACTCATTCTGCTTTTTCTTACCAAAAAGCAGGGAAGCAGTTATGGGAAGCTAATCAATTATCAAAAGGGCAGGACGACGGGCTGGCAGATTGCGGGTATGTCTTTTGTGATTCTGCTTGTGGGAATGGCTGGGATGTATCTGGCGGGCTTATTCTGCTATGGAGTGATTCCCTATGCGGCGCCTATGATGATTGCGCCTATACCGGCATGGCTGGCGGCAGTCAATTTGGCTGTCTTACCGATATCGACAGCGTTTGCAGAGGAGGGCTTGTATTTAGGCTGCGGTGTAAATCAAATCAAAAATACATACATGGCGGTCTTGATACCGGCGTTTTTCTTTGCACTGCAGCACAGCTTTATCCCGACATTGTTTGATATAAAGTATATGATATACCGTTTCTTGTCGTTTTTACCCTTAACCGTTCTTTTGTGCGCACAGTATCATAAAAAGCGGAATCCGCTGCCGATTATGGTGGGACATACCCTGATTGATGTGGCTACGGCGGCGCAGATACTTGCAACCTCCTGTATTCCCGGATTGTATGAAAAAATGTGCGGCTGACAAAAACGGGAAGAATACGGAAAGAGGGAAAATATATGATTATCTTGATAACAGGGGCGACACATACAGGCAAGACGCTGTTAGCCCAGAGACTGCTTGAAAAGTATCAATATCCTTATTTATCCATAGACCACTTAAAGATGGGGCTTATCCGCAGCGGCAATACGGCGCTGACTCCTGTGAGCCCGGACAAAGAGCTGACAGCATATTTGTGGCCGATTGTCGCGGAAATGATAAAAACAGCCATTGAAAACAAGCAGAATCTGATAGTGGAGGGATGTTATATCCCATTTGACTGGAAAAAGGATTTTGGCGCAGAATATATTGTCCATATAAAATATTATTGTCTGGTTATGAGCAGGCAGTATATTCAGAATCATTTTGACGATATTCAAACATATGCAAGCGTAATAGAAGACAGAATGGAGGACGAGGGCTGTACGATGGAAATGCTGTGCAGGGAAAACGCGGCGGTACTGGAACAGTGTCAAAAGCACGGGGCGCCTTATCTTCTGATTGACGGGGCATACAGGGTGGACATTACCATACCGTAGCTGCCTTTATCCGGTTCGGTTGACAGAAATTATGTGTGCTGGTTCGTAAGCCATGGACGGCTTTGTGCGGCAAAGCATCGCAGAGATGAGGAAAACGATGGAAATTATTACAAATACAACGGATTTTTACCTGCGGGAAGAAACAGCAGCGGCAATTGGAAAATTTGACGGCGTGCATGTGGGACATCGGCGCCTTTTAGAGGAAATACTCTGCCAGAGGCAGGCGGGAAGAAAGGCGTGCGTGTTTACTTTTGACCCGCCGCCCGCCGTTTTTTTTGGAAAAACAGGGGAAAAGGAATTGTCCACGCGGGAAGAAAAGCGGCGGCTTTTTGCGGCGCTGGGGGTGGATATCCTGATAGAATTTCCGTTAAATGAAAAGACGGCGGCAATGCTGCCCCAGACCTTTGTGACGGAAGTGCTCTTTGGCAGAATGCAGGCAGGGTTTGTGGCGGCAGGGACGGATATCTCTTTTGGAGCGGGCGGCGCGGGCGATGCGGCGCTCTTAAAGCGTATGGCGGCAAAAAGCGGTGTGGAGGTACGAATCATTGAGAAGGTAGCCGTGGACGGCAGCAAGGTCAGCTCCACGCGCGTCAGAAAAGCGGTGGAAGCGGGCGATATGCGTCTTGTGCAGCGGCTTTTGGGTATGCCGTACCCGGTGCTGGGAACGGTGCAGCATGGCAACCGGATTGGACGCACGCTTGGTATGCCGACCTTGAATTTGCTGCCGCCGGAAAATAAACTGCTGCCGCCGCTTGGCGTGTACTATTCCGGCGTATGGCTGAAAGGGCGCTATTACAGAGCCATCAGCAACATCGGGTATAAGCCGACTATAGAGGAAGAGGTAAAGCGGCTGGGCGTGGAAACCTATCTGTATGATTTTGACGGGGACGTCTATGGAGAGGAAATTGAAGTCAGTCTGTATGAATTCAGGCGTCCTGAAAGGAAATTTGACAGCGTGGAGGGGCTGAAGGCACAGCTTCGGGAGGATATTGCGGCAGGAGAGGCATATCTGCGTTAAGGGGAAACAAAAAGTATTTTCTGAATAGAATGAGTACGGACGGTGAAGCAGCGTCTCATGGAGGGATTATGAAGCTGGTATTGCAATATATCAAAAGGCATTTGGGGATTTTTTTGTTGTCAACCTTTTTTCTGACGATGGAAGCCGCGGCGGATTTGCTGCAGCCGACCTTTATGTCTTATATCGTGGATGTGGGGATAAAAAATGCAGCTCTCGGCAAAATTCTGTTTTATGGCGCCATTATGCTGGGCATTGCCCTGACAGGCGCGGTCTGCGCCGTGATGCGCAACCGCTTTGCCAGCCGGACTTCCCAGACAATCGGCAGAGAGCTGCGGGGAGATATGTACCGCAATGTGCAGCGGCTTTCCATGGAAAATATTGACCGTCTGCAGCCGGCTTCCATTATTACCCGCATCACCAACGACGTGACGCAGGTGCAGGAGTTTGTCAACAGCATTATGCGTATGATGGTAAAGGCGCCGGTTATCTGTATCGGCGCTATTATACTGATTATGCTGCAGACGCCGCGGCAGGCTCCCGTTATGGCGGTCGTCATGCTTGCGGTTTCCCTGCTGGTGTTGGGAAATATGAAAATCGGATACCCCCGCTTTGGAAAGGTGCAGAAAAAGCTGGAGCAGCTAAACGGCGTGACGCGGGAATTTCTTTCCGCGGTGCGTGTGGTGAAGGCATTTCGGGCGGAGGAAGAGGAGGCGGAAAAATTTGAACATGCCTCAGAGGAGCTTGCGGCGGCAAATACGAACGCCCTGCGGACAATGGCGGTGTTTTCCCCTTTTATCAATCTGACGATTCATTTCGGCATTGTGCTGCTGCTGTGGATTTCCCAAAATAAACAGGCGGAGGAAATCGGAAGGCTGATGGCGTCTGTCAATTATATGACGCAGGTGCTCTTTTCCGTGATGATGATATCCAATTCCTTAAATATTGCGGTCAGGGCGTTTGCATCTGCAGAGCGGATACAAGAGGTGCTTGACGAGCAGCCCGCACAGAAGGAGCCTGTGCATCCGCTTTCGCCGGATATCAAAGGCGATATCCGATTCGAACATGTTTCCTTTTCCTACGCGGGGGCAGGCAAGGCGTCTCTTCGGGATATCAATCTGCATATCAGAGAGGGGGAGACGGTGGGAATCATTGGTGCCACCGGCTGCGGCAAGACAACGCTTGTCAATCTGATTCCAAGGTTTTACGACGTTACCGAAGGAAAAATTCTGATAGACGGATGTGACGTGCGGCAGATAGACACAAGGCTGCTTCGGAGTGCCATTGCGGTGGCGCCCCAGAAAGCGCTGCTCTTTTCGGGAACCATTCGCGACAACCTGCGCTGGGGGCGGGCGGATGCCGGGGAAGCCGAGCTTACGGCAGCAGCAGAAACGGCGTGTGCGGATGATTTTATTGCAAAAAGTCCACAGGGCTATGATACGCTGCTGGGGCAGGGAGGCGTGAACCTTTCCGGCGGACAGAAGCAGCGGCTTTCTCTTGCGCGTGCGCTTGTCAGAAAGCCCCGTATCCTGATTTTGGACGATTGCACCAGCGCACTGGATGCCCGCACGGAGGCAGCGGTACTAAAAGGGCTGCAGGGCATGAAAGAGCATGTAACCGTACTGCTGATAAGTCAGCGTATTGCCACGGTGATGCGCGCGGACCATGTGCTGTGTCTGGACAACGGCTGTGTGGAGGGATATGGCACGCATGAGGAGCTGATGGCTTCCTGCAGAGTATATCAGGCAATCTATGAATCACAGATTGGGGGTGGACAGAATGGGTGAAAAGAATCATTTTGTGCCGCCTGCAAATCCGGGCGGCATTTCCCGTCCCGGGCGCGGCGGAGTAGTGGTAAAACCGAAAAATATGAAGGGCACGCTGCGGCGTCTTTTGCTGCTGACAAAGGGGCATCGGAAAGGATTTGGATGGCTTCTGTTACTGTCCGCACTTGCCTCCGGCGCTTCCATCCTCTCGCCCTATGTGACGGGCAGGGCGGTAAAGGCAATCAGCGGTGAGGATGCGGCGGCATGGTTCATTTGTTGTCTGGCTGGGTTGTATTTTTGCGACTGGCTGGTGAAATTTTTGCAGTCCTTTTTTATGGCTTCTATCGGGCAGAGGGTGATTCACCATATCAGGAGCACGCTTTTTGCAAAGATTCGCACGCTGCCGCTGTCCTTTTTTGACAGGCATCGGCATGGGGAGCTGATGAGCCGTCTGACAAATGATGTGGACAACATCAGCACGACAATTTCCAATTCCCTGACAATGCTTTTTACCTATGGCTTTACCGTTGCCGGCATTTTCGGGATGATGGCGGCGGCAAGTCCTCTTTTAACGCTGGTGGCGCTTTGCGGCGTCGCGTTGATATTTCTGCTGACAAAGACCGTGACAAGGCGGACAAAAAAGCTGTTTGCCAGCCAGCAGAAAAGCCTTGGCGCGTTAAACGGGCAGGTGGAGGAAAGCGTTTCGGGGCTTGCGCTTATCAAGGCGTTTTGCCGCGAGGAGGAGATGGAGCGTGAGTTTGAAGAAAAAAATAGCGGGCTTTGTCAGGTGTCCGTCAAGGCGCTGATATGGTCCGGCTATCTGATGCCGCTTATGAATGTAATCAATAACCTCTGCTATGTGGCGATAGCGGTTTTCAGCGGTGTATTGTTTGTCAACGGCAGCATTTCGGATATCGGTCTTGTTACCAGTTTTTTGCTCTACGTGCGCCAGTTTACCCGTCCTTTTGTGGAAATCGCCAATATTTACAATCAGTTTCAGACAGCCGTTGCCGGTGCGGAGCGCGTTTTTGAAATTCTGGATGAGGAGGCGGAACCGGCGGACAGAAAGGATGCGTTTTCTTTAAAGGAGGTAAAAGGGGAGATTGCCTTTTGCCACGTAAGCTTTGGATATGAAGAGGGGCAGCAGGTATTAAGGGATATTTCCATAAAGATACCGGCGGGGACGCAGACAGCCATTGTAGGAACGACAGGCTCGGGCAAGACTACAATTATCAATCTGCTGACAAGGTTTTATGACGTTTCTG
This sequence comes from uncultured Lachnospiraceae bacterium, assembly GCA_910578335.1. Taxonomy (GTDB): domain Bacteria; phylum Bacillota; class Clostridia; order Lachnospirales; family Lachnospiraceae; genus Acetatifactor. The sequence goes on along the minus strand of CAJTPU010000012.1, from coordinate 8,867 downwards.
CGGGAAGCATTCTGTTAGACGGGCACGATTTGCGGGATTACCGCATGGAGGAGCTGCGGGAGGCTTTTGGTGTGGTTTTGCAGGATACGGCACTGTTTGCAGCTACAGTCAGGGAAAATATATGTTATGGGCATCCGGAAGCTGGGATGGAGCAGGTGCGGCAGGCGGCGCAGATTGCCGGCGCAGACAGCTTTATTGAGAGACTGCCCGCCGGCTATGAGACTGTTTTGACGCAGGGCGGTATGGAGCTCTCCCAAGGGGAAAGGCAGCTTTTGACGATTGCGCGGGCGGTTCTTTGTGATGCGCCGATACTGATACTGGATGAGGCAACCAGTTCCGTGGATACCGTGACGGAGCAGAAGATACGGCGTGCCATGCTGAAAATTTGCGAAAACCGTACTTCCGTGATTATTGCGCATCGCCTTTCCACCATTCGGGATTCTGATTTGATTCTCCTGCTGGAAAACGGGGAAATGAAAGAGCAGGGAAACCACGAAGAGCTGATGGCACGAAACGGGCGCTATGCGCAGATGTACCGGATGCAGACCGGACCGGCTGAATAAAAAAATTTTCAAAAATTTCTTTCTATTTTGTCCCATTTCTTTTTTTTCTGTACTATATAGGTGAAGGGAGTACAAATTCATAAGCTTTGTGATACGTAATGAGTGCCTGCAAAATGGGCGGAAAGGAGCAGTCATGGAGGACGACGGAATTGTAGCCTTGTATTTTGCGCGGTCGGAGACGGCGATTGCGGAGACGGAGAAAAAATACGGCGCGTATCTGCATGAGGTGGCGTACCGTATTTTGCGCAATCTTTCCGATACGGATGAAATTGTAAACGATACCTATATGGGCGCGTGGGGTGCCATTCCTCCCACAAAACCGAATAATTTCAGGCATTTTTTGTCACGCATCACGAGGAATCTTTCTTTTAACCGCCTTGCGTATCTGAAGGCAGGAAAAAGAAATGCAGTATTTGTGGAGCTGGACGAGTGTATTCCCGATGGAAAAAATGACGTGGAGCAGGTTTGGGAGGCAAAGGAAATCGGCGCGGTGCTAAACCGTTTCTTAAAGACGCTTGACGATAAAAGCTGTGCAGTTTTTTTGGGGAGATATTACCATTCCTGTTCCATAGACGAACTGGCAAAACAGTACAGGCTTTCTGCCCGTCAGGTGAAGTATCTTCTTTCCAAAGTGCGGAACAGGCTGCGGGATTATTTTGAGGGGGAGGGGGTAGTGCTGTGAAAGACGTAGGACAACAAAGCGCTGCATGTAAGCTGTGCAGGGACAGCGAAAGGAGCTTTCGGCTGTGTGAAGCGTTTCAATACGTGGACGATGTATTTCTGGATATCGTGGAGCGGGAGAAAAGGGCGTCCCAAAAGAAAACAAAGAAGCCGCTGGGAATTTTTATCAGCACAGTGGCGGCGTGCCTCTGTATTCTTTTTGTGCTGCCCGTTGTGGCGGTGGCGTACAACTGGTTTGGGCTGAGGTCGCTTTTGCTGCCGGAAAAAGAAGTGGTTCCACAGTTTTCCTCGCTGTCTGCGTATCAGGATAGTCCGGCGCATCAGGCGCTTGCAGAGTGGGAAGCGTTTCTTGCCGGCTATGATGTGGATGGGAGCATTTTATCCGGCGCACAAAGCGGCGGTTTTGTCACGGAGAGGGAGGACTGGAGGCTGTACGGCGTTTATTCTAAAGAGATGGGAGAAAAGCTGGATGCGCTTGTCAAACAGTATGGACTGCGGCTGCATACGGAGGGAAGGACGATAGAGAGCGACGCATGGGATAAGATGGTAAAAGAGGTTTTCCCGTCGGGGCGCTGTACGGGTGACGGATTCCTTTATGAGGACAGTTCCTTCCGTTTTACAGGCGGAATGACGATTGCCGGATATGGCTGGGTAGATTTTACGCTCGGGTATACCAGAAAAGGAATCTTTGACGATGGGCTGCCGCTTATTGATGATGTAGCGGATTACAAAAGCTGGCAGTATACGGCGGCATGCGGCAAGTCCGTGCTGCTTGCGCTTGGCAGTGAGAATGCACTGATTTATGCAGAGTACGATAAATGCTTTGTAACCGTGTCCGCACAAGGCAGTATGAGTAAAACGGCGCTTGAGGAGCTGGCGGACAAAATGAACTTTGACGCATTGCAGGATTCCCATATGTCCGAGCTTGCCTTTGATTCTTATTTTGCAAGCGGCGAGACCATTTCCCTGTCCGGTCTTTCGGAGGGGCCGGAGGCAAAGGCGCTTGCGGAGTGGAAGGCATTTTGCGCCGGCTATGATGTGGACGGCAGTATACTGGCAGAGCTGGGCAACGGCGTTTTTAGAGAGGAGGGACGGGAAGACTGGTTCATGTACGCCGTTTACTCCCGGGAAATGGGGGAGAAGCTGGATGAAATCGTAAGCCAGTACGGATTGAAGCTGCACACGGAAATCAATTTTATCAGCGGGCAGGAGATGGAATACAGGGTAGGCGGCAGCTTTTTAGAGGACTGCGAGCTGTACTGGGGCTATATCTATGAAAACGGAACCTTCCTTTTAGAGGGTGATGCCGCGCTTTTCGGCTGTGGAACGGTAAGCTTTCAGTTTATACGGAACGTAAAGGGAACCTTTGAAGAGACTTCTTTAAGCATAGGGCTGGCGGAGGACTATGAGGAATGGCAGTATACGACAGCGTGCGGAGAGAAAGTGCTGCTTTCGATGGGACCGCAGAAGGCACTGATTTTTGCTGACTTTGCAGATTGCATGGTTACGGTAAATGTGCTGTGCGGCAGCAGCGGGGGCATGACGAAGGAGGGGCTTGAAGAACTGGCGGATAAAATTGATTTTAAGGTGCTGAAAGAGGTACAGGTTCCGGACATGAGGGGTGACTCGCAAGGAGTGACAGAATGAAAAACAAATTAGGAAAAGAAAAACCATGATACGAGGAGTGACAGTTATGAGAAAAACATATTTGGCAGGTATTTTGGCTGTCATGCTGTTATTATCGGCATGCGGCATGACGGAAGGCAAAGCGCCGCAGGTCTTGGGACCGGAGGATATAGGAGAGCTTGCGGGAGGCTCGGGAGGAAACGCGTCAGGTGAAAACAGGCAGGAAAGTACGCCTGCAGCCGACCGCACGACGGGAGACGGGATGGCGGAGAGGGACAACCTGCAAACGCCGGATACCGGCGAAGAAACGCTGTTTTCGGACACGCAGGCGGAGGATGTGGTCTTTTTTGGAAGCTGGTATATGACGGACTACCGAACCGGCAGTATATACGCCTTGTCGCAGGAGGAGATAGATACGTTTCTTACCTATACGGTCGCTTATTATGAAGACGGTTTTTTCTTAAACGGCACGCCGGTGGAGGCGGAGGCAGAAGTTTTCGGATATGGTTATCTGGATTACACAAAGGCAGAGATAGAGGAACAGTTTCTGGCAGATTTGACGGACTGGTGGAATGGAAAAACGACGGTTAAGGGCGTGAATCTGTACGCTGAGGCAAACGAAGAAAGCCTGCCCATAGGATACTGTTTCGGGGCAAACTTCTTTGCGGTGGATTCGGAAACCTTATGGATATATTATGAAGGAGTGTTCTTTGAGGCAAAAAGGGCGGGAGCGTAATGTGCTTCCGCTCTTTTTTTGTACAAACAGTTGACAAAAAACGGCGGTGGTGTATATAATAAATTTGTAACATTTTTGTAACAAAGGATATGTACGGAATTTGTTGATATAGAGTTTGCAGAGCACAAACGGGAAAGGTAAAATACATGAATATAAATAAAAAAATACTGCGGAGGGTAAGCGTCTGTGCCGCGGGCATCTTTTTGGCAGGCGCATTGGAATCCGGTTTTTTGATGGAAGCACATGCGGCTGCCGTGGATATGAGTGAACTTACTACATATGCCGGAGCAGCTTCTTTGTTTAATACGCCTTTGGACGCGCAGGAATGTATTGCCGCGGCAGAGGCGGCACGCGGTTCTTTTTGGGGATATACCAATCTGGGGATTGCCAATGTGGAGAGCGGCAACTTAAATGTCCGCGCCATTCCCGGGCTTGACGGCAAGCTGGTGGGGAAAATGCCCAAAGGCTCTGCATGTGAGATTTTAGAGCTGACAGAGGACGGCTGGGCACATATTATTTCCGGTGAAGTGGAGGGGTACGTAAGCACAGAGTATCTCTATATGGGAGCGGACGCTAAAATGCGTGGGCTGGAATTGATTCGCACGGTGGCGGTTGTCAATGCAGATTCATTAAAGGTAAGGGATGATGCCAGTCTGGACGGCGCAGTGCTGACGCAGGTTCCCAAGGGTGAGGAGCTTGAGGTGGTAGAGGTTTTAGGCGATTGGGTACAGGTTGCAATAGACAGTGACAATGCCTACGTTTCTGCCGAGTATGTGACGGTGGAGGAGAAGCTGGATACGGCAGTTACCATGAGTGAGCTGCTCTATGGGCAGGATGTGTCGGATTTGCGCGTGGATATTGCAGAGTATGCGAAGCAGTTTTTGGGCAATCCCTATGTGTATGGGGGCAGCAGCCTGACAAAAGGTGCGGACTGCTCCGGTTTTGTTATGGCAATATACAAGCACTTTGGTATTACCCTGTCCCATTCTGCACAGGCGCAGTCGGGGGAGGGAACGAAGATTTCGGCTTCCGAGCTTCAGCCCGGCGATTTGATATTCTATGCCAACAGTTCGGGCACCATCAACCATGTGGCGATGTATATAGGCGGGGGCAAGGTCATTCATGCGAGCAGTCCCACTACCGGCATCAAGATATCTAACTACAAGTACCGCACGCCGGTAAAATATGTCAGCATTTTAAGGGATTAAGTGGCAGCGGGGAAGCGCTGGGTTCACATTTGGATTTGAGCCGTAGTGAGGCTGTGGGAAGAAATGAGGGTAGTATGGAGCAGGCAGAGAACGGATTTATCCACTTAGACAGAAAGACGCAGGAAGAGGTTACGGAAACCATGCCCCCTGAGGAGGAACTGCAGGATTTGGCGGAATTTTTCAGGGTGTTTGGCGACCCCACCCGTCTAAAGATATTGTACGTGTTAAAATGTGCGGAAATGTGCGTGCTTGATATTGCGAACCTGCTTTCCATGACGCAGTCCGCCATTTCCCATCAGCTCCGCGTGCTGAAGCAGATGGATTTGGTAAAAAACAGGCGTGAGGGCAAGACGATTTTTTATTCACTGGCAGACAGTCACATTGTTACCATTTTGAGTCAGGGCATCGACCACATTGAGGAATAGAGGGGATTTATGAAACAGAAAACGATAATGATACTGGTGGGAATTGCGGCAGCGTTACAGACAGTGTCGGTATTATTTGCCGTTTTGATGACGGTATTTCAAAGTACGGTAAAGCAGATATACAACTGTGACGAGAGCGTGTGCAATATAAAGTCCGTTCCCACAGGCGCGTTTGCGGAGCTTTTGCTGCCGCTTCTGATTTACGTGCTATTTTTGTTTTGTATTGCTTTGGTTAAGGACAAGGCTTTTGCAAGGCAGGCGTTAACGATTGTTTTTGCCGCGCTGGCGGTTTTGTTTAGAGTTGTGACAGCTTTGACCGGAAGGTATATTATCATGCTGGAGGCAAGGACGAAGGGAGCATTGGCATTTGCGGGTTATACTGCGCTAAACAACGCTATTTCGCAGGTCACCTTTCTCTTTACGCTGACAGCATTTGCCCTGTTCTGTATGGCGGCGGGCGGCAGCCTGGCTGTCAGGGCGGAATGTACGGCAGCTTCGCAGGAAACAAGGACTGATACCTGAAATATTTGCAAAAGGGAGGGCTTTTAGGTATGGGTATGATTGGCTATTATTTCAGAGCTGACGACGATATGGTACAAAAGCTGAAGGAGGGAAGCTGCGGAGACATTTTGTTTAATGAAGGCAATAGGGAGAGGCTCTTTGACATTGATAAGGCGTGGCATGCCATTCACTATGCCCTGACGGGCGAAATGTGGGGGATGACAGGGGAGCCTGCAAGCTGGCTGGTGTTTGGAGGCGAGCCGATAAGCGAAGAGGATATGGGCTATGGACCGGCACGGCTGATAGAAAATGATGTCGTAAAGCTGATAGCGGACGCTTTGACAGCGTGGGATGAGGCTGCTTTTCGGGAGAATTTCAATATAGCGGATATGGTGGAATGTCATGTGTATCCTGTTATGGACGACGAGAATGAAGATGAATTTTTTCAATATGTATGGGAAAATTTTGCAGCATTGAGGGATTGGATACGGGAAACGGCAGATACAGGAGAAAATGTGATTGTGTTTTTGGGGTAGCGGACGGCGGTCTGCCCGTCCTTTTTGGACAAAAGGAAACAGAAGAAATAAAATGCCTCACCTGTCTGAAAACAGATGAGGCGGTTTGAAAAGAATCATACAAGCTTTTTGGCATCCACTTTGGCGTGGGTGCTTTTTAATTGTTTCATCGCTTTTGATACAGAATACGAATCGAATTCAGGATACAGAGCATGGCGACTCCCGTGTCCGCGAAAACGGCAAACCACATGGATGCCATACCGGCAAGTCCCAGTATCATAAAGAGGGCTTTTATGACGAGGGCAAAGGCTACGTTCTGGGTGGCAATGCGGCAGGCAGCCTTGGCTATCTTGATGGCGGCGGGAATGGCTTCCATGGAGGAAGTCATAAACACGACATCTGCCGCCTCAATTGCTGCGTCGGCACCGCTGCCCATGGCGGCTCCTACGTCTGCGCCAGCCAGAACGGGCGCGTCGTTGATGCCGTCGCCTACGAACATAACGGCGCCGTGCCGCTCTCTGATTTCCTGTAGGCGTGCAAGTTTTTCTTCGGGCAGAAGTCTTGCATGTATTTCATCGATGCCGGTCTGTTTAGCCACTTCTTCTGCGGTTTTGGGGGCATCGCCGGTCAGCATGACCGTGGTTAATTTTTGTTTTTTCAGGGAACGGATAGCGGGAGCGGCTTCCTCCTTGATGGTATCGGCAATCACCAGACTGCCAAGATAGCTTCCGTTTCTGGCAAGCAGTACCTCCGTGCCGTATGCGGCGGCACCTTCTGCGTCTTGCATGTAAGAGGAAACGTCGATGCCCTGTTCGGTAAGCAGCTTGCGGCTGCCGCAGAGCACAAGACCATTGTCTGTCTGCATTTGTATGCCGTGACCGGATATTTCCGTGATGGCACCGGCTTTGTCTACAGAAATGCCTTCCGCCTTTGCAGCATCCAGAATGCTTTGCGCGATGGGATGTGTGGAGGCGGATTCACAGGAGGCGGCAAGGGACAGCAGTTCCTTTTCGGAAAGTCCGGCAGAAGGGGCGCAGACAATGCGCTGCAATATAAAGTTACCCTTGGTAATGGTGCCTGTTTTATCCATGATGACAGCTTTTATGTTTTTCAGCGCTTCTAAGGAAGCGCCTCCCTTGAAGAGAATTCCCTGCCTGGAGCCGGCTCCAATGCCGGAGAAAAAGGCAAGGGGGACGCTGAGCACCAGAGCGCAGGGACAGCTAATGACGAGAAAGGTCAGGGCTGTATAGAGCCATTTGTCCCAGTCTCCCGTAAGGAGCGAGGGAATAATGGCGGTACAAAGTGCAAGAATCACTACAAAGGGGGTATAAATCCGGGAAAAGCGCGTGATAAAGCGGTCCATTCTGGGCTTGCTTGCAGCCGCATTTTCCACGGAATCCAAAATGCGGGTTACCATGGATTCGGAGAGAGGCTTTTCTACCTTCAGCTTCAGGACGCCGGAAAGGTTCATACAGCCGGAGAAGACAGCGCTTCCTGACTGCACGTTCACGGGAACGGGCTCGCCGGTCACGGGAGAGGTATCCAGACGGCTCTCGCCCTCCAGCACCATACCGTCCAAAGGGATGCGGTCGCCGGGGCGTACCAGTACAATATCGCCAATCTTTGCCTCTTCGGCGGGAATCATGGTAACTTCTTCTCCGTTTACCAGTCCGACGGTTTCGGGGCGCAAATCAAGAGCATTCATAATCTGGCTGCGGCTTTTTGCGACGGCTCTGTGTTCAAACCATTCGCCAACCCGGTAGAAGAGCATAACGCCGACTGCCTCGGGTGCGTATGCGCCGATGGCGCCGGAGGGCTCCTTTATGGCAAAGGCGCCCAAAGTAGCGATGCTCATCAAAAAATTTTCATCAAAAACATTGCCCTTAAAAATATTGCGCACGGCGGTGAGGACAATTTCCAGACCCAGTATCAGGTAAGCAATCACGTACAGGACGAGGGAAGCGGCGGGGGAGAAGCGGGCGGAAAGCTTTCCCAAAAGAAACAGAGCTGCTCCCAGAACAATGCAGAGCAGGTCCTTTCTGCTTTCTGCTTTATCCGTTTCTTTGGAATCCGTATGAATCTCCTCTCTGGGGGTAATGACAGCGTCAGGCTCGATTGCCTTACATGCCTCCTGCATAAGAGGCAGCAGCGCCTTTTGATTTTTGGCGGCAACCCGAAGCTGCTTGGTGGCAAAGGTAATGGAAGCATACTCCACGCCCGGCAGTGACTGGATTTTCCGCTCTATTTTGGCGGCGCAGTTGGCGCAGTCCAAATTGTCCACAATATAAATTTTCATGGGCGTTTTTGTGACAGGCGTTTTTTCTTCTGCGTGAGAAAGCTCATGTCCATGCTCATGGTGCGCCTGTCCGCAGCCGCAGCTATCATCATGTTCATGGTGGTGACCATGCCCGTGGTGTTCCTGTCCGCAGCCGCAGCCATCGTTATGTTCATGGTGGTGACCATGCCCGTGGTGTTCCTGTCCGCAGCCGCAGCCATCGTTATGTTCATGGTGGTGACCATGCCCGTGGTGTTCCTGTCCGCAGCCGCAGCCATCGTTATGTTCATGGTGGTGACCATGCCCGTGGTGTTCCTGTCCGCAGCCGCAGCCATCG
>CAJTPU010000011.1 GCA_910578335.1 uncultured Lachnospiraceae bacterium | reverse complement strand
GTCCGGTATGTCTCTTTGGACGCGCTTTCGCTCTGATAAAAACGTAGTGGACGCTAGGCTCGATAATACCTCGCCAAGCGCCAACGTTTTTATACGGTCCTAAGAGACATACCGGACCGCTGGACGCTGTAACTGGTGGACGCTGTAACTGTCAGACGCTGTAACTGTCGGATGCTGTAACTGGTGGATGGCGTAAAGCAGGCGGACGCTGTAAGCAGGCGGGCGCTGTAACTGGTGGATGGCGTAAGCAGTCGGACGGCGTAACTGGCGGATGGTGTAAGGTACTGGATGTTGCAAGGTGCGGGATGCTGTGTTTTCTGCGAAGTTTTCTATAATAAAACAGCAGCATGGCGAGTATCATAAAAGGGTAAGGGGGATTGGCGGCTATCGTGTGCTGACTTGTGAAGCAAGTTTGTTTTAGTGTTTTTCGCTTTTCTGCGGGCGTCCCTTGTCCCATATTTTTCCGCCTGTTGCTCCTATTACTCTTATTGTAGAGGACATCACATAAAAAGGCAAATATAAATATATAAAAGTAGTATATAAAATTAAGAAATTTTTACTTGCGCAAATTTCGACAGAAAGTTACAATTTTAATATAATAAACGGATTGAGATGTGATAGAAATTGGTATTTAACAGTATTGAATTTTTATTGAAGTTTTTACCGATTTTTCTCCTGATTTATTATATGACGGAAATCAAGTACAGAAATGTGATACTTTTTATGGGCAGCATATATTTTTATGCGTGTGGGGAGCCTGTATATGTGTTGCTGCTGATGGCTTCTGTCGTGTTGAATTTTCAGGTGGGGAAACGGCTTGATATAAAGAAAAAGACGACGAAGACAAAAAGAAAAATATTGTTTTGGGTAGCGGTGGCTGTGGATGCCGCCTTATTGTTGTTTTTTAAGTTTGTTCCTGAGATTTTTCCGGCAGATATAAAGCTTGGGATGCCCTTGGGGATTAGTTTTTATACCTTTCAGGTGATTTCTTACCTGACGGACGTCTATCGCGGGGATATCCGGGCGGAATATTCTTTTGTGAGGCTGGGGGCTTATATCAGCATGTTCCCCAAGCTTATGTCCGGTCCGATTGTCAATTATAGCGAGGTGTCGAAGGAGCTGAAGTACCGCAAATGTACATTGGCGGCTGCGGACAGCGGACTGAAGAAATTTGTGTGGGGTCTTTCGCTTAAGGTGCTGCTGGCAGACAGGCTTGCTATTTTGTGGCATGAGATACAGACTACGGGGTTTGACAGTATATCTACGCCTCTTGCGTGGATGGGGGCGTTCGGCTATTCTATGCAGATTTATTTTGATTTTTACGGTTATTCGCTGATGGCGGTCGGTCTGGGCGAGATGCTTGGCTTTTCCCTGCCTGAGAATTTTGACCTGCCTTATATGTCAAAAAGTGTTCGTGAGTTTTACAGAAGATGGCATATGACGCTGGGCAGATGGTTTAAAAACTATGTATACATTCCTTTGGGCGGCAGCAGAAAAGGAATTTCCCGCACGGTGCTGAATCTGCTTGTGGTGTGGGTACTGACGGCGCTCTGGCACGGCGGCAGCCCGAATTTCCTGATTTGGGGATTAAGCTTATGGCTTTTGATTACATTGGAGCGTCTTTTTGACAAGAAGGAGCGAATCGGAAAGAGTAAAATATTGTCTCATCTTTATGTGATTTTGGTGATTCCGCTGACATGGATGTGCTTTGCCATAACGGATGTGGCGGGGCTGCAGGTTTATTTTGGCAGAATGTTCGGATTTGCGGCAGGCATCAATGTCAATCCCGGGGACTTTGTAAAGGCTGTGGGGAATTACGGCATACTGTTTGCGGCAGGATTGATTCTGTGTACGCCGGTCTCTAAAAAGCTGTTTGAAAAATACCGGAATAAGCTTGTGGGTATGTTTATTCTGGCGGCTTTGTTCTGGTGGTGCGTATGGTGCATTATGACAGAAGGAAATAACCCGTTTATGTATCTTGACTTTTAAGGCGATTGTCGGAAGAGGAAGTAGTATTGTGAAACTGAAAGAAAATATAAGGTATCTGTATTTTATTTTTATACTGGCAGCATTCGGCATTGGATTTTATTTTCGGGAGCCTCTTTTTGCAGCGGCGCAAAATATGTTGAAGCCATACAAGGAGGCTGTGGATTTTTCGGGGAATTCCCTGGAGGAAAACGGCTCTGCAGCGGGGAACGTATCCGGAGGAGACGCGGCGCAGGTTCTATCCGGCAATGATGCGGCTGGGGATGTGTCAGACGGGGACGGCATGGTGCAGACAGACGTATCCGGAGAGGATGACAGCCTGCCGGAGGATGTGTCCGGCGGGGATGGTTTTGAGGACGAAGAAGGGCAGCCCGCATGGGAATATGTGACGGTTGATGAGACATGGTTTGACGACGCCTTGTTTATCGGTGATTCGCGGACTGTGGGTATGTCAGAATACGGTTCCCTGCCCAATGCCACCTTTTATGCTTCTACCGGTCTGACTGTTTATAAGCTGTTTACGGCAGAGATTGTACCGGTGGAGGGCGGCAGGCAGAAGATTACCATCGAAGAGGCGCTGCAGGAGAGACAGTTTGCAAAAATCTACCTGATGATTGGTATCAATGAGATGGGAACCGGCACGGTGGAGACCTTTATGGAAAAGTATACGGAAGTGGTTGCAAAGCTGCAGGAGCTGCAGCCGGATGCGGTTATCTATCTGCAGGCAATTATGCGGGTGAGCTGCGAGCGCTCTGCAAAGGGGGATTATATCAATAACGAAGGCATCGATTTGCGCAATGAAGAAATTGCAAAGCTGGCTGACAATGAAAAAATTTTCTATCTGGACGTCAATTCGGTGATTTGTGACGAAGAAGGCGGGCTGGAAAAGAGCTATACCTTTGACGGCGTGCATTTGATGGCAAAATACGTTTCTATCTGGAAGCAGTTTTTGATGGAACATGCCGTAAAATTTAATTAAGAAACTTTTGCGTGAAAGCTGTAAATATTTGTTGACGCAGGTTCCTCTCTTGGATAAGATATTAGATAGGGTTTTATAAAAATTTAATATAATTCAAAGGAGGAGTATATGAGCGAAGAAAAAAAGAAGCAGAAGGCAGTGCTTGGGGAGAGCGGTATCTATGACGCCAGACAGTTGGGAGCGCCTAAGATGGCTGTTCTGGGAATTCAGCACATGTTTGCCATGTTCGGCGCCACGATTCTGGTTCCCATGCTGACCGGACTGGACGTGTCCACCACATTGCTGTTTGCAGGACTTGGAACCTTGTTATTCCATTTACTTACGAAAGGCAGGGTGCCGGCGTTTTTGGGTTCCTCCTTTGCTTTTTTGGGCGGTTATTTTGCCATCTGCCCCAAGCTGGCTGACGCAAGCGGGGAGCCGACTATTTCCAATGTGGAAATGATTCCCTATGCCTGCTTTGGCGTGGCGTGTGCCGGCCTGGTTTATCTGGTACTTGCAGGTCTGATTAAAATTTTTGGAACAGGAAAGGTTATGAAGTTTTTCCCGCCTGTGGTAACCGGTCCGATTATCATTGCGATTGGTCTTACGCTGTCTCAGTCCGCAATTACCAACTGTTCCGACGACTGGCCGATTGCGCTTGTTGCAATTGCGCTTGTGATTATCTGCAATATCTGGGGAAAGGGCATGATAAAAATTGTGCCTATTATTATCGGTGTTGTGGGCTCATACCTTGTGGCGGCAGTTTTTGGCAAGGTTGACTTTACGCAGGTTGCCGAGGCTGCCTGGATTGGCAATCCAATTAAGTGGGACCACACCGTATTTTATATGTTTGGACAAGGTGTTGACAGCGGGCTCTTGATTACGGCGGTCATTACGATTATACCGATTGCGCTTGCTACCATGGTGGAGCATATCGGGGATATTTCAGCGATTTCTTCAACTGTAGGCAAAAATTATATCAAGGAGCCGGGACTGCACCGCACGCTTTTGGGCGACGGACTTGCAACGACGCTTGCCTCCCTGTTTGGCGCGCCGGCAAATACGACCTATGGCGAAAACACGGGTGTGCTTTCCCTGACAAAGGTTTATGACCCGGCAGTTATCCGGCTTGCGGCAGGCTTTGCAATCCTCTTTTCTTTCTCGCCTAAGTTTGCGGCGATTATCGGCTGTATGCCGACGGCTACCTGCGGCGGCGTCTCACTGGTGCTTTACGGTATGATTTCTGCAGTCGGCGTCCGCAATATTGTGGAGACCCAGACGGACTTTACCAAGAGCCGCAATGTTATTATCGCGGCGCTGATTCTTGTGCTGTCAATCGGCATAAAGTTCTACAATGCGGACGGGGCGATTGTATTTCAGATAGCAAATGCGACAATTAAGCTTTCCGGACTTGCGGTAGGCGCGCTCACCGGTATCCTGCTGAATGCGATACTGCCGGGCAAGGACTATAAGTTTGACGAGGAAAAACCTGACGACACAGGGGTGAATTTCGGAACCGGAAGATAGCGTGTCCCGGTATGGAAGGTTAGAAACAATAGATATGGAAAAAGGGCGGGAAGTGAAAAGGCTTCCTGCCTTTTTCATTAGGGGGGTGAAAAAGCCCTGATTCTTAATATATTATAGAAGAAAGAAATATATCTGTAATAGGTGATTGCGAAACTCAGCAATTATACAAGTGTCATTGTGCACCTTGTATATTCCAACACGGACTCGCTTTCGCTCCGAGATTACCGTAGCGGTACGTAAGCTGCCAAAATACGGCACAAGTCATGCCCGCATGACTTTGGTACCGACGGTAATCAAGGGTCCGCTTATGGAATATACAAGTTGCACAATTCAATTTGAAGAAATTGGCGTTTCGCAATCGCCTAATATCTGCAATGTAGAAAGGATGGTGTGAATATGAAAGTAGTGGATATGCACTGTGATACGATATCGGAGCTTTTGAAAAGGAAAAGGGAGGGAAAGGCGGCGGCGCTGAGGGAAAATGACTGTCATGTGGATATTCTGAAAATGAAGAAAGGGAAATACCTGCTGCAGAATTTTGCCCTGTTTGTGGATATGGAGGCGTGTACGGATGCGTGGGAGGAGGTACAGGCGCTTCTTGCACTTTATAAGCAGGAGATAGCGGCAAATCACGAGCAGATTATGCCGGTGCTTACATGGAGCGATATAGAACAGAATCAGAAGAAAGGCAGGATGTCCGCCATGCTGACGGTGGAGGAGGGAGGCGTGTGCGGCGGCAGTCTGGAAAAGCTGGAAAAGCTGTATGGACAGGGCGTGCGTATGCTGACGCTTTTGTGGAATTATCCCAACGGTCTGGGCTATCCCAATCTAAACCGGCATAAAGGAAGGGCAGCCAGACAGTCGGCGGGGGAAGCGGAGCGCCTTGTGCAGCAGTATCTGAATACGCCGGATACGGAAAATGGTCTGACAGACAGGGGAGCTCTCTTTGTGGAGAGAATGGAGGAGCTGGGGATGATTGTGGATGTGTCCCATATGTCGGACGCCGGTTTTTATCAGGTGTTATCCCTTACCCGAAAGCCCTTTGTGGCAAGTCACAGCAATGCGCGTGCCGTCTGTCCGTGCGTCAGGAATATGAGCGACGACATGATTCGCGCGCTGGCAGAGCGCGGCGGCGTGATGGGGCTGAATTTTTGCGCGGATTTTTTGACACAGGTGCCTTACGGAGAAGAAAATCCGGGCAGCATAGCGGCGGTGGTAAACCATGCCAGACACATTGTCAAGGTGGGCGGTATGGAGTGTATTGGTCTGGGAAGCGATTTTGACGGTATTGACACACACAGAGAGCTTACCGGTGCAGACAGCATGGAAAGGCTTTGGAACGCATTCAAAGAAAGCGGTTTTAAAGAGAGCCAGATTGACAAAATATGGGGAGGGAATGTGCTGCGTCTGTATAAGGAAGTGCTTTGCGCCAATTGATAAGCAGCATTTCTGGGCAGGATTTCTGGCATCCTGCCCTATTTTTTTGTGCCGTATGGCATACAGAAGTATGAAAATGTAAGAAAGCTATGTAAGAAGACATGTAAAAAAAGAGCACTTTAGCGGAGTGAAATTTGTGAAAAATGTAAACTCTTACAATACCAACGGTTGCATTTTGTTTGTGTAATATGGATAAAAAATAGAATTTTCGCACAATTTTCTGCTATATCTTTACAAAGAAACATAAAAATTCTTTGAAATTTTGCTTTACAAACATATAATGGTATGTTATTATTTAACCAAGGCATGAAAGCCCTTACATAAAATGTTTTAGGAGGTAGTTATGAAAAAAAAGTTAATTGCAATGCTTTTGGCTGCCACAATGATTTTTTCCTTAGCAGGATGTGGCGACAAGTCCAACAATGACGACAACAACGGCGGAAGCTCTACTCCTACAGAGTCCACGCCGGCACCGGACAGCAATGGCGGACAGGATGAATCTACGCCGGCACCGGCAGACGAGGTTGAGAAACCTTCAGAGATTACCATTCTGGTTGACGGTACTGTATTCACAGAGCCGAATGCACAGGATAAGTTTATCGCAAAGCTGGAAGAGCTGATTGGTATCAAGATTAATGTAATCCAGCCTGACCATGACGCTTACTACGACAATGTAGGTCAGATTATCGCAGGCGGCGACTGGCCGGATGTTATGATTCTTTCCAGCACCTACTACTCAGGTTATGCAGCAGAAGGCGTGCTCTGGGACATGACGGAAGCTTGGGAGAATTCAGAGCTGAAGCAGAGACAGGAAGCATATGACGGCGCAGGCGTTGTAGAAGGTGTGAAGATTGACGGACATCTGTACGGTATGCCGGCAGCTCGTGGTAACGGATGTGTTACTTACGTAAAGCAGGCTTGGATTGACCAGTACAATAACGGCAAGGTTCCTACCAACTACGCTGAGTACTCCGAGATGTGCGCTAACTTCGTTGCAAACGGCAAGTATGCTGTATCCGCAGCAGGATTTATCGGCTCCGAGGCTCCCTATGTAAACTATCTGCCTGAGTTTTATCAGGATGGATATCCCAGCTTCTATCAGAAGGATGACGGCACATGGGTAGACGGCTTTACCGAGGACTCCATGAAGGAAGCTCTTCAGAGACTGGCTGACGCTTATGCAGCAGGCTGGATTGACCCGACGACGCTTACCAATGGTACAAAGGACTGCCGTAACAAATTCTACAGTGATGATTTCGGCGTATTTACTTACTGGGCAGGTACATGGGCAACCAACCTTAAGACAAACCTTGAGAACAACGGACTTGATTCCGAACTGGTAGCACTTCCTCCTATCGCAGAGGTTGGCGCATACCTTGACCGTATTCCTCCCGTATGGTGTATTTCTTCCACTTGCAAGAATCCGGAAGGCGTGTTCAAATATTTCATCGAAGCAATGCAGGACGGCGGTGACGTACAGTTCCTGTGGACCTACGGTGTAGAAGGCGTTCACTGGTCAACAGCAGCAGAGACCCTGTACGAAGGCACAGAGACCGAGAAGGTTTATCAGGAAGGCGAGTTCCACGGACTTGACAACCTTGAGAATCCCGGAACCCAGTATACAAAGGCACACATCGACCCCGCTTTGGCGCTGGTTGACTTGGCAAACGACCCTGCAGACGAGAGCAGAGCAGCAGAGAACCTTGCTTCCTCCACCCTGTTTGCACAGAACAGTAAGCTTGCAGTGTTAGTTCCGACGACGGATGCAATGAGCCAGTACAACGGTGATTTGACAACCTTAAAGAACGGTCTGATTGCAAAGGTAGTTATGGGCGAGATGACGATTGACGAAGCATATGCACAGTATGAAGCTGAGCACGGTGCAGAGTGGTCACAGATGATTGTTGATTCTTTGAATAACAGATAAAAATTGTAAGGTTATTTTTGAGAAATGAATAGGTGGAGCCATGTTCTGCATGGCTCCACGTAATTCATGAGGGAACATAATTTAGTCTGGTTGAAGAGGAAGAATGTATATGAAGAATAGTAAAAAAACAAAACCTGTTAAGTCCCATAAACCGCTGGGCGTGCGTATCAACAGATATAAGGGCTTTTACATAATGTTTCTTCCTGTATTTGTGTTTGCCATTATATTCTGCTATTTGCCGATGCTTGGCATTCGATACGCATTTACAAACTATAACGGCATTAAGGAGCCGACCTTTGTCGCTTTTGCCAACTTTAAAAGAATGTTTGAGATGCCGGGCTTTTGGAGCGCTTTTACCAATACCCTGCAAATCAGTATTATCAAATTGATTTTAACAACCTTTATTGCGGTGGTTGTTTCTATTTTCTTAAATGAGATATTTAACCTGCACTTTAAAAAGGTAGTGCAGACCATTATTTATCTGCCCCACTTTTTGTCATGGGTTGTTACGGCATCCCTGTTTTCCCTGATTCTGGCACCTACGGCACAGGGACTTGTCAATTCTTTCCTGGTATCCATCGGTGCGGTACAGCCTGATAAGATGATTTACTTTTTGGGAAGCTCAAAATGGTGGCGGGGCGCTTATTATATCATTAATATTTGGAAAGAAACCGGCTGGCAGACCGTTATCTTTATGGCTACTCTTGCCGGTCTGAATACAGAGCTCTATGAGGCGGCGTCCATTGACGGCGCAGGCCGTTGGGGAAAAATGTATTATATTACCCTTCCCGCTTTGAAAAATACGATACTGACCGTATTGATTTTGAACCTTGCAAAGGTTATGAACCTGTTTGAGTCCGCGTTCGTACTGCAGAATGATGCGGTGCTGGATACGGCGAATGTTCTGGAAACCTATATCTACTACCAGAGCTTTAACAGCGGCGCGATTCCAAACTACGGATATACGACGGCGGTTGGTTTGTTTAAGTCTTTGGTCGGCTGCGTGCTGGTGCTCATATGTAATCATCTGAGCAAAAAAGTGCGTGAAGGCCGTGGAATTGTCTAGAAGGGAGCGGTAGATATGAAAAGTAAGAAAAAAATACCGGTATTTCAGATTGTAAACGGTCTGATTTTTATCATTGTATGTTTGATTATTTTAGTTCCGCTGTGGAAGGTACTGGTAGACTCCTTTGACTTAAAGACAGCCTATGGTATGAAAATGTGGCCGGAAAAATTTGGATTTGAAGGGTATGCGCAGATTTTCAAGAACCCGACGCTCTTCCGTGCCATTATGATTTCCGTATTGACTACTGTTGTCGGTACGCTCCTTGCACTGACGCTCTCAACGCTTGGCGCATATGTTCTGATTCAGTGGGATATGCCCGGAAGAACCTTTTTTGCCAACATGCTGCTTTTTACCATGATTTTCAACGGCGGTATGATTCCGACCTATCTGGTTTTGAAGGGGCTGCATTTAACCAATACTTTGTGGGTGGTTATTCTGTTCCCTGCGCTGAATGTCTACAATCTGGTGCTGATGAGGAACTTCTTTGAAGGAATTCCCTCCAGCTTGTATGAGTCTGCGACGCTGGACGGCTGTTCTCCCATGCAGACATTCCTTCGGATTGTGCTTCCGATGTCCAAGGCAGCGCTTGCTTCCATCGGACTGATGTTTGCCGTTTCTTACTGGAATGATTATACGCATTACAAATTGTACATTCTGGATTCCAAGCTTTACAACTTCCAGATGAAGCTGCGCGGCATGGTTATGGGAAGCGAATTGCCGACGGTAGGCGGAAATGCGACGGAGAATACGCTGAAAAATGCGGCGATTATTATCGTGATTATTCCGTTCATGATTTTGTACCCTTGTTTGCAGAAGTACTTTGTAAAGGGTGTGAACATCGGAGCGGTAAAGGAATAATCGGTTAAAAAGCGGAGGAAACAAATGGCTGTGATTTACTGGGCGGGCGATTCCACCGTACAATACAACAGTATTCTGACTTATCCGCAGACGGGTATTGGGCAGGTGTTTCATCTGTTTGTAAAGCCCGAAGTCAGGATAGAGAATCATGCCAAGAATGGCAGAAGCACGAAGAGCTTCCTTGATGAGGGCAGGTTTACCGTGATGCTGGACAGGATGGGTGAGGGCGATTTTCTCTTTATCCAGTTTGGGCACAACGATGAAAAAAAGCAGGACCCTGCCAGATACACGGAGCCTTCCGCCTCCTTTACGGCAAATCTGGAAAGATTTATTGCGGCTGCGCGGGAGAGGAAAGCCTTTCCGGTACTGATTTCTCCGGTGGAGCGAAGGTGCTTCGACGGGGACGGCAGGCTGCAGGAGGGTGAGCACGGTGCTTATGTCGAGGCTATGAGGCAGGCTGCGGAAAGATGGAAGGTGCCTTTGATTGATTTGTGTGCCATGAGCCGTGATAAGCTGATGGAAGCAGGAAGTGAGAAAACGAAGGAATGGTATATGCATCTGCCGGCTGGGCAGTATGCGTCCCATCCGGAGGGGCTTACGGATAATACACATTTGAAATATGAAGGCGCAGTTACTTATGCGGGATGCATTGCAAGGGGTCTGAAAGAGTTGGGGGGCATTTACGAAGCTCTACTATTGGACGGATTAGACTGTTAAAGATGCACTTATCGAACTCTCAACGACTAAATTATAAAAAACGGCCACCGGCTCATCCGGTGGTTGTTTTTTGGAGGAGAAAAAGTTGAAATCAGAGATAGAAAAAGCGATACTGGAAGAAAATTTGCGAGAAGTGGAAAAACTGCTTGTGGAAAATCCGCCCATTGTGGATACGGTCAGCGAAGACGGACTGCCCATGAGCTTTGTGGCGGCGGCAACGGGCAATCTTGACGTCGTAAAATATATTGTGGAATATTCCCGTGCCAGTATGAATGTCACGGATAAAAAGCATAGAAATATACTGCACTATGGAACCGCCTCCGGCAATCCCGGGCTGGTTCGTTATCTGGTGGAACGGGTGGGCATGTCCCCTGTGTCCGGAGACTGCGACTTGATAACACCCTATGATATCGCGCATCAGGGAAAAAAGATGAGCCGGACATATCTGCCCGCAGCGCTTTGGGAAAAGCCGGGAGAGGAAAGCGGGTTTCGGGAAATAGAACTTTTTTTTGAAAAAATAACCGGATTTGCCTATGAGGAATCTTACCGGAATCCGATTCGCACAGGCTTTTACCCCGACCCTTCCATTGTCAGGGTGGGAGACGATTATTATATGGTGAATTCTTCGTTTATCTTTTTCCCCTGTATTCCGGTTTCTCATTCCAGAGATTTGGTGCACTGGCGGATTATCGGCTATGCGATTACCAATCCCGAGTGGGCGGGGCTTGAGGAGCTGGAGGGCGGCAGGGGCTATTGGGCGCCCGATATTTCTTATTATAAGGGAAGATTTTATATTTGTGCGACGTACCGGCTGAACGATACGGGTACTGTCTACAGAAAGCAGATGGTAGTATCTGCCGACAAACCGGAAGGTCCTTACAGTAAGCCTGTTTTTCTGGACGAGGACGGTATTGACCCGTCTATCTTTACCGATGATGACGGCAAAAGGTATATGCTTTTAAACAGGGGTGCGCGCATTTTTGAAATCAGCGAGCATGGGGATAAGCAGCTTAGTGCGGCGACGCTTTTGTTTTACGGTGACCAGAAGCGGGCGCCGGAGGGACCGCATCTTTTGAAAAAGGACGGTTATTATTATTTGTTTGAGGCAGAGGGCGGCACAGGAGAGGGGCACAGAATTACGGTATCCCGCTCCCGCGAGTTGTTTGGCATCTATGAGCCCTGCCCTTACAATCCGATTATGCGCCAGCAGGACGCCGCCGCGCCCATACAGCGCTGCGGACACGGCAAGCCGGTGCAGACGCCGGACGGCTGGTACATGGTTTATCTGTGCGGGCGCATGGTGGACGGCGCGTACAGTATTCTGGGCAGGGAAACCGCTCTGGACCCGATTACCTGGACGGCGGACGGATGGCCCATTGTCAACAATTTAAAAGGACCCGGCGTGCTGCAGCGAAAACCCGCGCTGCCGACCGCTGCCGGCTCTGCTCTGCCGCAGTGTAAGTCCGCTGTGGAGGAGAACCTGTTTGGCACGGGAAACAGCCTTGCGCTGGAATGGGTTACGCCAAGACCGCCTGAGAGGGATGGCATCAAGGTAGAGAGGGGTGTGCTTTCTCTAAAAGGAAGCAGGCTGCCCCTGTCCGATGTGGGCGCCAGAAATATATTGCTGCGCAGGCAGGAGCATTTTGATTTTACCGCCGGCGTGCGTATGCTGACAGTGCCGGCTTACGACGGGCAGGAAGCGGGGCTTATCTGTTATTATGATGAAAACACATGGGTTTCCTGCGGGCTTTTGCGGGAGCAGGGCGCCCTGTATCTGCAGGTCAGGGAGCATATCGGAGACGATGATGCGGTACATGGGAAAAGACTTCTTTCGGGTGAGCCAGAGTCAATAGCGTTTGCGGTAAAGACCAAAGGTCTTCAGAGAACCTTTTATGCCGGTCTTGACGGGGGAGAAAAAGAGGAACTGGCGGCGCTTCAAAATGTCTATTATCTGTGCGATGAGGGACTAAAGCGAGGAAAGCGTTTTACCGGTGCGATGCTTGGGGTATTTGCTTACGCCGGCATGACGGAACTCTGGGCTGATTTTACGGCGTTTTCCTATCTGCCCCATAAGTAAAGGAGAGGAAGGGGCTTGTACGCGTTTTTGTCTTGCTTTTTTGAGAGAATGCAATATAATAAAAGAAGTACAAACGACAGATAGGAGACAGGTTATGTTAAAAGAGTTTAAAAAATTTGCGCTGCGCGGCAATATGATAGACCTTGCGGTAGGTATGATTATCGGAAGCGCGTTCACGGGTATCGTAAATTCCCTGGTTAACGATATGATTATGCCGGTGGTCAGCATTTTTACCGGAAAGGTTGATTTTTCAAACTGGTTTTTTGCGCTGGACGGCAATGCTTATGCGACCTTGGAGGAGGCGCAGGCTGCCGGAGCCGCTACATTTAATTACGGTACGTTTATTTCCAACATTATCAATTTTGTGATTATGGCGTTCGTCGTATTTATGTTTGTCAGGGGAATGAACAAGCTGAAGAAGGAAGAGAAGCCGGCGCCCGTGACGAAAAAGAAATGTCCGTTTTGTAAGACGGAAATTGACTTGGAGGCGACCAGATGCCCCCATTGTACTTCAGAGCTTATAGAGGAAGCACCTACAGAGTAGGTGCTTTTAAAGCTTTTTAGATGGGGTCGGGCGTGGAGAACGAATAAGCTGTTTTGTCAGGAGGAACCGGAATGATAGAATTTGATGTGAAGATAAAAGCAGGGGACTTGTATGACTATATGCTGCGCCATACCTACAACAGTTTTTCCGGCATGTTGGGAAGCGGGCTGGGAGCCTTGATGGTAATTGCCGGTATTTATCTGAAGGGCTGGCTGATGGTGATTGCCGGCGTGGTGCTGCTGTGTTATCTGCCGTGGACTCTGTTTTTGAAAAGCAGGCAGCAGATGCTTGCCAATCCGGCGTTTAAGGAGCCGCTGCATTATGTGCTTGACGAGGAAGGCATCCATGTATCCCAGAAGGACACGGAGGAAATGCAGCGCTGGGAGGATATGGTGAAGGCGGTATCCACGGGCAGGAGCATCATTGTGTATACCTCCCGTATGAATGCATGTATTTTTCCGAAGAGGGAGCTGGGGGATGAGACGGCACAGGTGATTCAGGTAATTTCCACGCATCTTCCTGCCAAGAAGGTGAAAATCAGACAGTAAAAGCGGACGGGCGGCAGACTATGGAGCGAGCAGAATCAAAAACAGAAATATTTGAAACCTTTGGGGAGGAAGAGACCTACAGGCTGGGGGAGAAGCTCGGGCAGAGGGCGCAGCCCGGTCAGGTGTATACGCTGATTGGCGAGCTGGGTGTGGGAAAGACGGTATTTACCAAAGGATTTGCGGGAGGGCTGGGTATTACAGAGCACGTAAGCAGCCCGACCTTTACCATTTTGCAGGTATATGAGGGAGGCAGGCTGCCTTTCTATCATTTTGATGTTTACCGCATCGGCGATGTGGAAGAAATGGAAGAAATCGGGTATGAGGACTGCTTTTTTGGCGGAGGCGTCTGCCTGATTGAGTGGGCGGATTTGATAGAAGAAATCCTGCCGGCGAATCATACACGGATTACGATAAGAAAAGATTTGGAAAAGGGTTTTGACTACCGCATGATTACAGTGAAGCAGCCTGATGCGGCGGAATGAGAGGAAGCATGAAAATACTGGCGTTGGACAGTTCGGGGCTTGTAGCTTCGGCAGCAGTGGTACAGGACGGCGTACTGACTGCAGAGTACACGGTGAACTATAAAATAACACATTCGCAGACGCTTCTGCCGATGCTGCAGGAGCTTAAGGAAATGATAGAGCTGGATTTGGATACGGTGGATGCCATTGCGCTTGCGGCGGGACCGGGCTCCTTTACGGGGCTGCGCATCGGTTCGGCAACGGCGAAGGGGCTTGGGCTTGCGCTTCATAAGCCGCTGATAGAGGTGCCTACGCTGGCGGGGCTTGCGTATCATTTCTGGGGCAGCGAAAAGCTGATATGCCCGATTATGGACGCCAGAAGAAATCAAGTTTATACGGGTATTTATACCTTTGAAAGACAGGAAGGCAAAAGCGGTTTTACTATGCATACGCTGAAAAACCCCTGCGCCATTGCGATACATGAGATTTTGGAAGAGCTGAATGCGCAGGAACGGGAAGTGATTTTTGTGGGCGACGGAATACCGGTGTTTCAGGCGGTAATAGAAGAAAATCTGAAAGTTCCTTTTGCTTTTGCACCCGCACATTTAAACAGGCAGCGCGCGGCGGCAGTTGCAGCGCTGGCGGAAGTCTATTATGAAGAAGGCAGGCTTGTAAGCGCAAGGGAGCATAAACCGGAATATCTGCGTTTAAGTCAGGCAGAACGGGAGCGGCTTTCACATGAACAGTAATCTCACAATCTGTCCGATGCAAAAGGAGCATGTGCCTGCAGTCAGCCGCCTGGAGCAGGAGACTTTTTCTATGCCTTGGTCAGCGCAGGATTTTCTGGATATGATAGAGCGGGAGGGCGCTCTGTATATCGTTGCGCTTTATGAGGAGCAGCCGGTAGGGGTCTGCGGGGTGATAAATGCCTGCGGGGACGGCGATATCTGCAATGTGGCGGTTGCAAAAAACTGGCGTGGGAGAGGGGTCGGCAGGCTGTTATTATCCACCTTGATGGAGTGGGGAAGGAAAATCGGTATTGTCAACTATACGCTGGAGGTGAGGGTCAGCAATGTGGCAGCTATCCGCCTCTATGAGAGCCTGGGCTTTCAGAAAGAAGGCATCCGCCCGCGTTTTTATGAGAAGCCTTCGGAGGATGCCGTGATAATGTGGAAAAGACAGGCAGAGGATGGACAAATTACCATGTCGAAACCGGAAAAATCATGCTATACTGAAATTGTCTGAATACAGGCAGGGAGGATGAGAAAAGGCATGAGAAAATATACTGATGAAAATAACATGGAATTAGAACAGGTGATATGTAATAAATGCGGCAGGCAGCTCAAAGTGGAAAACGGCATCTTAAAGGAGGGCTGTTTTGCTGCGGACACCGTATTTGGCTATTTTAGCGAAAAAGACGGCGTCAGGCATTTATTTGATTTGTGTGAAGAATGTTATGACAGGATGATAAAGGAGTTTGCTGTCAAGGTATCCGAGACAGAAGAAAAAGAATTATGTTAGATGTTTGTTTGCTGGGAACGGGCGGCATGATGCCCCTGCCGTACAGGTGGCTGACTTCCCTGATGATGCGTTACAACGGAAAAAGCATATTGATTGACTGTGGCGAAGGCACGCAGATAGCCATGAAGGAGAAAGGCTGGAGCCCGAAACCGATTGATATTATCTGTTTTACCCATTACCATGCTGACCATATCAGCGGATTGCCGGGAATGCTGCTCACGATGGGCAATGCGGAGCGAACGGAACCGCTTCTTTTGATTGGGCCGAAAGGGCTTAACCGGGTGGTTTCCTCTTTGCGCGTCATCGCACCGGAGCTTCCCTTTTCGATTGAATGCATGGAGCTTGTAGAGAATACTTCCCGGATTTCTTTTGACGGATTCAGACTTGAGGCTTTTAAGGTGAATCATAATGTGTTATGCTATGGTTATAGCATCGTGGTGGAGCGCGCGGGGCGTTTCCAGACGGACAGGGCGGTTTCGGCAGGCATTGACAAGCGGTACTGGAGCCGTCTGCAGAAGGGGGAGGTCATAGAGCTTCCCGACAGGGTGCTTACGCCGGATATGGTACTGGGGGCTGAGAGGAAAGGGCTGAAAGTAACCTATACCACGGATACGAGACCGACGGAAAGCATCGTGGAACATGCAGCCGATGCGGATTTGTTTATCTGTGAAGGCATGTACGGAGAGCCGGACAAAGCGGAAAAGGCGAAAGAATACAAGCACATGACCTTTTATGAAGCGGCAAATCTTGCCAAGCGTGCCAATGTCAGGGAAATGTGGCTGACGCATTACAGCCCGTCGCTGACAAAACCGGAGGATTATATGAATGAGGTGAGGAAAATCTTTCCGGCAGCCGTTGCGGCAAAGGACGGCAGGACGGCAGAGCTTGTGTTTGAAGAGGATTCGTGAAAGAAGCGGAGAGGAGGCGGCGGTATTTGGCTATGGAGACAAGGACGGAGGCAAGGGCAGTGGCAAAGCAGAAGCCTGCAAAAAAGAAGACAAAGGGTGCAGCCATAAAGGCGAGCATCCTGATTTTGGTTATGATGGCGCTGATTATAGGCTATTATTATTATCTGAGCAACCGGGATAAGGAGAAAAAGGACGAATCGAAGGAGCTTACGGTGGCGCAGGAGCTGATTGCCAGAGATTTGACGCGCAACTATCCGCCGACTGTCAGGGAGGTTATCCGTTTTTACAGTGAAATTACCAAGTGCTTTTACAGCAAAGAGTGCAGCGGCGAGGAGCTGGAGCTTTTGGCTGCGCAGGCAAGGCTTTTGTATGATGACGAGCTGAATGAAAACAACGAGTGGGGCGGCTATATGATAGAGCTGAAGGAGGATATCGATTACTTTGCGGAGAATTCCATCCGCATCACAAGCTACAGCCTGCCCGCCAGCACGGATGTGGATTATTTTGAAGATTCCGGTTATGAATTCGCCCGTTTTTACTGTACCTATTATTTGGTAAGCGGTTCCAGCAAACAGACCGTGGAGGAGGTGTACCTGCTCAGGAAGGATGAGGCGGGGCATTGGCGCATCTATGGCTGGGACTTGGCGGAGAATGTGAATCCCCAGTGACGGAGGAAAATAAGTTTTCTATGAATCAGGATATATTGATACTTGCCATCGAAAGCTCCTGTGACG
This sequence comes from uncultured Lachnospiraceae bacterium, assembly GCA_910578335.1. GTDB lineage: Bacteria > Bacillota > Clostridia > Lachnospirales > Lachnospiraceae > Acetatifactor. Next base: position 104,644 of record CAJTPU010000011.1, on the reverse strand, counting down.
AGACGGCAGCGGCGGTGGTGAAAAACGGGCGGGAGGTATGCTCCAATATCATTGCTTCCCAGATTTCCCTGCATACGCTCTATGGCGGGGTGGTACCGGAGATTGCTTCCAGAAAGCATATTGAAAAAATAAATCAGGTGATTGAAGAGGCGTTGTCAGAGGCGGGCTATGCGCTTCGGGATATGGATGCGATAGCGGTCACTTACGGTCCCGGGCTGGTTGGAGCGCTTTTGGTGGGCGTTTCCGAGGCAAAGGCAATCAGCTTTGCCACAGGCATCCCGCTTGTGGGCGTACATCACATTGAGGGGCATATCAGTGCCAATTATATAGAGAATAAAGAACTGGAGCCGCCTTTTATCTGCCTTGTGGCATCAGGAGGGCATTCCCATCTGGTAGAGGTGAAGGATTACGGTGAATACAAAATTATCGGACGGACGAGGGACGATGCGGCAGGAGAGGCGTTTGACAAGGTTGCGCGCGCCATTGGGCTTGGCTATCCGGGTGGGCCTAAAATTGACAAGGCGGCAAAGGAGGGCAATCCGCAGGCGATTCATTTTCCGCGTGCCAGAGTAGAGGACAACGACTATGATTTCAGCTTCAGCGGGTTAAAGTCGGCGGTTTTGAATTATATCAACGGCTGTCAGATGAAGGGAGAAACCATCCCTGTGGCGGATATTGCCGCTTCTTTCCAGCAGGCGGTGGTGGAGGTTCTGACGGAGCACTCCCTGCGGGCGGTCAGGCAGTACGGGTATGACAAATTTGCCATTGCGGGAGGCGTTGCTTCCAACTCTGCGCTGCGTGCCGCCCTGCAGGAGGGCTGCAGGAAGCAGAAAATCCGTTTTTATTATCCGTCCCCTATTTTATGTACGGACAATGCAGCCATGATAGGGGCGGCAGGGTATTATGAATTTATAAAGGGCGTGCGAAGCGGGCTGGATTTGAACGCCGTGCCGAATCTGAAGCTGGGTGAAGAGAAGGGCTGATTTTAAATGAGGAGAAGACTATGAATGAAGAGAACATGGCGATACTTATCACAATTCTTACTGTGCTGGCACTGGTGGTTCCTTTGATTCTGATTGGGGTTTTTGCAAGCAAAAACAGCCGAAGAAAGCAGCAGAAATTCAAAGAGCCTGCGGAAAGCAGCGGCACGATATTGAAAATCTGGAAAACGACGGACTATCAACCAGAGGGACCGTACTATGAGCCGTGGGTGGTGGAATATTCTTACTATGCCGGCAGCATCCTGTATGAAAAAAGTTTTCAAACAAATAACAGAAAGATAGCGCACAGCCTGCAGGCAAACGACAAAATTACAGTGTATTATGACAGGCAGAATCCGAACAACGCCGTGACGTCGGTACAGATGGAGCAGGAAAAATCAGTATGGAAGAATATGCTGATAGGTTTTCTTATTTTTATCCTTATCGTAGCTGCATGCAGTATTTTCTTTGTGTAGCGGGACAAGGGTGAAAGAAAGGACTTGGCGATGAAGGAGAGATGTACGGCAATACTTTTGGCGGCGGGAATCGGCAGGCGGATGCGGGGCGTAAAAAGTGATGTGGCAAAGCAGTATATGCCGATTCTGGGAAGACCGATTATCTGGTATACGCTGCGGATATTTGAAAAATCCCCCATTATTGACGATATTATTCTGGTAGTGGGCAGGGGAGAGTTGGAATATGCCCGCGAAAATATAGTGGATAAGTATGCGTTCCATAAGGTTGACAGGCTGATAGAGGGGGGAAGGGAACGGTACCTTTCTGTCAAAAAGGCATTGCGTCTGATTGAAGAGGATGATTTGACGCGCTCTAACAAGGACGGATATATTTTTATCCATGACGGCGTGCGTCCCTTTGTCACCGAAAAACTGATAGAGGAGACCTATCAGGCGGCATGGGAGGAAGGCGCTTCCTGCGCGGCGGTTCCGGTTAAGGACACGATAAAAAAGGTGGGAAAACGCGATATCATCGAGAAAACGCTGGACAGAAGCGTGCTTTACGCAGCACAGACGCCGCAGGTGTTTTTTACGCCGATGATTATCGAGGCATATAAGATGCTGGAGGAAAGGAAGGAAGAGCTGGAAGAGCGGGGCATTGCCATAACGGATGATGCCATGGTGGTGGAGAGTATGCTGGGGCGTCCTGTCAGACTGGTAACGGCATATGAGGAAAACATGAAAATAACCACCCCCGTTGATTTGGAGGTGGCGAAGGTGCTGGCTGAGGAACGGTATAAAAGTTATGTGTAGAGACCGTAAAAGTGACCGGCATATTCGTTAAACTGTGTTTCTTCTATTTTCTTCATAAATATGGTAACATCCTTTTCCCCAAATACAAATTCCATGTGAACAGAGCCGACAAAGGTATCTATAATATGGACTTTGAGATAGAAGGTGTTTTCTGTCAGCCACATGCCGCTGGAAGCACAGCGCATGTTATAAATAGGGAAAATGCCCGAAACGCAGGTATTTAGCCCAAAGGGAATGACGCATTTCTCTCCCCGCAGCGTATAGTGCAGTGTGCCTTCTTCCTGTGTAAAGGAAAGGGAAATATCGGAAAAATCATGACTGTCTGCCGTAAGGCGGGCAGTTTTTTGGTTGATTTTTGCGGCACAGGTGCAGGCTTCCAAAAAGGAAGCGCCGGTTATGGCGGGTGAAGAGGGATGCAGGTGCTTTTTTAAAGGTGACAGGGAGAGCGAGGCAAGCCTTTCGGTGAGTCTGTCCGCGTTTTCTGCTTCCTCCTTTTCACTGAAGGGGCAGGTGTCAAGCGCCGGCAGGATTTCTTCGTAGAAGCTGTTGTAAATCAAATCGTTGCCCCCGTTAAGCCCCTGTGTATCTGCCGTTGTCACCATTATCATATCCTGTTTGGGAAGGCAGAGCGCAAACTGCCCGCCCATGCCATAGCACACAAAGCCGTCGTGGCAGGTATGCCATAGCTGGTACCCGTAGCCCTGTCTTTCACTGATGACGCCGCCGGTCAGGGCGTTTGGCGTCAGATTGGAAGTCATTTCTTCTATAAATGCTTCCGGCAGAAGCTGTTTTCCTCCTATTTTTCCTTTTTTTAACAAAAGATATCCCAAAAGAAGCAAATCTCTTGAGGTTGCCATGAGTCCGCTTCCGCCCTGGGAATCTCCAAAATCGTTTTTCAGCACATAGGAAGCCTTGGACCAGCCGATTGCATCAAAAACGCGCTCTCTTAAGAAGTCGAGCAGAGGCTTGCCGGAAAGCCGCTCAACCAGTACACAGAGCACATGGGCGGCGGAGGTGTCATAGTGAAAAACAGTTCCCGGCTTATGGGAGGGCGGCGTGGTAAAAAAGCTTTCCACCCATTCCTTTTTTAAGTCATGTTTGTAGGTGGTAGAGGCGTGACAGGTACGCATCATAAGCAAATCGCGGATTGTCATGGAGGTTATCCAGGGATGTGCATGTGCGGGCACTTTCTCAGGAAAATAACCGGCGATGGAATCCGAGAGCTTCAGCCTGCCGTCGGCGGCAAGGATGCCGATAGCGATGGCATTTAGGGTTTTGCAGATAGAGAACATGCGGTGCAGGCTGTCTGCGCTGCAGGGCGCAAAATATCCTTCTGCGACAAGCTTGTCGTGACGCAGCAACAGAAGACTGTGCATGGGAACCTGCCAGGCTTCCAGACGGTTCAAAAAGCGGTAAATAGAGTCGGCGGGAATCCCAGCCGTGATAGGCGGCGCCGGAAAAAATAAGTTATGCATAATAATCACCATTGTTTTTCAAAAGGGGGTTTTTTCTTCTTTTCCTCGTATAACAAAGCATCAGCCTGCTCGATTGCCTCTTCCAAGGAAAAATGACCGTCTGCCCCAGGGCTGAAAAGACCTGCCGAAACCGTAATGGCATAAGGCTTTTTCTCCTTGGCGGCTACGTCGGCAAGGTAACGGTTCAGGGAAGCCTGCAGCATTTTGGTGTCGGGCAGAGTCTCAAAGCTTGCCAGCACGGCAAATTCATCGCCGCCGATTCGTCCGGCAAGACTGTTTGGGAATACGCTCTCCAATGCGTGCGCACAGGAATAGATGGCAAAGTCCCCTTCCCCGTGTCCGTAAATGTCATTAATCTGTTTTAAGTAATTTAAATCGGCGTAGGCAAACAGAATCTTTAAATGTGTTTTTTCCGCATGTTCGATAAAGTCCGTTGCTTTTTTGTAGAAGCCTCTGCGGTTTAGGATACCGGTCAGCTCATCCTTGCCGGAAATGGCATCCAACTGCAGATTTTCTTTTTGCAGGCGCAGAACAAGGTCGTCTTTTTCGGCAAGCAGCGTGCGGCGGATATCGAACATATTCATCAGCTTGATGGCTATGCTTAACTGGTAACACAGAAACTCTACGTAGTGGAAGTTGTCAAAGCCGATGTCGCAGAGCGTAAAGCCATACTGAAGCTCGCGGGAATACAGGTCAATCATCACATAGGTTTTGCGTGTATCGGGCATAAAAGGATGCCGGTAGAGGTCGTCAATCGCAATCTGCTGTGAGGTTCTCTTTGGTACATAGGCAGTTCCTTTTTCGAGACATGCGCGCAGGTAAAGCGATTCCGGCTTTTTCCAGACCTCGCCGAAGTGATGGGCAGTGGGAGTTTTGAGCGTAAACAGAAAACAGCTTTCTAAGTCTGCGATGGTAAGGCATTCCAGAATCTGCGTATAGTTCTGCTCCCCGTTTTCATCCAAGGTCAGCATATTGCGGGAAAGGATATTCATATTATGGTTCATCTTGATGAGGCGGCGGTTGCTTTCGGTCAGGCTCGCCTTCTCAAACAAAAGGTCCTGCTCGTCGGTCTGCTTCTGGGTCAGTACCTCCTTGGCAGAGAGAACGCCTACGGAACCGCGGCAGATAAAGCGTGTGTCCACAAAGAAGGTTTCAGCCGTTCCGATGGTGCCGTCCAAGAGCTTGCGGTGTCCCTGCAGCAGGGCGCGGAATCCCAGCTCCGAGGCATCTGCACGAACCGTAGCAAGGGGCGGGGACAGGTATTTGGCGGTGGCAATGTCGTCAAAGCCGATGACGGAAATCTGTTCGCCAACGGCGATGTGACGGTCTGCAAGCGCCTTGTAGACCGTGGTTGCCATGGCGTCGTTGCCGCAGACAATGGCGTCCAAATCCGGATTTTCGTTGAGCAGCTCTTCCACGGCGCTTCTGCAGTCTGAGTCAAACTTGGCAAATTTCGTAGCGCTGTCCGGTATGGGAAGGTTATATTCGGAAAGTACTTGTTTATATGCTGCGAGACGTTCGCAGGAATCGGAATTGTCCAGATAACCGGTAATCATGCCGATGTGCCTGCGGTGCTCTTTTTCTATCAAGTGCCGGATGCCGTCCGAAAGCCCGTTTTTGTTGTTGTAGCGCACACAGGAATAGCCCTCTTCATCAGTGGCAATCAGGATAAGGGGATAGCTGTCAAAGGAAGCAAGGATTTCAAGGCAGCGCTCTTTGGTAGTGGTGCTTCCGATTGTACTCAAGCATAAAAGAATTATATCCAGAGATGCGACCTGCGCATAGGAAAGCAAGGTGTTGTACTGGTATTCATAGCGCTGCAGGGAATCTTCCTTGACGTAGTAATCGATGTACTTGACCGGCAGAATAAAAAGGTTATCGTCAAGCTGCTCTGCCGCCCTGATGGCTCCCTCGCAGATGGAATTGGAAAAATCATCCTCCACATTGCCCACAATCAGACCAATATTATATCTTTTTTTTGCCATACTTCCTCCGGTTCCGCCGCGTAATCGGCAATTCAGAAAAAGAAAAATTTTATCTGGTACTATTGTATCAGTTGCGGAGAAAAAATACAATATGAAGCGAAAGGGAATCAAATTTTAACGAAAGAATTCTTTATGATAAGTAAGGAAATACCTGATTGCCATAGAGGCATTGTGCGCCGTTAAATACCTCCGCACTTTTAAGTTGCGCGCTTCCCCAAAATAGCGCTTATGGATTGGTTGTGCCTTGCCGGGGAAAATAGTATACTTAATGTGTCGCGGCACAAAAAAGGGAAGGAGAATATTTTATGAGTTTTGGAAAAAATTTGCAGTTTTTAAGACACTTGCGAGGAAATATGACGCAGGAGGATTTGGCTGAAAAAATGAATATCAGCCGCCAGACCGTGTCAAAATGGGAGCTGGATACGGCGCAGCCTGAAATGGACAAGGCGATAGAGCTTTGCAGGCTTTTTAACTGTTCACTGGATAACCTGTTCCGCGATGATATGGTCGTCTGCGGCGAAGCGTATACCAATCTGCGTGTTGAGACCGTCCCCGCTTTCCGCTATATTAAACATGCCGTTATCAGCGCCAATCCCGAGGGGGACGCTATCGACAGAGTATTTTCCATTGCCCGTAGCTGCGGTGTGGAACATCCCCGCGTCATCGGCTGGGATTTTCCCAAGGCGTCACAGGAGCAGATAAATGTTTTCAATATGCACGGCTATGAAGCGGCATGGATACTGCCCGACGGGATTGTCCCTCCTGATACTACGGTATACGAGCAGGCAGCCCACAGGTATGCGGCAATACACATTGAAACGCCCTTTGAAAATCCTTTTGTGACCATTCCCAATGCTTATAAAACGCTTATGGAATATATGCGCGTAAACGGTCTGGAAGAGCCTGCGGAAAAGGACATTATTCCCTGCTTTGAAACCGACGGGGAAAGCATGGATATTTATATTGCCTGTTAGAGGGAGAACGGTGTTGGATTTTGCTTGACATTTACATGCAGAGTTCTTATAATAGACCTAATTTCAAATTTCTGATGAAAAGCAATGACAAGAATAAGTAGTGCGAAGGGAAGCATACAGAAAGCAGCCGGCTGATGAGAGGCGCATGGGAAGCTTTGCACGAATACATCTTTGAGCTGCGCACCGAAACAAAAGCGTATCACTGCAGGATATGCGTGGAGTAGGCTGCGACGGAGCCTGCACACGTTATCGTGCTAGAGTATCGCCCAAGGACTGCGGATGCAGGCAGATGGAGCCGTACTTGAAGAGGTAAGCAGCGTGAGCTGTTTATGAAGAAAGGTGGTAACGCGGGATAAGCTCTCGTCCTTTTAAAGGACGAGGGCTTTTTGTTTTGGCTGCATTGGAAAAGGAAATGTAAAAAAGAGGAAAGTAAAGGTGAAGGAAAAATGATGGGAGAAATGACAAATGAAATGGTAGAGCAGGAAGTAAACAGGCAGATGCGCATTATCGGTAAGGGTGCGGCAGAAATTGTAGGGGAGGAGGAGCTTAGGGAAAAGCTGGCGCGCTCCATAAGGGAAAATCAGCCGCTCAATGTAAAGCTGGGGCTGGACCCGAGTGCGCCGGATATTCATTTAGGACATGCGGTTGTTTTGCGAAAGCTGAAGCAGATACAGGACTTGGGGCATCAGATAAAAATTATCATTGGTGATTTTACGGGAAGAATCGGCGACCCGACCGGAAAATCAAAGGGGAGAAAAGCACTTAGCGACAGGCAGGTGCTTGCAAATGCGGCGACCTATAAAGAGCAGATATTTAAGATACTGGACAGGGGAAAGACAAAGGTTTATTACAATGGAGAGTGGCTGGAGCTTTTGAATCTGGAGGAGGTGCTGCGCCTTGCGTCTACCGTGACGGTGGCAAGGATGCTGGAACGGGATGATTTTAAAAAGCGGTTTGCAGGCAATATTCCCATCGGGCTTCATGAATTTTTTTACCCGCTGATGCAGGCGTATGATTCGGTTGCCATCGACGCGGATTTGGAGCTGGGGGGCACTGACCAGACCTTTAATATCCTGATGGGGCGCAGCTTGCAGAAAGCGATGGGAAAGGAGCCGCAGGCAGCCTTGTTTATGCCGATTTTAGAGGGGCTTGACGGTGTGGAAAAGATGAGCAAGAGTCTGGGAAACCATATCGGTATACAGGAGGACGCCAAAGTGATGTTTAAGAAGGTGATGGAGATACCGGACGCCTTGATTATCCGTTATTTTGAACTGGCGACCGACGAGATGCCTGAGAAGGTGGAGGCGGTGAAAGAAGAGCTGGCGGACGGCAAAAACCCCCGCGATGTCAAGTTGAAGCTGGCAAAAATCATAACACGCCTGTACCATGGCGGAGAGGAAGAGGAGCGTGCGGAAGCATTTTACAGGGAAGCGTTTGGCAAAAAGGCAGTTCCCACAGATGTGCCTGTACTGGATATTCCCATGGAGTGCAGTGTGCTTAAGGATATTATGGGAATCGCCGTCGCTGCCGGCTGCGTGGCAGGCACAGGCGAACTGCGCCGGCTCGTCAGTCAGGGCGGCGTCAGAAAAAACGGCGAAAAAATTGCCGGACTGGACGAACCGATTGCAGACGGCGATATTCTTAAGATTGGGAAGAAGCTTTTTGTAAAGCTTCGTAAAACTGTTTGATATTGTCAAAGGCATAGGTGGGCTGGTATTCAGAGCGCGCTACCTCTTCGGGGGTGGCTTCGCCTGAGTACAGCACGCAGGTATCAACGCCGGCGTTGATGCCGCAGGCAATATCCGTATAGAGCCTGTCCCCGATGACAATGGTCTCTTCCGGCGTGTAATTGGTTCTGGAGATACAGATGTCACAGATGGTGCGGGAGGGCTTGCCGAGATATATGGGAACCTTTCCAATGGTGGAGGTCAGCATCTGGCAGATAGAGCCGCAGTCCGGCACATAGCTCTCCGGCATGGGGCAGCGCAGGTCGGGATTGGTCGCCAAAAAAGGCACGTCATTGTTTGCCAGAATGTTGCAGGCGTTTGCCAGCTTGCGGTAGGTCAGCTCCTGGTCAAAAGCAACCAGCACGCAGTCAACGGCATAATCCGGCGCATCGGTTACGGAAAATCCGTTTTTGCGCAGTGACTCTTTGAAGGACTCCGTGCCGATGACAAACAGGCGCCCGCCCCTGAAATGCTTTTTCAGATATTCAACCGTTACATAGCCGGAAGTGACAAACCGGTTTGGGGTGGCTTTGTAGCGGAAATTGGCAAAGAAGTATTTGGAATAATCCTCTTCGCTTTTTGTGGAGTTGTTGGAGATGAAAAACGCCTTGCCCCGCTCCCGTTCAATATACGTCAGAAGCTGGCGGCTTCCTTCGAAAAGTTTGGTGCCGAGCGCAATTGTGCCGTCTATATCAAAAAGAAATAGTTTTTTATTACCTAACATAAAAACCTCCATATAAAATGTAATCTACTATAGTATAACATTAGAAGGTATCTGTGGCAATGAGAAGATAACTGTGGTAATATAGAAAATAAGAAACCTGTGAAAACCAGGCGGAAAGCATGTGACATGTGAAGAATAGGAAAGAGAGGGACTGACATGAAACTGATTTCGTGGAATGTAAACGGGCTGCGTGCCTGTGTGGAGAAAGGCTTTCTTTCTTTTTTTAAAGAAGCGGATGCAGATATTTTCTGTATTCAGGAGTCCAAGCTGAGTGAAGGGCAGATTGCGCTCGACTTAGAAGGATATTATCAATATTGGAACTATGCGGAGAAGAAGGGCTACTCCGGAACGGCGCTGTTTTCCAAAAAGGAGCCCCTTGCCGTGACTTACGGGCTTGGCGTGGAGGAGCATGACAAGGAGGGGCGTGTGATTACGGCGGAATATCCTGCTTTTTATGTGGTGACGGTCTATACGCCGAATTCCCAGAGGGAGCTTTTAAGGCTTTCCTACCGCCTTACATGGGAAGATGCCTTCTTGCACTATATCAAGAAGCTGGAGGAAAAAAAGCCGGTTATTTTCTGCGGTGATTTAAATGTGGCGCATAAAGAAATTGATTTGAAGAATCCTAAGACAAACAGGCACAATGCAGGCTTTACGGATGAAGAGCGCGCCTGCTTTACCAGACTGTTAGAGGCGGGCTTTACAGATACGTTCCGGTATTTTTATCCGGAGCTTGCCGGCGCTTATTCCTGGTGGTCCTACATGTTTAAGGCGCGGGAGAAGAACGCAGGGTGGCGCATCGATTATTTTGTGGTTTCCGACTGTCTGCGGGACAAGCTTGCGGGCGCGGCTATCCGCAGCGAGGTATTAGGCTCCGACCACTGTCCGGTGGAGCTTTTGATAAACGAATAGCGGCAGGGCTGTTTTGGAAACTGGATTTGCTGCCGGAAGTGGTGCGCGGCAGACGGGGAAGGAAGAGATTTTTTATGGAAGAGAAGCGGCTTACGCGGGATTTTTTTACGGTGGATGCACTTGAGCTCTCACGCCGTCTGATTGGCAAAATTATGGTACATGAGACGCCCCTTGGAAAGGTGCGGGGCATTATTACGGAGACGGAAGCCTATATGGGGGTGGCGGACAAGGGCTCCCATACCTATGGCGGCAGGCGGACGGAGCGCACGGAGCCGATGTTTCACATTGGCGGCACTTCTTATGTATATTTTATTTACGGCATGTACAACTGCGTCAATGTGACCGCAGGGGCGGAAGGTATTCCGATGGCTTCCCTGATTCGCATGGTGGAGCCTGCGGACGAGGAGTCTAAAGGCGTGATGGAGCGCCTGCGGATGGAGGACATGCAAAAGCGGCGGGCGGCGCGGGGAAAACAAAAGCAGGAAAAGACAGCCGTGCCTGCGGCGGTCAGAAAGCATTTGGCGGATGGTCCCGGAAAGCTGTGCATTGCCATGCATATTACGAAAGCCGACAATGATGTGGATATGGCGGTGAGCAGAAAGCTGTATCTTACGGAGGGAATCACAGTGGAGGAGGACCGGATTCTTAGGGGTAAGCGGATTGGAATCGATTACGCCGAAGAAGCGGCGGATTATTTGTGGAGGTTTACGCTTACATGAGTCTGCGTTTTATATTTGGCGGTTCGGGTGCGGGCAAGAGCACGCTTCTGTATGCAGAAATCTTAGAGAGGGCGGAAAAGGAACCGGAGAGGAATTTTTTTATCATTGTGCCGGACCAGTTTACCATGCAGACACAGAAGGAGCTGGTGACCCATCCGGCTAACAGGCGGGGCGGTATTTTAAATATTGACGTTTTAAGCTTTGGCAGGCTTTCCCACCGTATCTTTGAGGAAGTCGGAAAAAGGGAAACGCCCGTGTTGGACGATACGGGAAAGAGTCTGGTGTTGCGAAAGGTGGCGGGCAGCTTAAAAGAAGAGCTGCCTTATCTTGGCGCAAACCTTGACAAGCAGGGGTATATTCATGAGGTAAAAAGCGCGATTTCCGAGTTTATGCAGTACGGAATCGGCGTGGAGGATGTGCAAAAGCTGATGGATTACGCCGCGGGAAAGGGCACGCTATACTATAAACTGAAAGATTTGCAGGTGCTTTACAGAGGATTTACGGAATATATAAGGGAAAAATTCATTACGACGGAGGAGACGCTGGATTTGCTCAGGGAGTCTTTGGACAGCTCTTTGCTTGTAAAAAGAAGTGTGTTTGCATTTGATGGATTTACCGGCTTTACCCCGATTCAGAACAGGGTGATTGGCAAGCTTTTGGGGATTGCGAAGGAGGTTATCCTGACGGTCACGCTGGATTTGCGTGAGGAGCCGTTTTTGATGGACGGCGAGCAGAAGCTGTTTCATATGAGCAAAAAAACGGTGGCGGATTTTGTGAAAATGGCGCAGGAGGAGAAAGCAGAGCGGGGAAGGGATATTTTTGCAGGGTACGACGGCGGGCACCGTTTCTCGCAGAACGAGCCCCTTGCCCATTTGGAACGCACGCTTTTTCGTTATCCTGTGAAGGAGTACGAGACGCCACAGTCTTCCATACATATCTTTGGAGCTTCCACCGTCAGGGAAGAGGTGCGGCAGGCGGGGATTTGCCTGCGCGGGCTGATAAGGGAGAGAGGGTACTGCTATCGGGATATTGCGGTGGTGGCAGGCGATTTGGAGGTTTACGGTGAGTTAATCGAAACGGAATTTTCCCTGTTACAGATACCCTGTTATCTGGACAGGACAAGGGGGATTGTCTTAAATCCGCTGACGGAATATATTAAGAGCGCCTTTGAAGTGCTCACAAAAAATTTTTCTTATGAGAGCGTGTTTCAGTATCTGCGGAGCGGGCTTGCAGGTTTTTCTCCAGCGGAGGTGGATTTGCTGGAAAATTACTGCAGGGAGACGGGGATACGGGGAAAAAAGAAATGGAGTATGCAGTTTACCAAAAGAACTGCGCGGATGAAGGAGGAGACGGAGCCGTTAGCTTTGATAAACGGGCTGCGGGAGCGTTTTTATGAGGAAATTTCCCCGCTTTTTTGCGTAAAGGAAAAGAGCGCGGCGGCATATGTGGAGGCGCTATACCTCTTTCTGACACAGAACAAGGCGCCGGAGCGGCTGGCTGCCTATGAGAAAATGTTCCTTGACAGGAAGGAGCTTGTCAGGGCAAAGGAGTATGCGCAGGTTTACCGTCTGGTGATGGAGCTTTTGGAGCAGATTATGGGGCTTTTGGGAGAGGAGCCCATGAGCCTTGCGGAATTTGCAGATATTTTGGATGCCGGCTTTGCGGAGATAGAGGTTGGTACGATTCCCCAGAATGTAGACAGGGTGCTGGTGGGCGACATCGAGCGAACCCGTCTGCGGGAAGTAAAAGTACTCTTTTTTGTGGGTGTAAATGACGGCAATATTCCCAAAAACACAGGGAAGGGCGGTATTATTTCCGATATGGACAGGGAGTTTTTAAGGCAGTCCGAGATTGAGCTTGCGCCTTCGCCCAGACAGCAGATGTATATGCAGAGGCTCTATCTGTATCTGAATATGACAAAGCCTTCTGACTTATTATATCTTTCCTTTGCGTGCATGAACGGTGAGGGAAAGGCGCTGCGCCCTGCGTATCTGATTGCCGCCATCAGACAGCTTTTTCCGAAGCTGTCTATAGAATATCCGGAAAAAGCGCCTGTCATTTCCCAGATTATGACGCCGCAGGCGGGTCTGCCCTACTTAGCCGGCGCGCTCAGGGAATACGCACAAGGGAACGCAGAGAATAAAGCACTTACCGAGGGAGATACATTAGTATTTACCGAGGGAAATACGTTAGTATTTACCTTGTATGGCGCTTACAAGCAGCGTGAGGAGTATGCTGTTTTGCTAAAGCGGCTGACGGACGCGGCTTTTTACCGCTATGAGCACAGTCCTTTGCAGAAAAATGTGGCGCGGGCGCTTTACGGGCAGGTTTTGCGAAACAGCGTCAGCCGTCTGGAAACTTACGCTGCCTGCGCGTATAGGCACTTCTTGCAGTACGGCATGAGCCTGAAGGAGCGGGAAGAGCTGAAGTTTGAAAATGTGGATATGGGCAACGTGTTTCACGGCGTCTTGGAGGGATTTGCTCATAAACTGGAGGAGAGCGCTTATACATGGTTTGATTTTACGGAGGAGTTTGCGAGGGGAACCGTGGAGGAGGTACTGTCGCTCTGTGCGGCGGAGTATGGGGCGGCGGTTTTGTATGACAATGCAAGGAATGAGTATGCCATCAGGCGGATGGGACGGATTCTGGAGCGGACGGTGCTGACACTGCAGTATCAGTTGAGGAAAGGAAGCTTTGTACCAAAGAGCTATGAGATGTCTTTTTCCTCCGTTTCGGATTTGGAGAGCGTCAACATTGCCCTGTCAGAGGAGGAACGGATGCAGCTTTCCGGCAGGATTGACAGGGTGGATACCCTGACGGAAGAGGATAAGCTCTACGTCAAGGTGGTGGACTATAAATCGGGCAGCAAAAGGTTCAATCTGGCAGCGCTGTATTACGGGCTGCAGCTACAGCTCGTGGTGTATATGAATGCAGCGCTGGAGCGGGAGAAGAAAAGGCATCCGGATAAGGAAGTTCTGCCTGCCGCAATGCTGTATTACCATGTATACGACCCGGTGGTCTCTGCCGAGACAGAGCGGACGCCTGAGGAAATCAATGCAGACCTGTTAGAGCAGCTCCGCGCAGGCGGCATCGTCAACAGCGACGGAGAAATTGCGAGGCGGCTGGACGGGGAAGCCGTTGTAAAGTCGGACGTGATTCCGGTGGAGTACAAAAAGGACGGCAGCTTTTCGGCGCGTTCCTCCGTGTTAAGCGGAGAGGAGCTTGCGGCGCTCTCTTCTTTTGTAGGCAGGAAGGTAAGAGAGCTTGGGCGGGAGATATTGGATGGGAACATTGCCCTAAATCCCTATGAGAGCGGCGCGGAAAGCGCCTGCACCTATTGCTCCTTTCAAGGCGTATGCGGCTTTCACGAAGGACTTTCTGGCTGCGCGCAAAGAAGGCTTAAGGAGATGGATAAGGAAGAAGTGATGGAACGTATAAGGGGGCAGTAAGGATTTTGGAAGTTTTGCCCGGATACGAAAGAGGGACGCGGAGGAAGTATGGCGGTAGAATTTACACCCGAACAAAGACAGGTTATCGAGCTGCACGGCTGCAATATTTTGGTGTCGGCGGCGGCGGGCTCCGGCAAGACGGCGGTGCTGACGGAGCGCATTGTAGAGATGGTATGCAGAAAAGAAGCGCCTGTGGATATCGACAGGCTTTTGGTTGTGACCTTTACCAATGCGGCGGCGGCAGAAATGCGGGAGAGAATAAACGCGGCGGTTCTGGCAAGGCTGGAGAAGGATAGTGAGAACGAGCATTTGCAGCGGCAGGCGGCGCTTATGCACAATGCCCAGATTACCACCATAGACAGCTTCTGCCTGTTTGTGCTGCGCAACAATTTTCAGGATATCGGGCTTGACCCGACTTTTCGGGTTGCGGATGAAGGGGAGCTTGAGCTGTTAAAACAGGATGTGCTGGCACAGCTTTTGGAGGAGCGCTTTGCCACAGGCGAAGAGGTGTTTTTAAATTGTGTGGAGTATTACTGTCCCGGCGGCAGGGAGAGTGTTTTGGAGGAGCACATTCTGGATTTGTACCGGTATGCTTTAAGCTTTCCTTTTCCCGAGGACTGGCTTGAGGAGCGAAAGGCGGATTACCGGATTGCCACAGTGGAGGAGCTTGAGCAGTCTGAGGCAGGAAAATACCTGTCCGCCCATCTGCGGCGCACGCTTCAGGCGCTTTGCCAGGACATGCGGCGGGCGGAGGCAGTCTGTGAGGAACCGGACGGACCCTATATGTACGGAGAAACGGTAGAAAAGGAACGGGAGGCGCTTGAGAGTCTGCTGGCGCTTTCCTCTCTGGAGGAATACGCGGTTCGCATCCCGGCGCTGTCTTTTGGCAGACTGTCTTCCAAAAAGGATGACACGGTGTCCGTCATAAAAAGAGAACGGGTCAAAAGGCTGCGCGAAGGGGTAAAGGAGAGCGTAAAAAAGCTGGAAGAAGCCTATTTTATGCTGCCGCTTACAGCCGGGCTTGAGCGCATGAAAGCATGTGAGGCGGCGGTGTGTATGCTGGTGGATTTGTGTCTGGAATTCAAGCAGCGTCTGGACGAGAAGAAGCGGGACAGGAAGCTTCTGGATTTTTCCGATATGGAGCACTTTGCACTGCAGATTTTACTGCATAAGACGGAGGACGGTCGGATAGCGCCCACGAAAACGGCGCTGGAATACAGGGATTATTTTGCGGAAGTATTGATTGACGAATATCAGGACAGCAATCTGGTGCAGGAATATCTGCTGAAGGCGGTATCAGGGGAGGAGGAGGGCATCTATAACCGTTTTATGGTGGGGGACGTTAAGCAGAGTATTTACAAATTCCGTCTGGCGAGACCTGCGCTTTTTTTGGAAAAATACCATACGTACTCTACTGCAGAAGGAGGACTGCGCCGGATAGATTTGCACAAAAATTTCAGGAGCAGGGCGGAGGTGATTGATACCGTCAACCGGGTGTTTGCAAAAATCATGACGCGGGAGCTTGGGGGTATTGTGTATGACGATGCGGCGGCGCTCTATGCGGGCGCGGTTTATCCGGAGAATGCAGATTGCGGGAGCGAGCTGATTTTGTTTGAAAAGCCGCCAAAGGAGTCGGAGTGGAATGCAAAACAGGTGGAGGCGTTGGGGATAGCTGCGCGCATCCGCAGGCTGAAACAGGAATTTCTGGTGACGGACAAGGAGACGGGTAAGATGCGTCCGGCTTCTTACAGGGATATGGTAGTGCTGTTACGCACAAACAGCGGCTGGGATGAGGAATTTCGCGCTGTGTTTGAAAAAGAGGGGATTCCGGCATATGTGTCAGGCAAGACCGGTTATTTTGCCGCGCAGGAGATTCGGGATATTCTTATGTTTTTGCGCCTGCTTGACAATCCTCTGCAGGATATCCCTCTTTTTGGCACCATGAAGTCCGTATTTGGCGGGTTCTCCGATGAAGAGGCGGCGCTTGTGAGAAGTGCGGACAAGGAGGGCGCCTATCTGTATGACTGCCTGTGTGCATGTGCAAGGGAAGATGGCGAAGCCGTAAACGTCAATGAAGCGCTGCGCCACAAATGCAGGAATTTTCTGGAACAGCTTGACAGATACCGGAGCTATACGGCATATATGCCAATTCATGAGCTGTTAGAGCGGCTGCTTCGTGATTATGAGTATCCGGCGTATGTAGCCGCTCTGCCCGCCGGAAGCAGAAGGCTTGCCAATGTGGAAATGCTTCTGACAAAGGCGGCGGGTTTTGAGAAAAACAGCTATTACGGGCTGTTTCATTTTGTGCGCTATATAGAGCAGTTAGAGAAGTACAGGGTGGATTATGGAGAAGCGGGTACGCTGGATGAGAATGCGGATGTGGTACGGATTATGAGCATCCATAAAAGCAAGGGGTTAGAGTTTCCCATTGTTTTTGTGGCAGGGCTGTCTAAGCGTTTTAATATGCAGGATACCTCGCGGGCGCTGATTGTGGATGTGGATTTGGGAATCGGAACGGACTACGTCAATCCCGTGCAGCGGATAAAAAGCAAAACATTTCGGAAAAATGTGCTGTCTGCCAAGCTGAGACAAGACAATCTTGCGGAAGAGCTTCGTGTTCTCTATGTGGCGATGACCCGTGCAAAGGAAAAGCTGATTATGACGGGCGTGGTGGAGGAGCCGCAGGCGTATCTTGAGAGGGAGCGGGAGATGGGTCAAGAAATGACGTATACCAGATTGACGGGCGCTTCCTGCTTTTTGGATTACCTGCTGCCGGTTTTTCCCGAGGTTACGGTAATGGCACTGGAAGAGCTTGCCCTTGCAGAATTAAAAGAGGGTGTATCCGGGGCGGGCAGGCGGCTGTGCCTGACGGAGCTTTTAAATCCCGCGGATAGAGAGGCGCTTGCACTTTTGGAAGAACGCTTTGCCTATGAGTATCCGCATAAGAATATGGAAAATTTGTATACCAAGACGACGGTTTCAGAGCTGAAAAAGGCGGCGATGGAGAGCGGGCAGGAGGAGCCTGCAAAAGAGCTTTTCCCGCAGGAGGAGATAAAACCCTATGTGCCGCTTTTTATGAGGGAGAAGGAGGAGGTTTCCGGTACGACCAGAGGAAGCGCCGTTCACAGGGTAATGGAGCTTTTAGACTTTACCGGAGAATATAAAAACCGGGAGCAAATAGTAGATGCCATCAACCGCTTTGCGGCAGAAGGACGTCTTTCGCAGGAGTACCAAAGAGCAGTCAGACCAGATAAAATCCTGTATTTTTTAAAGACGCCCCTTGCGGCAAGGATGCGTGCGGCGGCTATGTCCGGCAGGCTTTACAGGGAGCAGCCCTTTGTGTACGGCATATCCGCGGCAAGACTACAGGATAAGAGCCGTCCTGACGGGGAAAATGCCTTTCCTGCGGATGAAACCGTGCTGATTCAGGGGATTGTGGACGTGTTCTTTGAGGAAGACGACGGGCTGGTACTTTTGGATTACAAAACCGATGTGATAAAAGTGCCGGAAGAGCTGGCAAAGCGTTATAAGGTACAGCTTGATTATTATGCGGAGGCACTGGAAAGCCTTACCGGAAAAAGGGTAAAAGAGCGGGTGCTGTATTCCTTTTATCTGGGGTGCGTGGTGCCTGCCTGAAAATATGAGGAAGAGGGATTTTCCCGCTTTATTCATAAATATCAAAATATTGTGATATATTTATTGAAAAAACATATTGACAAATAAGACGAATATGCTATGATAATTCCATAGTCATTTGTATGTGCAGTTCGCACGTTCCGGCAGCTTCTGCCAATGATTTCACGATAATTTTATATTGGCAGGAGGTGCGGTTGCGGCGCTACAGGCTGTGTCCTGCCCTCCTGCGGTACCGGGAGGATACGTTATGAAGAGAAAAAGAAAAAAATCCGCAGAGGGATATTTTACCCAAAAGAGAGGACAGAGACAGGTAAAGGACAGGCTGTTCCGCTTTTTGTTTGAGAGGGACCAAGAAGCGTTGCTGCAATTGTATAATGCGCTGAACGGAACCGCGTATGGCGATACTTCGAAGCTGCAGATTGTTACATTGGAGAATGCGGTCTATGTGGTAATGAAAAATGATTTGGCATTTGTGATAGCCGGCGTGCTCAATATATATGAGCACCAGAGCACCTTAAATCCCAATATGCCCGCTCGTTTTCTGTTTTATTTGGGACAGGAATATCAGAAAATTGTGGAATGTGCGGAAGAGAGTCCGTACGGCTCCAGACTGATTCTGCTGCCGACGCCCCGCTGTGTGGTGTTTTATAACGGCGGACAAAAGATGCCAAAGGAGCAGATATTGAAGCTTTCCGATGCATTTGCCAGCAAGGATTCCAAGGCGGATGTTGAACTGGAGGTGCGGGTGCTGAATATCAATTACGGGTACAATGAAAAACTGATGGAACAGTGTCAGGTGCTGAAAGAATACGCGCTGTTTGTAGAAATATCGCGGGAATATCTAAAAAAAGGAAAGCAGGCAAAAGCCGCTTTAAACGGAGCGGTTGATTTTTGCATAGAGCATAATATACTGGCTTCCTTTTTAAGACAATACCGGGCGGAGGTGTTAGGTATGATGTTGGAAGAATTTGATGCAAAAAAATATGTGAGGAGCCTTAGGGAAGAAGGGCGAGAGGAAGGCAGGGAAGAGGGCAGGGAAGAGGGCAGGGAAGAAGGGATTAGAGTGTTGATAGAATCCTGTCAGGAATTTGGAATATCGCAGGAAGATATTCTAAAGAAGCTGGAGAGTAAATTTGCCATGGAGAAAGAAAGTGCCGGGCAGTATTTACAAAAGTACCAAAAGCAGCATTGATTTGGTAATACTGCTTTTGGCGCAGCCTGACAAGAGATTAAGGCGAATCGGATGTAACAAATGTCTGCAGGCGTTTGAACATTTTATTGACTGCGGGAATCTTTAAGGCAATGATGGTGATGACGCCTTCCAGCAGGATGTAGCTGTAATTGTAAATAACAGGATAAAGGACAGCTAAACTTTGCGGGAAATTTTCAGGCATGTAATCCATCCAGTACAGATAGCCGCCAATACTGTGAAAAAGTCCGCGCAGCATAATGGCTAAAAAATAACCAAGGATGAATTTGTTTTTCTTGTAAAAAAAGCCGGTGATGCCAAGTGCGGTAAAGGCAAAAAAGTAATCGCAGCAGACCTGCATGGGACTCAGTATATAAGTGCTGTTTTGGAAAAATTGTAAAATGCTGTAAGCGGCGGCAGAAAGCAGACCTGCCTTGATGCCGTAAAAATAGCCGATGATACAGATGCAGAGCATGGAAAACGCGGTTGCAGAGCCGCCGTAGGGCATGTGTATTTTGACAAAGGAAAGAACAAAGCCCATGGCAATGGCAACGCCGCAGAAAGCGAGTCTTTTGACAGAAAGACGCGTATGCTTCTGCTTTTTATCCACAATAACAGCGGATAAAAGGAGCGCTAAGAGAAGAACGGCTATCAGCACGTAATAACCGGTGCGCCCCAGCGCAAAAGAGCCGTCCTCCTGTGATAAAATAAAATGAGACATAAAAAAACCTCCTTGTCGTTTCGCAAAGAGGGACACAGTTACAATTTATAAATATAATAGAGACTCCATACAGCCAAATCTCAGCGCGCACGCATATCGAACAGATAGGTTGCGGCATCTGTACAAAACGCGGAATTTCCCGAATCATATTTATAAACAAGCTTCCCTACGCCGGTATTATCCGGGTCAGGTGATGAGGGTTAGAATCCGAAGATTCAGTCTCAGCATGTGCTCCCCTAGCAAGTATAATTTGCAGTTCGTAATCACTATAAGTATATTTATTTCATTTGTCAAGGGAAAAATTGTATGCTACACTAATAGACATGTAGTATTATCGGGAGGGAAGGCGCTCCGGTATGGAGGAAGAAAATGGAAGATTGCAGATTACTTTTATTTGATTTGGACGGAACCTTGCTTCGCAGTGATAAAAGTATTTCCAAAAGAACCTTACAGGCATTGCAGAAATGCAGGGAAAAAGGAGTATTCATCGGAATATCCACGTCAAGGGGAGCGCAGAATGCAGCAGCTTTTACAGAAGAGCTGCAGCCGGAGGTGTTAATTGTAAGCGGCGGTGCTTTGGTCAAATACCAAGATAAATGCATCTATAAAGCAGCCTTTTCAAAGGAAGAGACAAAACGGATAATTTCTGCAGCCAGAAGGGTGGCTGGTGCCGGCTGTGAGATAACCGTTGATACCGAAAGTATGCATTACTGGAATTACAAAACTGACCCGAAAGAGCAGGATAAAAGCTGGGGAGACAGTGTTTACACGGATTTTGCGGATTTTGCAGAAAGCGCCCTGAAAATATGTGTGGAAATTTTTGAGGATGGTCAGGCAAAGCTGCTGCAGGATGAGTTAAAGGATTGCGACTGCGTCCGTTTCTCAGACGGGTACTGGTATAAATTTACGCCGAAGATGGTTACGAAGGAGAACGCGATTCGAGAGGTATGCGCTGCCTTAAGCATCAGCCCCAAAGAAATCATTGCTTTTGGTGACGACTATGCTGACAGGGGAATGTTAGAGCTGTGCGGCATGGGGATTGCCATGGGAAATGCGGTGGAGGAAGTGAAGAAGGAAGCAGACCTTGTTATCGGGGGTAATGATGAAGATGGCATTGCGGCGTATCTGGAGCATTCCTTTTTGGCATAGGAAGGTATTAGGATTCGGGTGTTAAAAGCCCTGATTGAAGTTGCCTGCTGTCAATTTGCCCTAAGTATTGGTGCGCTCTCCGTTGCACCAAGCATTCCAATGAGCCTCTAAAGCGAAAATCGTGTTCAGCAAAGGCTTCCACGATTTTTAAGTCTCATTTCCATGGTGCAAAAGTCGTTTACACCAATACTTAGGTCAAATTGACAAATCACATTTTGGGACAGGGCTTTTGACACCCGAATACTAAATAGAAAGGTATGGAGGTAAGGATGATACGGCAAATTGCGGATAGCAAAGAAAAGCAGGTAATTGCCAGGACGGTGCTTGAGGCGCTTCCGGAGTGGTTTGGCATTTTGGAAGCCAGAGAAGACTATATTGCAAAAAGTGCGGCGCAGACTTTTTTTGGTGCGTTTGACGGAGAAGAACCGGTTGGCTTTTTGTGCCTTGCCGAAACGGGAAAGGATACGGTGGAGCTTTCTGTCTGCGGGGTATTGAAGGAATATCACAGAAAAGGAATCGGGAGGGAGCTGTTTGCCAATGCGAAAGAGTTTGCGGCATCAAAGGGCTATTCTTTTTTGCAGGTAAAAACAGTGCAGATGGGAAAATATAAAGAGTATGATGCAACGAACCGTTTCTATTTAAGCCTTGGTTTTCGGGAGTTTGAAGTATTTCCGACGCTGTGGGAGGAAGGGAATCCCTGTCAGGTCTATGTGATGGCGCTGCAGTAGAGCTTGCTCTTTTGTCAGCGGGGAAGAGGAGCGGAAAGTACTTCTGCAGATAGAAATTGTGACGGACGGGAGCGGACATGCGTTATCTACAAAAATGGTTTGAGGAAAACAAAAATCATATACGCAGAACGGCAAATGTGGCATGGCCTGCGGTACTGGAGTCTTTTTTTGTTGCGTTTGTAGGAATTGTGGATTCCATGATGGTGAGCCGGCTTGGCGAGTATGCCGTGGCGGCAGTGGGATTGACGACACAGCCCAAATTTATCGGTCTTGCCTTGTTTATAGCGACAAATGTTGCGGTATCCGCATTGGTGGCGAGGCGGAGAGGAGAAAATGACAGGGAAGGGGCGTGCCGGATACTCTTGAGCGCGCTACTGTTTACCCTTGTGATGGGTATCGTTATCAGTGCTGCCTGTGTAATATTTGCGGAGCCGATTATCCGTGCAGCCGGTTCCGAGAGTGATACTCATAACAGTGCGGTATTGTATTTTCGCATTATTATGGGCGGTATGCTTTTTAATATTGTGTCGCTGGTAATCAATGCGGCACAGAGGGGAAGCGGCAATACCAGAATTGCCATGAAAACGAACCTGACTTCCAATCTGGTGAATATTGTGTTCAACTATCTTCTGATAGAGGGACATCTGGGCTTTCCGGCGCTGGGAATAAAGGGCGCGGCGATTGCCACGGTGATTGGAACGGTGGTGGCGTGTATCATGAGCATTGCATCGCTGTTTCGCAAGGAGAGCTTTGTCAGTGCGGCGTTTATCCTGCAAAACCGGCTGCGTGCGGACTTTGCCGCGTTCAAACAGATTTTTCATGTGGCGTCCAATGTATTTATTGAGCAGATACTGCTGCGTGCTGGCTTTATGATGGTATCGGTCATGGCGGCGAAGCTGGGGACGAGGTCGTTTGCCGCACATCAGGTAGGCATGAATATTATGTCGTTGTCGTTTTCCTTTGGCGACGGCATGCAGGTGGCGGCGGTGACGTTGATTGGGCAGAGCCTTGGACAAAAGAATGCGGAGCTCGCCAAGCGGTATGGTACTATCTGCCAGAGAATCGGGAATTTGATATCCGTGTTTTTATCCATTCTGTACCTGCTGCTTGGCAGATGGTTTTACAGTATGTTTTTTGATGAGCCGGAGACGATTGAAATTGGCGTGCAGATTATGCGCGTGATGGTGTTGATTGTGCTGATGCAGATTGCGCAGGTGATTTATATGGGGTGCTTGAGGGGAGCGGGGGACGTGCGCTTTACCACCATAGCGTCCACCATCAGCGTAACCTGTATACGCCCGCTGGCGTCGTGGATTTTTGCCTACGGTCTGGGCTTTGGCGTGATTGGTATCTGGTTCGGCGTGGTGTGTGACCAAATCAGCCGCCTGCTGCTTACCCGCTGGCGTTTTCGGTCGGGAAAATGGACGCAGATAAAAATATAGAAAGGCGCCGCACGTGCGGCGGAATGAGAGGAAGCATGAACGATTATATTTTATTTGATTTGGATGGAACGCTGACAGACCCCAAGGAAGGAATTACGGCATGCGTACAGTATGCGCTTTCTTCTTTTGGGATTGAGGAGCCGGATGCAGACGAGCTGACGCCTTTCATCGGACCGCCCTTAAAGGAAAGCTTTATGGAATTTTATGAGTTTGACGAGGAAAAGGCGGAGGCAGCGGTAGAAAAGTACCGGGAGCGATTTCAGGACAAGGGGATTTTTGAAAACCGGATTTATAACGGTGTCCCTGAGATGATTCGCAATCTGAAGGGCAACCACAAAAGACTGGCGGTTGCGTCGAGCAAGCCGACGGTCTTTGTGAAGCAGATACTGGACCATTTTGAAATCGGAAAATATTTTGACGTGATTGTGGGAAGCGAGTTGGACGGCACCAGAACGGACAAGGCAGAGGTGGTAGCGGAGGCGCTGCGCCGTCTGTATGAGGGACGGGAAGGAGACATTGAGGAAAAGAAGCGCAGCACCGTTATGGTCGGAGACAGAAAGTTTGATGTGGCGGGCGCGAAGGCGGAAGGAATTGTCAGCGTGGCGGTTTCTTACGGTTATGGTCCGCTGGACGAATTAAAGATTGCGAAGCCGGATTATATTGTGCGGAGTGTGGAGGAGCTGGAAAAGCTTCTTTTACGGGGAAGCGGCAAGGAGGCAAAAGCGCAGTCGCAGAAGAAGGCGCCTGAGCAGACGGGGACGTTGATGAATAAGATATGGTTTGTCATGTTTCCTTTTCTGGCATATATTTTTTCCCGCTCGCTGGGTTTTTACGTGGGAAGCTTTCTGGTGGCAAATCTGGCGGGTATACTGCCGAAGGGGCTGTCTGAAAAGCTGGTAATCTGGGACGAGGCGGGAGAGCAGATTTTGGGAACGACAGGAAACGGCGCGGCGTTTATACTGGCGGCTGCTTATCTGGTGGCGGGATTTGCCATCTGGAAATTTTTTGCGAAGGAAGAGCTTGGCAGCGCAGAGCGGGAGGTAAAGCTGAAACATGCCCGCCTGCAGTCGCCCGCTGCCTATGCCTGCATGGTAATAGGAGTGCTGGGCGCTGCCGTCGGTTTAAATCTTTTGTATGAGCTTATCGGCATCACCAATGTGTCGGAAAGCTTCAAACAGGCGGCAGCGGAACAATATTCTGCCGCATTCGCGATGGGGCTTTTGGTCAACGGTTTGATTGCGCCCTTTGCGGAGGAATTGATTTTCAGGGGAACCATGTACAACCGATTGAAGAAAAACCAGAAGTATCAGATGGCGATAGTGGTATCGGCGTTATGCTTTGGCATCTATCACTCCAACATTGTGCAGGGCAGCTATGCCTTCTTTTTGGGCTGCATGATTGCATGGCTGTACGAGAGCTTTGGACATTTCTATGTGCCGGTGGCGGCGCATATTTTGTGCAACACGGCGGCATATATCCTTACCATGACAGGAGCGTTTGGCGTGCTGGCCGCAAAATGGTGGATTTGCGCCATATTCCTGCTTGCAGGCGCCGCCGGACTTTACCTATGCTTTAGAATGCGGAATGCGGCAGTCAAGCTGTTTGAAGAAACGGAAAGAAAAATATCAGTCAATAAAGAATAAAACATCAAATTGACAGATTATCAGACAACTTGAAATAAAAAAAGTCTTTACAGCCGGCTTCATATGGTGTATAGTAATGTTCAAGTCGCAAAGGAGCGTACCCCAAGGGTTCCTTTGCGACTTTTTTATGTAAGACAATAGAAGAATTCGAAGCAAGGATTCCATTGTCGGAATTTGACAAGAAGAAAGGAGCCCCCTCATGTTTGACGTAAAAAATAAACTTCCCCAACCGATGCTTTACCGACAGGAATTTGAACACGACAACTGCGGTATTGGTGCGTGTGTCAATATCAAAGGAAAGAAAACCCATGAAACAGTAGAAAACGCGCTTCATATTGTAGAAAATCTGGAGCACAGGGCTGGCAAGGATGCAGAAGGGAAGACAGGAGACGGCGTCGGCATCCTGACGCAGATTCCCCATAAATTTTTTCAGCGTGTCACAAAACCGTTGGGAATCACGCTGGGAGGAGAGCGGGAATACGGTGTCGGCATGTTCTTTTTCCCACAGGAGGAGCTTCGCCGCAACCAGGCGAAAAAAATGTTTGAAATTATTGTGGAGAAGGAAGGACTTTCTTTTCTGGGATGGCGGGAGGTGGAGACTTATCCGCATGTGCTGGGGCACAAGGCTTTAGAATGTATGCCTTGTATTATGCAGGCATTTATCAAAAAGCCCGCCGATGTGGAAAAAGGGCTTGCGTTTGACAGGCGGCTCTATATTGCGCGAAGGGTTTTTGAACAGTCTACGGATGATACTTATGTGGTATCCCTTTCGAGCAGGACGATTGTGTATAAGGGGATGTTTTTAGTCGGACAGCTCCGTACTTTTTTTGCGGATTTGCAGAGCGGGGATTATGAGTCGGCGATTGCGATTGTGCACTCCCGTTTTTCCACCAATACCAATCCGAGCTGGGAGCGTGCGCATCCCAACCGCTTTATCGTACATAATGGAGAGATTAATACCATTCGCGGCAATGCGGATAAGATGCTGGCGCGTGAAGAAAATATGGAATCCGTGCATTTAAAGGGACAGCTTCATAAGGTGCTGCCAGCTATCAATAAGACCGGTTCGGACTCTGCGATGCTGGACAATACGCTGGAATTTCTGGTGATGAGCGGCATGGAGCTGCCTCTTGCGGTGATGATTACCATTCCGGAGCCTTGGGCGAACAACAAGACGATGTCCAAGGAGAGAAAGGATTTTTACCAGTATTATGCGACTATGATGGAGCCGTGGGATGGCCCGGCATCCATTCTCTTTTCAGACGGCGATATGATGGGAGCCGTGCTTGACCGGAATGGTCTGCGCCCTTCCCGCTATCTGATTACGGACGACGACCAGTTGATTCTTTCTTCCGAAGTAGGCGTACTGGATATCGCACCTTCCAAAATTGTGTTAAAAGAACGGCTGCGTCCGGGAAAGCTTCTGCTGGTGGACACGGTACAGGGTCGTGTGATTGATGATGAGGAGCTGAAGGAAAATTATGCTAAGCGGCAGCCTTATGGAGAATGGCTTGACAGCAAGCTGGTTACGCTGGCAGATTTGAAGATTCCCAACAGGCGCGTGCCGGAATTTTCAGATGAGGAGAGGGAGCGGATGCAGAAGGCATTCGGTTATACCTATGACGATTTGAAACAGAGTATACTGCCCATGGCGCAAAACGGCGGGGAGGCGATTGCGGCGATGGGTGTGGATACGCCGCTGCCGGTTTTGAGCCAAAGCGCCCATCCCCTGTTTCACTATTTTAAGCAGCTCTTTGCGCAGGTGACAAACCCGCCTATAGATGCCATCAGGGAAGAGGTGGTAACCTCCACCACGGTTTATGTGGGCAGGGAGGGCAATGTGCTGGAGGAAACGCCGGAAAACTGCAATGTGTTAAAGGTCAACAATCCGATTCTGACCAACACGGATTTGCTGAAAATCAAAAGCATGAAGGCGGAAGGGTTTCAGGTAGAGGAGATTCCGATTCTCTACTATAAAAATACCAGTCTGGAAAAAGCGATAGAGCGCCTTTTTGTGGAAGTGGACAGGGCATACCGGGATGGCTCTAATGTGCTGATTTTATCAGACAGGGGCGTGGACGAAAATCATGTGGCAATCCCTTCTCTGTTAGCAGTATCCGCGCTAAATCAATATCTGGTGCGCACAAAGAAGAGAACGCGCCTTGCGTTGATTCTGGAATCGGGAGAGCCGCGGGAGGTGCATCACTTTGCAACGCTTCTGGGGTACGGCGCCTGTGCCGTCAATCCTTATCTGGCGCAGGAGTCCATCAAGGAGCTGATTGATAACCGTATGCTGGATAAGGACTATTATGCTGCGGTTGACGACTACAACAATGCGGTTCTGCATGGTATTGTCAAAATAGCCTCCAAGATGGGCATCAGCACCATCCAGTCGTATCAGGGCTCCCAGATTTTTGAAGCCATTGGCATTGACAAGGAGGTAGTCAATAAATATTTTACCAATACGGTATGCCGCATCGGCGGCATCACCATGAAGGATATGGAAAGGCAGGTGGATGAGCGGCATTCCATGGCTTTTGACCTGCTCGGTCTGGAAAATGATTTGACGTTGGACAGTCCGGGACATCACAAAATGCGGAGCGGCGGCGACGAGCACTTGTATAACCCTGCTACCATACATCTTTTGCAGGAGTCCACAAGGCGGGGGGATTATGCTTTATTCAAGCAGTATACGGCGCTTGTGAATGACGAGACTTCCGTGAAAAACCTGCGGGGGCTGATGGATTTTGTGTACCCGAAAAAGGGCGTGCCTCTTGCGGAGGTGGAAAGTGTGGACGCTATTGTCACAAGGTTCAAAACCGGCGCCATGTCCTACGGCTCGATTTCCAAGGAGGCGCATGAGACGCTTGCCATTGCCATGAACCGGCTTCACGGGAAGAGTAATTCCGGCGAGGGCGGTGAGGATTTGGAGCGTATGACGGTGGGAGAAGACGGGATAGACCGCTGCTCCGCCATCAAGCAGGTGGCGAGCGGGCGGTTTGGCGTGACCAGCCGTTATCTTGTCAGTGCAAAAGAGATTCAGATAAAGATGGCACAGGGTGCAAAACCTGGGGAAGGCGGGCACCTGCCGGGCGGCAAAGTATATCCGTGGATTGCCAAGACTCGGCATTCCACCCCGGGGGTCGGGTTGATTTCTCCGCCGCCCCATCATGATATCTATTCTATAGAAGATTTGGCGCAGCTTATTTATGATTTGAAAAATGCAAACAAGGAGGCGCGTATCTCCGTAAAGCTGGTGTCTGAGGCAGGCGTCGGCACGGTAGCGGCGGGTGTGGCAAAGGCGGGTGCACAAGTTATTCTGGTATCCGGCTATGACGGCGGCACGGGAGCAGCGCCCCGCACCTCTATCCATAATGCAGGGCTTCCGTGGGAGCTGGGACTTGCGGAGACCCATCAGACCCTGATTATGAACGGTCTGCGAAACAAGGTGCGGATTGAGACGGACGGCAAGCTGATGAGCGGTCGGGATGTGGCGATAGCGGCAATTTTAGGAGCGGAGGAATTTGGCTTTGCCACGGCGCCCCTTGTAACCATGGGCTGTGTTATGATGCGTGTCTGCAATCTGGATACCTGTCCTGTGGGCGTGGCAACCCAGAATCCGGAGCTAAGGAAAAATTTCCGCGGCAAACCGGAGTACGTTATGCATTTTATGCGTTTTATTGCCGAAGAGCTTCGCGAGTATATGGCAAGGCTGGGCGTGCGCACGGTGGATGAGCTGGTGGGGCGCACGGATTTGTTAAAGGTAAAGGAGGATTTGAGCGAGAGATATCGGGCAGTTGACTTAAGCAGTATTCTCTATAATCCCTACGAAAGCATGAAAGGAAAAGTAACCTTTGATGCAAAGCAGGTATACGACTTTGCACTGGAGAAGACCCTTGATGAAAGAGTCCTTTTAAAACAGCTTGCAAAAGCGCTGGAGACGGGACAGAAGAGGAGCATAGAAGTGGATGTGTCCAATACGGACAGAACCGTGGGTACGATTCTGGGTGCCGAGATAACCAGGCGTTTTGGCGATACGCTTGAGGAGGATACTTACCGTGTGCTTTGCAGCGGAGCCGGCGGACAGAGTTTTGGCGCGTTTATCCCGAAAGGGCTGACACTGGAGCTTGTGGGCGACAGCAACGATTATTTTGGCAAGGGTCTCTCGGGCGGCAAGCTGGTGGTGTACCCGCCTAAGGGCAGCAGGTTTAAGCCGGAAGAAAACGTTATCATTGGCAATGTTGCGCTGTATGGGGCGACCAGCGGCAAGGCATTTATCAACGGTGTGGCGGGAGAACGCTTCTGCGTGCGCAATTCCGGCGCCGTAGCGGTTGTGGAAGGCGTCGGAGACCATGGATGTGAATATATGACAGGCGGGCGCGTGGTAGTGCTTGGACGTACAGGCAAGAACTTTGCGGCAGGCATGAGCGGCGGCATCGCCTATGTGCTGGACGAGGAGAACGACCTTTATATGCGGCTGAACAAGGAGATGGTTTCTTCCTATGAGATTACGTCAAAGTATGACATGCAGGAGTTAAAGGAAATGGTGAAGGAGCACGTGGCGCTGACAAATTCGGAAAAGGGCAAGCTGGTGCTGGAGCATTTTAAAGAATACCTGCCCAAATTCAAGAAAATCATTCCGCATGATTATGAGAGAGTGTTAAAGACCATTGTGCAGATGGAGGAGAAGGGCTTAAGCGCGGAGCAGGCGCAGATAGAAGCTTTTTATGCAAACACGGGGAAAAAGGTGTAGAGGCATAAATGGGGCAAGACAGGTCAGAGGCTTGGTGCCGGGTTCTGTCATAATTGATACGCGCGCCAAAAGCGTGCAGATAGGAGCAAAGTATGGGAAAACCAACAGGGTTTATGGAATATGAGAGGGAAACGGCTGCGGCGGTAAAGCCGAAAGAAAGGGTGAAAAATTTTGATGAATTTCATACGCATTTGCCGTTACAAAAGCAAATGCAGCAGGGCGCACGCTGTATGGAGTGCGGCGTGCCGTTCTGCCAGTCGGGAATGACGCTTTGCGGCATGACTTCCGGCTGCCCCCTTCACAATCTGGTGCCGGAGTGGAATGATTTGGTCTATATGGGAAATTGGGAGCAGGCATATAAGCGGCTGAAAAAGACAAACAATTTTCCGGAGTTCACTGCCAGAGTCTGTCCCGCGCTCTGCGAGGCGGCATGTACCTGTGGCTTGAACGGTGAACCGGTTGCCACAAAGGAAAATGAATTTGCCATTATTGAAAATGCGTATGAAAAAGGATATGCAGCGCCCAAGCCGCCCAAGGTGCGTACCGGCAAGAGGGTGGCGGTGGTGGGAAGCGGACCCGCAGGGCTGGCAGTGGCTGACCAGCTCAACAAGCGCGGACATTCTGTTACTGTGTACGAGCGTTCTGACAGGGTGGGAGGTCTTTTGATGTATGGCATTCCCAATATGAAGCTGGAAAAGCGGATTGTGGAGCGGAAAATAGAGGTGATGGAGGCAGAGGGCGTAGTCTTCGTTACCAATACGGATGTAGGGCGGGATATCAAACCGGCAAAGCTTTTAAAGGAATATGACAGGGTGGTTCTGGCGTGCGGCGCTTCCAATCCGCGGGATATCAGCGTTCCGGGTCGGGATGCGAAGGGAATCTGTTTTGCGGTAGATTTTTTGAAAGCCAATACAAAGAGCCTGTTGGACAGCGGACTTTCGGACGGCTGTTACATCGATGCAAAAGGGAAAAATGTGGTGATTATCGGCGGCGGAGACACGGGAAACGACTGCGTGGGGACGGTGATACGGCACGGCTGCAAATCCGTGACTCAGATAGAAATGATGCCACAGGCGCCTGAGAAGCGCGCGGCGGACAATCCGTGGCCCCAATGGCCGAAGGTGCTGAAAACCGATTACGGACAGGAGGAGGCGATTGCCGTATTTGGGCATGACCCCAGAATTTATGAGACAACGGTAAAAGAGTTTATGAAAGACAAAGAAGGAAATGTAAAATCTGTGAAAACCGTAAAACTTTCCCGTGAGACAGACCCTGAGACAGGGCGTGTGAGCATGAAGGAAATCGCAGGCAGCGAGCAGGTTCTGGAGGCGGAGCTCGTTCTGATTGCGGCAGGATTTCTTGGCAGCCAGAAATATGTGACGGATGCTTTTCAGGTAGAGACAGATGGAAGAAGTAATGTGAAGACGCCCTCCGGAGGGTATCAGACAAGCGAAAAAAATGTCTTTGTGACAGGCGATATGCACAGGGGACAGTCGCTTGTAGTCTGGGCAATCAGAGAGGGCAGGGAAGCGGCGCGCGCTGTGGATGAAAGCCTGATGGGGTATAGCAATCTGCCGGTTCAATAGTATCAAAAGCCCGACCGGGCTTTTGATACCTTGCTCCTATTGGTTAATCCAGTTCCTTGTGAAAACTTAAAACTTCGCCGGTGTAGGCATCCACGTCGCACTCATATTCTGTGCGCCCTACATACCATTCTATTTCGTACTCTGCACAGTCGTCGTCATAGTCAAGTTCTGCTGTCAGAAACTCGGCGTCCTGTTCGGAGATACCGGCATAGTCCAGAGCAGCTTGTATTGCCGTCTCTTCGGTAAGCATAGCCGTGCCCGGCGTGCCGGCAGAGCCATGGTGCCGGTTGTGATAGTCCGTGTCATGGCTGCAGGACAGGATTGCACCTGTCAGAGCATCGATATCATAGTCGTATTCCGTATTGTCTTTATAAAATTCTACATCATACTGCCAGCAGCCGTCGTCAAACTCCAGATGCACGTGAGAAATGCGGACGCTGTCAGCGTCAAAGCCGGCATGGGAAAGCGCTGTCTGCGTGGCGGCATCTCTGCCGATATACTGGATATCCGGTTCGTTTGGAATGTCGTCTGTCCGGGAGCCGTCTGCCTGCGTATTTGCCTGAGAGTCTTGCGAGGTATCTGTTTGCCTGTCCTCCGGCGAAGAGCCTGTTAAGGCATCATTTGCCTGCGTGCTGTCTGCCTGCGTATGCTCCGTGGGTAGCTTTGACAGGTCAAAATGTCCTGCTTCACAGTTCAGGGAAAGGATTTCACCCGTGACAGCGTTGACCGTATAGGTATATTCTGCCGTTGCACTGACAAATTCAATGTCATATTGGGCGACGTCACCGTCAGAATCGAGCAGCAGCCGGACAAAAACAACATTTTCCTCTAAAAGACCTGCATTTTCCAGTACGACGGTTTTGGCTTCCGCCACTGTAATATAGGAGCCGGTTTCTGCCAAGGGTTCTTTGGCGGAGGGCATACCGCAGCCGGCAAACAATAAAAGAACGGCGATTAGGACAGGTTCGAAAAAGCATCTTCTGTTCATAGATTCCTCCATTCTGCTAACATGCACAATGACACTCGCATAGCTGCTACGTTTTGCAATCATCTACTGAGATTGGGGTGTCAAAAGCCCTGACTGAAGTTACTCGCTGTCGATTTACCCAAAAGGGCTTTTAGCATCCGAATCCTACTGATAGCTATAGTGTAAAGGAGAATGCATAAAAAAGCAAGAGATGCAGGGCATTATGATAGTCGGAAAATGCTTGTGCTTCTGCGTGGGCTGTGCTATAATAAAATTTCCCGCAGAGCGGGGCAACTTAATATTTTACCTTCGGTATCCGGCTGGCAGAAACCAGCGGAACCAGACCGGCTTGGCAAGATATGAATCATATAACTACCAGGAGGAAGCAAAATGATTGCGATGGAAGGCATCTGCAAATCGTACCGGATTGCAAAAAGAAATGCAGGAATTACGGAAGCCTGCAAGTCTTTGTTTCACAGAAAGACGGAAACCATCAGGGCGTTGTCCGATATAAGCTTTACGATTGCGGACGGTGAGATGGTGGGTTACATAGGTCCGAATGGAGCCGGTAAAAGCTCCACAATCAAAATTCTCAGCGGCATTTTAACACCGGACAGCGGAAGCTGTATTGTAAACGGACGCACGCCATGGAAGGACAGGATTGCCCATGTGAGGGAAATCGGCGTGGTGTTCGGGCAGCGCTCGCAGTTGTGGTGGGATGTTCCTGTTATCGATTCTTTTGAGCTGATAAAAGAAATCTATTCTATCGAGACGCACAATTACCAAAACAATTTAGAAGAACTGACGGAACTGCTTGCTTTAAAGGAGCTTTTAAAAACACCGGTGCGGCAGTTGTCTCTAGGACAGCGTATGCGATGCGAGATAGCGGCGTCGCTTTTACATGACCCGTCGCTTTTGTTTCTGGACGAGCCGACCATAGGGCTTGATGCGGTATCCAAGCTGGCGGTGCGGGATTTTATCAAAAAACGGAATGAGGAGCATGGAACCACTGTGATTCTGACAACGCATGATATGCAGGATATCGCCGCATTAACCAACAGGGTCATTCTGATTGGAAAGGGCAGGCTGCTTTTAGACGGGACGCTTGAGAGCCTGCGGCAGCAGGCGGCGGATTTGGGCGGCAAAGATTCTGCGGAGGAGCTGGATAAGATTGTAGCAAAGCTCTACCGCGACCTGGATATTTTATAGGGGGTGCGGATTGAAAAAATATTTTGGTTTTTTTAAGGTGCGCTTTCAGGTAGGGCTGCAGTACCGGTCGGCGTCAATCGCCGCTCTGACGACGC
The DNA here is from genome assembly GCA_910578335.1 of uncultured Lachnospiraceae bacterium. Taxonomy (GTDB): domain Bacteria; phylum Bacillota; class Clostridia; order Lachnospirales; family Lachnospiraceae; genus Acetatifactor. The sequence goes on along the minus strand of CAJTPU010000011.1, from coordinate 71,313 downwards.
AGTTTTTGTGGGGGATGATGGAAATTGCCGCTTACCGTGCCATTTATCTGTCGTCAGGGAAGGAGCCGCCCATGGAATTTGCGGCGCTGGTGTCCTATATCTGGCTGAAGGAAGCTTTTCTTGCCATGTTTAATACGTGGATTGCCACGGACGGCGATATTTTTTCCGTTATTATGAACGGCGACGTCGCCTATGAGTTGTGCAGGCCGATTTCGCTTTACCGCATGTGGTTTGCCAAAAGCGTGGGCGGCAGATGTGCGACGGCGGCGCTAAAGTGTGTGCCGATTATTGTCGTGGCGGCTCTGCTGCCGCGTCCATACGGGCTGTCAGCACCAAAGAGCGCAGCGGCTTTTGCCTTTTTTATCCTGACTTTGTTTTTGGGACTGTTTGTCACGGTGGCATTTTGTATGCTGGTTTATGCGATTACGCTCTTTACCATATCGCCGCAGGGTCTCAGGGCTTTGCTGACAGGAGCAGTTGAGTTCCTTTCCGGCGCGATTATCCCCTTTCCCTTTATTCCGCAGCCGGTGAGAGGCGTGCTGGAGCTGCTTCCCTTTGGCGCTATGCAGAATGTGGCGCTGCGCGTCTATGGCGGCAGCCTGGCAGGCGGGGAAATGCTGCGTGCCGTGTGGCTGCAGATATTTTGGATTGCGGTGCTTGTTCTTCTCGGCAGGGCTGTGTGCGGGAGAGCGGAGCGGAGAATGGTGGTGCAGGGCGGCTAATGTGAAGAGAAATGGAGACAGATGAAATGAGAAAGGCTATTATGGTTTACGGCAGGTATGTTTCCGTGGTGCTGCAAAGCGCCATGCAGTACAGACTTTCCTTTTTTCTGATGGCGGGAGGGCGGTTCCTCATTGCATTTAACGGTTTTCTTGGCATTTACTTTTTGTTTTCCGGCTTTTCTGAGGTGAAGGGCTATACCTACGGGGAGATTCTGCTCTGTTTTTCCGTGATGCAGTTATCCTTTTCCCTTGCAGAGTGCTGTGCCAACGGCTTTAAGAAGTTTTCAGGGATTGTCAGGAAGGGAGAGTTTGACAGGATGCTGGTGCGCCCTGTCAGTCCCATGCTGCAGGTTCTGGGAAGCGGCTTTGATTTGGGGCGGCTTGCGCCTGCGGTGACGGGCGTGCTTGTGCTTTTTGTGGGAATCAGAAACTGTAGTGTGGACTGGACTGCGGGCAGGATGGCGGCGCTTTTTCTCATGCTTCTGGGCGGCGTCTGCCTGTTTGCCGGGTTGTTTATGATAGAAGCCTCGGTCTGCTTTTTTTCCATAGAAAATACGGAGTGTATGAACGTGCTGACCTATGGGGCGAAGGAGCATGGCAAATATCCCATTGATATCTACGGAAAGGGGCTTATGCGTTTCTGTACTTATGTAATTCCCTACACGTTGGTGCAGTATTACCCCTTGCAATACCTGCTTGGGAAGACGGATAAGTGGCAGTATGCCCTCTGCCCTTTTGGTGTGATTCTTTTTGTAGTGCCTTGCTATATATTCTGGCGCGTTGGGGTCAGGCATTATAAGTCCACAGGGTCCTGAAAATTTTTGACACAAGAAAAAAGTCTGTTATAATAGAAATCGGTAAGCTTGGGCGCAAGCGTGTCTGCGGCTTGATTTTGATAAAAAGAATGGAAGAACAGATGAAGAATAAGAGAGAAAAAAGTATTGCATTGTGTTTTCTGGCAGCGGAGCTCTGCCTTGGCATATGGATAATCGGGAACTGCTTTGCGGTGGGCAGAATGGTGGCGGCTGCAGGGCAGGTGCAGACCGTATCGGAAGGCGATGCAGGAGCGGGCGCCGCAGGAGAAGAGACGTCGCAGGAGGATGTGGAGGCGGCTTGGCAGGCGGCATCCGAAACCGATGGAAATCAGGGAGAAACTAAGCTGCCCGGCACGGCGGGCACAGTTTCCGGAAACGGGACGGAGAATGCAGCAGGCACAGTTTCGGGAAACGGTACGGAAGGAACGGGCGGGGCGGCAATGGAAGCCTTCAGCCAGACCGTATCAGGCGGCGATGCTGCGAGGCAGGAAGACGAAGACGACGAATATGCCAATCTGGCGATAGCAAATGTGGACCATTATGTAAATGTGCGGAATGCGCCAAGTACGGACGGAGAGATTGTCGGAAAGCTGTATGACGGCTCTGTGGCGCAGATTCTTGCGCCAGCCGGTGAAAATAACGAATGGTTTCAGGTGATTTCGGGAAGCGTGGAGGGCTACGTAAAGGCGGAATTTTTCATCTACGGCGATGCGGCTGCTGCAGTTGTGGATGACTATGTGCTTCGCTATGTTACGGTGCAGGCTGACAGGCTGAATGTGCGGCGGGAGCCGGATATGGAAGCTGCCAAAATCGGATATATCAGCAGGGGCGAGAACATAAGCCTGCTGGAGGACTGCGGAGAGTGGCTGAAGGTGCAGTATACGGAACAGAGCGTGGGATATGTATCTGCCGAGTATGTCGTAGTTACGGAAACTTTTATTTATGCAAAATCTATTGAGGAAGAGCAGGCGGAGCTTGCGGCGCAGAGGGCGCTTGCGGAGCGTGCAAGAGAAATGGAGGAGGCGGCAAGGCAGGAGGCTGCAGCCGCGGCAGAACAGAACGGCGGGACAGGACAAAACAATGCGGCGGGACAGGAGAGCGCGGCACAGACGGGACAAGACGGCGGTGTGCCGGCAGGCACGGATACTGCTTTAGGCGGACAGCCGGCGGATGGAGCGCCCGAGGCGGGTACGGATACTGCCGGCGCCGGAGAAAGCGGCGCAGAGTTGACCGGACAAGTCTATACAGACAATGAGGAGCTCAGGGCTGCGATTGTGGAGTATGCGCTGCAGTACTTGGGAAATGTCTATGTGCATGGGGGAAAAAGCTTGGACAGCGGCACGGACTGCTCCGGCTTCACCTGCTTTATCTATGCGGATTTCGGATATTCCATCAGCAGGACTCCGTCGGGACAGTTTTCCTCGGCGGGCAGGAGCATCGACTACAGTGAAATCCAGCCGGGCGATATTATCTGCTACACCTCCAACGGCGGCAGGAGCTGCACCCATGTGGGGCTTTACATAGGAGACGGACAGATTATCCACGCTGCCAATTCCCGCAAGGGCGTGATTATCAGCGATGCAGATTACAGCACCATTATGGGGGTGAAGAACGTAATAGATTAACGCTCTTTTCAAAAAAGTGCTTCCGCAGCTCAAAATGGGGAGCAAAATATATATTTTTACGATTTGTTTTCGGATTTTTGAATATGGGTTCTGATTTCCGGTTCATGCTGTTGGCAATAGGCATAGCTGGTTTTCATAAATTCTCGAATATTCTGGCTTCGGTACATTTCATCAAGGGTGTCGAGAATCAAGGAACCATTAACCACCATATCAAAAAAGTATGGATAAATGCAGCCACCCTGTTCTCTTGGAAAATATGGATTGATGGAGCTGAGCCTTGGGTCTTTCATCACGGACTCTACCACCATTTCACTGAGAATCCATTTCAAAGAAGGACGCTCATATTCGTCATAGCTGTCACCAAACAAATCATTCCACACATAAAACCACATGAAATGTATGATTTCATGGATACTTACACCGATAGCCCCTCTTTCGCTATTCAAATAGAAAACATCAAAACTGTGTTCTCGCAGAAAGCGGGGACTGACGGGATTTATGCTGACATTACAACGCAGAGCATTGAATAAGGTACTGCAGTCGGCATCAAAAGCCTCGGATAAAGCCTCACTTATCTGCACCTTGCAATTTTTCCAATGTTTCGAATATAATACTGTCTTTTCGTTTATTGTATCTTCTAATTCTACATAGACCTTACGAAGAACACTGTCTATGTATGTTTTCTTTTCAGCAAAAGACAGGGCAGCCGCATGAGCCTTGTCAAGCTGAGGAAAGAAATAATATAGCGAATCACTCCAAAAAGCGGTTTCCTTTTCGCTCTGAAATCCTATGATTTGATGAATCATATAATCTACGCCGGGATTTGTAAATACGATTTCCACCAAGAGCCTCCTTCCTGTGTCGAAAGATAATTCGAAAAAAGAGCGGGTGAAAGCAGCAGAAAAAGAAAGCTGCAGCTTATAAAAGCTGCAGTCCTGTTTTTTCAGCCTCCTGCATGGTCTCTTCCGGCCAGAGGGAGCATTGTACTTCTCCAATATGTGCTTTCCGCAGGAAAAACATACAGATGCGTGACTGTCCAATGCCGCCGCCGATGGTGAAGGGAAGCTCTTCGCGCAGGATAGCCTGCTGGAAGGGCAGATTGGCACGCTCGGGACATCCTGCCATGTCAAGCTGTGAAAGGAGCGCCTCCCTGTCTACGCGGATGCCCATGGAGGAAAGCTCCAGCGCAATATCTAACACGGGATAATACACAATGATATCCGCATTCAGGCTCCAGTCGTCATAGTCGGGCGCCCTGCCGTCGTGACGCTCTCCGGACTCCAGGGGGCCTCCAATCTGCATAATGCAGACGGCGCCTTTTGCTTTGGCTATGTAGTATTCCCGCTCCTTTGGCGTGTAGTCGGGAAACATATCCGCAAGCTCCTGAGAAGTGATAAAGAAAATGTCGTGGGGCAGGATTTCTTCAATATAATCATAATGAATGGACATGTATTTTTCTGTTTTCCGCAGCACCTTATATACAGTGCGGACCACATCCTTAAGCGTATCTGTATTGCGGTCTTCTTTTTCGATAATTTTCTCCCAATCCCACTGGTCAACGTAGATGGAATGTATATTATCGACGGTCTCATCACGCCGGATGGCGCTCATGTCAGTGTAAAGACCTTCTCCGACATGGAAGCCGTATTTTTTGAGCGCAAAACGCTTCCATTTGGCGAGGGAATGGACAATTTCAGCTTCCCGTTTGTCCTGCTCTTTGATGTCGAAGGTGACAGGGCGTTCCACACCGTTCAGATTGTCATTCATACCGGAAGCAGGGTCCACAAAGAGAGGCGCCGACACACGGAGCAGGTGCAGCCTTTCGGCGAGAAGCGACTGGAAAAAATCCTTTACGGTTTTGATGGCTATCTGGGTATCATACAAATTTAATTGTGAATGATATCCCTTAGGCAGTTTTATTTCACTCATAGTTTCCTTTCCATGCAAGCCAAGGCTGACACCCCGATGCTGCACTTATTTTCAGATAAAAAATACCTATTCTATTTAACCGCTTTTTTATGACGATTGCAAGTGCTTTTTAGAAAAATTATGCAAAACATTTGTTCTAAAAAAGCTTGCAATGGAAGGGACAGTGTGTTACTATAAATTTTACAAGGAACAGATGTTTGTATCAAAGGAGCAGGCACAGGATGGAATATCTGACTACAGGTGAAATGACCGTGATGGAAAAGCTGGGAATCTTAAGCGATGCTGCCAAGTATGATGTGGCATGTACCTCCAGCGGCGTGGATAGAAAGGGAAACGGGCGGGACATGGGGAACTGCATCGCGGCAGGCATTTGCCACAGCTTCAGCGCTGACGGCAGATGTATTTCCCTGTTAAAAATTCTTTTGACAAACGAGTGTATCTACGACTGCAAGTATTGTCTGAACCGCAAGTCAAACGATATACCGCGCGCTACCTTTACACCGGAGGAGGTATGCGAGCTTACCATGCAGTTTTACCGGAGAAATTATATAGAAGGGCTCTTTTTAAGCTCCGGCATCCTGCACAATCCCAACTATACGATGGAGCAGATGTATAAAACCTTATGGATTCTGCGCAACCGATGCCGTTTTAACGGTTATGTGCATGTCAAGGCAATTCCCGGCGCGGACCCGCGGCTGATTCAGCTTACAGGATATCTGGCAGACAGAATGAGCGTCAACCTGGAGCTGCCGACGGCGGAGGGGCTGAAAAATCTTGCGCCCAATAAGCACAGAAAGACCATCCTTGCACCGATGCGGCAGATTCAGAATGGAATTACGGAAAATAAAAACGAGCTGGCTTTATACAAAAAAGCCCCTCATTTTGTGGGCGGCGGGCAGTCCACGCAGATGATTATCGGCGCGACGCCGGAGAGTGATTATCAGATTATGAATGTGGCAGAGAGCCTGTACCAGAAGTTTTCTCTAAAGAGAGTGTTTTACTCGGCGTTTGTCAGGGTTAATGAAGACAAGGCACTGCCGGCGCTGCCGGGCGGACCGCCTCTGTTAAGAGAGCACAGGCTTTATCAGGCGGACTGGCTGCTTCGCTTTTACGGGTTTAAAGCAGAGGAATTGCTGAGCGAAAAAAGACCGTTTTTTAACGTTATGCTGGACCCGAAGGAGGACTGGGCGGTAAGGCATCTGGAACAGTTTCCGGTTGAAATCAACAGGGCACCCTACGAGATGATACTCAGGGTGCCGGGAATCGGCGTCAAGAGCGCCATGCGCATTGTCAATGCAAGGCGGACGGCAAGCCTTGATTTTACTTCTCTGAAAAAAATAGGCGTGGTTTTAAAAAGAGCACTGTACTTCATCACCTGCAACGGCAAAATGATGTACCGTACCAGGCTGGAGGAGGACTATATCGTGAGAAATCTGACTGCGAATGCCGGCGACAGGCAGCAGTTCGCGGCGGACGGCATGACTTACCGGCAGTTATCCCTGTTTGACGATACGGCTTTCGGGGTACTGCCGACGACGGCGGATAATGGAAAGGTGGCATCGGGACAGCTTTGAGGATGGATATGGCAGACAATGAAAATATCGTGTTGCGCTGTGAGGACAGTCTGGAGGGTATTTTTACAGGCATATATGAGGCGTATGCGCTTAGAATGCCGCATGAGCGTATACACCTGCAGACCGCGGAGGAAGAGAATATGCGGCTTTTTACCGTCTATCGGGCGGTGGAGCCTGACAGCATAAAGACAGAAAAGGTGATTCGCACATTGCGCACTCGTTTTGGAGAGAAGGATTATATGGCGCTGTGTCTGGCGGCGGCAGCTTCTTCTACGGAGAAAGCGGAAGCCATTTATAAGACGGTGGTATGGGGACTTTCCGGCAGATGCCGGGGAAGTATTTTGGAGCATCTGACAAATGACAATGTGCGAAGGACATTGGAGTTGAGCCGCAGTGCAGGCAATGAGCTGCACCGCATGAAGCAGTTTTTGCGGTTTGCCGAGCTGGAAGGCGGCGTGCTCTATGCGGTTATCGCGCCGAAGGACAATGTGCTGCCTATGCTGACGGTTCATTTTGCGGACAGGCTTCCCATGGAGAATTTTGTCATCTGCGATGAAAATCGAAATCTGTATGCGATACATCCTGCCGGAAAAGACTGGTTTTTAATGAGCGGACAGCGCAAACCTCTGCAGGCTGAGGAGGGTGGGCTGGCGCTCACGGCAGAAGAAGAGCACTATCAGGAACTTTTCCGCCATTTTTGTCATACGATTAGTATTGAAGACAGAAAAAACCTCAAATTACAGCAAAATATGCTGCCTCTTCGGTTTAGAAATTATATGGTTGAATTTGTTGAAAAATAGCCAAATATTTTGGGGGCATTTTAGGGTATAAAACAAAATATTGTGCAATACTACTAATGAGACGGTAATATGTGGTAGTGCGATGCGCAACATGCTGGAAAGTGGGAGCATTTGGGAAAAATCACAAAAATCTATCGTTTTTCGACGCGAAAAAAACACTTTACTTTTAGATGAAAGCGAGTATAATCGTATTCAACAAAGGAGTAGGAAGCCTGTATACAGGCGGATTTACAGAGTTTAACGCCCTGATAAACTTTGGCTGGGAGAGTAAAGACAACGCATTTCGGTCAAATCAGACAGGGACGGTCAGAAAGGAAGGCAAAGCGATATGAAAAGAAAAATCAGATTAACCCCGAATGAAGTGCAGCATTTTGTAGCCGTAGCTTCCAAATGTGATTTTGACATTGACATTGCTTATAATAGATATGCAGTAGATGCAAAATCATTTCTTGGAGTGTATGGACTTGATTTTTCACAGGATTTGACGGTTCATTATGTTGGCTACAACGCTGAATTCGAAGAGATGCTGAAGGATTATGCCCTTGCATGTTAATGCAGATATCTGTATTTGCGGCAAGTGCGATAAGGCGGAAAGGCTCCCGGCTCAGGATATGCATTTATCTTGGCTGGGAGTTTTTTTCATAATTGTTCTGTGGGGCAGATAAAAGCCGTTGTGTGTTGTCCGGCGGCGGAATGTGAGGAAGAATGGAAGTACGGATATCGGTAAGAAATCTGGTTGAATTTATCTTGCGGAGCGGCGATATCGACAACAGGCGCTCCGGAGCGGCGGACAATGCCATGCAGGAGGGAAGCAGGCTTCACCGGCTGATACAAAAGAGGATGGGCAGCGAATACCAGCCTGAATTTTTCCTGCGCTATGTCCATGAAACAAAGTCTTACCGGATTGTAGTCGAGGGCAGGGCGGACGGCATTATCACTGCGCAGTCAGGGGAAGTGACGGTAGACGAGATAAAGACAACCAGAAAGGATGTCTCCAGAATGAAGGAGCCGGTGTTCGTGCATTTGGCGCAGGCACGGGTCTATGCGGCGATTTATGGGCTCCAAAACCATGTGGAGAGTATGCGGATTCGTATGACCTACTGCAATGTGGATACGGAGGAGCTTAGGTACTTTTATGAGGAGTATACGACAAAATGGCTGCAACAGTGGTTTTTGGAACTGCTTTCGCAGTATGAGAAGTGGGCGGACTATGAATTTGAGTGGCAGCAGAGGCGGCAGGAGTCGATAAAAGAGCTATCCTTTCCCTTTGCCTACAGGGAAGGACAGAAGGAATTGGCATCCTATGTCTACCAGACGATTTATCATAAGAAGAAGCTTTTTATTGAAGCGCCTACCGGAGTGGGCAAGACCATTTCTACGGTTTTTCCGGCAGTGAAGGCAATGGGAAGCGGTATGGTGGACAAAATATTTTATCTGACGGCAAAAACCATTACGAGGACGGTTGCCGAAAATACATTTTCGCTGTTAAGAAAGCAGGGGCTTTGTTTTAAGAGTGTGATTCTCACGGCAAAGGATAAAATCTGTTTTATGGAAGAGACGGAGTGCAATCCGCAGTACTGCAGTTATGCAAAAGGACATTACGACAGAATTAACGATGCCGTGTACGATTTGCTGATACATGAAAGCAGCTTTGACAGAGAAGCGGTGGAGGCTTATGCCAGAAAGCATAAGGTCTGCCCGTTTGAATTTTGTCTGGACATGAGCTTGTTTGCGGACGGGGTCATTGGCGATTACAATTATGTCTTTGACCCACATGTCTATCTGAAGCGTTTCTTTGGGGAGGGCAGTCAGGGAAATTATGCTTTTTTGGTGGACGAAGCCCACAATCTGTTAGAGCGAGGCAGGGAAATGTACAGTGCGGCTCTCTATAAGGAATCGTTTCTGCTGATGAAGCGGGAGCTGAAGGAAGTGCGGGAGCAAAAGAAGGGTAGAAAAGCGCTTTTGGAAGCCGCGCCTGCCGAAGAGATGCTTCTGCAAGATAGTACCGGACTGGTCAATTTGGAAGAACTGCGTGTCAGCAGTTTCAGACATGGCAGCCGTATTTATGAGTTTGCACCAAAGCTGGAAAAGCAGTTGGAAAGGTGCAATAAAGAGCTGCTTATCATGAAAAGGGAATGTGAGGAGTGCAGGGTGGTGGAAATGATTGACAGCTTTGTACAAGCACTGACCAAATTGTATGATACACTTGACAAATACCTTGACGAGAATGATGACAATCCAATCAGGAAAAAAATACTGGATTTTTTCTTTGAAATTTCGCATTTTTTAGATATTTACGAGCGAGTAGATGACAATTATGTCATGTATACACAGATGTGTGAAGAAGGAAAAGCCGGCGACTTTATGTTAAAGCTTTTTTGCGTGAACCCTGCGGTCAATTTACAGGAATGTATGGCAAGAGCAAAAAGTACAATACTTTTTTCGGCGACACTGCTTCCCATTCAGTATTACAAAAAGCTTTTGGGCGGGACGCCGGAGGATTATGAAGTGTATGCCAAATCCGTTTTTAATCCGGAAAAGAGAGCGCTGTATGTGGGAAACGATGTGACAAGCAAGTATACAAGACGTTCTTCGCAGGAGTTTTATCGTATAGCGCGGTATATTCACGAAATAGTGGGACAGCGTCACGGCAATTATATGGTGTTTTTTCCTTCTTATTACTTTCTTGCGCAGGTTTATGCATGTTATCAGGAAAATTTTGCGGGGGATGAGACGGAATGTATTGTGCAGGATGGCGACATGAAGGAGGCGGACAGGGAGGCATTTCTCAAAAAATTTGAGGGAAATGCCGGCTGTGGTTTTGACGAAATCGGCATGGAGGCAGAGACAGAGGAGGTTCTTAAAAATCTGATAGGCTTTTGCGTAATGGGCGGTATTTTTAGCGAGGGCATTGACTTAAAGCATGACAGTCTGATAGGCGTCATGATAGTAGGAACCGGACTGCCGCAGGTGTGCAGTGAAAGAGAATTGTTGAAGCGCTTCTTTGATGAGAGGGGGGAGAACGGATTTGACTATGCCTACCGCTTTCCCGGGATGAACAAGGTGCTGCAGGCGGCGGGACGTGTTATCCGGACGTCGGAGGATTTAGGGATTATTGCTCTTTTAGACGAACGTTTTCTGCAGCATTCCTACAGACAGCTTTTTCCGCGGGAGTGGGAGAATTTTGAAGTGGTGTCCGTGGATACCGTAGCCGGACGGGCAGAGTGGTTTTGGAATGCATGGCTTTAAGAATGGTTTACATAATGTTTTTGCGTATTCACATGTTATGTAACTGGAACGGGAGTATGGATGCAGAACATAAGTACTAATAATGACGTCTGTTTTTGCAATTTTGACGCTTAAAACAAGGAAAATGACACTTGTGTTTTTGTGGATAACTATGTGGAAATTGGGGATTTCTTTTTAACACCCCTTTAAAAATCGACATCCAATCCATTTTGGGTTCAGACAAAAGATGAAGCGAGGAAGGTCATAGAACTAAAGTAGTCAATTTTGTTATGTAAATCAATATTGTGGCAGGAAGAGAGAAAAAAAGATTAACGAAAGCCAAATAATGTGTTAAAATATTGCGTGCGGCAGGAAATAATAAGAAAGACCGGCTTATAAGTGGCAGAGGGAGACTGTGTGACAAAAGTAATTTTGTGGGGCTCGTGTGAGGAATATGGTATATTTTGCAAGTACTTCCAGTTTGAAGTGTTAAAAGGCAATATGCAGATTGAGGCAGTCTGCCTGAATGGAGTCCATCAGATTAGCCGGATAGATGGAATAGAGGTCATCAGGGTAGAAGAACTGATGTTTAGAGAGTACGATTATCTCATTGATATGAACAGACAGGAGCGGACGGCGGTTACGAGGATATTAGAACTGCTGCAGGTGCCAAGGTCTAAGGTGATTTTGGCAAGCATATTTCAACAGGCATATTTTGATTTGAAAAGGTGGATTGCAGTACAGGAAAGCAAGGTAAGTATTATTTCCGATAATTGCTGGGGAGGCATAACGTACCATTCTCTCGGGCTGGAGTTTTTGTCGCCCTTTATCAATTTGTTTTTGGAAAGCGGGGACTATCTGCGCCTGTTAGAGAATTTTGCCTATTATATGGAGCAGCCTCTATACCTTTTAGAGGAAAAGTATGAAGTGAACTTAAAAAGAAATTATCCGGTTGTCGGGTTGGGAGATATTAAGCTGTTTTTTAACCATTATACGGATTTTGAGCAGGCTGCGCAAATATGGGAAAAAAGAAAACAGAGGATAAATTATGAGAATCTTCTGGTAGAAATGCGAATAGAAAGCAGGGAGGCGCTCGACAGATTTCTTGCGCTGCCGTTCGAGCATAAAATAGGATTTTCAACCGTACCGTGCGATGAGAAGGACATCCTGTCTTTTCCCATCATAGAGAACGGCTACCTGCAAAGCAGATATGGAAATGTCATCGGATATTTTGTGAACGAGCTTGCAAGCGTTGTGTCCAAAGAAGGCAAGCTGTATGACAGCCTGAAATTATTGAACCACGAAGAGGATTATGTAAAAGTCGATTATGTGAGATAATACAAAACATAAATGGGAGGAAATGACAATGTGGGCAGAGGAAAGTGTGTTTTATCAGATATATCCGTTGGGCTTTACAGGGGTTCCTTTTGAAAACAACGGTGATTTGACAGAGAGTGAAAAGCAGGGCCGCGCCCCTATTTTGAAGGTGGCGGACTGGATACCGCATATGGAACGGCTGGGGATTAACGCAATCTACTTTTCTCCTATATTTGAGTCGGATACGCATGGCTACAACACAAGGGATTACCGGATGGTCGACAGGCGTCTTGGAAGCAATGCAGATTTTAAGGAGCTTTGTGAAAGGCTTCATGCGCACGGTATACGGGTGGTGCTGGACGGTGTGTTTAATCATGTGGGAAGAGGCTTTGGACCTTTTCAGGATGTTGTGCGCAATCGGGAAAGCTCCCGCTATACGGGCTGGTTTTACCGGATAGCATTTGACGGTGATTCGCCGTACCATGACGGCTTGTGGTATGAGGGCTGGGAGGGGCATTATGACCTTGTGAAGCTGAACCTGCGCAACGAGGAGGTGGTAAGCTATCTTCTGGACAGCGTAGGGTATTGGATGGATGAATTTGGCATAGACGGGCTCAGGCTGGATGTGGCGTACAGTCTTGACGAGGATTTTATCAGGCGCCTCAGAAGCTACTGTGACGGCAGAAAGCAGGATTTTTTCCTTTTGGGTGAAATGCTGCATGGAGATTACAACAGGCTGGTTAACGATAGTATGCTTCATTCTGCGACGAACTATGAGTGCTATAAGGGACTGTATTCCAGCTTCAACAGCATGAACCTTTTTGAGATAAACCATTCTCTGCTAAGGCAGTTTGGACCGGAAAACTGGACCTTGTACAAGGGAAAGCATCTGTTGTCCTTTGTGGACAACCATGATGTGACGAGGGCGGCAAGCATTCTTTCCGACAAAAACCACCTGCCGCTGCTCTATGCCCTGCTGTTTGGCATGCCGGGCATTCCCTGTATTTATTATGGCAGCGAATGGGGCTGCTATGGGGAGAAAGGGCAGGGGGACCAGGCGCTCCGCCCGTGCTTTGCAGAGCCGGAATGGAACGGGCTTACGGATTTTATCGCAAAGCTGGCACAGGCAAAGAAAAATTCCCATGCTTTCAACTACGGTTCTTTCCGCTCCGTGCTGCTGACCAACAGGCAGTGCATTTTTGAAAGAAAGACCGAGGAGGAGAGGATTTTGGTGGCGTTGAATGCGGACAGCAGCGACTTTACGGCGCATTTTGACGCGGGATGTGGAAGAGCAGTGGATTTGATAACGGGAGAAGAGCATGATTTTGGAGGCGGCAGCACGCTTCCGGCGTACAGTGCGTTTTTCTGGAAATGCGAAGTGTAGAAATCTTCTGTCGCAGAAGGAGAGCATTTTTTGACGGAAGCATACAAGATTACAAAAGCGGCGTGGCATGGTGCAACGCCGCTTTTTGCGTGGGGATTTGGCTGCCGGGAGACTGCCTGCGAAGAAGAATTTTGTCAATCTCTAAAAAAATTTGAAAGATTTTCTAAATGCTATTGACAAACCCATATTATACGTTATATATTATTGGCACAGAAGCATGTTATATAGTATATAATATTATAGACGCTGACAATATTATAAAACGAAAGGGAGGAAAAAGATGGTATTTAACACAGGTGCGGCGCTGCTCGACGCAATCGTGCTGGCAGTTGTGTCCAAAGAACCGGAAGGTACTTACGGGTACAAAATCACGCAGGATGTGCGGCAGGTTATCGAGTTGTCTGAATCCACCCTGTATCCAGTCTTAAGAAGGCTGCAGAAGGATGAATGCATGGTGGTCTATGACAGAGAATGTGCGGGCAGGAACAGACGTTATTACAGAATTACGGACAAGGGCATGTCCCAGCTAAGAATGTATGTAAATGAGTGGAGACAATACTCCGGCAAAATTTCCGGAATCTTAGAGGGAGGAATAAGAATATGAACAAAGCAGAGTTTATGAAAGAGCTGGAACGGCTGCTTTCGAACATTCCTGAAACTGAAAGAATAGAAGCGCTGAATTATTATGAGGAATACTTCAGTGATGCGGGTGAAGAAAACGAGCAGAAGGTTTTGGAAGAATTGGAGTCGCCTGAAAAAGTTGCCGATAATATCAAGGACGGACTCAGGGCAAATATGGACTATCGGGATGCAACGCCGGGCAACGGACAGAACAGTGCATGGCACAACGGCGCGGCGTATCAGAACGGTACGAGCTATCAGGGCAGTACCATTTATCAGGGCAATACCTTTTACCAGAATCAGCCCAAAGCGAAGGAGGAGAAAGAAGGAATGCCGACATGGGCGATTGTGCTGATTGTCATAGCCTGCATTATTTTGTCACCCTTGCTTCTCAGTGCGGCGGGGGCGCTTTTAGGAGCACTGGCGGCATGTTTCTTTGGATTTTTTGGAATTGTCCTTGGCTTCGGGGTCGCGGGAATTGTTTGTTTTGTAGCGGGAGTCGCTGTGCTGGTGGCGGGATTTTCCGTACTGTTTCAGCTACCCTTTGTGGGACTGGCGCTTCTCGGCGCATCGATGCTTCTTCTTGCCATTGGAATGCTCTTTCTGATGTTTACGGTGTGGCTTGTAGGCTATGTACTTCCGGCAATCTGCCGCGGGATTTCATGGCTTTGGAAAAAGATAACAAAATGAGGGAGGAACAGATATGAAAAAATTTATGAAAACCTGTGCCATTATTATGGCGGTCATGCTTGGACTTGGCTTAATACTGATGACAATAGGCGGTTGCGGAGGCGGTATGCAGGGGCTTAAATACGGGTTCTGGCATGGATTTAACTGCTATGGCTGCCATTCGGGACATTGGGATGAATGGGGAGATTGGCTGGAAGATTTTGGAGACGATTTTGGCGACTGGGGCTGGGGCGAGGACTGGAATACATACAGTCCGGACGAAAACGGCCTGTTCAGTGAAGCGTATGATATCATAGAAAATCAGGATAAATGGTCCCAGAGCTTTTCGGCGGAAAATATACGCAATCTGGAAATTGACCTTGGCGGATGTGAGGTGACAGTTGGCAAGTCGCCTGATGCGGACTTCCATGTATCTGCCAGAACAATCAAGAAGCTGCAGGCGTATGCAGCGGGAAACACGCTGTATGTGCGGGTGGTGACAAGCGGCAAAATAAATGTCGATGTACTCAAAACAAAAGTGGAAATCCTGATTCCCGAGGGCACCGTATTTGATACGGTTGCTGCCGCTCTGGGGGCGGGAGACTTTAAGATGGATACCCTCAATGCGGACAAAATAGAGATAGAGCTTGGCGCGGGAAGGCTGCAGATAGAGGAAGCAATGGCAAAAGAAATGGAAATTCAGCTTGGCGCCGGACAAATTGTGATAAAGGATGCGACAGTTTCGAGAAAGCTGGAAGCAGAGCTTGGCGCCGGCGAGCTGCGTTTTACGGGAATCGTGCCGGGTGATATGGATGTAGAGTGCGGCATGGGCAACGCAGACATCCATATCAAAGGCAGCACGGAAGGGGAACACAATTATGATTTAGAGTGCAGTGCAGGCAACCTGACTGTCGGAAGCCGTTCCCATTCGGGCGTCGTGTATGAGGAAAACATCCGTAACGGAGCAGACAGCACCTACAAGCTAAGCTGCTTTATGGGAAATATCAGAGTTACATTTTCGGATTGACAGCAGGGGTGCCGATAGCTTTTTCCGTTGCGAGGAAGCCGGATTTCTTTAAAGCCGGACGAAGCGCCAGATAGAAAACGGAGGCAGCGATAACGGCTATAATGGCGTTAACCAAAGAGGTGACGGCGGCTATCTTTGCCAGTGCACTGGAAATCTGCTGGGGGATTCCGAGCAAATAGGTTTTGTAAAGGTATCCTACAATCGGGTCGGCAATGACGTTAAACGCCATGCCGCAGGCACTGGCAAGTACGGTTATGCCGACGATACGGCTTTTCTCCGTCTGCTGTGAAAGCCTGCAAATGCGATGTGCAACCAGCCCGACAATCAGTCCGATGCAGAGCTTTAGGAAAAAAGTTTTCGGTGCGCTGGTGACGTAGGCTGTGGTCAAATCGGCGACTGTCATGCCGACAGCGCCGGAAAGACCGCCCCAGAAACCGCCGAGAAGCAGCGCTGCAAGTACGCAGAAGACGTTGCCAAGGTGGAAGGCGGTTTTTTCCGTGCCTACGGGAATATCAATCTTGAAAAAGGCAAATCCAATGTAGCAGAGCGCGGCGAGCAGTCCTGCCTGCGCCAGTTTGGTCAAATCCTTTTTGGCACCGTCCTTTTTGCCTTTGGTCAGACGGATACCGCCGGCTGCGGTAAGCAGAGCACCGGCAAAAAGAAGTATCAGAGAGTAGGAGTAGGGCTTTTCCTGAGAGAGCTTTTCGGCGCTCAGGGAGCTTTTCCTGCTGTTTAATTCTTTTAGCGCCGCCTCCAGCGCCGCTTTTGCATCCGCGTCTGTGGCAGCTTCAAGCGTACTTTCCATTTCTTTTATCTCGGCCTTCAGTTCGTTTAATGCGCTGCCTGTCTCCTTGGAGGCGGCGTAAGAGCCGTGGTAGGTTGTGTAGCAGAAAATGGCGCCTGCAAGCAGGAGGAGAATGCCGGTTATCAGTAAAATCGGATTTTTTTTGTTCATCATGGTTTCATGCCTTTCTTTTGCGTTTATCTGGAATTTATTTCTTATTATACACAGGAGTGGATGCATTAAAAGTGCCAATTTATGTTTTTTTAACCATGCCACACAAAAATGTTTTGCAGCGCTCACAGGAAGAACAGAATAAAATGATAATAAAAATTGACGAAAATTTGCAGACAGTATATAATAAGTCATAAGCGGTTATGGAATCGTTTATATCATGAGAGGAATACATATAAGGAGGTATTTTTTCAATGGAAAAAGGAAAATTTGGTATCAGGATGTCCTTTTATGCAGTAGCAGCATTTATTTTTGCAATTCTGGGATATTCCACCGCTCTGATTTTACTGGCGGGTGTGGTTATCGTGGGAGAAAAGAATGAGTGGGCAGGCAGACAGGTGATTCAGGCAATTTGCCTGCAGTTTGTATCCGGCGTTGTCGGCACATTCTTCGGTCTGTTTGACTTCTTCTACAGAATCCCTATTTTTGGAACGGTATGGGGGACTATCGTAAGTATTATGGAATCCGTGATAGCAATTATCATTCTGGTATTTGCCATTATCGGACTGGTAAAGGTAGCAAAGGGCAAAGAAGCAGGCGTTCCTCTTGCAGACAGGTTTGCAAACTGGGCATATGGCAAGATAACGGTAAAGCAGCAGCCCGTTTACCAGCAGCCCATGCAGCAGGCACAGCCCATGCAGCAGCCTATGCAGCCGGTACAGCAGGCACAGCCTATGCAGCCGGTTTCGCAGGCACAGCCCATGCAGCAGGCAGCACCCGCAGCAGATGTATGTGCAAACTGCGGCAATCCTTTGAACGGCGGCGCTTTCTGTACCAAGTGTGGAACGCCCGCAGCGAAATAAGGTGCAAGGCAGGTATTTCTGCTTGACAAAACGGCGTGATGCCGCTATAGTGTTAAAAAAGGTGAAGACAAAAAGGAGTACATATTACCCCTTGTCAGAGAGGACGGTTCGGCGTATGCCGGCTGCGAGACTGTCCGAAGGAAGGGATATGGAAGGTAGTTTTGGAACCGGAGGGCAGAAAGCATGTGCCGTGTAAGTCCTCACGCCCCGTCCCCGTTATCGGACGAGACTTTAATGGAAGTCGCCAAGGCAGCATAGCTGCGAACAAAGGTGGTACCGCGAGAAATCGCCCTTTGCCGATGATACGAACATCGGCAGAGGGCTTTTTTATATAATAGGAAATTCCTCCTTGTGGAGGAATCTTGCTTTATAGGAAACTGCGCCGTCAGCGCGAAGGAATGGAGGAATGGAAAATTTATGAGCAAAGAACTGGCAAAGACCTATGACCCGCAGGGCATAGAGGACAGACTGTATCAGAAATGGATGGAGAAAAAATATTTTCATGCCGAGGTGGACCATGATAAGAAGCCTTTTACCATTGTGATTCCGCCCCCAAATATCACGGGGCAGCTCCACATGGGACATGCGCTGGACAATACCAT
Organism: uncultured Lachnospiraceae bacterium; assembly: GCA_910578335.1. GTDB lineage: Bacteria > Bacillota > Clostridia > Lachnospirales > Lachnospiraceae > Acetatifactor. The sequence goes on along the minus strand of CAJTPU010000011.1, from coordinate 53,182 downwards.
GCAGGATATCCTGATACGGTTCAAACGGATGCAGGGCTATAATGCGCTGTGGCAGCCCGGGACGGACCATGCGAGCATTGCAACCGAGGTCAAAATTATAGAGAAGCTGAAGGAAGAAGGCATTGACAAGCATGACCTGGGCAGGGAAAAATTCTTAGAGCGCGCGTGGGAGTGGAAAAAAGAGTATGGCGGCAGGATTGTTTCCCAGCTCAAAAAACTCGGTTCCTCCTGTGATTGGGACAGAGAGCGTTTTACCATGGACGAGGGCTGCAACAAGGCAGTTACGGAAGTGTTCTGCAAAATGCACGAAAAAGGCTGGATTTACAAGGGCTCGCGTATCATTAACTGGTGTCCGGTCTGCAATACCTCCATCTCCGATGCCGAAGTAGAGTACGAGGAGCAGGCGGGACATCTGTGGCATATCAAATACCCGCTGCTTGCGGAGGACGGCAGTGTGAGCACCACGGAATTTCTGGAGTTTGCAACTACGCGTCCGGAGACCATGCTGGGCGATACGGCGGTTGCGGTGAATCCTGAAGATGAGCGTTACCGGCATTTAATCGGCAGAGAGGTGATGCTCCCGATTATGAACAGAAAGATGCCCATTGTTGCTGACGCTTACGTGGATATGGAATTTGGAACGGGCGTAGTAAAAATTACGCCGGCACATGACCCCAATGACTTTGAAGTGGGCAAGCGCCATAACCTGCCCGTTGTCAATGTGATGAACGACGATGCGACCATCAATGAGAACGGCGGACGGTTTGCAGGAATGGAGCGCTATGCGGCGAGAGCAGCCATTGTAAAAGAGCTGGATGAGATGGGGCTTTTAGTGAAAATAGAAGATTACTCCCACAACGTAGGCACGCATGACCGATGCAAGACTACCATTGAGCCGCTGGTAAAGGAACAGTGGTTTGTCAAGATGGATGAGCTGATAAAGCCTGCGGTGGAGGCTGTGAAAAATGGCGAGGTGAAGCTGATACCGGAGCGCATGGAAAAGACTTACTTTAACTGGACGGACAATATCAGGGACTGGTGTATCAGCCGTCAGCTCTGGTGGGGGCATCGGATTCCGGCGTACTACTGCGACGACTGTAAGGAGGTCGTGGTAGCCGGGGAAGCGCCTGCAGTATGCAAAAAATGCGGCGGAACGCACTTTACGCAGGACCCCGATACGCTGGACACATGGTTTTCTTCCGCACTCTGGCCTTTTTCCACGCTGGGATGGCCTGAAAAAACGGAGGACCTTGCCTATTTTTACCCCACGGATGTGCTGGTGACAGGTTATGACATTATTTTCTTCTGGGTTATCCGCATGATATTCTCCGGCTATGAGCAGATGAAGGAAAAGCCCTTTAAGACCGTGCTTTTTCATGGTCTGGTGCGCGACAGCCAGGGGAGAAAGATGTCCAAATCGCTGGGGAACGGTATCGACCCGCTGGAGGTTATTGAAAAATACGGCGCGGACGCTCTGCGCCTGACCCTGATAACAGGAAATGCCCCCGGCAACGATATGCGTTTTTATTATGAGAGAGTGGAGGCTGCCCGCAATTTTGCCAACAAGGTTTGGAATGCTTCCCGGTTTATCATGATGAATATGGAGGGAAAGACCCTTCATGCGCCGCGCACAGAGGATTTGGAGCCGGTTGACAAGTGGATACTGAGCCGGCTGAACAGTCTTGTGAAGGAAGTCACGGACAATATGGAAAGCTTCGAGCTGGGCATTGCGGTGCAGAAGGTCTACGATTTTATCTGGGATGAATTCTGTGACTGGTATATTGAAATGGTAAAACCGAGGCTCTACAATTCAGATGATGCCGCGAGCCAGAACGCCGCGCTCTACACCTTAAAGACGGTGCTTTTGGATGCGCTGAAGCTGCTCCATCCGTATATGCCTTTTGTCACGGAGGAAATTTTCTGCACCCTGCAGACAAAGGAGGAATCCATTATGATTTCCTCCTGGCCGGTATACAGTGCGGAGCGCTGTTTTGCCAAGGAAGAAACCGATATTGGCAGGATTAAGGAAGCGGTGCGCGGCATCCGCAACGTGCGTGCGCAGATGAACGTGGCACAGGGAAGGAAGGCATCCGTGTATGTGGTGAGCCGGGACGAGCGCATCCGCAATGCCTTTTTGGAGGGAAAGCTGTTTTTTGCTTCCCTTGCAAATGCTGCAGAGGTGCTGGTACAGGAGGATAAAACGGGCGTCTCGGAGGATGCCGTTTCCGTGGTGATTGCGGGAGCAACGCTTTACATGCCGTTTGCGGAGCTTGTGGACATTGCGCAGGAAATGGAGCGTCTTTCCAAAGAGGAAAAACGTCTGCAGGGCGAGCTGGCGCGTGCGGAAGGAATGTTGAAGAATGAAAAGTTCTTGTCCAAAGCGCCTGCGCAGAAGGTGGAAGAAGAGAAAGCAAAGCTGGAAAAATACGCCGGCATGTTAAAAGAGGTGCAGGTGCGTCTTGCACAGCTTGCAAAAATCGGAAAGGTTCAGGCATGAGCGCATACACCGAAGCAGAAAACTATATTTTAAATATCCCGAAATTTGGGGAAAAGCATACGCTGCAGGACACAAAAAGACTGCTTGAGAGAGTTTTTGAAAAGCGCGGCAGCCGTATTCTTCATGTAGCGGGCACAAACGGAAAAGGCTCCGTTTGTGCCTATCTGCGCGCTGTGCTGATGGCGGCAGGGTATCGGGTGGGGCTTTTCACCTCCCCCCATCTTGTGTCTGTGCGGGAGAGAATCTGCATGGGCAATGAAATGATATCAGAGGAGGAATTTGTCTCGGCTTATAAAAAGGTGCGGGAAGTTTTAAAAGAGGAGGCAGCAGGCGACTTGCAGGAAGAAGCGCGCCTGCATCCTTCCTTTTTTGAATTTCTGTATTTGATGGCGATGTGCTGGTTTGCAGGGAAGGAACCGGATTTTATTATTCTGGAGACAGGACTCGGGGGCAGGCTGGATGCGACCAATTCGGTTTCGGATAAAGACGCCGCCATCATTACGCATATGGGGCTGGACCATACGGCGTATCTGGGAAATACCCTGCCTCAGATAGCGGCGGAGAAGGCGGGGATTATGAAAGAAGGTGCGCCCGCTATTTACTGGGAGACGGATGCAAGGGTATCGGAGGTTTTGGCAAAAACCGCAAAAAAATTGCAAATACCTGCGTTTTCCGTGTCGAAAAAGGATTATATTTTCTTAAAATTTAATCATAAAAGCATTGATTTTTCTTATCAATCCCTTTATTATGATAGTATTAGGCTTCGTCTGAATACGAGAGCCTTCTATCAGATGGAAAATGCGGCGATTGCGCTTCGTGCCCTTGAAGTGGTTCTGGGAGAGGGAAAGCTCTCTGCAGAGGTGATGCGGCAGGGCGTTGCCGAAGCTTTCTGGGCGGGCCGCATGGAAGAAATCCTGCCGGAGGTATACGTCGACGGCGCGCACAACGGCGATGGCATTAGGGCGTTTTTAGAGACAGTGGCAAAGGACGGCTGTGCAAAAAGGCGTCTTCTCTTTGGCGTCATGCAGGATAAGGATTACAGATTTATGACAGAAGAAATTGCCGCAAGCAACCTGTTTACAGATATTTTTGTGGTGCGTCCCCGGAATATGAGGGCGGTAGAAACGGGTATACTTGAGGATGTATTTGACGATACGGGCTGTAAGGTGACTTGCTGTGAATCGGCAGAAGAGGCTTTCCGGACGCTTTTGTCCCAAAAGAGGGACAAAGAACCGGTTTATATTGCCGGCTCCCTGTATCTGGTTGGTGAGATAAAGGAGTTATTATGATTAACTTTGAAGAGGAATTGAAAAAGTTTCATCCGAGTCTGGAGGTAGAGGATGCGGAAGAAGCGATTTACAATCAGGATATGACAGATATGGCAGATATTTTGGTGAAGATGCTCAAGGAAACCGGCAAGGAAGAAGATTTTGAGTATGAGGAGTAAGGGGCATGAATTGTTATAACTGCGGCTGCCATTTGTCTGAATATGATTATTGCACCGCCTGCGGCGCTGACGTTGCTCTGTATAAGAGAATACTGGCAGTTTCCAATATGTATTACAATGAAGGACTGGAGAAAGCAGGCATCCGCGATTTGACCGGTGCGGTCTCAAGCCTGCGGCAGAGTTTAAAATTTAATAAAAATAACGTGGAAGCGCGTAATCTTTTAGGGCTTGTCTTTTTTGAGCGCGGAGAGGTTGTGGCGGCGTTGAGTGAATGGGTCATCTCAAAGAATCTGCGCCCGCAGAAAAATATTGCGGACGACTACATTGATATGATACAAAACAATGCGACAAGACTTGATACCATAAACCAGACTATCAAAAAGTATAACCAGGCGCTTGTGTACTGTAATCAGGGAAGCAAGGATTTGGCAATGATACAGCTTAAAAAGGTGCTATCGCTGAATCCGCGTTTCATCAGGGCGCATCAGCTTTTGGCGCTGCTCTACATTGACAGCGAGCAGTGGGAACGTGCCAAGCGGGAATTGGACAAGTGCTGCCGAATCGATATCAACAATACGCAGACGCTGCGCTACCTGAAGGAAGTGGAGGCTATGCTGGCTCCGGACGAGCAGGGCAGAGGCGGACAGAAAAAGAAAAGCGAAGCGGCAGTCCGGTATCAGAGCGACAACGAGATGATTATCCAGCCAAACAGCTTCAGGGAGCCTAAGAATACAGGGCTAAGCACCTTGTTTAACGTAGGCATCGGGCTTGTGCTGGGGATTGCTTCCATGTTTTTCCTGATTCTGCCTGCTGCGGTCAACAGGGAGAGGACGAAGGCGCAGGAGGAAATACGCACCATCGGCGATGAGATGGATGTGAAGACGGCTACGATAGCTACCATGCAGCAGACCATAGATGAGATGACGGCAGAAAACAGCAGGATTCATGAGGAACTGGATGCCTATGTGGGCACGGACGGTACGCTGCGCACCATCGATATTCTGTTAGAGGGCGCCAGCGAGTATCTGGAGACTGCGGATGCCGCCGCTACGGAAAGCTATCTGGATGATGTGAAAGACAGCATCAATAACTTAAATGAAATGTCTGAGCCGTTCAGGCGTTTATACAATAACCTGCTGTTAAAAATAGGACCTGAGCTTTCCGCTTCCTATTTTGCCTCCGGCAACGCGGCATACAATGACGAGGATTATGATACCGCCATAGCGGACCTTACCAAAGCAGTCAGTTACGATGCGACAAACGGCGATGCACTCTTCACGCTGGGCAATGCTTACAGAAGAGCCGGCATGAGTGCAGAGGCAATAGAAGTCTACGAAAAGGTTATCGAGCTGTTTCCGGGAACCCAGCGTGCCGCAAGAGCACAAAACTATATCAATGACCTGAGCAATCATTAAACGCACAAGAGAATAGAAAGAAAACACGAAAGAGAGTTTATAGCAGTATAGGCTCTCTTTTTCATTGTAAAAAATTGTTGAAAGGAGAATAGAATGGAAGAGTTTAAAGTAATTGACAATTACCTCTGCGTAAAGCTTCCCGAGGAAGTAGACCATCATAAGTCTGCGTATATCAGTGAAAACGCGGACAGGTATATTCTGGGGGAGCAGGTAAATCATGTGGTATTTGATTTTGAAGATACACGCTTTATGGATTCGTCAGGAATCGGTATTATCATGGGAAGATACAAAAAAATAGCGTGCTTTGGCGGAAAAGTGTTTGCCATACACGCAGACAGGCAGATAAAGCGGATTCTGTACATGTCCGGTATGCACAAAATTATTGAAATTATGGAATAGGAGGATTGCGGGACAGATGATAGAAATCAAACAGAAAGAACCGATTGCAGCGAAAGAAAGGGACAGTATGAAAAATGAAATGGCTTTGGAGTTTGACGCAGTATCCACCAATGAAAGCTTTGCCAGAGTAGCGGTGGCAGCGTTTATCACGCCGTTAAATCCGACGGTGGAGGAGCTTGCCGATGTCAAGACAGCGGTGTCGGAGGCGGTGACAAATGCAATTATCCATGGATATGAAAATGTTTACGGCTACGGCAGGCATGGGGAACAAAAGCCCGTACACGTGAAGGTGCAGGAGGGAAAGGTTTATGTGCGCTGCCGCATCGAGGGGGATGTTTTACATATTGAGGTAGAGGATAAAGGGATTGGAATTGAAAATCTGGATAAGGCGATGGAACCGCTTTATACCAGCAAGCCGGAGCTGGAACGTTCCGGTATGGGGTTTGCCTTTATGGAAGCTTTTATGGACGACTTGGAGGTGGAGTCAAAGCCGCTTTTGGGGACGACGGTCCGTATGCAGAAAAAGCTGGGGTGCAGCAACTTTATACAAGGGGAGGACTAGGCCTCAGAATGGAAGAAATATCAGTATTAATCGAAAAATCACAGGCAGGGGATAAACAGGCAAGAGATATACTGATAGAGAACAATTTGGGTCTGGTGCACCATATCGTAAAGCGGTTTGCCGGCAGAGGGCATGAAATGGAAGATTTGTTTCAAATAGGGACAATCGGTTTAATCAAGGCGATTGACAAATTTGATTTATCTTTCGACGTGAAATTTTCTACCTATGCGGTTCCCATGATAATGGGAGAAATCAAGCGTTTTCTGCGGGATGACGGTATGATTAAGGTGAGCAGGACGCTAAAAGAAAACGGCATGAAGGCAAAAGCGGCAATGGAGCGTTTAACGTGCCGGCTGGGACGGGAGCCGCTGCTTTTGGAGGTGGCGGAGGAGTCGGGTCTTACGGTAGAAGAAATCGCGGTGGCGCTGGAAGCGGGAGCGGAGGTAGAATCCATCTACAAGTCGGTTTACCAGTCTGACGGCAGTGAAATCTTTTTGGTGGACAAGCTGGCAGGCGGCAGGGACGGTAAAATGACAGCGAGGGAAGGTGCAGGAGACTACGAAAAGGAACAAGTGTTAAACCATCTGGTGTTAAGGCAGCTTCTGGACACTCTTTCGGAGAAGGAACAGGAGTTGATTAAAATGCGCTATTTTCAGGATAAAACACAGTCTGAGGTGGCAGGAAAGATGGGAATCAGTCAGGTACAGGTAAGCCGTATGGAGAAAAAAATCCTGCTGCGTATGCGGGGGGAGCTTATGGTGTAGCGGGGGAGCAAAAGCGCTAATATCTTAAGATATTCTGAAAACCACTACTTTCCACTTTCAACCACGAGGGTTTTAAGGTATAATGTACCCAAGACCCCTTAGGGTAGAAATGAGGAAATATGAATCGAAAGAAAAAAGAAATTACGTTTTACGTTATGACGATAATCGGCTGTCTGGTAGCGATGACGGTGGTAGTGCTGGCGGCGCTTCTGATTTATGACAAAATCCGTCAGAAAGACGATGCGGTGGAGGCGAATGCGGACATAGACGCGGTAATGTATTCGGAGGAAGAGGTCAACCTTATGCTGGCAGAGGCTGTGGCACAGGCAGAGATTAACACCAGGGAGGAGACTTCGGACTCTATTTTAAGCCAGCTACAGCAGAGTCTGGAGGGCGGAACTTCCACAGTGGGTGCGCTGCGTCCCTTCTATCCGGAACATATTGTGGTGGTCAGCAACGGAAGGTTTCATTTTGTGCCGATACGTGATGATTTAAAGCAGCACAGTCTGATACAGGAGAATCTGCAGGTATTGGAAAACGGCGAGCTGCAGTATGTGGAAAACGGTGTGGTGATATCCCACAAGGGCATCGACGTGTCCCGCTATCAGGGGAATATTGACTGGAACAAGGTGGCGGCGCAGGGCGTGGAATATGCCTTTATCCGCGTCGGTATCAGAGGGTACGGACAGGAAGGCAAGCTTGTTTTAGATGAAAAATTTGAGGACAATATACAGGGCGCTTCGGCGGCCGGCATCAAAGTGGGTGTATATTTCTTCTCTCAGGCAATCACTGACGAGGAAGCGCTTGAGGAGGCAGATTTGGTGCTGGAAACAATAGCGGGCTATAACGTTACCTATCCGATTGTGTATGATGTGGAAAAAACGGCGGATAAAGACGGGCGAATGAACCGGCTTACCGTCGAGGAGAGAACCCGCATGGCACATATTTTTATAGACAGAATCAGGGAAGCGGGCTATACCCCCATGATTTATGCGAATATGGAAATGTGGAGCGTGCTGATTGATATGGCGGAGTTTGAGGATGTAGATAAATGGTTTGCCTACTACGATACCGATTTGTATTTTCCGTATGAATATGCCGTATGGCAGTATTCGGATACGGGAAGGATTGACGGCATCGGCGGGGATGTGGATTTGAATATTAGTTTTAAAGAGTGGTAAGAAAAAGGGCGCCGCAAAATCACCTGTGCAGGGATTTTGCGGCGCTTTTTTTAAAATCCTTCTTTTCTTCTGGTCAGTCTGAGCTCGTGGCGCTTCTTCGCATTTTCCCATTCCATTTTTTCTTCGGGATTCTCCGGAATAAGGGGCGGCGCTTCGGTGGGTCTGTCGTCATCCCCCATACAGACCATGACAAAATAGGCGCGGTTGATAGGGGTGCGGGTGCCGTCGTCAGCCTCCTTGTAGGTGTCTACACGGATTTCCATGGAGGTTCGTCCTACATAGGTAACCCGTCCAATCAGCACGATGACATCATTTAAAAAAGCGCCGGATTTAAACTGCAGATTGTCGATAGCGGCAGTCGTGGCATTTCTTCCGCAGTGCCGGCGTGCCGTTGCACCGGCAACCTCGTCTATCCACTTTAAGAGCTGTCCGCCAAAAAGGCGTCCAAAGCTGTTGATGTCAGGCGAAATCACAATGTGAATTTGTTCGGTCAGGGAATCGGAAACTTTCTTTGGGTTAAGCATGGCTGACAGTCCTTTCTTTTACCGATTTATTGTTCTGATTATAGCATGGCACGGACTTTCCGACAACTTTTTTATGGAATTGCCGGAGTTTTGGCTGACAGCACAAATCTTGAACGGGACTGCAATTTTCCTTGCATAAATGTAAATGCAAAAGTATATACTAACCTTTAAAAATCATGCACATTGAAAGGAAATAGAAAATGGCGGACCCTGTTTGTTATATCAAATTAAACAGAAATGTGGAGCTTACAGAGGCGGATGTCTATATAAAGGACATCGGCAGCATCCGCTGTGCGGATAAGCTGGTTGCAGCGAAGGTAAAAAGCATTAAGGTTCACAAATTCTGTAGTGCAGGAGACAGCGTTGAGGCGGGACAGGAAACGGACACGCAGGGAAGCGGCGCACAGAAAAAAAGCGCACAGGATGGCGGTATGCCGAAGCATAGCGCGTCTAAAAGCAGGGAATCGGCAAGGGCAAAAGGTGGGAAAATGCCGTATGAAGAAAAACGCTGTGTGGTCAGCATCCTAAAAATCATAGAGCTGATTGAGGAAGCGTGTCCGGGTGTGACGGTGGAAAGTCTCGGTGAGACCGAGGTGCTGATAGAGCGCATTAAGGTAGACACCCACAAGGGCTGGCAGCAGGCGTTGAAAGCGTTTTTTATTGCGATTATCAGTTTTTGCGGCACAGCATTTACCATTATGGCATACCACAATGATATTGGCATTGCGGACGTTTTTACCCGCATTCACGAGATTGTAATGGGAAGTGAGCCGGCGGGCGTCTCTGCGCTGGAGGTGGCTTACTCGGTGGGGCTCTCATTGGGAATTATCGTGTTCTTTAACCATGTAGGAGGACGCAGGCTGACAAAGGACCCTACGCCCATCGAGGTGGAAATGCGCAAATATGAGACGGATGTAAACAATGCGCTTGTGGACACGGCGGAAAGAGAGGGAAAAACCATAGATGTGGAATAGCTTGAAAATCCTTCTTTTGATTTTGTTTGGCGGCAGCTTTGGGCTTTTGGCGTCGGCAGGCGTTTTTACTGTCCTGGTGGCGGTGGGGCTGATTCCCCGTTTCGCAGGAAAAAGTCATACGGCGGGACAGATTGTTTTGTATGAGGAAATGGTAATTCTGGGCACGGTGGCAGGAGGGCTCGTCAGCGTGTTTGCGCGCTACTGCCATTTTGGAGAGTGGCTTGTTTCCCGGGGAATCTCACAGGCGGCAGTACAGACGGCGGGAACGGCTGCCGTGACGTTTTTTGGTCTTTTTGCGGGAATGTTTATCGGCTGTCTGGCGCTTGCCATTGCGGAAATGCTGGACAGCATCCCGATTTTTTCAAGAAGGGCCGGCTTTCGGCATGGGCTTGGCATTGCCGTCTGCGCGATGGCGGCAGGAAAGCTGTGCGGCTCTCTCTGGTATTTTTTTATGGAGATTCACGAGGTGGTAAAGTAAGCACAAAGATTTTGGATAGCAGTAAAAACAAGCGGGAAAGAGCAGGGCATAAAAAATAAAATATTGCGCATAGTAAAAAAGGAGTAAATAGGCAATTGCAAAACGCAGTAATTATGCCAGTGTCATTGTGCAGCTTATATATTCTAACGCAGACGCGCTCTCGCTCCAAGATTACCGTAGTGGTACGTAAGCTGCCAAAATACGGCAGCTAAGTACCAACGGTAATCAAGGGTCTGCTTATAGAATATATAAGTTGCACAATTCGGAACCTCAAAATGAGAGTTTCGCAATTATCTAAAAAGATTCGGGTGTCAACAAAGAAAGGAGCGGCTATATGACTGATAAAAGTGAAAACAGGAATCCCAAATCCGGCATGGAGGAAAAAAAGCAGAATTATGAGCAGTATGTCAAGGAAATGACGCCGACGCATAATCTGTGGCTGCAGATGCTGAAGGCGTTTATAGTCGGCGGGCTTATCTGCGTGCTGGGGCAGGGGATTTTACAGTTTTGTACGGATGTAATGAGTATGGACAAGGAGACGGCGGCAAGCTGGTGTTCGCTGTCATTGATTTTTTTGAGTGTACTTCTGACCGGTCTGAACATTTACCCCCGTATTGTGAAGTGGGGCGGCGCCGGTGCGCTGGTGCCGATAACGGGATTTGCCAATTCGGTGGCGGCTCCGGCAATTGAGTTTAAAAAGGAAGGCTGGGTGTTTGGCGTGGGCTGCAAGATTTTTACCATTGCGGGACCGGTGATTCTGTACGGCATTTTTACAAGCTGGGTGCTGGGACTCGGGTACTGGATTGGACGGTGCTTTGGAGTCTGGTGAGAAGGCAGAGGTAAAAGGCGGCTGCCTGTGACAGCATGGAGCGGAAGGACGAAGGCAGTGAAAGAAAATTAAGGTTAATAAAGGAACGCGGGTTTCATAAGAAATTCGGGTTCTTTTTATTGACTTCAAAAACCCTATGTTTTAAAATAATAATGATTGGAAACAGGTGAACATAAGGTTTGGGAAAGGACAGTTATGCACAGCAAAATACTTATAGTGGACGATATGGAATTGAACCGTGAGATTCTGACGGAAATACTGGAGGACGAGCATCCGGTGATGGAAGCGGCGGACGGCAGGGAAGCGCTGGAGCGGCTGGAGGAATTTCATGACGATATAGCAGTGGTGCTGTTGGATTTGATTATGCCCCAAATGGATGGCTTTGCGGTTTTGGAGGTCATGAAGAAGAAGGGCTGGCTGGATAAAATCCCCGTGCTTGTAATCAGTGGGGAAAATTCTGTGGAAATTGAGAGGAAGAGCTTCGAGTACGGCGCTTCTGATTTTGTCAGAAAGCCGTTTGACCATGTGCTAGTGAAGAAGAGAGTGAACAACGTGACGGATTTGTACATGTACAAGAACCGTCTGGAGCACAAGGTGGAGGAGCAGACGAAAACCCTGCAGGAACAGAACAGCCTGTTGAAGGTACAGGCAAGCCGCCTGCGGGAAAACAATGCCCGCATTCTGGATGCGCTCGGTACGATTGTGGAGAGCAGAAATCTGGAAAGCGGCGAGCATATTAAGCGCGTCAAAGATTTTACCCGTATTTTGGCAGAGGAGCTGATGAAGGATTACCCCGAATACGAGCTGACGCCGGACAAGGTGGAGGTGATTGTCTCCGCAAGCTCCATGCATGATATTGGCAAGATAGCGATTCCGGATAATATTCTGTTAAAGCCTGCACGGCTGACACAGGAGGAATTTGAGTGTATGAAGTCCCACACGACGAGAGGCTGTGATATTCTAAAAAGCATCAAGGGTGCGTGGGATGATAAGTATGGCGAGGCATGTTACGAAATATGCCGTCATCATCATGAGAGATACGATGGCAGGGGCTATCCCGACGGGCTTGTGGGGGATGAAATTCCGATTTCAGCACAGATTGTATCGGTCGCGGACGTTTACGATGCGCTTGTCAGCGAGAGAGTGTATAAGAGCGCTTATTCAATGGACGAGGCTTTTCATATGATTATGCGGGGAGAATGCGGCACCTTCTCGCCCAAGCTCTTGAATTGTTTCAAAAACGCACGAGAACAGATGGAAGATATGGTGACAGAGCAAAAAGAAGGGGCGCATATATAAGCGCCCTTTTTTCTGTGCCGGAAAATGCTTCCGTCTATGGCGGGAGCAGAGGCGGATACCGCTTTGTGCCAAAAAGAGAAAAGAACAGGAGAAAATATGCTGCCGAAACTGTTTTTAGAGAGAATGAAAAAGTTGCTGGGGGAAGAGTATCCGGCATTTTTGGAAGCATTTTCCATGGAGAGCCGGCGGGGACTGCGTGTAAACACCATAAAGGCGGACGCAGAAACCTTTGTGAAGGAGGGGTATTTTTCCCTTGAGAGAGTGCCGTGGACGGAAGACGGATTTTATATAGAGGGTGCGGATAAGCCGGGCAAAAGCCCGCTTCACGCTGCGGGCGTTTATTATATGCAGGAGCCTTCTGCGATGGCGCCGGCAGTGTTTCTTAAGGTGCATCCGGGGGACAGGGTACTGGATTTGTGCGCGGCGCCTGGCGGAAAGACAACGCAGCTTGCCGCCGCCATGCAGGGGGAGGGCATTTTGGTCAGCAATGAAATCCATCCCGCGAGAGCACAGATACTTTCCGAAAACGTGGAGCGGATGGGGCTTGGCAATGTGATTGTCACCAATGAAACGCCGGAGCGGCTTGCGGCGGTGTTTACCGGATATTTTGATAAGATTCTGGTAGACGCGCCCTGTTCGGGGGAGGGCATGTTCCGTAAATCAGAGGAGGCTTGTGAAGAGTGGAGTGTGGAAAATGTTGCGCTCTGCGCGAAAAGGCAGGACGGGATACTGGACTGTGCCGCCAGGATGCTGCGTCCGGGCGGAAAAATGGTTTATTCGACTTGTACCTTTGCGCCGGAGGAGGATGAGGGAACTGTCAGCCGCTTTGTAAAGCGGCATCCGGATTTTTCCATAGAACCTGTAGAGCAGAGAGAGGGCTTTTTGTGCGGACAGGGGAAATGGGTGGAGAATCCGGCTGACGGTGTGGAAAATACAGTGCGTCTCATGCCTCACAGGATAAAGGGAGAAGGACATTATTTTGCGGTACTGCAAAGAGAGGGTGAATGCGATTATCTGCCAAAGGCAGGAAACGGCATGGAAAAAGGATTGCCGGCACAGGAGTACAGTCTCTTTTCCGCATTTAGAGAGCAGTATCTTTCTAATTGGACAGCGTCCGGCATATACTTGCGCTATGGAGAACAGCTTTATCTGGGAATGGAGGGGATGCCGGCGTTAAAGGGCATCAGGGCGCTTCGTCCGGGGCTGCATCTGGGAGCCTTTAAGAAAAACCGCTTCGAGCCCTCTCACGCGCTGGCATTGGCTCTAAAGCCGGAGGAGGCAAAGCAGAAGGTCAATCTTACTTTTGCCGAGGCAGAGCAGTATATCGGCGGTCAGACCGTTTCGGTCAATACACAGGCGAAGGGCTGGTGTCTGGCGTGTGTCGCCGGATATTCTCTGGGCTGGGGCAAAATCACGGGGACTGTGATGAAGAACCATTATCCCAAAGGGCTTAGGATATAAGCAGGGAGTGACCTATGAGAGCGGAGCGGCTACAGGAACGGAACGATAGTCCGAATTTGCGCAAGATGCGATAAAACACTATCCGAAAACGCATTGGGTATGTTATAATACCATTACAGGTTACATTGTGCCGAAAGGCGGGGCGACAACAAAATATAATAAGAAAGCATAGAGAGGCAATATGAGGACGGATGAAATTGTAAATAAACTGGACAGACTGTTTTCGGAAAACAAGGGACAGGAGGCGCAGCGGCTTTTAGAAGATTCCATAAGGCTCGCCATGGAGGAAGCAGACAATCATGCGCTGCTTACCCTGCTGAATGAGATGATTGGCTACATGCGGGAAACCAGTCAGGTGGAAAGTTCATATAGCTATGCTGCCGCCGCGCTCAAGCTGATGGAGCGGATGGGAATACAGGGCAGTATGCCCTATGCGACCACGCTTTTAAACATCGCAAACGCTTATCGCGCCGGCGGCAGACTGGCGGAATCCATGGCATATTATGGAGAGGTTTTGAAGCTGTATCGGGAAAATCTCGACGAAAACGATATGCTTTTTGCCAGTCTATACAATAACCTAAGCCTTTTGCATCAGGAAATGGGAAATTTCAGTGAGGCGAAGGAAAACTTGTTAAAGGCGCTGGCGATTGTGCAAGTCAATGCAGATGCATATTTTGAGGAGGCTGTCACATATGCCAATCTTGCCTCTACATGCGTTGTGCTTCACGAGGATGAAACTGCCATGGAATACTGCAGGCGGGCAATAGAAATATTTGAAAAGCACGGTATTTCGGATTCCCATTACTGCGCAGCGTTAGCTTCCATGGGAGCTTACCATTATGGGCGCAGGGAATATAAAAAAGCAGCAGAATGTTTTCAGAAAGCAATGGAGGGGATGAAAGTGTCTCTGGGAGAAAATGAGTACTATCAAAGATTGGCACAAAATTTAGAAGAGTGCGAAAGGGCACAAAGGGAGGATGCGATGGAACATAATGCAACAACAAAAGAACCGATGACCGGACTTGCGCTGTGCAGGGCGTACTATGAGGAATACGGCAAGCCCATGATTCACGAGAAGTTTGCGGAGTATGAGGACAAAATTGCAGTAGGCCTCTGCGGAGAAGGCTCCGACTGCTTCGGTTATGACGACGAGGTATCCAGAGACCACGACTGGGGACCGGGCTTTGCCATGTGGATGAATATTGAGGTTTATGAGGAAATCGGAAAAGAGCTGCAGAAGGCATATGAGGAGCTGCCTAAAGAGTTTATGGGATTTTCGCGCGTCTCAACAAAGCGTGCGGGCGGACGTGTGGGAGTATGTACCATAGCCGGTTTCTTTCATAGAATTCTTGTTTCAGAGGACTGCGCTTCGATGATAGATATTGTATCCGGCGCGTACAGACTTGAGGAGGAGAGTGGAAAGGTAGTAGAAGTGCAAGGTGCACATCCCTATTTTCCGGGTAGTGTGGAGGAGAAGGTAAAGCTGCTGCATGCAAGTGCAAGGGAAGGACAGCTTATCGTATATTGGGATGACCTTGCGGATGAAGCGCTGGCTGCAGCGGTAAACGGAGAAGTTTTTCGGGATGTGGAAGGAACTTTTTCTGCCATTCAGGAGTTTTTGAGAACGGGTATGCCAAAAGAGGTGTATTACTTAAAGCTGACAAATGCCTGTGCCCGTTTTGCACAGGCGGCGCAGTATAATTTTGCCAGAATGGCGGGACGGAACGATATGGTGGCGGCTGCCCTTTCCTTGGCGGAAGGTATGAAGCAGGCGATGAAAATCCTGTATTATCTGGCTGGCAGGTATCCCCTTCATGATAAATGGCTCTATCAGGGGATTGCGCAGACGGCGGACTATGAAGAAGAGGCCAGGCTGATTCGGGAAGCTGTGGAGGGCGAAGACGTGTCGCAGCAGACGGCGCTTGTGGAGGAGCTGGCGCAGAGGCTGGCAGACAGGCTTTATGAGGCAGACCTGATAAGCAGCCGAGAGAGCTTTCTGGAGTTCCACGTAGACGAATTGTACCAAAAAGAAGGCTTGGAGGAATTATCGGAGGAAGAGCTGATTGATGAAATTGTGGAGGCAGAGTTTGAGGCTTTTGACAAGGTGAAAAACGCCGGCGGCAGGGCATCCTGTCAAAACAACAGGCGGACGTTCACCATTATGCGGAAAAGCCAGTATCTGACATGGGAACGCAAGATGCTGATACAATATCTGTATGACTTTAAAACGGAATACAAGAGGGGACGCAATCTGATTGAGGAAAAGTACGGCAGAATGATGGAGAGCACGGCTCCAAAGGAGTATGCAGACATAGCAGAGCATTTTCCGGTTCTGCCGGAGGAAAAGAAGCAGATAATTGAGGCTGTTGTAAAGCTTCAGGTAGGCTTTATGGAGGAATTTGCGAAGCAGTTTCCGCGTCTGGCTGGAAATGCAAGGCTGATTCATACAAGCGAGGACAGCTTTGGCGATACCTCCTATGAAACCTATCTGCGGGGCGAGCTCGGTACGTATTCTGATAAGATGCTGGAGCTGTACGGACGGTTTGTAGTAAAGATGTGTCAGGAAGGAAAAAATCTTGCTGCCCTCACGATGGAAAACAGCGTGCATTTGTATGGTTATCAAAGTCTGGAAGAGGCAGAGTCGAAACAATAATTTCTTTTGAAAAGTGCGGATGGCTGGCTTTTAAAAGCCAGCCATCATAAGTCCAATCAATTGGTCTCTCTGAACGGCGGCTTGTGCGCCCTTTCCTTTTCTTGCCATGCCCTCGAGCTCCAATTCACCGGTAGAAATGCGCATCAGCTTTTCTTTAAATTCCTGCTGCTCGCGTGCCGCCTTATCAGCCCTTCTTTCGGCTCTGGCGCGATTCTGCAGCTTGATAGTATTCTCCATGGAATTGATAAGTTGTTTCATATCGGATGCTAACATATATGTTCTCTCCTTTTGGTTTATTTAGGATTATAGGATTCGGGTGTCAAAAGCCCTGTCCGAAAATGTTGGTTGTCAATTTGACCTAAGAACAGGTGTAAACGACTTTTGCGCTATGGAAATGAGACTCAAAAATCATGGAAGCCTTTGCTGAACACGATTTTCGCTTTAGAGGCTCATTGAAATGTTTGGCGCAACGGAGTGCACACCTGTTCTTAGGTTAAATTGACAGCAGGCAACTTCAATCAGGGCTTTTGACACCCGAATCGATTATAGGCAATTGCCTGTGTCGCTTATTATTTTTATCGGATATTTTTCTTATAATTTCATGGTGCTTTTTTCGTTTTCGTTACAAAAGGAAGACTTTTGGGAGCATTTGTGTTATAGTGAAACAAAAGATGAAATGATAAAGGAGAGTGGTTTTATGAAAACATTCTTATTATGCCTGCCTGCAATATTCTTTTTACTGCTTGTTATCGGCTGTATTGTATTTTTGGTCTGGTATTTTAAGAGCTTTTACGAGGAACGCGCCGAACGGCAGAAGAAGGCAGAGGCACAGCGGGATTTACATGGCGGTGAATGTATATTGGAATGGAGCGGAAGCTTTGCGGAGGGTATGGCAGATACAGAGTTTGGAAGACTGGTGGTGGAGATTCCCAAGAAGCGGGGCGGCGGCGCCGCACGCTTTTGCGAGAAGGGGCTGATACTGGACAAGAAGAGACTGCCTTATTCGGAAATCAAGGACATTCTGCTTGTGGCAGCCAGCGAGAAAAAAAAGTATACTTTGAAACAGGCGGTTCAGGATATGGGTGTTTTGTGGATATATCCTAAAAAAGGAGCCGCGATAGGAATCAGGGAAATGACATATCAATTTGACAACGAATTGATGGAGAAAATAAAAAGCGGGCTTGGATTTTGACGGAAAGCCTAAGAAAAAAACCTGCTGTGCCGGTTTATGGTGCAGCGGGTTTTCTTTTTCCATTTTTATTATAGCATGTAAAAATAAGAATAACAAGACTGTTTGTGCAGTCATAAAAATGCTAAACTGGAACAACATAAAAGCGGGAAGCCGTCCGAAGGGCGGCTGGAAAGGGGGAGCATGGAAGAAAAACAGCGGCTGGCAGAAGACAGGGAGAAAGCATGTGCGAGGGAAGCGGAGACGGAAGAAAAACAGCGGGAGGAGGTATACCTGCAGGAGACGGTGACGGCGGCAGAACGGCAGCTTTTACAGGCAAGGGAGGCAATAGAGAAAAGGCAGTCGGAAATGATTGCGGCAAAGAGGGAGCTTCGGGAACATACGGAGCACGGCGCTATGGATTTGTGGAGTGCGGACGGCTTTGAAGCTTTGGTGGAGCTGAATCAGAGCCTTCTGCCTATTACGAATATGGCGGCGGACTGCGAGGAGCTGGTGCGAAAGATAAGGCGGCTGGAAAAGGTAGTTGAGGCGCCTTATTTTGCAAGAATTGATTTTTGCTTTACGGGGGAGGAGGCTGCGGAAAAAATATACATTGGCAGGACGTCTTTGATGGAGAAAAATTCTCTCAAAATCTATGTCTATGACTGGCGCTCACCGATTGCCGGCGTGTTCTACCGTTTTATGACGGGAGAAGCTTATTATGATGCGCCTGCGGGAAGAGTGACGGGAAGCGTGGAGAAGAAGCGGCAGTATGAAATCAAAAATGGACGTCTGCTCTACTTTTTTGATACGGATATCCATATCAGTGACGCTATATTAAAGCGCCTGCTGTCAAAAAATGTGTCGCCACAGATGAAGACGGTGGTGGAGACCATTCAGAAGGAGCAGGATATTGCAATTCGGAATATGGAGAACGACCTTCTGATGATACAGGGCGCCGCGGGAAGCGGCAAGACATCCGTAGCGCTTCACAGGGCGGCGTATCTTTTGTACCGTGGCGTACAGTCTGGGCTTCAGGCGGACAATATCATGATTATTTCGCCCAACGCAGTATTTGAGGAGTATATTTCCAACGTACTGCCGGAGCTGGGGGAAGAGAACGTAGTATCCAGAGTGTTTGAAGAGATACTTTATGAGGTTTTAAAGAAAAAAGCGGTGCAATCCCAAAATGCGTTTTGGGAGGAAATTGTATCGGATGACATGGAGAGCGCGCTTGTAAGGGACAGTATGCAGTTCAAGAGCGGAAAGCCTTTTTTACAGATTTTAAACAGGCTGATTGCAGATATACCACGGTTGGAAGCGGCGCATCCGGAGCTTGCGTCCTTGGATGCCGTATCGAGGCTTTGCAGCCTGTACGGGCTGCTGTGGGAGGAAGATGATTATTTTGCAGGAGCCGGTGCAGAAGGGCTTTATGAAATCAGACGCTATACGCTGGAAAATCTGGAGGCGGAAAGGCTGCATTTTGACGATGCCGCCGCAGTCTGCTATCTGTATCTGAAGCTGCATGATTACAACGGCTACCGCAATATCCGGCAGGTGATAATCGATGAAGCGCAGGATTATTATCCGCTGCAGTATGAAATATTTCATCTGCTTTTTCCTTATGCAAAATACACTGTGCTGGGCGATGTCAACCAGACGCTTAAAAAGCAGGAGGATATTTCCTTCTATGAGGGGGTGCGGTCGGTGCTGCAAAAGAAGAATGCAGCGCTGATGACACTGGACAAAAGCTTCCGCTGTACCAATGAAATCCTGCAGTTTGGGCTGCAGTTTATCGACGGCGGGCAGGAGGTGAAATCCTTTAACCGCAAGGGTGAGGCAGTGGAAGTCAGAGCCTTTGACACACATGAGGCATATCTGGACGGGATAGTGAGAGAAGTAGAAGACTGCAGGGAGAAGGGCTACGAGACCGTTTGTCTGCTTTGCAAGACGGAGGAAAGCTGTAAACGCCTGTATGGGGGACTGCGCTCCCGCATGGAAATCCGGCTGTTAAAACATAATGTTGTGGAAAGGATAGAGGGGACGCTTCTGCTGCCGTGTTATATGGCGAAGGGGCTGGAATTTGACGCGGTGCTTGTCTGTGATGCGGATGCGCAGAGCTATCTTGACGGGGAAGATAAAAAGATGCTGTATGTGGCGTGTACAAGAGCGCTGCACAGGCTGCGCCTGTACAGCGACGGTGCAATGACGCCGTTGGTTTCAGATAAAGGAGGCTGTCAGTCAAGCCCCCATGCGTCAAGGGAGAAGAAGCCGTAACCGGTGTCTATGTTGTGAAGCCCGAAGCAGCCTAATGTGTCGCCGGCGGCAAGGTATTCCCCCCGGTCAGGATGCCAGTGTTGAAATTCTATTGCGCCGTATAATTCAGTGCCGGAAGCGTGTCCCTGCGCTTCTGGAGAATAGAGGATAAACTGTGCGTTTTCCTTTGGCATACTGCCGTCGGCAGCCGCAAAGCCGTAGGGGGTGCTTGCAATACGGAGCGTATCTGCCGCAATCCATTCTTCACCGATTTCATGTCCCGTATCCAGAACCAGTTCCTCCAAGGTCAGGCTCCAACTGGCATCGCTTAGCTGTACAATGTCTTTAAAGCTGCCGTGAAACTGGCAGATATACTCCGTGCCGTTGGGGTATTTCGCGGCGTCGTAAGAGCCCATGTCGGAATCTAAATAGGTTCCGGTAAAGGAGCCGTCCGCATTGAGGGAAAGCATGGTCTGCCATCCGCCCGCGCCGCTGCAGAACATCATCTCTAGCGTGTCGTCAAAAGGAAGTGCGGAGGAGAGCCTCTGGGAGAGGGAGCCGGAGGCGGAAGGCTCCATTGTCTGCTGCAGCAGTCTTAAGTTTTCCAACAGAGACTTCGAAGGGTCTCTTGAGAATTCGGGTTCAAAGCTGTTAAGAAGGATGCCAAGGTCGTCCTCCAGCCTTCCGGTCCGCTCAAAGGCGGCTAACAGGTCGTAATCCGTATTGAGAAGCTGTGTGCTCTGGGCAAGATAGCCGTTGATTTCTTCCATAAAGGCGGCAATTCCCTCGGGGTCAAATGCTTCATGGTAAGGGGCGTAAAAATTTACGTCAAAAGTGATTTCGTTGTAGGCTATGGTTTCATGCCCGTCTTTTAAGGAGAATAATTCGTAGCTATAATTAGACATTCCCTGAAACATCGTCGGGTTATAGCGCAGCAGATAGCTTTCCCCGTCTATCGTACACAAAAACAGTGCATTCCAGCCCACATGGGCAAATCCGCCCTCTGCATAATAAATCCGTTCGTCGTTTTCGTATATTTCTACGACCTGTCCCTGTCCGTCCTCCATTTCTCTCTGTACCAGTGTCTCCGCTGTGCCGTTCCTGTTTAAATCTAAAAAAGCGGGGATGCCGGAATCGGAGGAGTTTGTGTCGTCGCTTCCGGCATTGTCCAAAGCGGTGTCGGAACCGCTGTCGGAACCGTCGTCGGGCACAAGCTCTGCGTAGTACTGTGCCAGAAGCGTCAGGTTTAATTGTCCCTCGTCCGTCCGATAGATGCTGCCGTCATATAGAATCTGTTGTTCATCCAGTACGGATAAGCGTTCTATGATATTACCCTGTTCGTCGTGCCATGTGATTTGATAAGGGTAGTACGACGGCACAGCGTTTCCCGTTTTCTCATAGGTATACTGCATAATTTCTGCGGAAAGCCTTTCCAGAGGAACGCCTGAGAGTCGCGCGGAGGCTTCGCTGTCGGGGGAAGTGATGAATGCCACGGCAGCATCCTCCAGATGAAATACCTTATCGGAATGCGGGCTGGTCAGAAAACAAATTACTATCACAATGCAGGCGGTGATGGCGGCGGCAATCATCCAAAAAGCAGGGCGCTTGTAGCTTAGTACGGATTTTACCCGTTTTTTCACGCCGGTCTCTCCAAAGGCAAGCGGGCAGGCGGCAATCCTGCGATGCGTGCTTAAGCTGAGCAATGCTTGTGAATAGTCTGCCCGTTCCTCCCTGTCTAAATCCCGTATGACTTTTTCATCACAGGCAAGCTCGATGTCCCTGCAAAGCAAGATATAGCTTAGCCATGCCAGCGGGTGAAACCAGTAGACGGCAAGCAGCAGAAAACCAAGGGGCTTCCACCAGTGGTCGCGGCGCTGCAGATGCGCCTGCTCATGCAAAAGCACAGGCTGCAAAGTTTCTTCCGTCAAGGAAAAGGGAATGTATATTCTGGGTCTGATAACGCCAAGGATAAAAGGCGAGGCAATGTGCTCGCTTTGATAAATATTGTCCCGCAGCAAAACGGCGGTACGGATGGTTCGAAGCAGGCGCAGATAACTCACCGCCCCATAGAAAAGCAGCAGAATAACGCCGGCGCACCAAAAGGCAGCCAGTATGGGAAGCCATATCTGGAGCGGATTTGCGCTTGCACTGGGGTTTGGGGTAAAAGTATGCTCGATGACGGGGTTGAGCACCTGATTGACAGCCGGAATACCGCTTTCAATGGAGGGCTTTGCAGCCGTCATAATTTCGGGGCGTATGGTTTCTGTGCTGGGAATCAGACTGAGCGCGCTTTCTATGGAGAAAGGACATATAAGGCGCACGCCAACAAGCCCCCAAAGCAGTACATGAATCCATCGGGGAGCCTTTTGCAAAACAGGACGCAGGGCGAGAACGACCAAAATAAGCCAGCCTGCGGCGATGCCCATGTTGACAATTTTTAAAAATAAGTTTGTCATACGCTGCCTCCTTTCCGAAAGCCGTCGATTATCTGCTGGATTTCGTCAAGCTCTTTTTCCGTCACCTTGCGATGCTTGGTAAATGCTGCGATAAAGGTGGGAAGAGAGGCGTCAAATTTTTTTTCCACAAGCTCGTCAATTTCTGCCGCCTGCACTTCATCCTTGGAGACAAGCGATGTGACGATGGTATTTTCATTTTTTAAGACGCCGCGCTCCGACAGGCGTTTGATAACCGTATAGGTAGTGGAGCTTTTCCAGCCGAGCTGTTCTTTGCACAAAATGACCAGCTCGCCGCTTTTAATGGGTTCATGCTCCCAGAGAATCAGACAGAAGCGGTATTCGCTTTCAAATACTTTTGGGGTGTTCACAATAAATCCCTCCTTCTCGTTAGTCTAATAGATTAGATTAAAAATAGTCTAACACATTAGAGTGAGGGTGTCAATTGTTTTTTATTTTGTTTCGGATTGCGCCGATAACAGTTCAGCCATCATTTCTGCCGGCTCCTGCATACCTCGAGAAATCCACTCTTTAATCCAGCCGTAAATTCCGTAAGAAATCTTTGCCTCAACAATAAGTATAAATCCCTGTTTTTCTCCAAATGTGTAAACAGACTTACGTACAAATCCATTTGGGAGTTGTTCTGAGAGTGGCTGTAAGAATCATTCCAGCTTTGAAAAAGCAACTGTATATATTGTTTCAGAATATCCTCTTTGTCGGTATAATTGCGATAAAAGGAATTTCTGCTGACCTGTGCCGCATCGGTAATTTCACGGCGGTTCTGCTTTCTCCCGTATGCGAGCGAACGGCAGAACAGGTAACGGATTATCCTTATGATTGTGCGGATGTGAATTGCCCGATTCTTTTGCTCGCAGGAACCAGTGGAGAATTCGAGACAGATATTGTGATACCGCTTGCAGAAATGCAGAAAATGTACGACAAAATCGCATCTCCAAAAGTTATGGCAAGAAGGGTTGGGATGACGCATGACGATATGCTGTATCAGGCTGAAGGATATGTGACGGCATGGTTTCTGTGGCAGCTTAAAGGAGATGAAGAAGCTGCAAAAGCATTTACGGGAGAAAACCCCGAAATTCTGCACAATGCTTTTTACCAGAACGTCGATATAAAATATGAATAATAAAACTGCCTCTTGTAAAATACCGTGAGGGTAAAAGCAAGGGGCAGCTCCTATATTTAGGCATTGACATCAAAAGCATTGATTGCAGACTTTGAGCGGCTGAGCGCTCTGACATATTGAATCGTCAGCTTCCATAGTCCCTTTCCTGCCAAAAAGAACAAAATTCCAAAAACCAGGGAAAGCGGAAATACGACAAGAGGGGGCGCGGTGTAGGAGCCGAATTGAAACATGATAAAAGGGATATCCAAACCCGCCAAGAATCCAATCAGCTTTATCAGCCCGCATACGGGGGCGATGACGGCGGAAACCAGCAGCGCTGCGGAGAGTATGCTTGTGAAGGGAAGAACGAAGATGCTGCCGCCGGCAAGCCCTGCAAAGGCAGCTATGCAGCACAGCTTCCGCAAGCTGAAGGAGCTATCCTTTGCAATAGAGCCGCCAAGATAGGCTTTGGCAAGCTCTTTGGGGCTGCCAAGGCGCTCCGTAATTTGAGCGGGCGTCAAATGCTTTTCTGTTTCCAGTTGAAGCATCTGGCTTTTGATTTCTTTGATAATGTCCGCCCGCTCGCCGGCTGGCATCGGTTTTAAATATTTGTCTGTTTTTTCCAGATAATTTTCCAATATTTTGTCCATATTATTTTTCCTTTCGCTTATATTTTGTTATTATTTATCTATCAGTGCAATCGCTTGCAGCAGCTTCTCCCATTCTGCGGACATGGCATCGAGGCAGATTTTTCCCTCTTCTGTTAGGGTATAATATTTTCTGGGAGGCAGTCCCTCCGCGGTTTCCTGCCAGTAGGAGGAGAGCAGTTCGTCTTTTAAAAGCCGCCTGAGCAGCGGGTAGATGGTGCTTTCCTTGGCGGCAAGTACGGGAGAGCTTTCCAGTTCACTCATGATTTCGTAGCCATAACGGGCTTTTTTACGAATCATCAGCAAAATGCAGTATGCAAGCGTGCCGCGTTTTATCTGGGATTTCCAGTCTTCAAGGTTCAAGGGACAGCTCCTTTCTTTGACGTGTCGCAATTACTTAATATGTTTAAAATGATTATAACGATATATATCGTACTACATAGTATGTTGCGTGTCAATAGTATTGACATATTTTTTGGAGAAACATAATATATTACTATTAGTAATATGCGGAATATTTGTGAAAGAAATCTTAGGAGGGGATATGGAATACATTGTACTGGGGCTTTTGCTTTTAAGTGACAGGACGATTTACGGGCTGCGGGACAGAATCGGTAAGGGGCTGCATCTGATGTACAGCAGTAGTATGGGAAGTATTCAGGCGGCAATTGGAAAACTGCTGCGGCAAGGGTATATTCGTTATACAGAGTTTGTGGAGAAGGGAAGGCATAAAAAGCTGTATTCGATTACGGAAAGCGGAAACGCCTATTTTCAGGCATGGCTCAATCAGCCCATGGCGCAGGAAAACATAAAAAATCCTGAGCTGGCAAAAATTTATTTTATGGGCTTTGCGAAGAAGGAAATGCGGATTCGCAATATAGAGTGCTATCTGGAGGATATAAAAGCCCGTTATTTTGCGCTTGCCGCTATTTGTGAGGAGGGAGAGGCGTTTGTCAAAAAAACTGCTGAAACGCAGAAAGCTGCCGCGCGGGAAGCTGTGGAGGGAGGCGGGCAGAAAGACGTCTTTCAACCGGCGATGCGGGGTTTTTCGCATAAGGAGGAGCAGGATATTCTCACATATCAGCTTGCGGCGGCGCGCTATGGGCGGGATTTTCTGCAGTTTCACATTGCATGGTACGAAAAACTGCTTTTGGAGATAAAGGGAAAGGACGGGAGCCTGTGAGAAAGGAAAGATTGCCGGATTCACCGATTGTTTACTTTTGTGAAAAGAAAAAGGAAGAGGCGGAGTGGGCGCTTTTTTTGCACGCTGCCTTTGTGGACCATCAGATGTATGATGCCCAGACTGTGTGTCTGAAGGAGCGCTATCACCTTTTATTGCCGGACATCATAGGGCATGGGGAGTCCGTCGGCGCGAAAAAAGGAGACAGCCTCTGCAAAATGAGCGGCTGGATAAAGGAGATACTGGACAGGGAGGGCATAGAGAAAATACATGTGGCGGGCGTATCGCTGGGTGCGGTTCTGGCACAGGATTTTGCCAATCACTATCCGGAAAGGGTAAAATCCCTGGCGTGTTTTGGGGGCTATGACATCAACCATTTTGATGCTAGGATGCAGAAGGAGAACGGCGGCGCACAGTTGCGCATGATGTTGAAGGCGCTTATTTCGGTAAAGTGGTTTGCAAAGGAAAATAAGAAAATATCAGCCTGCACGCCGAACGCGCAGGAAGCCTTTTACAGGTTGAATCTGCGCTTTCCGAAAAAGTCTTTCCGCTATCTGGCAACCCTAAACCGCATGGTAAATGTCTGCAAGGCAGAAGGGAGAAGCTATCCGCTTTTTATCGGCTGCGGAGAGTCTGACATTCCCATGGAACAAAAAGCTGTCAGAATGTGGGCAGAGAGCGAGCCGGACGCTTTCGTTAAAATTTTTGAAGGAGCGGGGCATTGTGTCAACATGGACGTTCCGCAGGCTTTTAATGATGCGCTGGAGGCATTCTGGCAGGGAAGCCTTTCGGTATAAAATGCACCGTTTAGGTCCATACTATCAAAACCTGGGGTGATTGTGATTGCCTCGCAATTCCCTGTAAAAAGTCTACAAGGAAAGGAAGTGTAGTATGGAAGGCTTTAACAATGCGGGTATATTTCCGGGGGAGGATATGTTCTGGGGGCTTCCCGTTGCCTTTGCGGCAAACGAGGACATGAAAGAGCGGATTGGCAGCATGTCCGACGAGGAGCGGGCGGTTCTGCGGGAAAAAAGTAAGAATGTTACAAGCGACCGTGAGATGGACGAGCTGGTGCGTATGGTGGCGGAAGGCAAGTTTGAATGAAATGTCGTTTGGATTGGTGAAAAAGCGCCGCGCCGGCAGTAGAAACTGCAGGCGCGGCGTTTTTTGCGTTTTATTTGGGGCGCACGGTCATCCGTTCAATCAGCCCGTCCTCGGACACTTTTTGCACGGTGGCAATCGCCATCACGTGAAAGCCGCCGAAGGAAGCGATAAACTCTGCCTGTGTGTCGTTGGCAATCGCCGCTTCCAAAATAGAATACTGGCGGAAGGAAAATTTATTCCTGAAAAACATGGCGATGGCTTCTTTTCCGTACAGGTGGTATTCGTGCTGCGCGGTGCCGTTGGGGCAGTAATCGCACAGATGCCCGTTCTTGGTGAAAAGCTCTCCCAGTGCTGTAAAGTCTTTGTTTTCCATTGCTTCTACATATCGTTCAATCGGTCTCATCTTTTTCCTCCTAATATACTTTTTCCGTGTTTAAAAGTGCGTCTGTTCCGCCGTCCACAAACATAATATTGCCGTTTACGCCGCAAGAGGCGGGGGAAGCCAAAAAGACAATGACAGAAGCAATTTCCTCAGGGTCCATCAAGGTTTCCTGCCCGTATTTGGTGGGAATCGGCAGGGCGTTTAATGCCATTTTGGCGTTGGTTGACATGGTTGCGGTCATGGCGGTATTGACATTGCCGGGGGCAACCGCATTGATGCGCACGCCGTTTGCGGCAAAGGAAGCGGAGTGGCGGCGCACCCATCTTGCCAGCGCGTACTTGGTTGCCACATAGATGCTGTTGCCTACGGAGAGGTTGGAGCCATCCCAGCTATCTACCAGATTGAGGATGCGCTGTTCATCACCGATATTGTTTAATAAGTCGGCGACGTCCATTCTGCCCGCGCCCTGTGAGATGGTGTTGGAAGCGGTGACAACGCAGTTGCCGTGCTTTTTTTCCAGAAGGTCGTATACGCCTCTTGCCAGCGCCACGGTGCCGAAATAGTTGAGGGATATGATAAGCTTTAAGTTGCCGCATGCACCGGACACGCCGGCGTTGCAAATCATGCCGTCAAGTCCTTCGGGGTGCATCCGATGCAGTTCCTCGACCGCCTGCTGTCTGCCCTCCGGCGATGCCAGATTGACACAAATATCACCGTCCTTTAAATCAATGTTGATGACCTCGTGCCCTGCTTCTTTCAATAATTCCACTGTTTTTGCGCCGATTCCGCTGGAACCGCCTGTGATTGCGTAAACGCCCATACTTACTTTTCCTCCTTCAAAGGTCTGTACAAATCTGATAAATCTCATTATAATGATAATTGATATCTTTTAAATAACCAAATTGATAAAAAATGAGGATACCAGATGAGAGCGTATGATTTTTCTAAAAGAGGAAAACTTACTTTATATGAATATTTGTATCGATGCCTGAAAGAAGATATTTTAGAAGGAAAAATTGCGGCGGGAGAAAAGCTGCCTTCCAAGCGGGAGCTGGCAGGCACATACGGCATCAGTGTGAAAACGGTGGAAAATGCATATGCCCAGCTTTTGACGGAGGGTTATGTGGAGGCGGAGGAAAAGAGGGGCTATTTTGCGTCAAAGGTGGAATGCTGCGCGCAGGGCGTTTCTGCCGTCCCCGGCTTTTCCCCGGCGCGGGACATTTCTGCGCCACACAGCTTTTCCCCGGCACAAAGCGCTTCGTCTGGGTACGGCGTTTTCGCAGGACTGCCGGGAGAGGCGCGTTACGCGGAGGAAAAGTGGTTTGCGGATTTTACCTCTTCCAATACCGTCTATGAAAAATTTCCTTTTTCTCAGTGGAGCAAGGTGATGCGGGAGACCTTGAGCTATCGGGAGGAGGAGCTTTTGCGGACGGCGCCCTTTCAGGGCGTAAGGGAGCTGCGGGGGGAAATTGCGGCATATTTATACAGAAACCGTGGGATGCAAGTATCTCCCGACTGCATTTTAATCGGTGCGGGGACGGAGTATCTCTACGGCAGGCTTTTAGAGCTTCTGCCTGCAGACGGCGTCTATGCGGCGGAGGACCCCGGCTACAGAAAAATCACAAAACTTTACGAAGGACATGGCGCCTCTTTTTGCTATGTGCCGGTGGACGGCGAGGGAATCTGCGTGGATGCGCTTAGGGAAAGCGGCGCCAGCGTGGTGCATGTCTCCCCGGGCTACCATTTTCCGCTGGGATTTGTCATGCCGGTGGGACGCAGGCAGGCGCTTTTGTCATGGGCAGGGGAAGAGGCAGAGCGCTATATTATCGAAGACGATTACGATTGCGAGCTCCGCTATTTCGGGCATCCGGCGCCGGCAATTCAGAGTATGGACAGCAATCACCGAGTAATCTATCTCAATACTTTCAGCAAGATGCTTGCGCCGTCTCTTCGGGTAAGCTATATGGTGCTGCCCCCAAAGCTGATGGACAGATATGTGCAGAAAATGAATTACTATTCCAATACGGTATCAAGCTTCGAGCAGTATGCGATTGCTTCCTTTTTGCAGCAGGGTTTCTTTGAGCGTCATGTAAGCCGTATGCGTAAGTATTACAGAGAGTACAGAAACCGGATTGTACAATATATAAAAGAAGCTTCTATGCCGGTGAGGGAAATCAAGGGCGGCGACGCGGGTACCAGACTGCTCGTCAAAGTGGACAGTGCGCTCACCGATACGCAGATAAAATGGGCGGCAAGAGAGGCTGGACTAAAGATAGAATGTCTCTCAGAATTTTGTCATGAAAAAAAAGAAAAATATGACGGCACGATAATCTTGAATTATGCGGATTTGAGCGAGGAGGTATTGAAGGAAGCCATCTTCAGGCTTGCGCATATTTTTGCCTGAGCAAGCCATACTAATCCTGTATCCGCCCGCAAAAAGAAAGCAGGCGTGGAAGCAGAAATACATGCCTGCAAAGTAGCTTTGCAGGTTGTAGAAAGGCAGGTTTGTATGAGTGAGGATAATTTGTGTACGGCTGGGAGTCAGAGTGTAAAGCTGAAAAAGGAAGTATATATCAACGGCAGCGCCTCCATTGTGGGCAAGAAGGAGGGTGAGGGACCTCTTGGGCTTCTCTTTGACATGGTGGGAGAGGACGATATGTTTGGCTGCAATACATGGGAGGAAGCGGAGAGCAGCCTGCAGAAGGATGCAGTCTATATGGCGCTTGGAAAAGCGGGAAAAAAACCGGAGGATATGCGATATATTTTTGCAGGTGACTTATTGGGTCAATCTATAGCCACTTCTTTTGGCATTATGAACTATCAAATACCGCTTTTGGGCGTATATGGCGCCTGCTCCACCTGCGGGGAGTCCCTGACGCTGGGCGCAATGGCGGTTTCAGGCGGTTTTGCAGATAATGTCATATGTGTCACCTCAAGTCATTTTGCAAGTGCGGAAAAGGAATTCCGTTTTCCCTTGGGTTACGGCAATCAGCGTCCCTTGTCTGCAAGCTGGACGGTCACGGGAAGCGGTGCTTTTGTGCTGGGAAGCAGGAAAGAAGCAGGCGCCAGAGCGCGGATTACGGCGATGACGGTGGGAAAGATAGTGGACTACGGGTTGAAAGATTCTCTCAATATGGGAGCCTGTATGGCGCCGGCAGCAGCGTCGACAATTGCGGCACATTTTGTTGACTTTAACAGTCAGCCGGAAAACTACGACAAAATCATTACAGGGGATTTGGGAAGCGTGGGACAGCGGGTGCTTATCGACCTTCTGCGGGATGCGGGCTATGATATTTCAGGGCAGCACATGGACTGCGGCATGGAAATCTATGACGCCGACACGCAGGATACCCATGCGGGCGGTTCCGGCTGCGGCTGCAGCGCCGTTACACTGTCGGCGTATATTTTAAAACAGATTGCGGACGGCAACTGGAAAAAAGTGCTTTTTGTTCCCACGGGCGCTCTTTTGAGCAAGACCAGTTTTAACGAGGGACAGACCGTGCCCGGGATTGCACACGGGGTGGTGATTGAGAGTCTGGGTTAAAAAATAGGTATTTTATGGCAGGAAAGGCTGCCTGTGAAACGGAGCCAGCTTTTGCAAAGTCATGGAAATTTGAGGAAATTTCTGGTATAATGTCGACAGACATTATACCGGCTCGGAGCGAAGCACATGGTATACTGTCTGTAGCAGAATGGCATATTGGGAGAAAAGCGGGGCAGAGGTACGTTTTATCATGAAATTTAAAAATATAGAGCTGACGGACAGGGAATGGATGGAGCCGCTTCTTAGGGCTTCCGGCTATCAGGGCTGCGACTATACTTTTGGGAATTTGTATATCTGGAAGGATTTGTACAGGCACGAGGCAGCACAGGCGGGCGGTATGCTGTGCATCAGAAGCAGGAAGCCCGGGACGGGCGAGTACACGTATCTGTTTCCGGCGGGAGACGGCAGCCTGCAGGAGGCGGTTCGTTTTATGGCGGCGGATGCAAGGAGCCTGGGCGTGCCGTTTTTGTTAAGAGGATTTACGGCAGCGGAGGCGGACAGGCTTACGGAGGCGTTTGCGGACACCTTTGTGATAGAGAGCGTCCGGGCGGAATGGGATTACCTGTACAGGGTGGAGGATTTGACATTGCTTGCAGGGAAAAAATACCATGGGAAGCGAAATCATATCGCCCGTTTTGAAGAGAGCGGCGACTGGTATTTTGAACCGCTTGGCGACGGCAATATGGAAGCCTGCCGTAAGATGTGCAGAACCTGGTACAGGGAACATGCGGCGGGCGGAAACATGACGGCGCTGGCGGACAGGGGCGTGGTGGACAATGCGCTCACGTATTTTGACAGGCTGGGTTTTACCGGCGGCGTGCTCTGCCAGTGCGGGCAGGTGGTTGGATTTACCGTGGGAGAGCCGCTCAATCAGGATACTTATGTGGTGCATATTGAAAAGGCTTTTGCCGAGATACAGGGAGCGTATCCTGTTATTAACCGGGAGTACGTCAAAAGCATGATGCAGGGGTATACCTATGTGAACAGGGAGGAGGATGACGGCGTTGCGGGACTGCGTAAGGCGAAGGAATCCTATCACCCCGTTATGCTGGAGAAGTTTACGGCAAGGCAGGTGCTTGTATGATACGGTTTGGAACAGAGACTGACAGGCAGGAGATTATGGCGCTATGGGAAGAGAGCTTTGGCGATGCGCAGGCGGAAATCACAGAATTTTTCCGCTGTCTGGCAGGAGAAGTGCGCGTCCTTGTCTGGGAGGAGACCGGCAGAATTTTGGGACAGCTCTGCCTGCTTCCGGTGCGTCTGTGGTCTTATGGAAAAGCGGCAAAGGCTGAATATATATATGCCGTGGCGACGAAAGCAAAAGCAAGGGGAAGGGGCATTTGCACCGGACTTTTAAGCGCTGCCGCCTGCCTGTTAAAAGAGGAGGGAAGCTGCGGCGTTTTGGTGCCTGCGGACAGCGGGCTTGCAAAATTTTATGAAAAGAGAGGTTTTTCTCCCTGCTTTTATGAAAAAATATGGGAAGTAGAAGTTTCTGATGAAAAAGAGACGTGCCGCAGGGGGAATGCGTGGCAAGGAGGCTCGGGAGGGCGGTATGTGACGGAGCCAATGTCTGTTTTTGCATACATACAATGCAGGAGAAACGCTTTTTACGGCGCTGCCGGCGTGGAGCCTTCCGACGCCATGCTGGAGTATGCGGTTTCCTCTTTTGTGCGGGAGGGTGGTATCTGCACAGGATTGTTATGTGAGGAGAAGGTATGCGGCGTGCTCTGCCGCATGGAGAGGGGCGCCAAGAGCACACCCAGGGAAAATACGCTGCTGATACAGGAAATAACTGTAAAAGGCAAGGAGGAAGCAATCCGCGCGGCACAGGCGCTGCTTAAACATTTCGACTGCAGGCGTGCGCTGCTCAGGCGCTCGTATGATGCCTTTGGGCTGTATCTGCCGGCGGCGCTGGAAAAGGATGGGTGCTTCAATCTTGTGCTAAACTGAGAAAATGCGGTTTGGGCGGTGATTCTGCAGCCTGCGTTTATCAAAAATGACAGGAAGGAATGCAAAACTGGTTGTTGTCATATCAGTTATCTTCTGTTACAATTTTACCGATACGGTGCTTTGAAAAGCAGCAGGGAGATACGAATGCAGACACTCGGAAAAATCATCAGCCGTTATATCAACAGGGTCACGTGCATTTTTGTGACGTTGATATTGGCGATTATTGTATATATACAGATTACCAATACACAGAGACAGGCTTACGAAAGCGCGGACAGGACCTTTACACAGATGGAGCAGCTTCTTGCCCGCAATCAGGAAGAGCTTTCGGGCATCGAGGAGGCATACAGGGAAACCTGCCTGCGCAATGCGGAGGCGATTGCCTATATCATTCAAAATGACCCCTTAGTTCTGCAGGATATGGAGGAATTAAAAAGAATTGCGGTGTTCATGGAAGTGGATGAAATTCATATTTTTGATTCCACGGGACGCATTTATGCAGGCACACATCCGGAATATTATGATTATACCTTTGATTCTGGCGAACAGATGATGTTTTTTAAGCCGATGTTACAGGATAAGTCGTTAAAGCTTGTACAGGATATTACGCCAAATACCGCGGAAGCCAAAATGATGCAGTATTCGGCTCTCTGGAGCAGGAACGGCGAGTTTATCGTGCAGGTGGGCATGGAGCCGGCCAATGTTATGAAGGCAAGAGAAAAAAACGAGCTGTCCTATCTGTTTGCTCTTTTCAGGGTCAATCTGGAGGCAGGATATTATGCCATTGATAAGGAAAGCGGGCAGATTGTGGGTTCCACGGATTTGGAAAGCGTGGGGAAAAACATTGTGGAAACAGGCCTGGGTCTTGCCATGCTGGCAGACGGCAAAAACGGTTTTCATGCGGTGGTCAATAACCGCCATTCCTACTGCATATGTACGGAAATCGGCTCCAATTATATCCTGCGGGTGGTTCCCAGCCGCGAGCTTTACCAGAAGGTGCCGACCACTGCGCTCTTGGTCGCGGTATGCCTGATTGTGATGGCGGTTATTCTTTCCCGCGCCGTTATCTGGTATATGGAAAAGTATGTGGTGGACGGAATTCACAGTATGAACAGAAAGCTGCATCGGATTGCACAGGGAAATCTGGACGAGATGCTTGATACGAACAGCAGCGTGGAATTTTCGGAGCTCAGCACTTATATCAACAAGATGAAAAAGAGTCTTTTGGATAATAATGAAAAGATGTCCTATGTGTTGAGCAAGACCAATATGTACATTGGGGTGTATGAGTATAACCAGCACATGAAAAGAGTCCGTTTTACGGAATATGTGCCAAGGATTCTGTCGCTGGCTGCAGACGAAGCGAGGAGGCTGTCTGCCGATTATAAAGAATTTGAGGCTTTTATTGATATGCTGCGCAAGAATCCTGTTTTGGATGAAACTGGTGTGTTTGAGCGGAACGGACAGTATATTAAGCTGGAAGAAACCGGCGCGGGCGACGACAAATTCGGCGTTGTGATTGATGTGACGGATGAGATTATAAAGCGCAGAAAGATAGAAGAAGAGAGGGATACCGACCCCCTGACCGAGCTGTACAACCGGCGCGGGCTGGAGATGAGGCTTTCTGCACTGTCCGGTGCAGAGGAGTCTCTTGCCTGCAGAGCCTTTGTTATGATTGACGCCGATAATCTGAAGTTTATCAATGATACTTACGGGCATGAGGCAGGAGATGCGTATCTGAAGGAGATTGCCGGACGGCTGAAAGCGCTGGCGGGAGACAGATGTGTGGCTGCCAGACTGGGCGGCGATGAATTTGCATTATTTTTATACCGGTATGAAAGTGAAGAGGAGCTGCGTAAGGTGCTTCGAAAGCTGGAAGGGATGCAGGAGGGAAGTCCTGCAGTGATTGCCGATAATATAAGCGTTTCCATCCGTTTTTCTCTCGGCTACAGCCTGACGGAAGAAAATAAGGATTATCAGATTCTTTTAAAAGAAGCGGACGAAAAAATGTATGAGAACAAGCGGGAGCGAAAGGCGGCAGTATGCGTGTAATGGAGTTTAAAATGGAGAGACCGGGACTTCTGAAGGTCGGGCAGAAGATTACGGTGACGGAGGGCGTGCTTCCCAGTAACTATTACTATACCATAGACCCGTCCCTTGCCATGTCAGGCAATGTACCGTTCAGGGAGCGTATGCTGGCAAGGGAAGGCGTTGTGTTGGATATAGAAGAAAAAGAAAGAGGCTTTTATGTAACGGCGCAGTTTGCAGATGCATAAAGCAGAGAGAATGGAGGAAAGTATGATGAAAAAAATTACAACAGACAAGGCACCCGCGGCAATCGGACCTTATTCACAGGGAATTGTGGCTGGCGATTTCTTCTTTGCCTCGGGACAGATACCCATCAATCCCGCCACGGGAGAAATTGAGGGAGCGGATATTACGGCGCAGGCAGAGCTTGTCATGAAAAACGTGGGAGAGCTGCTTGCAGCGGCAGGCGCGGACTATGCAAAGGTGGTAAAGACAACCTGCTTTTTGGCGGACATGGGAGATTTTGCCGCTTTTAACGAGGTATATGCAAAGTATTTTACCGAAAAACCTGCCAGAAGCTGTGTGGCGGTGAAGACGCTGCCCAAAAACGTGCTCTGTGAGGTGGAGGTCATAGCCTGCCTTGCATAAATTGAAAAATACGATACTGATTGGGATGCCCGGCGTGGGAAAAAGTACGGTGGGTGTTGTAGCGGCAAAAAGAATGGGCTGCCGGTTTGTGGATTCGGACCTTGTCATACAGGATACTTACGGAAGGCTTCTCCATGAGCTGATAGAAGAGCATGGCGTGGAGGGCTTTTTGGAGATTGAAAACCGCGTGAACGCTTCGCTGAATGGGGAAAATATGGTAATTGCAACAGGAGGAAGCGTCTGTTACGGCGGGGAAGCGATGAGGCATTTGCAGCAGCTTGGCATTGTGGTCTACTTAAAACTCGGCTGTGAGGCGCTGGCAGAACGTCTTGGGGATTTGCATGAGCGGGGCGTCGCCATGAAACAGGGGCAGACGCTTGCAGAGCTCTACCTTGAGCGGGTTTTGCTCTATGAAAAATATGCCGACATAGTGATAGACTGTGAGGAGAAAACGCTTAGGGAAACGGCGGAAGAGGTATGCCGTCTTGTGAAGCTGTTTCGCAAAGAAAAGGGCGAAAATTTTTAAAGGCTGTCCGGTATCGTGGCAGCGTGCAGGAATAGAAACCGGAAAAAAGTATATAATAATCCATGATTCTAAAGAACCTGTAAGGAGGAGCTGGGTCATGGATTATTTTAATGCATTCTGGGTTGGAGGGCTTATCTGCGCGCTGGCTCAGATTTTAATGGAAAAAACAAAGATGCTGCCCGGGCGTATTATGGTGCTTTTGGTTTGTCTGGGCGCTTTTATCAGTGTGTTTGGGTGGTATGAGCCTTTTGTGGAGTTTGCGGGAGCGGGAGCGTCGGTGCCGCTGCTGGGCTTTGGAAACGTATTGATGAAGGGCGTAAAAGAAGGGCTGGAGCAGGCAGGCGTGCTGGGTCTGTTTCAGGGCGGCTTCAAAGCGGGCGCCGTAGGTTGCAGCGCGGCTCTGATATTTGGTCTTTTGGCAGCATTTGTCTTTAATCCCAAGATGAAAAAATAAAAATACAAAGAAAAACGAAATTTTATGAAGAGAATATTAATCTTTTTTTAAGATGCGTAATATTTCCCCATTTTTTGTCGAAATGTGATAAGATATATCGAGAAAAAAAGGTGTGCCAAAAGGCAGCCAAGGGAGTCGTGTCAATATGCTTTGGGTTTTTATATTTTTTCTTGGTACATTCATTTATATGGAGCTGGTCTATCACTTTGGATGCTTTGGTTTTGTGGCGGTCAATCCGGTTCTCGCATTGCCGGTATGGCTTTTGCTTGCCGGCTTCTCTGCTTTGGTTACGGGCTTTCTGCGAAGAAGAAAAAACAGGGTTATATTCTGGATTCTGCTTGTGGTGGACTATCTTCTCTTTGCGAGCCAGCTTGTCTACATCAAAATATTCAGGCAGCCGCTTTTGATTGCCGCTGTCACGAACGCCGGCAAGGATGCGGTGACGAATTACTGGCGGGAGGCGCTTTTAGCAATACTGCGTGCGTCGGGGTATCTTCTGCTTTTGGCAGTACCTCTGATTGCAGCGGGCTTTTTGCTGCACTTTAGGGCATTGAGGCTGAGAAGTCATTCCTATGGAGAAAGAGTGGCAAGCCTCTCTGTTTTGGCAGGCGGTCTGGTGCTTTATATTGTGGCATTGGTGGGCGGCTATTTTGGCAAGACGGATTATTTTGAGAGCTATAGTGAATTTTACGACCAGAAGGGTGTGATTTCCGCATATGGAGTGGCGCCCTCGCTTGTCCGCGACATGTTTGGCGACTTTTTCCCGGGCAGGGATGATTCGCTGGAGGCGTGGGATAACTATGGAGGGAATGATTTGGTTTCCTCAGGCGGAAACGATGCCCTGCCGGTGGTGGGAAATGATATATCGGGAGGAGATGCCTTCCTGCCGGAGGAGTCGGAGGTGGAGCCGGTTCTGGATACATCGCCGCATGTGCTTCCCATTGACTTTGACGAGCTGATTGCCAATGCGGATTCCAAAGAAATTAAAAATCTGGCGGAGTATATGCAGAGTATACCGCCGACCAACAAAAACGAGTATACGGGCATGTTTGCCGGCTATAATCTGATTTATCTGACAGCGGAGGGCTTTTGCCCCTATGCAGTGGACGAGGAGCTGACTCCGACATTATACAGGCTGATACACTCCGGTTTTGTTTTTGAAGATTTCTATTGTCCGCTGTGGTATACCTCCACCAGCGATGGCGAGTATGCAAACTGTACGGGGCTTGCACCGGACAACCAGATGTTCAGCTTAAAGAGGAGTGCGGATAACCGGATGCCGTTTACGCTCCCCAATTATTTTGCGGCAGAGGGCGTAAAGAGCTGGGCGTTCCACAACAATTCCCTTTCCTACTATGAGAGAGACCGGACGCATCCGAATCTGGGCTACAACTTCATGGCATGTAAGCTTGGGGATTTGAACGAGGCGGTCTATGGCGGTCAGGTGTTTGAAATGGAAAACGCTAACAAATGGCCGGCTTCCGATTTGGATATGATGGTGGCAACCATACCATATTATATTCATGAAGACCGCTTCCATGTGTACTATATGACGGTATCGGGGCATATGAATTATAATTTCAGCGGCAACAGCATGTCCTTCAAGCATAAGGATGATGTGGCGGAGCTGCCCTACTGCGAAGAGGGAAGGGCGTATGTTGCCTGCAATATGGAGCTGGATTTGGCGCTGGAATATCTGATAGAGCAGCTTGAGGCTGCCGGAAAGCTGGAGAACACCGTGATTTGCCTTTCTGCGGACCATTATCCTTATGCGATGGAGGTGTCGACCTTGGAGGAGCTTGCGGGGAAACCTCTCGCCGGTACGCTGGAGGTTTACAGAAACAACCTGATTCTCTGGAACAGTGCGATGGAGACGGTCAATGTGGAAAAGACGGCGTATTCGCTGGATATTCTGCCGACGCTGCTGAATCTCTTTGGTTTCGAGTATGATTCCAGGCTCTATGTGGGCAGGGATATTCTCTCGGACAGTCCGCCCCTTGTTATTTTTTCGGACAGAAGCTATGTGACGGACAGGGTTATCTACAACCGGAAGGGCAATGAACCGCTGTTGTGGCGGGACGGCACAGAGGGAGACGAGGAGTACCATGAGGCAATGAAAAAGCAGGTGAAGGGGCTTGTCAATTATTCTTCGGGTATTTTGAACAATGACTTCTACCGTTATGTAGAAGAAGCGCTGCCGGAGGAGTACCGTTCACAGATAGACCCCGAATGGATTGCGCCGCATCCGCCGGCTCCGCAGCCGACGCCGCTGCCGGAGGTGACGCCGGAGGGCGGTACGCAGCAGAATTTGGAACAGCCGCAGGGGACGCCGCCGAAGGAGGAAGAGAGTGATGACGGAGCCGTCGGCTGACAAAAATCTGTTATCTGCGGGTACGGTATGACGAAAACAAAAACGCCTATGAGGTTACATGACCTCATAGGCGATTTCTTTTTTGTCCAGATACTGCCTGAAAGCGGCGTCCCAAAGCCTTTCCGGTTCCTTGTCGGGAACGAAGGAGGAAAAGGAAGTTCCTGTCAACAGCAGTGCCTTTTCTCCGTAAAACCGCACTGTCAGTACAAATGCCTGAATCAGACCTGCGAAAGAAGCGGCGCCTCCCTTCTCCAAAATGGAGGCTGTGGCGGAGGGCTTTAGATGAAGGACAAACTGAAAATAGAGGGGCGTGCGCTTTCCTTTGATGAAATCAAAGCACAGACCTTTCATATCCTTCCATTCGGCAAAATCATAAGGGTGCAGGGTTTTGTCTTCGCGCTCCTCGGGCGGGAAAAAATCCTTGTGGAGCCGCCCGTCGATGGAGTAGGTAACGGCAGTATCAATATCTGCCTTTTCCAAAAGAAAGGAATCAAAAAGCTCTCCTAAAAGCAGGGAATTCATAAACGGTTTCAGAGCGGTAATTTGCAGTGCCAGCATAGCGTTCTCCTAAGTTTTGCAGAATTCAAAAGCGTGTAAGCTAGGTATAGTATAGCGGCTTTGAAAAAGGGTGTCAAGGGAATGGCATTTGCGGAAAAATCCCCCCTTTACAAAAGCGTATGCATATGTTACTATCATACGTAGTAATCAAAACTATATGTAAAAGTTTTGGTTACTCATGAAGCGGCAAAAGGGATAAAGCGGCTTCTTACAGGAAATACTAGTATGACTACAGGAAAGGCATGGTTGCGGATATGAGCTATAAAATCGTTGTGGATAGCTGCTGTGAGCTTCCAAAGGAATTGCTTCAAAAAGAGAGCTTTGAGAGGGTGCCTCTGGGGATTGAAATCGGAGATTATGAGCTGCTTGATGACGAAAATTTTAAACAGGCTGATTTTTTAAGGCGGGTTGCGGCATACCCGAAGTGTCCGAAGTCTTCCTGCCCGTCTCCTGAGCGGTATATGGAGGCGTATCATGTGGAAGCGGACCATATTTATGTAGTGACTTTGTCTTCAAAGCTCAGCGGCAGCTACAACAGCGCAGAGTTAGGCAAGAGAATGTATCGGGAAAAGTACGGAGAGAAAAAGATTCATGTTGTGGACTCGGAATCGGCAAGCTGCGGAGAGACGCAGCTCGCATTGAAGCTTATGGAGCTTGAGGAGGAAGGGCTTGCTTTTGAGGAGATAGTGAAGCAGATTACGGCATTTCGCGACAGCATGAACACGTATTTTGTGCTGGATAATCTGGAGACCTTAAGGAAGAACGGCAGACTTTCCAACATAAAGGCGGCAGTGGCTTCTACGCTGAACATAAAGCCGATTATGGGCGCCGATAAAGGCACCATTGTACAGATGGGGCAGGGAATCGGCATGAAAAAGGCGATTACCAGAATGGTGGATAAAATTGCAGATGCCATAAAAGGAGCGGAAAGAAAGAGAATCATTATCTCCCACTGCAATGCGGGCGAAAGGGCAGAAACGGTAAAGCAGCTTTTGCGTGAAAAAATACGGTGTGGGGAAATCATGATTATGGATACTGCCGGAATCAGCAGCATGTATGCCAATGACGGCGGCGTTATCGTGGCGTTTTAAGATTACATGGTAATCAGATTGAAAGGGGCATTAAAAAGAAGAATTATCAGCAGTATCTGGACAACCAGAATAGCAGGCATGCCATATACAAATTTGAAGTGCCTGGTCTTGTGGCGGAAGGTATACATACCGGCGATAGAGCCAATACTGCCGCCGATGATGGCGATGATAAAGAGGGTGGCTTCCGGAATCCGGAAGGCACCCTTTATTGCTTTTCTTTTATCGATGCCCATGAGGGCGAAGGCAAGCAGATTGACTGTTGCAAAATATACCACGATAAACAGAATTACCATCATAATAAAATCTCCAAATTATTTGTCCAAAGCTTCCTGCAGTTTCATGGCGCGTACCTTTAAGGAAAGACCGAACAGGTTGATAAAGCCTTCTGCGTCATGGTGGTCATACAAGTCCCCGGTGGTGAAGGAGGCAATGGATTCGTTGTACAGCGAGTAGGGAGAGGTAGTGCCGGCTTTTATGATATTGCCTTTATAAAGCTTGAATTTGACTTCACCGGTCACATATTCCTGCGTCTTTTCCACAAAAGCCTGAATCGCCTCCCGCAGCGGCGTAAACCATTTTCCTTCATACACAATGTCCGCAAAACGGTTCCCCATTTCTTTTTTCATGGTGTATGTATCGCGGTCTAAAATGAGCTCTTCAAGCTGCTGATGCGCTTCCATTAAAATGGTGCCGCCCGGCGTTTCATAAACGCCGCGGGACTTCATGCCTACAACGCGGTTTTCTACAATATCGATAATGCCAATGCCATGTTTGCCGCCCAGCTTGTTCAGCTCGCGCACAATATCGGAATATTTCATCTTTCTGCCGTTTACGGAAACAGGAATTCCTTTTTCGAATTCCATGGTCACATATTCGCCTTCCTCGGGCGCTTTTTCAGGCGTGGTGCCAAGGACGAGAAGATGCGCGTAGTTTGGCTCGTTGGCAGGGTCCTCCAGCTCAAGACCTTCATGGCTGATGTGCCAGATGTTGCGGTCACGGCTGTAAGAGGAATCAGCAGAAAAAGGAAGATGGATACCGTGGGCGTTGCAGTATGCAATTTCAGATTCACGGGAGTCCATGGTCCATTTGTCATTTCTCCATGCGGCAATGATTTTGATGTCGGGCGCAAGCGCTTTGATGCCAAGCTCAAAACGAATCTGGTCGTTGCCCTTGCCGGTAGCGCCGTGGCAGATAGCCGCCGCATTTTCCTTGCGGGCAATTTCTACCAGTTTTTTCGCAATCAGCGGTCTTGCCATGGAGGTGCCTAACAGGTATTTGTTTTCGTATACGGCATGTGCCTGCACGCAGGGAGCAATGTATTCGTCGCAGAATTCATCCGTCACGTCCAGAATATATAACTTCTCAGCGCCGCAGGATTTGGCGCGCTCCTCCAGCCCGTCAAGCTCTTCTTCCTGCCCGCAGTCAATGCAGACGCATACAACGTCGTAATCAAAATTTTCCTTTAACCAGGGGATAATGGCGGTGGTGTCGAGACCGCCGGAATATGCAAGAATTACTTTTTCTTTCATGTGTTTTACCATGTCCTTCCTTCAGCTTGTTTCTTTTTATACGCCGCAGGTTTTTCCTGTGAACTTACCTTAATATACAACATCTTCACCCTGATTGCAAGAGAAAATATGAATATATAGTAAAAAGTACTTGCATAAATAAGCCAATAAAATGTATATTATGTATTAATATATATAAAAATGAATAAAAATGCACAAAAAGAATACCAAAAAAGAGGGAAAGAAAGGCAGTATGGCTATTTGACCTGTGAAAACTTTATGTTATACTGTAGGAAGCTGTTAGCGGCAAAGGAGGACAAAACATTGATATACACAGGATACGAGCTGCTATGGTTTTTCTTTTTCTATGCGTTTGCCGGCTGGGTGCTGGAGGTGGTTTTTGCCACGTTTACCAACAAAAAGCTGGCAAACAGAGGATTTTTGAACGGTCCTCTTTGTCCCGTATACGGACTGGGCATGTGTTTTTTGCTGGTGTTTTTTGGCGGGCTGTTACAAAATCTTTTCTTTTTGTTTGTGGGCAGCATGGTGGTTACCTCCCTGTTGGAGCTTTTGACAGGCAGACTCTTGGAAAAGCTCTATGGCAGAAAGTGGTGGGACTATTCGGATTATAAATATAATTACGGCGGCTATGTCTGTCTGCGTTTTTCCCTGATATGGGCGGCAGGGGCGGTCGTTTTGATGCGCTGGTGCAATCCTTTTGTGGTACAGGTGATACGGCTGATTCCGCCGTTTGTAGGACGGATTGTATTGGCTATGCTGCTGGTGATGCTTGCCTGTGATTTTCTGGTAACGACGAAGGTTGTCCTGATGCTGAAAAAGCGGGGACGCAGAATACAGGAATTTACCGAGGGCGTGAACAGGATTACGGGAAGGATGGGCGGCGCGATATCGGGGCTGATTCAAAGGCGGATGACAAAGGCGTTTCCACATCTGCGTGAGGCGGACGGTTTACCTGCAAAGAAGGAGAAAGAGGAGTCCGGCGTTTTCGCCAAGGGCTGCTGCTTTCATAAGCTGGTGTGGCTCTTTTTTATCGGTGCGTTTCTGGGAGATATTACGGAGACAATCTGGTGCTATGTCACGATGGGAAAGCTGATGAGCCGCAGCAGTGTTGTCTACGGACCTTTCAGTGTGGTCTGGGGGCTTGCGGTTGTACTGCTGACGCTGCTTTTGGACAGGTATAAGGACAAGCCGGACCGGTATATCTTTGTCTTTGGCACCGTAGTCGGCGGCGCATACGAGTACATATGCAGCGTGTTTACGGAGCTGGTATTTGGGACGGTATTCTGGGATTACAGTCATCTTCCCTTTAATCTGGGCGGGCGGATTAATCTGCTGTTTTGCTTTTTCTGGGGCATTGCGGCGCTGGTATGGCTGAAATTTGTCTATCCTTTTTTGGCGCGCCTGATTGAGAAGGTGCCGAAAAAGGCAGGTACATGGCTGAGCTTTTGCTTTGTGGTGTTTATGATACTCAATATGGCAATATCCGCGCTTGCCCTTTCAAGGTACAGCGACAGGGCGGCGGGAAAGCAGGCGGAGAATGGATTTGAGCGTTTTCTGGACGAGCATTATACGGATGAGAGAATGGAAACCATTTATCCCAATGCAAAGATGACGTCATAGCGATTGGGAAGCAGGTTTTAGGATACCGTGGAAGAGGATAAGAGGGAGGAAGTGCATGTTTACGGTAAGGACGATGACGGCAGAGGATTATGAGGGCGTTTATGCCTTGTGGATGAGCATAAAGGGCTTTGCCATCAGAAGCATCGACGATTCAAAGGAGGGCGTGGCGCGTTTTCTTTTGCGCAATCCGGATACCAGCGTGGTCGCAGTGGAGGACGGCAGAATTATCGGCGCCATTTTATGCGGGCATGACGGCAGAAGAGGGTGCCTGTACCATGTCTGTGTCAGACAGGAGTGCAGAAGAAAGGGCGTTGGAAAGGCAATGGTGGTGTTCTGCATGGAGAAGCTGAAAGCAGAGCAAATCAGCAAGGTCTCTCTGATTGCGTTTACGGCAAACGATATCGGCAACGCTTTCTGGCGGCGCATTGGCTGGACAAAGCGGGAGGATTTGAATTATTATGATTTTGTGTTGAATGCGGAGAATATTACGGCGTTTAATCAGTGAGGGGGGATTGCGAAATCCGGTATCTGTGCGAGTGTCGTAATCGCCTATAAGGAGCAGGGAGTCAAAAGCCCTGTCGAGAATGTGATTTGTCAATCCTCTTGTGCCTATTGAAAGAGGACAGCTTCAATCAGGGCTTTTGGCATCCTGCTCCGGATAATATTTAGCAGGTAGGGCGAAAATGGATGTAGCGGATGCTGCAATTACTTTAATTTTAAATAATCGGTATAAAGGAGAGGAACGGACTTATGAAGACAGTTGAGGGCGGCGTGTGCGCGGCAAAGGGATTTTTGGCAGCGGGTGTGGCAGCGGGTGTGAAGTATCAGGGCAGGAAGGATATGGCGGTGATTTACAGCGAGGCGCCCTGTGTGTGCGCGGGCACTTTTACCACGAATGTGGTAAAGGCGGCGCCGGTGCTCTGGGATAAGGAGATTGTGGAGAAATCGCCCTTTGTGCAGGCGGTTGTTGTAAATTCGGGAATTGCCAATGCCTGTACGGGCAAGGAAGGATTTGCCTGCTGCAGGGCGGAGGCGGAGAAGGCGGCAGAATGCCTGCAGATTCCCGAAAACAGCGTGCTGATTGGTTCTACCGGCGTCATCGGTATGCAGATGCCCATAGACAGGCTGCAGGCAGGCATCGCAGAGCTAGCCGTAAAAAAAGAGCATTCGGCGGAGGCGGCTTTGGCAGCGGCGCAGGCAATCATGACGACGGATACCGTGAATAAGCAGGTGGCGGTCAGCTTTGAGATTTATGGCAGGACCGTGACCATGGGCGGCATGTGTAAAGGCAGCGGCATGATTCATCCCAATATGTGCACCATGCTTGCCTTTGTAACCTGCGATGCGGCAATTTCCAAGGAGCTTTTGACAAAGGCGGTGAAGGAAAGCGTGGCGGATACCTTTAACATGA
Source organism: uncultured Lachnospiraceae bacterium (assembly GCA_910578335.1). Lineage (GTDB taxonomy): Bacteria > Bacillota > Clostridia > Lachnospirales > Lachnospiraceae > Acetatifactor. The sequence goes on along the minus strand of CAJTPU010000011.1, from coordinate 8,659 downwards.
TTTCCGTGGACGGGGACACCTCCACCAACGATACCTTTTTGTTTTTGGCAAACGGCATGGCGGACAATCCGGAAATCAGGGAAGAAGATGAGGCATATGAAACCTTTAAAGAAGCGCTCTGCTTTTTAAATACCACAATGGCAAAAAAGCTTGCGGGAGACGGCGAGGGCGCGACGGCGCTGGTGGAGGTACAGGTAAAAGGCGCGGACACGAAGGAAGCTGCCAGGCTTCTTGCCAAATCCGTCATCTGCTCGAGCCTGACGAAAGCGGCAATTTTCGGGCATGACGCCAACTGGGGACGGATACTCTGCGCCCTCGGCTACTCGGGCGCAGTCTTTGAGCCGGAGAAGGTGGAGCTCTTTTTTGAGAGCAAATCCGGCCGCATCCAAATTTACAAAAACGGCTCGGCGGCAGACTACAGCGAGGAGGAGGCGGGCAGGATTCTCTCCGAAAAAGAGGTTACGATTGTGGCGGACATGCATATGGGTACGGAGATGGCAACTGCATGGGGATGTGATTTAAGCTACGAATATGTCAAAATCAACGCGGACTACCGTTCGTAATGGGGAATAATGATTTGTTTGGTCTTGACGTGGTGCTTGACAATGGCGGCAATGTGATTTTAACGGAAGGGCTTGTGCTGCAGGACGAAAAAATCTGGAAAGGATTTCTGGAAAAGGATACTTTGGTTCAGTATGTCAACAGGCTTATGACCCATAGCTGGGGACAGAAGGTGATTCGGTTTTATGATTTGGACGGCAATCTGATTGAGGTGGGAACACCCGTGGAGGCATACGGTGGTTACATTTAAAAAATTTACGGACTTTCCGAGGGGAACGCTGTACGATATTTTGCAGGATGCATATTCTTATGATTCCAGAAATAGAGAAATATGGGATAAAAACTGGCATGAATCGGACGACTTTTTTTATGACAATCCTGATATAGCGGCTCGCTATGGACTGGTAACATGCTTGGAGGATATGCCCATCGGTTTTGTCACGTGGGACCCAAGGCACAGACCGGAATATGTGGAGATTGGACACAACGGCATCAGGGAGCGCTATAAAAGAAAGGGTTACGGGCATATGCAGCTTGCGGAGGCAATCCGCAGGATAAAAGAATATGAGGGTCTGCAAAGGATAATCGTGTGGACAAACGCGAATCTGGCTGCGCCTAAAAATTATGAAAGTGTTGGATTCAGACTGTATGACAGAAAGCCAAATGATTCTGAAAGCGCATATACGGGGGACTATCTGTATTATGAGATGAAGCTTTAGACGGATGCCAGCGACAGCGGTATCGAAGTTTATGCAAAAGGCGGTAAAAGGAGATTGAAGATGAACAAAATAGGGATAAAAGTGCTTCTGCTTAGAATCTTTGCGCCTACACTGGTTTTGAGTGTAAGCTATTTGGTTCTGGGGCATTTTTGCAATATACCGCACCTGCTGTTGTTCTGTATATTAGGAACCTTTATTTTGGTGCCAATGGAGCTGGGGATGATTTTTGCGGCAAGCAAGAAAGAATATGGGACTGTCTCGTTGAAAAGCGCCTTTGCAGATTATGTCAAGATGGCAAATTGGAAAGTTTTCCTCATTTCCTTTATATTTTTTGGAATAGCCGGATTGCTGTCCGCTTTTATCGCACCTGTTGAAAATCAATTTTTTGCAGAGTTAAGAAGCAATGTACTTCATAATCTGCCAACAGGCTTTGACTGGACAAATTATGAATACATAAAATCCTTCTCAAAACCGATGCTGGTTTTCGCTTGCATATATTATGGTATTTTTAATGTATTTGTGGGACCGGTAACAGAAGAATTATTTTTTAGAGGGTATCTGACATCTCATTATAAAATACAAAACGGATTTACGCCGATACTGATTGCTGTTTTGTTTTCGCTTTACCATTTTTGGCTGCCGTTTCAGAATGTATTCCGCATATTGGTATTTGCACCGGTCGCATATGCTGCATATAAGAAGAAAAATTTGTACATAGCCATGTGTTTTCACTGTTTATGCAATCTGGTTTCGGTAGTCGGTTTTGCATCGGAGGTATTAAGATAATGGAATTTCAAATCAGAAAGGCAAAGTCGGACGAATACAAAGCGGTAGAAGCAATCATGAAGCAGGTGCAGCAGCTCCATGTTCAATGGCGTCCGGATATTTACAGGTGTGGCGAAACGGTATTACCGCCGGCGGTATACGAGCAGGCAGTAAAGGAGGAAACCTTTTTTGTGGCGGAGCGGGAAGGTATGATAGCAGGCGTTTTATTCATACAGTACCGTCACATAGAAAGCCCCAATCAGGTTACAAGAAATATTATTTTCATTGATTCCATGGCGGTGGATGAGAGATATCGCGGGAGTGGCATTGGACATGCCTTTTTTGCCTTTTTAAAAGAGTTAAAAGTGCAAAAAGGATACGATGGAATTGAATTGCAGGTAAATGCCAAGAACCAGGCGGCATATAACATGTATCTGCATTATGGTTTTACGGACAAATCCATTCATATGGAGCTCCTTTAAATTCGTACAAATGCATTGTACCAAAAGAGGCTTTGTGTTATATTTGACTGATGATGAAGGAGAAGGAAAACCTGTCATAAGGAGGAAAATAAAATGCAGGACAAAAATATAGACACGGTGTTGCAGAAAGCAGAGGTCCTCATTGAGGCGCTGCCCTACATACAGCGTTTTAACAGAAAAATTATTGTGGTGAAGTACGGCGGGAGCGCCATGAGCAATGAAGAATTGCAGAAGAACGTGATAAAGGACGTGACGCTTTTAAAGCTGGTAGGTTTTAAGCCCATTATCGTGCACGGCGGCGGCAAGGAAATCAGCCGCTGGGTCGGTAAAGTAGGCAAGGAGGCGCAGTTTGTAAACGGGCTGCGGGTGACGGACGACGAGACCATGGAAATCGCGGAGATGGTGTTGGGCAGGGTAAACAAGCATCTGGTGTCCATGGTGCAGGAGCTGGGCGTGAAGGCGGTCGGCTTAAGCGGCAAGGACGGCGGGCTTTTGCAGGTGGAGAAAAAATATGCGGACGGGCAGGATATCGGGTATGTGGGAGAGATAAAAAAAGTCGAGCCCAAGGTGCTTTACGACCTTTTGGAAAAGGATTTTCTTCCCATTGTGGCGCCCATTGGGCTGGATGAAAATTTTCAGACCTACAATATCAACGCGGATGACGCGGCGTGTGCCATCGCCAAGGCGGTGGGCGCGGAAAAGCTGGCTTTCCTGACGGATATTGAAGGGCTTTACAAGGACATTAACGATAAGTCCAGCTTTATATCGAGGCTGACGGCAGCGCAGGCGGAAAGCCTGATAGAGGGCGGTTTTATCGGCGGGGGTATGCTGCCGAAGCTGGGCAACTGTACCTCGGCAATCCGAAACGGCGTCAACAGGGTACATATTCTGGACGGCAGGATTCCCCACTGTCTGCTTCTGGAAATCTTTACGGACAAAGGTATCGGCACCGCCATTATTGCGGACGAGGACGGCTGCAGGCACGCGTAAGGAGTGTGCCTTGAAAACGGGAAGGTCGGACGGCGGGAGATGTGCCGCCTGATATATGGAGGGAAAATATATGATGCAGGAATACATTGAGGAAGCGGAAAAAGCGCTGCTTCATACCTACAACCGGTACAAAATCGTGCTGGATAGAGGGGAGGGCGTTTATCTTTACGACATAGAAGGAAAAAAGTATCTGGACTTTGTGGCGGGTATCGCCGTTTTTGCGCTGGGGTACCACAATACGGCGTACAACGATGCCTTAAAGGCGCAGATTGATAAGCTGATACACACTTCCAATTATTTTTATAATGTGCCGGCTGTGGAAGCTGCAAAACGGTTAAAGAAAATTTCAGGCATGGACAGGGTGTTCTTTACCAATTCGGGCGCGGAGGCAGTGGAGGGCGCCATCAAGGCAGCCAGAAAGTATGCGTGGCTTAAGGACGGCTCTACAGACCATGAAATCATAGCAATGGAGCATTCCTTCCACGGCAGGACCATGGGCGCGCTTTCCGTGACGGGGAATCCTCGTTACAGGGAGGCGTTTGAGCCGGGCATCGGCAATATCCGGTTTGCGCGGATGAATGATTTGGAGAGCGTGCTTTCTTGTGTCAATGAAAAGACCTGCGCCATTATACTGGAGACTGTGCAGGGCGAGGGCGGCATCTATCCGGCAAAGGAAGCTTTCTTAAAAGGGCTGCGCGCGCTTTGCGATGAAAAGGATATTCTGCTGATACTGGACGAGATTCAGTGCGGCATGGGGCGCACGGGCGCTATGTTTGCATGGCAGAAATACGGGGTGGAGCCGGACATTATGACAACGGCAAAGGCGCTTGGCTGCGGTGTGCCGGTGGGGGCTTTTCTGATGACAAAAAAGGTGGGCGAAGCTTCCCTTGCGGCGGGGGACCACGGCACGACTTACGGCGGCAATCCGCTTGTCTGCGCTGCAATTAACAAAGTGCTTGATTTATTTGAGGAGAACCATATAATAGAAAATGTGGGCAGGGTAGCGCCCTATCTGGAAAAGCGTCTGGATGCCCTTTGTGAAAAATATGATTTTGTAAAGACGCGGCGGGGTGCAGGGCTGTTGCAGGGGCTGGTGCTGGACAGACCGGTGATGCCAATTATTAGGCGGGCGATGGAAAAGGGACTGATACTTATCAATGCAGGAACCGATATTATCCGCTTTGTGCCGCCCCTTACGATTACGGAAGAAAACGTGGACGAAATGATAGGGATTCTCGACACCGCTCTGGCAGAGGAGTCTGATTGAGGAGAATTTGCATGAGTATGAAAAAACGATTGCCGGCAGTGCTGGCGGTTTTGTGTGTGCTAGCAGGTGCGCTTTATGTAGGCAGAAGCGGCATGACAATAGAAGAGGAAGAGGACAAATATCCGATTTTCAATCAAAAAGAAACGATTTATTTTTGGTATTCCGACGAGAGCCTGACGGACTTTATCAACAGTGCGGCGGTTTCCTTCGGTGAGAGCAGGGATGTGCGCGTGATTCCGGTGCTGACGTCGGACAGCGAATATCTGGAGGCAATCAATGAAGAATCCCTGCACGGGGAGCACATTCCCGACGCCTATATTATCAGTAATGATTCGCTGGAAAAGGCGTATCTGGCAGGTCTTGCCTCGAAAGTGCCCGATACGGATAAGCTGTGCACAACAGAGCATTTTCCCCAAACGGCGCTTTTTGCAGTAACCTATAAGGATAAGCTGGTGGCGTACCCGTTTTATTACCAGACCAGCGCTTTTTTGTACAACAAGACATACCTGGAGGCATGGACGGCGGAGCAGCTTGCGGCGCAGGCACAGGAAGGCGAAGAGGGCGCGGAGGATGCAGAAAGTGAGCCGGCGGAAGATGCGGCGACGGATGAAGCAGGCGAAGACGGAGAATATACAGATGAAACGCCCTTGGAGGTTACGCCCGAGCAGATAGCGGCGGGAATTCCTGCCAATATGGATGAGGTGCTTGCCTTTGCGGACAATTACGATGCACCGGAAAATGTGGAAGCTGTTCTGAAATGGGCTGTTTCCGATATTTTCTACAATTACTATTTTGTGGGCGGCTATATGGTAGTCGGCGGCGAGAGCGGAGACGACGAGAACAATATCAATATCTATAACGAAGAGACAAAGAAGTGTCTGGAGGTGTACCAGAATCTCAACCAGTTCTTTTACATTGAATCCGACACGGTGACGCCGGAGTCGGTAATACAGGATTTTCTGGACGGTAAGCTTGTCTTTACCGTGGCAACTACGGATGTACTCAAAAAGCTGGAGGAAGCACAGGAGGACGGCACGTTTCCTTATGAATACGGTATCTGTATGATTCCCCAGCCAAGCGCGGAGCTGAAAGGGCGTTCTTTGTCCGTGACGAGCTGCGTGGCGGTCAACGGCTACTCGGAGCATAAGGATTTGGCGAATGCCTTTGCGGCATACCTGACAGGAAGCTGCTATGAAAATCTTTATGAGAGGACGGGCAAGACTTCGGCAAATCTTGCCGCCAATCAGGACAATGCGAACCTGATGGCGTTTATGGATGAGTACAAAAATTCCAGCTCGCTTCCTAAGATGATGGAGACGAGTAATTTCTGGATTCAGCTTGAGATATTATTTTCCCGTGTCTGGGAGGGCGGCGATATCGACAGCCTGCTGTTAGAATTGTCCACCCAGATTATAGCGCAAATACAGTAGAATAAATTGGGGGATTTATGTACTATATTTAACGAAACAATTTAAAATGAGCGAAAAGGAGAAGGGTCTATGAAAAAAGTGTTTGATGTTGTAGTGACGCTGGGTGCGCTGGCGGTGGGTATTGTTTTTTTTGTGTTGGACGGGGCGCCGATTCTAAAGATAGTGGCAGTGTGTAACCTGCTTATTTTTCTGTTCCGTCTCATTGCCATGTTTAGAGGAAACAAGGCGGGCAAGCAGGTGTCCGGCAGAACCGATTCCGTGGGACAGCTTTTGGCTTCACACAGTGAACGTCTGGCGGACTGGTGCGATTACAGGCTGCACAAGACAAGGATAACAGCGTATCTGACGGCAATAGGCGTGACCGCGCTTTTAACCGTGATTGGCTTTGGGGCAGGGCTGACTTTTCCGGAGATTTTAAGATTACATATCCCGTTAGGGCTGTTAATGGGAGAGGGCTTTGCATTACTGTTGTGGGCAGCCCAGAGCGGACAGTCAAAGCCCGGAAAGATTTTGAAAAGAATAGAAAAGAACATCGGGAAGGAACTGCCGTCCGCCGCAGAGCAGGAAGCGTTTGCAAAGGATTTGCTGGAGGCAGGAAAGGAGTGGGAGTTTACCGAGGAGCTGAAGGGAAGCGACCCTTCGCTTTACGGTGCTGTGGGAAGCCGCTACTGGGCGGTATTTGCTGAATTTGGCGGGGTGACGATTGTGGATGCCGCGCGTCTTGCAAGGATTGAGACGGAAAAGGTATCCGGCTCCGTGAGTGTCAATAAGGTGCGGACCTACTATCAGTCCTACCACATCAGGTTCTTCTACCAGAGCGCCGAGGCGAAGAAGCATTTTGACAAGGCGGTTTCCTTTAATCTGGAAGAAACGGCAGGACATTTTATGGCGCTTATCAGAAAGCGGGTTGGCGACAGCATTCCGGTTACGGCAAAATAATCTGTCAGCCGGCTTCAAAATCTAAGGGATTGTAAAAATGAGGTGTGGAGATGATTAAAAAGTTAACTATAAAAACGTGGATAGGTACGGGCGGTATCATGTTAATCATGCTGGCTTTTGGGGTGCCGATGCTCTGGATGTATGCACCTTCGGCGATTGAGGCGCTGCAGGGAGGGCATCCTGCGCTGGCGCGCAAAGAGTCCATGAGCAATATCTACGGGCTGTCCGTCTTGGGCACAATATTCGTCCTGATGGCGCTGATTATGCTTATCAGTCAGTTGAAAAATTCGGTAAAAAAGAATATCAATAAATATCTTGCGGCGCACAGCGAGGTTACGATGGATATGCTGGATGCGGAATTTGCCGCCGCAGAAAGGGTGGGAAATATCTGGGTCGGCAGACGCTATACCTTCTGCAACGGTCTGAAAGATACTTTGCTGGAAAATGACAGGATTGTCTGGGTATATACAGATACCACGAGCGCGCGCAGGGGCGTCACCTACTGGCTCTGCTTCGGGCTTGTGGACGGTACGGTTCAGAAGGTCATGGCTTCTAGCAAGGAGCGGAACAATTTGCCGCCGCTCTATGAGAAATTTCCGCATATTCTGGTGGGCAACAATCCGGAATACGGCTACAAATTTAAAAACGACAGGGAAGCATTTTTGAATATTAAGTACCGTCAGGCGAAAGCGGGACAGTTTTAGTGTGAGAAGAGATTCTTGGAGGTTCGTGTAAAAAATAAGCATAAAATCCAACCATGCGGGGCAGAATGGATAAACAAAAGGTTTATCAGGAGGCTTACATGGTTGGATTTTTGATTGCACTTTTATCGGGTGCATTGATGAGTGTACAGGGTGTGTTCAATACACAGGTTACAAAGACGTCGGGTATCTGGGTGGCAAATGCTTTCGTGCAGTTTTCTGCTTTTTTGGTCTGTATGGGTGTGTGGCTTTTTTCGGACAGAAGCTCCTTTGCCACACTCTTAAAGGTGGAGCCGAAGTACATGCTTTTAGGCGGCGTCCTCGGAGCGGGAATTACCTACACGGTTATCAAGGGAATGGAGCTTTTAGGACCTGCGCGTGCGGTGATGCTCATCGTTATCGCACAGCTCATTGTGGCTTATGTCATTGAATTGTTCGGCTGGTTTGGCGTGGAGAAGCAGCCTCTTGAGCTGCGCAAGGTAATCGGTATGGGGGTTGCCATTGCGGGGGTGGTGATTTTTAAGTGGAAGTAAGGGGCGCAGAAGGGGGACGCCGGAAGCGGAGCCATATCCCTGCTCGGACGCGCTTTCGCTCGGATAAAAACGTAACAGTACTAGGCTCGTGAAAAACCTCGCCAAGTGCTGACGTTTTTATACGGTCCGTACAGGGATATGGCTCCGCTTCCGGCTGTCAGCCTTCTCGTGTTTGTAGGAAGTGAAGTGGGTTGAGGTTGTGGGAGAAAGTGTAAAAATGTAGGTTTGTCAAACATATGTTACACCGACTGTAAATAATCCCTTAATACCTG
>CAJTPU010000010.1:121125-122656 GCA_910578335.1 uncultured Lachnospiraceae bacterium | reverse complement strand
GGACAACGCCGTGACCGCAGCCATGACAAAAGCTGCAGCCTTTCTGAAAAATTTAGGGATTCTCATAGTTACCTCCTGTAATCTGGATTGTTGTTTGCCAGACTGCCCGAAAAAAAGCTGCCCGACTGGACAGCTTTGTAAATCTCTTTTTCTCGGATAGTCTTGGCAGTATCAAGGGGGAGAGGTGTGGAGAGGGGGAAAGCGGAAATGTGGCTATCCACCCATGCCGCAAAAGGGCAGACTTCGCCCTCGGTGTGCGGCTTTTCCTACCTTTCTCTGTCTTTGCTCCGCTGCAAGTGGCGGTTGTAGAACTCCAACGCCTTGACAACGAAGTCCGTTTCCTGCCCTCTGGGGATGGACTTTGGGATGAGCTTGGTTATCCTCTCGTCCTTGAAAGCAGGCTTTTCTTTCTGGTTGGGCTTTTCCTCCTGCATGATGCTCTGGATAACCTCGTTGGTGAGCTTGCCCTCCTGCATGAACTTTTTCATCTTGATAGCCTGTGCAAGTGACGGCGTGGCATCGTTGTACTCCATCGCTTCAAGCAGGGTGTACTGCTGTCCCTCAGCGAGATAGGATAGTTCCACCGCAGGACGGAAAGCAATCTGACGTTCGTCTACCATTTGCAGGATTTCGGGGACAAGCTCGGTTAGGCGGATATAGCGGCGTATTTGCTCACGGCTCTCACCAACTTCTTTCCCTAACTTCTCATTTGTTCGGGTAGCATCTAAATCTGACACCACTGGTGTCAAATTATCTTTTGGGGGTCTGCCTGCTTGTCTGTTCATTGCTTCAAGCCGCATCTTGTACGCAAAGGCTTTCTCACTCGGTAGGATGGTAGTTCTCTGGAGATTACTCTCCACCATGACGATAATCGCCTCGTCACGGGTAAGCTCCTTGACTTCGCATTTCAGCGTTTCAAGCCCTGCAAGCTCACAAGCCTTTTTCCGTCTGTGACCGCTGATAAGCTCATACCGCCCGTCCTCTTTCATGCGGACGGTGGCAGGCGTCATCACGCCGCTCCGCTTGATGCTGTCAACAAGCTGCTCCATGTCCTCGTCCATTAAGACCTTGAACGGGTGATTTGGGAACTCGTCAATCTCCGCAAGGGGAATGTCCCTTATCTTGCTTAATGCCGCTTCTTCACGGCTCTGGTCTGTCTCAAACAGGTCATCGTATGCGGTCAGCTCGATTCCTGTTCTTTTGCCTTTCGCCAAGCTCTGCCACCTCCTTTCCGAACTGCTCATAAGCTGCGGCTACCTTGCCGCCTTTGTCATAGGCAAAAATGCTTTTCCCCTCTGCGGTGGCTTCCACGGCACGGATGGAATGGGGTATCTGGGTATCGAATACCTTGATTTTCTGCCCGTAGGCACTCCTCACCGTGGCGGTGATTTCCTTGGAGATGTTCGTGCGGGGCATTACCATCGTCATAAGGATGCCGTCAATCCGCAGAGGGGGATTGATTTGCCGTCTGACTTTCGACACGGAGCGAAGCAACAGCTCTAAGCCTTTGGCAGAAAGATAGTGGGGCTGC
>CAJTPU010000010.1:5503-121091 GCA_910578335.1 uncultured Lachnospiraceae bacterium | reverse complement strand
CATTGATGGTGAGCATACCAAGGCTCGGCATACAGTCCACGAGTACATAGTCGTAGTTCTTCCTGACCTCGCTTATGCAGGTTTTCAGCACACTTTCACGGCTTATGGCGTTAATCAGCCGTACTTCCAAGCCCGACAGCTCGATGTTGGACGGGAGCAGGTCAACGCCCTCGCTGTGGTGCAGGATGCCTTGCGTTACATCAACGGATTTATCGTCTATGATGTCCTGCATGATGGTGGCGAGAGTGACCTGCAAATCGTCTGGTCTGTGGTAGCCGAGGGACATGGTTAAGTTCGCCTGTGCATCGGCATCAATCAGCAGGACTTTCTTTCCCTGCTGTGCCAGAGTTACGCCCAGATTGACCGCCGTGGTGGTCTTGCCGACACCGCCTTTCTGGTTGGTTAAAGCAATCACTTTGCAATTTGACATAGGGTGCGTCCTCCTTTCGCATAGATTTAGCCGCTTTGTCAAGGCGGCTATGTAACTGTACCAGAGGACGCAGGACGCAAAAAAGCCGCTTACTCTTAAAGGGGATTAAGAATAAGCGGCTTTATAAAGATGTGCCTTAGACATTTAACTCTCTATAAACTGAATTTCATTCTAAAAATTCAATATGGATATGAAATGAATTATAAAAAATTTTGTTATCAATATACCTTAATTCATTTTCTACTTTTTTTATAGCTGTTTGATATGTATTAAAATCAGTCGTTACTGAAGGGTCATCTAAAACTAACTCCTTTTCAACATAATAAGCCTTTTGTTCTAATATTTTTGCGTGCTTTTGAAATTGAAAATAAAAAGAAAGCATTATCGCAAGTAAAGAAACAAAAAGTAAAAATATTGTTTTTAAATAAGTTTTAATTTGGGGCTTCTGTAGGAAAAAATTCAGTATACAAAGTACCGAGCAAAATTTAAAGATGCCACCAAACACATGAATTGCATTGTAATCGGCATATTTAGCATACGGACATTCCTCTCCTAAAATATCAATCTTTTGATATAGAGAGGCTAATGTGTATTCTGGAAAGTATGTCCATATCTTCGCCACTATTTGTTTTGGTGTAGAATATAACAACATCGACTCCCCATTAAAACCATATTTTATAGGATACAAACTCGAAAATAAATTGACTATCTTATAAATGGTATATGCAAACAATAAAAAAATGATAATGGAAACAATCGGATTCTGAATCGAGGCTATCATTTTTTCACTTTTTTCTGATAAAGGGACTAAAATTACTCGTACCTTTTTACTTCCATTTGAAAGATTTTTAATTTTAATGTGTTTTTGTCTATAATACTTATTATCTATTTTTATCATTTTATATTTTTGATAAATGCTGGAAATATACTGCTTCCCCATTAATAAATATATAAACAGAAAACATACTGCTGTGCTCACTATTGGATAAAAGAAAGCTTCCCAAATTTTAGTTATTCCTATCAAACTATCAGAAATTTCAAAATTTTCCGTAAATATCCCCCCTATCCCATTTCCATAAATATTATACTCTTATATTCATTTATTGCACTTTCAATTATTTTGATTCTCATAATAAATTGCAATAGGGTGTATAACACAAAGATTGCTCTGACTTGTTGGAAGTATTCTCCTCAACACTTCGTTTGCAGTAAATTGTAATGTTGCAAAAACATTTTTGTCATCATTCGGATTGGTATCTTCTCCTATTATATTAGTAATCATCCCAACACAAATAATTTCACCACCATATTTAAATCCTAAATCTATTGGGTCAACTCTAAAATATTTTGTATTTAATGGAATTAGATACCCATCACTAGAAATCAACATACGATTATAGGGTATCAGTCCTCTTAATACCTTAATCACTATTGCAATTTCATCAAACGACTTATTACTCTCATCCACAATTTTTCTTACTTCTGTTTTAAACTTATTTCCTGCCTTACGTAATTGTTCTCTGTTATATCCCTCTTTCACTTTTTCTGCCTCGGCCTCAATTTGTTCAGCCGTATTCCTTTTTGCATAATCTATAATACCACCTTTCTCAAATAATCCCTCAAGGTAATCGAAATCAACAAAGTCAAATACTCGTTTCATTTCAACATAATTGCCTGTGTCATCTGCACTCTGATTCCCATATTCGACTTTTATCGGATTGATATAGTTATATGCGATGTTAAAAGCCGCATCATGCATTGTCTTAGAAATAATTTCACGAGAAGTTGCTGTTGATGAATTACTTTCCAATGATTCTAAGCTTCCTGACAAATTCGCTTCCGCTTTTACCAGTTTTGCAAGCGATCCACCCAGTTGAGCATTAACATTCGCTGCTATTTTAGAACTATCCGCTTCTGTCTCACTTGATACTTTTTCATCCGAAAATGACTGCATCAGCCCCTGCTCGGACTGTGCAATAATTGAATTGACTATATCTGTATCAAGATATAAAAACTGTTTCATTTTTCTCCTCCTTAGCACACAAAAAACTTTTAACCATTTGTTTATTGGGTTATTCTAATTTCGTACTTTCTGTTTTCTCAAGCTTCTCATTCTCCAACGCCCGATATTCTCGCCTTAATTCCTGTAACAGTTCTTCCTCACTCGGCAAATATAATTTATACTTCGATGCAAAAATCTGTGTTTCATTCTCTGGTAATGTGAACTTAACCACTGATTCGCTCTTGTCCGCACACAACACAATGCCAATCGGCGGATTGTCTCCCTCATTCATCAGCTCCCGCTCATAATAATGAACATACATCTGCATCTGTCCTAAGTCTTGATGAGTTAAGTCTCCGACTTTTAAATCAATCAGTACAAAACACTTCAAGATATAATTATAAAATACAAGGTCAATCCAGAAATGGCGTCCATCAAAGGTAATTCTCTTCTGTCTGGCAACAAAGGAAAACCCTCTACCAAGTTCTAACAGAAACTTCTGCAAATGGGTAATTAAAGCCTGTTCCAAATCACTCTCATAAAAATCATCATTCGGATTCAGCCCAAGAAATTCAAGTACATAAGGGTCACGTATAATATCTTCGGGTGTTTTCGCCGCTTCTGATGTCTGAATCTCAGTAGCAACCTTTTCTTTATTTTTACTGGATAACAGCCTTTCATAGAAAAAAGTATTTATCTGACGTTCAAGTTGTCTGGTACTCCACCCGGATTTTACTGCTTCCTGCATATAAAATTCCCTCGCATTATCGTTTTCTACTTTCATCAAAAGCCTGTAATGCGTCCAGCTCAATTCGTCACGCAGTGCGTGACCATTTGGAAAAGTTAAATAAAATTGCCGCATATATTTTAGATTAGTAACCGTAAAACCTTTCCCAAAATCATGCGTCATCTGCTTGGAAAGCTCTTTCAGCAGTCCCGCACCGTATTCCGCCTTATCATTTCCGCCTTGCTCTTCTATAATGGATTTTCCAATATTCCAATATGCTTCCACCATTGCAAAATTAGCAGTCTGGTAGACTTTGTTTCTTGCAGCAAGCAATATATTCCTTATTTCATTATAAAAATTCTGATTCACCCCTAAATTCCCCTTTCACAACATATTTATGAAAATCCTTTTATAATTCTTTTCGGTCAGCTCTTTATCCTTTCTTACAATGGTAGGATTACCTACATATGCCCTTGCCCTAACAGAGGTTGCTTTTCAATTTTCATTATCTGAATTCTATAATAGAATCAAAGAGTGGATTCTATTATCTAAATTCTATTATAGTTCATTTTTCCCCATCTCACAATGCAAAAGCAACACAAACTTCAAAAAACATCAGCCCCGCTCATTCTCCAAAAACAAGCAGGGCTGAAATCCTCGTTTTTATACAATTCGATTTTCGGGCAGTTCCCCACGCAGTTTTTTAAGCTGCTCATTGAATTTCTTGTGCTTTTCTGATTTGACAGTAATCCCAATAAAATGCCTGCTCATAAGAAAATCTAAAAGGTATTCTTTAGGAATCTGAAATTTTTGCCGTATAAAAAAGCTCTTTAGCTCCTGTTTGCTGCACCATTTGGCAACAGAGCTTTCGCCATAACCCGTAAATTGTGCCACCCGTCTGACGTTCAACACATCTGGATAGTCTTTCAGCAACATCTCATAATATTGCCGCATACTGGTCAAATCCTCTTTTGTAAATACCTCTTCAAGAGACGGAGCTTTCTTGCATCCATCCCTCATATAGAATCCATCTGGAGCTTTATACAGCTCTGGGTAATCGTCCCGGTTATGCAGATATTGAATGACATCCGTTGTCTTGATTTTAAACCGCCGTGTCTTTTTCCCGCTGTCTATGTTTGGTACAAGACCGCTTTCTAAAAGGAAAAGGCAGGTCTTTTTGCTGATATGACAGATGCGGTACATCTGGTCTTTGGTTATGTATTCGGGATTTTGCTCCAGAATCTCCCTGCAATATTTTTCTGTAATCATCCTATGCACCTCTTCGCAGTATTTTGGTCAACAGCAGAAGAGTGGTGCCGTAGTTCTCTCTAAATATTTTTAGGAATCTTGAGAAGCCAGTCCAAACCGGGCTTCTGTTCTCTCCTCAGTTCTCTCCGTTCTCTCCAAGTTCTCTCTTTTTTCCGTTTTTTGAGCCATTTTCGGGTGGCTTTCAGTGAGTTCGAATATTCTCTGTATTTAAGCGGCTTTCACGCCGCAAGCCCTTGATTTTCCTATGTTTTCAGCCATTATTAACTTCCATCAAAACCCGCTAAAATCAAATAAATTCCAGTAAAGTCCATTGACAGCAACGCACTCGAAATCAGTTTATCGGTTTTTCGCCGGTACGAGGGTTCGAATCCCTCCGTCTCCGCTAAGCCAAAAGAGGGTGTCGTAAAATCATCAAGTTGGATAACTAAGCGATGCCCTCTTCGTGCTAATCCAGCGTTTCGTTTTGAGTTACGCTCCGTTTAGAGCTTCTTCCTTCTTTTTTCTTGCTGCTTTCCCATATACATGAAATAATTCGGCATCGTTTGTATCTTCTGTATAATCCCCTATCCATTTTCTTTTTAATAATGCTTCCAATATCTGCTCACTTATTTCTGTCGCAGAAACCTTGCCGGATTGTCCTTCTAAAATTTCTTTATACTCTGTCAACTCCAACTGCTCAAACGCAGACTTCACCGCCCCTTTCGCAATACCTGCTTTAATCTGCTGTATCAAAAAGCTCACTTTATCTTCATCTTCTAATTGGCTTGACCGCATTAAATGCTCAAAAAGCTTGGCATGTACCAGACACGGCAATTCCACTGCACTTTGAATCTCTCTAATAGCCAAATTTAAAATGCATTCTCTCATTTTATCTCTATTGAAAGGATACCATTGTAAAAGATAAGAAAAATCTTCCACACAATACAAATGTTCCACAATATAATCTTCAACTCTTGCCGAATACCTCTTATTCTGAATAGAAACGGGTTTTGTTTCAAATTCCAGCAGCCGGATTTTTAACTCATCGTCAATTTCCTCTTCAAGTAAGCATTTCAGTTCTTCTGAAGAAAACATCGTTTTATTCATTATCCCCACATATGCCTCAATATTTTTTAGAATAAAGGACATGCACTCCTCAAGATAATGTTTCCGAACTACTGCCAACGTATCTGCATTCATTTCCAAAATATTCTTATCTATCAAAATCTGTAACTTATCAGGCGCTATTGCATCTTGTGGCAATGCAATACACATCATCTCTAATGAATCAACTATGCTTTCATACTTATCATTTACAATTTCATTTTCTCTGATAATATCTTTAAACAGTTTTTGTGCAGCAGATTCACCATACTTTTCATCCCAATCATCCGTTTCAATAATCGGACGTCTTTCAAATCCATTAACAAATTTCACCAAATTATCATCTAAGCCATTGCCTGACAGAAAATAGTAATCGCACAAATTCACAACAGTCTTTTGAACTTTATCCTGTTTCAGCAATTCACCCCACCACTCAACATCTTTAACTTCTGTCAAATGAGGTAACTCTCTTTTCATGGAAACAATATATGCCCTCAAATTCTCTTCCGCTATTCCATCATTGTTTAAAACATACAGTGCCACCTCCTCTGTATCGTCCGTCTCCCGTATTTCAGCAAGTATTATAAAAAGATATAAGTCAACATTTTCTTTCACATAAATACATAAAGGTTCATCTGTCTTGGACAATATAATGGACAAGCCTCTCTCCAAAACATCTTCCCTTGGCTGAATATCATAACAGAGTTGCAGCATTTTCTTTATCATCGCTGTATTAATATAATACATATTATGCTCATAAATAAACTGCAAAAGTTCAATATTTGCCGTTTCTAAATTGATATCCTTGAAGCGAATATTTAGCGATTTGAGCCTGCTTTCCATTATATTTATATCTACATCAGGGACAGAAATAAAATCTGCATCACATTCAATAAAATTACTTATTTCATTTTCATAATTGTTTCCATCAATAACCTCATCATCGCAAACGCATAATGTATCTGCCACATATCTTCTTTTCTGCTGTAAGGAAAATCTATCCTCTGATAATACCCATTTATTAGCTCCGTGCCAATATGCGTTAAATTCTTTCACAAATTTTTCTCTGAACGTATTTCTCTCCAAGAATCGTGACACAAATTCGACCGGCTTTACATCGCAAATAATTTGCCAGAAATTCTGTAATTGCTGCTCATACTTCACCGTGTCGGAAAGCAATTCCTTCAGCAAGGCAAAATTTAGCACTTCCTCCTCTTTAAAATCAATCACTTGCATTCTTTCTATTACCAGAGCTGCATTGTTTAACGGGTACTCAAAGGATTGCTTGCGTCTGTCCGTAACACTGCGAATAAAAGTCTTGTCATTTGCCGTTATGCTATTTTCATAAAAATACGTCATATAGTCTGGGTAAGTTTCGTCCAAATATCCCTCTCTAATAAGCACCTTTATCAAACCAAAGTAGGGACTCCTCTTAACCTCCGCAAACATTTCGATTTCGTCAAGTGTATTTTTATAATTCGTTTTGAAAATTATTGTTTCATTTTCCCTCGTTATAATATCTTTCAAATACACATATTCAAGCTCTCCTATTTGTCTTTCTAATTGAGCGATGCGCAATCTATTTGTACTAATTTTCCCTTTTCTCTTTTGTTCAATAAGCCTTTTACGTTCTGCATATTCACTATTTTGCTCCATAGCACTTCTTTGTTTGTCAATGCTAATTTTTTCCCATTCACCATAACCATATTTATAATAATATTGCGCCACATTTTCAGATTGTAAAATAGCCTTTACAAATTTTTTTCTTGTCTCAAAAGCGGTTTCTTCCTTTCCGTCTACAGATATTCTTCCATCTATTGCAAAATAGATTGCGTTTAGTTCGTCCAAATCATCTAGCATTTCGAATTTTATCTGTTCACTTTCCTCTTGTAAGTCAGATACTTCTTTGCGCAATTGCTTAACTTTGTCACGAACAAATTCCTTCTTTTCTGCAAATAATGTATAAACATATCCCCTGCCAACCTGTAAATCACTAAAATCTTTCGGAAATAAATTTTTATATACAATCATTGCTAATAGTCTGCTATTGCCCTGTTCTGAGAAAGATGTATTCAGCTTTTCATGGTAAACAATAAATTCATTACAAATGTTCTTCAACACACGCATATCATCCACATACAATGACAACCTTTTCACAAGTTCCATGTCAAATAATTCTAATAAATTTGCCCTTTTAAAATAATCAATAAATTTATCATAAGCATTTGAAGCATCCACCACCGGAACTATCGGCAGAATGAAATCAAAAAATTTCGTTCTGTCCTTAGATTCAAACACATCATCCCGCAGCAAGTAGAAAAAACGAATCACTTGTTTTGATTCTTTTTCGTCTTTTGCTTTCTCTTTCGTTTTGTCTTTTGAATTGAGTAAAAAATTAATTTCCCGTAATTTTTCAAAAATTACGTTTGTATTATACCTATCGATATCCTCAAAAATAATCCCATCAACACCTGTTTGCTTAAAAATATATAATACTTCATTTAAATATTTGTCAAAATAAGAATCCTTTGATTCCTCAAATATCTCAATCTCATTTCCTTGGAAAGTAAGCTTTTTGAATAGCTTGACACTTTTCTGAAGCTTTACCCCTTCATAAATTGCTATACCCAAAATTATCAATGCTACCGTTCCCATCACAAACTCCATTTCATTTGTCATGGTAAAACGAAACATATTTTGCAAAATATTACTGGAAAATCCGTTAATCATGTTTTCCCAAGTATTTTTAAATCTCAGGAAGCAGGTAATCGCTATAAAAGCAGTAATAAGCAAAGATACTTTAAGTACCTGCTTTCTATCGATATCCTTTTTAATTCTAAAATTTGTTAATGGAACTTTCTGCGGGTCAATCTGGTGAACTAATTGATTAATAATTTTTCCTTCCAGTGCAATCTCTCGCTTTTCATCACTCTCCTCTTCTTTATTATCATCTTCTTTAGCAACGGTTGAAGTAAAATGCGCAAGTGAAATATGTATAAATTTCTTTTGAGGATATTCTTTTTTATACGACTCAAACATGCTGCTCTTGCCTGCGCCGTATACTCCGGATATTGCAATATTTCTTATATCCTCATTGGCAAAAACATACTCCATCGCCCTATCATATATGCCCATCTCTACATCATCTGTTGGAGTTAATTTGTAGAATTCATACTGATTATCCATATCGTGTGCCCCTTTTGCTTTTCATTTGATTGCTTTCAAATAATATATATCTTAAAAAGTTTATTAACCTTATCTTATTTACTATAATATCACATTTTTACTAAATTCTACAAAATATTTTCCCAATCAAAAAACAGCGACATATTCTAAATCGCTGCTTTCATTTATTACTGTTATACACGCAAAAGGAAGTTTGTATTTAACCGCCTGCTTTATCTTTTCAAAATGCTTCGCCAGTTGGTTTTATTATATAGAATCCTGATTATGTAAACCACATCGCCTTTTTCATCATAGTAATAGAAAATGTTGTAATTATCAAAATACGCCATCCGTAAGCCAATACGCCCCAATAATTCATCATCTATCAACGGATGTCCTGCCGGATACTCATTCAACCGTTCTGCAGTTTGTAAGTATTCTTTTTGCCGCTTGAGGATTAGAAAGGTCAGTAATAATATAATACTCAATATCCAACAGGTCATACTCTGCCGGTTCAGTAAATACCACTCTAGCCACGCTCTTTTCTCCTCTGTTCTACTTTCTCCCTTACTTCTTCAAGTGTACTAGTCCTGCCATCCTGCAGTGCTTTATATCCTTCCCCAATTAACCTATATAATTCCAGTTTCGCAGTATCCGAAGTTTCTTTTGCCGGCTGAGGCTTAATTGCCAACATATGACCACATCCTTTCCATCAAAGCAAATCACCATCACATTTTCACTTTTAGTATACTCAAAAAAAGCTTGATAATACAAGAAATTTCATCTATAAAATTTTTGACATTATCTCTGCATTCCCATCCCACAAGCAATCTCTTCTGCCTGTTCCTGCTTCTGTCCAGCAAAATATCTCCCTTTACGAAAAAGCGTTCCCTGCACATAATGCACATACTCAACCGTTCTACCAGCCGGAAACCGCTTTATTCCTCCCAATGTTCAAGCTCATCAGGCGGGTAGGCTTTCGTCCAGTGATACGGCTGTAACTCCCTTAATTCCACAAATCGGATTTTTTCTTCTTCGGTTGTAACTGCCACTTGCACATCCTCGCCCCAGTATCGCAGTCTCTCCTGACAAATGCCGCATGGCGACAATACTCTATATGGAGAACTTTCGTCATCACGGACAAGGCACATGCAATGCGTCACCTTTTCATTGTACTTGTGAGCCTCAAGCATAGCCCCCAGTTCAATACATACAATTGCAGATGCATTAGCGGTTTCGATTGAAACGCTTGTGTAATAATTCCCCTTGGACGTATGGACAACGCCGGCGCCGCCCCAACCGACAGGATACCTCTTTTCTATCAATTCCACCGCTCTCTGATACATCTCATTTTCTATTTCGTAATACCTCATAAATATCTCCTCTTTTTTGGCGGGTACACAACTCCGTAAAATATCTATCCCTCCAGCCTTTTTAACGCCTGCTCCAACTGCCACCTGTCAACGGAAAGCATCTTGACTGCGGGAGCATCCTGCTCCATATAATATACCAGCATATTGGAAAAAAACTCCGTTTTGCACCGTAACGCTTCTCTTTTTTGAGACAGTTCATCCGTAGACTTGGCAAGCCACAGACGAAATACTGCTTCCGGCAGTTGAAAAGCATACGTGCTCTTTCCGCAGCAAAGCTGCCACGGCGCTTCCTGCCTGTTCCAGTGCAGGGTATACATCGTTTCGTCAAATCGCTTTTCTCCGTCCACACAATAGAGAAAAAGAAGCTGTCCCAAATTGGTGATGGCAACCGCCGTCCGTTTTCCGATTTTATCAGCCTGTCTTCTAATCAGATTTTCCATGTCAGGATTCTCATCCGCATATGGTGCCACCTCCCGCAGCAGACGGCAGAAATCTTCCCAGTAGGGCATTTGGTTGAATTCCAGCAGCGGTATCCGGTAAGTTGCAGCAAATTTCTGCGCCGGAACCGTGTAGCCGTTCAACGCGGCAACCGCCACCTGATAATCATACCTGTCAAATTTATATGTAAGCTCTTTTCGCCTTGTGCTGCGGCGTGCCAGCAGCTCGTCCCTATCTACAATATCAAAGTGATTGATATCTTCTTTTAACCCAAGCACACTCCGCACGGTATTCAGCCCGACCTTCTTCCGATAATCCTTGCATTCAATTAAAATTCTGGACAGGGAGTAAAACGGCGTCTGCACAGGCGGCTCCAGCAGGACGTCCGCATTGTGCGCCTCCCCAAGCCCCTGAATCATCTGCCCCGCGCCCGCATCAAAAATATACAGTCCATCGGATGTTACCTCCGAAAAGCCTGCTCCAAGCAAAATATGTTTTACCAAAATTTCAAATGCTTTCCCTGCTTTCAACCAAACCTCATTTCTGACTATTCTTTCATAATATAGTGTCTTTTATTTCCAAGTTTACCGTCTCACATACATTATATTGGTTTTTTGATAAACAGGCAAGCGGCATGCTCCTTTTTCCCGAATATCCTGTTGAATTTCCCGCTATACTACTCTATAATTTAGCCTATAAGCCGCGCAGCAAAAGCAGCTTAAAAAGAGAGGAATTTTGTTATGACCGTCACAGGCAACCCCCAAAAACGAAAAATAACTTTGGAACAGGGACTGACACTGCTCTATTTTGTGATTTATCTCGTAGTAGCGCTCACCGTCGCACTGAATCAGCCCCTGAATGACACCCTTCCTTCGCTGTGCAATCCGCCCGACGAGCATTCCCGCTATAAGGTACCTCTCTATATCTGCAATCACGGCACGCTTCCCACCGGCTTTGAAGAAGAGCTGTTCAGTGGGGATTGCAAATGGACCTACGGCTTTTACACCCTGCTTCCTTATATGGTACAGGGCTATGCCATGCGTTTTGTTCACCTGTTTACGGACTCTCGCCTGACGCTTTTATATACTGCAAGACTTGTAAATGTCGCCATCGGATTGCTTATGGCGTACATGGTGCTTCTTATAGGCAGAAAATTATTCCACGACAGCCGGACGCGCTGGCTGTTCTGTTTTCTGATAACCTTCCTGCCGCAAAGCCTGTTTCTGCACACATACGTCAATCCTGATTCCATGTGCCTCCTCTCCACGGCGCTTATGCTCTATGGACTAATCTGCGGCTATCAGGATAATTTTTCCTTAAAATCATGTATCTTTCTGACTTTAGGCGTTATCTTGTGTGCACTTTCTTATTACAATGCCTACGGCTTTATTTTGGGAAGCATCGTGCTGTTCTGCGCTTATTTTCTAGAACGGAAAAACGGAAAATGGCACTACAACATCACACCCTTTTTGAAAAAAGGCATTCCCATTTGTCTGGTTGTGCTCCTGTGTATAAGCTGGTCTTTTATCCGCAACTACATTCTTTATGACGGTGATTTTATCGGTCTGACAACCATGCAGAACTTTATCAAGTCCAACGGGATTGCCAGAGATACCTATGCTAGCAGGGGCGAGCCGCTGACCGCCCTGCTCCTTCGCCCCAACTTTCTGCCCAAAACTGCCGTCAGCTTTATTGCAAACTATGGCTCCGGCACTCTGTACGCGCCCATACCTGTCTACCTTTTCTACCTGCTTCTCTTTCCTACGGGCATCCTAAGCATGATATTTGTCAAGGACAGGCAGGCAAAGACAACGTCCTTTCACGGAAGGATTTTCCATGGAACCATGATATTTTGCATCGCCATGCCTCTTCTTCTCCTTATCCGCTATGCCTACACCGTGGACTTTCAGGCGCAGGGGCGTTATATCATGCCGTGTATCATCCCCCTGATGTATTATGTCAGCCGCGGTTTAGAAAAGCTGCCGCTCTGGCGCGACGCCCCGCAAAAGCGCAAAAATATCCTGTCTGCCGCCATACTCGCAGGCATCCTCATATCCCTGCTTCTCACCGTCTATGTGTCGGCACTGCCTCACTATATGAACACTTCTGTTTTATAATTGAAAATCCCCTGCGCACCGCCGTCCGGACGATACGCAGGGGATTTCCGGTTTCTTATTCCGCCAGCATCAGCCCAACCCTGCTCTGTATAATATGCGCCACCTCTTCCGCACTCTTATCACCCGCAAAGTAAGCCGCCGTTTCCTCCTCTATAATACTCCAAATATCTTCATTTACATTGTCAGGCACAAATGTGCCGTTGGCAATGACATCTTCCACAATCTGAAATTCCTCTTCAGACATTGTCACCAGCTCATCCCCTACCCTGCATATCTCTTCCGCCCAGCCTTCTTCTTCCTTCATGCGTTCCAAGACAGAACGGCGGATTGGTATGCCCGCGTTTACCATCGAATGATATTTCTGATTTTCCTCCTGCAAAAGGCTCTCCACAAACTGCCAGGCACCTTCCTTATGCGCGCTGCCTGCATAAATAGCGAGACTGTCAGAGCTGAAAACCTGATAGACCTGTCCGTCAGCCGTAGGATAGCCGTAAATCTGATACCCTCTTCCATAAACATCCACGGCAAATACATAATAATAGTAAAAACTGTACTGATTGCGGGAAAGCAGATTGTTATAATTCATCAAATCGTCTTCCTTTGCCTCATGATTTTCCGCATACTCCTTACACAGCGCAAGCATATCCAAAAATGTCTGCGACTCAAAATATGCTTTCTTCTGTTCCTTATCAATCAGTTCTCCCTGTCTGCAAATAAGCAGGTTCCGCAAAAGTTCCTGCGGGTTGCTTTGGTAAATATTAAAAATATTCTTTTCCCAGGCGTTCTTTTGCAGCATTGCAAGAAAAGTTTCTATATTCCACTCTTCCAGAGGACAGGCATACTCCGGATGCATCAACAGACCCGTAAAAGAAAACTGCGGCGCTAAAAGATACAGCCCGCCATTCACCTCATACGCGCTTAGCACGTTCCACATAATATCATCCTTGTACTGCGACTGCTCCAGATAAGGCATCAGATTCTCCAGATAACCGTTACTTACAAAAGGCTCGTAATAGTCCCTCCAATGTACCATGTCGATAATATCCGGCGCATTTCCGGCAGCCATATCTGCAAAAAAGCGCTGTTGGGACTCCAGCCAGTATGCCGTGTCGCTGCAATAACTGCGGATTGTAATATAATAGCTTTCATTGCTTCGGTTAAACGCCATAATGGCAGCCCTGATATCGGCAGGGACTTCCCCATAAAATATCCCGTATACCAGCTCTGTGCGCTGTTCCGCCGATGCCTCCCGCCCGCTCAAAAAGCTGCAGGTCAGATTGCCTCTGCTTTCACTCTGTCCGCCTGCCCCATATAACCGCAAAGTCTCCGCCTTTGCATCATAACGTCCGGCAAGCACGGAAGAAACCCCGATTGCCAGCAAATCCGACTTTGCCAAGAGGCTGCCCGTCTCCCAGTCGATAAACAAAAGCGCCGTACCGGCAGCAAGGCATAAGGGGGCATCCTTCCCGCCGCTGATACCGCACACCTTGCCGGCATCCGTCTGCAATACCCATTTCTCCTCCGCCTTTACACCAGCCAACGCATACAGCACAATGCCGTCTGCCTTTGCTGCCGCACACTCTACGCCGCCATCCTCTTTTTCCCTAAAAAAACATGCCCTTCCCTCAAGCTCATACTCGCCTGTCTTTGTCCCGTTCTCCCCAAAGCACGTTACCGCCCTGTCTGACACCAGATATACATTTTCGCTGCTGTCCACAAAAAGACCGCTTCCCACAAAACACCACTCCGGATTCTCCGCATTTACCGCCATAATGACAGTCCACTGACCGCCGTCCAGCCTGCGTATTTCCAGCCGGTTTTCCTTCCACTGATATACCGATGCGTAGAGCCCCTCTTCTCCCGCCGCAATATTAACAAGACTTTCCTCCCCGCCGTTACGCCATTCTATTTCCTGTATGCCGGAGTTTTCTTCTTTATAGTCAATCCGGTAAATAAACCCGTCCAGCCGCGTGGTAATCGCCCACATACAGTCCTGCCCGCAGACAATCTGCTCCGGATTCTCAAGGCTAAACTCCGCCGAGTAGTCGATGCCAAATGCCTTTACCTGCGCTTCCTGCCCTGTCAGTACTGCTGCCTTATTCTCCGCGTCTCCCGCACCTTTTTCTCCGCAGGCAGACAGCCATATGCCGAAAAGCACTGCAGCACAACAAACTACATATCCGATTTTTTTGCCTGACTTCGAGAGCATTTGGTTTCCTCCTTTTTTTTAACTATACTCTGTCCGTTTTTCTTTGTCAATTTTTCCAAAACCTATTACAGACTTGCACAAATCCCCCGCATCCGATAAAATATACCTTGCATCCGTCAAAGGACGACATACTTTACACAACGGGGTTTTACTATGGCTGAGATTATCGCAAGAAGACAGTTTTTCCCTGCCTATATATGGCTGGACACGGCTTTTTTAATTGTGCTGGCAGGACTTTTGCTCTGGAAAAAGAAATACGCCACGGTGCTGGTGGGACTTGCCGCAGGCGTACTTTATATGATAGTGGATTATGGAATTTTTCATCTGGTATGCGGCGCGCGCAGCATAAGCGAAGGGCACAGCCTTTTCCTCGTGCTTCTCTGGATGAGCATGAGCTACGGCTTTACCAATTTTGCATGGATTTGGCTGTGGCTCTCCAAGGACAGGCATCTCTTTGCCTGGTCATTTCTTATCCTGCTCTGGTGGTTCTGCTGCCCAATGCTTGCCGAAACCTTTGGCGCAGGCGCCGCTCCCATCGTCATACAACGCACCACCGGCGCTTATCACGGCTATATGGCACTGATTCTTTTTGTCGGCTATTTGGGCGCTATCCTTTGGAACCTGAAGCATGAAAAACGTGAAGAGCAATTTGCTCTAAAATGGCTTTTAGCCATCGGCATACTGGTACAGTTTGGTTGGGAAGCGGCGCTTTTATTAGGCGGCATCCGCAGCGCAGGCTTTGCCTCCTACGGTGACAAGCTGATGACGCTTCTTGTCAACTCCCTTCTGGAAACCAACCTTGGGATGCCCTATGTGTACGCTCTTTTTCTTCTCTATACCGCAAAGCGCACCGAGCGTCTGACAAAGCGCCGCACGCCTTTAGGATTCACGGAAGCCCTTGCTGAAAACAACAGGCTGCGCGTAAACAGAGAACCGGAACAGGCTGCCCCATGATGTCCGCCAGCGCAGCCTTGGAGGCGCCGCCTGCGGGAGACCCTATGAAGCCACGCCCCTAAAGCTGCACGGCACATTACCGCACGAGTTCCTCATATATGGCGAGTGTCTGCGCGTCGTCATATCCGCTCAGGTAATACACCGTTTCCCCCACTTTCAGACGGATAAACACGTTGTTCTGCGGATTTAAAAACACCTGACAGCGCCCCTCCTCTGCCACACGGTAATTCCCTTTTTTCAGCGTATCCATACCGGTGCCGCTCACCCGCTCTAAGCGGGGCAGCTCCTCTAATAATGTAACTTCCTGTATCAAATTCACCGGCAGGTTATAGTCTACGCTGACTTGGCTTGCAATCAGCCTGTCATCCTCCACAGCCAGCTTTATAGGCACAAATTCCAGCAAAATAACCCATATGCAGACAAGCGGCAGACTCAAAATACCGACGCCGCCCAGAAGTCCCAGCAGCACACCCGCTATTCTCCCCTTTTGTGTCCCAAAGTTCATGGTGCTGCCAATACCCACTCTCTTTTCCACATAGACATGTTTGTCTGCCGGATTACAGTAAAAAATCCCCCAGAGCCAGCAGTCGTCATCATCCGTTTCCACCGCACCTTCATCCGTGAAATATGCCGCCTCCAGCCGTCCCTTTACCCTTATCACCCATATTAACAGTACAATTGTCAGCAAAATGTACGCTGCGCTTATCCACGCAAACAATCCTGTTATGCAGAGTGCCTTGTCAAAAGAAAGCAGTACTCCGGCAAGATACGCCGTGTTCAGCCACGCACACGCCACCCACAAATTTTTCCATAGGTTTTTATTTGCGCGGGCATAATTGACATTTACCCCGCTGTCCATGCTGACGACCTGTGTATTCTGCCTATCCATCAGAACGGCAATCCCCCAGAATAAAAAGGTAATGACCGCAAAGCTCCCCGTCATCACACCGTATGCCGGCTCCCCGGCATTTCCAAACCAAAAAAGCGATGCGATAAACAACGCCGCACTGAGCAGGCAGGGCGCTGCGAACTGATACCACTTTACCCTGCGGATTTTTCCTGCACCCTTCATTTCCGCTGCCGTCTGACGAAGGGTTTCCTTTTTCCAGCCCTTTTCCTTTTTTAGTTCCTTCAGCTTTTTATTTGCCCTCACATAGGGAATAAAAAAAAGAAAAACACCGATTATCAGCCACAGCATCCAAAAAGTAAAAAAGATGGAAAACCATGGAATAAAAAGCATGGGAAGGGGCGCCAGCATAAGCAGGATAAAATCCCGCGTCATAGAGCGGCGGCAGTCTGCAAGAATCCGCTCTGCCTCCGGCGTCTGCGCGTTTTCCTTTGTGAGCTTCACACCGCAGTAAATCCCGCGCTTAGGCGCCATCTCATTCTTTAGAAGAAAAAACATAATCATAACAAAGGGATATACGCATACCGTCAAAATCAATCCCAATACATTCATAAGCACTCCTATCTGCGTGCTTTTGCACGCCCGTCACATACTGCAAAAATTCTCTGCATTTTTCAAAAATATTTCTCGCACTCCCTAATAAATTCTTCCTTTGACATACCGCTTATCTTTGCCTCGCAGATAAGGCGCCGCAGCAGCTCCTGCGACTCGCCCGACAAACTTTTGCCGCAGCCAAATTCTTCCCTGACCCGTGCGCCGTTGCGCCTGTCAGTCAGAATATAGCCCTCCTGCTTTAAAAGCTGGTATGCCTTATTTACCGTCATGGAATTAATACCAATTTCCTCCGCCAGCGCCCGAACGGTGGGCAGCCTTTCCCCGGGCAGAAGCAGCCCGTCAGAAATCCCTATCACAATTTGATTGCGAATCTGCTGGTACACCGGCACGTCAGAAGCATCATTCAGCAAAATAACCATACTATTCTTTCTCCAACCAGATAATATCTGCACTGTTTCTTTTTGTATTATTAATACTAATACAAATAATACAAAATGTCAAGCTGCAAATATACTTATTGCATATCCCCGGCAACTATTTTACAATAAAGTGAAAAAATGGATTACAGACAAAAATATCCTGAAAGCGAGGTTTCCCATGAGAAACAAAATCCCCACAATAAAACTGACGGATAAGCAGAAGGAACTTTTAAAAGACGAAATCAAAGCGTTTTACCTTGATGTTCGCGGAGATGAGATTGGTATTATCGAGCAGGAACAGCTTCTCGATTTATTCATCGAGCGCTTAGCCCCTATTGTATACAACAAAGCGCTCGACGATGCACAGTACTGGTATAAAAGGCAGTTGGAAAACATGGAATCAGACTTCTTTTCCCTCTATCGGGACTTTTAGTTTTCTCTCACGTTTCCTCCTCCACCACAATATTGGACAGCCACACGCCTTTTTTTACAAGCACGAAGCCTATCACGCACTTTATCAAATCAAGCATTTGGCAGCACAAATACAACGGCACAATGGGAACTGCCGTAAATCTGCTCAGAATATACGCGCAAGGGATGCTGACGCACCAGACAAACACGCTGTCAAACAGGAATGTAATGATGGTTCTGCCGCCCGCACGCAGGGTAAAATAGCAGGCATTTAAAAATGCGCATACCGGAATATAGACGGCTACAATCCTGATAAACCATGTGGCAAGCGCCCGCACCGAATCCGTAGTATTGTACATCTGTGGGAACAGCGGCGCAAGGACAGCCAGCACCGCGCCGACCGCCATGCAGGAGGCAACCGTAAACGCAATCAGCTTTCTGTCCGTATCCTTTGCTTCCTCCATTTTACCGGCGCCCAGAAGCTGCCCGATAATAATGGATACCGCATTACCCATGGAGATATAGATGACGCCAAATAAATTGGAGATGGTGGAGGAAATATTGAGTCCCGCCACAGTCTCCAGCCCTCTCATGGAATAACACTGTGTCAGCACCGCCATGCCCGCCGCCCATAAAACCTCGTTCAGCATCAGCGGCGTCCCCTTCACCAGTATTTTTGACACCAGATTGCCCGGGATATAAAGACTCTTGTATGCGCCGGTGATAAAAGGATATTTATCCGCATGTCTGTGTGTCCAGACAATCACAATCGCCATTTCCACATATCTTGCCACCACCGTCGCAACTGCCGCTCCCGCAACGCCCATCGCCGGAAACCCAAACATACCAAAAATCAAAACTGCATTCAGGCAGAGATTGACGATAACCGCCACGATTCCCGCCTTCATGGGCACCACCGTCTCCCCGCATTCCCGCAATGTGCTGGTGTAGCATTGTTCCCATGCAAAAGGAGGAAGCCCAATCAGCATAATCAGCAGATATTGTTTCCCATAATACAGCGCCGCCGCAAGCTGCTCCGCATTTTCCTCCCCATGCAGATACAATTTTATCAGCATATCGCCGCCAAAAAGAAACAGTAAAAATGCCGCCGCCGTAATCACTGCAGCCGCAATCAGCTTAAAGCGGAAGGTGTGCCTGACGCCATCCGGTTTGCCGCAGCCAAAAAACTGCGCGCCAAAAATACCCGCGCCGGACAACGCGCCGAAAATGCCCAGATTAAACACAAAAATAAGCTGGTTGACGATAGCTACGCCGGACATAGGCTCCGTTCCCACGCGCCCCACCATAATATTGTCCAGCAGACTGACAAAATTTGTGATACCGTTCTGCACCATAATCGGCACCACCACTGCCAGCACCATACCGTAAAAAGCCTTATCTCCAATATATCTTTTGAAACCCTTTTTCATTGTAATCCTTATCTCCTCTTTTATTACCAAGTCATGCGGACATGACTTGCGAAATATTTTCGAGCTTAGCACTGCTAGACTCCTCTAAGCTCCACTCTGGCAACATGCTGCCTTACCACTTGTGCAAACGCTTCCATTTCTGCCTTATCGTAAGCGCCAAATCCCCCCGCAATCACATTTTCATTGTCCTGATACGCCTGCAGAAAATAAGCCCTTGCACCGGCAAGCCATTCCCCTATGGCGGCAAAATCTTCCTTCCTGTGCAGTTCCCGCACTACCGTTGTCCGAAATTCATAAGGAATCCTGCTTTTCTTCAAGATTTCCACGCTCTCTGCAATGCGCCCCACGTCCAGTTCTTCTTTCCCTGCTGCCACCGCATAGCGCTCCTTTGCGTTTTTGATGTCCATCGCCACATAGTCGAGGATGCCTTCCTCCAAAAGCGCCCGCAGCACCTTAGGTCTGTAGCCGTTGGTATCTAGCTTCACCAGATACCCCATTTCCCTGACTTTTCTGATAAACACTGCCAAATCAGCCTGCAAGGTCGGTTCTCCGCCGGTAATGCAGAGCCCTGTCAGAATGCCCTTTCGCTTTTTTAAAAAAGCCAGCACCTCCTCCTCTGCCAATGCCGGCAGTCCCTTTGTCCCCAGCACCAAGTCCCTGTTGTGGCAAAAGGGACAACAAAAATTACAGCCCCCTGTAAAAACGGTGGCTGCCACGTGCTCCGGAAAATCCAATAATGTCGTTTTATTTAATCCATATATCTGCATCGCCTTGCCTCTTTCTTTTTTGGCAGTTATAATACATAATAACACAATGTTTGGGAAAAGCAAATGAATTTGCCCTAAGAATGGACAGCTAAAATTTTCCGACAGAGCTTTTGACACTCTAAGCCGAAAAAGAAATAGGAGTTTCACAATTACCCAAAAAAGAAAAAACAAGAGGTACAGCATGGAACCGCATGAAAAGTATATGAAAGAGGCTTTAAAGCAGGCAAAAAAAGCATACGCGCTGGGAGAGGTGCCGATTGGCTGTGTTATCGTCTGTCAGGATAAAATAATCGGCAGGGGATATAACCGGCGCAATACGGACAAAAATACCTTATCCCACGCGGAAATTACCGCCATCCATAAAGCGAGTAAATATATCGGCGACTGGCGGCTGGAGGAGTGCACACTCTATGTAACGCTGGAGCCGTGCCAGATGTGCTCCGGCGCCATCGTGCAGGCGCGGATTCCCGAGGTTGTCATCGGCTGCATGAACCCAAAAGCAGGCTGCGCCGGCTCCATCTTAAATATTTTACAGATGCCCGCGTTTAACCATCAGGTCAATATAACAAAGGGTGTTCTGGAAGAAGCGTGCAGCGATATGCTCACCACCTTTTTTAAAGAGCTTCGCATCCGCAACAAACTGGAAAAGGAGAACAAGACACATGACAAAACAGACAATCCTTCCTAAAAATATGACGCCTGCCATGCGCTGCTTTGCTGCAGCCTGCTGCTCTTTCCTGCTGCTTTTCTCTTTGCTTTTTTCCGGCTGCGGCAGGCAGGCTTCAGAGGCTCCGTCAGGCTCTGCCATTTCTCATGCCTCCGCCCTGATTTCTCCTATCGCCTCCGTGCCGCTCTCCCACCTGCTTACGGCCTCTCTTTCCCTGCCCGCTTTGGCTGACGTCACAACTTTGGCGGCCTTTCCCTGCGCCGAACTGTCGCCTGAGACAGAAGACATTTTCTGTCAGATACTCCTGCTCTTACAGGACGGCTTCCGCCGATATCAGGTTCACGGCACCTATCAGGTCTATTTTTCCGCGCCGGAAAAAGCCTACACGGACGATGACAGCAATACCGTCATGGGATGCCGCCTGCTGCTGAAGGATATAGACGCCGTTGGGACTGATTTTATTTACTGGGAAGAAAATCTCAATTTTGTTTTTGACAGCGAATCTGACCGTTACACCTTTACATGGTATTACGAGCCTGTTATGACACAGGATGATTCTCTCGCCATCAGCGCCAATTTTTCCTGGGCGGAGGAAGTACTGGAAAACTGTATTTATGAGACCACATTGTCTCCGGATACCATCATCGATGCACAGGTAAAATACGATGCCGTTCCCTGTCCTGTCATTTCTGACAGCTTTTTTACCACATCCCCCTATTTTCCGCTACATACAATGAGCTATCTGTATACCTATCAGGATGAGCGGATGGGCGTATACATCACCGTCTCCTACCCTGCGCTGTATGTCTCGGATTCCGACCTGAAGAAAACCCTGAACGCACGAATCCGCGATGCCTTTTTCTACGGCTATGACTGGGAAAAAGAACCAAACCCGCTCATACCCGAGGAAATGATACTTACCTCCATTGACCGAAGCTACTTTATCACCAGAGAGGATGCGCAATACTTTTCCGTCCGCATCTACGAGTACAGTGAAGCCCGCCGCGCCGCACACCCAAATGAATGGGAAACCGGACTTACGCTTTCCATGGAAACAGGAACGGTAATTACGCTCCGCGATATCACAGGCGATACATACACCCCCGCACAGCTTCTTGACAGCGGCGCCTTCCACATAAATTGGGGGGACCTTGCGCGTTATCTTGACGAGGAAGGGATGACCAGGACAGAAAAGGAATGGATGGAGACGATAAGAGAGAACTATCAAAATTCTACATTAGAAGACTTCGATACAGACTTTTACCTCACCGATGACAGTCTCGGGCTTATCGTCACTACATTCGGTGATGAATATGTCTGTATCGAAGCCAAATTAAGCGATTTGGGGCTGGAGGAATGGAGCAATCCTAATCCGGCAGATAGGTAGGCGCTATCATGCCAAATTCTTGTTACATAACTATTCTTCTCTCTGTTCCAACTGTTTCTTCGCATTCGCAATAGCCAACATCAACTTTTTCTCCAATACTTCTTTAGGTGGCATCTTGGTCAAATACTGCGCTACATGTATGCTTCCGTTATCAAGTTCCATAAGTTCTATCGTTTCCTGCGATTTTTCTGCACACAATATCAAGGCTATTGGTTTCTCCTCGCCTTCTGCCCTCTCATATTTTTCAAGCCAGTGAAGGTACAATTCAACTTGTCCTTTATCCTGCGGCTCAAATTCTCCTAATTTCAATTCTATCAACACCAAACGCCGCAATGTCCGATGAAAGAAAAGTAAATCCATAAAATAGTCTTTACCATCAAGTATAAAATGCTTTTGACGTGCTAAAAACGCAAAGTCCGACCCCATTTCTAATATAAATTTTTCCAATTGAGCAAGAATGGCGTTTTCCAAGTCTTTTTCACTGTAAGTATCTTTCAATCCAAGAAAGTCTAACATATACGGGTCACGATAAAACATATCCACCGACATTCTCTTTTCTTCGTTCAACTCCACAATCTCATTTCTTATGGTTTCATCCGGTTTTTTTGATATTGCTGTGCGTTCATAAAGCATGGATTTTTTACGTTCACGCAATGTACGGACTGACCAATTTTCATTTTTGCACATTGCAGCATAAAAATCTCTTTGCAGCTCATCTTTAATTGGCAATAATACAAGAAAGTGCGACCACGTTAATTGTTGTGACAATGTCACAACTTTTTCATAATCAGGAAATTCTTGATAGAAGTTTATCATCCGGGAAATAGACGGCTTATCAAATCCTGAACCATAATCAACAGATAGCCTTTTGCTAATTTCAAGAACCACTCGTTTCCCATATTCCGGCTTGTTGGCACCTGTTATTTCTTCAGCTAATCTTTTCCCAATTCCCCAATATAGAGAAACCATAGCATCATTAACTACCCGTTTAACATCTTCTTTTTTCTGTTTTATTAAAGTATCTATTTCCTGATATACATCGTCAAAAGTATCTGATAACATCATTTCGCTTTTCACTAATACCGCCTTCCAAAAAATTGTGACACTGTCACAACTTTTTACAAAATATAAATAATACTATTTTGCTCCAACTAAATCTAAATACTTTTCAAAATACGCAAGCAACCTATCAATAACTCTTTTCTTCGTTTCTGTGCGGTTCCCTGCCCCACCACCGCCAAATCTTGATACCGCAGGCATTATCGCATCAACGTCTGTACCCGTAGTTTTTAATACTCCGTCACGGAAAGAATTTTCGATAAAAATATGTGTTTCTTTATCTTTTAGTTTTTCATCTTTTATAATTGCGACAAGGTCACTTTCCCGTTGCTCATCAACATATTTCATCCACTCCCCGTCAACTTCGGTATCAGCATTCACCTTCGACAGAAATTCTCTGATAAGCGCTATTTTACTCCGTAGGTTCAGGCTTGAATTGACCGCCTTTTCAATCGTAACTACAATCTCTTTATCCTTTTTCCCGTCTTTCTGATACTTCTTCACAAGCATTAAAATATAGTCAATATTGACTTCGACCTGCTTTACAAGCTCGATTTCAAATACAATATCATCATTGATATTTTCTTTTTCCCCTTTTTTCGGCTTGAACTCATGATAAAGATTTATATACTCACTCTGATAATCCTGAAAATCCCGTGGTGAAAGTATCTCTTGCCCGGCAAAATCATCAAAAGCAGACAAGATATTCCTCATTTTCAAAATTGCGCCATACAAAGATATAAATTTCTTCTTGTCCTGCTCCCCCAGTTCTGAAAAATGTCCAAGCGGAAACAACGTCTGCAGCTTGTCAATCAGTTCTGTATATCCCTCAAAGTGTTTTCCGTTTTCATCATATCCATTATAATAACTTGCATAATTTTTCAGCAGGACAATACCGCCCGCTTCTTTATTTCCAAAAAGTGCAATCGCATCATTTGTCTCCTGCTCCAAGTTTCGGAAACAAACTATATTTCCAAATGTCTTTACAGAATTGAGAATGCGGTTGGTACGGGAGAACGCTTGTAGAAGTCCGTGGTACTTCAAATTCTTATCCACCCAAAGAGTATTCAACGTTGTCGCATCAAATCCGGTAAGGAACATATTTACAACAATTAAAATGTCGATTTCTCGGTTTTTCATTCTAAGCGATATATCTTTATAATAGTTTTGGAACTTATCACTTGAGGTATCATAAGCAGTAGAAAACAGCCTATTATAGTCGTCAATAGCGCTTTCCAAGAAATCCCGTGAGTTTTGGTCCAATCCGTCTGTATTCTCGGAATTTTCGTCAACAACAAAATCATCATTCTCCGCCTCGTTGACACCATAACTGAATATCGTGGCAATTCTAAGCCTTTTCGCCTCTGGCAAATTCTCCATTTGGCGCTTAAATTCTGTATAATATAGCTTTGCCGCCTCTATTGAACTTACCGCAAATATGGAGTTAAAACCTTTTATACGAATTTTATTCTTCTTTTCCTCTATCTCCTTTCTGTTCTTTGCTGTGGCTACTTCTTCCACATTTGTCAAAATAGAAAATGTAAAACTGTCTCCCCGGTTACGCTTTGTCTTTTGGTCAAAATGTCCTAATATATAGGATACGATTTCACTAATACGTGAATGATTTAGGAGCGCCTTTTCTGTATCTATTGCCGATACCTGCTTATCCTTTGCTTTATCGCTGTCTTTAATCGTTTTTATATAATCAATGCGAAATGGAAGTACATTTCCGTCATTGATAGCATCAACAATCGTATAAGTGTGCAGCTTTTCTCCGAAAGCCTGTGGCGTAGTGCGCAAATCGGCGTGTTTACCACTTCCTGCATTATCTGAAAATATCGGTGTCCCCGTAAACCCAAAGATATGATACCTCTTAAAGTTCTTGACAATCGCCGTGTGCATATCCCCGAACTGCGACCTGTGGCATTCATCAAATATCAGGACAATATGCTTATCAAATACTTCGTGTCCTTTATTTTTGCGGATAAATCCGTCTAATTTTTGAATAGTGGTTATAATTATCTTGTACTCGTGATAATTACCGTTCTTGTCTTTGTTTTCCAACTGTCTCTGCAAAATTGCAGTAGAGGTGTTGCTATTCGCGGCGCCCTTCTGAAAACGGTCATATTCTTTCATTGTCTGATAATCAAGGTCTTTCCTGTCAACTACAAACAGCACCTTGTCGACAAAATCAAGCTGGCTTGCGAGCTGCGCTGTTTTAAAGGAAGTCAGTGTCTTTCCACTTCCAGTTGTGTGCCAGATATATCCTCCTGCATCAAGTGTTCCCAGTTTTTTATAATTTGTGGCTATCTCTATGCGGTTTAATATCTTTTCCGTAGCTGCTATCTGATACGGGCGCATAACAAGCAACTTATTCTCTGAATCGAACACGCAATATTTCGTTAAAATATTGAGAATAGTATGCTTTGATAAAAATGTCTTGGTGAAATCTACAAGGTCAGGTATTATCTTGTTATTGGCATCTGCCCAATATGAAGTAAATTTAAAACTATTACTTGTTTTGTTTACGCTTTTCCTATCTTTTTTCTGATCCTCTATATATGTATCTCTTGTTGTGTTAGAATAATATTTTGTATGGGTTCCATTTGATATAATAAATATCTGCACATACTCGTACAGACCGCATCCACTCCAAAAACTGTCACGCTGATAACGGTTAATTTGATTAAAAGCCTCTCTTATATCCACTCCACGCCTTTTTAATTCCACATGAACAAGCGGCAGTCCATTAACGAGAACAGTCACATCATAGCGGTTATCATAATTCGCAGGATTAGGATCATCTTTCGCAGCATTTCCAACCTTTCCCTGCACTTCATACTGATTAATCACCTGCAATCGGTTGTTATGTATGTTTCCCTTGTCAATCAGTTTGATATTCTTTGTGCTTCCATCATCACGCTTTAAAACCTTTGTATAGTCCTCTTGAATGATGCGTGTCTTTTCTACAATACCCTCATTAGCATTTGCAATATGTTCCCGGAAAAATCTCTCCCACTCGTCATTCGTGAAATCATAGCCATTCAACTGCTCTAACTTATGTTTAAGATTTTCTATCAGCTCTGCCTCTGAATGGATTTGCAGATATTCATAACCCTGTTCCGTCAACATACGGATAAACTCTTTTTCAAGCTCCGCCTCACTCTGATAACTGTCGGAACACCTGCTCTCCGGCGTATACTCTGCAACTACCGTACTTTCATTCATGGATGCAACCATATTGAATGTACTCATATACTCAACTCCTTAAAATTCAATAATTTCTCTCGGTAATACTCGTATTGTTTCTGCTTTGCCTTTATCTCTGCCGGAAGTCCAATATTCAGATCTGAACAAATAGCATCAAAATTATTCAACACATTTACAATTCTTTTTTGAACATCTAACGTTGGAATTGTAATAATAATTTTGCCTATATCCTCTTTATTTATCTTAGTGGGTGTTGCGTCCCATAAAATTCTTTTACTAAGTTCTCTTTTACCAAGACTACTTTCCAAATAATATTTAAGATAAAAACTATCCAAAACTTGTTGATTTGGGCGTAACAATGCAAGAGACACATAGTAAGCCAAGTTATCACTATTCGTAACAACCGCACATTTCCCTATCACTCCTGCCGTTATTCGAGTCATAAATACATCACCCATTTTCGGCTTTACCTTGTACTTATCATAATCTTCGTAAGAAATATATTTTGTAGTACCATAAATATCATCAATATTTTCAACGCTAACAAATGGTACGCCGCCACTTACATACCTGGGTGTTTGGTGTGTTCCATCGTATACTTCGCAAACTTCGCTGAGCTTAACTTTCCGTAAGTGCTCTACTTCATTAAAAGTAAGTAACATATCTCTATAATAGTTGTATTGCTTTTTTCGAGCTGTAAGTTCGGCTGTAAGTTCGGCTGTAAGCAATGTGAAAGAGTCCAAAATACGAACTATTTCACGTTGTACCTCCAACGGAGGTACTGGAATTTTCTGTATTCTCATTTTAGACCAATGTCTAGCATAAGACGCATCTAGATTAATATTAGACATACAATAATAAAAATACTTAGAAAGAATTCTTTGAGTATCAGCTTTCAATACTTTCACACCATCTGCTCCCTGAGCAAAAGAAAAATTGATATATTTTACAACACAAGTATGATCCCCAAATATAACGTATTCGTCCTCTGGGAATACTCCTTCTTCATTTGTGTAGCCTCCTATAAACTCTTGCCCTTGATCAATAACAGGATATACTCCTTCTTTAAGATAAGCCTTTGACTTAATTTTGATTATAGGAGTCTGCGTTTCACAAAGCGAATCAACTTTAATATATTCCACCCCATTCGGGCAAAGTTCCTTTATTAATTCGTCTAGCTTACCCATTTTTCATCATCTCCTGTGCAAACACCTCTATCATTAATGACAAATCGTGCTCCCGCTTATATATTCTTTCCTCTACAGACTCAATTCTAATATTTTTAATTCCTTGTTCAGTTAATGCATAATTACCATGATCTTCTCCGCCCAAAGTTAATATTGCGTTCCCTCCAGACAGTTCTATTGGTTCAAAAGCTGAAGAATAGCGAATTCCATTCTCATTATTACGAAGTATCAAGTGCCCTATTTTATTCGTAACATCATAAAGATTTTTAATCAATCGGTCAATATAAAAAACAGATAAATAATCATTCAATATTTCTTGCACACCTATTTTATGTTCCCCAATATGATATTTCCGTAAAATAGTCCTTTCATTTTCCGTCAGATTCTCCATTTTCACAGCCATAACAATTCGATGAAAAATTGTATTTACCATGCTATGCCTACAAAATAATGTACCTACAGAAATATCTTTCTCACATTTGTATCTCGCTAAGTAATACTTATCTCCATCATTGAGTCCTATTTCTCGTCCGCATAGATACTCATCAGAAGCTACATATAAAATCGGTTTATTCTTTTCATTTAAACGCCCTTGCTTTACACATTCGGTCGGAGGCATAGTCCATTGCTTAGAATCATAAAAATTGGTTCTTCCATCGTCTTTTCGCGCTCTATACAAAGACGTCCCTGCTTTTATAGTCATAGCTTCATCAAAGATACTCAATTGCTCATTTATTCCATATCCAAAAAACATGGTTGAAAATTCATTTAGCGATTTACATTGAAGTAATCTATTTTCCTTTTCTCTATCCAAAACCTATTCCTCAATTTCTGCGATAATTTTAGCAATTTCGTCTCGAAGCACCTGCTCTCTCGCTACAATCTGTTCAATCTCTGCGTTCAACACCTTAATATCTATTTTTTCTCTCGTATCTGCTTGCTCCACATAAGAGGAAACTGAAAGATTGTAATCATTTTCCGCAATCCTGTCATTTGCAACCACCGCTGCATAATACTCTTTATCTACTCTCTCCTCATAAGCAGCAAGAATATTCTCTATATTTTCACTTGTGAGCTTGTTGTTATTCGTAACTTTAACACATTCTTTCGATGCGTCAATAAACAATGTACTATTTTCGGATTTGCTCTTTTTCAAAACCATAATGCAAGTTGCGATACTTGTCCCAAAAAATAGATTACCCGGCAACTGAATAACGCACTCCACATAGTTGTTATCAATCAAATATTTTCGAATCTTCTTTTCTGCACCACCACGGTACGTTACCCCTGGAAAACATACGATTGCAGCCACTCCATTTGTCGCAAGCCACGATAATGAGTGCATAATAAACGCAAGGTCAGCCTTCGACTTCGGTGCAAGCACACCTGCAGGAGAAAATCTTTCATCGCTGATAAGAATAGGATTATCGTCTCCCTCCCACTTAATCGAATACGGTGGATTAGACACAATTGCCTCAAAAGGCTCATCGTCCCAATGCAACGGTTCAATCAATGTATCTCCGTGTCCAATGTTAAATTTCTCATAGCCAATATCATGCAAGAACATATTAATTCTGCAGAGATTATATGTAGTAATATTGATTTCCTGTCCGAAAAAGCCCTGCCGGACATTCTCTTTTCCCAAAACCTTTGCAAATTTAAGAAGCAGTGATCCACTGCCACATGCCGGATCGTACACCTTATTTACATTTTTCTTTCCAAGTACTGTAATTCTTGTCAGAAGTTCAGATACTTCCTGTGGCGTATAATACTCCCCACCACTCTTTCCGGCATTAGACGCATACATACCCATTAAATATTCATACGCATCACCAAATGCGTCAATGGTATTGTTCTGATAATCGCCCAATTTCATTTCGGCAACGCCATTCAGGAGTTTTACCAGTTTCGCATTTCTCTTTTCTACTGTTCCACCAAGCTTGTTACTGTTTACATCAAGGTCATCAAACAAACCTTTTAAGTCATCCTCACTGTCATGTCCTTGTGCGGAACTTTCTATATTTCGGAACACCTTTTCAAGCGTTTCGTTCAAGTTCTCGTCCTGTGGCGCCTTTTCCCTCACATTACAGAACAGTTCGCTCGGCAAGATAAAATAACCCTTTGTATCAACCAATTCTTCTCTTGCAGGCTCTGCATCTCTGTCAGAAAGATTAGCATAATCAAAATCGGCATTCCCTGCCTCAATTTCTCCTGCATTTACATATCTGACAAAATTTTCAGAAATATATCTGTAAAACAACATACCTAACACATACTGTTTGAAATCCCAACCGTCTACGCTACCTCTAAGGTCATTCGCCATATTCCATATGGTACGGTGAAGTTCTTCTCTCTCTTGTTCCTTTTTGTTGTCAATCATCGGACAACCCCCTTGATAAATTTTCCAAATTAATTTTACTACAAAATATCCAAATTGTCATTTGATTTCATCTCAAATTGCATAAACCATCTAAATAGAGCATATACCCCCTGCGCAGCTTCTTGACAGCGGCGCCTTCCACATAAATTGGGGGGACCTTGCGCGTTATCTTGACGAGGAAGGGATGACCAAGATGGAAAAGGAATGGATGGAGACGATAAGAGAGAACTATCAAAATTCTACATTAGAAGACTTCGATACAGACTTTTACCTCACCGACGACAGTCTCGGACTTATCGTCACTACATTCGGTGATGAATATGTCTGTATCGAAGCCAAATTAAGCGATTTGGGGCTGGAGGAATGGAGCAATCCTAATCCGGCAGATAGGTAGGCGCCGCCTTGGGGCTTTTGCCCTTGATAACATTGTGATAATACGCATATGTCATGGCGGTGTCCTGCTTTACGGTATCACAGTCAAGCACCTTTCCCAAAAAGACGGTGTGCGTCTCGGTTTCCATCTTGTCAATCACCTCACAGACAATATAAGCGCAGGCATCCGACAGCACCGGCAGATAACTCTTTACCTCATGTGCCACGCCCTCAAATTTGTCGCAGTCCCTGCCGCTGCGGAAACCAAAGGTGCCAATCAGGGAAGGCTCCGA
Organism: uncultured Lachnospiraceae bacterium; assembly: GCA_910578335.1. Lineage (GTDB taxonomy): Bacteria > Bacillota > Clostridia > Lachnospirales > Lachnospiraceae > Acetatifactor. The sequence continues at coordinate 90,280 of CAJTPU010000010.1, read as the reverse complement.
ATGCTCACCCAGCACGGATACGGCAAATTTTCCGGTATCCTGTATGCAGGCGTTGGTATAGTTGTCGTGGTTGATGCTGACGGCAACGGTAGCAGGCTCGGACGTAATCTGCATCACACTGTTTGCCGTGCAGCCCGTCGCCCTCCCCTTATCCCATGTACTGATAACATAAACGCCATAAGAAAGATTTCTGAATGCATTTTTATTCATATTGAAAATTCCTCCATTCTGCCGCACAAACGGCACTTCTGCTTTATCATTTATTTTCAGTATGTCCTTTTTGCCCGGACATATCAAAAAATGCTGCCGCTTTTTTCGCTCTTACCAGTCTGAGTCCCAGTCATAGTCGAAGTCCCAATCATAGTCCCCATAATCGGAATCCCAGTCAGAGTCCCAATCGTAGTCGTCATCCGAATCATCATAATCCCAGTCCCAGCCGGAGCTGTTGGAATCATGACCGGAGCCGTAACTCCCGCTGTAATAGCCGGAGCCGTAGCCTTGCGCAAAACGGCTGATATTACCTGAGCAAGACGGCATGGAAACCCCGATTGCTATCACAACAATCAATATAACCATTCCGATTATTTTTGCACCGGCTCCCGTATTATTGTTTCGTCTATGATATCCATTGTTGTCATAACTGCTCTGACTGCCAGCATACCCGCTATCAGAACGATTGCCGCCATTGTTGCCCGGCACACGCTTTTCTGCATCCGCCATAGCAAGCATTTCTTTTATCTTCAGATAGACCTCATTCACCGCATACGCTTCGTCCGTCCCCTGATACCGTACGGCTCTCGTCCCGTCAGACTTGTTCTTATATACGGTGACTTCATCTCCGTCCTTGTATATTCCGATACATTTGGGACCGCGGTTGTTCTCCCCTATGTACACCCGCATCTTATCTAGCGGCACATGATTCTGCTGCGCCCATTGCCTCAGCTCTGCAACGGTCTTCGGCACACCGTTTGAAAACCTGCGATTGCCTGCAGCCGCATTGACGCCCCCGCAATATGGGCAGCAGGATTCCGTGTCTTCAAAATGATTTTCACAGAAGTCACACTTTATTTTCATACTGATACCTCAAAAGAAAATTTTTACACCGTCAGTATAACACAGAAGATAAGGTTTCGTCCATCCCCGCCTCGCAATATAAAAAAGCCGGAATATTTGTCAAATTTTGTCGACTTTCTACGATTTTTAGTATATAATATGAATTACTTAATTTTACGATAATTTACGATACAGAAAGGATACGGCACATGGCACTATTTGATAAAAATCCAAAGGAGCAGCCTCATTCCGGAATTCTTGGCTCATTTTCCGTCGATACGATTAAGTGGGAACCCGAGAACGACCGTGAGGCTGCCATCATTGTGCACAAGCACATTTATGAAGACTTTCCCAACGGCTCTTATTTGATTGTGGGTCCCTCACAGATGGCAGTCTTTACAAATAATATGTCCGCAGGAGGCTCTTTGGATGCGGACGGCTCCGGGCAGGCACAGGTATCAACATTTGTCGGTCCCTGCAAAATCAAGCTGGAGACAGGTGACAGCCGTTTTGCCCCGTTTCGCAATATCGCACACACATTGACCGGTGGCGAATCTGCATTTCACAGTACAATTTATTTTGTAAATACCACTTACATGAATGAATTAAGCTGGGGTACGCACGCTCCTATCGTTGTGCAGGACCCGGAAGAGGACATCAATGTCCATGTCCGCGCGTTCGGATTATTCGGCGTACATATCGACCAGACCGACCCGGCAGATGCGGTAATCAATGCCCGCAGATTTCTTCACAAAATCGTAGGAACACGGGCTGATTTTACAAGAGACGAGCTTATCAGCTTTATGAGAGCCAAGATTTTGGAGTATGTGCCTGACCTGCTCGCCAAGAGCATGATTGAACAAAAAATCGGCATCTTAAAAATCAGTGCACACCTTTCCGATTTCTCCCAGATTATTCAGGAAAAATTATCCGCACATTTTGCGGAATTCGGCTTAACGCTAGATAATTTTTCTTTTTCCAACATTAATGCACCTGACGAAGACCTCGCCGCAATTAATGAAATGAAAATTCAAAGAAAGCGTGACCAGCTTGAAGCAGAAGGCTCAGCGGCAAAGATGGATATCGAATCCGCCGCCAGAGCGCGTATGCGGGAGCGGGAGGGTTACACCTACCAGCAGGAGCAGTCCTTTCAGGTTATGCAGTCCGCCGCCTCAAACGAAGGAACCGCTGCGACACTTATGGGCGCAGGCATGGGACTCGGCATGGGATTCGGTGTCGGAGGCGCTGTAGGTACAGGCATGAGTGCCATCGCCCAGAATACCATCGGCAATATGCAGGCAGTACCGGCAAACAGCCAGCAGGCATCCACAGCAAATAATCAGCAGACCACCGTATGCTCCGCATGTCAGACGGCAAATCCTGCATCGGCAAAATTCTGTATTCACTGCGGACAGACACTCATCAATGAAAAGCGCTGTCCGGAATGCGGCAGTGTTATTGTAGATGGCGCAAAGTTCTGTCTAAACTGCGGCAAAAAATTGTCACAGGTATGCGCACACTGCGGCAAGGAACTTGTAAGCGGCGCCAAATTCTGCCTTGAATGCGGAAATCCGGTATAAAAGTGAAATAAGACGCTTGACATGAACTTGCCATGCGCAAAAGCATGCGCAGAAATGAGGGTAAAAATGATTAAAAAAATAATACTTGCCGGACTGACTGTGATATGGATTGCCGGATTTATCCTATCCTGGAACTTCTTTCTTGCAGGTCCTAATTACTGGCTTGGCTTTTTATTCGGGCTTATGGGGCTTGCAGTTGCCGCAATCAGCATATTCCTCCCTCCAAAGGGCAGTCAAAGTACAACCGAAACGCGTTTTGTACCCATATACTACACAATTGTATATGTCATACTTGTAATGCTGCTTAATTTGTGTTTTTCATGTGTGCCGTTTTTCTGGCTTCGGGCTGTTTTTATCGTGGCAAACCTGCTGCTGTTGCTTATCTACGGCGTGTTGTTTTACGGCGCGGTCAGACATTTGACACGTGCTGCCAATCTGACGGAATATGCTGCCCAAAAGCAAAAGAACGCCGCCGACATTTCCTGTCAAATATCCGTTCTTTTAAGTAGCGCCAAAGACAAATCCGTAAAGACAGCATTATTAAAGCTTAAGGAGACCGTGGCTTACAGCAACAATATGTCACAACAGTACTCTGTCAATGACGAGGCGGTATTCCTCCAAAAGCTGTATAAAATACAAGAGGACTTATCCGGCGGAACAGACACGGAGACCGTACTGAATGAAATCAAAGAGGCTGCAGATATGTGGAACATTCGAAACAGCCGCGTCGGCAGCATACGGTAAGCAGGGAGGGGAGACATAAATGGATACAAGCGGATTACAATGTCATGGCTGCGGCAGCTCCAACGTAGAATTTGACCCAAAAAGCAGAAAGCTAATCTGTCATACCTGCGGCAAGGAGGAATACTATTCCAGAGCAACGCTCAACATGAACGGAAAGGTTGTTTTCAGCAGGCAGAATGCCATTCATTTTTTTATGGACGGCAGATTTGAAGATTCCAGACATTATGCAATGGAGGTCTTAAATATTTTGGCAGATAATGCGCCCGCCCTGTATATTATGGCATATTACGAGGAATTTGTCGTCAAAAATGACGGCGCAATGAAACGCTTCTTCCGCCAAATGCAGGAGGTGGCGTTAGAATACGACGAGGTGCAGGATTTGAGACAATTGCTCACAGCATCGTCATACCGGCTTCAGGATTTTGAAGAGGACATGATACAGCTAATTGCCGCCAATATGCAGGCGGAGGAAGACATTGCGGAATTGTGCGGCTTTATCGACCAGATATGCCCTTATCTGATTTCCAAGAGAACTTCCACCGGCTATCTGACAAAGGAGCTGGCTGATATGTATAAAGAGCTGGCTGAACACTGTACCATCCCCAAAACCTGCTTTGCACTGTTAAAATCAATTGAAACCAATCCGGATTCTCCTTACACGGACAACAGCTTTTATTTAAAATCCAAAACGCGCTATTTTTACGACAATTATATCCTTCCGATTGGCGACATTATCAGTGCGATGAACAATCCGGAATACAAAGACAAATTCATCAATTCCTATCAGAAAAAACAGGCTAAATTTCTAGCCGATGCAAATATGGAGGTATAAAAATGGCGGAACAAACCGTACAAACAGTACATATTGACGTAACCAGACTGGAAAACAAAATTGACAAGCTCTCAGAAACAACCGAAAGATTAAACGCAATGGTACACAACACCGGCGTGGCAATCGAAACTGCCAACCACAATATTCAGGTCTTAACGCAAAGATTTCAAGAAATGGTGAACGACCAGAAAAAACAGGCTGCTCTACAGCAGGCTTCCACAGAGCTCGTCCGGGTACGGCAGGAGTTGGAACAAAATTACGGGAATTACAAGGTTATCAGGGAAACCATGCTTGGCGTACTGCAGGCTACGGATTTGGCACTTGTCAAGAAAGCAACCATCTCAAGAGTTTCGGAAGAGTTAATGCTTTCCACGCCGAAATACTGGCTTGCGCCATGCCTGGTTGCAGTCGCCGCATGGATTGGAAACGACAGGGATTTGGCGCAGAGAGCCATTACAGAAGCCGTCAAAAGAGATGAGGAAAGAACCGCCATCACAATGGCGCTGATTTGCCGCAGAAATAACAGGGTACAGACCTGTTATGAGTGGCTGTCCATCTATTTTTCTCATCAAAATGCGGCAAACTTTTCAGAGGGAAGCTTTGCTTACATCGATGCTTATGTAAATGGCGTGTTCGGTCCCGACGAAAAACATATGTGTGACGACTATGTAATGCAGTGGATGAACGAAATTCGCGGAAACAGCAGCAATCTCGAATCCTCTCAGGAGCAGACATGGAAAGAATACTGCAGCCGGTTCAGCCTTGATATTTCACATCTCTATCCTGATTTAAACGGAACGGTGACAGAGTATGAGAGAATCAATGAATATGTCAGCAGAATTTTGGCGGTAGATTCTATCGCAGACAATTTAACAGGAATTAATAACGCATACATCGACCAGAACGGTCTGAAGGCAAAAATTGATAAGAGCCTGATTCAGCTTATCAGCCGCTATAATGAGGACGAGGAACCTCTTCGAAAAGAAGAGCAGTATTTGAAAGCCATAAAATTCTTTGAAGGTGATAAGGAAACGGCAAGGCAGTCCATTATTCAGGCAGAGCAGGAACGGCAGCAGAAAACGCTGAATCTGGTTGAACAGATGTCAAACGTGATTCTGACAGACAAGGACACCTCGCCCTCAGAGAGAAAAACGGCTGTTTCCTTTTTGAGCGGATATATCAGAAAAGGCTTTAAAACCTATATAACAGAGAAAAAAGAAGCATTTCCAAATCAGATTACACTCAATGTTGACGGCTGGACGGGAACCTCAGCAGATGGAAGCAATGCAGAGGAGCTTTGCCAAAACTTTGAAAATACAATGACACAGCGCCGCACGGATGAACTCCAGAAAGCAAGCCGCAGCAAAGAAAAGGTAATGCTGATAAGTGCAATTGTATTGGCTGTCCTTGGTGTCATCGGTCTGTTTGGAAACGTGGTTGTAGGCGTTCTTATGCTGGCTGGCGCCGGCGTTTTAGTCTTTTTCTCTTTCAAGGCAAAAAAGACGACCACTGAAAGAATGAATGCCATTGAACAGGACTATGCACGCCGTATTATCAATGGCAAAGCCAAAATTAATCATACTGCGGCACAATGGAAAGAAGCCAAAGCGGTTGTATACCAGTTTGAAAGCAATCCTGTTAGGGAGATTATCGCATAAAGGAGGAATGTATTATGGGAACTAATGTAGATGACGATTTTGATGAGCTTGAGCTGATGTTCGGTCAGGGCGAGTCAGATATTCAAAAAATGGAAAAAGTAGTACTAACGCAGAACATCGAAGGATTTGCAAGCTGTTTCCCCGAGTGGGATTTGCATCCTCCCGTAAAAAACGCGTAGAACAGACAGGGCGGCAGTATGCCGCCCTTACTGCTTGACAGCATACGCCAAACACGCTATACTAAGAAAGTCGCATATACGGTTTTTGGCGGGCGCTTCTATGGCGGCTTCCTTTTCCGGTGATGAAGTTTGGGTCTTGCGCAATGGACATCTGCGAACCGTGTCAGGGTGGGAACACAGCAGCACTAAGCAGAACCGTTCATGTGCCGCAAGGGTGCCTGGCGGAGCCGGCGGGGGAGTATCGCGTAGGAGTGTCCTCTAAAGACCGGATATGCGCTTTTTATTGAAAAAAACGGCAAGCACAATGCTGTAGAAAGGAATCGCATGAACTGCAGACTATGCCCCAGAGAATGTAATGCAGACCGAGAAAGCGGACAGAAAGGTTATTGTGGCGAAAATAATTCCCTCCGCGTAGCGAGAGCCGCTCTCCACATGTGGGAGGAGCCATGTATTTCAGGCAGCGCCGGTTCCGGAACCGTATTTTTCTCCGGCTGTTCCCTGCGCTGTGTTTTTTGCCAGAATATTGCCATTTCTGAGGGAGCTGTCGGCAAAACCATCACTGCAAAGCGCCTTGCCGGCATATTTTTGGAATTGCAGGAAAAAGGAGCTTGTAATATCAATCTGGTGACGCCAAGCCATTTTGTTCCCCAGATTGTCCATGCCTTAAAACAAGCCAAAGCAGACGGGCTTTTTCTTCCCATTGTCTACAACACCGGAAGTTATGAAAAAGTAGAAAGCCTTCGTCTTTTGGAGGGTCTGGTTGATATTTATCTTCCCGATTTAAAATACGTCTCCAGCCGTTTGTCCGCCCGTTATTCCAATGCCCCTGACTATTTTACCGTTGCCAGCGCTGCCATTGCCGAAATGTTCCGTCAAGTGGGGAAACCGGTGCTGGATGCAAAAACAGGACTGCTGAAACGCGGCATTATTGTGCGCCACCTTTTGCTCCCAAAACGGCTTGCAGATTCCAAGAAAGTAGTCGATTATCTTTACCGTACTTACCAAGATTCTGTTTATCTCAGTATCATGAATCAGTATACACCTATGCGCATTTTTCCCGACATGCCGGAGCTGAACCGCCGGGTATCTCACAAGGAATACAATGCACTGATAGACTACTGCCTTTCACTTGGTATCCAAAACGCTTTTGTGCAAGAAGGCGGGACTGCATCCGAAAGCTTCATCCCGCCCTTTGACCTAAGTGGCATCTGAACCTCAGATGTCAACCTGTTTCATATAATAGCCAAATCCACCGTCAACAGCCTGCTCCGTTCCTGCTTCAAAGCCTTCAAAGCCAAACATAAGAGCCGCTTGTTTTTCTCTTGTGAAATATACGCCCGGAACACCGAGATAAAAACTTTCTCCATCCCTTTCCTTAATTTTAGTCAGAATCACGTGTCCATAATTATAGTATCCATGCAGCAAAAAACTGTTTTGTACCAGATTCTGATATTTACGCGACAGGATAATAAAGTCTCTTGGCGTAATGGAAAGATATTCCCTCGCATCTCCAAACGGATGGATATGCGGGTACTGTTTGTTCAACTGTTCCCACTTATCTCCGGAAAGCAGCACGCCGCATTTTGGCGTTTGTCTTATCTCTGCCGTTTCCTTTGTTTCTGCTGTCAGCCCTCCATCTTCTTGCCGCTCTGTCTCTGCTTTCTTCTTTTTGTCCGATTCCTGCCTTATTTCTGCTTTTTGTCCTAATGCCGTTTCCCTTTCTGTATCCGCTTCACGCTTCGTGCCCGCATTCTGACCCGTGCCCGCCTCGCGCCGTGCACTTACCTCCTGTCTCACGCCGGCTCCCCAGCCTGCACTCATTTCCCAGCCGATACCGGTTTTCCCGTCCGTATCCGCTTTCTGTTCCACGTTTGCTGTCCGGTTTGTGTCCGCTTCCGGTTCTTTACTCGCTGTCCAGTCAGCGTCCGCTTTCTGTTCTATCCTCGCTGTCCGGTCAGCATCCGCTTTCTGTTCTTTACTCGCTTTCCGGTCTGTGTCTGCTTTTTGTGCTATACTTGCTGTCCAGTCAGCTTCCGCTTTCTGTTCTTTATTCGCTGTCCGGTTTGTGCCCGCTTCCGGTTCTTTATTCGCTGTCCGGTTTGTGTCCGCTTCTAGTTCTTTACCCGCTTTCCGGTTCGTATCTACTTTTTGTGCTATACTTGCTGTCCAGTCAGCTTCCGCTTCTTTACTCGCTTTCCAGCCAGTATCCGCTTCCGGTTCTTTACCCGCTTTCCGGTCAGCATCCCCTTCCTGTTCTTTACTCACTGTCCAGTCTGTGTCCGCTTTTTGTGCTATACTTGCTGTCCAGCCAGTATCCGCTTCCGGTTCTTTACCCGCTTTCCGGTTCGTATCTACTTTTTGTGCTATACTTGCTGCCTGGTCAGCGTCCGCTTTCTGTTCTCTACTTGCTGTCCGGTCAGCTTTCGCTTCCGCTTCTATCCTCGCTTTCCAGTCTGTGTCTGCTTCCTGTTCTATCCTTGCTGCCCAATCCGCATCCCCTTCCTGTTCTTTGCTCGCTGTCCGGTTTGTGTCCGCTTCCAGTCCTATACTCGCTGTCTGTCCGGTATTTGCTGCCTGCTCTATACTGGCATTACTCCCGGCATCCATCTCCTGTTTTGTGGAAGCCTCCCGTTCTGTAAAGACTGCCTGCCCTGTATCTGCTTTCCAACCGGCATCCTCCTTCTTCCCCGTACCCGCTTCCGCAGCTTCCACATACGGTTCATAAACCGGCACCACATTCTCCGATGCTTTTTCCAATCCGTCCTTCTCTATTATTTGGGATACCTCCGTTGCATTTTGCGGCAATGCTTCCCGTTCTCTCCATTGTCCCAAAAGAAGCCTGCTTTCCGAAAGCCTGACCTGAACACCGTCACATTCTGCATAGCTGACCGCTGTGCCTGCCAGATTCTCATTATCCCAAACCGCAACATATTCGCCGGCTCCAAAGTTAATTTTAACGCTGTCGGCAGTAGACACAGACTTTCGGGAAATAAGCTGGATTTCTCCGCGCAGCGTATCCGTCGGATACAGCCCCCGAATATGTATTTGTATCCGGCTTGTCTTACCCCTTGTCTCCCATTTTACAAAGCCGCCGTTCTTAACCTTTTCTCCTCTCTCCAGATAGTCCAGATATACAACTTTCCTGTCATAAAAATCCTTGTCCGTTTTCACCATAATAGTCCCCGATTTTCTGTAGATTTATCTCTACATTATATTCCTAAGACTACTGTCCTATTCCTGTTTTCTGTTTGAATACTGCAAGTTAATAACTGTCTGGCCGCACATCGCAATGGGGTATTCTTCATAGGGTGCTTTAAAATATTCGTTTGTTATGCCTAACGGGTAGAATTTTTCTTCTGCGGGGTATTGCATTCAAAGGATTTTCTAAATAAATTAGATATTACTTGAATAATCAACGCTATGGCACACCCAATCGCTGCTCCCGCTATCACGATAATCCAGCATTCATCTATACGAAATCTATTTGCTGTAAAAGACCACATTCCCGCTATGATTGCAGATATTACTGCAAACCCTACATATAAAGAATAAATAGTTTTTCTATTGGTCATATTAACAGGCTCTATCCCTTTGAGAATATAGTCCGTTGTGACTTCAAAAAGTTCACTCATAATAATAATTTTTTCTATATCGGGTGTACTTTGTTCACTTTCCCATTTTGAGACCGCCTGTCTTGATACCCCCACTTTGTCCGCAAGTTCTTCTTGCGAAAACCCTTTCGTTTTTCTCAAATATTGTATTCTGTCTGCCATATTCATAGTCAGTACTCCTTTCTATTTGGTGTAATTATAGCAAAACCATCGGTTGCATAACCACCATTTAGGCATGGAAATTCGTCAACTGATAGTTACAACTGTGTTTTTCATCAAATTCCAATCTGATTTTATCATATCGGTATTCACCTTTCTATGAATTTCCCCTTAATTTTATGGAATAGAAGGATACGTTGCATACTCTCAAAACCAATTCAAGACTCGGAAATATCAAACGTATCCTTATTGCTTTCTATTGCTTTCTATGCTATAGTAAACATATGGAGCGGCTGCGGTCTCACTATTTTGGTGGGCAAAATGTTGTGTCTTGACAAAGACACATACAGCAACTTCCTCATGGCCTTAAAGGTTCGAATCCTTTCCAGCCGCTCCTGTTTTTAAGACTATAAGGCTTTTGGCTAAGCAGGAAAAAGGCGCTTTTCCAAAAGCTTTTGCAGCATTTACATTACACTGTACTCCCCTTGCCGCCGGTTTCAATCCGGCTGCTTGCTTATGACGGAGGAAAACGCTATGGGCTTTATGCATAAGCTGAAAAATGTCCTAAATTATGAATACAATACTGCCGTAACCGAGAACGGCGCCATAGGCTGCAGGACTACGGGCAAAGCTTTGCTCGACTTTAACTTTGCCGTTTCCTCCCTGCGAAACGCCTCGCCGGAGGAAATCGTGCATCAATTTGTAAAGGCATATTACGAGGATGCCCTTCTTGCTATAAAATGGCTCTTTTTTGCGGGCGACGTCAGACAGGGGCTTGGCGAGAGAAGGCTCTTTCAGACGCTTTTTATTTATCTGGCAGAAAATCATATCGAAATTGCAAAGGCGCTTATGCCGCTGATACCGGAGTATGCAAGATGGGATATTGTTGTGTCTCTGATAAACACGCCCCTTGCAGAGGACGCTGTCTCCATGCTTGCAAAGCAGCTTGCAGAGGACCGCATCAACATGGAAAACGGCGCTCCCATCAGTCTCTGCGCCAAATGGCTGCCTTCGGAAAATGCATCTGCAAAGCAGACAAAGCACTTGGCACGTGCACTTGCCGCAAAGTTTTCCATGACAGCCAAAGAATACCGCAGGATGCTTTCTGCTTTTAGAAAATATCTAAATATAACGGAAGTTCTGATGAGCAGCGGCAAATGGTCTGATATTCCATATGAAGCCGTTCCCTCCAGAGCAAACCTCATTTACAATAAAGCGTTTTTGCGAAACGACGAAGCACGCCGCAAAAATTTTTTGGAATCCGTTAAAAAAGGCGAACAGCAGATTCATGCAGATGTACTTTTTCCGCACGACATTGTACATTCCTATTGGGTTTCCCATGAGGAGAAGGCTGGCAGAAGCAGCGTACAAGTTTTCCAGCGTATTCGACCGCTTGATGCCACATTGGAGGAGCTTTGGCGCTCACTTCCCGACTATGTACAGGACGCAGGCAATACGCTTTGCATCGCTGACGGTTCCGGCAGTATGCTAAGCCGCATCGGAAAGACCCATCTGACCTGCCTTGACGTGGCAAATGCGCTTGCCATTTACTTTTCCGAGCGCTGCTCAGGAGCATTTAAGGATTGTTATATTTCTTTCAGTGAGAATCCGCAGCTTGTAGACTTATCAAAGGGAAAGTCCCTGCATGACAAAATAGAAATTGCCCTGCACCACGACGAAGTAGCAAACACCAACCTAGAGGCAGTATTTGAACTTATTTTGCTGACCGCCGTCAAAAACCATATGAAGCAGACTGACCTTCCTGCCAACCTGCTGATTCTCTCGGATATGGAATTTGATTACGCCACAAAATGCCGCGTTGCAAATACATGGACAGCTCCCGACGAAAAGCTGTTTGAAACGTTTGCCAAACGCTATTCCCAGTACGGTTACCGCCTGCCAAGGCTTATCTTTTGGAATATCTGCAGCAGGACGGGTACGATTCCCGTCAAGGAAAATGCGCTTGGCGTCGCACTGGTAAGCGGTTTCTCTCCCATGATTGCCAAAATGGTACTCTCAGGCGGGGTTGACCCTTATCGCGCACTGACCGAACAGCTTGCACTGCCGCGGTACGATGCCGTGGAGCAGGCTGTAAAAGAACTGATAAACGTAGAAGCTTAAAAATCCCATAAACAGACTCTCAAAAAACGTCAGCGCTTAGCGAGGTATTTTCGAGCTCAGCGCTGTTACGTTTTTACGAAGCGATTCGGGTGTTATCATAAAAAGGAGGCTTTGCTTATGTCAGGCGTTTTTGATGAAAAAAAGATGCTGCAGGTTTTGGGCGAATATATTCCTGTCGGGGAAACACTCTTGGCAGGCATACATAGCAATACCCTGCAGGTAAACAAGAAAAAAACCTCACAGTTTAGTGTTTATATCGGTATTACGGAACGGTATTTTCTTGTCGCCGAGTGTGAGGAACGTGACTATCTGGATGGGTTTGAGCTTATTGCCGACTTGCGAAATACGGTGGAAGAAGATATCGGCGCCTGTTTTTTACTGACCGACATTAAGCGCTGTATCATCAAGAAAGGCTTTATGGGCGCTACCAATTGCTCTATCACCTTTACGGGCGAACGCTTTCTGAAGCTCCAGCTTCCAAAGCTTGCCGGATTGGGAAACGGTATGCCGCACCACGCAGAATACCGCGAAAAGATTATCGCATGCCTAAGCGCCTTAAACTGCGAACATTAGTCAGACCTCCAAAATCTCGCAACTGCCGGTTGCCAAAAGTTCCATGTCAAATTGGTGGAACTCCCATATTCTATATGCCATAATACATATGGAGGTGGTCATTATGACAATAGGCGAGCAGATTCAACACATACGCATTGAAAAAGGACTGACGCAGGAACGCCTTGCAGAAATGCTTGAAGTTTCGCGCCAGTCTGTTTCCAAATGGGAACTTGGACAAGCCATACCCGATGTAGAAAAAATCATACGGATGAGCGAATTATTTGACGTTTCGACAGATACGCTTTTACTCCGAAATCCTGAAGATATGGAGGAAAAGAAAAACCCCCTGCACTTAGGAAGCGTTTATCTTGTAGTCAAGGACTTTGAGAAATCAGTGGCTTTTTACGAAAAGTTTCTTGACGTCAAAGTCGATAACAGATGCCGGAGCGGTAATAAGTTCGTAGAATTCTATGTAGACAACAAATGCATTGCTCTCATGAATGAAGACAATATTATAGGACACTGTACCGATTTGAACAGTCCCTACAAATTTGTTCAGAATTACTGGGTCGAAGATTTGCTATCAGAGTATGAGCGGGTCAAAGCGCTCAACATCGGACATGTCACCAAGATAAGAGAAGCGTATCCGACCTATCACTATTTTCATTTGACCGACCCCGACAACAATATTATTGAAGTGACGGGAGGTTATCACATGACTGAAAACATTTGTCAGAGCTGTGGAATGAAAATGAGTGAAGGGGACTTCGCCACAAATGCCGACGGCAGTACAAACAAGGATTATTGCAAATACTGCTATGCGGACGGAGGTTTTATCAAAGAGCAGACTCTTGAAGAGATGATTGAAAGCTGCATTCCGTTTCTGATACAAGACGGTGACTGTAAAACCGAAGAAGAGGCAAGGGAACTGCTCCAAAAAGAACTGCCGAGTTTAAAGCGTTGGAATCCATAATATCGGAAACAGATGGGACAAACAGATGGCGCAGACGGCTTGTAAAGCCGCTTGCGCCACTTATTTTCACGTATTTTCAGTCATATTCCGGCAAAGCCAAAAACTTATGCCTTTTTCTTCGCTTAATATTCCAGTGAATCCAGATACTTCATGTAACTCACCACCATCAACGCTATCTTAAATGTAAGCGCATCGTCAAAGGTACGAATATCCAGTCCCGTGCTCTTCTGCAGCTTTTCAATCCTGTACACCAGCGTATTCCTATGTACAAAAAGCTGTCGGGAGGTTTCGGACACATTCAGATTATTCTCAAAAAACTTGTTAATCGTGCCCAGCATTTCATCGTCCAGCTCTTCCGGCACATTATCTCCGAAAATTTCCTGTATAAAAATCCGGCACAGATTGACTGGAAGCTGATAAATCAGGCGTCCGATTCCCAGCGTGCTATATGCAATCACATTCTTTTCCACGTAAAATATCTTTCCTACATCCAATGCCATTTTTGCTTCTTTGTAGGACTTGGATACATCCTTTAACTCAGACACTACCGTACCGTATGCTACCTTCACATTCAGCATTGCCTCTGCATTTGTCATATCCGCAATGGTATTGGCTATCTGGCTCAGGGTTTCCTGCGTATAATTCTCCTCCAGTGCTTTTATCAGTATCACGCTGCGCTCATCTACGGCTGTAATGTAATCCCCGCCGTGCGCAGAAAACATTTCCTTCAAAAGCTCTGTGACAATACTATCCTTTTCCATTTTTGTCTCTACCAGAAAGACCGCTCTGGGAGCCGTAACTTCTACATGCAGCTTTTTGGCACGATTATAAATGTCAACCAAAAGCAAATTGTCCAGCAGCAGGTTTTGGAAAAAATTATTCCTGTCAAAGCGCTCTTTGTATGCAATAATCAAGTTTTGAAGCTGGCAGACTGCAATTTTTCCTACCATATAAACGTCATCACTAAGCCCGCGCGCCACAAGTACATATAAAAGCTCGCCCTCGTCTAAAATCTTCAGAAGATGATGCGCACCAATGACCTGGCTGTCCGCCGGCGACTTCGCAAAACCAACTATTAGGTTTGTGTTTAGCTCCGACATATCCATTGTACCTGCTGTCAAGCCGCCGTTTACGTCATAGACACAAAGGTCAACCTTGGTAATTGTCTTTAATTCCTCAATGCTTGTCTGAATAATCTGGCTAGAAATCATGCTCCTCTTCCTTTCATAATCATAATTGTTCCGGTAACTATATTATAATCATAGCTTATTTTAATTTTGACCGCAAGGCATAAAGAAAAATTTTATAATTCCCGAAGCATCAAAAAAGGAGGCGACAACGCGCCTCCTTCCCTTTTTTACTAGTTGGTAATAACCTGCTCTGTTTCCTTATCAAATACGTGAATCTTCTCTACATCCATTGCAAACTTCACGCTGTCACCAGGTCTTGAAGTTGTACGGGAATCCACTCTTGCGGTTACAGGGAACTCCTCAATGTCAAAATACAGATAAACTTCTGCACCAAGCAATTCGTATACCTTGATAGTAGATTCAAATACGCTGTTCGGTGAAGACTCAATGTATGTTGCAGAATCATAGATATCTTCGGGACGGATACCAAAGGTAACAACCTTTCCATCATAGCCGCCATCAATCAGCTTCTTAGATTTAGCAGGAGGAAGCGGAATGCTGTGACCTGCAATCTTCAAGCTTGCAACATCACCATTTACCTCAACGGTTGCATCCAGGAAGTTCATCTGCGGTGAACCCATAAATCCTGCTACGAACAGATTCTGAGGCTTCTCATACAGGTTCTGAGGTGTATCTACCTGCTGGATAACGCCGTCCTTCATAACAACGATTCTGGTACCAAGGGTCATAGCCTCTGTCTGGTCATGTGTTACGTAGATGATGGTGGTGCCGAGTCTCTGATGAAGCTTTGAAATCTCAACACGCATCTGCACACGCAGCTTAGCGTCCAAGTTGGAAAGAGGCTCATCCATAAGGAATACCTTAGGATTACGAACAATTGCACGTCCCATAGCAACACGCTGTCTCTGTCCACCGGAAAGAGCCTTCGGCTTTCTGTCAAGCAGCGGAGTCAGGTCAAGAATCTTAGCTGCGTCTTTTACCATCTTGTCGATTTCGTCCTTCGGAACTTTTCTTAATTTAAGACCAAATGCCATATTATCATATACGGACATATGAGGATACAGAGCGTAGTTCTGGAATACCATCGCGATATCTCTGTCTTTAGGCTCAACGTCATTTACGATTCTGTCGCCAATCTTTAATTCGCCGGAGGAGATATCTTCCAAACCTGCAATCATACGAAGCGTCGTAGACTTACCACATCCGGAAGGACCTACAAAGATGATAAATTCCTGGTCTGCAATTTCAAGGTTGAAATCCTTTACTGCCTCAAAGCCATTGGGATATACCTTACAAACATTCTTTAAAGATAAACTTGCCATTGTAAAACTCCTTTCTCATTAAAAGATACTTACGTACCACTAACTGAATCTAGTATATAGGAAAATCTTCATTACCGCCATACCACTATTACACAAAGATTTCTCTTCTGATTGTAAATTTTGCTTATAATCATCACTTTTTTCATTTTCTACCGACAAGTTGACCAAAAAACCTTTTTCTTACTATACATGTTGTACAAAATTAATGTTATTTTGTGTCTCCATAAAATGCCAATTGATTTTTGCCGCGTTTTTTAGCCGTATACAGCGCCTTATCTGCCGCCTTGTAAAGCCCTTCAAAATCTCTGGCATCCGTAGGGAAAATCGCCGCGCCGATACTTGCCGTTGCAGAATACTTGACAGATTCTCCTGCCCTGAAATCTTTGAAAAACTTTTCTACACGGCTTGCCTCCGTCCGAATAATTTCTTCGGATTTCATATTACACAAAAATATGGTAAACTCATCGCCTCCTGTACGTCCCACAATGTCCGTGGCACGAAACTCCGCCTTAATCCGCCAGCCAAGCGTCCGCAGCACCTCGTCTCCAAACGCATGCCCCATGGTATCGTTAATCTTTTTAAAATTATCAATATCAAGGACAAACAAAAGTCCCATCTCTCCCGGGTGCTCCGCAATATGTTCTTTAATCTTTCTCTCTGTCGCCATCTTGTTGAGCAAATCCGTAAGAAGGTCGGTATCCGCCTTATTGGCAAGCTCCTTCCCCTTCTCATTACTCTTCATCTGCGATATCATATAGATAGTTAATATCGCTCCCACAAAGAGAATTAACACAATGACAATCTGCCAGACCATCGCATTATTGGGTGACCAGTTATGCTTCACCACGGAATCAATATAGGATTTCTCAATTCCGGCTAACAGCGTAAAGCTCCCTATGCCCACCGGTGCGTAAACCAGCCCTCTCGCATCCTTTTGCAGCTTCAGGTAAGTAATATCGGAATTCTTATTCTGTACACGCGAATACAGGCGGTCTATCACCTTTCCATCCTGTTCTTCCCTCAGAAACGTAAAGTAATTTCCCGTTTCTATGCACAAAGGACTTTTTGTGCCGCCCGCCACATCTACAATCTGTCCGGAATTCTCTAAAAGCATATAAAAAGTATTGGAATTCAAGTGCGTATTCTTTACCAGCTTTTCAAATCTTGTAACATCCACATAGCAAAGTACATAACTCACGGCACTCTCATTTTGTATCACGGGGGCAGCTACCAATATCGCCGGCTGTCCTGAAATACCGTCATCCGCCACATAGAGAATCGTTTCCGCTTCCGTAGAAACAGTTTTAAAGTATTCCGTTTCTGCCAGATTGACGCTTTCACCATTTAGCCGGTATCCTGCACCATTTGTATCACAGACCACAGCATCATAGACCTCTTCACTGTCACAAACTGCCGCCAGCACCGCTTCCCACTGTGCATCGCTGTCCATTGCCATATAAGCCGCCGCCGAATCTGCACTCTTCGAAACGCCATACAAAAGCATCTGCATTTGTGCAGCATAGCCCTGTACCATGGTAATCATTTTCTCCTCGGCATCTGAGCGTTCCTTCCGCTTGCCCTGTACACTAAACCGTACCAACAATACAATAAACACCACAAGCAGTATCGACACGGGAACCAGCCATTGTGTAACATTTCTGTTTATGCGTTTACCTCTCATTTTCTTCTCTCATTCCGCCGCTCAAGCGGCTGTAATCCCCAAAATCCCTCATTCGGCACATCATCAGTCTTTTTCTGTGTCCTCAAGAATCGGTTTGTCGCTAAATATTTTGTCTTCTTCCAAAGGCTCTCCACCGTCTTCTGCAGTGTTCTCCCCCTCGAGCCGCTCAAGTATTTTATCTTCCAGTTTTTTAAACATTTTGTTGTAGAGCATGGCGCTCACGTACACCGGAACGGATATCCCCAGTACCAGTATAATGGGAAACAGCCTGAGGCTGAAAATACAGAGTACATACGGCAGCACATACAAAATCACCATCAGAATCGTTCTGGGTATCTGAATCACACTCAGAGCAAACGCATTTTTGATGGTTTTAGTGACCGTATTGACGAATTTTGCCTGCACGGCAAATACCCATAGAACCATAAACAGGAACAATATGGCAATCGCCATAATCACCACCTGCAATGCCGTCGGAATTTTGACTTCTTCCACGTTATTCATAATGTAAAAATCTGCGCTGAAAACAATCAGCACAAGCAGTATAATCAGCCATATGGCTGTCGACTGCTTAAAATTCATTTTAAACGACCTGAAAAAGTCCTTTGTGATGTACCCTTCCTCATTGCGGTGCAGTTTCAAAGCAACATAATGTGCCGAGGTAAGAGAAGCTCCTACCGTGATGATGGGAATACAACACAGCAACGTCAGAATATTCAGCCACATCAAATCCGCCACTTTATTGAGAAATTGAATCAGCGGACTTTCAATATCAAACCATTTACCCATGTAAGCACCTTCCGTTCTGTTCTTTAGCGTAATTCGCAATTGCCATTACAGGAACTTTTCCATAGAAGTCACGCGGATACCGGAATATTCCTCCTCCGGCGAGCAGGCATGAAAGCCCACCCTATAATAAAAACCGAGCGCATATGGAGCTGCCTTGACTGACATATAAACCTCATGCCGGTCCTTTTTCAGATACTCTGCCATCCGTTCCACCAGTCTGCGCCCCACTCCCTTTTTGTGATAATCCTTATCCACAAACAAAAGTGAAATGTGGTTGCCGTTCCTGACAGATATCTGCCCGATAATCCGGTTTCCGTCCACTGCCACCAGCATAGGATAGTTGCCCTCCACAAACATCCTGTACAGCCTGTTGTCAGTAATAAAATCCCAAAAGCTGGCAATCCCTTCCTGTGTATAATCCCCCGCCTCAAACTGCATAAAAGTCCGCCAGACCATGTCCATGACTGCCTGCCAGTCCTCAGAAGTCGCCCACCGTATCTGGTAAAGCGCCTTATCCATTTTCCTCATAATTAAAAATTTATCCCCTTCGCCGGGCTGCCGTCCGAAACTTTCCTTTGTAAATCATATCAAATTTCGCTTCGAATGGCAAGGTGCTTTGTCAGCCATATTTCTATGTCTTCCATCACCTTCTTACGGTCCGGTTCTCCCAAAAGCTCATGTCTGTCCTGCGGATACAGCTTTATCTCCACATCCGTAAGCCCTGCATCCACAAGCGACTGATATGCCTTTCTTACCCCTTTTCCGTAATCTCCCACCGGGTCGTCCTCTCCCGAAAGAAAAATAACCGGCAGTTCTTTCGGAATTTTTAAAAGATTTTCCCGTTTTTTTACTCTTGCTATCAATTCAAACAGTGTTTTAAAGCCGTTTACCGTAAAGATAAAACCGCAGTCCTTATCGGCAATATACGCTTCCACTCTGTCAGAATCCCTCGAAAGCCAGTCAAAATCCGTTACGGCTCCCTCGATACGCTTATTGTAGCCGCCAAAAGCACCCTTGTCAATAAAACGGCTGGGATGCTTTGCACCTTTAAAAAATCCTACTACGGCTGCCGCCGCCTTGGAAAGACACAAAAGTGCATTGGACTGCATACCCGTTCCCACGAGCAGCGCACCGTCAATGCCGGAGCCATACCTGCAGATATAATTTCGGAGAATAAAGGAGCCCATACTGTGACCCAAAATGAAATATGGCACTCCGGGGTACATCTCCTGCGTCATTTTTTTCAGTCTGTGCACATCCCGTACTACTACGGTCGCCGGGTCCTGTTCGCAAAAATAGCCCTGCAGCCCTCCCTCAGGCACGCTCTTTCCATGACCCAGATGGTCATCGCCTGTGACAACAAATCCTCTCTCTGTCAGAAATGCAGCCACTTCCTCATACCTTTCGACATATTCCGACATACCGTGTACAATCTGTACGACAGCCACGACATTGCCAACATCCGGCGTCCATCTGACGGCATGTATCCGAGAGTGATTGTCTCTGGAATCAAAATAAAAGTCTTCTTTTTTCATTCCCTCGCTATCCCCTTCTCTTCGTCTACATCAAAATTGCATGGTGCCCCGAAGCACACCATGCAATTATTATACACTATTCCCTAATATTTTTTAAGTGGTTTCATATAAATTTTACAAATTTATTACCCTGCAAAACATTTTTATCGGAAATTTTCGATAAATTCAATGCACTAACATATCTCCGCGCCCGCCGGCATATCCTTCTCCGGCGTCATAAGCGCAAGCTGTCCCTCTGCATTTTCGGCGCAAAGCAGCATTCCCTCAGATATAACGCCGGCAAGCTTTGCAGGTTTTAAGTTTACCAGCACCATGACCTTTTTGCCCACCATCTCCTCCGGTGTGTAATACGCCTTGATGCCGGATACAATCTGCTTTACCTGACTGCCGATTTTCACCTGTGAGCAGAGCAGCTTTTTCGACTTCGGCACCGCCTCGCAGGCAATGATTTCTCCTACCTGAAACTGCAGCTTCGCAAAATCATCATAAGTAATCTCCGGCTTAACCGCCGTATCCGCCGCACTGCCCTCCTGCTTTGCGCCTCCGGCATCCGCCTCCTGTACATCTGGAGCGTATGCGGCAGCCTTCTCCTGCTTTGCACGCCTTGCCGCATACATTTCATCCGCTTTTTCTTTTACTTTTTTGATATCCTGTCTGGCAAAAAGGATTTCCGGCTCCTTTGTCACTGCATTGCCCTTTGGATAAAGCCCCGTCTTATCCAACTCGTCAAAACTTCTGAGACTCGTGTGAAACTGCTTTGCAATTTTTTCCGCCGTCTCCGGTAAGAACGGCGCCAAAAGTGACGCTCCCGTCACAATACTGTCCGCCAGATGGTAAAGCACTGCGGCAAGCCTTTCTTTTTTGTCCTCCTGCTTTGCCAGCTTCCAAGGCTCCGTCTCGTCAATATACTTATTGCAGCGTTTAAACAGGGCAAAAATTTCCGTCAGCGCGTCAGCAGCCCTCAGCTCCTCCATCTTGGCTGAAACCTTAGGCAGCGCACCAATTACCACCGCCTTTAAGTCGTCATCCAAAACCGCTTCCTCCGCCGTACTGCTGCCGCCGGTCAGCACACCGCCAAAATACTGGTTCGTCATGGAAATAGTGCGGTTGACAAGATTACCCAGCGTATTGGCAAGGTCGGAATTTAATCTTTCCACCATCAGCTCCCAGGTAATCACGCCGTCATTTTCAAACGGCATCTCATGCAGCACAAAATACCGAACCGCATCCACGCCAAAAAAATCCACCAAATCGTCCGCATAGATAACATTCCCCTTCGACTTGCTCATTTTCCCATCGCCCTGCAAAAGCCACGGATGTCCGAAAATCTGCTTCGGCAGCGGCTCGCCCAGCGCCATCAGGAAAATCGGCCAATAAATTGTGTGGAAACGTATGATGTCTTTTCCTATCAAATGCAGGTCTGCCGGCCACAGCTTTTTGTACTGCTCCGTACTCCCGCCATCCGCATCATAGCCGATGCCGGTGATATAATTGCTGAGTGCATCCAGCCACACATAAACCACGTGCTTCTCATCAAAGTCCACAGGAATCCCCCACTTAAAAGAAGTACGGGAAACACATAAGTCCTGCAGCCCCGGCAGCAGGAAATTGTTCATCATTTCATTTTTGCGGGATACCGGCTGTATAAATTCCGGATGCGCATTGATATGCGCTATCAGCCTGTCGGCATATTTACTCATTTTGAAAAAATATGCTTCTTCCTTTGCCGGCTTTACCTCCCTGCCGCAGTCCGGACATTTTCCGTCTACAAGCTGGGATTCCGTCCAGAAAGATTCGCAGGGTGTACAGTAAAGCCCTTCATACGCGCCCTTGTAAATATCCCCCTGCTCATAAAGCTTTTTAAATATCTTTTGTACCTGCTTCTCATGGTCTCTATCCGTTGTCCTGATAAATTTGTCATAAGAAACATGGAGCATATCGCACAAATCCTTTATCACGCCTGCCACATTGTCCACAAACGCCTTCGGCGTCACGCCTGCCTCCTGTGCCTTCAACTCGATTTTCTGTCCGTGCTCATCTGTTCCTGTCTGAAAAAACACGTCATATCCCTGCGCCCGTTTAAATCTGGCAATACTGTCAGCCAGCACCACCTCATAATTATTGCCGATATGCGGCTTGCCCGAGGTATAGGCAATCGCTGTTGTAATGTAATACTTTTCTCTTTCCATACCTTCTCCTTTCCATGTACCTGTCGATTAGGCAATTGCGAGCTTCGCAATTAAAAAATCCGCCTTCCTGCACCTTACGGTGTAAGAAGACGGACATGCATCCGTGTTACCACTTCTTTTTATTCTTTCCTCACGAAAAGAACCTCTGCGAGTGTCAGACAACACCCTCCGCTATAACAGGCGGACCTGTTGCAGCCTTACTGCAGATATACATATGCGACACTAGTGTCAAATGTATTCTGCCGCTCGGTGCACTGCTCGGAAGCCATGTTCCCCATTGCCGCATTTTCTTCCTCTCAGCTTCTACGGCGGTGGCTTAAAGCCCGCCATGTCGGAAGATTCTCTGTAAAAGCATTCTGTGGGTACTCTCTTCGTCATTGCGTTTTGCTTGCTGTTGGGATTAGGGTAGCATAAATTTTCTTTCCTGTCAACTCGAGGCTTGCAAAAATAAAGTACCACTGCCTTATATCTTTCCATAGAACATCGCAAATTATGAAAAGCAAATCATTATACTTTGAAAAAATCACAAAATCATGTTACACTTTAGAAAACATTTTATCCCAAAAACAAATCAGCACACAGCGAGGCGCCAATATGAAAAAATCCTACATCCTTCTCTCTTTTATATTTTTTCTATTTTTTTCCGGTTGTGCCGTGCAGGCAGAAAAACCCAAAGAGCACCAGACAGAAATAACAGGCAACGTGCTGCCAACTGAAGCGGCATCAAAAGAAGAACCGGAAGAAATCATACAAGAAGCGCTGACAATGGATAAGATAAAAATGCTTGCCGAAAAAGAGGAGCTTTGCCTGCAGGACTTGCTTTACTGGGAAAATTTACGCGAATCCTATTTGTCTTCTTCTGAGAAGTATTATTTTTATACCCTTCTTGCAGAAGACAAGGCATACAGATTGGATTTTTCAACCAGACAGGACGGGCAATTGGGATTTGTACGGTTGGTTGACATGCAGACCATGCTCAGTATCGATATTCGCACGGGCAATATAGAGCATTTACTTGATAACAGCGTGGAGATGGAGGACTATCTGACATTTACATTTCCCGAAACAATCCTCACAGGTGACTACGACCCCTATGCAGGAGGCAATTTTGGCGGCTGCAGTTTAACGCTTATTGATGAAAAAGATTCCGTAACCTGCGGCGGTATTTATATCTTAAACGGAGACAGGGTAAAACCTCGTATTGTTTCAGGAGAAATGCTGGAGGTTGCAGATTATGACAATCATATGTATCACAGTGAACAGGAATCTCTTTCTATAGAGCAATGTCCGGCACTGCTTACCTTAATGTCAGTAGAAGAAGAAAACGGAGAAACCGTACAGTATTACAGCGTATACTTTGCAAAGGAATCGGACTTTTATTGCTATAATCTTCGTCTAAGAGCAGATTTGCTCACAAAGGAAGAAGTAATGGAAATAGCCGCAACAGTCTGTATGAGCGGCTGAACATCTTCGCCGCCCGACAATGAATTTTAATATCACCTTCCCTGCAATCCTGCAAGCAGCACCTGCATGCCCAGCCAGAACCCTCCCGCACAGAACAGGATATCCTGCAGAAACGTAACCTTATCCCGCCTTTGGGACAGCTTCTTAGGATTCTTCGGAAAAAGCTCCAGCAGCCAGTACGCGCCCGCACCGATTGCCGAAAAAATTAAGGATACCTTCCAATACCGAAGCAGCACCACAAACAAAACCACATCGACAATGCAAATCGTAACGGCACATACATTCCTCGTAAAAGCAGACCAACTCGGTGCATACCACTCCCATATGAGCATTGATACAAACCAAACCGTCAATCCTATCGTATCTCCCGTAACAATCCCCTCCTTCCTTTACCACCGCAAATCAGCCGCAGGAAAGCTTGGCAGATTGCAATGGTCAAAGGGGGATATGCCTGTTCTGACATATCCCCCTCCCGGCTGTTTCCCCATAGCATTTCACTTATTAGGCAATTACGAAACTCCTATTTCACTTATTTGGAGAACATTACCTTCTCACTGTTAAACAATTTGGTAAGCACCCATGACAGCACGCCTGCGTACACCAGATTCATAAGAATCGTAATGACAATCCATACGGGCTGATAAGTAAAGGAAAAAATACCATGAATACATAACACACTGTTATAAAGCGGAATAAAGAACATGGCAAGGCTCTTTTCCCCATCCCCGCCAAACATCGGCACAAGGCTGATTACCATGACAATAATCATAAGGGGAGATACCGCTGTGGAAGCCTCCTTGATGCTCTTTGCAATAGCGGAAATAATCGAAATCAGCGACACCATTACCAGCACCGTCGTCAAAATAATGCCTAAAAGCATCAGATAATCCGTAATCACATAGACTGAAGCATTCACACCCTCTTCCGTGCCCATCAGATTGGGCATGGACAGCATGGTTCCCACAAAGCTGGAAAGTCCTGACAGCAGGGCGATACAGCTTAAGCTGATAACCTTTCCCAAGGCAAGCGCACTTCGTTTCATAGGCGTTACCAAGAGAGTTGCAATCGTTCCTCTCTCCTTCTCACCTGCAATCGCCTCAGGCGCTACGGACATACAGCCGCTGAACATAAAGGTCATTAGCAGCATAGGCAGCAGCATGGCAAAAATCTGTCCCGTTACGTCCTTTTCAGAAGCAAGATTGTATACGCCGTCGCCCGCGTTGACGTCAAACTTATTTATCATGGAAGCCTCATACTGGTCCAGTATTTCCACCAGTATACCCCTTAAGTTGGAGGATTCCGTCTCTGTGGAATTATAATAAATCTCTACATTCGGAGCCGCTTCGCCGCCCGTAACATCATATGCGGCAACCTTTGCGGAAAAATCTGCGGGGAACACAATCAATACGTCCGCTTCCTTATCCGCAATTAGCGCCTTGGTGTCCTCGATTTCCGCATCGGAGACCACCGTCCACTCGGCAGACAACTGTTCAAAAGTGGGAGCAAGCTCATCCGGCAGATTCTGCACATAGGCTTTTGCCACATAATCCTCGTCGGTCATAAACTCATTCATCATACCGTTTCCCATAAAGGTATAAATCAGGTAAATCAAAACACCCGGGAGCAAAATGGTCGTCAGAACCAGATTCCTATCCTTAAAAAACCGGGCAAATTCTTTTCTTATAATTGTAAGCATATCTGTTTTCATGCGATACTACCCACCTTTTCTTCGTAGATTTCAAAAAACCGTTCTTCCAGACTCTTATCTCCCGAGATTGCCTGAAGCGTATCGCAGGCAACCATCTGTCCTTCTACAATAATCCCGACCCTGTCGCAGATTTTCTCAATCAGACTGAATATATGAGTCGATACAATGATAGTCTTACCCTGCTGCTTCAAATCCACCAGAAAATCGGTAACGACCTTGGCTGTCAGGACGTCAAGTCCGTTGGTCGGCTCGTCAAAAATAATGACATCAGGGTCATGTACAAGCGAAATCACCAGCGACACCTTCTGCTTCATACCGGTCGAAAGGTTGCCTACCTTTACCTCTGCAAACTTATCAATGCCAAAGCGGGTAAACAGCTCCTCCCTGCGGGCATTTTTTTCTTCTGCACTCACGCCGTGCAAATCTGAAAAGAAATCAAACAAAAAATTCGGTGTAAAAAATTCTTCCAGCTTTAGTTCACTGGTCAAAAATCCGATTTTGCTGCGAACCTCCTCCGGATTCTTCACCACGCTTGCACCGTCTAAAACGGCATCCCCCTCATCCGGCTTAATCAGCGTTGCCAGCATACGAAGCGTCGTCGTCTTGCCTGCGCCATTGGGTCCTAAAAGCCCGAAAACCTCTCCTCTGTATGCGGTAAAGGACAAGTCATTCACCGCCACTTTCGTCTTTTCATTGGTTTTTTCAATTTTTTGCTGCTTGGCAGATAGCTTAAAGGTTTTCTTCAAGCCCTGCACCTTTAATATCTCTTCCATATTTCCTCGCATTCCGCCGCCCAAGCGGCATTTAAATTTAGTAGAAATTTTAACGCGCTGCGTCACACCTTTTATTGTTCGGCAGTTTTCCTGTTGCACCTATACCTTTCTTTCATAGTACTTTTGAAATCCTATATAGCTTAGCAGAAAAATGCCGATTAGTAAACAGCATACCTTTAATAATTCTTCTGAGATTAAAATACCGAAAACCATCAAAATATATATCACCAGCAGCAAAAGCTTCGCCGTCTGCCTAAGCGCCATATTTCCAATTTCCAGTTCCCTCTCATCCGTTTCCTTGAGGCGCTGCTCCTTCAGCCTCCCCTCATCTGACAAAATCCTGCGAATACGGAACATGGCTACTGCCGAACCAAGCATGAGCCCTGTCCCCATCCCGTATACGGCGCCCTGATGCCAGTCTCCCGCTTCCCGAAGCAGCGTATGAAACAGCACCGCCGCCCCCAGAATCACCAGCAGTCCCATCACGCACATCAATCTGACCTTGATTAGCCTCTTTCGCAGTATCACTCTGTACTCCTCATTGTTTCTTGCCTTGCAGTGTGCGCAAAAAAGCCCCTTCATAAGTTTTCCTCCTCTCCGTCAAAAATAAAAATGTCTTCAATCCGCACCTGAAAAAACTGTGCAATTTTATGTGCAAGCACCAGCGAGGCATTATACCTGCCGTTCTCGAGGGATATAATGGTCTGGCGCGAAACATTGACTGCATCCGCCAACTCATTCTGCGTGATTTTCTGCTCCTTTCTCAGCTCCTGTATTTTCGTATACATAATACCCCCTTTCCTCAAAAATACAAAAAGTAAAGCCCGCTTTACTTTTTGAGTATAGTGGGCTTTACATCAAATGTCAAGTATATTTTACATTTTTATATTTCAGAATTGCACTCAAAGTATTCTCTGTAATCCTCTTCGCTGGCAAATAAGATATAATCACCATCCACATATCCCATATAGCCGCTCGATGTTGTATAACCTTTCATGCCTGTCACCTTCCTTTCTGCGGCTTTCCCCGCCGCTCTATTGGAAGGATAACATTTCCATTGTCCTTTAATCCGTACTTTCATTCGCAAAGCTTTGTCCCTGTCAATATCCGTACCGCTTCCGATACCAAAAAAACAGGCTTGCCGACAGGAGAAGCGCCATCAGCTCTGCCACCGGCGTCGCCAGCCAGATGCCGTTGACCCCAAAAATGAGGGGCAGTACCAGCATGGTAATCAGCATAAATACAAAAGAACGCGAAAATGCCAGAACCGCCGACACCACACCGTTAGACAGCGCCGTAAACATCCCGCTGGCAAAGATATTGAAACCGATAAAGAGCAGTGCCGCCGTACATATTCTGTTTCCGGTTACTGCCAGAGCGTACACCGGATTGTCGGGACGGGCAAACACGGACACCAGCGGCTTTGTAAAGAAAAAGGAAACTGCCACCGTCAAAACAGAGATACCCGCTATTACCCTTAAGCTGACCGCCACCAGCCTTTTTAGCTTTTCTTCGTTTTTCTCCCCGTAGTAAAAGCTCAGCATGGGCGCCACCCCATAGGAATACCCCGTATACAGGGAGCTTGCAAACATCAGCACATACATAATAATGGTAACGGCGGCAACACCATCCTCCCCTACGTAATGAAGCATTGTCCAGTTAAACATCATTGTGATAATGCCTGTGACAAGCGCCGTCGCCATTTCCGAGCAGCCGTTCGCAGCCGCGCCGGCAAGCACACGGAGACGGCATACCGGTTTTTTAAAGTGGAGCAGGCTCTTTTTTCTGCCAAACACTACCAGTCCCGCCACGGCTGTCACGCAGTAACCCATACCTGTAGCAGTCGCAGCACCACCGATTCCCATATTCAGACATGCAATAAACACATAGTCCAGCACAATATTCAGGACGCCGCCCGCCACAGAGCAAATAAGCGAAAGCGTTGCCTTTTCACTTGCAATCATATACAGCGTAAAATTGTTCATCAGCAAAATAGGCACCGTAAACAAAAGATAACGGCTCAAATATGCCACACAATACCCTGCCACATCCGCCGACAAGTTCATGCCCATAAAAATCCGGTTTACCAGCAGATACCCAACTCCGCACATAAAAAAACCAACTATGATATTTACCAGAATCAGAAAAGTAAAATCCTCCCTTGCCTCCTCTTCCTTCTTCTCTCCCATTTTTTTCATAATTACGGCGCTCCCGCCGGTTGCCAGCATAGTGGAAACCGCTGTTACAAGCTGAATAACCGGAGCCGTCAGATTGATTGCCGAAAGCGCATCCGTGCCAATCAGATTGGACACAAACAGACCGTCCACCATTGTATAAAAAGACATAAAAACCGTCATGGCAATCGTTGGCACGGCAAATTTCATGATATTTTTTAAATTGACCGGTTTTTCATACACGTTTTGTTTTTCCATATGCTTCTCCATCTTCCGCAGACTTTTGGGCAAAGCCGTATTCCGCCTCCAATACGTACACTCCCGCCACATGCTGCTTGCAATTTCTGTTCACAGGCAGTATCATAAACCATACAGTAACAGTACGGTCAAGAAGATTTATAAAAATTTTTTACCAATAAAATCAGAACCTTTGACACCCCCATCCAAACAAAGAAACGAGGTGCTTATGAATCCAAAAGAAAAACTTCTCACCATAGGACAATTTGCAGCCATGCACGGCATTCACAAGAAGACGCTGATGTGGTATGACGAAATCGGATTGTTTACACCCGCCGCCATTCATCCGGAAAACGGATACCGCTTCTATGATTACCATCAAAGCCCCGTTCTGGAGACCATCCTGCTGCTGCGGGAACTGGATGTGTCCATAGCAGAAATACAGACCTTTATGAAAAATCGTTCCGCTGCCGGTATGAAAACACTTTTGGAAGAAAAAATAACCGCGCTGGACCACAACATTCTTCACCTGCAGGCGGTCAGGAAAAATTTGTGTGTCTATCGTCAGAATATGGAAACACTGCTGACAATGGATTTATCTGCAATCGACATCATTGAAAAAGAAGAACGCTGTCTCGTTACTGTGGATATCGATAAAGACACCTCCTTTTATGAAGAAGTAGAGATGATTACGGCTGAAACGGAAAAATACAAACTGGGACGCTTGCACGACGCCCTCTATGGTTCCATGATTTCCGTCACCAGCCTGCAAAACGGCAATTTTGACGATTATTCCAAGCTTTTTATTGAAATTCCTTTTCTCAAGCAAAAAGACGGGCTGCACATACAGCCCGCCGGTAAATATTTGAGAGCCTTTCACAAAGGAAACTGGGACACAATTCCCCTGCGCTATCAGGCAATCCTTGATTACGCCAAAAAACACAAATTAAACCTCTCCGGTTTTTCTTACGAAAGGGGTCTCAACGAAAATGTAATCGACCGGATTGAAGATTATATTGTACAGATTGAGATTCCTGTTTGCGGATAACCCGGCACTCTACAAAAGCGGCGCAATGACTTTCATCAGACGCCCCACAAGCTTTACCCGCCATTTCTCCTTGCGAATGGTTTCTTTGGTGACCTGTCTGCATTTTGCAAGCGTCGCCTGAAAATCTGCCTCGATATCCGCAATACAATCCGTGCCATAAAGGTAAGTTGCACATTCAAAATGATGATAAAGACTGCGGTAATCCAGATTGATAGTACCGACTACCGCTTCCCGCAAGTCACTGACAAACACTTTGGCATGGACAAAGCCCGGTGTGTATTCGTATATTCTTACACCTGACTCTAACAGAGACGCATAATGCGTCTTTGCCAATGCGTAGGGAATTGCCTTGTCGGGAATTCCGGGCAGTATCAGCGCGACATCGACGCCCCGCTCCGCCGCAAACTTCAGCGCCGTCTCCAGCTCCCCGTCCAGAATTAAGTATGGCGTCATAATATGTACATAAGACAGGGCTCGATTGAGAATATCCATATAAACCCTCTCCCCCAGCTTGTCACTGTCTAACGGGCAGTCCCCGTAAGGAACCACATAGCCCTTTGCAGCCTCCGCAGGCTGTGCCGGATAAGAAAGAAACTGCGCCGTCCCAAGCTCCTTCTCATCAATTCCCCACATCTGCAGAAACATCAATGTAAAGCTCTTGACCGCCCCGCCCTTCAGCATAACGGCAGTATCCTTCCAATGCCCGAACCTTGATTTTTTATTGATATATTCGTCTGCAAGGTTGACGCCCCCATTAAAGGCAGTATGCCCGTCAATCACCAGAATTTTTCTGTGGTCGCGATAGTTGTAGTGCGTAGAGACAAAAGGCGATACATGCGCAAACACCTTACAACGGATTCCCAATGCCTTCAGTTTCTTCGGATAATTGCGCGGCAGCAGTGAAAATTCACAAGTACCGTCATACATCACACGGACGTCCACGCCCTCCGCAGCCTTTTTTGCCAGTATTTCCAGCACCCTGCCCCACATTTCCCCTTCATCCACAATAAAATATTCCATAAAAATAAAATGCTTTGCCGCTTCTAGCTGCCGCAGCATCTCTTCAAATTTGTCTTCTCCAAGCGGAAAATATGTCACAGCCGTCTTATCATACACCGGGTGACAGCCGCTCCTGCCCATATAATGCACCAATGCCGCCGCTCCTGCATTTTCCTTAGAAAGCGCCTCCATCACCTCCTTCTTCTGCACAATCTCTTCCTTCGTATGCTTCATAATCCAGTCGATGCGCAGCTTCAGCGCCCTGTGTCCGATATCGCTCTGCGTATACAAAAGCAGAAGCACGCCAAAAACGGGTAACAGCATAATCACAATCAGCCACGTAATTTTTGCCGTCGGATTCATCCCGCTGTTTAAAAGATAAATCACCATAATAAAAATAAACAGTGCAGCGCCTCCCATAATATGCGGCAGAAATTCCTCAAACCACTGAAAAATGCTCAGTAAAATCAATACCTGCACGACAAGCATAAGTAAAATCAGCCCAAAGCGGCTGAACGCGGCATGTACAATACCCTTTTGTCCCTTTTTTAAAAGCGTAAGCCCCTTGTTTTTATCTGTCGCCATCATTCTTCCTTTCTCCGGATACAAAGCGGCGGGGCTTTCGATGCCCGCGTTTCGTCCATCCTGTTTCGCTATATTTCGTTTACACAGTACTTACCATATCTTATCATAAACCATACAGCAACAGTATAGTCAAGCATAAATTTATCAAAATTATTTCTATTGCAAACACTTTGGAATAATGGTATGATAGTTATTGACCATTAGTCAATAACTTAATTTTTAAGGAGGTGCATTACAAATTGGCTAGACCTGTAAAAAAAACGCCGGCGGAATGGAGAAAAGAAATCCTAAATGCTGCACAAACCTTATTTATCTCTAAAGGATATGAAGAAACGTCGATTTCCGATATTATGAACATGGCAGGCGGGGCAAAAGGAATGTTTTACCGCTGTTTCCAAAGCAAAGAAGAAGTGATGCACACATTAGGGAATCAAATGTTTTTCAAGGACAATCCTTTTGAAGCAGTCAGGGGGAGGGATGACTTGAACGGTCTGCAAAAAATCCGGTTATTGCTTACACTGAGTCAATCGGACGCTAAACGAAATCAGATAAATATGCAGGCAATCCCGATTTTGAAGGACCCGCACATTTTAGCAGCAGCAGTTGAAGAAAACAGACGGGTATTAACTCCCTTGTGGTTGGAATTATTAGAAGAAGGAAAAGGGGACGGCTCTATCAGGACGGAGTACACGAAAGAGCTTTCCGAACTTTTGCCGCTTATCAACTTCTGGCTCATGCCTTCGGTATTTCCTGCCACAGAGAAAGAACTGCTTCATAAATACTGTTTTGTGAAAGAAGTATTGGCACATATGGGACTGCCGCTTTACGACGACGACATGGCATCCTTTACAGAAAAGTTTATTGCCGATATCACAAACAAGGAAAGGAATTATCCATGACGGAAAAATTATTCACCAAAAATTTTACACTCCTTATTTTTGGACAACTAACATCATTGTTTGGAAATTTTATATTAAAATTGGCATTATCTATGTATGTACTGGAGGCGACCGGTTCAGCAGCCATATTTGCAGGAATATTGTCTGCGGCGACAATTCCAACCATTCTTTTGTCCCCTCTTGGCGGCATCCTTGCAGACAGGGCAGACAGGCGAAATATCATGGTTGCATTGGATGCGCTGACCGGCGTATCTGTCTTATGTGCAGCACTATTTCTGTCAAAGAGCAATGCCATTGTCATAATCAGCATATTGCTTATCATACTTTCTATCTTAGGTGCATTTGAGACGCCTACCGTTCAAGCATGTATTCCCACTATGTTACAAGACAGCAATATTATGAAAGGAAATGCCGTTGTAAATCAAGTAGCTTCTTTATCTTATTTCATTGCTCCCATGCTGGGCGGTATACTGTATACCGCACTCGGGCTCAAACCTGTCATGTATGCAAGTGTCATTTGCTTTTTTATTACTGCCTTGTTTGAATGTTTTATAAAATTAGATTATCGGCGTACTCAAACCAAAGGCAGCATACTCCAAATTATAAAGCAGGATTTTTTATCAAGTATGCGGTATATTGCCAAAGAGCAGGCAAGTATTGGGAAGATGCTGCTCCTAACGGCATTCTCAAGATTTTTTGTGATGGGTATTACCATAGTAGGACTGCCCTTTCTTATAAGAACTGTCCTCGGATTTGATGCAAAGTATTATGGTGCCGCAGAAAGTGCGTTAGCAGTTGCCACAATTCTTGGAAGCATTATAGCAGGCGTTTTGACAGAAAAATTGAAAATACATAACCTGCCTGTCCTGCTTGCTTTTCTTGGCTTTTTTATAATTCCCACCGGTATTATTTTTCTTTTGCCGGTGAGTGTCACTATAAAGTATATTGTTACAATAATATCATTTTGCGGTATGCAGGCAGTCATCAGCATTTTTTCCATTTTTGCCGTTTCTCTCATACAGCAGAAAACGCCAAACCACTTAATAGGAAAAGTAATGGCTTATACATCGGCGGTTGCATTGTGCATCCAGCCCATAGGTCAGATTGTGTATGGCTTCCTGTTTGATTGTTTTTCCGGCACTGTACACTTTATTTTTGTTCCATCCGGTATTATTGTCTGCATTGTAGGATTGTCTGCAATAAAGCTTTTTAAAAACATAGAACAAGAACCTTGAATGAAAACCGTTTGCACACATACAAAAAGGACTTCCGGCGCCTTTGCCGAAAGTCCTTTATCTCTGCTTATTTTTAAACTACCAAATCCACATGTTGTATCGTGCCGACTTCACCGCTTTCCTTTAAGAAAATACCGGTACTGCGGACAATACCCTGCGTCTGGTTGGTATCCAGCGTATTCACCGAAAACTCCGTGGAGGCATTTCCAAGGTAGATAGCGCCGACTCCTGCATCTGCAATCGCAATCAGGCGGTCGCTTCCATCTGCATTCTTCGTCCATACCTTCAAATGTTTAAACACCTCGTCATTTTCATCAATCCAGCCGTTTCCATCCTTGTCATACGCTGCAAGGTCCTTAAAGCCGTCGCCGCTTTTTGTGCCAAACAGCTCGCTTCCGTCATTGATGACGCCGTCATTGTTTAAATCCAGCGCCAGAAAACCGCTGCCGCCGGTCAGCGAAGACAGTTCTTCCGCCTTGCCGTCGCTGTCCAAATCAAAGAAGAAGGTCTGGTCCGAGAAAGCTGCGGGGCTGCCCTCCAGATTGATAACCAGCGGGTCGATACAGAAGGTCTTTCTGGCGTATTCCATCCCGACTGCACTCGTAAATTCTCTGGACATTTCCAGATTCAGGTTAAAATGAATACTTCTTCCGTCGGCGGTCTCCACCGTCCCGAACGTTGAAAAAGAAGTAACCTCCCTGTCCGTAAAGATTTTGGACATGGTCACACGCTCTTCCCAGTGTCCGGCGCCTACCTTTGCCGTCGTCCCTCTGCTGCCTGACGAAGCCTTTATGCTGACAGCCTCAAGGGAAGCCGAAGTTCGCTGCCAGGACTGCATACGGAAGCCAAACGCCTGCTGAGTTTTCTTTCCCCAGCCCATGTAATTGGGATGCTTATTGCCCTGTATGCCGCGCAGGGATTCAAAAAGCCGCCTCATCATTTTCAGTTTGAAGCTCTCTTCCGTCTCCCAATCAGGCTGCTTTTTCGCCTGTCCCGTCAGCTCGTCAATAATTCCTGCCTTTTGCTCTTCCGTTTTCGGAATCGGTCTGTTCTTATCCGTTTTCCGGTAAGAGCCATCCTTTGTTTTCTCCGAAGCCTCCTGTTCCTTTGCCTCCTTCGAAAGCTCTAAGGTCGCCGGCTGCGACGACCAGCCAAAAAAGGCTGATGCTTCCTTCTCCTTCGTTGCCTGCGAAGTTGTGCCATTCACCCAGAACCTGTCACCTGTAGCAGTTACGCTAAGGTCATAGCTCCGTGAAGCTTCCCGCTCCGACGCCATTGCGACGGCGCTTTGTTTAATTTTCATGCCGCACCTCCTTGTCTGCATGAGAAAGCGCTATTCTGCGCTTTAACCGGGGTTCCTTCCCCACAACAGTTACTCCCCTCTTTTCGCCGTACTGGTAAAATAAGGGTTAACTATTATATCGGCACAAATCTGAAAATGATTTACAAGAATTGGAACCATTTAAAGTCAAAATCGCATCCCGGCAGGAAAATAAACCCAACGCGGCATTTTCCCTTACAGCTCTCCAAGGGGAATGTCCGCTCCGTGTACTCTTCGCTGCGAGGAAATTCTACAAGCTGGTTTACCGGCTCCCTGTCCTCATAGAAGAAGCGGATATGAATGGAATTGACCGGAAGCGTGCTGCGCCCGCAGATGGTAATCTGTGCAAAGCCCTTGTCTGAAAAATCCATATCTTCAAACTCCAGCGAGACATTGTTGCCAATACCTTCCACCGATTCCTGCGCTACCGTAAAGGTATCCCCGTAAATCCGGCTGTATTCCGCCGCCCAAAGCTTCTCATACGCTTTTTGCAGCTTTGTAAAGGTAAAACCCTTGATAAAGTAACGCTGGTTCTTCGCCACAAGGCAAATTGTGGTGACACCCTTCACCCGCCGTTTCAGCTTATACGTCTCCGGCTGGTAAACATTCCAGATACTAGGCTTCTGATAGACCACGTCCGCCAGCAGCTCACTCCCCTCATCCTCTGGCATGCCTTCCCATATCTGCAGAAAATGCGGGTCGTCATTCTGGGTAAAAATCGGCAGCGTAATTTCGTCAGAGCCATACTCTCCAAAATCAAGCCCTCTGTAACCAACCTCGCTTACACCTTCCTGCGCCATTGCCACGCTCTTTTCGCTAAATCCACCCACATCTCCTACGGAACAGTTGTACAATGCGCCCGTCACAAATTCATAAGGATTGACATACGCCTCTCCAAGCCCTTCTGCCGTAAACTCAAGCTGGGAAATTAATTTTATGGTTCCGGTACCGTTATCGACGGTAGCACGCAGCTTAAAGGCGCCGTCGCCCTTTGCATGAATACGGCAGCGCGCAGCCGGGCAGCACACAGCCCTGTCCGATATGCCATCCAGTATCTCCACTTCAGCCAGGTTCGACCGGATGCCCATATCGTTTACCACAGAGAAGGTTATCTTCTGCTCCGCTCCTGCCGGATACAGATATGCCCGCACTACAATATCCTTTTTATCCTCGCTGCATTTCTGCCCATCCTCGCTGACAAGGGCAATTCTTCTCACCGGCGTTATACCTGACGCTCCTGTCACAAGTTTCATGGGGCTGTTTTCAGTCAGGGCAGACACGCCCTCCCTGACCTTAGCTTCCACGGCTTGCAGCAGAAGCGTTTCTGCCTGCACCCTTCCTTCTTGTATGGGACGTACCGTAACCGCAATCTCTCCCGCTTCACATTTCGCGCCGATAATTGCCAGAAGCTTTCCGTTAAAGAGCTTTCTTACCGTTCCTTTATACGGGTCGTAGTCCGTACTGTCGCCATTGTCAAGCCCCACAAGACGACCCGCGCCCACAACAAGTACCTCCACATAATCCATGGCATTTTCTACGGGATTTCCCTCCTCGTCAGCCATGCCGATTTCTACAAACACCAAATCCTCGCCGTCCGCCTTAAGCTCGCTCTTATCCGCCTGCAGCGTAATGCGTGCAGGGTCCTTAAAAGATTTATGTACATCCTCCGCAATCACTGCTCCGTTTTCATCATAGGCAGCCGCCCTGATGCACCCCGCCTCGTAAGGCACCTGAAAGCTTGGGAACAGCACTTCACCGCGCGCATGGTCTATTTGCACCCTGCCCAGTGATTTTTCATTGACAAACACCTCCACCTCAGGCGCATTGCTGCATACGCGTACATCAATCAACTGTCCCTCATTAAAATCCCAATAAGGAAGCAGATGCACCATGGGTGCTTTTTTATAATCCGTCCATTCTGCCTGATACATATAATAGGTATCCTTCGGGAAGCCTGCCGTATCAATCTGCCCGAAATAGGAATTTTTTGTATGGTACGGCGTCGGCTCGCCAATGTAATCATGCCCGGTCCACAAAAACTGCCCTGCCGCGTACTCCCTGTCTCTGTCCGCATAAATGCAGAACTCTACAGATTTGCCCGCCCAGCTTGGACGGCTGTTGCCAAGTGCAGAACACTGTTCGTCATCCTCCGTCAGGATGGGCTGCGCCAAAGGAAAATGATAAACCCCCCTGCTCTGTACCGCAGAAGAAGTTTCACTCCCGTAAATTATCCAGTCAGGGTGGGCTTCATGCTGCTCGTCATAATACCGCTCCAGATAGTTGTAGCCCGCCAGCTTTACCACGTCCGCGCACTGCTGCGCCCCCTCCCAGGGCATATAGTTAGAGCCTATCGTCACCATGGCATTGCCCTTCGGGTCATGCTCTTTTACATAATCCGTCAGCATCTTCGCCACCTCTAATCCGCGCGCCCCATTGGTATCATGGATTTCATTGCCAATGCTCCACATAATCACAGAAGGATGGTTCCTGTCCCGGCGAATCCAGCTTGCCACATCCTTTGCAGCCCACTTCGGGAAAAATCTGGCATAATCATATTCCGTCTTGGACTCCTCCCACATATCAAAAGCTTCCGAATCTACATAAAAACCCATTTCATCTGCAAGCTCCATAAATTCCGGCGCCGGCATATTATGGGAGGTGCGGATTGCATTGACTCCCATCTTCTTTAAAGTCACAAGCTTCCGGCGCATGGCTGCTTTGTTAAACGCCGCGCCCAGACTGCCCAAATCATGATGCTCGCAGACGCCGTGCAGCTTTACCTGTTTTCCGTTGACAATAAAGCCCTTCTTTGGACTAAATGCAAATTCCCTAAAGCCAAACACTGTCTTTTCCACATCACCATTGTCAAGCTCCAGTTCCAGCTCATAGAGATTCGGATTCTCCGCATCCCACAGCTTCGGCCGCTCCACCGTCACCGTACCTTTTAACAGCGCGCTGCCCGCCTCTTTTATGAGTACGCCTTCCTTGAGCAGCTTTCCTTCCCGCCATATCCGCACTGCAGCAGAGCGGCCCGCCTGTCCCGCAGACTTTTCTGCCTGCATACTGCCCTCTTCCACAGCCCTTTCTTCCTGCAGGCTACCATCTTCCACAGCCCTTTCTCCCTGCGCGCTGCCCTCCCCTGCGGCAACCTCCGCCTCTATCTCCACAACAAAGTCCTCACCCTGCCTTTTCGTCGTCACATAAATGCCATCGGAAGCAAAGTGCACAGCCGGCACTGTTTTCAGCCAGACGTTGCGGTAAATGCCCGCGCCCGAATACCAGCGGGAATTTGGCTCATGATGGTCCACGCGCACCATAATCACATTATCGCCCGCCTGCAGGTATCCGGTAATGTCAAACTCAAAAGTAGAATACCCGTATTTCCACTCACCCGCAAGATGTCCGTTTACATACACCTTAGAATCCATATAGACGCCGTCAAAGCGAAGCAGCCTGACAAACTCGTCCGCCGCAGCTATCTCCAGATGCCTCCGGTACCAGCCCGTCCCCGTTTCATAAAGCCGCTCCGTATCATAAATCAGCCAGTCATGGGGAATATCCACCTGTTTAAAATCCTTTTCCCACTCTTTAAGCCCTTCAATCCCTGTCCCATATGGCGTCTTTACAAATTCCCAATTATCATTCAATAGCCTTTTTCTGTCCATACTTTCCCCACTTGTGCGCACAGCCTGTGCGCTTCCCTTTCTAAATGATAACTTTATTCTACTGTCTGCAGCCTTTCTTCACAACCCACTTTTTTGCACTGTTTTTGTGTTATTTTGTACAGCTTTTTCCGTGTTTTTCGCAAAAAGAAGAAAGGCTCAAAGCCTTTCTTCCCTCTTTTTTTGAATCATTTTTACAATAAAATACATAGCCACCGCGTCCGCTATCCCTAACAGCATACCTGCCAAAATGTCTGTCGGATAATGCACAAACAGATACATTCTGGAAAAAGCAATTGCCGCCGCCGACAATAGTGCAAAAACTCCCGCCTTTTTGTAGTACAAAAACAGGACTGTCGCTGCCGTAAATCCGTTCAGCGTATGGCCGGACGGAAAAGAATACTCCCCGGGCTGCGGAATCAGAAGCATAACGGAGGCATCCACCGAAAAAGGACGGGGTCGTGCCACCAGATTCTTAATTATCACATTGCCCAGCAGAAAAGACAACGCCATAGCCCCCATCATGGTAAAAGCGCAGAGCCGGGTTCTCTTTGGGATTGCCAGAACAACGCTCAGCGCAATCCATATCAATCCGGCATTACCCAGTGCAGACAACAATATCATCACCGGATTCAGCCATTCCGCATGTATATCCTGCAGCATGTGTAAAATTTGCAGTTCCATAGTAAATACCCGATAATCTTACTACATTGTGACAAATATAAACTTCAGTGCAAAGAGCAGTGAAATAACCGTTACTACGATATCTTTCTTCTTATACTTACCTGTGCAGAGCGTCATAATCACATACGTAATACATCCAAGGCCGATGCCGTTTGCAATCGAGTAGGTTAAAGGCATCATGATAAGCGCCACAAACGCAGGAATGGCAGAGCGAAGGTCGTCCATATCCACCTTTGCAAAGCTCTTAACCATAAGCACGCCTACATAAATCAGTGCAGAAGCCGTTGCCGCTGACGGTACGATGCCTGCCAGAGGACTTAAGAAAAGACATACAACAAAGCAGATTGCCGTTACAACGCTGGTTAAGCCTGTCCTGCCGCCTTCTGCAACGCCTGCGGAGGATTCCACGAAGGTAGTACAGGTAGAAGTACCGAGTACTGCGCCGGCTACCGTTGCCGTCGAGTCACAGAGCATAGCCTTGTCCACACGGACAGGGTCGCCGTTTTCATCCAGCATATTTGCCTGCGCTGCAGTACCGTAAAGTGTGCCAAGCGTATCAAACATATCTACAAGGCAGAAAGTAATAATCAGCATGATGGCATTAAAAATGCCTCCCACATGTGCGCCGGAAAATGCGTTCTTCCACGCTGCGCCGCTGAAAACACCGGCTATGCCCACCTTTCCGAAATCTGCAAAAGACTGTCCCACGTTTCCAAGGTCAAAGCTGGGAACCGTCCATGTAAACAGATAATACAAAACGGTGGAAGCGATGATTCCGATGATTACGTTGCCCTTTACTTTCAGCTTGCCTAAAATACCGATAATCAAAAGTCCAAGCAGTGCAATCAGTGCCGGCAGTGCCGTCTCCTTAAAGGTTTCGCCTTTGATTGCGCCATGAATATCCACAAACTGCACGAGCGTGTACTGGTTTGTCTGAATAATGCCTGCATTCTGGAACCCGATGAATGCAATGAAAAGACCGATACCTGCAGGAATCGCTTTCTTTAAGCAGTCCGGCATCGCTTTTGCAATATAGGTACGCAGACCCGTAACGGAAAGAAGCAGGAATACAAGACCGGAAATAAAGATAATAACCAGTCCGGAATGATAGCCGTTCAGTACATCCACACCGGCAAAGAACGCGCCGGAAACGAAGCATGTGCAGAAAAATGCATTGAGTCCCATGCCGCACGCCTGTGCGTAAGGCAGCTTCGCCCAAAATGCCATCAGCAGGGTGCCGACAATCGCTGCCAGAACGGATGCAATGTATACTGCATTCCAAATCTGTCCCAGCACGGGACCGTCAGCCCCAAGCGCTGCAAGCCAGCCGCCCGCGCCGCCTGCTGCCACCTGATTCGGGTTGACAAATACAATGTAAGCCATTGCAAAAAATGTAGTCAGACCTGCTGCAATCTCAGTTCTGACCGTTGTGTTATTCTCCTTCAGTTTGAAGAACTTATCCATATGCTTTACCTCCATAAGAAACATAGGTGTGACTGGCGGACAGACCGCCGTTTTTAACAAACACAGAAAGAGTATAACATTATTTTCCACATATTTCAACAAAACATTGACGATTGGGATTCATTTTCCCCAAAAAAGCCTTGGTGTTGGCAGCGGCATCGCCGCCGAACACGGCAGAGCCTGCCACAATCACATTGGCTCCGGCTTTTAAAACAGTTTCCACATTATGTAATGTGATGCCGCCGTCCACCTGCACGTCGATGTGCCTGCCGCTTATATCCGCCAGTTTTCTCGCCTCTTTTACCTTATCCGTACAAAAATCCAGATATGCCTGTCCCCCAAATCCCGGCTCCACCGTCATGACCAGTATCATATCAAGCTTGTCCATATAGGGACGCAGCACTTCCACCGGCGTGTCCGGCTTTACGGAGATTCCTGCCTTTAACCCTCTGGCATGAATTTCTTCCAGAATCCCGTCTGCCTTATCCGTCGCTTCTATATGGAACGTAATGCTGTCCGCCCCGCAGTCCGCAAATGCACCGATATACCGCTCCGGCTTTTCAATCATCAAATGCACGTCAAATACTCTGTCCGTGACCTTTCTCAAAGATTTTATTACCGGCATTCCATAGGAAATGGACGGTACAAAAATCCCGTCCATTACATCTATGTGTATATATTGTGCTCCGGCATTTAAAACCGTCCGTATCTGTTCGCCCATCACGGCAAAATCTGCCGCCAGAATTGAGGGAGCCAAAATATTCATTCGTCCTTTATCTCCTTAGCCTTTCAAGCGAGCGCATCGCCAAACACGCCTGACAGCAAGGCGGCTGTACTTCATCAGCCAACCCTCCTGATATAGTTTACGCTCTTATATTAACCGATTTTACGGCGCAAGGCAAGAGGCAACATCCTCTTTCAGCTTCTCCCACTCATCCTCATGCTCCGTGTAATACAGCGGACACTTTTTCCCGCCGGAATCATAATGCCTTAAAATATCCTCCGGCTCCAAATTGTAGACCTGCAGCAGATATGCCAAAAGCTCTATCAGCGATTCATAAGTCGCTTCCGTAAAATGCCCGTCCTCTGCCAGATAACAGCACTCTATGGAAATAGAATCATAATTTCTTGACTGTACCGCACAGGCAATTTCATTCAAAGGAATCACCTGTAATATCTCGCCCTCATAGCCAATAATAAAATGCGCGCTCGCATAACGCTCATGTGTATCCTTCAGATTCTCAAAATAGCTTCTGTTCTGTGCGGCGCTTGTTTCCTTATTTGCCGTATAGTGCACAAAAATGTTATCCACTTTTGGAAGCGGCTCGCCCGGTCTGGAATACTCGTTTACCGTCAGATAATTTTCCGTCCACTCGGGTTTCTGTGGTAAGGGCTTGACCTGCGTCTGCTCCTGCGGCACGGAAGCGCCGTCTCCGGCAGATACAATGGAATCTGCGCGAACGGGTACGCCACCCTTTTGTATAAACAGACTTGTCAGCCACCAGAACAAACACACTGTTGCAAAAGAACCAATCAGAACCACCGACAGCATTCTCCTGCGCTGCAATTGTTTCAGGCGCTTCTGTTTCTCTCTGGACAATTCCACGCGCCGCCGCCCGCCCCATTCTTCGGTCTGCCGCCTCAATCTTGTGTTTGCACGTATTCTGTCAGGCTGCCCTGCATACGGCGGATACATATCTGTTTTCACATATCCTCTTCCGTTCTGCCCCAAATTCCGTGTGCGTGCATTCGCCTCCGCACGCCTTCTGCTGCCTGTCTTCGGATACGCCTTTGCCTGCGCTGTGTTTCTAAACTCCTCCTCCAAATACGGATTTCTCATCTTGGTTAATTCAAGCTGAAGCTCCTTCTCTCCTCGAACCTCTCCCATAAGTATTTTCTTCTTTCCAAATCTTTCGTTTTTTAAGGAGCCGTAACATGTCCGGCTCCTTAACACATTATACCAAATCTTCAAAGAAGAAATATTAAGATTTATTTAGTTTTCTATTAGGTTTTGGTTACGAAAAAGGTCATTCCTGCCAGTGCAGGCGGTGAAGCTCCCCTTCTGTCTGCATCCCTAAAAAATGATTCTGCCTGAGCGCTTCGTACAGCACAATGGCGACAGAATTGGACAAGTTCAGGGAACGGATGGAGGGCAGCATCGGAATCCGGATGCAGGACGCCTCATGTGCGGCAAGAAGCTCCTCCGGTATTCCTGCGCTCTCCTTTCCAAACATAATAAAATCATTTTCCCCATAGGAAACT
Organism: uncultured Lachnospiraceae bacterium; assembly: GCA_910578335.1. GTDB lineage: Bacteria > Bacillota > Clostridia > Lachnospirales > Lachnospiraceae > Acetatifactor. The sequence continues at coordinate 47,633 of CAJTPU010000010.1, read as the reverse complement.
TCTGTGTAGGAGCGCTTTGCCTTTGTGGTTGCCATCCAGATTTTTGCGTCCGGATGGCATTTGAGAAACTCCTCATAATTCATATAGCGCGTCACGTCAAGCTGACTCCAATAGTCCATGCCAGCCCGCTTTATGGACTTTTCGTCAAGCCGAAAGCCCAGCGGTTCAATCAAGTGCAGGGACGTGCCTGTCGCCACACAGGTTCTTCCAATGTTGCCCGTATTTGCCGGTATCTCCGGTTGGTGAAGTATGATATGCATAAAAATCCGCCTATTTTTCCTGTTCTTTCCGAAGCTTTGTGACAAAGCGCTCCAGCCTCTCCATTGCAACCTTTAATTTCTCCAGCGAGTACGCATAAGAAATACGCAAAAAGCCCTCTCCGCTTTCTCCAAAGGCAGTTCCCGGGACAGCCGCCACTTTTTCCTCCTCCAGAAAACGGCTGGCAAATTCCTCGCTTGTCATACCAAACTCCTTGATGCAGGGAAACACGTAAAAAGCGCCAAACGGCTCAAAGCATTGAAGCCCCATCTCCCTGAAGGCATGCATTAAATAGCGCCGTCTCTGGTTGTAAGCGGTACGCATCTCGACAATATCCTCTTCTCCGTTGCGCAGCGCTTCGATACCGGCATACTGTCCTGTGGTAGGCGCACACATAATGGCAAACTGATGTATTTTTGTCATCTGTTCGATGATACCCGCCGGACCGCAGGCATAGCCCATACGCCAGCCCGTCATGGCATATGCCTTGGAAAAGCCGTTAATGAGGATGGTCCTCTCCTTCATGCCGGGCAGCCCTGCTATGGAGACATGCTTTCCCTTATAAGTCAGCTCCCCATAAATCTCATCGGACATCACAATAAAATCCTTTTCAATCGCAATCTTTGCAACCGCCTCCAAGTCCTCCCGCTCCATAATGGCGCCTGTCGGATTGTTGGGAAAAGGCAGAATCAGCAGCTTGGTCTTTTCCGTCACGGCATTTAACAGTTCCTCCGCCGTCAGACGAAATTCATTTTCCTCTTTTAGATTGATAATAACAGGCTTCGCGCCCGCAAGGACGGCGCACGGCTCATAAGACACATAGCTGGGCTGGGGAATCAGCACCTCCTCGCCCTCGCCCGGGTTTATCAGGGCACGTATTCCGATATCAATTGCCTCAGAGCCCCCCACCGTTACCAGCACTTCCCTGTCCGCATGGTAACGGACTCCCTGGGTACGGTAAAGATAATTGCCAATCTCCTCCCTGAGAGTACGCAGACCCGCATTGGAGGTATATTTTGTATGTCCCTTTTCTAAAGAATAAATGCCCTCGTCACGGATGTGCCAGGGCGTATCAAAATCAGGCTCGCCGACACCCAGAGAAATCGCATCCTTCATCTCGCTCACAATGTCAAAAAACTTGCGGATACCGGAGGGTTTAATGTCAACTACCTGTTTGGCAAGCGGATTTCTCATGGTGTAATCAACTCTCTTTCGTCTTCATATTTTTTTGTCAGTATCGTTCCGTGCTCCTTGTATTTTTTCAATACAAAATGTGTCGCCGTGCTAAGCACGCCGTCCAGTGTAGATAATTTGTCGGAAACAAAATTGGATACCTGCTTCAGCGTTTTGCCCTCAAGAGATACCAAAAGGTCATAGCCGCCGGAAATCAGATACACGGAATGCACCTCGGAATATTTGTAAATACGCTCTGCAATATTGTCAAATCCCTGTCCTCTCTGCGGTGTAATACGCACCTCTATCAAAGCATTCACTTTTTCGATACTGGTCATCTCCCAGTTTATCATGGTATGGTAGCCGCAGATAATGCCTTCGTTTTCCAGCGCGGCAAGCTCGTTGACCACGTCAATCTCCTCCACGCCCAAAATAACCGCCAGTTCTTTTAAATTCATGCGGCTGTTTTTCTCGATAATGCGCAGTAACTCTTCTCTCATCATTCTCTATCTCCTTACATCATTTTGCAAATTTCATCCGTCTTCGGTCTTTCCAGAAAACGTTTCTCTTCTTCGTTTATGACAATTCTGTCATTCCCTTCCGTTATTGTGCCGATAACAGCAGCCGGTATCTGCGCCGCTTTCAAATCCTGCACCAGATTCTCACCGTTGTCCGCCGTCATTAAGAGGCAGCCCCCCGATGACAGCTCATAAGGATTCAGCCCATAAAACTCGCAAATCTCTATGGTTTCCTGCTTGACGGGAATCTTTTTCAAATCTACCGAAAGTCCAACGCCGGCGCTTTCTGCAAGCTCCCACAGCGCAGCATAAATGCCGCCGCCGGAGACGTCATGCATAGCTCCCACATTGGACTTTGCGGCGGTGGCGGCCTCCGGTATAATCGAAAGATACCGTTTAAAGCCGATTGCTTTTTCTATCATGGAAAGCGGGTAGCGCTTCGTCAGTTCCTTCTGCTGTCTGGCAGCAAGCCGCACCGTACCCTCTAAACCAATCCATTTGCTGAGCACCACATCCTGCCCGGGGCGCGCTCTGCCGGGCATAATAGGCGAAAGTACCTGTCCCATAACGCTTACCGTCATGCACGGCGTCAATACCGACCTTGAAACCTCCGTATGTCCGCCCGCTATCTGTATGCCCATTTCTGCTGCCGCTTCGTCAGCCTCCTGCATATGTCTTTTGACATCTTCCCCTTCTATATATATCGGCAGAAGCATGGCAATCGTCGCCATGACCGGCTTAGCCCCGCAACATACAACGCCGCCTGCCGCTCTTGCCATAACGCATCCTACATCTTCCGAACTCCTAATCTCCATCATCTGAGTACATACGGCTGTAAAGGCATCTCCGCACGCAAAAACGGCGCAGTCCGACCCTACGCCTGCACCGTTTTTTACATTGTCATTTTTGCTTTTTATCTGTGTTAAAACACAGCTCTTTAACACCGTTTCCGATATCTTTCCAACCTTCATCAACTGCATATCTTTTCCTCTATCTTATCTACTGTGCCGGCGCTGCAGGAGGCGCGGTCAGAAGCGCAATGACGTTTCTCACGTGGTCTATGCTTCCCGTCCCAATTGCCGCCATTATCTCATTATATGCATTGGGGTCCGCCGTAGAAACGCCTACCACTGCGCTTCGCGGCACCATCTTGTAGCTGCTGGTATTGATAACCTCACGGCTTACCTCCACACCATTTTCCTTTACAATCTTCCAGAGCCTTGCCTTGTATCCGATATGAGCGCCCTCCACATTGCCGATATAGCCGATTGGCTGCGAGGCATCAGGATAAATCGTATCCGATTCCGGCCGGATGGTTTCCAGCACTTCGCCCACGTATTCCACGGTACGCCCTTCGCTTCTCGTTTCCACGCCATAAATATTAAACGTAATCTCTTTATTCGGCGTCGTATAACCCTCTATGTAAATAGGATAATCCGTATTGTTGACAAAACGGAAGTCCTTTCCCGAGCTGTCGGAAATCGCCGCATCCGCCGACGGTCTTACATAGGTAACTATCATCGAATGATTGTACCGCTCCGTTACCTCAAGTTCCGACAAAAGCACTGCATTGTAAAGCGTGGTGGAAACCTGACAAATGCCGCCGCCAAGAGAATCCACTACCTTTCCGTTCAAATAGGAGCCCGCCAGATAGTACCCGTTTTGCTGGGTAAAAGGCGTAACCGTATCACAGGTAGAAAATTCATCGCCGGGATACAGAAGCGTTCCGTTTATCAGCCGGCATCCATTCGCCACATTCGCGCTCCTGTTGGAGTTTGACGTGGAATAGGACGTGGTAAAGGAACCCAGCAGGTCTTTTACCATAAGAAGCTCCTCCTCAGAGCCCCTCGGCTCGGTCACTGCAACCGAAAGCTGAATGGAACATGCCTCATGGTTCCATTCGCCCGCCAGATAATCATATATCACGTCGATGGAATCCTCTACATCCAGTGCGTAGCCGGTCTCTCCCTCCTGTATGATGAACTCGCCGTTTTCCAACGTCAGACCCATGTCCACCATCTCAGTGTCATACTGCTTGCATTCATCTGCAAGAACCCGGTTAATCGCCACAATGTCAAAATCAAACTCTATCTCATATACTTTATTTTCTTTTTCCAAATCCTTCAGCGCTTTATACCGCTGCACAATGTTTCCCTGCGTGCCAAGGGTAGCCGCCGCTTCCACAATCTCCGGATTGCTCCAGCTAATACCAAGCTCGCCAGCCGTCACTACCACACTGTTTTCTTCTGTAACCAACAGTGTGATTTCCACCTGCTTCAGGGAATCTATATATGCCTCTACCGCATCCTTTGCCTCGTCGGCGGTCATTCCGGCTAAAGAGATATCTCCTATGTAAATACCCGCTTTTATGGTATCGTCACTTTTTGCCGCTGCCTCTTTTGCCGGAAGCAGTACAAGCATGACAGCCAAACCAAGCAGCAAGGCAATTTTTTTCATAAAATTCTTCCTCATTTTAATTGCGCTCCTCAACACTTGCGTAATTGTTTTTTATTGCAATCTGTGTTACTCTTAAAAAGCAGACCTACGCGCCAAGCAGCATAGGAATTACCATGGCAAGAATCAGAAAAAGGACGATTACGCCCGCAATGATTCTCTGCGTTTTTCTGCTGTGAAAGTTAATCATGACAACCACACCTCTCTTTTTGCATAAAACCTGTTTGAAAGGAATTATATATGATAGGAATGTTTTTGTCCAGTCTAATTGTCTTTTGTCTGGTAATTGCCCTTACGAACCGCAGACACAAGAAAATGATTGAAAAATATGAGAAGGAGTTCTGGGACAGAGAAGCGCGCGCCAACAACACACGCAAAAAATCTCTGGCAAACCTCTCCTATATTTCCATCCCCGATTCTTTGCTGCCGGAACGCTTTATGCCCGAGGATGAAGAGGTTTCTGCACTGCTTGAAACCCTGCGGGAGCTTTCCGGGCAAAAAATCGTCAACCTGACCGGCTATACCAACACCGATTTAAAGCTGGAATATGGCACCGCCAATATAACCTGCCTTTCCGAATACGACCAGAATTATACACTCCTTGCACGCTCTCTGCAACGGCTGGCTGAAATTTTATACACCAATGCACGCATAGCGGAAGCGCGCGCAGTACTTGAATTTGCCGTTTCCACAGGCACAGACGTCAGCCACAGCTATTATCTGCTGGCAGACATCTACGACGCCGACGGCGAATATGACAAAAAGGCGGCGCTCATCGAAAAAGCCGACGCGCTCCGCTCCACCATGAAAAATGTCATCGTCCGTACGTTGCAAGAATCCGGTCCGTATAGCGGCTGGCTTCACTCCGAGTAAGTTTATCCAGTTCATATTCTGCTTCTATTTTATGCCTTACAAGCAGCTTATATAACCGTTCCTTCTGGGCGGGTGTGGCGGGTGTTTCCCGCTTCGCCTGATATTGCAGCATAACAGGGGCAAAAACTGCATTTTCTTCTCTTTCGCCAAAGGCTTCCCAAAGCCTGTCATATAGTCTGCAGGTTGCGTTTGCATCCGCCAGCGCCCTGTGCGCTTTATGCGGAATTTCATAGTATGCGCACAGAGAGTCCAGACTCCTGCTGGGAAGGCTTGACAGAAAGCGCCTCGCAATCTTAAGAGTGTCAATCCCCAGCCTCTCAAACTTGATACGGTTGTTGACCGCCGCCTTTTTCAGAAAGGAATAATCAAACAGCACACTATGCCCCAAAAGCACGTCCTCCCGCAGAAACGCCAGCAAATCCGGCAGTACTTCCGCAATTTCCGGCGCGTTCACAAGCACTTCGTCGGTAATCCCCGTCAGCTCCGTAATTTGTTCCCGCAGGCGGCAGGCAGGATTCACAAAAGTTTCAAAGCTTTCTACAAGTATCCCGTTCTCCACCCTCACTGCACCGATTTCAATAATTTTATCCGTCTTGGGATTCAGTCCCGTCGTCTCCAAATCCACGCATACATAGCTTTCCTGCTTCTTCATACCGCCGCTTCCTTTTCTGTCATACACATCATAAATCTGCTCCCGTCCTAAATTCGCTCTGCAAAATGGCGATGACTGCCGCCTCATGCGTCAGCGGGTTTCGTTTCCGGTAATCAAACAGTAAAAAGCTGTCCCTTTGCTTCGGCACACTTTCCCAGACAGTATAATGAAACTGCTCTAAATGCGTCATGCGGGCAAGCTGGCGGCTGTCATAGCCGCTGTAATCCGGCAGATACCTTCTCTCCATTTCTTCCTTTTTATAGAAAGCAGCCGCTTCCTTCCTGTATGCATCCTGTACCCCTGCAAAATCCGGACGGCTTTTCGCTTTTTCCCGCAAATAAAAATCAAACACAAGAAGCTCCCTGTAAAGCGCTTCCTCCCTGTTTCCATATTTGCCAGCAAAGGACAAAAGTATATGGTAATGGAAATCCCGCCCCGGCGCCTTAGTAAAAAATCCTTTCTCTCCATAATAGTCTGCGAGCGCTTCATACATGGAAAACGGACTTTGAAAGCTTTCTTGCAGGACAAAAATCGTGTGGCGAAACTGTCCGCTATTGTAATATATCTCAACCATCTGTTCTATTTTCTTAAGCCTTCTTATCTCTTCATAGGAAATCCACTTTGTACGAAGCACCTCATAAGGAGGCGCGGCAGTATATACAATTCCATAGTTCTCTGCCATTTCATACAGATAAGAGCCCTTCAGCACCTTTAAAAATCCGAGCTGAAGCTGGTTTGGCTGCATGCCGTACACCGCATCGAAAGAGCGCCCAAAGCTTTCATAATCTTCAAAAGGCAGCCCTGCAATTAAATCCAAATGCTGATGCACCCTGCCGCCCCTGCTTATCTGTGCCACCGCCGCCTTCAGCTTTTCCAAATCCGTTACGCGCCGTATCTCCGCAAGCGTTTCCTGATTGACAGACTGCACGCCAATTTCAAGCTGCACCAGACCTGCGCGCATACTGTTTAACAACGCGATTTCCTCTTCGTTCAGGATATCTCCCGCAATCTCAAAGTGAAAATTTGTGATACCATTGTCATGTTCCTTGATATATGTCCATATATCCATAGCATGTCCATGATTACAGTTAAAAGTGCGGTCCACAAATTTTACCTGTTTGACCTGCCGCTCCAAAAAAAACTGCAGTTCCTTTTTTACGACATCAATGTCACGGAATCGCACTGTTTTATCAATTGAAGAGAGACAATAGCTGCAGGAAAAAGGACAGCCTCGCTGAGATTCATAATATATAATTCTGTTTTCAAAATCTGTTGTATCTTCATAGGCAAAGGGAATTTCCGTTAAAGGAAGCAGCTTCCTTTCAGGGGTAGCGCCTTTCGGCAGTACCAGCCCTGCGATGCTTCGCAGTTCTCCGCCGCCCTTTACATAAAAAGCAAGCAGCTCTGCAAAGGTCTCCTCGCCCTCGCCCGCCATAATACCCGTAACTGCCGGATATTTCGCCAAAATCTGCTCTGCATCAAGAGAAGCCTCCGGTCCTCCCATCCAAATCGGAAGTTCCGGAAGCAGCTTATGCAGCTCTGTTATCAGCTCCAGTATCATGTTCCGATTCCATATATAACAGGAAAAACCAATGATATCCGGCTTTCTGTTATATATATCCTCTAAAATCTCCTCCACCCGGTTGTTAATCGTATACTCCGCAAGCTCCACATACCGGGCATTTTCTCCCGCATACCGCCTGAGACTGTAAATTGCCGGATTGGAATGTATATATTTCGCATTGAGCGCCGCCAGCAAAAATTTCATACCCCAAGCCTTTCCGCCGCCTGCTCCCAGACCTGCTCACTAATCTCCGGCACAGGTTTTCCCGATATCCGAACCGCCTCACATACTGCCGCGTAAAAATAGTCAAGCCCTGTCTGCAGGGTTCTTTTCAAGCAGCGGCTTAATACCATGCCGCACTCGTCAAGCCCCGCCTCCGCAAAGTCTCGCAAAAAGGAATCCAAATCATAAGGAATACTGACAAAATCCATCTGATACGACGCTTTCCCACCCGCATTCTTGACTTCCAGCATGGCAAACTGCGCCTGCCTGCCCATTCCGTCTATGGCGCAGCCCAAAGAACCCGGGTTCACATAGGTTTTGCCGCCTGCACACTCCATTTCCTGATGATGGGTATGACCGCCAAACAGATAATCCTCTTTCAGCTCCTTTAAAATCTCCCCTTTCAGCATCGGTTTCTCCCACACATTGCCCCTAAGGTCTTTTGGTGTACCGTGGCAGAGGAGCGTTGGCGGACATCCCGCAAAAGAAAGCTTTTTGGCAGACGGCAGACTTTCAAAAAAATGAATGTCGTCCTCCGTCACCTGCCCCGCCACATAATACAAAAGACCGTTTGCAGAAGAAGGCTTCCAGCCCTCCGGTCTGTAAAAATTGCCAATCAAATACTCTTCCCTGTTGCCCCTGACCATTTCGCAGGAATATTTTTCTCCCATCTCACGCAGCATGGAAAGTGTCCTTTGGGGATAGGGACCGTCCGTCACATAGTCGCCCAGACAGATAATACCGTCCACGTTTTTATTTGCAATATACTCCAAAAACGCCTCTAACGCTTTATAATTCCCGTGAATATCACTGATAAGCGCAAGCCTTTTACAGTCAGCCATGAAAAAATCTCCTTTTGTACCAAGTTATATTTATTTTATCACGGCTGACAAAGGATACACAAGCCTTGTTTTCCCTATTCCTGTTCGTCCAATCCCTCCAATTTTGCCGCCTTTCATCCGGTCAAATACAACACCTCAACCTTCTCAATGCAAAAGCAGCCGCCCCTTTTATGGGACGAACTGCTTCTTTTCTTTCAGCAATATATATCATTTGCAGCGAAGTGAATCCTTTCTTCTACTCAAAAATTTTAATAACATCCAGCTCCGGCGCGCCTTCCTCTGCAAACTTTTCCTCCAAATTAACAAAACGAGGCACCTCCTCGCCATAAACACCATACACCAGCCATGAGTCCTGAATTTCCATATAGCTCAAGCTCCCATCTCCATCTTCCGTAATCTCCACAAACTCGCCCTCTTTTAAGGAATATACGTATGGCGTAATATTCATACCGGAATCCTCATCCCACACGTCCAAAATCATATATTCCTCTGTACACCCCCTAAACCCGGCAGCCGAACATTCCACAATATACTTTTTCTCTTCCTCACCAGTGATAACAAGATTGTAGTTATGGCTTTCCATATCTTCTGCCACTCTGGCAGTATATCCTTCTGCTGAAACCTTATTATAAGCAGTATAAAGTACCGGTGCATCCTCTGCAGACACCAAGTCCCCTGCTTCATCTAATTGATACGCAGTATAGAATGGCTCATTATAGCCATATAGTGCCAAATCATTTATCAGGTAAATCCATTCCCCCCATACCCGCAGCTCCCAAACATGGTTCAAATCCCCCATGACCTCTTTTACTTCCCCCGTCTTTAAATTATAAGACCAAAGCTTCTCCATATAATATGTCGTACCTTCCAGATGGTTTAAATAAAACAGATAATCGCCGATTCCGCCTAGAAAAACAATGGAATCCGCCTCCAGAATTACTTCCGTATCACCCGTGTCACATTGAAAGGAAACAATCTTATTGATGCCTTTCATGTAAACATTGGCGTAGATATAATTCCCTATTTTTACAGTACGATTAGGCACCAGATAGCCGGAAATCATGGTTGGCAGTTTAACCGTTTTTTCTACAGCGCTCCCGATATTTCCCATGTCTTCTAACCAATCCACAGAAATAGCAGCCCCCTTTGCGTTTGCCGTTTCTTTCCCACAGCCTGCAAAAACCATGAACAGCAGATAAAGCAGAACCATTATTCTTTTCATTGCACAATTCCTCCCTATATTATAATCCGCTATAATGTAGTTAAATGTATACATTATAGCGCAAGCTGGTACTTTGACAAGAAAAACAGGAGTGTATCCTTTAGATAACACCCCTGCTTTTGTTTTACTACCAGATAGGTCGGGGTTTCGGTGTTGAACCTATATTAAATCCTAAATCCACCCAGAAATCCGATTTTGCAGCCCACTTCGGTGTCGTACCGGATTCCTCCTCTGTTTCTTCCAGACCAGCCCCTGCTTCCGCCTGCAATTCTGCATCTGTTCGACTTTCCAAAATAACCCCACTTTTTTCCTCTTCACCTTTCGATGACGCTTCACATCCGGCAACCCCCGTGAAACACACTATAGATGCCAGAAAGCCCAATATATATTTACACTTTAGAACCATACTTTCCCCCTTTCAAATTACAGTTCCTATTATTCCTTTATAACTATCCAAAAAACACTCTATATTATTTTACCAGTTTCAAAAAATGGAAGCAATCACTTGCTTACTTTTTAAGACAATCTTACCTTCTTTTTTTACCAAGTCAATTTATTTACTGTCCTTGTGATACTAAAAGATTTAACGGATACCTTTCTTGGTAATTGTATATATAGTGCCATAATACTGTAATGTAAGAGAAGGATTTTTATATCTTTTTTCCCTATTCCCGTTCGTCCGGCTTCAGCGTAAAGGTTACGCTCCAGTCTCCCTCCACATAACCGCTTTCTTCAAAAAAAAGACCGTATAGCGCGTATGCGTCGGTGTCTGCAGCCGCATCTGCAAAAACATATTCATAGAAAGTATAGTCAACGCCTCCCCAGCTCTCCTTCCACACAACCGAATTGTCACAAATCCTTTCGTTCCCTTCCTTATCCGTCAGAAAAAGACTCACGTGACGAACTGCGCGGCTCTGGTCGCCCATACAAATCTGCACTCGCAAATTCCCGTCCAAAAAGGCAATTCCCGTAACGGTAAAGCCGTCCACAAGACATTCTCCGACAGGTTTTCCCTTCATAACAGAAACAACAGGGCGCGGGTCCTCCCGCCTCTCTGCATCCGTCCGCTGTACAGAACAGTTTGTCGTCTCTGTCCACCCCGTCCAACTGCCCCCGCTCAAGGTTACGTTTTTAAGCTCCGCTTCCGTCAGCGCTTCTCTTAGGTCAAGTTCTCTTTTTTCCTCGCTGATTCTGCTCAAAATACTGTAGACATAGAACGTAAGCTTATCCGTTTCAAAATCATCCCAGCCTTGCAGACTGACCTTCCAGTATGATTTTCCTGTCTCGGCATCATAGCCGGCAAAGTTGTGACCGCCTATTACACTGCATCCGGTTCTACTCTGGAGCCCATAGCCCGTCCACAGGTCAATCTCCCCGTCAATGACATTACCTGCGCCATCCGCATCCTGAAAAGAAATGTAGACTTCCGCCCGGTTCCCCTCCACATAAACCGATTCCACCTGCATGGTGATGCCCTTTTTTGTACAGGACTTCTCTATCGGTACAAAGAAATCTGCCAGAGCAGGCGAAATCCCCTGCAGGAACCGGTAAACGGCAGGTACATTTGCCGCAAGCGCCGGCATAACTGTCAGTGACATAATTATCACAAATGCACCAATTGCCGCCGCCACCATAAGCATTCGTCTGACAACACGTACCAGTCCGCTTTTTACTGCCTTTTCCTTCTGTTCCTCCTGCCCTTCAGCCAATAAAAGCATTTTCTCTACCAACGCACTGTCGGGAACAATGGCTTCATACGCTTTTTTATAATTTTCTTGAAACATCATACGCTTCACCCTTCCTCCAACTTCTTTTTCAATAGTCTTCTCGCCCTTGTAAGCTGTGTCCTGACGGTTGACGGCTTTATTTTCAGGGCAATACCGATTTCCTCCACTCTCATATCCTCATAATAAAACAAATGTATGACAGCACGGTATTTTTGAGGCAAAAGCTTTACCTTCTCTATCAGCGCCTCCTCCTGCCCGCCATCACCTCCCGCCGCAAGTTCTCCTGCGCAGTTCCGACAGGCATCCCCGCCCAGACGCTTCGCCATTCCCAGCCATTCCCCTTCCCCAAATCCTTCCGTGCGGCTCTGCCATGCAGATTTCCAAAAATTCTTGCAGCGGTTCACCGTGGCGCGTATAAACCATGCCTTTTCATGCTCCTCGTTCTGAAATTGCGGATTTTTTCTGAGCCAGCCCGTGAAAACCTCCTGATAAATGTCATCTGCATCGTATCTGTCCTTTACCAGCGCATACGCCAGCCGATATACCATATCAGAATATCGCAGAATGGTTTCTTTCTGCCTATTCTGTCTCTCCTCCGGTTCCGTCACCTTATCGCCTCCTTTGATAAAACTTGTCCATCCCTTCCCTTTTGGCAAATCGACAAGTAAAACACTCTGCAAGAGCTTTTGATATCCAAATCTAATATAGATACAAAACATAAGGAAAAAAAGCTACAAAATTTTTCAAAAAAACGCATGGTTATGTTGCGGTACCATGCGTTTTGTGATGTTTCTCTCTATTTTGTTGTTATCTGCTCCGAACATAAGGGTAGTTCTCGCTGACAAACAGGAATGTACTACTGCTTATCCTTCAGCTTCTTCATTGTTGTGTATCCCAATATCGGCAGTGCTGCCAAATCAAGCAATCCGATACTCCGCGTAATAAAGTCCGGCAGCTCAATAAGCAAAAAATTCGAGCCTGTAAGAAACTCCTTTTTGCTGTTCTGATTATGCATCAGCCCTAAAGCCTCCCGTCCTTATCGGCTGCGTTATCCTGAATCAACGTCTGCGGCGGCAGTAACGGTTTCAGGTGCGCATATGCCTGATACAGCTCCTCCGCGCTCGCAAACCACCCTCTCCAGACCGGTTTTTTCTCCTCATCGGCAGTATACAGGGACAGCGTATAAAAACGGCGGAGCGTCCTCCTGTCAACGGACTCCTTCTTCAGTTCGGCTCTGCCGATGCTGCCGGTCTTAAAAATACAGCTTTTCCCCGGCTGCCTCATGTAGCAGTAGAGCGGTGCCACCATGATTTCACATTCCTTTACCTGTGGCAGCGGCTGGTACGTGATACAAATTGCCACAGACATCTGCTGCGCAAATACCTCCCGCTCCTCCTGGTCGGAAAGCTCTTTTTTGACAGAAGCCATAAGCGGTCTTATCAGCCGCCTTTTGTAATTTCCCAAAGACAGCACTACAATCATTACCACAATCATAAAGAGAAACGCTACAAGCTGCGGCGCACCGCCGCCATCCAACAGCATAATCAGATTGAGTAAAGCCATCGGAACCATGAGCAAAGCAAGAAATATGCACAAAATCCGCGCCTTTCCAAAACGCTCCCTGATAGTTTCTTTTTCCTGTTTCAACCATGCTTCAAACATTGTTTTTCTCCTTTACAATATGTGGGATTTTTTGTTAGTATATCATGTAAGAGGAATACCAACAAGACAAAATATTGCTTCTTTATTTTACTCTTTAATTGAAAGAAAGGCAGGAACACATATGAATCATTCCGGACAGCCTGCATGGCTTGACAATGCAGTATTTTACGAGATTTATCCGCAATCCTTTTATGATACAAACGCGGACGGCATCGGCGATTTTCAGGGAATCATAGACAAACTGGACTATATTGCAGAGCTGGGCTGCAATGCCATCTGGCTCAATCCCTGTTTTTTGTCTCCCTTTGGGGATGCCGGATATGACGTGGCAGATTACTATACTGCCGCGCCCAGATATGGCACCAACGCCGATTTGAAAAGACTGTTTGAAGAGGTACATAAACGGGGAATGCATCTTCTCCTCGACCTTGTGCCGGGGCATACTTCCGTGGAGCATAAGTGGTTTCAGGAATCCATGAAGGCAGAGAAAAATGAATATACCGACCGTTACGTCTGGACGGACAGCGTATGGGAGGAACCGCAGGGGATGGGCTGCCTCAGGGGGATTTCCGACCGCGACGGCTCCTGTGCCATCAATTTCTTTTCCAGCCAGCCTGCGCTAAACTATGGATTTTATAAGCCGCAGCGCCCATGGCAGCAGTCCATGGACGACGAAGGTCCCAAGGCAACGCTTGCCGAATTAAAAAATATTATGCGCTTCTGGCTGCAGATGGGCTGTGACGGCTTCCGCGTGGATATGGCAGGCTCCCTTGTCAAACATGATGAGGACAGCAAGGGCACTATCAAGCTGTGGCAGAATATAAGGGACTTCCTCGACAAAGAATTTCCCGAAGCTGCCATGGTTTCCGAGTGGGGTGAGCCGGACAAATCTCTTGCCGGCGGTTTCCACATGGATTTCCTGCTCCATTTTGGCTCTTCCCACTACAATGCACTGTTCCGCTGTGAAAAGCCCTATTTTTCCAAGACAGGCGGAGGCTCTGCCCGCGAATTTATTGCCAAATATAAAGAAAACCTACAAAAAACAGGCGGCAGGGGATTGATGTGCATCCCTTCCGGCAATCACGACATGGACCGGCTTTCCCGCAATCTTGATACGGACGAGATGCGGATTGCTTTTGCCTTTCTGCTCTCTATGCCGGGTGCGCCTTTTATCTACTACGGCGATGAAATCGGTATGCGCTATGTAGAAAACCTGACCTCCGTGGAAGGCGGCTACAGCCGAACCGGCTCCCGCTCCCCTATGCAGTGGGACAAATCCGTCAACGCAGGCTTTTCCGCCGCTCCTGCCGAAAAACTTTACATTCCCTTAGACAACGCTGCGGACAGACCCGATGCGGCAAGCCAGCTTGCCGATGAAGCCTCTCTTCGAAGCGAGGTCAGGCGCCTTATTTCACTGCGCCTGCAGAACAAAGCGCTGCAGAGCCGTGCGGAAATTGCGTTTGTACAGGAGGGTTATCCCCTTGTCTACATCAGGAAATGCGACACCCAGCAGATAACCGTTATCCTCAACCCAGCAGCGAAGGAGGCTGTTGTGGAAAATGTAAGCGGAAGGCTTTTATATACTGTAGGAGGTGAAATTACGCTGAAAGAAGGAAAGTGTGTGATTGGAGGATGCAGTGCAGCGTTTATTGAGAACTAGACTGGCTGCTGCATTTTCTATCCAATCAGGTGCGATATTAGCAGAAGAACCCGCCATAGTACGCTGAGCTGAGAGACGTACTATGGCGGATGTTTTTCGACTAGAAAGCTTTTTATTGAGTGTCAAAATCAAGCCACAAAGCAGGGCGAACAGAAAATGTAGAATTCATATAGTCCCCTGCCAAAATACTACCGCCACTAGTGACATAATTAACATAATTCATACTTCTATTAAACGTCCGCAGCCACCAAGTGGATACTCCTCCATTAGCCTGCACATACGCTGTCACTTCGCACTGTCTTGCGTCATCCGATTTAAAATACTTTTCTACTTCTTGTACGTTAAGTAAAAAGATTTGTCCATGCGTAAAATTCGTGTCAGTGGTATCCATCATTGTTTTTGCACCATCAAAGAAAGCATTCCTGATAATTCCTGTACCAGGCGTATCAATCATTGCTTTTTCACTATCAGAGAAAGCATTGTCAATAAATGTGCTGTTCAACCATTCCCTCAACGAACATGTCTCCCATTTGCAATCCACATTTCTATATATGTTGTATGGCTGAACGTCCAGTGCATATTTGCTGATGAGTAAAACTTTTCCATCTTCCACAGCAAGAACAAGCCACTCTATATCCTCCTTACCATTTTCTATATCATTGTCTTGCTCATACTGACCAAAAGTTATATAAGCACCTTTTTCAATCACTCCCCATCTATCATAAACTTCTTGTCCATACCTTGCTATAAAGTCATTTTTCTTTAATATTGGAATTACATATACGACAACAAAAACACTTGCCAACCCAAGAAAGACCATCACCGCACATATAATATTTCTTATTTTCTTATTTCTCTTCACCCGTCTTTCAGCCTCTTGCCGGGCTATTTCTGCCTGTCGCTCACACTCCAATCTTTCAGCCTCTTCTTTTGCTTTGATTTCCTCAATTCTTTTATGGCAGGAAGTAATCTGCTCATCTGCAGAACGCCAGCCAGAAATACTTTCAAACATCTTTATAGCTGCTTCATAATCAGATATCTGTGCATATGTCTCTGCCATTTTAGCGCTTGCCGTAGAAAAAATAGCATTTTTTCTTGCCGCTTCAGCATCTTCAAGGCATTTCTCAGCAAGAACAGAAGAATCCTTATATTCACTGATATCGTCAAACAGATTTGATACCTTTTTATAGTCTTCTTCTGATTGGGCAGAATGCATTATATCACATGCCGCTCTATAGGCTGTTTCAAGACGAGTCTTCTCATTGCGGTCATTGATATGCTCGATATATCCCTGCACAACAGCCTTTAATTCATCATCCCCAAAACGCATCACTTTTTGATAATTACTGCTGCCATCAAACGGCTTTTCGCAATGATTCAGGTCCTCCTGTTTTCTTACACGCAGCTCCGCCATCAACTTCCTCAGATATCCAATGCATTCTCAGGTTCAATGTCCAGCACTCTTTCACAATACTCATCAGCATTCTGCCAGTCGCCATCTTCAAGGAACAGAAAAACACGCCTCAAAAGCGGAGAAGCATTCGTATCACTGCCTGCCATAGCAGTTTCCTTAACGACAGCCTCTTTCTCTTCGCCTGCCTTTGTGATTTTCTTGATTCCGCGAATGATGTCCTGCATAAAGCCCAGTTTAGACATATTCTGCGCCTGAAGGTGTGAAAATTCCTCTGGCAAGTCATACGGGTCCATATCCTTATAGGCTGGAATCAGTGTTTTTTTTGCGCCGCCTTTTATAAGTGAAAGATACCTGCTCCATTCATTTTTCACCCATGCAGCATTAAAAAACTCAGACCTTGTCCCGAGGACAACCATGACTTTTGCTGAATTCAACGCTGCAAAAATATAAGGCTCGTATGCAGAGCCGAGCTTATCTTCCAATGTAATACGGGCAAAGAAAACTTTAAAGCCTTCCTCCTTGAGCTCATAATACAAATCCTGCGCCAATACGCTATCCGGTGTTCTTCTGCCCTCATTGTCACTTTCCTTGTAGCAGATGAACACATCAAAAGGTTCTTCCTTTTGTGAAATTTCCAAAATCCCTTTTTGAATTTCATTGATTTCCTTTGCTTCTCTTTCATATATACCGCGCTGATAGCTGTCTGCATTCTGCAAAGCAGACTTATAATTATCATCGTCGTAAATAGAAGTATACTGCGCTCTGTTCACAGTCGGAACACGCTTGTGAGAAGAAGGGTCTTCTACATATTCAATCCCATAACGGCAAAGTACCAAAGACCAGTAGACTTCCGCATCGGTACTGTCTTCACTGAGAATTTGTTCGTAAATTCGCATTGCCTTATCAAACTCGCTGTTACGGCGGAAATGGTTCGCCCTATCGTAAAGGTTAGCCTTCCTGTCATCATCAAGCCTTGGCAGCGTCTGCTGTGTTCCACAATATTCGCAAATCGCCACACTTTCCTTATTATGTATTTCCAACGCGCCGCCGCACATTTTACATTTGTATATTGCCATAGGAATCACCTTTCTGGATTATCGTACTAATTATTTTCCTCCAACTCTTTTTGAAGTCTTTCTATTTCGCAATTTATTTCACTAAGTCTGCCCTCAAGTTTTTTCTTCTTTCCACCGCCAAAGATTCCAAGTTTGGCAAAACTATTTATTATTTCTCGCTTTTCGTCCTGCAATTCTTTCATTTTCAACTCTTTCTCGTCAATCTTCTCAACTATCTTTTTGGCGTACGCTTCCGCATCTCTATAATGACCGAAGCTCTCAAATGTTCGCTTTATTCGCCCATCTGAAACTTTACCCAATAAATTCTCATTGTACCTTTTAACAAAATCCAAGTATCTCTTGTCTTTGGCTGCAATAGCTTCTTCTGTCATACGAATCATTTCCGCATTGACTTCAACTAGCTTCCGGTCTACTTCTGCCTCTGCCTGCGCATCCTCTTCTTGTGCTTGCACAAGCCTCTCTTGAAGTGTTGAAATTACCTCTTCCTTAATTTTGGTTATACCATCAGACAATTTCCCCTTCGAAAACCGTAACGCCTTTTTTATAAGCTTATCATTTTCAAAGTAATTAATAGTCTCGTTTAATTGTTTTTGTCGTGATTCTGAAATTGTGACATATTCAAACCCACCAATCACATCCTTAGAATATGGAACCTCTGACATTAATATATCGTTTTCTGCTAACATCATATTTACATAGGCTATTTGTTCGGAAGTAATTTTTTTAACACGCCTGACGGGTTCTGCATTCTGTGTTTGGGACAACAAAAATCTAATGTAATCTTCTTCATTGACAGCATGGCTCTTTGCCAGCGCCTGTCCCAAATACGCTTCGCTGCATTCTGCATCGTTGTTTAAAACCTGGTCAAAAAATTCGTAGGCTCTGTCCCACTCTGCATCCTCAAGCGCAAGCTTGCCTCTTTTAAGGAGTGCTGCAATATTAGAATTCACTTCCGCAAAACCCGAAGAGCCGGTATCTCCTGACGATTTTTCCTCTTTACTTCCCTCCAGCACTTTAGAAACGCCTCGAATCAAGTCCTGCATAAAGCCCAGCTTAGACATATCCTGAGACTGGTATACCGACAAGGCGTCTGGCAAATCATATGGGTCCATATCACGATACGCCGGAATAATCAACTTGCTTCTCTCCTGCTGCATAAGCATAAGAAAACGACTCCATTCGTTCTTCACCCAGACTGCATTTACATACTCCTGCTTTGTCCCAACCACAATCATTACTTTGGCACTGTTCAAGGCTGCAAAAATATATGGTTCGTAAGCTGTGCCAAGCTTCCCCTCCAGTGTAATTCTGGAGAAGAATACCTTGTATCCCTTTTCTGTCAAGCCAAAATAAATATCCTGTGCCAAAACACTGTCGTTTGTTCTTTTGCCCTCCTCGTCCGTCTCCTTATAACAGATAAACACATCAAAAGCTTCTTCTTTATTTGAAATATCCAAAATTCCCTTTTGGATGCCTGCTATTACTTCGGCTTCCTCTTTGTATACAGCTTTCTGTGCTTCATCCGCCTTATCCAATGCACTCAAATAATCAGCATCATCCAAAATAGAGGTATACTGCATACGATGACAAGTCGGAATTTTCCTTCCTGTAAGCGCATCATCTACATATTCAATACCATACTTGCAAAGGGCAAGAGACCAGTAAATCTCTGCATCATCATCTGCATTCTGCAATACCTTTTCATATGCTTCAATCGCTCTATCAAATTCGCACTGACGCCTAAAATGATTCGCCCTGTTCATTGCATTCATTTTCTGCTCGTCATTCGCCTTCGGTAATGTCTGTCTGGTACCGCAATACTCGCATTCACAAACAGACATATTCTCGTTTACGTCCAAACTGCCACCGCACATTTTGCATTTAAATAATGCCACTGCTCACTTCCTCCTTGGCTTTCTTTCCTCATTTTCCTCAAACAGGCTATAATATCCCATAAAAACAGCAAGCTTATTTGCCAAGCTTACAAAGACGGTTCCTTTCATCCAGACTCATGGAAGCTTTTTGGCAAAGGCTCTTTATGCAGTCCATATCGTTTTCTACCACTGCGCTTTGAAGCTCTGTCATAATAACCACTATCTCTTTTTCAGCTTCCTCAACTACGGATGAGCTTACAGGGTCACTGTACTTAAATTTATCAGATAAATCTGTAAGTATCTTTTTTGTCTCAATATCATCGCATAACGCCGGAAGTGACGCAGCCTTAGAGCGCAATTCCTGCATACAGCTAATGCTTCTGGCAAGCTGCATATCCTGTTTCTCTATTTCATCGCGTACCGTATCAGCAGCAATAAAGCCTATTGCTGCTGCCGCAAACAATATCACATATAAGATTATGGGTATCTGCACGGGAACAAACGCCGCGAGACATATAAACAGAATGCTCATTATCATTTGTGCAGCCAGATAAACAACTCCTATTTGAGCAATCGGAAAACCATAAAACCTGCTTTTCACTGACTTTTCTTTCCCAAAAGATACCTTCAGCATATACAGTTGCAGCACAATTGCTAATATTCCAAAAACATATGAAATCCAAAAAATACCGTTTTTTTCAAAAGGCAGCAAAAAAGCAATGACAGAAAATACTACAAGCAGTATCGCCACAATAGCAACCAATCGTCCCTTTGCCTTATTCATCAGTTATCACCTCTTTTCTTTCCACAGTTGTTACAAAAATTACCAATAATTCCGGTCTGTCCACAGCTACAATCCCACGAAAGGGATTCCGGTCTTTTTGCGCCGCAATGATTACAGAAATTTCCTACAATTCCCTTCTGTCCACAGGTACAGTCCCATGTCACGCTTACCTGAGTAGCAGCTTTGGTTCTGGGCAAACCGCAATGATTGCAGAAATTACCTATGATGCCTTTTTGTCCGCAACTGCAATCCCATGCTCCCGAAATCGAGCTGCCAATGCTTTCACTCATCTGTATAGCGGTTGCATTCATGGGTGCCATAGCATCTTTTGTCATACTCATAACACTTCCCATGGCTCCAAGAGAAACCCCGAGCCCCGCGATGTCTCCCACTACGCTTCCTGCACCAGCGCCGGTTCCTACGAGACCGTTTTTCATGGCTTCTAATCCAACCTGCCGCGCGGTTTCCTGCTGATATGTATATCCCTTCATCCGCATTTCTGCAGCTTCCGCTTCCGCCTGCATTTTATATGTTTCCGCTTCTGCCTGCTTCTGAATTTTAAGAGCTTCTGCATCTCCCTGCGCCTCTATCATTTTCATCTGTGCCTCAGTCTGCGCTTCTACTGCTTTTCTTTGCCGTGCTGCCTCCGCCTCACTCTTCTTTATCTGTTCCTGACGAATCACAAGGTATTGTTCCGCATACTGCGCCTTCATTTTCCTAAAATTAGGGTCGTCGTCAGGCGTCATCACATTGCTGACAAAAAATTCTGTAGATGCCAATCCATACTCATCAAGATAATGATTCAGTTTATCTCGCAGGTTCGTCGATAAATCTATTAAGTGTTCATCGATTTCAAGTATATTGATATTACTCTCTTTAATGGACTGCGCAAGATAACTCTTAACCTGCGTCATTATCATCGCCCTGAAGTAACCTTTTCCGTTTCCCAATCCCAGAATCTGTTCTTGACGAAGTCCACCGGTTGTCCCAATCAGTTTTGCCAGTAATTTTCTTGCATTTATTACTTTTATATTAAACTCACCACAGGCCCCCAACTCAACATGCAAACCCGATGCCGGGTCAAACATACGCACTTTCGAGTCCGTTCCCCACTTAATCCCCATAATCGTTGAGAGATTTATATAATATACTTCTGAGTGAAATGTTCCTTCTGTATCTGTCGGCAGCTTGTATACTTTTTCCAGCAGCGGAAGCTGCTGCGTTTCAAGTGTGTATCTGCCTGGTCCAAAGGTATCCAGCGCCTGCCCATCACGGAAAAATACCGCCTCCTGGCTTTCATGCACAATTAGCTGCGAACCGTAATTAAAATCTTCTATCGGATGCTTCCAGACAAGTGTATCCGCATCCCCTTCATATTTTATAATGCTGGCAAGTCCGTCTTGCCGGATTTTCTCCTGCATAACGCGCTCTGCCACATCATTTTCACAGTCGCAGACAGGACAAGTAAACTTTGCAGTACCCTTATTGGTTCTCAATTTCACACCGCACTGCAGACAAGAAAATGCTTCCGTCTTAGACTGGTCCGACATTTCATTAATTGGTTCATGACAGACAGGACATACTGCTCTGCCTCCTTTCGTCTGGTCAAACACAACCGGATTTCCGCAATGCGCACATACGCGGCTGGTCATTTTATCTACTTGAATATGAATGGTTCTTCCACAAGAACAGTCCACCCGCTTTTTTGCAAAAAATCCAGTTTTCCCTTCTGCATAATTGCCACAATAAGGGCACTCAATCACAAACTTAGCCATACCAGCCTCCTCTAATTTTCTATTATTTCAGTATGCTTCAGTCCAAAATCCAACAGCCTTGTTATGATTTCATTTCTTGTTCTACCGGTTTCCTTTGAAATCATATCAATATCCCCTAACATATCCTTTGGAATTCTCGCTGAGATAATGACTGATTCTTCTTTGTATTTCTTTGCTTTAATTACTAAAGTTTCTTCAGCCATCAGACACCCTCCTTTGAATACAATTGTATTACACAGCAAAAAATTTGTCAACAAATTAGATATTTTGTATATTTAATTGCGATTTGCTTTACTGCTGTTTAGTATCTATGTATAAAAGAAAAGCCCCTTGCAACAACAGTGTTTTCTGCTACTGCAAAGGACTTTATTTAAAAATTTTTCACTAATTAGGAAAATTATACTGATGCTGATAACTATATTTTTCTAATTATTTTGTTCCGCTTATGAATACCGTCGTTGCAACACGAAACTCCCAATTCCTCTCACCGCTTTCGTATTGTTTTATTTTCTTGTCATACCTACGGTTTATCATATCCACCAAAGAATGATATTCGGATTCACTAAGTGCTTTCGGAGCCATTTTATATGCTTTTTCCACGCTGCTGAGCTCTGATATTCTGTCATCATTAATTTGCGCCCGCGCCATTTCTTCCTCGACATTATGAAAGTCCGGAGCATAATTTACCGTAGCCATTGCGTCGATAGAAACATTGTGAAATCCCTGCGCCGCAAGATATGCAGCGTATTTTTCTGTTCGGTCCTCATATCGCTTAATCCGGCTATTGGGGTTGTCAGACGCTGCTGCCCAGACTTTATCAAATAACTCCTTTTCCTCGCAATCATCAGTCGGTATCCATTCTTCCGGCTTGGCACCCCTGTTGTAGACGTCCATCACAATGATTCTGCCATTTGGTTTCAGCACCCGATATTGTTCTCCCACAAACTTTTCCGGATTGCAGAAATTTATCACCGTGTGGGAATAGCAAATATCGAAGACGTCATCCCCAAACGGAAGCTATGTTGCATCACCTGCAATAAAATTACATGAAAGATTTAATTCTTTCGTTTTTTTCTTCGCAAAATCGATGTGACCGGTGTCAAAATCCAGACCGGTAATTTCCGCATTTGGAAACCGTTCTTTTAACCGATGACAAAGAAGACCGCCCGCACATCCTACCTCAAGAATTTTCATTCCATCTTGCAACTGCATGATATCTGCCCATCGCTCAATGTTTCCGCTATGAAATTTTAATGCACGGGACAAATATAGCTCTTCCGTTTTTTGCACATACTGTGACCAATAAGTATTCATATTTTCCTCCACTTCTGACCTCTTTCTGCGCATATTTTCAATCTTTGCATTCCTTTGCTCCACTATTTTAAATAGTCAATGGCAAAACTCCTATTTTGTCGGTCCCGAATTGTGCACCTTGTATATTCTATAAGCAGACTCTTAAAAAACGTCAGTACCAAAGTCATGCGGGCATGACTTGCGAGGTAGTATCCTTATTGCCCCTCAGACACCGTCTCCACAAATCTCCTAAACCCTTCCCTGCCTTTTGGCGTGCGTTTGTAAACACCGGCATCTGCCAGGACGCGCAGGAAAACATGCCCGATTTCATCTCTGATAATACCGTCAATATTAGACGCATCTACCTTTTCATATTTGGGCAGAAACGCTTCCACCCAGTCCGCATGCTTGGCAAGGGCTTCGTCCGCCCGTAAGTCGCTGCCTGACAAAATTGCCTGCCTGAGCGCTGCCATTTCCGCCTTCAGGCGGGCAGGCAGGACTGCAAGCCCCATCACTTCAATCAGACCGATATTCTCCTTTTTAATATGGTGCAGCTCCGCGTGCGGATGGTAAACGCCCAGCGGATGCTCCTTAGTTGTAATATTGTTGCGCAGCACCAAATCCAGTTCATATTTACCGCCCCGCTTTCTCGCAATGGGCGTAATGGTATTGTGCGGCTCCCCGTCCGTTTCGGCAAAGATAAAGGCTGCCTCGTCGGTGTAACTGCGCCAGGTATCCAATATTTTATCCGCCAGCGCAATGATTCTGTCCGTATCCGTTCCGCTGAGGCGTATCACGGACATAGGCCATTTGACAATTCCCGCTTCCACGTCCTCAAAACCTTTTACGGCAAAGGCTTCCTCCTCCGGCGCCTTCGCCATGGCAAATTCGTAATGACCGCCCTGAAAATGGTCATGGCTCAAAATAGAGCCTCCCACAATAGGCAAATCCGCATTGGAGCCGACCAAGTAATGAGGAAACTGCTTTACAAAATCAAACAGCTTACAGAAAGTATCATGTTCGATTTTCATCGGAATATGCTCGCTGTTAAACACAATACAATGCTCATTGTAATATACATAGGGCGAATATTGAAGCCCCCAGCTACTGCCGTTTATGGTTATGGGTATAATCCTGTGATTCTGCCTCGCCGGATGATTAATCCTGCCCGCGTAGCCCTCGTTTTCCCGGCAGAGCAGGCATTTGGGATACCCTGCCTGCTTTGCATTCTTTGCCGCCGCGATTGCCTTGGGGTCCTTCTCCGGTTTGGATAAATTGATGGTAATGTCCAGTTCCCCGTACTCCGTTGCCGTCGTCCACTTTTCATCGCGTACAATCCGGTAGCGCCGGATATAGTCCGTGTCGCGGCTGAGCTTATAATAATAATCCGTAGCCGCCTGCGGCTCCTCCTGATACAGGCTCCAAAATTTTTCAATTACCTCGCTGGGACGGGGCACCAAAAGCCCCATGATTTTCGTGTCAAACAAATCCCGATAAGTAATGCTGTTCTCGGGAATCAGCCCCTTTTCACAGGCATAATCCAGCATACCCGAAAGAATCTGCTCCAGCTCCGCTCCCGCATCCTGCATGTTAGAACTGCTGCTTTTCACTCCATGCCCCTGAACGTCCGAATCACCGCTTTCTTTTCCATACCTCTGAACGTTTGAACTGTCTCCTTCCTCGCCCTGTTTGTGACCGCAGATGCTGCCGCTCTCCACTCCCCGTATCTCACAGTCTTTCAAACTTCCGACACCCTCGTCATATTCCGGCGCCTCCAGCCCAAAAAGCTCCAAAAGCCGGTTTGCCGTGTAAATCTTATCCGTCGGCTCGATAAGACCTGTTTTTAACCCGTACTCCACCAGCCTGTCAATATATGTCTGTATCATGATTCCTTTTCCTCGCTTCCCATAAGCCGTGCCGGACCGCCGCCAATCTCCACTACATAGAAATCTGCCGCATAGCCGATTTTTTCCTGATAAGCTTTTCCAACCTGCCCGATAAAAGCATCGATTGCCTCATCCTTTACAAGGCTGACGGTGCACCCGCCAAAACCGGCACCGGTCATGCGGGAGCCGATAACGCCGTCTACCTTCCACGCCTCCTCCACCAACGTATCCAGCTCAATGCCCGTCACTTCATAATCATCTCTGAGAGATACATGGGACTCATTCATCAGCCTTCCGAACAGCGCAATGTCATTCTGCTTCAAGGCTTCCACTGCCTTTATGGTGCGGCGGTTCTCATACACGGCATGTCTGGCGCGCCTTACGCGCACTTCGTCTGCAATGGCGCCACAGTTTGCTTCAAAAGCCGCCTCGTCCAAATCGCCCAAGGCTTTTACGTCCACTACCGCCTGCAGCTCCCGCAGCGCTTCCTCGCACTCGCTTCTGCGCTCATTGTATTTGGAGTCTCCCAGCCCGCGCTTTTTGTTGGAGCAGGCAATCACAATTTTGGCGCCTGCAAGCTTTACCGGCGCATACTCATAAGACAAATCCGCCGTATCCAGAAAAATGGCGTGTCCTTCTTTGCCCATCGCGATTGCAAACTGGTCCATAATGCCGCAGTTGACGCCATTAAACTGATTTTCGGAAAACTGCCCGATAAGAGCAAGCTCCTTGTTGCTCACCGAAAAACCAAACAAATCCTTTAAGACAAATCCGGTCAGAACCTCCACAGAGGCAGAAGAAGAAAGACCGGAGCCGTTGGGAATATTGCCGTTCAACAACACATCCATACCGCAGGGCAGCTTCATTCCCTTTTCTGCAAACGCCCAGATAACCCCTTTGGGATAGTTGGTCCAGCCCGCCTCTTTGCAGGGGGTCAAATCTTCAAGGGAAGTCTCTATCACACCCAGCCCGCTAAAATTCATGGAGTAAAAACGAAGCTTATTATCCTCCCTTTTCCGCACCGCCCCATAAGTTCCGATTGTCAGCGCGCAAGGAAACACATGCCCACCGTTGTAGTCGGTATGCTCTCCAATCAAATTGACGCGCCCGGGCGCAAAGTACAGCCTTACCCCTTCCGTATCCCCAAATACCTCCGCAAATGTTTTCAACAGCTTTTCTTTCATGTTTTTCACCATATCCCTCCTGCCCGTCTTCCTTCTGTGTCAGCGGACTCTTTTTTATTTTAAAACCATCTCTTTTTTATCTAAATCCGCCTGCGCCCTTATAAGGTCTTCCCTGATGGAAAGCTTCTGCGGGCAAAGCGCTTCACATTTGCCGCATTTGATGCAATTTTTTGCCTGTGCCGCTTCCCCGATTCCATTTTCCCATTTTCCTCTCACCATATTATAATTCTGGTACATGTGGTAGGTATTCCACACGGCAAAACACTCAGGAATGTTGACTCCCGCAGGACAGGGCATACAATATCGGCAGCCGGTACAGCCATTCTGCACCCTGCCCTTTATCATCGCTACAATCTCTTCTACCACAGCCGCTTCCTGCCCTGAAAGCGGTTTGAAATCCGAGAAGGTCTTCAGATTGTCCTCCACCTGCTCCATGGTTGACATACCGCTTAAGATAACCTTGACATTCGGCAGACTCCCCACCCAGCGCAGGGCAAAGGAAGCCGTGCTCGCCTCGGAATCGAGTGTCCGCAGCTTTTCTGTAATATCATCGGCAAATACGGCAAGGGAACCTCCCTTTACCGGCTCCATAATAACCAGCGGAACGCCTTTTTCCTCTGCAAGCCGATAACCGCGCATACCTGCCTGCTCCTCCGTATCCATGTAATTGAGCTGAATCTGACAAAAATCCCAATCCCTGCTGCCAAGAATCTCTTCAAACGCCTCATAAGAATCATGGAAGGAAAACCCGAAATAGCGGATGCGCCCTTCTTCTTTCAGGTTTTCACAATACTCCACCACACCCAGCTCCACCATCCTGCGGTAGCCTTCGCCGCTCATGGCATGCAGCAGATAAAAATCAATATAATCCGTCTGCAGCCGCGTTAGCTGCTCTTCAAAATACCTTTCCGCATCCTCACGGCTCTTTACCAGCCATGCCGGCAGCTTGGTCGCCAGATAAAAAGAACTCCTGTCATATTTTTGAAGCGCCCTTCCCACAAAAGGCTCGCTCTCCCCATTGTGGTACGGATATGCCGTGTCTATGTAATTTACCCCCGCGGCAATCGCCCTGTCCAGCATCGCCTGTGCCTCTGCCTCGTCAATCCTTCCGTCTGCCGTAGTCGGAAACCGCATACAGCCAAAACCCAGCAGCGACGTATCAATCCCCAGCCTGTCCATCCTTCTCTTTTCCATGTTGTCCATTCCTTTCTTAGTCTTTTCTATACCAGCCCTTTTCATCAAATATCACTCCAAACGGCTCGCTAAACTGATTAATCCGCTCCAGAATTCGTGTGTACTCCTCGTCCTGCGCCGGTGTCGGACAAAAATCGTTTCTCTCCCGCACCGAACTGAGAGAGCAGGGAATGACCCGCGCGTTCTGGTCCTCCTGTTTGACACCGTCTACAAAAGTAAAAGTCTGCCTAAAAATCATAGTATCCTTGTCGGAAGGGTTGCGGTTGGCGCCAAAGCAGAAGTTGCCCAGACTGTATACAATAAATCTGCCCTCATACACCTCTACGCCCTGCAGTACATGGGGATGGGCGCCCAGCACCAGGTCCGCACCCCAGTCAATACATTTATGCCCAAGCTCCTTCTGATAATCCTCCGGATAATATTCCCGCTCAATCCCCCAATGACAGCAGGCTATCACCAAATCCGCCTCTTCCTCTTCGCGAAGCTTTGCAATCCCCTCTTTCAGATATTTTTCCACCCCTGCGCCCTGACTCGTTTCATTGACTGAGACAAATCCAATGCGTATCCCCTTTGTCTCATATATGCCGGTAATATTGTCATAGGCGTAGGCTATGCCCGCCTCCTCAAACATATCCACGGTATCCCTGCTGCCCTGTGCCAGATAATCCAGCCTGTGATTGTTGCCAAAGCTGACTGCCTCCACGCTGCCCTCTGTCAGGATGTAGACATATTCCGGCTCTCCCTTCATATTGTAATCCTTGACCTGAATCTCCTCGGATTCGGTCAGCACGCCCTCAAAATTGACAATCGTCATATCATCGTCCAGAAAATATTCCAGCACATTTTGAAAAAAATACGCGTTACCCTCCTCCTCGTAGGTCTGCACAAAGGAGCGCGCATAATCCTGTCCTAGATAATTGCCAAGGGTGACGTCCCCGGCAGCGGAAATCGTTACAGTGACAGTATTGTCGTTTTCATTGTCCGCCGTTTTGTCCTCCTCTGTAGCCACATCTGCCGCGCCGGCATTCTCCATGCCCCCGTTCTCCTCCGCAAAAGCAGCTCCCGCACTGTCCCCGACGCCGCTCTCGCTTCCACTGGAACCTCCGCCGGCTTCCATACCGCTTCCGCCGGTCGGGACACTGCTCTCCACCGTCAGGGGCGGCGCTTTTGTCTCCACCATTGCCGAAGCATCTTTTCCACAGCCGCCGCAGAGACATACTGCCAGTAACAGCGCTGCAAAACACGCCGGCTTTTTATTTTTTTTCATCTCCGCCTCCGCACTCTTCATAGTCGACATATATTCTTATTATAACAGATACCGAAACCCTTGCGCAAGAAAACCAAACACCTGCATAGCTATTTTTTTGAAAAAAGGAATTTCCTCTATCACAAGCCCGTCCGGCGTCAGATACTCGTCGCCCGTAATCACCAGTCGGCTCTTTTCCTCCAGCTTTTCCATATGTCCTGCCAGCTCTGCCGTCAATTCCCTGCTTTCAATTACCAGCATAAGCTCCGTATCTACATAGGTGCTTCGCAAATCAAAATTATAAGACCCGATTATCGAGATATCATCGTCAATCACGATGGATTTCCCATGGCTGGACTCCCCGCCGTCGTATTCATAAAGCGTAATACCCGTTGCCACCACGTCAGGCTTATTGCGGATATAATCGCTGGAGGCACAGAAATTGTCGCCGTTTTCCACAGAATTTAGAAGCAGCACCGCATCCGGCACTTCCTGCTTTATCTCCCGCAGCACCTCATACATATAATCATTTCCTACCACATAGGGCGTATGAATCAAAACCCTGTTCTCGGCACGACACATTAGCGCTTTGAGCTGACACAGCACTACAGGCTCCTTGCCGTAAATGCCAACATCCCCTGACAACAGTGTCACACTATTTGCCGCATAGGTATCTGCCACATAGTCATATTCCCCAAACAGCTCCGGCTTCTCTGCAAGAAGCGCCTCATACCTCGCCAAAAGCCGCTGCCGCTCCGCCTGTACGTCAGCCCTGTCATATAACCCGTCTTTTTTGCCAAATACTTCACAGTATCCCCCGTCCCAGACTGTTTTAAAGTAATCCAGAACCTGCCACAGCGAACTCTCCCTGTCCGCCGTTCCCTGTGCCGTATTGTAAACCAGAACCTCTCTGTCCATACCCCTCTCACCGGTCTCATAATCTCCCAGAAAATAATCAAAGGTATTACGCCCGCCCAATATATAAGCCAAATCATCCACAATAATATACTTGTCGTGCATACGCCCCTGACTGGTCCACGGAGTCAGAAGATTGATGGGATTATAAAGCCGGATTTCAATATTCGGATGGGAGGAAAGGGCATAAAAGAAATTCTTTCCCGGCAGCCGGAAGGACCCGTTAAAGCCGTCTATTAAAATAGAAACCTCCACGCCCTCCTCCGCCTTGTGCAGAAGCAGGGCGGCAATATCGTCTGCTGCGTTTCCCTCCCGCATATCAAAGGTACTCAATATAATCCGCTCCTCTGCCATGGAAAAAAGGCGCAGCCGCTCCTCCAGCGCACTCCCGTTGCTCTCTAAAAGCATAACGCGGTCGACACAGGCGTCATGCCCTCCCATAATATCCGCCGCCAGCTTTTCCGCATTTTGTATCGTCTCCTCTGACAATTTTTGATACCTGACAAAAGGCGCCACTGCCCCAATAACCAGATACAAGATAAACAAAAGCAGCAAATACAAAAGCCACCAGCGTCTCAAATGCCTAAGCATGTCAAAATCACACCCTTCCCTCTCCTACATTTTCCGGAATACCGGTATGTACATGGCAAGCGTAAAAAGCTGTACCACGGCGCACCCTATTATCAAGCCGTCCGCCGCCGCACGCGGTATAGACGGAAACAGCAGCAGAATGCACATCATCAGGAAAAGCGCCGCGGTACACACCTTGCCAAACCACTTTGCACCGTCCAGCTTCTTTCCCTTTTTCAGCTTAATCATCCCCATAACTGCCATAAAGCCTTCCTTTATTACCATAATGCCCACAATCAGAAGCATAAGGGGATATCGAAACGCCAGGCAAACCGCCAGCGCGGCGTGCGTAAGCTTATCCGCTAAAGGGTCAACAAACTTGCCAAGCTCCGTAATCATATGAAACCGCCTTGCCACCCAGCCGTCCAAAAAATCCGTTATGGTAGAAATCAGGACAATGCACGCCGCAATCAGATAATCCTCTTTTGTTTCCGCCGAAAAAAACAGATAGCAGAATACCGGAATCAAAAGTATCCGCAAGTATCCCATCAAATTAGGAATCGAAAAAATCTCCTTCGCATCAAAATGCTTTCTCTTTTGTAACATCACAATCCTCCATGATACAATTACTAATATTGTAACTGTAACACCTTATAATATATAATACCATTATAAAAATATGTTTTTTTTCTAAAGAAACCGGTAACAGCGCAATACCGCTCAAAAATGAAGAATAATGAAGAAACCCGGTCAGCACTGACAATCTCCTGCGCACATGTTACAATTAGGATACAAATATTGCGCTCAGGCGCACACAATGCGTAGGCAAGCCTACACATGGGAGGTTTACATGGAACAAAACGCAAAAATCATGGTGGTGGACGACGACGCAGAAATTCGCGAGGTGATTCGTATTTTGCTGGAAAGCGAAGGCTGTGAAATTGTGGAAGCCGAAAATGGGGCAAAGGCGGTGGAAATGATGAATGATTCCATCGACTTGATTATTATGGATGTCATGATGCCGGGACTTTCCGGTGTACACGCCTGCGAAGCCATCCGGCAGAATTATCTGACGCCGGTTTTGTTCCTGACGGCAAAGTCTACGGACACGGACAAGGTTATCGGCTTTTCCGCAGGCGGGGATGATTATCTGGTAAAGCCCTTTTCCTACACAGAGCTGCTCTCACGGGTAAAGGCGCTTCTGCGCCGCTGCTATCAATATACCGGCACGGCGAAGCCTGCCGCCAAAGTGCTCTATATTCATGACCTGCAGATTGATTTGGATAAGCAGCAGGTGCTGAAAGGCGACACGGAAATTGACTTGACGGAAATTGAATATCAGATTCTGGTTCTGCTTGCCTCCAACCGGCAGAAAGTTTTTTCCGTGCAAAATATCTATGAGAGTGTCTGGAACGAGCCCTACTTTTCCTCCTCCAACAACACCGTAACCGTTCACATCCGGAATTTGCGCCGTAAGCTGGAGCCCGATTTAAAAGAGTCCAAATATATTCAGAACGTATGGGGGCGTGGCTATCGTGTGGTATAAATTCATTCATTTTTTTAAAGACAGGCTGATTATAAAGCTGGCGCTTGCCATTATTGTGCTCTTATGCATTGTATACGGCATTTCAGGTCCTTTAGAGGCAGGTATTTATAAACTGCTCGACTACTATTATTTCGACCTTGGCAATATGATAAAAGAGGACAATGCATGTAGAGAAGCCTTTCAGGAATATGTAACGGAAAACGGGATTACCAGCGAAGACATCGATTCCATTTGCGAATGGAACTCCGAATATCCCGATGTAAGTCTTGTCTTAACGGACGATACCTACATCCGCTACAGCTCCTCCGCCAATTACAACCAGTCCTTTGAAAGGCTTGCAGATTATTACAATTATCACACCACGCAGGAGCTTATCAGCAACCATACGGAGCTGTATTACATGACTTTTTACGGCATCACCTTTGCCGATGGCGTTACCCTGTTTGCCTCAGTCGAATCCTACGGCTACACCAAGGTCTATTTATTTGCCTATTACCTGTATCTGCTTTTCCTGCTTTTGCTGTTTTTAATTCCGCTTCTTCTCATTGTGCGCGGCAAAATCAATTATATCAAAAAGCTCGCCCGTGAGCTGCGGATTTTGGAAAGCGGAGACCTCACCTACAATATGACGGAAAAAGGAAGTGACGAGATATACCAGTTGGCGTATGGCATCAACCAGATGCGGCTCTCCATTCTGGAAAAACAGCAGCAGGCGGACGCCAATCAAATCGCCAACCAAAAGCTGATTACCTCTCTCTCCCATGACCTGAGAACTCCCCTTACCTCCGTTATCGGCTACCTTGAAATCTTGAAACAACACAAGTATAAAAACGAGGCGCAGCTACAGGAATTTCTCGACAAATCCTCGGAGAAAGCATTTCTGATGAAGGATTTGTCAGATAAAATATTTGAATACTTCCTTGTCTCCCAGCGGATATACGAGGAGTATCATATGGAAAAGATTCCCGTTGCCGACCTTATCGTCGGACTGCTGGACAATATGGTATTTGATTTGGAAAATCTTGGCTTTTCGGTGGAGGCTCCTCTTGACGGATGGCAGTATTCCGGCTCATGCCTGATGGACGTGGAATTTATGCAGCGCGTGCTGAATAATATTCTCAGCAATATCCGCAAGTATGCCGATGCAGCGGTTCCCATAAGCATCAACGCCTCCGAGCATGACAACTTCTTTGAGCTGCGCTTTACCAACGGGATTATAGATGCAGATACAGAAAAAGAAAGCACCGGCATCGGACTGAAAACCTGCGAAAAAATCATGCGCGAGCATGGCGGCAGGATTGTCACGCAAATGCAGGAACACCGCTTTACTACCAGTATTTTACTTCCGCTGATACAGGAAAAACAATAGAATCTACGCTTCGCGAGTCTTCTGTTGTCATGCATAAAAACAGGAAGCTGTGCGAATATGCAGTCAGCTTCCTGTTTTTTGTTATTGCTTTCTTCTCAGCGGTTCTCGTTCACATACAACTGTGCCCTGCTCTGTATAATACCCGCTGCCTCCTCTGCGGTCTTTTCTCCCGCAAAGAAGGCTTCCGCCTCTTCCGTAATCATATTGATAATGCTGTCGTCCACGTGTACCGTCTGCGTAACCGAGGTAAGCAGCGCTTTTACCTGTTCCACATCCTCCTTACGCATCGGATGCAGGGCAACCTCAACTTCTCCCAGCCAGTAGCTTTCCGTGTATTCTACCTTATTTCCCTGCTCATCCGTATAATACGGCGGCTGCATACTCTCTTTTGCAAGCTCATCTATTCTCTCAAGGCTCACCGGAAATGTATAAACTGTCCGCTGATAATCCGGCTCCAGAAAAGTCTTTATAAACTGCCACGCCGCATCCTTGTCAACCGCCTGCGAAGCTATGGCAAAACGCTGCATTGGCACAATTGCGCTGCCGCCGCCCTGTTCCGAAGGGTATCCCACAAACGTAATATCCGCTCCAAACATGCCTTCCCGCCACTCTCTAAACTCTCCGAAACCCGCCATATTTACCATGCTTAAAAACGCCTCGTCATTCCGGTAGGCAGACACAAGCCGGCTGTAGCTTTCCGGGTCATCATAAACCGAAAAATCAACATCTTTCGGCAGAGTATTCAAAAAGTGAAGAAAATTGATAAAATGCTCCGAATCAAAACTGCATACACCTGTCTTCCAGTTTATAAATTCTCCTCCGCTCAGTTCCATAAACTGTCGCAGCACCTCGTCGCGCGTCGCATTTGAAAAGGCGCGTGTACCCTGCGGCATTCCGGCAATAAACTGCTCAAACTCCTCATAGCTCCAACCTGTTTTTCCGCCGGTCAGCTCCTGCTTTCCAATCATGGTGGATATCGAAAATGCAGGCACCAACTGATACAGTTTCCCATCCACAGAATACGCCTCAAACACATTACTTAAAAATTTGCTTCTGTCAATGCCGTTTTCCCCGTCCATATAAGGATTCAAATCCGCAAACAGCCCCTTTGCAATATAACTGTCCACCGGCATACCGTTGTCAAGTACCATAATATCCGGTATATTGCCGGCGATAATATCCTGATTCAATTTTGTGCGCCCTGCCATATAGTCCTCATTCGTATTATACATGGCATAATCCACCATGCGAATACGGTAGGTATCGCTTTCTTTGTTGAAATGCACAATCCGGCTCTTAATATCCGAATCTATATAAATCCCTCCCAAAGTCAGCGTAATCTTATCCTTGACATCCTCAGGCGCCACCTTGACAAATTTGGAAAAATGTCCGGTACTGTCACTTGCCCCATAATATGAAGCATAAAAATTTTCTTCCTCTGCGGAGACCAGATTGTAAAGGCTGTAGGCATCCACATCCGAGTCCACATAGTCCATCAGCTTTTTCGGCTCCGTATCCCCCAGATTATACCCGTAAATTTCCTGGTCCGTCGCAAGCAGCAGGTCGTAGGATGTACCGGCATAGCAGCTATATCCTGTATTCTGCTTCAATGTATACTCGCCGGTAATCTGCCCTGTTGCAATGTCTATACTGCGCACTATCATTCCTTGTTCGCCGTAAGCCGTCAAAACCACTTTACCGTCCCTGCACAGCAGCACCTCGCTGACATCCTCCGATATTTTAATCAGCTTTACAAATTCCGCTTCCTCGTCAAACTGCAGCAGCACGCCGTTTCCCACCACAAGCAGCATTCCTTTTCCATCGCTCAAAATTCTGTTTGCATAAAAGTATTCCTCTTGTGAAGCCCTCTCGCTCAGACTGATGCGTTCCTTTTCCGTACCCTCCTGACTGCGCCGCACCAGATACTGTTCCATCTTGTAACCGGCATCCTCGCCGCTTCCCTCCATAATGTCCTTTGTCATAACCGCATAAATATCGCCGTTGCTTCCCACTGCAAAACCATTGTCCGTCTCCCCCGCATCCTCCGGTGATTCATAATAGGATATCCTGTTGCCTTTTTCATCAAATACCGCATAAAAGCTATAGCTGCTTGTATCCCCGTATTTTGTCCCGCTTGCAATGAATTTGCCGTCAAAAAATACAACCTGGGAAATATCCGAGGCGTTTACTCCCTCAAGCACGATTCCTTCTTCTCTATACACATAATTCTTTGCCTCCGTTTGCTGCGGATTGTCCTGTCCGCCGCCTTTATTGTCTCCATTCCCTTTATTGTCTCCCCTGCCGCCTGTTCCGCAGCCGCCAAGAACAATCACCGTCACAAGCAGAAGGCTCCAAAAAATGCCTCTTTTCCCTTTTTTCATAAGTGTAACCTCCTTCTTTTCCTTATGTACACTCTACTTTACAGGTATTTTCTAAATAAAAGGGATAAGAATCAATGAAAAAGGGGGAAGAATGTATGAAGAAAAATGAAGTTTACGAAGGGGAAAGGGCGCGCTATAATCAAGATACGGCTAAGAAATAAATTGGGATGGTGATTGGATGAAGACGATTTTGGTAGTGGAGGACGACGGGTACATTGGGGATATGGTCGAGGAGCTGCTAATAAGGGAGGGATATCGGGTTGTCAGGGCTTATTCCGGAACAGAAGCGCTTTTGGTGCTGGAGAGGGAGCGGGCGGACCTTGTGCTGCTGGATTTGATGCTGCCGGGGCTTTCCGGAGAGGAAATTCTTCCTGCGCTGCGGGGTATTCCGGTTATCGCGCTCAGCGCCAAGGCGGATACGGAGGCTAAGGTAAATGTACTGTCAGGCGGCGCAAACGACTATCTGACCAAGCCTTTCGACCCAAGAGAGCTGCTTGCCCGGATTGCAGTGCAGTTTCGAAATGCGCCGTCTAGAAGCTCTGACACATGCATCCATTTTGACAATCTGACGTTAAATACGGCTTTACATGAGGTGTCGGCAGAGGGAAAAACAGGAAAACTGACACGGACGGAATCCGCCATTTTCCGGCTTCTTCTGCAAAACCCGGGGCAGGTCATTACAAAATCTGCTATCCTCGACAGAATCTGCGAGGATACGCCGGACTGCACGGAAAGCTCCTTAAAGGTGCATATCAG
Source organism: uncultured Lachnospiraceae bacterium (assembly GCA_910578335.1). GTDB lineage: Bacteria > Bacillota > Clostridia > Lachnospirales > Lachnospiraceae > Acetatifactor. The sequence goes on along the minus strand of CAJTPU010000010.1, from coordinate 11,543 downwards.
TAATTTGCGAAAAAAATTGTCCGAGCTTTGCGGAAAAGATTATATAGAATCCGTATGGGGCATCGGTTTTCGCCTGCGGACTTTAAAATCTTAACCTTTTCTTTACCATTTCCTTTACCGCCCGCTTAACCCTTTTCGGTTATTCTGATTTTGACACCTAAACAGGTGCCAGAATTCAGAAACGGAGGAACCCAAAATGGAATATGTTTTATCCACCAATGCCCTCACCAAACAATACGGGCACATGAAAGCCTTAGATGCATTTTCCATGGCAATACCAAAAGGCGCCATTTATGGCTTTATCGGCAAAAACGGAGCCGGAAAGACCACGCTGATACGGCTGATATGCGGACTGGCAAAACCGACGGACGGGGAATATACCCTGTACGGCTGTAAAAGCTTCGAAAAAGATATTGTAAAATCCCGCAGGCGGATGGGAGCCGTGATAGAAACGCCGTCCATCTATATGCACATGACGGCAGAGGATAACCTGAAGCAGCAGTACCGGATTCTCGGAAAACCTTCCTATGACGGGCTGCATGAGCTTCTTACCCTTGTAGGACTTGACAATACGAACCAAAAGAAAGCATCCGACTTTTCACTTGGGATGCGGCAGCGTCTTGGCATTGCAGTAGCGCTTGCCGGAGACCCTGACTTTCTGGTGCTGGATGAACCGATGAATGGTCTCGACCCACAGGGCATCGTGGAAATCCGCGAACTGATTTTAAAGCTCAACAGAGACCGACAGGTAACTTGTCTGATTTCCAGCCATATTTTAGACGAACTGGAACGGCTGGCAACCCACTACGGCTTCATAGACAACGGTCACATGGTAAAAGAAATCAGCGCCAAGGAGCTGGAAGCGGCATGCCGCAAATGCACCCACATCACCGTGACTGATACAAAGGCGCTCACTCACATTTTAGATGAAAAAGGTCTGGAATACGAAATTCTCTCAGACACGGAGGCAGACATCTTCGGAACCGTCGGCGTAACGGAACTGTCCGCAAAGCTTGCCGCGCAGGGCTGTGATATTGCCTCCATACAGAAAAAAAACGAGACGCTGGAGAGTTATTATATTCGTTTAACGGGAGGTATGTCATGAGCAGACTTTTACAAGCCGGATTTTTACGCATTCGAAAAAACCATGTTTTCATTGGCGGGCTGGTTTTATCCTTTCTGTTTACCGCCGCTGTTATCGTCAATCATAAAATAGAAACCGCACCATACGGCAGCTCCTCACCGTTAGACAACTTTCTCTTCGGCGGACCTATTGCCATCAGCATTATCCTCTCCGTTCTGTGCAGCCTGTTTGTGGGTACAGAGTATAGCGACGGCACCATCCGCAACAAGCTGGTAGTCGGTCACACACGCACCGGTATCTATTTCTCTCATTTTTTGTTGTGCACATTTGCAGCAGTGTTTATGTACCTGCTCACGCTTATCGCCGCATTTGCTTTCGGTATCCCGCTTTTAGGGCTTCCCACAATAAAGCTCCCCGCCCTCTTTCTCTATTTTGTAAGCGGGCTTCTGCTCTGCATCGCCTATGCGGCACTTTTCAATATGATTTCGATGCTCTGTGCCTCAAAATCACGCGCAAATATCATCTGTATTCTGACAGCCTTCTTTTTGCTGCTCATCGGCGTTATTCTGCTGCAGATGCTGGACGCCCCTAAGACCATTCAGATGGCGGAGCTTTCCATAAACGGAGAAATCATACTGAATGAAGCTCCAAATCCCCAATACCTGACAGGCATCAAACGGGAAATTTACCAGTTTCTCTATGAACTGCTTCCCGGCGGACAGGTAATACAGCTTGCAAACCTTGGGATACTTCATCCCTTCCGTACCATTATGCTCTCCCTGTCCGTCACCGCCCTGTCAACCGTTGCCGGAAGCTTCTTTTTCAGCCGGAAAGACCTAAAATAAAGGAGACCTTATGACTAGCCTGCTCTGCATTTTGACCTTGCTGCTTATTTTTATTATCATTATGCTTATCCTAAAGCTGATTTCCATACGCCGCTCAGCGGACGAGCTGCGCGAGTCCTTTGCAGACAGGCTAAAATCTGACACGAACGTCGGAATTATCATTTCCACATCTGACAAAAAAATGAAAAGCCTTGCCGCCGACATGGACCGGCAGCTAAAGCTTCTCAGAAAAGCGCAGCTTAACTATATGCAGGGCAACCGCGACCTGAAAACCGCTGTCACCAATATATCTCACGACCTGCGCACACCATTGACAGCTATATGCGGTTATATGGAGCTTCTCAAGCGGGAACGTCTCTCCGATACCGCCCTGCATTATCTGGATATTATGGAGAACCGCATATACACATTAAAATCTTTGACGGAGACGCTTTTTGACTATTCTGTCATTTTAACCTCGCAGTCCGGTAGAAATAAGGAGCAGCTTTCTCTGAATACGCTTTTAGAAGAGACAACTGCTGCCTATTACGGCGCCCTCAAAAATGCCGGAATCGAGCCCCTGATATCCATACCTGAGACAGAAGTCCGGCGCTTTGCCGACAGGCAGGCGCTGACTCGTATCCTCGCCAATCTAATGGACAATGCCATAAAATACGGCGGCAGAGATTTGTCCGTCACCCTTACGACGGACGGAAACATTACCTTCCGCAATAGAGCCGACAAGCTCGATGAGCTTACCGCCGGCCGCCTGTTTGAACGCTTTTTTACCGTGGAAAGCGGAGAGCGCTCCACCGGACTCGGGCTCTCGATTGCCAAGACGCTCACTGAAGAGCTGGGCGGCAGCATCAAAGCTGATTTTGCGGACGGCTGCCTCTCCATAACGATTTGTTTCCCACAAGGCTGACAATAAAATTCATGCTCGCGAGCCTTCTATTGTCATCAACAAAAACTGCCGTGGATTATTCCACGGCAGCTTCTTATGATTCTTCATTTTGTGATGGATATCTGATTACATTGACAGAGCATCTCTGATTTCTTCAATCTGGTCTGCAATTTCTTCGATGTCACCCCGCAGCCCGTCAGCCATATCCGATAAGGAATCTGACGCGTCCGACACCATGTCGTCGATGCGCTCATCACGCTCTTCCTCTCCGGTTCTCATGCGATTTGCAAGTACTTCCACATCAAAGTTTTCCAGCATATCACAGGTGGACGAGAGTGTATCCAGACTTGCGGTAATCTGACCCAGCTTCATATTGGTGCTTGTCCGCATTTCACCTGAAATCTGCTGCAGCGCGTTTCGCAGATTCTGCATGGCACCTTCCATCATACTACGCACCTGTTCGCTGCTATTCTCCACAACACCTTCAAGTGTTTCTACAGAAACATACCTGCCCTGCTTCAGCTTGTCAAAAACCTGCTGCACGGAAGCGGCAAACGCACCCACATCAAAGCCTGCCATATGTATCCCTGCATTTGTTTGCGCAGTATTTTGCCTGTCCGCATGTACATACTGTGCGCCGTCTTTGGTTTCCTGTCTTTTGTGAGCCTGTTGCAAATTTTGGGTACCATACCATTTGTCGGTCGGAAAACCGTCGTTAAATACAATATTATGGCGCTGCGGTCTCTCGCCTTCAAACGGGTCCGCACTGTCTGCCATCCCCTCGTATGCGGCGGCATCTTTTGCCGACATAACTGTCATATATGCCTTCTGTGCCACAAACCGCAACTGTGTGTACTCGTTGTCCTGTGTCCTAAACGGTATCTCATAGAGCTCCCAGCCGTTCAGTTTCTTTACAGGCGGAATGTAATTACGGTTCAGATTGTAGGTAAGGCGCTGCTCGTAGTCGTTATTCAAAACAACCTCAAAGCGGCACACCTCATCATTTCTGTCATTCTCCCCGCCATTCAGCCAAAATGTAAAGCTGCAGTCCCTATTTTTCGGCAGAAGAAGCGTCTTGGACACAATCTCCGTCCAGTTATAGCCCCAGTCGCCTATCATATAGCTCTCTGCCATCACGCCGTCCGGTCCCACCATAAAGGAACGTCCGCCGACATTATGCTCACAGTCCTTGTTAAACGACCATGTGCGCGGTTCAAAATACAGCTTTAATACCTGTGCTTCTGTCTCATTATTTGTATTATCTATTATAGTACGATTATCCATCTTCATTACCTCCGATTTTTGTATGCTGTCTGGCAGCATCGCATCGGACATACTCAGACGAATGATAAAGTCGTTCACATAATATGCCCGACCCTTTTTTACCAGACCCGCCGCTCGCCGCGGATAGGTTACGCCAATCTGGCTGCCCTCCCCGTCAAGAACGCGGACAGTTTTCTTTCCCTCGGAATCTGTGTTTTTTGCTATGGGTATCCTCCCCTCTTTCCGAATTCAATGCAGTTTATAAGTTACGTTCGCCGTTTTTTGTTATGGGTGCCGTCCCCTAAGGTTAGTATAGGCTTGAAATTTCAGTTTGTCAAAGGGTTTTATCAGGTACTCCTCCTTTGCGCTGACCTCGCTTTCTATCGGGAGCAAAATGCCGCACTGGTTCTGGCTCCGCATTGGTGGCATTACCGCCTCCCGTGAAAGTACTGCCACTTGATTTTTATACCTGTCATTTTTTGGTTAATTTTTGCTTACTATAAATCTTTCATAAAAATATGACTTGGTAATGTTTTTGTTAATAAAAATTCTCTAATATTCTGTAATATTTTTTTTCTTTCCTTTACATCAATTATTACATTTTCATAGGGCTTTTCCCAGTGTGTTATTAATTGCGGTTCCAGCAAAAAATAATCCTCTCGAAAATCCATTTCAATAACCATTTTTTTTTCACCTTCACAATACTCCAGACAATAAAAATGAGGTATCGTTATACTATATTCGTTATTATTCATACTCTCCTTCACTTCATAAGTTCTGTAAATATATTAGTTACACTTGAATTGTTTAACAATTGAGGATACTCCACCGCATTAAATATACTTTCACTCCATGAACCGTTAACAAAACCATACACGTTTCCACTTGCACCTTGTGCATATCTGGCTGATAGTCTTGCCCAAACATTAATTGCCTCTTGCTGTGTTAATGGACTATATCCTTCAAACAATTTTAAGCCATCTAAATATGCCCCTCCTGATGTCATTTCTAGCGTCACCTTATCATTAATCTTTGCAAACTCTTCTGCCAATCCCCTGTTCCCTGCTCCTGAATAAAATGTTGCTGTGTCCGAAACAGTTGAAACATCCAGCTCTTCGACCAAATCCATATAATCTTCAAAAACTTCTGGATTCATTCTATTTTCATTCGGAACCTTCTGATTCTTACAAGACCTGACTGCCTGCATTACAAGCGCCGTCTGCACCGTATACCCGACCGCCTGCCCTGCATACCTCACGGAACCCTTATCGTCCCCTTCCCAGAAGGCATCCAGCATGGCAAATGGTCTTTCCAGCGGGTCGCGGAAGATTGTCCCGTTCGGGTCTTCCAGGACATACGCTGCACCGTAGATAAGGTATGCAGGGTCTCTCAGTAGCTGGTATGTGCCATGGAAGCTTCCTGCCATCCCTGCCAGGAAATTATTGTTGGTCTTAAAAAAGTCCGCTATCTGGTCCCTTGTTTCCCCATATGTGTTCTCAAGGTACTGGTCCCTCGCAAGGACCGCAGTCCCGGTAATCGGGGAGAGCAGGGCTGAACTGACAACTGCAATTCCCTGACCAACAGGGTTATAAAGCAGGAATTCCTCCACACGGTCCATAAACCGCTGGTTCTCCGCCGCCTTCTCGGCAAGGCGGCTTTCCGCATATTCCGAAAAAGAATCCGGAAAGTAAAAAACCGTTTCCCCGTTTTCTTCCCCTCTGATAAGACCTGGCATATCAGGATTACCAAGCATGATATGCCCGCTCGGGTCCCTGTAATTCACCGGGTTCCCCGTACAGTACGCATACCTGTTTAACGTAAGCGGCTCCCTGATGTCCCCAAGGTAGCTGTCTTCCGTAAAGAATGACCCTGTTGCTATATGATAGTACCTTGCCCTTAAATACAGGCTCCCCCACGTTCGGGTTGTAGGATTCCCCGTTATAGGCATAGATATTCTCATACTTT
>CAJTPU010000010.1:0-5379 GCA_910578335.1 uncultured Lachnospiraceae bacterium | reverse complement strand
GAAGCGGTCAAGGGATGCCCTCCCTGCCCCGTACACATAGGCAGTGTCCATGGCGCCATTGCAGTTCTGCTCCATGAGCACCTCCGCATAGGTGTGACTTGAGTACTTTTATTTTGCTTTTTTCTATTTTTCCAAATGCCCAATTAAATAATTTAATTCAACAATATTATTAATTACTGTATCACTGTCCCAAAATTCATCTTGCTCTGCCAGCTCCGTGTTAAATGGAGAATTCAAAAGTGGCGGATAAAGGAAACTCCCATAACCGTCTTGTTCTTCCTTAAACTCAATATATCTGTGATATTGTCTTTCTCCTATAATGACAAAATCTATCATAACATATTCTACTTCATCATATCCTCTAAGAAAGTCTCCCAAATAAACATCATATGAAAATCTATCCTGCACAGATGATAATTCATTATAAAGATAATTGCATAATTTGTCTAATAAAATCTTGTCTTCCAAGGTTATATTTGGCAAACTATGCCTTGCCGCAGTATCATAATCTACTTCCGCACTTCCAAGCCATTCCATGACATCTATGTTGGATATGTCCTTTTCTGACAAACTATATCCTGGATAGTTTCGAATATATGGGCTAAGTTCATATGCCGTCGTTCCGTTTATAGGTACTAAAAAGAGGCGCATACTTTCTGTGTCATAGTAAAAATCTGTTTCAACTTTTCCCACTATCTTATGTATTCCTGCAAAGCCAAAAAATTTATCATATGCAATCGCTTCTTCAACAAGATTTACACACTCAGAAAGACTTGGTAATTCGCTTTCTTTTTCTTTGACAATTTCATCTGCTTTTTTATAATATACATCAAAAAACTTTTCCTTGTTTTTCTCTTCCCGACAGCCTGCACATCCCGCTATGCTTACCCCGCAAAATACCATTAAAGCAAGAATCCTGATAAATGTTCTTAAACGCATACTTCCCTCCTCTAAAAACACCTCTGGCTCATTCTATTTTCCTTCCGAATATCGATAAAAATGATTTTCTCCTCCTGAACCATAAAATGAGTCTGCTAACCCTATTTCATTTGTAATTGTAGTGGTCAAGCATAAGTGCTGTCCTTCCCGTGTTTTGCGTGTCCGTCCCCGTGGGGGTAGAGGGCATCATGCCTGCCGTCCTCATGCTTCCCGCCATGCTTTTCATCCCATGTGTCCCCCTTTTGATTCCTTTCTCATTATTTTTCCAACAAATTTTTATTCTGAATATCCACAAACCTTCTACTAATACTTACATAATTCTTAATCCTCATTCTACTTGGTAAACATGTACCTTATTTCCATTCAAATCTATATCCATGTAAAGCATCCTGTTGTCGCTTTCCACCTTTACTGTAACAATTCTTGACGATACATTGCTTACTTTGTCTTTCAAAAAATCGAAATGAAATACTTCTTCAATCCCATTTTCCTCACAATAACGCTGCAGGCTGTAGATAACCATTCCATACAACTCTGGATTGATATGCATCCCTTCCTCAAAACTTGGCGTTACAAGGTATTCCCATCCGTTTTCGACAAAATCACAATATTCCCATTCCCACATATCATCAGGCCAGTCACACTGCACACAATCTTCAGGCTCCACCCAGTCAAACATTTCATCGCTGTATTCACCTTCCACCACATATACTTCGCCTTTTATGTCCTCATAAACATACATCTTCATCCTATACGTGTTAATGTCAACATAAATGGTATTTTCAGCGCCCGTTATCCTGAAAATATGCCGGTTATTTGCCAGCCTGGGAGATATCTGCCTGTCCAAATCATATGTATATTTTCTATCACCCCTGATATGGGTATCATGATGCTGTATGCTCTCAAGTAGCTGGTAGCTGTATGTATTTTCTAATCCTTTTTCATCGCAATACTTTTCAATGGCATAGTCAACAATGGTTTTTATTTCTTCCAAATCTGATATGACATCTGGTGGTATTGTAACTACACTTTCCATATCTTCACTATTTTTGCTGTCCGGCTCTGGTTTGGTATTGTTTGTAAACAGGGAAACCATACTGCCTGTCAATAGTCCAAACAAAAATACAAATACATACATAAATATGTTTGTACGGGTACTATTCTGCCGTCTCATCATGAATCACCACCTCACCATCTATAATAATTTCTCCGCGATACAACCATTCATTCTTTGTGCCATCATAAATAATAATTATGTCATCAGATTTTTTTTGTTCTTCGGTTAAAGGGGACTTATTATGCACCGTCTTCCATTCCCGATAAAAAACATTGCCTGCAACTTCTTTAACATAGGTACAATTATTCCTCTCAACCCACAAATCATACCCTGTTATTCTGCCAAAAAAATAATACGCATCTCCAATTGGGTTTTCTGCAACTCCCATTAAAACATCAGCAGCCGCCTGTTTTGCTCCTTCTGATACATCCTCCATATCATAATTTTCTTTATAAGCACGGAAACCCTTTGCTTTCCCTACTTCCTGAATTGTCATATCGTCTGCTATTGCCCTGTTCAAAACAACATAAGCCACCGCAACAAACCCATCATAATTATTTGCCTCTCCCGCAAATGCCAACAAATCCTTATAATCATCCATTGTAAAACGTGCATATGGATTACTGTTAATGTCATTACCATCGACATAATTTATATCATTATTCTCATTTGCTGACTCTACTGTATTTTCCAAATAATTATTTTGCCCATATATAACTTCGTCAGCCTCTAATATGATATTTTTATATAAATAATCATTGGCATAATCATAACTCATAATATAGTCGAGCGTAGCATTCTTGTTATTTAATGTCTGCAGCGCATGGTAATACCGAATCCGTACATCTATGGCACTCCCCTTCTCTCCTGCCGGAATAGAGCTGTCGCTCATTACTGCCTTCATGATGTCATTCTCCACTGACTTCCCGCTCGGGTCCCTGTAATTCACCGGGTTCCCCGTACAGTACGCATACCTGTTTAACGTAAGCGGCTCCCTGATGTCCCCAAGGTAGCTGTCTTCCGTAAAGAATGACCCTGTTGCTATATGATAGTACCTTGCCCTTAAATACAGGCTCCCCACGTTCGGGTTGTAGGATTCCCCGTTATAGGCATAGATATTCTCATACTTTGGCGCTCCATAGGTGATTTCACCGAAAGCGCCGTAACGGTAGGATTGGCATACCTGCCCTTCCCCGTTTGTGATGCCCGTGACGCTCCCCCGCCCGTCATAAAGGTAATAACCCGTGCTGCCATCGAAGCGGTCAAGGGATGCCCTCCCTGCCCCGTACACATAGGCAGTGTCCATGGCGCCGTTGCAGTTCTGCTCCACGAGCACCTCCGCATAGGTGCGGTTCACGTCGCTGATGTACTCGATAAGCTCGTAGTCCTTCTCTTTCCCTGAAGTCTTTATCAGGCTTATCAGGTACTCCTCCTTTGCGCTTACCTCGTTTTCTATCGGGAATAAAATGCCGCACTGGTTCTGGCTGTTATTGGTTTCCGCATTGGTGGCATTGCCTTGTATTTTTTAACAAAATACTGGATGAACCCAAACAGCTTTTAATGAATTTGTATCATCAACCACTGTAATTAAATTCTTAATAACTTTTACTGCTTTATCCCCTCCCTTTGTTCTTGGATTTCCTATACAATACCATCCGGATTTTTTATCGAAATACGATTCCCACATCTTATTTTTATCAATTCGCCATGCAAAGCCAGCAATAATATCTTCTACCAGTCTTAACTCTCCTTCTACCGCTACTGGAACACATAGATTTGCATCCTTCCAACTTTCTTTTGGACTAAATCCCCAAAAACACTTGACACTCATATCTTCCGAATCAATACCTAAATTTAAATATGCCATGATTACATTAATGTCTGCATTAACAGACGGATAACATTCAAAACTTTTTTCACTTATAAAATATCTTTCTTCTTTATCCTCTATTTTCCTATTTTCTATTATCTCAAATTTCATTTATTCTACCACCATTACTTAACAAAATTAAAGTGAACTATTGTATTTGTATTTGTGTCTACTACTAATTCCCAAGTTCCTGTTACTCCTCTAAAAGTTCCTGATACATCCCATCTAATTCCTGATGGTAAAAATGCATCTGGAACAGGAGCTGATGACTCCATAATTTCCTGCAACAAAAGTGTTGTTCCATTTGAATCAATATACGGTCTTGATAACTGTCCTTTGTTTACACCTTTTTTTATAATATCATTTGCATGATTCTGAACAGTTTGTGACATCGTCAAATCTTCAGCATTCGGAACCTTCTGATTCTTACAAGACCTGACTGCCTGCATTACAAGCGCCGTCTGCACCGTATACCCGACTGCCTGCCCTGCATACCTCACGGAACCCTTATTGTCCCCTTCCCAGAAGGCATCCAGCATGGCAAATGGTCTTTCCAGCGGGTCCCTGAAGATTGTCCCGTTCGGGTCTTCCAGGACATACGCTGCACCGTAGATAAGGTATGAAGGGTCTCTCAGTAGCTGGTATGTGCCATGGAAGCTTCCTGCCATCCCTGCCAGGAAATTATTGTTGGTCTCAAAAAAGTCCGCTGTCCGGTCCCTTGTTTCCCCATATGTGTTCTCAAGGTACTGGTCCCTCGCAAGGACCGCAGTCCCGATAATCGGGGAGAGCAGGGCTGAACTGACAACTGCAATTCCCTGACCAACAGGGTTATAAAGCAGGAATTCCTCCACACGGTCCATAAACCGCTGGTTCTCCGCCGCCTTCTCTGCAAGGCGGCTTTCCGCATATTCCGAAAAAGAATCCGGAAAGTAAAAAACCGTTTCCCCGTTTTCTTCCCCTCTGATAAGACCCGGCATATCAGGATTACCAAGCATGATATGCCCGCTCGGGTCCCTGTAATTCACCGGGTTCCCCGTACAGTACGCATACCTGTTTAACGTAAGCGGCTCCCTGATGTCCCCAAGGTAGCTGTCCTCCGTAAAGAATGACCCTGTTGCTATATGATAGTACCTTGCCCTTAAATACAGGCTCCCCACGTTCGGGTTGTAGGATTCCCCGTTATAGGCATAGATATTCTCATACTTTGGCGCGCCGTAGGTGATTTCACCGAAGGCGCCGTAACGGTAGGATTGGCATACCTGCCCTTCCCCGTTGGTGATGCCCGTGACGCTCCCTCTCCCGTCATACAGGTAATAACCCGTGCTGCCGTCGAAGCGGTCAAGGGATGCCCTCCCTGCCCCGTACACATAGGCAGTGTCCATGGCGCCGTTGCAGTTCTGCTCCACGAGCACCTCCGCATAGGTGCGGTTCACGTCGCTGATGTACTCGATAAGCTCATAGTCCTTCTCTTTCCCTGAAGTCTTTATCAGGCTTATCAGGTACTCCTCCTTTG
>CAJTPU010000009.1 GCA_910578335.1 uncultured Lachnospiraceae bacterium | reverse complement strand
CCCCACCGCCGGACGCCTCCCCCACCCCCTCAAACAGAAAGGACCTACACATGAAAGAACAATTATATATGATTCCCCTAAACGACGCCGTCAATGCAAATGACGAATGCCCCTTCTGCCATATTGAGCGCCAGATTGAACAAGACCTTTTGGATTTTGTACTAGGCTCCGGCTCTTCCTATATGGAAAGCGATATCAGGGAACAGACCGACAGACAGGGCTTCTGCCGCAGCCATTTCAAAAAAATGTTCGACTATGGCAATACACTCGGCAACGGCTGGATTTTAAAGACGCACTATAAGCGTATGCTGGAAGAATTTGAAAAACAGACAAAGGCATATACCCCCGGGCGGATTTCTTTCAGGGACAAATTCCGCAAAGAATCCGGCGCCGCCAATCCCGTCAGCGGCTGGGTGCGGGAAAAAGAAAATTCCTGTTATATCTGTAACTATTACAAAGAACATTATGACAGATATCTGGATACCTTTTTTGTCATGTACAAAAAAGACGCGGATTTCCGCGCCCGTATTGAAAAAGGCAAGGGCTTCTGCCTCACTCATTTCGGCGATTTGTGCGAAGCAATGGATAACAGGCTCTCCGACAGCGAGCGCACCGCATTCTATGAAATGCTCTGCCGCCTTATGCAGGATAATCTGGAGCGTCTTTCCGAAGACGTCTCCTGGCTGATAGAAAAATTTGACTACCGGAATAAAGATGCGGACTGGAAAAATTCACGGGATGCCATCCAGCGCGGTATGCAGAAGCTGAAGGGCGGCTATCCTGCCGACCCCGTATACAAAATGAATAAATAACGCCTCTGTTTTCGAAAGGCGGCTTGCCGGCATTTACTGCCTGCCGGCAAGCCGTTTTATCATGTCAAGATACTCCACGATTTCCCGGTACAGCATATCGGGCTGGAAGGAAGCATTGCGAAAATGCTCCTCCATCAGACCAGCCGCAGCAAAATCAAACATCCTGCACAGCCTGTCCCCGTCAACTCCGGCAGGCAGGCGGGAAAAATCCATCCTTTGACGGATTGCCGCATAAGTGTCCGCAATCGATGCGCGCATCTCCTCACTTGCCAACAGCGCCTCCCCAACGTCCTCACGCAGGGAGCGCACCAGAAACTGCTGCATGTAGGGGTAGCCCTTCAGCGCCTGCAGCTTTGCCTGTTCCACCTGCTTTAACAGCTCAAACATATCCGTCTCTTCTGCCGATACGGTAGTTTTCAATTCCAATGTCATATATCTGACGCTATAATCATAAATAAAAGTATACAAGCCAAGCTTGCTCCCAAAATAATGGAACAGCAGCCCCTTGCTGATGGCAGCGTCCTTCACAATGTCGTCAGTGCTGGCATGACGGTAACCGCCCAGCGCAAAGGCTTTCAGCGCCGCGTTAATCATCCTGTCCTGCTTTTCCTTTTTTAAATCAAAAAACTTTCCATTCATATGTACTCCCCGCACCTTTCGACAAAAATTGACTTGTTCGGTCAGATAACTACTATAACACAATCACAAGCCGCCTTCAAGCAATAAATTTTTTTATGAAAAATTTATACATAATCTCTTTCCTTTTTCATAAAATAGTATTAAAATGTCTATAATACATTAATTCACGTTCGGTAAACGAAAGGAGTAATTTCATGGCTAAAAAATTCGGTAAATTTGTACTCTTTACAGCGGCTGCGGCTGCTGCCTGTGCCGGTATTTACTATTATTTCCAGAACAAAGAAAAGCTTTCCGCTGACTTAAATGATGAAGATGAAGATTATGACGATTTCAGCGATGATTTAGATGAGAGCGATTCCAACCGTTCTTACGTTTCCTTAAACCACGATGAAGCTTCCGCAGACGGCGGTGAGGCTCCCTTTGAAAAGCTCTCTTCTCTGGTTTCCGATGCAGCAGAGAAGGCAGAAGAAAAAGTAGAAGAATTTTTCGACGAAGACGCAGAAGAAGAATCTGCTTCTGAGGAGTAACCTCTTCTTTCCTTTGGAAGGAAGCCCTATTGGCACCCCTTATGTATGCGATATGTTTAAAGCAGGTCTATAACCAGACCTGCTTTAATTTTGCAATTCCTTCCAAAATCTGCTCTTTCGACAAGCCTCCGTATCCCAAAATAACGGTAGGATTTCCGGTTTCCGCACGTTCTGCCACCTGCGCATCCGAAAAAGCGTACACACGCACGCCATTCTCCTTCGCACGCCACACAAGCTCCTGCTCCGAAGCGCTCCCATCCTGCAGGCTTAGCAGCAGGTGCAGTCCGGCATCCTCCCCCGTTATCTGAAATCTTTTGAGAAACGGCTTCAGCTCCTGTAACAGCAAATCGTGCTTCTCTCTGTAAATTTTGCGGGTCTTATTCAGATACCTCTCAAAATATCCGTCCTTAATAAACTCATTCAAAATCCGCTGGTCAATGCGCGATACCGTCGAAGAATAAAAATAACACTCCTCCCTGTAGCGCTTTAAAAGACGGGGCGGCAGCACCATGTAGCTGACACGGATTGCCGGCGCAATGGCTTTGGAAAAAGTACCTATATAAATCACGTTGCCGCCTGCATCCGCCCCCTGCAGGGAAGGAATCGGCTTGCCCTTATAGCGGAACTCACTGTCATAATCATCTTCTATCAGATACCTGTCCTCTTCTTCCCCCGCCCATCTTAAAAGCTCCATCCGCCTGCCGATTGGCATCGTCACGCCGCAGGGATACTGGTGGGAGGGCATCACATACGCCGCCTTTACCTGTTTTTTATACAGCTCCTCTGCCCTCATGCCGTTTTTGTCCATGCCGACGATTTCCACTCTGTATCCAAAGGATTGAAAGATGCGGAAAGCACGCTTGTAGGTAGGGTTCTCCATGGCAATTCCCGCCCCCTGCCCCAAAAGCTTTTCCAGAATTATCAGCAGGTAATCATTTCCGGCGCCTACCACAATCTGCTCCGGCTTACAATTAACGCCCCTCGCAGAATGCAGGTAACGGCTGATGGTCTGGCGCAAATCATAGTCGCCCTGCGGCTCGCCAAGCGCAAACAATTCTTCATTACCCTGCGTCAGAATATTCTTTGTAATCCGTTTCCAGACGCCAAAAGGAAAGGCGCTCATATCCAGTCCGTTCGGCGAAAAATCGTATATCACGGCACTTTCCCGCTCCTCCTGCCGCCGCTTCTCTCTTTCAGGAATAACCGGATTCTCCTGCCCGCTGCCCTCCGGCAGCTCCTCCAGCATACACACAAAAAACCCTCTATGCGGCTTTGCCTCGATATACCCTTCAGACACAAGCTGCTCATAGGCAAAATCCACCGTGCTTCTGGAAATCTGTAAATATTCCGCCAAAGCGCGCGTAGAGGGAAGCCGCTCACCGCTAAGCAGCTTCCCTCCCTTTATTTCTTCCCGTATGTGCTCGTATATCTGCTCATACAGGTGCTTGCTCCCGTCTGACTTTAACGCAATCGTCATATCATACATAGACGTTATCCTTTTGCTTTTTTCAGCTCTGCCACTATCTCGTCCTTCAAATCCCTTGCTTTGTCCTTCACTCTGGCATTTGCCGTAGGAGAAGTCAAAAGCGCCGCAATCAGTCTGGAAGCCACATCATACTTGCCCGCCCAGAAAGAAAGTACCGCAAGCAGATAATCCACCGTATTTTCGTCCATGCCGCAGACAGGGAAATTTTCCGACGCTTTCGCGGTGGAAAAGCCGTCCATGGCATTCTGTAAATATTCTTTTTCCGCTTCCTTCAGCTCCGCAATTTTTTCTTTGTTCTTTTCGTCCGCGGCAAGCTCCTCCTGCCAGCCCCTTAAAAGCCATGCGGATTTTAAACAGCAGTAAGCCTTCTCGCTTGCCTTACCCTGCTTTACCACAGCATTGGCAAGAGCAAGCTGATAGCGCTCTAACGCCTGCTCGTAGGTATAGATTTCTCCCGTATGCGGCGTCAGATGCACCTTGCTGCTGATATTTTCCCTGATAAGCTTCGCCTGTCCCGCCGGCATCGGCGTAAAATAGCGCGTAATGGCAGAAAAACCGCACTTTGGGCAGACCACTACATCATATTTCTGTGCATCAATTCCCTCATAGACCGGTCGCAAATCCTTATCCGTGCGCAGCAGCTTCGCCTTGCCGGACTTCATCACCTTACTGCTTACCTTTGTATCACACAGCGGACATTCAAAGGTGCGGTCAAATATCAAATCCTTCTCCTCTACCTTGTGAACTTCCTTTTCCTGTTTGCCGTTCTGCTTGTCATCCTTGGGCTCTTCATAAATATTGCTATTTTCCAGATTACCCAGCCCAAGCTTGGAAAGCCCTGCTAATAAATTCATTTCTAATCCTCCTTTTTTGGCAGCACAAACGAACTCTTCAGGGAAACAATACGGTTAAACACCGGTGCACCCTCCTTTGAATCTTTGTAGTCGACGCAGAAAAAGCCGTTGCGGACAAACTGAAAGCTTTCATATGCCTTTGCATCCGCAAGCGCCGGTTCCAGGTACGCCTCCCTAATCGAAAGGGAATTGGGATTCAGATTCAGGCTTCCGTCCTCGTTATACACACCGCTCTCTTCATCGATAATATTTTCATACAGCCTTACCGTAGCCTTTACCGCTTCCTTTGCCGGCACCCAGTGAATTGTTCCTTTCACCTTTCTGCCGTCCGGACTGTTTCCGCCCTTAGAAGCAGGGTCATACGTACAGTGCACCTCCGTAATAACGCCGTTTTCATCCTTCACACAGCCCGTACATTTTACAAAATAGGCGTTCATCAGCCTTACCTCGTTGCCGGGGAACATGCGGAAATACTTTTTGGGCGGCTCCTCAAGAAAGTCCTCCCTCTCAATATACAATTCACGCCCGAAGGGAATCCTGCGGCTTCCCAGCGCCTCATTTTCCAGATTGTTGGGCGCTTCCAAAAATTCGCTTTCTCCCTCGGGATAATTGTCAATAATCAGCTTCACAGGGTCGAGAACTGCCATCATACGGGGGCGCTTCAGCTTTAAATCCTCCCTGATGCAATACTCCAGCATGGCATAATCCGCTGAAGAATTTGCCTTGGAAACACCACAGAGCTCCACGAACATCCTGATAGACTCCGGTGTAAAGCCCCGCCTTTTGAGCGCCGCAATCGACACCAGCCTGGGGTCGTCCCAGCCGTCCACAATGCCCTCCTCCACCAGCCTCTTAATATACCGCTTTCCCGTCACCACATTGGTGAGGTACATCTTGGCAAACTCAATCTGCTTTGGGGGATGGGGATATTCCAGCTCCTGTACTACCCAGTCGTAAAGCGGTCTGTGGTCCTCAAACTCCAGCGTACAGATGGAGTGGGTGATGCCCTCTATGGCATCCTCTATCGGGTGGGCAAAATCATACATGGGGTAGATACACCATTTGTCTCCGGTATTGTGATGCGGTATGTGCGCCACACGATAAATCACGGGGTCGCGCATGTTCATATTGGGAGACGCCATGTCGATACGCGCCCGCAGCACCTTCTCACCGTCCGCATACTTTCCATCCTTCATCTCTTCAAACAGCTTCAGATTTTCTTCTACACTCCGTCCGGCATACGGGTCTTCCTTTCCCGCTTCCGTCAGCGTGCCTCTGTATTCTCTTATCTCATCGGCACTCAAGTCGGACACATATGCTTTGCCCTTCTGAATCAGCCTGACAGCGCCTTCATACATCTCATCAAAATAATCCGATGCAAAAAAGAGTCTGTCCTCCCAGTCAGCGCCCAGCCATGCCACATCCGCTTTGATGGACTCCACAAATTCTTCTTTTTCTTTTGTCGGATTGGTGTCGTCAAAACGGACATTGAACTTCCCGCCGTATTTCTGCGCCAGACCGTAATTCAGCAGAATACTCTTCGCATGTCCGATATGCAGATAACCGTTGGGTTCCGGTGGAAAACGGGTGTGAACGGTATCATACACACCTTCCGCCAAATCCTTGTCAATAATCTGCTCGATAAAATTCCTGCTTTCCGCTTCGCTCATAATCGTCTGACCTCTCACTTCTCTATGCCATACTGTTTTTATCTTAACACATATGCCTCTGCCTTAGCAAGCAGTTCTTCCAGCGAATAAATCGGACATACATATGTCTTCTCTCCAATCCGCCCTGTAAACAGCCTGCCTCCGCCCTGTTCCACGCCTACAAGATTTTCAATCTTGGCGAGCATCTTACCGTCCGCATTCAGCATATAGCCGTCGCTTCCGCTTCCGCCGATAAATAAATTGCCATCCTTGTCCGTCCCGAAAAAGGTGTTGAGACTGACGGAAGAAATGCCCTCGATACGGTTTTGCAGGCTCATATCCGCCGTATTGTAGACTTCCAGCGCGCTGTCCTTATAAAAGACAAACAGCAGGCTTTCATCCGTGTTATAAAACATGCTGCTTACCATATCTGCCTGCGCAAGTCCCTTCTCCTTCGCATGGTCTACCGCCTCCGTGTAGGACAGGCTGACAGTCTCCGGAATCGTTATCTCCCCGCTGTATTCCTCCCTGTCCTCTCCTTCACTGTACGTATATACCGTGGCATGGTTGTCCTGATAAGGCAGAATCAGATAAGCGGCATCCAGCAGGTCGCAATTCATTACATTCTGTGAGTGGCACATAAACACACTCGTCATAATATAGTCTTGTTTTTCCTCCACCATAATGATGTGATATTCGCCATTTCTCGTGAACAGCATAAACCTGTCCAGACTGCCGAATACGGCGCCGCCCACTGCAGGACTGCTCAACACAAATTCCGTATATTCCGAACCGTCCTCCATGTCTACCAGCACAATTTCATAGTCGGAGGCAAGCATCAGATAATGCGCCCCTTCCGCATAAGGCCGCTGTATAAAATCCACAGAAAAATCCTGATATTCCCTGCTCCACAAAACCTTGCCCCCGGCGAGGTCATACGCCCTTAAAACCGTACTGGAGCTCCTGTAATTATCACTTCCGTAATTTAAGGTTATATACGCTATGCCATCCTTTGCCTGCGCTTTAAGACTGCCGCCCAGACCAACCTCGGTGGGCGCTGAAACAACATTGTCCAAAAGGTTCCATGTATACAGGAACCCTTCATTTTCCCAGTAGGTCGCATTCTCCGCCGGCTGCTGCTCCAGAAAAACAAGGTAATCCTCACAGAAAACCATCCTGTTTCCCAGACTTCTTTCCTCCTTTGCCGTATATTCATAGAGCAGCTTTAACGAGGCAGCATCATATATGTGGAGCCCGCGCTGCCCCCTGACGGCAAGATACTTTCCCTCCTTGTCCGTATGCACTCCAAGCACAAAGTTTTCCTCCAGCACGGCTGCTTCTTTCTTTGAGGCAATGTCGTAAACTACAGTTCCCCTCCCTTCAGAGATATACACAATCCGGTCATTTCCCAAAAATGCACAGACTGACTCTGACGAAATGGAAGATGTAACATCCTGAATCGTATCGATTATCGTTCCCGATGCCGCGTCCCAGAGAGTCAGCCTCTCAGACTGGTCGAGCGTCAATATGATTTTTCTGTCCGCAGATACCAGCATCCTGTCAATAACGCCCGCCGTCTCCATCTGGTAGCTTGGCTTTATCTTGCTGCCGCCGTCATAAACATGCAGCGCTTCCGTCAGGGCATACTGCGCCTCCTCGGTGTAGAGCATCTCGTGACCGTTATATGAGGTCAGCGCCAGCCTTGCCGTCTCAATGGCGCCTATCCTGTCCCCGTTTTCCAACCGGCGCAGTGCCTCCTCGGCAAGGCTGATAGCCTGATAAGTTAAAAGATTCCGGTTCTGCACCCCTATTTCTGCGCTCTGCGCTTTGATTTCGGCGCTCTGCGCCTGTATCTGCTCCTTCTGCTCCTGTATCCGCAAGAGCATTGTCGTACTGACTATCCCAAAAGCAAAGCATACCGCCGCGCCCGTCAGGGATATCAGCAGTATCCGGCGCATTTTCCGCTCTCTGTGCCTCTGGCGCAGGTCGTCATAGGTCAGGGAAAACATAGGCGCTATCAGCCGCAGAATCTCCGTCCGCATTGCTTTCTGCATCTCATGCTTATTTTTTCCGCGGATATCCGCCGCCAGCGGCTCCATGGGCTTTTTCACAATTTCCGTCGTGCCGTCCGGCTTTTCTACCGTTTCTTCCGCAAAAAGGAGCTCTTCCGGAAACGAATCCTCCGGCTCCCCCTCTATCAGAACGGCAAACACCTTCTCCCGCCCGTGCAGGCGGATAAAGGTCTCTATTTCCTTTTTGCACCACAAGGACTCCTTAAGGCGGGGCGAACAGATAACAATCAGAAACTCTGATTCCGCAAGCGCACGCATAATCGGGTCCTCCAAATTGCTGGTAAGGGGCAGCTCATCCTTGTCACGGAATACGCGCTCTATTTTTTTGCGCCCTATTTTTCTGGACACATTGCCCGGCAGCCGGAACGCCTCCAACTGCTTGTGCAGAGTCTCAGCCACAAATTTATCAAGCTCACTGTGTCTGTAACTGATAAAGGCATCATAGGTATACTTTTTCTCCGTCTCTTTCCCCATTATACACCCTCCGCTGCAATTGCAACCTCGTCGTAGGTTTTTGCAAAAATATCCTTCTCCACCACATACACATCATGCAGGTCGTTACAGCGGACAGCCAGATAATCCCCCTCGCGCCCCAGCATATATTTTTCCCTGTCCCACGCCGTAAATACCTTCACGCCCTTTGTGAGCGGGCGTGCATAAATCTGTACCTCACCCGTGGGCACACACATCTCGGCGTAATCGGTAAGC
Organism: uncultured Lachnospiraceae bacterium; assembly: GCA_910578335.1. GTDB lineage: Bacteria > Bacillota > Clostridia > Lachnospirales > Lachnospiraceae > Acetatifactor. Next base: position 125,805 of record CAJTPU010000009.1, on the reverse strand, counting down.
ACCAGATTTTTCCCGTCCGCCCTGTTTTTTATCATCGGCACATATTCCGAGCTTGCGCTGTACTCGCTTTGCGTGTATGCCTGCTGCAGCTCCTGATAGGACTGTTCAAACTTCGCCCTGCGGTTGGGGTAAACCTCCCCTTTGATTCCGATAATAATATACAAATCCTCCTCCACCGTCAGATTGATATCGCCCTCTAAGGTTCTGATGGTGATAGGCATCCCCACAGGCAGAACCTGCGCCGCCCTGACAAAACCGACAGGAATTTTCCGCTTCCGGTAAATCTTCATGGTACTGATATCCGCCTCATAATCCTTGGCATAAATAATCGAAAAACTGTCAAAATACTGCGTCATGCGGTTGTTAAAATAAGCCTCTGCATGGAGGGTCGGATAATTCTCCTCATACAGCTTCATACTGACAAAGCCGCCCGCTTTCTCATAATGTCCGCCGCCGGAACCAATATTTTCGGTGAGATACGCCGCAAGCTCGCTCGCATTTACCTCCTTGATGCAGCTTCTCACCGACAGCTTATAACCGTCCCCCGTCTCATTGAACACCAGACAGGACTTAATAATGTCCACCTGCAGCAGAAAGTCGCTGATAAGCCCAAGTATATTGGGGTCGCAGGGCTGCGCCTTTATCACCGCAAACTCATAATCATCATTGTAGCTATAGCGTATCATGGCAATACCCGCTATTTCCAGCTCCTTTAAGGAAAGATTGGAGTTGCGGAACAGCGTAATCAGCGATTTGTCATAGGGAATCGCCTCCCGCATATCCATATCTAACGGGTTATAAAGCTCTGAGAACTGGTTGGTATCCGTATACAGACCATAATACAGCGCCGTCCCCAGACCATTGTCATCCTGCACGGTAAAGCCGGCATCCTCCAAAAGCTTCCACACAAGCGTGGAACAGCTTCCCAGCCCCGAATGGATAATGCTTAAGGGCACATCCGTAATCTCCACCTGATGATGGTCGATAATGGCAATCTCATCTCCGGTAATTCCCGACACATTGCCCGCCCCGTACTGGCAGTCCACCGTAAGCAGAAGTCCCTCCACATGCAGCTTTGCATTAGCCTCCGCCCTGATATACTCCACAGGAATGCCAAGCTTTTCCACCATCAGCACCAGATTGGACTTCTGTATTTTATTTCTGCCGCTGTAAACCAGCCGGACATTTTTTCCCTGCTCCTTAAAATAACAATACAGCCCGTAACCGGACGCCAGCGCATCGGCATCGGGATTGTCGTGGCATTGTATCGTTATCAGTTGAAATCTGTCTAACTCCTGTAATGTCATAACCCGCCCCTTACTTTTTTAATGATGGAACAACCGGATTCCGGTAAACGCCATCGCCATATCGTACTTGTCGCAGCATGCAATCACCAAATCATCCCGCACGGAACCGCCCGGCTGCGCTATGTATTTTACCCCGCTCTTTCTCGCCCGCTCCACATTGTCGGAGAACGGGAAGAACGCATCCGAGCCAAGCGTCACATCCTGCATCTTGTCAAGCCATGCCCGCTTCTCCTCTGCGGTAAACACAGGGGGCTTCTCCTTGAACACGCGCTGCCATGCGCCCTCTGCAAGTACATCCATATACTCGTCTCCGATGTAATTGTCGATGGCATTGTCTCTGTCAGCCCTTCCCAGACCGTCCGCAAACTGCAGCGAGAGCACCTGCGGCGACTGACGCAAAAACCAGTTGTCCGCCTTCTGTCCCGCCAGCCTTGTACAATGTACACGGGACTGCTGCCCGGCGCCGATGCCGATTGCCTGTCCGTCCTTCACATAGCAGACGGAATTGGACTGGGTATACTTTAACGTAATCAGCGCAATCTTCATATCCATCAGCGCCTGTGCCGGAATGTCCTTATTTTTCGTGACAACATTGCCAAGCAGCGCATCGTCAATGGCAAGCTCGTTCCTGCCCTGCTCAAAGGTGATGCCGTATACCTGCTTTTTCTCCACGGGAGCCGGCACATAAGCCTCGTCAATCTGTATAATATTATATGCGCCTTTCTTTTTTGCCGTAAGAAGCGCAAGCGCCTCGTCCGTGTAGCCCGGGGCAATCACGCCGTCGGACACCTCCCTCTTAATCAGGCGTGCCGTATCCGCATCACACACATCGGAGAGCGCAATAAAATCTCCAAAGGAGGACATTCTGTCCGCGCCGCGCGCTCTTGCATAGGCACAGGCAAGCGGAGAAAGCTCTCCCAAATCATCCACCCAGTAAATCTTTGCCAGCGTCTCTGTCAAAGGCAGCCCTACCGCGGCGCCTGCAGGGGATACATGCTTAAAGGAAGCCGCCGCCGGAAGTCCTGACGCCGCCTTTAACTCCTTTACAAGCTGCCAGCCATTAAAAGCGTCCAGAAAATTAATGTATCCGGGCTTTCCGTTTAAAACCGTAACCGGAAGCGCGCTTCCATCCTCCATATAAATGCGGGACGGCTTCTGATTGGGATTACAGCCGTATTTCAGTTCAATTTCGTTCATGTTCTTTTCTCCTTACTCTTTTCGTTTTTGTTTAGGCAATGTGAAAGTCAGTCATTGTGCTAGTGTCATTGTGCCAGTGTCATTGTGCCAGTGTCATTGTGCCAGTGTCATTGTGCAACTTGTATATTCTAACGCAGACGCGCTCTCGCTCCAAGCCAGCCGTAACGGTACTAAGCTCGAAAATACCTCGCAAGTCATGCCTGCATGACTTTGGTACCGACGGCTGGCAAGGGTCTGCTTATAGAATATACAAGTTGCACAATTCGGTACCGGCAAATATAAGTTTCTCAGTTACGCAAAACCGTAATAGGCGTTTGCAGAACCTCTTTGCCACGCTTCGGAGCCCGTTTTTGTCTATATTGAATATTTCCGTCACTCGCAGAAAATACTTCGCTGTTATGTGGCTTACTGATTTTTGTTGATAATCTTTGTCCGATACTCTCCCGTGGAAATGTCGATGTAGCGCACGAAGAGCGACACCTTATTCTCCTCGTTTAAGCTGCTCCAGAGCATTTCGGTGAAGGCATCCATATCGTCCGGTATTGCTACTTTCTTAGGCTCGCCCGAAAAGCTGGGGAGAGGAGTACCGTCGTGCATGTAGGTGTGGATAAAATGACCCTCACCCGCCGCCGGATTCTCGTAGTCGAAGGTATGGCGCAGACAGGAAGAGCCGTCGCCGTCATTGCTCTTTAAGATGGACATGGTATAGTGGAATATGCCGTTTTCTACCTGCAGGACGCCGGAAATACGCGGCGTATAATTGGGCGCATCCGGCTCAAACTCACGGCTTCTTAATGCCTGCTCAAAGGTCATCCCCTTTTCAAAGCCCTCGTAAACCGTATCGGTCTGGTCGCCGTTTGTCACTATCGTGCTGTTCCCCAAAACACGCACCGGCGCATAGATAATCAGGCTGGGGTCCTCTAACTTGGAAGGGTCGAACGCCTGCGTGCGGATTCCCTCCTGCTCTTCTACAAAAATACGGTTGCGGCTGTTTAAGCTGCGCCCCATGATAAAATACGCAGTTACCGCATACCTGCCATCCTTTGACCTGCCGATAACGATACCCCTGCCGGGATAACTGTTCTCCTTTAATTCCTGCTCCAATGATACCATTTTTCCTCCTTGCCGCAGGCGGCTTTTGCCTGCTCACATGTATTTTTTCTCAAAGTCCTTCCGGGGCATGGGACGGTCAAAATAATAGCCCTGCACCATCCTGACCTTCATGCCCTCCAATACCCTGTACTGCTCCTTGGTTTCAATACCCTCCACACAGATGCTGACGCCGATAGTCTCCGCCAGCTCCGCTACCATCTTGATAAAAGACTGGGAATAAGCGTCCTCCGCCAAATCCCTGACGAAGCTCTGGTCCACCTTGATGACGTCGAAGGGAATCTCTCTGATATGGTTTAAGGAAGAATACCCGGTGCCAAAATCATCCAATGCAATCCTAACGCCCAGTCCTTTGATGTTTGTCAGAATTTCCTTCATTCTCTCCATATCATTGATGGCAAGACTCTCCGTCACCTCAAGGGTGAGGTTGTTGGGCTTCACACCCGTCTCCACAAGCGTCTGCCTGATGGTTTCCACAATGTCAGGCTGTAAGAGCTGTACCACGGAAAGATTGACATTGACCTTATAGCCCGGAAAACCGTTTTCGTTCCATTTTCTGCACTCTCTGCATGCCTGCTGCAGCACATGGCTGCCGATGGGATTAATCAGCCCCAGATACTCCGCAAGCGGGATAAATTCTGCCGGTGAAATAAGCCCCAGCGTCGTACTGTTCCAGCGTATCAGCGCCTCAGCCCCCGTACAGGGAAGACCCGGCTGCGAAATATCGATGATGGGCTGGTAATACACCTCAAATTCCCCATAGCCCGCCACCGCGGCATCACGCATATTCTTTTCCATGTCAAGCCGCCTGCCGGAATAAGAGCCCAGGCTGTCAGAGTAACGCGCATAGCGGTTCTTGCCCATGTTTTTTGCTTCGTACATGGCGATATCCGCCTTTTTGATAATTTCCTGCACATTGTCGCCGTCATCCGGAAATGTGACGACGCCCATACTCATGGTACAGTAATACTCACTGTTGCGCAGGTTCCACGGCTGTGCGAACACCGCCTGAATCTCCTCAATAATCTTTTCAAATTCCGCAAAGCTCTCCGGCGGCACCACAATGACAAATTCATCCCCGCCCATGCGGTAACAGGTTGTCCGGATTCCATTTATCCGCGATAAGGCGCCGGAAATCTCCTTGAGCAGCACATCCCCATACTGATGCCCCAGCCCGTCGTTGATATGTTTAAAATCGTCCAAGTCTATGTAGAGCAGTCCGCCCTTTACGCCGCGCTTTTTGGCGTCGTCCACATACCATGTCAAATCCCTTTCACAGCATATTCTGTTGTAAAGCCCTGTCAGAAAATCCGTGTACGCCTGCTTCTCTATCCTTTCCTGATACATTTTCTTTTCCGTAATGTCATAGAAAGAATACAGAACCGCTTCCCTTTGGTCCGCCCACATGACCTCCGCATGTAAAAGGTCGTACCAGCGCTCTTTTGCAGCGACATTCACCTCATAAAGCCCGCCCGTCTTGTGCTCGCCGGCACTTTTTAAAAGCTGCTCGAAGGAACCGCCCTCCCTTTCCGCAGAAAACGTGTCTTTCAACTTTTGATTGGCAAAAAGCTCTTCGCCTGTTTTTTTGTCCTCCACATAAATGCCGCAGCACACATTGTCAAGAACGTCCGCGAGCAAAGCGGCTGTGCCCGCCGCACGCTTTTCCTGCCCCGTATCGGTCAGCATACCCTGTAAAAGCTTCACCACATCCGCCACAAATTTTACGTCCTGCATGGAAAAGCTTCCCCGCTTCTCTCTCCTGCAAAAGCAGAGGCACATTCTCTCCTCCCCTCTGCTAAGAGGAAATATCATATAAGCGCCTACCGACTCCCCCGCTTTGCCGTCTGCCGTCTCTGCCTGCTTTATCGCATCCGGCGGCAGATTGTCTATGGCAAAACCGTCTTTTGACAGCCTGCCGCCGGATGCCACCACCGGCTTTTCCGAAAACATAGCGGTTCCTGCCGCCAGACCTTCTCCTTTATCAAAAAAAGGCGCAACACCCTTCTGATACCACTCCGCCAGAATATCCGCCGTCTTTTCCTGCACGTGAAGCCTGCATACATAGCCGGACGCCGCGCACAGATATCCTCCCGCTATGGCAAGCGTCTTCTTCATGATGCCGGCAGGACCGCCCCCTTCCATAAGCTTGACAATATTCGTCAGCCCTTCTATCCTGTCCAGGGAATCCTGCATTTCCTGCTCTTTATAACGGCTGCTTAAGCTCTCAGCCTCCGCGCTGACACGGGAAAGCTTATTTTGCAGCAAAATCAGGCTGCTCACCCGAAACAAATCCAGCACCTCATAAAAGGTCTGTTCTGTCAAAAAACGGGAGACGCCCGTCAACCGGCTGCCGGTCTTTGCGTATTCCTCTTTGCCGGACAAGGCACCCAGCACAATCCAGCAAAGTATCGTAGTTTCTTTTATCCTGACGGAAACTGCCGCCACCTTCAAATTGGCTGCTTCCGTGTCCTCTATGGCACACTCCTCCAGTGAACCTTCCTTCACCCTTGAAAGGACCTGTCCCGCAAGCTGCCCTGACAGAAACGGAAGCATAGCTTGTATATCCGCTTCCGCTCCTGATACTGTAGTCTGTCTTTCCCCCAAGGCATCCACCGCATACGCGCATACGCCTGCAGCCGCGCATATACTATCCTGCAGGCGTTGCAGCTCTTCCCGGTCTACCAGATTTTTGCAGGAAAAAATATGCGTGCTTTTTTCCTTTTCATGTTCTATACTCACCCTTCTCCTCCGATTTCCCTTCCTTTTACAGGCTGACGGCACAGAATGCCTCCGCTGCCGCAGTCCGCCCTATGATAAGATTTTAACATATCTATATTGTATCGCGCAACCTCTTTACAGACGAACCCTTTGTTTTTCCATATATAGGAAGAAAAAGGAGCCTTTCGGCTCCTTCTCTCTTTTTCTGTTATTCATCTACGCTGTAGTTCGGCGCTTCTTTTGTAATATGGATATCGTGGGGATGGCTTTCCTTTAAGGAAGCGGCGGAAATCTTGATAAATCTGCCCTGCTCCTTCAGTGCCTCCACTGTCGCCGTACCGCAGTAGCCCATACCGGCACGCAGACCGCCCATCAACTGAAACACGGTATCCTCCACCGTGCCCTTGTATGCCACACGGCCCTCCACACCCTCCGGTACCAGCTTCTTGGCATCGGACTGGAAATAACGGTCCTTGCTTCCGTTTTCCATGGCGGCAATGGAGCCCATACCGCGGTATACTTTGTATTTTCTGCCCTGAAACAGCTCGAAGGTGCCCGGGCTCTCGTCACAGCCTGCAAAAATGGAGCCCATCATACATACGTTGCCGCCGGCTGCAATCGCCTTCGTCATATCGCCGGAATACTTGATGCCGCCGTCCGCAATAATGGGAACCCCGTATTCCTTTGCCACTGCGTAAGCATCCATGATTGCCGTTATCTGCGGCACGCCAATGCCTGCCACCACGCGGGTGGTACAGATGGAGCCGGGACCGATACCTACCTTAACGGCATCCGCTCCCGCTTCAATCAGCGCCTTCGTGCCCTCGCCTGTTGCCACATTACCCGCAATCACCTGCAGGTCCGGATATTTTTCCTTTATCATCCTGAGACAGCGCAGCACATTTTCGGAATGTCCGTGTGCGGAATCGAGCACCAGAACATCCACCTTGGCATCCACCAATGCATCCACCCTGTCCAGCACATTTGCCGTGATGCCCACGCCCGCGCCGCATAAAAGCCTGCCCTGTTCATCCTTTGCCGCCAGCGGGTATTTAATCGTCTTCTCAATATCCTTAATGGTAATCAGACCTTTTAAATTATAATCCTTGTCCACAATAGGAAGCTTTTCTTTTCTTGCTTTTGCAAGAATCTGCTTTGCCTCCTCTAATGTGATGCCCTCGGGCGCGGTAATCAGCCCTTCACTCGTCATGGATTCTTTTATTTTTTTGGAAAAATCAGTTTCAAACTTTAAGTCACGATTGGTGATGATACCTACCAGCTTACGTCCTTCCGTAACCGGCACGCCTGATATCCGAAACTTCGCCATCAGCGCATCCGCGTCTGCCAGCGTGTGTTCGGGTGATAAAGAAAAGGGGTCTGTGATAACGCCGTTCTCCGAGCGTTTTACCTGGTCTACTTCCTCCGCCTGTGCTTCAATAGACATATTTTTGTGAATAATACCGATGCCGCCCTGTCTCGCCATCGCGATAGCCATACGGTGCTCGGTCACTGTGTCCATCCCCGCACTCATCATCGGAATATTGAGTTTAATCTTTTTTGTCAGCCACGTGGTCAGGTCGACCTGATTGGGAATCACCTGAGAGTAGCCCGGCACAAGGAGCACATCATCAAAGGTAATGCCTTCACCAATAATCTGTCCCATTTTCTCCTCCTTTTGGTAAAATTAAGTAAAAAATATGTTAATTTATAGAGTTTAACAAACTTAATAGCCGCTGTCAAGATGTTTTCAAACACTTTGCGTTATTTGAACACATGGGGACATTAATCCGTGAACACCTTTCGCGGCGCAACATTGCGCAGCGCTTTGACAAGCTCCTCATTCGGGCTTAAGATAACCTTCTGGCTGCCGTCATAATACATCAGATAACGCCTGTCAGGCTGCTCTTCCCTTCTGATGCTGTAGTCGGTCTCCTTGCCGGTGCGGTTTTTGTAATTGTCAAGGTGATAGGACTTGATGGGTGCAAAAATCTCCATGCGCTCCACTTCATAAGTCGCCACCCGCTTTCTCTTTGTCTGCGCCATAATCTTATCAACGGACAGCTCCTTGTCAAGATACAGATATTCATACTCAATATTCGTATTGAGATGGGCAAAATACGCCCCGATGCCAGCCGCTACCGCTATGACCAAAGCCACGATAACACCCATCAGCGCAAGCACGCCAAACACCACCGTCAGCATAATCAGCAGGATACGCAGTAACTTTGCAAGGGTAGAGGATTCTGTTTTTATCAGGCATTCTACATATACATCACTCATTTTTTCTTCCATCCTTATCCGTATTCCCTGTCGCGCTCTGCACCGGACAGGTTATAAATATGATATTACATAATAAAAAAGAAAGCAAGCCAAAGCGCCTTCTTTCCGTAAATTTATCTTTTTTTTAGAAACTGCTAACACCCCCTTCATTGACAAGCCCCTTTCCATACTTTATGATAATCCTTAAGGCAAATTTTTATGTTATTTCACAAAAGGCGGTGCTCTTATGGCGTTGATGGACGAATTTAAAGAGGAACGGGAAAGTATCAAAAACCAACCCTTCAAAAAAAAGATTTCTTATTTCTGGACGTATTACAAATGGTATGTACTCGGCGGTATTTTTGCAGCCGCCGTCCTTATCTCCATTGTTTCAGGCTTTTTAAACCGGACAAACTACGCCCTCTACGGCGCAATGATAAACGGTATTCCCTTTGAGACGGAGCAGGCTTTTTTAGACGGCTTTATGGACTATGCGGGAATTGACAAAGACAAAAATACAGTTACCTTCAATACTTCCCTAAGCTTTGAGGGCAACTCCATCGGCACAGCCGAATTTATCATGGTATATATTGCCGCGCGGGATTTGGACGTCATCGTGGGAGACCCCGACAGCTTCTCCCGCTACGCCTACAGCAGCGTCTATCTGGATTTATCCGAAGCCTTGGACGCCGAGACCATAGCCGCCTTATCGGAAGCAGGCAGGCTCTATTATATCGACCGCGCCGTCGCCGACAAGATAGAAGAACTACAGAATACCAACCAGTCCTCGGAAGAAGTCACAAAACCCGACCCCTTCCATCCCGAGGACATGCAAGAGCCTGTGCCCGTCGGCATTGACATCAGCGAATGCAGCAAATTTACGGACGCCTATTATTATAAGGAAGGCAGCTCTTATTTGGGCATCGTCTCCAACACAAAGCAGCTTGCAAATGCAGTCAAATTTATCACCTTTTTGCTGACGGAATAGCCGCTGCTCTTACACCGCACAGCGGCATATTCCTCTGCCATTTGCATACTGTGTGCAGGCTCCTTGCCGGCTTAGGACAGCAGCTCCTTTAAAAGCCTGCCTACCGCTCCCGGGTCCGCCTTGCCCTGCATCGCCTTCATGGTCTGCCCAACCAGAAAGCCCAGCGCCCGTTCCTTGCCGCCGCGATAGTCCTCCACGGACTTGGGATTGGCGGCAATGACCTCTTCCACTGCTTTTCTTAAAGGCGCCTCGTCGCTCACCATGCCAAGCCCCTTTTCCTTCACATAGGCGGCTGGCTCAACATCCTCGTCAAACATCACCTCAAAGACCTCTTTTGCAACGGTAGAGTTAATCGTCCTTGCGTCGGCAAGCTCTATCAGCTTTGCCAAATGCGCGGGAGAAAAACGGATATCCTCCGGCTCCTCCTCCCTCTCCTTTAAAAGCCGCAGCGTTTCCCCCATCAGCCAGTTGCTCACCTTTTTAGGCTGTCCGCAGATAGCGGTGGTTTCTTCAAAAATATCTGCCATGTGCTTGGACGCCGTGATAATTTCAATATCGTACTCCGGAATATCAAACTCTTTTCTGTATCTCGCCATTTTTTCCGTCCGAAATTCCGGCTGCGCATCCCTGATACGTGCAAGCCACGCATCGTCAATCCGAAGCGGCGTCAAATCAGGGTCGGGAAAATACCGGTAATCCTGTGCATCCTCCTTGGAGCGCATGGCATAGGAATATTCCTTGTTATCGTCCCAGCGTCTCGTCTCCTGTACTACCTTTTTTCCCTCCTCTAAAAGCTCTATCTGGCGGGCGCGCTCACTGTCTATGGCGCGGGCAATCGCCTTAAAAGAGTTCAGGTTTTTCATCTCCGTTCTGGTTCCGAACGCTTCGCTTCCTGCCTCACGCACGGAAAGGTTGACATCCGCACGCATGGAGCCCTCCTGCAGCTTACAGTCCGACGCCCCCAGATACCGGATAATCAGCCGCAGCTTTTCCAGATAGGCAATCACCTCGTCGGCGCTTCTCATATCCGGCTCAGACACAATTTCAATTAAGGGAACGCCGGAACGATTGTAGTCTACTAACGATATATCCTCCCACTCATCATGCATCAGCTTTCCTGCATCCTCCTCCATATGAATTTCATGGATGCCTATTTTTTTCATGCCCGCAGGCGTCTCTATCTCCACAAAGCCGTCCCTGCATACAGGCAGGTAAAGCTGGGAAATCTGATAGTTCTGCGGATTATCCGGGTAAAAATAGTTCTTCCTGTCAAATTTGCAGTACTGCGTGATGGTGCAGCCCGTCGCAAGCCCTACTGCAACCGCATACTCCACCACCTGCTTATTCAGGACAGGAAGCGTTCCCGGCATCCCCGTACAGACAGGGCAGGTATGGGTATTGGGCGCTCCCCCAAATGCCGTGGAGCAACCGCAGAAAATTTTGGTCTTTGTGGCAAGCTCTACATGCACCTCCAAACCAATCACTGTTTCATATTGTTTCGCCATATGTCATCCTTCCTTTCCATTGCCGCGCAAGGGGCGGCTATTGCCGTTTTTTCGTCTTCTTCCTGCCTTCCTGTCTTCCCGTAAGTCAGTGCCAATAGCGGGTTTCCCAGTATTCATCCAAATAAAACGTCCACTCCCCGCCCAATTCTTTTATATAATCGTACCATTTGCTTCCTCCTGCCTCATACTGCTCTTTTACAGAGGCAAAAAATCCGGAGCACTGCCCGTAACAGGCGTCATTTTCCCGTACCCCATCCTTTGCAGCCGCTTCCCCTAACACCGCAAGGCGCTGTCCATCGTCCAGCTTTTCAAATACGGCATCCTGCGCAAGCAGTATTTCCAAAAGCATAATACCGTTGGCACAGGCACTTCGCTCCTTCTCATATGCTGCCTGCTCCTCCTTATCATCAAATACAACCGCCTGCAGCATTTCCTCCTCTGCATATGCCGTTAAAAGCACCTGTGCAAAATCCTTTCTGCCACAAAGCTCATCCACCGCATTAAACTTCTGCGTGACAAAGTCCAAATAATGAGAAGGATAATTATAAAGGAAAAAAGCGGTCAGCCCCGACCTCGGATAAAGCACTACCAGCCGCAGCAAGTCCTTGGTCTCCGCCTTCTTTAAGGCTTCCTCAGGTATATAAAAGCGCGCAAACATTTCATCTCTCGAAGCTTCCGCGGCGGGCTCCTCTATGGAAAACGGAAAATCCAGCCGCCCATCCGCCGAAAACCACTCCTGCGCCGGATAGGCAGCGTCGGGGCAGGCGTCATAATATATCTGATAGTCTCTGTCTTTGCCGGCTGTCTTACGCTGCACAGCGTTTCCGCAGGCGGTAAAAAGTAACACGGCGATAATAATCCATACAAATATACGCTTTTGATTCCCCATATCCACTTCTCCCCTTACCTGTAATAATAATGAATGCTGCCTGCATTTGAAAAATATGGGCATAAGGATTGATAATGTGCAATGATTGGTCCGTCACCCCATTTTGAAGTCAAATAAGGCTCAGGAATATAATTGTTATACGGATTGTTGCTTGACGGGACTGTTACAATTGCAGAGTGTGTACTCCATGTTGCAATATGCCCCGCTGCCGACGGCGATGCCTCCTTTGTATAACTGGGGTCAGAGATAAACGCCGTCGTACTGTTCAGCCATAAGTACTGATATACATTTGGATACAAGCTCTGCAACCATGCAAATGAATGACAGTTAAAGGTTTGGGATGCCACCGACACAAGTGAAGCGTGATAGATTGCAAGCAGGCTGGAATAGGAAGAAGCATCCGCATAGGAAACATTTGTGTTATATGTGCATGAAACTGCTGTTCCGTTGGGTGTATAAACTGTATAGCTTGAAGCCCGTGTGCTCTGCGCTTGCGGCATTATCTCTATTCCAAAGGCTTCAACCAATACACTCTCCTCTGAAATCATTATATTCAAGAGCAGCGCAGCATCAACATTATCAAAATATTCAGAATCTTTTTTTTCTTCCAGCTTAGCACAATACACTTCTGCAAATGTATCTACATTTTCATTGTTTTGATACAGCACATCCAAAATCATCATTTCCAAAATGGCAAGGGAACTATGAACCCCGGCATCCTGCAGCACCCAATCACAGGATTGTTCATCCTGCACTAAGGCATTCATCCTGTCTGCATAGTCGTCTGCCAGCAAAATATTGTCATAGTCAATCTTTTGAACCTTAGGAATCACAAAAGCCTCATATGCTGCTATCAATTCAGCATAGCTATCCGGACGGGACAATAATTCTTTGATTCCATTAAATTGCTTCTTGACCTGTTCATATCCCTCCTGTAAGGAATTATATGCATATAAATCGCATAGAAGAGGATAATTTTCTATCATGATTATCAATTCTTGTGTAGACATCTCTTTTAAAAGCGATTCCGGAATCTGTGTTGCCTCACGCATTTCTTCTGCCGTTCCAAGCTCATTCCATTCCTCACTGTTTGGCTTCACCGGAAACATATACGTTCCTTCTTCCGCAATCCAGTCTTTATAAGCGCTCTCTTCTGCATTGACCGAGCCCACTAAAAGAAAAAAGGAAATAAGAATGCCTGCTCCCGTAACAAATACCTTTTTCATTTTTTTCATAAACGGCCTCCTTTTTTAATATAACAGCACAAACCTTGTAGTTTCTATAATATTTTAGCTGTCCATATCCCTCTTTTCCATAGCATTTAGCGCAAACAGCTTCCACTCTGCTATTTCACAGCCGCCTGCTCATAAGCATACGCCGCCCGCAGAATCTTCTTTTCCTGAAAGCAGTCCCCGATAAGCTGTACACCTATGGGCAGCCCGTTTTTGTCCATGCCGCAGGGAACGCTCAGCGCCGGCAGTCCTGCAAGATTTACGGAGATGGTGTAGATATCCCCAAGATACATTTTGATTGGGTCTTTTAAGGATTCTCCCAGCTTCGGCGCAGTGGTCGGTGCAACCGGTCCCAAAATCACATCATACTTTTGAAAAGCCTCGTCAAACGCCTTTTTTATCAACGCTTTCACCTTCAATGCCTTCAGATAATAAGCGTCGTAATAGCCGGAGCTTAGGACAAAGGAGCCTAACAAAATGCGCCGTTTTACCTCCGCGCCAAAGCCCTCGCTCCTCGTCTTTTTGTACATATTATGCAGACCGTCAAAATCGGGCGTCCGGTAGCCGTATTTGATGCCGTCAAAACGCTCCAGATTTGAGCTTGCCTCCGCCGAAGCAATGGTATAGTAAGCAGGAATCGCATACTCTGCAAGACTTAAATCAAACTCCTCCACCGAGGCGCCCTTTTCCTTTAATACCTTTGCCGCCTGCAGAACAGCCGTCCTGACCTCACCGTCCAGTCCTTCTCCAAAATAATCCTTCGGAATCCCTATCCGCAGCCCTGCCGCATTAGGAATCAGCGCGGAGGTAAAATCCGTGTCCTTCCTTTCTATCGAAGTAGAGTCCTTCTCGTCATGCCCCGCCAGCGCCTCCAAGACCGCCGCGCAATCCGCCACATCCTTTGTCAGCGGACCGATTTGGTCCAGCGAAGAGCCATAGGCAACCAGCCCGTATCGGGATACCGTGCCGTAGGTCGGTTTCATACCCACCACCCCGCAAAAGGAAGCCGGCTGTCTGATGGAGCCGCCCGTATCGGAGCCCAGCGCAAAAAAGCACTCGCCCGCCGCCACCGCCGCCGCTGAGCCGCCCGAAGAACCGCCCGGGACATGCGCCGTATTGTGCGGATTCTTTGTCACCCCAAAAGCGGAGGTCTCCGTGGTGGAACCCATGGCAAATTCATCCATGTTGGTTTTTCCCAAAATCACGGCTCCCGCCGCCTCCAGCGCACTCACCGCCTGCGCCGAAAAAGGCGGTACAAAGCTGCCCAGCATTTTGGAAGAGCAGGTTGTAAGCATCCCCGCGGTGCAGATATTGTCCTTCACCGCAACCGGCACGCCGGCAAGAGAACCGGTAAGCGAGCCCGACTCTATTCCGCGCTGTACCTCCTCCGCCCTTTTGCGTGCACCTTCCTTGTCAAGCGTAACATAACAGTGCAGCGTCTCCTCTTTCTCAGCAATGCTTTGAAAGGCTGCTTCCACAGCATCCATGGCAGTCGCCCCGCCTGTTTTTATCTTTTCTGCCAGCTTTAAAGCCGTCAATTCCTGTAATTGCATATGTCACCTCATTTCTGCGCCGCTTTTGCGCACATTGCAGTCTTTTCCCTATTCTACCGTCCTCGGAGCCTTGAACATGCCGTCTTTCTCACCGGGCGCATTCTGCAGAATGTCGCCGCGGCAATCCCCATTTGTCACCACATCCTCGCGGAATACATTTTCCACAGGAAATACATGGGACAGGGGCTCCACACCCTCCGTGTCCAGTTCATTCAATTTATCAATATAATCCAGCATATCCGCCATGTCCTTTTTGGCTGCTTCCTTCTCCTCGTCCGAAAGCTCCAGTTTGGCAAGAATGCCTACGTATGCAATGGTTTCGTCTGTAATTTTATTTGCCATTATCCTTCTCCTTATTTAAAAATGGGGTTACGGCTCCAGCCGGCTTAGAATCTCACCGTGACATGAGCCGGTTTCAACCTGTTCCTGTTTACGGCTCCAGCCGGCTCATATCGCGGGGAAACAGGGTGGTTTCGCGGACGTTGTCTTCACCGATTAGCTTCATGGTGAGGCGCTCCAGTCCGATTCCTAAGCCTCCGTGGGGCGGCATGCCGTGTTTAAATGCAAGCAGGTATGCGTCCATGCCTTCCTCGGTCATGCCGCGGGCGGCGATTTTTTCAAGCAGCATTTTGTAATCGTGGATGCGCTGTCCGCCTGTGGTGATTTCCATGCCGCGGAAAAGACAGTCAAAGCTCAGGGTAAAAGTCTTATCCGACGGGTCATCCATCGCGTAGAAGGGGCGCTTTTTGCTGGGATAGTGCGTGACGAACACAAAGTCCGCGTCATATTCTTCTTTGAAGTAGCGGCTGATAAGAATTTCCTCCTCCGGCTCTAAATCGTAAGGATTGCGGATAGGACGGTCATATTTTTCAGCCGCCAGCCGCTTTGCCTCGTCAAAGCGGACACATGGAATCTGCTCCGTCTTTGGCAGCGTAACCTCCAAAAGCGCCAGCTCCTTTCCGTACTGCTCTTTTAAAAGACGCATAATATTTTGCAGCACGCCGGTCTCCATCGCCATAATATCTTCAAATCCGTCTATATATCCCATCTCAAAATCCAGCGAGGTATATTCGTTTAAATGCCTTTTGGTGTTATGCTTTTCGGCTCGGAATACCGGCGCCGTCTCAAACACTCTGTCAAACACGCCCACCATCATCTGCTTGTAAAACTGCGGGCTTTGCTGCAAGACAGCAGGTCTGTGAAAGTACTCCAGCTTAAAAATGTTGGCGCCGCCCTCCGCTCCCTTCGCACCTATTTTCGGCGTATGGATTTCCGTAAAGCCCTGTGCGGAAAGAAACTCGCGGAAGCCGCGCACCACGCCCTCCTGTATTTTAAACTTCGCCCGTTCCCTGAGATTGCGGAGCGAAATAGGACGCATATCCAGATTCGTTTCCAGAGAAATGTTCATTTTGTACTTGGATATGGGAATCGGCATTGCCTCCGCCGGCTGCGAAAGAATTTTTACCTCCCGCAAAAGCATCTCCATACCGCCGCACGCCTTTTCATTTTTCTGCATAACTCCACATACTTCCAGCGCCTGCCCTTCCTTAAAATCCTTTGCGGATATCCCGTTTTCGCCCTTTTCCAGCACACACTGCAAAAGTCCTTCCCGCTTCCTTAACATGACAAACGCAACGCTTCCCATATCACGAACAGCATGGACGGCTCCGTTTGTTTTCACCATTCTGCCCGCCGCATCCTCTGCTAGTAAAGCGGACAATTCCCATGTTTCCTTTTCTTTGACTCCTGACAAAAATTCCATAGCGGCCTCCTTTTTGTTTGTATTCCGGAACAACAAAAAGCCCGGAATACAGATAACTGTATTCCGGGACGAATATACAAGCGCACATCCGTGGTACCACCCGTCTTGATAAACCGCCGCCTCCATCAAAGCGCTTTACCGGTCTACCCACTCTCACATTTAACGCATGTCACGTACTGCCCTACACAGCATCCCTTCAGGCAGTCTGCTCCGGAGTGTTCCCTTCGCTGCTTCCCACAAACGGCGCTCTCAGTCGGTGACGCCGTATTCCTGTCGCTTTTCACAGCAAGAGTCTCTTTCATCGCATTTCTTACTTTATTGGAATGAAGTGTAGCACATCTTTAGGCAAATTGCAAGAGTTTTTTATACATTTTCTTCCGCCTTCTTTTTCTCCTCCTTACGCCGCCCTGCGCTCCACCAACAGTACGCCGCCACAAGGGCACTGATAATAAGGAGCATGTAAAAGTTAAGCCCCCTGCTGACGCACATGGAAATCGTCAGGCTGCCTCCCACAAATACACTGCCAAATACCGCGGCGTACATAAGCTCCGTAATGCCCTGTGAGCCCGGCAGCGGCAGCATATCCACCGCAATGTAGACCACCGCCTGTAATGCCATAATGGTAAACGCATCTGTGCCGGAAAGCCCCATCCCTTTGTACACAAAATATGTCAGAACAAACACACTGCAACGTTGTACAAAGGTAAACCCGACCAGAAAGGCAATCACCCGCACATGGTTTTTGAGAAAAGAAACCGTCTCCTGATACTGCCCGACCACGGTATGTATCGATTCTGCGCGTTTTTCAGATGACTTTAACAAATGCAGCCGCACACAGAAGCGCTCCGCCGCTTTGATAAATTTTTCCATCCCCTGCCCGTTCAGCATGATGGCAAGCAAAATTACCACCAAAAGCGCATTGAGAAACAACCCCAGAAAATAAATGGGTAAAAACTCCCCCAGATGAAGGCACAAATCCTTCCACCAGAAGATACTGATACCGACTCCCATCAGCACCAGAACCAGCTTGTAAGCCGTCGCCACACTCATCAGCACCACCGAACTGTCCGCCAGCTTATGCCCGTCCTTGTTCATATAATATAGCTGCATGGGCTGCCCGCCGGTAGCGGAAGGCGTGATGCCCGAATAAAAAAATCCGGTGAAGGAATATTTCAGGCAGCTTACAAGCCGCGCCTTGTCCCCGATAGCGCGCAAAAGATACCAAATCAGTATTCCCTCCGCCGACACAAAGAAAACAGCCGTCGCCGCCGCCAAAAGCAGATAGCCCTTGTGCATCTGCCCAATGGCGTGAAGCAGCTCGCCGATGTCCTGATTTTTAAACACAACATAAAAAGTGAGCGCCGCCAGTCCCAAAAACAGCACCGCGCTCAGAATTTTTTTAACCCTCATACAAGGCTCCTCTTGCAATATGATACCGCGCGTTTTCCGGACGGCTTTTTGCAATAAAGTCCGCAAGCGCGCCCTCGAACATTATATCATCTTTTTTGTAATCATAAAAGTCCGCAGGCGTCACTAATGAAAAATGTTTGTGAAACAAATCTATCCCACATGCCGAAAGAAGTCTTGCGATAAAAGAAGAACAGGTATAATGCCCCTCCTGATAAAAAGGTCTTTGCAGCAATATGCTGGGCAGTCCCCAAATACAGTAGTGAAACCGGAAACGCTTTTTGTAGCACGCCTGTAGAGCGCCCGCTATCCGCTGCTTCTGCTCCTTCGTACAGTCCAGACTGTAAATCCTGTATTTCGCAGTCGGAAAAGCACTGCAGATTTTTCTTTTGTTCTCCTTTTCAAATCCGGCAAACCACGGAATAAAAGGATTTCTCCTGCCTACGCTATACGCTTCCTCCAGCTCCTCATCCATGGATAATACCACATGGATATAGTCTCTCTGTATTGCCAGCCTGATAATATTGGCAAAAAAACCCGGTGTATCCACAAGTGCAATATATATCTTTTCCATTTTGCCTCCATTGGTCAAGCAAACATGCTTGCACGTGCATTTGACCTTCAAATCAAATTTCTTTCAGCTAAACTGCCATGTCTTCTTTGCCGCTTCATACCCTTTCAGCAAAAGCGCACGCCCCAGCTTCCCGGGCAGACACGTAAGCCCGCTCAAAGTCGTAAACCGAAGCCGCCTGTACAAAAGAACATCCTTTTTCTTGACATATTCCCAAAGCGCACTGCGCTTTTTCAGCGCCTCCGCCGTCCCAATCATACACAGGTATATCGAAGATATGGACATCATAATGGAAATATTGCGCAGCATATATCGGGACAGCTTGCGGGATTTTTGCTTTACGCGCTCCAAATCCACGCAGTCCGCCACCAGCTTTGTAACCGCTATCTGCTGGTCGATGCGCCGCATATAACTTGCCTCGTTGACCGACTGGTCCTCTCTTCCCAAAAAATAATGGTACAAATCAATATCCAGATACAAAATGCTTTCCACATATGGCAGCGGCTTATAAGCAAACAAATTATCCACATAAAACGTATGCGCGGGCAGCTTTACCCCGCTCTCCCGCAGCAGCGCCGTCCTGAAAACAAGAGCGTGCATAACAAGATACTGAGACGGTCTCAAAAACCCCATATCCTTCCAGCCGCACACTCTTTCCTGTGCAAAAACATTTCTGAAGCAAACGGTTTTCTGCCTGTTTTCATATAAGTGGTCATAGACATAATTGCACACCACCATGTCCACGCTGTCCTTCTGCTGCTTTAAGCGCCTCAGCAGCACCTCCAGGGCATGCCTGTCCAGCCAGTCGTCCGAATCCACCACCTTAAAAAAACGCCCCGACGCTATTTTTAATCCCGCATTGATTCCGGAACCGTGCCCGCCGTTCGTCTTATGTACCACTCTCACAATATTGGGATAAACAGCGGCATACTCTTCCGCAATTTCCCCTGTCTTGTCAGTAGAGCCGTCATCAATAATAATGATTTCCCCTTCTTCCCCGCAAAAAAGCAGCGAATCCAGACAGCGCTTCATATAAGCCTCTGCATTATAACACGGCACCACAAACGTAATATCTTTCATACTCTACCTCTTGTACTTTTTCTTTCACCAACCTACTATAGCGAAAAATAGTTAAGACTACAGGTAGAAATTCTAAATAATTACTAAATTTAATGCCCGCCGCTAAGCGGTATATTCCTTCAACTCCTCCAAAAATTCCTGATAGTCGTCATCAGACCAATAGAATGTCAATTCCTCCTCCGTATATTCTTCCGGCGTATCACGCATAAAGCTGCTGCCAATATCATATCCGAATCTTTTCAGCACAGCTTCCGCAAATTCTCTGAAAAACATGCCAATCCCCGTTATAACGTTTCCATCCTCCACGATTCCTTTGTGTATGAAGTTATCCTTTTCCACAAACTCAAAGGTGTCTGCCATCTGCATAAAATAGCCCGAAGTAAACTTCTTACCCTTTAGAATTCCTGCTTTGGATAGCAAAATGGGGGAGGAAGAAATTGCCGCAAAAACAACCTCCGAACCGTTTCCACTCCGTATAAATGCAATCAGCCTGTCATCAAACAGCGCAGGCAGCGGATTGATTGTCCCCGGCAAAATCACGCAGTCATAGTCCGTAATCTTTGCTTCCGCCGTTGTTTTGACCGGAAGCACTTGCAAACCTTCTTCGCTCCGATATTCCTTTTTTTCGCTTGCGATGAAATCAATCTTCTCTCCAAACCAGACCGTCAGTGCAGACGTCAGACAGGTTATCTCCTGCAAAGAAAAGTCCGGATATAATAAAACTGCAAATTTCCTCATACTATTTTCCTCCTTACAGTCCGATTGTAAATTCACATAACTAATATAATACCAAAAAGTGTGGATGAATGCAAAACCGCCCTTGAAGCTCTTTTATCTCCATGCTATATTAAGTGCAGAAAACACTGCACAGCCATGAAAGGAGATTGTATGACCCAAACAGATTCTACTGATATTCAAAACATTATCAACCTGCTAGACGGATTTTGCAAGGCGGAAGAAAGCCGTCTGAAGCTTCAGGTCAGTGAAGAAAACGCGCCGGAAAGCATAAGCAGGCAGTATCACCACGGACGCTGTGACGTAAACAGCCCGTGGGCAAAGGGAACTGCCTTCGATGTATTGGAATAATGGTATTTGCTCCACAACCCACGATGATTTTTTATCTGCGCAGTCAATACTGCTTCCACTTCTTCCCTCGCCTTATCTGCCGCTCCCGTCTCACACTCGCAGAGTTCCCCTGATGATAGAGGCTTATCGCCAAATCGCCATAGCAGGCGGTAATGATTACCGCCGCCTGCAGCCTTGGCGTAATCTGAAAGCCGGGCTGGCTTTTCAATCCTCTGAAGTGCATTTTTCTAATACTTCCTTTCTGATATTTACCACTATATTTCATTAAAATTGTTCCTGTATATTTCTATTCTTCGAAAAATGTCCATTTCATTTTATACTGCACTTCGTAACGTAAATCAATTCTTTTAGGAGGTATTACAAATGAAAAAAGCTATTATTATTGCACTCGGCATTATCACACTGGCAGGTCAGATTTCCTTCTTTGCTCCTTTGAAGGCGGAAGAAGACCTTTGCCCTCCGGCTGGTCATGTTGACATTCCTTTTTACGTTTATTATATATAATTACATTTTGATACTCTTCCAGCATCTGTTCAGCCAACTTATTTTTATCACTCACTTTACATAGACAAATTGCATACTCATAACTTTCCAAGGCTTTTCTCATACCGCCAAACTTTGCATATGCAACTGCCCTATAGTAGTAAAATTCTGCCAAAGGCACTAGTTTTCCATACTCTTTACAAAATTCAATACCTTTCTGACATAAAAAGAATGCTTGCCTAAAACCTCCCACTTTTGCTTCCAATAACGCCAAATTAACCAACAACATAGGATAACGCTTCATTGTCACCTCTTTGTCGAGCTTACCCCTTTCTATATAATCCACCAGAAAATACATATATTTCATTGCCAATCCTATTCTTTTCATTTCATACAGCATAACAGCCATATTATTGAAAATACTAATTTCTGTCAGCGTCATCAGACGAATCGCATATAAATCCCTTGCCTTAAAATTAGGCATGGTCATAAGAAGTGCTTTTTTCAGTAACGCATACCCTTCTTCCAAAGATATTCCTTCTACATATGAGTCATATGTTGCTTTCACCATCATGTAATACTGTTTTTCCAAATTACTGGCGGCACCCTGTTCTGCTATCAGCCTTTCATACTTTTTCATTTCCTCCTGCAAGTCTGTTTTCCGATGCATAAGTTTAGTTCCAATATCGATTTCAAGAGAATGCTTTATAATTTCATCCTCATTCGCAAAAAACACCAAATTTTCCGTACTGCAGCCCAAACGCTCCAAAAGCGCTTCCTCCACCTTCAGGCTCGGCTTCTGAATACCGGTTTCTATCCGCGACAACGTCGATACGGCGCAGATGCCATAGCACAAATCCTCCTGTGATAATTTCTGCCTAACACGTTCTTCCTTAATTCTTGCTCCGATTCTGTAAATTTCCATGTTTTATCCCCATGCCCTTGTAAACCGCATCGCGAAGCTTTCCTTTCGCAACGCTTATCCTATAGTTTCCTTTTTTGTGCATTTCCTCCTTTCTTTTTCGCAAGCACAAATTTCTTATATATTTACTATAAGGTCTTATACACTCATGTTGCAACAACAAAATGCATCCTATATAATAAAAATTAAAAATACGAATATAAAGGAGGACTTTTTATGGCTTTACTGCATGTTGATTTTTTCTCAGACGTGCTTGGCATGTGTGTGAACATGGACGTCATTCTTCCACAGCAGACCTACTCTCAAATCGGTATGGAAGGTAAAAGAAAATCAGGGAAGTACCCCACCCTCTATCTGCTGCATGGCATGAGCGACGACCACACAATCTGGCAGCGCCGCACCTCTATCGAGCGGTATGTCAGTGAGCTTGGCATCGCCGTTGTCATGCCTACCACTCACCTTGGCTTTTATACAGACACGGCATATGGTATGCGCTACTTTACCTTTATCTCTAAAGAGCTGCCCGCCATCTGCCGGGACTTTTTCCCCAACATGTCGGACAGGCGCGAAGATACACTTGCGGCAGGTCTTTCCATGGGAGGCTACGGCGCTTGGAAACTGGCGCTCGCGGCTTCTGATACTTTTGGCGCAGGGGCATCCCTTTCCGGCGCCCTCAATATAGCCGCCCAAACACGGCTGCAAGAGGATTTGAAAACCGAGCGCCGCGTTTTTTGGGAAGGTATCTTTGGCGACCCCGAACATATTGCGGACACGCCAAATGATTTGTTTTATCTAGCAAAAGAATTAAAAGCCTCCGGCAAACCGCTCCCCAAGCTCTATGCATGGTGCGGAACCGAAGACTTTCTGTATGAAGACAACATAAAAGCATGGAACGAAATGAAAAAGCTGGGCTATGACTTGTCCTGTCATGAATCGGCAGGAGACCATCAATGGGTATACTGGGATGAGCACATCGTAAATATCTTAAAATGGTGGCGTCCCTGTAACGACTGACCATGCGCTGCCGCTTTGTTCTGCGCGGCTGATTGTCATGCGCTTTATGCTGCGCCGGTTATTCTGCCGGCGCAGTTTCCACCGTCTCAATTACATAGTCCCATGCCGTTTCCCCCGACGTTTTTAAAGTAAGCAGATAGCTCTCACCGGTCTGAAGCGCCGCAGGAAGCTCCTCCCCGGGCACGGCAGACACCACTTCGCCCTCGTTTGTGCGCAGATAATAAATCATGTACCCGTCTTTTTGCTCCGCCGCCGTCACTTCCATAACTCCTGCAATCTGCTCGTCTGCATTCTTTACCGTGCCGCCCGGCGTCTGCCCGTCTATATCCTGTACCCCGTCTCCCAAAATCTGTTCGTCCTTACTTTCTTCTGCCGAAGGCTTGACGGTAGCTGTCTCAGATGAAGCGTCATCGGACGGTACTGCCCCACTGGCACCCTGCAGCATGGCATCGGCATTTTCCTCCGGCTGCACGGCATCTGCCACGTACTGTTCGGCAGAATCCGCTCTACTGTTTTCTGTATCACGCCCCTCTTCATTCCAAAAACCATCTGTATCCGCTGCTATATCGCCTGCCGCTTCCGGCGACATATTCTGATGTACCTCATTCTTTTGTGGTGCCTCTTCAAAAGCCTTTCTTCTGCCCAAAATCCAAATACCCGGAAGCAGCACAAGGAGCAGTATTGCCGCCGCGCAGGCAGAAACGTACCGGAAGGGAAATATGATTTTCTTATGTTCTGCTTTTTTATCTGTCAGACCCGCTTCAATCCGGTTCCACAAATCAGGGGTTTCTTCCTGATAGAAGCGTTTATATTCATCTTCCAGATTCTTCATATCCACACCTCCTTAACTTTTTGACTGCCTCTCTGTAGCGCCACGCCACCGTTCCCAAAGGCTCGTTTAGCAAATCCGCTATCTCCTGAAAGGTCATATCAGCAGCAATTTTCATATGTACCACCTGTCGTTCTGCCTCCTTTAAGCCTGACAATGCCTCCTCCATACTGATATCAGAAAGAACCTGCTCCTCCACACTTTTTCCTTCTGCCCATTCTCCGCGCATGGCGCTTTGCACCAAAGAATACTGCTCTCCT
Source organism: uncultured Lachnospiraceae bacterium (assembly GCA_910578335.1). Lineage (GTDB taxonomy): Bacteria > Bacillota > Clostridia > Lachnospirales > Lachnospiraceae > Acetatifactor. Next base: position 101,633 of record CAJTPU010000009.1, on the reverse strand, counting down.
TCTTCCGGCTCCGCCGCAAAATCCACCGGTTCTTCCCGCTTTCTTTTGCGAATAGAATCTATGGCAAGATTGCGGGCTATCGTCGCCATCCAGCCTTTATGCCCGCTGCCGCCCCTGTAAGATGATGATTTTTCCCACAGACGGATAAAAAAATCACTGGTAATATCCTCCGCCTCCTCACGGGAGGGCAGAAGCTGCCGTACAATACCGTAAATATAGGAAACGTACTCTTCGTATACTTCCTTAAGCCCGTTCCTGTCGCCTCGGTTCATATTGCGGATGCATTTTTCAAATCTGCCTTCTGTCACGCTCTTTCCTTTCCGAATTCTCCGTTTGCAGGCAAATCAGGACTCGGCATCCTTCACCAGTCAATATAGATACGAATGCCGGAATTCTTTTTTATTGCTTTTACAAAAATTTTTATGGCTCCTCAATATAACCCTTCAGTTCCTCCTCAATCATGGCAAGGGACTCTGAAAGGGTTCTAAGCTGTTTGGACAGCTCTTCCTTATTGGCACGCTCCTTTTTGTAGCAGATGCGATGCTCCAGACTTGACCAGAAGTCCATGGAAAGCGTACGAAACTGTATCTCCACCGGATAATATTCCATGGCGTCCAGCGTGTGAAGCGGCACGCCAAAAATAATGTGGTAGCTCCTATAGCCGCTCGCTTTGGGATTCGTCATATAATCCTTTTCCTTAATGACAATCAAATCACTCTGGCGCTTTAAGGAGGCTAACAGTTCATGAATTTCTGACTGGAAATAGCAGATAACACGGATACCGCCAATGTCCTTTAAGTTATCCTTGGCATTTATCAGGCTGTCCGTCAGCCCCAGACGCTCCAGCTTTCTTTCAATACTTCTTTTTTCTTTGATGCGGTACTGCATATGGTGTACCGGCTTGCTCTCCTCCATCGCATGGTCATAGATGCTGTGGTTTAAAATTTCAAGTCTTGTCAGCATAAGCTGCGTGGCATCCTCGTAGGGCTTTATCAATTCATAATATTGTTCGTTTGTCATAGTTTCTTTTCCTGCTTTTATTATTTTCTATCGCTTTCCGTCAGTCCGCCGGACTTTGTCCCATATCTTTACGCCTCACACACAACAGCAGAAGCGTCCTCCCAGACAGGTGCTGCAGAGCATATTCGCAATGCACAACCGCATACACATACCGCCGTCATCCGGTGCCATGCCGCCAAAGGGCGCGCTTCTCTCCCGATACCAGTATGCCCCCGAATCAATTCTGCTCAAAAAATTCCGGTATTCCCAGTTGTCCGGTTCCATCCTGACTGCAGTCTCCGCATGCTCCCTTGCCGTCACGTTATTGCCCAAAGCCAGATTCGCTACAGCACTATAATAATACCACTTCGCCGACCTGTCCGCCACCTGCTCCAGTACATTCAGCGCTTCTCTATAATATCCCGCACGGATGTAAGCAGCCGCCGAGCGGAGATAATCCGTTCCCTCGTTGCCACTCTCCTTGCCGCCAAAGCCGCCAAACCCGCCGTAACCGCCAAAGCCCCAGAATCCTCTGCCGCTTGTATAGCCGCCCGTTCGCCTGTACCCGGCATCCTCCCCATAGTCGCCGCTGCGCATTTTCATAATATCCTGATAAGCACGCTGTACTTCCTTAAACTTTTCCTCCGCCTTATCCTTATTGGGATTGTTGATATTGGCATCCGGATGGTATTTGCGGCTGAGCTTCCTATACGCTTTTTTGATTTCTTCATCAGAGGCTTCTCTCGAAACACCCAAAATCTGATAGGGGTCACTCATTTGTCTTTACCCGCCCTTTTCTTTCTGATTTCCTCATACTTCACCCATACTCCCGAATATAAAATATTGCGCAGAATATCCGCATGTTCTAAAATCGGCAGCTTTTCAAATTCCCTGCAGCATTCCGCTATCATCATGGTCAATATCTGCCCGCAGGTGCCTTCAAAATCCGGCGTTTTATACAAGCGCCGCAGCGGATTGTAGCTGCCGCTCTTCTCATCTTCCTCGATGTCCTCATACGCATCCATAATATATATAAACTTTCCCAAATAAAAGCCCATTTTGGAAAGCACCGGCTCCCACTCGTCTTCCTTGTACACCAGTATTTCTGCCATAATTCCGCCAAAAATTCCTGCCATTTCATCCAGATTGGAAGCATGTTTTGCTTCCCCCTTGGCAAGCTGTTCCATCGCCTCCGCAATCCGTACCGCCTTTTGGTGATAAAGCCTCAAAACTCTGCTGTTTTTGCCGGCAAGCATTCCAAGCATACATTTTGCTGAAAATTTTCGGTCATCCTTCCAGTCATCCCTGTATTTGAGGCAGGCTAACAGCACAGACATATCCGCCGCATAGTCTGCCAGTTCATTTTTGCGCACGCCATGCTTTCCCACGGGATGCACCATGCATCTCTCAAAAACGCATACAGTCTCCGGCTCATAAAGTCCCGTGAGCAGCATGTACAAAAAGGTCATGTCGTAGCTCAGCGTAAGACGGGACAAATTGCCTCCCCGCTCCTTCAAGCTCTTGCAAAGACCACAGTAAAACGACCTGTACACATCATATTCCCTAAATTTCATCTCCGCCTTGTTCACGGCTATATATCCAAACATAAACGTACCCCGCCCTAAGTTCTCTTCCGAAAGACGGTTCCGCATTTTCTACAGCTTATCTCCACAGCGCCATGTCCCTTTGGAATCCGCAGCTTCTGCCTGCAGCCGGGACATTTAAAAATCCGATATTTTCTGCGTTCAGCGGCACCGTGCTTCATTTTTTCCGGAAAACACTTGATTTTTCCTAAGAATTTCTCATAGGCGCACAGCTCCCGATACCGCTTTGTCGTATTCTTCGAAAAAATCCGATAGTAACCATAGACAATGCCCAATACTGCCAAAAACTGAAAAACCCACAGTCTGAAAAATATAGCGGCGAGCCACAAAGGCAGCGCTGCAAACACGACATGCCTTGACAGCTTATCCACACCATACCTGCCATACATAAATCGAATCAGTTTTTCTTTCATAGCAATTCTCCATAAGTCAATTTTTTCATTCCCTATGATAAACAGTAATTGTGAACATCATATGAGCAATTTCTTAAATCGGAGATAAGGTTTTATAAAGTAACTATAAAAGGCGCCGGCGCTTGCACAGCCCCGCCGGCAAACCACGACGCCCTTATCAGAAGCAGTTTCTTTTAAACCAAAATATCGTACGCAGCTTCAAACGTTTTTCCTGCCGCAAGCACGTTCCCCCATTCCCGCTCACTTAAGCTTCCGGTAAAATCCTCCCTGTCACATCTGCCGTACCATGGTTCAATACAGATAAAGGGAGCATTTTTGCCGGGCGGCGTCCAGACGCCAAACAAGGGCGCGTCAAAGACAACTGTAAGATACGGCTTCTTATCCTCGGAAAGAAGCTGCACCTTTCCAGTCTGGCTGTCCTCAATCACAAGCGCATCCTGCGCAAAAACCGCTTCCGTAACCGGCAGAACCCCGCCCTTTTCCAGCATAAGCGTATGGAGCTCTTTTACAGCAAGCCCGTTCTTAAGCCCTCGCACCTGAAGCTTTTCCACACCGTCAAAAGCAAGATAGCAGGTTATCCTGTCCTTTTCCCTTGCCGGAACGGCAAAAGCCGGATGCCCTCCTATGGAAAAATACATTTCCTCCTCCGAAGGATTGAAAACACGCCACATCACTTTGACGCTCCTGCCCGAAAGCCTGTAGCCGATTTCCAGTGAAAAGGCAAAGGGATAATTTTCCCATGTGTTTTCCTTGTCCGTCAGGCAGAACCAGATTTCCTCTCCGCCCTGCTCTGTCAGCATAAACTCCATATCCCGCGCAAAGCCGTGCTGCGACATCTGAAGCAGCCTGCCGTTATGGCTGCACTGACCGTTCCGGTAGCTCCCCACCAGCGGAAAAAGCACCGGCGATACTCTGCCCCAGTACGCCGCATCCCCGCACCACATATATTCCCTGCCGCTATTACAGTCTGACAGGGAACGCAGCTCCGCGCCATGGGAATCTACTTTTATTCTGATTTCACCGTTGTCCAATACATATTCTGCCATGTAACCCCTCCCTTGCATGTGTTATACCGTGGATAAAATCAGCTCCATATTGCCTGCAAATACTGCTTTTCCATAACCGGCAGGCAGAATAAAGTGCGCTCCCTTTTTCACCGGCGTACCATCTACGCTTCCTTCTCCCTCCAGCACGCTTGCCAGAAGGAAGGGATATTTCTGCTCCACCGTCAGCCCGTCTTTCACCTGCAGCTTCCACACCTTATAAAAATCACAATCTATTAACAGATTCATTACGTCGTCAGACAATCCGTCCGTATGGCTGACAGCCTCGTCTCCCGCCTTGTCCGGCACATTGATAACGTCAATACTCTGTTTTACATGAAGCGGACGCTCTTTCCCGTCCACAAGCCTGCCATAATCATATACGCGATAAGTAATGTCGCTGCTCTGCTGTGTCTCTAAAATCGTAAACCCGCCTTTGATGGCATGTACCGTGCCCGGCGTAATCTGGATAAAATCTCCCTTCCTAATCGGAATCTGCCGAATCAGCTCCTCATACCTGCCTTCCTGTATCATATCGGCAAGCTCCTGCCGTGTCTTTGCGTGATGCCCGATAACCAGCCTTGCATCCTGCGGACAATCCATCACATACCAGCATTCCGTTTTGCCGTAAGGACAGCTCTCATGTTCTTTTACGTAAGCATCGTCAGGATGCACCTGAATGCTCAAATCCTGCTTTGCGTCAATAATCTTTACCAGCAGGGGAAATTCCTCCGCCGCAATACCGCCGAAAAGCTCTCTGTTCTCCTTATACAGCGCAGCCAAGGTCTTCCCCTGATAAGCGCCATTTGCAATCTCACAGTCTCCATTGGGATGCGCGCTGATACCCCAGCACTCGCCTGTAGAATCCCCCGCCGCATAGCCAAACTCGTCCCGCAGCTTGCTGCCTCCCCACACCACATCTTTCAGATGGGGCTTTAAAAAAAGAATCTCTCTGTTCTCTGCCATAATCTCCCACACCTTTCCTTTCAGCCACTGCTTCGCCTTGATTTCATACGCTCTGGCGCCTACAAAATCAAAAGCATTTACACTGCATTTCTATGCACCATTATATCCTGTTTGGTATACAAAATCCAGCAGAATTTCAGTTCCGTTATAAACAGAAGAAAACCCTATCCTCCGCGCCATACTCTTTACATAAATTGATTGTGTTATCTTGAATTTACTTTGATACCCGATACTGCAGACGCAGTATCGGGCAAAGATTTTGATAGATTTACAGATGATATTCCTTTACCATTTCCTGATAAAAAGCTTCTTCCCCAAGGCGGGGAAGCTGCTCCGCCTTTCCGTCGGCTGTCATGCGGGCAATCAGCTCCCGTAGCTGCGCCATTGCCTTTTCATGAGCCGCTTCATGAGCCTCCTTATATGCCTTTTCGTGAGCCTCCTTATAAGCCTCTTTATATGCCTCCTTATAAGCCTGCCTATGTTCTATTTGCAGCCATTCTCCAATATTCATGTATTTTTCCTCCAGCTCCCTGTTCTGCTTCAGCGCTTTTACCCGTTTATGGATTTTACCAAGCTTCTCTTCCTTTGTCCGCTCTACGCAGGCATCCGTGGAATCTGTAACATATCGAAGAAAGCTTAAAAGCTCCCCTGATACATCTTCTTCATTTGTCCCCTTTGTGCTCAGAAAAATACGCTTCGTGCCGTCCCCTAACGGAAAATCCGTTTCCAGACATCTCGGTTCAAAGGTGTAACGGTACAGCCCGCTTCCAAAAGGGTCAAAGTTACAGATAAATACAATTACGCTGGGGCTCAGCTCTCTGAAATCCTGTCCGGGCTTCAGGGAGGATAAATCCATCTGCGCCTGATGGTAGCGGCTTCTCTGCGGCAGATTCCCCTCATTGGCATTCTGCATCTCCAAATCGTAGCCCACATTCCACTCGTCACTGGCAAAAACGTCCAGCCGCACACAGCGGAAGTCAGAGCTCCACAGGATGCTCCGCTCCGGTTTTACTTTGAGCTTTCCTATAGAGGTCCCCAGAATACACTCCAAAACCAGTCTGCAGGTCTCTTCGTCCTCCAGTGCCGCTGCAAATAAAAACGCATTGCTTAAGTCTAACTCTTTAAATTGCTTCTTTTGTACCATAATCTCCTTTCATGGCACAAACAGAATACGGTTTTCTTCTTATCGTTATTATAAACGAAGAACTGTATTTTTGCAATCATTATTTTCATTATGCTTCCACAATGTGAATCAGCCTGCCCTTAAAATCTCCCCAAATATTTTCCACCAGAACACCTGCCTGCATCAAGGTGCTTCCGTAGTAAGTCCTCTCCTCCCCTTCGATACGGTAAAGTCTGCCTGCGTCAAGCCCTTTTAACAAAATCCGCCTTGAATGGGAGTTTGGTCTGCCAAATACCTGTATAAAGGTAACAAGAGCTTCAGATTTATCCTTCGCTGCTACCATATAGCAGTCATACATATGGTTTTGCTGGTAAGAGGCAAGACGGTAATAGTCACCCGTCCGCACCAAATCATTATACTTGTGGTACATCGCCACCTGCGCAGGTATCATTTCCCTGTCCTTTTCTGGTATCTTTGTCACATCCAGCTCATAGCCGAAAGTACCGGCAAGCGCCACATACCCGCGTGTCTCAAAAGGCGTGGAGCGCCCCACCGCATGATTAGGGCAGTCACTTACATGGGCGCCCATGGCAGACAAGGGGTAAATTAACGCCGTGCCCTCCTGAATGGCAAGCCGCTCCACGGCATCCGTATCGTCTGAACACCAAATCTGCGGACTGTAGTAGAGCATTCCGGCATCAAATCTTGCACCGCCGCCGGAGCAGTTTTCCAAAAGCAGCTTTGGAAATTCCGTGACGAGTCTTTCCTGCAGCCGGTAAACGCCCAGCACATAGCGATGGAAAATCTCACCCTGACGCTCTGCCGGAAGCGCTGCGCTGCCGATATCACAAAGCGGTCTGTTCATGTCCCACTTTACATATTCAATGTTGGCACTGTGCAGCACCGCTGCCATCTTGTCAAAAATATAATCCTGAATCTCTGTTCTCGACATATCCAGCACATACTGGTTTCTTGCAAGCCCCGCCGTCCTGCCGGGTACCTGAATTGCCCAGTCGGGATGCGCGCGGTACAAATCAGAATCCGGGCTTATCATCTCCGGCTCAAACCAGATTCCAAATTTCATCCCCAGCTTATTGACTTCCTCCACCAGATATTTGAGACCACCCTTCAATTTTTCTTCATTGACATCCCAGTCACCCAAAGCGCGGTTGTCGTCAAAGCGGTTGCCAAACCAGCCGTCATCCATCACCAGCATCTCGATGCCAAGGGCAGAAGCCTCCCTCGCGATGGACAAAAGCTTTTCCTCGTTAAAATCAAAATAGGTTGCCTCCCAGTTGTTAATCAGAATAGGGCGCTTTTTGTCCCTGTATTCCCCGCGTATCAAGTGGTTTCTGTACAAATCATGAAAATTACGGCTCATGCCGCCAAGCCCCTCCGCAGAGTAAACCAGTACAGCCTCCGGCGCCTGAAACGATTCGCCGGAATTTAATTGCCATGCAAAGCCCTCCGGATTGATGCCCGTCATCAGACGGACATTGTCAAACTGTCCCCTGTCCGCAAGGGTCATACAGTTGCCGGAATAAATCAGATTGATGCCGTAGACCTCCCCTGCATCCTGTGTAGCGCTTTTTTCTAAAAGCGCCATAAAAGGCTGCTGCTGATGCCCGCTCTCCCCACGCAAAGAAGAAGTACTCTGCACACCGTAGCTTACCGGCGTCCTGTCTATATGGCGCTCCCTTGCCCACGAGCCATGCAGTATTATCTTATCATATTCGCGGTTATCCATATCAATGGAGGCAGACATTATCCGCTCTATCGTCACAGGCTCGCTGCCTTCATTTATCAGCCTGACGCTGCGCGCCACCGCATCGCTCCCCGCAAAAATGCTGTAGGAAAGGACTGCCTTTACACCCAGCGCCTTATCCGCAAGCACAAGCTCCAATGTTTCCGTATCTGCCTCGCTGCCCCATGTAGCAGGCAGTCCCGCAAGAGGTTCTTTGCCCTTATATATCCGATAATCCACAAGCGTCAGAGATAATGCCCTGTGCCCGCCGTTATCGCGCACCACTATCGCACTTTCCCTAAAATCTCCCACACCTCCTGTCGGATATTCCTGCGGAAAACAGTCCAGAAAAGAAAGTCTGTCCCGGCTGTTTGTCTCAGGCGTAAAAGGCGCCTCTCCCGTCTTTAACAAATAATTGACATCATCCTCCAAGAGTCTCGGACCATAATAAGCATGACCGACAAACTTTTCCTTATCCACAATACCGATAACATAGGATGTTCTCTCCGTGTCCAGCTTAAAGCTCCCATTTTTTTCACAGTACGTAATCGCCATCATTTCCCGCCTTTCCCGCCGATGCGCTCAGCAATTCTTTCATTATCATGTGTAGAGGACATCGGGCTTTTGACGCCTCTGTATTCTCCGCACACGCCACCTACATTGTAACGGGTTATCCGTCGCCGCGCTATACCTTTTCCTTACGGCTTTCACAATATATAGTTGTTATTTTTAACATTTCATGCTACCCTGTAAAAAAGGGAGAAAATACTATGCGAATCGAACAAATACCCAACCTGCCGCTCCGCGTCGATATGGCGTACATGAACGGAAACTGGAAATATTACACCATGGACATCCACACGCACGGTCTGTGGGAATGCAACTATATTGAAGAGGGAAGCTGCGTCTACGAAATTGATGGTAAAGAATACCAGCTTACACAAAAAAACCTGATTTTACTGGATTCCTCCGTTCCCCACAAAATGCGCTTCAATCACGAGCACCCCTGTACGGTGCTCGGTTTTTCCCTGTCCGCCGACCCCCAAAAAGGACCTGCCGCCTTTCCGGGGCTGCTCGATATGCTCAATCATTCTCTTGCTCTCTGCCGCATGTTTGTATCCCTCAACCATGCCCTTGTATTTCCCGATGCCCGCAGCCTGCGCGGGGACATGCTGCGCCTTTACCACGAATTTGAAGGAAGAAAAGACGCCCTTTATATGACAAGCCTCTGCTATCACCTGCTCTGTGAACTGACAAGGCTTCCCCTGACCCCCAAGTCTTCCACGCAGTATTATGTAGAAAAGGCAAAAACCTATATCTGCGAGTCCTTCTACCTGATTAAAAATAACGAGCAGGTAGCATCCCACATCGGGCTTAACGCAACTTATCTCGAACGAATTTATAAAAAAGCGACAGGAGCAACGCTCTGGGAGACCGTCACCGCCTGCCGCCTTTCGGCTGCCGAAGAGCTGCTCGCGCAGCCCCATATTCCCATCCATGAAATTGACAACATGATTGGCTTTTCCAACAGGCAGGCGTTTTACCTGCAGTTTAAAAAGCGCTATGGCATGTCGCCGTCAGAGTTCCGTAAGCAGGCTGTCCTGTCTCATTCTCCGGCATAAGATGCACGCCGCACAGCAGATGGTGTTCTGTGGGCTGTCTATAGCGGCGCTCATCCCTGCCGTCACTCCAGCTCCGCCAGATAAAGCCTGACTCTGTTTTCTATAACACTGCTGACTTCCTCCATGGTTTTATCGCCTGTAAAATAAAGCGCCGCTTCTTCTTTGATGATAGCGATAACCTGCGCCGTCCGGTAAGGCTCCGGTTTTGCATTCTCCAGACATTCCCAGAACTTTTCCTCCGTTCCCTCCGGAATCTCGGGTCTGATAATCATGGCGCCTGTTGGCGAATGTGTATCGGCATATGCCTCCAGATACTCGCGCACGCTCTCCCGCAGCACGCCCTCATGCACCGGTATATCCAAATCTTGCTCTGCCAACAGCTTTTGGTTTTCTTCGTCTAACAAGAACCGGACAAATTCCCAAGCGCCATCTTTGTGCGAAGAATCGGCATTTATGGAGATAGAATTTATCAAAAGTTTCTGTACCATACCTTCTTCGGAAGGATATCCCATCAGCACCAGACCGTTTTCTTTGGCGTTCTGTTCGTTGAACACCATAAACTTAAAGCTTTGTATTCCTCCCCAGTCTGTAATCTCTTCCCACTGTCTGTTTTGCTCCGTCAGTCCATACTGCTTTGCAACCCGCAGCATTTGCTCCCATAATTCCCCGCTGAAATCACAGGTCTTTTGCTCCCAATCAACCATGCCGTAAAGATTATCGGACATTTCAAAAAAATGGTGCAGAATATTAACAGGAACATAGTTCATCCCCTCTTTGAAAATAGCCTGCCCGTCATAGCTTTCCAGATTATCTAAAAAAGTTTTGATGTCTGCCTGCCCGTCACTGTCCACAAATCCCTCTTTGATATACATATTAGAAATATTCAAGGCATATCCCGCACTGTATATGCCATTCTCCATGCCCAGACTCTGAAAAGTCTCGCGATGATAGCTCTCTCTATCAATTCCATCCCGTATAAGATAAGGCTCCAGATTCTCCAATCCTCCTTTTTCTGCAAGCGCATGCATATCCGTCACCGCGTCCCCTGCAATCAAATCCGGTCCTTTTCCCGTTGCAATCTCCATGTCATTACGCGCCAGAAAATCCTGTAAGGACTCATCTCCACTGTCCTGCAGCACCACATGATATTCCTTGTTTTCCTTATTAAACTCTGCCACAAGCTTTTTGAAAGAAGGCATGGCATATAAGCTCCTAAAGGTCAGAATGGTTTTTCCCATTTCCGCAGGATTTACTTTTCTTAATCTCACGACATAAAAATTATCATCTAAGCCCTCGCTCTCTATCTGCTCCAGACTGCCATCCTCTCCCATTCTGGCTGCATACCAGAATCTGCTGCCTTCCGGCGCGTAGGATGTACCGTACCACTTCATATGCCAGCTTTTTTCTCCGCTTTCCATATCAATATCATAGACGCCGTCCCAGTCTATTACCAGCACCTCCTGCTTCACTCCTGCCGCTATACCGGAACAGCTTGTCAGCATACAGTCCCCCGTCAGTACACCGTTTTTCATATCAAGCATTTTCAGGGCTGCCCCATTCTCGGTTTCAACGGCAAGGACGATACCGCCTCCCCGCGTCTCACAGAGTTGCATGATTCTTCCCTCTGCATATACCGTTTTCACTTCTTCCCCTGTTAAATCCAGTACTGTAAGTCTGTTTTTATCATATGCATAAAAATTTTCTTCTGTCCTGTACAGCCTATGCCCTATACAGGCTGCCGGAATATGCTCTAAAAGCAGCTCCCGCTCCTTTTTTTCCTCGTGATAACAAAATACCTGTCCGTTATAATTTCCCAAAAACCAGATTCGCTCTTCCTGAAAATACTGCGCGCCGCGCAAAGCTTCTCCTCTTTGCAGGGGTAGCTCTGCAATTTCCTCTGTGATTTCAATATCATAGAGTTCCTCCGGCATCGCCGCATTGTCGGCTGTATTGCCGCCACAGCCCGTAAATATCAGAAGCACAGATAGAAAGAGACAAATCCAATTTTTCCTTTTCATAATCTATCCACAGCCTTTCGCATTATTTTTATACATTTTACCACACCTTTTTTCTACACTTCAATCATTTTCAGAATATACCCGCAAAAAGTGAGATGATCAACCTTTTTTGTCACACGGACAAAGGACTAACCGGCTGCTGCATGCCTCTTCTCAAACGGCGTCATATATCCATTCGCTGAATGAGGCCTTACATGGTTGTAGTAGCAGTATACATATTTCGATACCGCCCTGTTTAACTGTTCATCGTCTTCAGATGAATGCTGCTCTGTCAGTTCTGCATTAAATGTCCCGTAAAAACTCTCCATCGGTGCATTGTCATAAGGGCAGCCCGCCCTGCTCATGCTCTGTCTGATCTGCCGCTTCTTACAGTATTCCGTAAACCGCTGTGACGTAAACTGTGATCCCTGGTCGCTGTGCAGAACAACTCTTCCTGCTGCGGAAGGATTTTTCTCTAACGCTTTCTTTAATGTCTCTTCCGCTAATCCGGCATCTATCCGCCTGCCGTTTACGCTTGCTATGACAGAGCGGTCATACAAATCTATGATGCTGCAGTTATACCGCTTTGCCCCATCGCTTAAAAATAAACAGGTAAAATCGGTACACCATTTACGGTTGGGAGCGTCTGCATGGAAATCCCGTTTCAGGAGATCGTCAAATTTCCTATAACAGTCCCCATTTTTATAACGGTATTTCTTCGGGTGCACTACGGAATGTATGCCAAGCTCCCTCATATACCTGAGCGTGGTTGTCGTGCTCATGCTGACTCCGCACCGTTTCAGGTATATGCTCATAATCCGGTAGCCGGGGCGTCCGCAGTATTCATGGTATATCTCTTCTGTTCCTTCTGCGCCTGGTAAGGTGCCTTGCGGTGCTTCCTGTAATTATAGCAGGCGTTGAGATATATACCGAAGCACTTGAGCAGCCGGCGCAGGCCGTAGGTATCCTTATGTTCGTCAATGAACCGGTATTTTTCTGGTCGGCTTCCTTTGCGAAGAATGCGGCGGCTTTTTTTAAGAATGAATTTTCCTTCTGTGCTTCCGCGGGTTCTTTCCGCAGCCTGTGGTTTTCCTCATAAAGTTTTGCTAAATCATTTGTCTGTGGATTCTCTGCGCATTCTCCGCGGAACTGTTTGATCCACTCCCTGACAGTCCCTTCCCCAGGGTGGAATTCTTCGTTTACGCTCCGGATGGTGCTCCCCTCCTCAAGCACGAGACGTACCATCTCTTTTTTAAATTCCGCTTCATACCGGTTCCTTGTGTTTCCTTTTTGTGTGGTCATTGACATTCACCTTCACTTTCTTTGATTTATTATAGCAATTTTGCCCAGTGTCGGTGTTACAACTTTACTTTACCACATCACCCAATGGACCACCGCCTTCCTGTCATCTTTATCTGACACCTGCCCCTCTGCCTTTTTTTCCTCTACTCCATCTCCGCCAGATAAAGCCTGACCCTGTTCTCTATCACGGCGCTGACCTCCTCCAGACTCTTGTCACCCATGAAATAAAACTCCGCCTCCTCCGCAATAATGGCAAGGACCTGCTCCGTCCGGTAAGATGCCGGTCTCGCGCTGGCAATACCCTCCCAGAATTTTTCCTCTATTCCCTCAGGAAGTTCATCCCTGATGATATGCCGCCCGTCGCTTGTGTATATATTGTAATAATAATCATACAGGTATTCCTCCACGCTCTTTTCCAGCGCCCCCTTATGTACCTGCAGGGCAATCCCTCTGGTTATCAGCGCCTGGCTTTCCTCCTCCAGCAAAAACTGAATAAACTGCCATGCCCCCTCCTTGTGCGCGGAATTGGCATTGATAGCGACAGAGCTCATCTGCAGCCAGTTTACCATGCCCTCCTCCGAAGGGTATCCTGTCAGTACCATGCCCCGCCTCTCTGCTTCCTGCTCCTGACCCACCATGGAGGAAAAATTGTATATGTATCCCAGGTCGGCAACCTCCTCCCATTCCCTGTTTCTTTCCGTCAGCCCGTACCGCCCGGAAACCCGCAGTATCTGCTCCCAAAGCTCCCCGTCAAAGTCACAGGTTTTCCCTTCCCAGTCCACCATGCCGTAGAAATCATCTGACATCAGGAAAAAATAGCGCATAAGGTTAGCGGGGGTATAGCTCCATTTCACGTTAAATATTGCCTGCCCTTTATAACCCTCCAGATTGTCCAGAAGGGTTTTGATGTCTGCCTGCCCGTTGCCGTCCAGAAATTCTTTCCTAAGATACAATCCCCTGACACGCATTTCATACCCTGCGCTGTATACGCCGCTTTCCATTCCCTGACTCCCAAAGGTTTCCGGATGGTAGCCGTCCCTGTCCAGTCCCGCCTGCGCCAGATAAGGCTCCAGGTTTTCAAGCCCCCCTTTCTCTGCCAGCGCGCGCATATCTGTCACAACTGCTGATTCTATCAAATCCGGTCCCTGCCCCGTCGCAATTTCCATATCGGTGCGCGCACAGAGGTCCCAGCCGTATTCCTCTCCCCTGTCCTCTAAAAACACATGGTACACCTCATTTTCCCGGTTAAACCTTGTCACTATCTCCTTTAAACCGGCACCGGCATGCAGCGCTCTGAATACAAGGGGAATTTTCCCTTCTTCTTCGGGGTGCGTTTCCCACAGGTATGACAGGTAATAATTCTTATCATCATCGCGCTTTATCTGCTCCAGAACGCCATCCTCCCCTATTCTGGCTGCCAGAAAAAACTTTTCTGTCGTGGGAATGTAAGACGTCCCGTTCCATTTCATATGCCAGCTCTTTTCCCCGCTTTCCATATCAAGGTCATATGCCCCTATCCTGTCTATCACAAGGACGCCCCGCTCCGCTCCTGTCGCTAAACCGAAACAGTCTGACAGCCTGCTGCCACCCGTCAGCGTGCCGCTCTCCGCATCAAGGGTTTTTAACAGCAGCCCTCCCTGCACATCGTCAAAAACGGTAAGGACAATGCTTCCCTCCTTCGACATGCAGAGGCCGCCAATCCGTCCCTCCAGCCGCAGCGTATACCTCTCTTTCCCCGCCGCATCCAACACTGTCAGCTTAGCCATTTGATAGGCATAAAAGTTTTCCCCGTCCGTGTACAGACTGCACCCCGTGAAGGCTGCCGGCACACGTTCTAAAAGCAGTTCCCGCTTTTCCTTATCCTCACGGTAGCACAACATCTGGTCCGCATCATTTTCCAGAAACCACACCCGTTCCCCTGCAAGATACTGTGCCCAGAGTACGATTTCCCCTTCCTGCAGGGGCAGGGCTGCCATCTCCTCCGTCATTTCATAATCGTAACGCATACCTTCAGATGCGTGGCTTCCTAGATTTTTATTTGCTTCGCCGCTGCCTTTGCCGCCGCAGCCTGCAAGCAACAGGACAGCGGACAAAAGCAGGCAGAACCGTTTTTTTCTTCTCATAACCTGCCTCTTTCATTTTTTTATTATGCGGATTTTCTTTGAGGGCGGCTTTTAGCCGCCCTGTTTTTTAGTGCATGGAATGAAGTTCGTAAACCTTTTCTTTATGCTCCGCTACATTCCCGCATGTAAAGCATATGTTTTTGTAAGGACGCCATTTGATTTCTACGAGACACGCCGCCAAAATGGGCTTTCCGCTTGCCGAGGTTCCTACCTGTACACCATGTGTATATGTTTCAATATAATCGGTTCCGTTCTCCCTCCAAGTAATTAGGTGCTCGCATGCCGTGGTTGCCGCTGATGCCGTCATCCCCACGCTTCCCGCCAAAATCATCACTGCTGCCAATACTGCGATTGCCTTCTTCATTTCTGTTTCCTCTCTCTTTCCCTTGCCGCGGTTTTGCGGCAGCTACCGTGTATCCTGCTTTCGGATTCTACATTTCCGGTTACAGCTTACCTTCCCAATGGAATCACCCCCTTCCGGTTAATTTTATCGGACTCCTGCCCCTCTGCCTTTTTCCTCTACTCCGTCTCCGCCAGATAAAGCCTCACCCTGTTTTCTATCACGGCGCTGATTTCCTCTATGGTTTTGTCGCCGGTAAAGTAAGTTTCCGCTTCCTCCTGTACTATCTGCAAAATTTGCCGTGTCCGATAGGGCGCCGGCTGCGCATAATTCAGGCACTCCCAAAACCGGTCCGTCATCCCCTGTGAAATCACAACCTCTATTCTTTCCCCCTGTACAAGCATACTGTAATCCTCTCGGCTGTCCGCCTCCACACTCTCAAGCAGCACTTTTTCCTGTACCGGCAGCATATGGTCTGACAGCACAAGCTCTTGGTTTTCCAGCAGGAATTGTATAAATTGCCACACTCCCTCCTTATGTACAGAGTTTGCATTCATGACAACGTCCGACAGCCTCTGACGGCTTACCATACCGTTCCCCGCAGGATATCCGACCATCACCATGCCTCTCTGCACGGCTTGCGTATCCTGTCCCGCAAATCCTGCAAATCCCCTTGCACTCACAGGGTAAGCGGCTTCCTCCCATTCCCTGTTCCCTTCTGTCATACCATACTTTTTAGAAACCTGCAGTATTTTTTCCCACAGCTCTCCGCTAAAATTGCAGGTTTTTTGCTCCCAGTCCACCATGCCGTAAAAATCTTCAGACATCTCAAAAAAGTACTGCAATAATGCTTCGGACGAATAATATTGAGAACTAAAAATCATCTGTCCTTCATAGCCTTCCATATTATCTAAGAGGGACGAAAGATTAATCTGCCCGCTGCCGCCTGTCAGTTCTTCCCTAATGTACATAGTATCAGAACACATTTCATACCCGATGCCATAAATCCCTTCTTCTTTTCCAAAATTCTGAAATGCTGCCGGATAATACTCATTCCTGTCAATTGTACTCTGCGCAAAATAAGGCTCCAGATTTTCCAGCGCCCCTTTTGCGGCAAGCGCATAGATATCTGACACTACTCCATCCTCAAACATATCCGGTCCTTTTCCTGCCGCAATTTCCATATCGGTGCGTGCCACAAAATCCCCGTAATCTTCACTCCCCCTTTCCTGCAGAAACACATGGTATTCCTGATTTTCCTGATTGAACCCTGCCACCAGCAGCTTCAGCCCACTGTTTGCATATGTTACCCTAAACACCAGCGGAATCTTTTCCATTTCCTCCGGATTTATCCTTGTTATTTTTGCTGCATAAAATTCTTCTTTCAATGCTTTGCCTTGCAGCAGCTCCATGTCACCCTCTTTCGTTATTTTGAAGGTATAAAAAAAGTTGTTGTTTATATTAGGGCTGTAAGAAGTACCGCTCCACCTCATATGCCAGATTTTTTCTCCACTTTCCGTATTCAGGTCATACGCTCCGCTTAAGTCTATCACCAGCACGCCTTGTTCTACTCCCTCCGCTATACCAAAGCACTCTGAGAGCGCGTAATCACCGGATAATACCCCCGTCTTGGGATTCATCGTTTTCAATACATAGCCATAATGGCTGCTGTCGGAAGTCACGAAAACCAAATTGCCTTCTTTTGATATACAAATATTTTCTACGGTTTCTTCCATTCTGGTCTCGTATGCCGTCTTCCCATCTGTATGCAGCACCAACAAGGAAATACGATTTAACACATAGAAGCGCTCCGCATCTCTGTACCATCTGCAGTCCGCGCTTCTGCGGCTTGCCTGCACCTCCTCTAACAGCAGCTCCCTCTCTCCACTCTCTTCATAATAACAAAATACCTGCCCATCCTCATTTCCGATAAACCAAATCCGTTCTCCTTCAAAATACTGCGCTCCAAGGAATGTCTCTTCCTGCTGTATCGGGGAATCCAGCTTTTTTTCCGACAGCTCCAAGTCATAAAATCCTTCTGCTTCCATGCTTCCGCTTGTGGCTCCCAAACCATTTCCATTCTGCATCCCGCTTTCCGCAGGCACCTTCCTTTCCACACTGCCACAACCGCCCAACAGCGCAATTACCGACAAAAGCAGGCAAATCCATTTTTTATTTCTCATGACCGCATCCTCTCTTCTATAACATTGTCCTAGTCATGTAAGGGCGGTTATGCACCGCCCTCAGTTCTTAATGATGTACAGAGTGTTCTGTCAAAATACAGGTTTCCCATTTCTTACATACCAAACCACAATCCCTGCATATCTCCCTATATTCCTGCCATGTTTCCTTTGCCGTACATGGCACTAAGATGGGGTCTCCGTTCGGCTTATTCGCTACCCAGGCAGGATGTGTATATGTATTGGTACGCGTTCCTGCCGTTATTTCTACCTTTACCGTATGCGGACAAGCTGCCCTGCCCGTTTCAGCCGACACCGTCTCTCCTGCGCTTCCCAACAAAACCGCCACTGCTGCCAATACTGCTATTCTCTTTTTCATTTCTATTTCCTCTTGTTTCCCTCGCCGCGATTTCCGTGACAGCTACTGTATATGCCCTTTAGGGCTTCTACGTTTTCGGTTACGCTTACTGTTCCAACAAAACCACCTCCCTCCATCACCACCCTATTCATAATCAAACCGCTCCAGTGCAACCGATTTTAATACATACCCGGAATCCGTAATGTCATAAAAAAACACAAAGCACCACCCCAGTCCGTACTCGCCATAGCCGGCTGCTATCTGCGCCTCATAGCGCAAAGTAATCAAACCGTCCTCTTCCATATACCTGACCGCCTGGCTTTGCAGGGTATCGACCGTCCATGCTGTCCGCCCATATTCCGTAACCTTTCCCGCACTGTCATAAATCCCCAGCTCCTCCGTCAGTTCCAAAAAAGAGGTATGCATTTCCTCCGTACTGTCAATGCCATACTGCGGCATCTTAATATGTATCCGGTAATCATCCTCATAAGTTACGGTAAATGAAAATTCCTGCAGGGATTCCCATCCCCGCCATGTCACATCCCCAAGTTCCCTGTATCCGCCCTCCCCGTCGGAAAGGTAGGCATCCTGCCGGATTTGCGTGCGGTATGCTTCCCCCCGCAGAAGCACATCAGGGACACCGTCACCGTTGACATCTGCCAGACAGACCTCAGGCGGCTCCGTTCCCTGTGGGCTGTAGCCTGCAAAGGAAAAGTCGTACGCTTCCCCCTGTATACATATTTTTGCCAGTTCATATCCGCCGCCTGCACACAAAGAAACCTGTACGCCTTCCCCCGAATATGAAAAACAGACAGGCTCCTCGCTTCCGGCTTCCACTCCGCAAAATTCCATCGCTTCCATGGGAAGCTCACCGGAAAGAGGTATGTGCCGCCCTTCTTCATAGGTAACGGCTTCTTTTCCTGCCCCGCAGCCACACAGCAGGGTAAACATGCCCGTCATAACAATTAACGCGCTACTGCGCCGCAATGTGCACATATAATACCGCCTCCCCAATCGTGAACGTGAGATGTTGGTTTACTTGATTTTTGTGTTCTATAAAACGTTGAAAAAAGCACCATAGTAATTTAACAAAAAATAATTATATGTCAATTGTATTTGGATTTCTGACATAATCAATATAAGCCGGCGCATCTGAAGTAGGCTGTATTCCGCTCTCCTCCAATTCTCCATACAAAAATCCATTTCGAATATTTATATACCCTTTTACCTCCGTAATATCCTTGTCATACAAAAAAATCGTACTGTAACAGGGTATTTCAATATTGATAATTTTTTCATCTCCTGATATATCTTTCCCAATAGAAAATACAAAATAATTATTTCCTTCTGTATAGTATTTATCAGATGAATGCACCTGCATTTCACACTTAACAAAATAACGTTTTATTTCCCCATATATGATTCCTTCAAATTCCGTTTGCGTTTTTATATGTTCCATTTCACAAATCAACACAACATTTGCATTATTTACATTGTAAATACCTTCATGCATATTTTTATTATATTTATTTTCAAAAAAATAAGACACATAATTTTTTAGCGGTTCCGTATACAAATCCATAATCTCTTCCTGATTTTGTTTATTAATCATTTCGTAATATTGAAATATCAGTTTCTCAAAATCCTTCTCTGCCTGCGCATTTATCTTATATTTGATTATCTCATTTCAACCAGCGCAGCTCCATAGCATTTGGCGCAAAACAAAAGTAACTTCCCATAAAAAAATCCCTCTGAAGATATCATCTTCAGAGAGATTTTGTGCTTTCATATTTACTTCAATTACATCCGTTATTATGGCAAATCCCTGTAATTCAACAACCTGTTTTCACAAAGAACAAATGATGAAAAAAAGCGATTTTTCTATATTCCTCGATTTGGGACACTCTCATTTCAAGCTGTATCATTTGTGCCTGCCATTCCGCAGTCCCCTGCTTTTCCTGATTTTGCTGCAAGCGCCAGAACGTACAGATGCCAAATGCATCTAAAAGCTTTAATCTTTGATTCCACTTCGCAATCTGTTCATCTTCATAATATCTGATTGCGCCAAATTGTGAAGACGCGCCGTTTTTTCCATCCAGCAAATCATTCGCTTTTCTTATGTCATCAAGAAGGACTGCCATCTGCATGACACGACCTGCACGATTATGCTTTACAATGGAAAGCATACCCCCAGCCTTCAGCAAACGGCACAATTCATTGATAACCTGCTCTTTATCGTCAATATACTCTAATACATTATGACAGATTATCAAATCAAAAGACTCGCTTTCAAGCTCTGCAAGCCTTGAAACATCTCCCATCATTTGCTTATACGCATAATCAGCCCATCTGCTGCGAAGCATCTCCTCCGAAGGCTCCACTGCCACAACTGTATTTTTATTTGCAAAATGATTCGCTGTGATTCCTTCACCACTCCCAAAATCCAGGATTCTTTTTCCTTCTATTTCGCCTAACTGCTCCCAGACAATTCTTTTTAACATTCCGTCCCACGGGGATAATTCGGCTATATCATGCATAATTTTTTCTCCCATCCACACTCCGCTTTTCGCCATTACGCTTACTCACTCATCACAAACTGGCTGTTATACAGCTCCGCATAAAATCCGTTTTGGGAAAGCAGCTCCTTGTGATTGCCCTGCTCGATAATATGCCCGTCCTTCATCACTAAAATGGTGTCCGCATCCACTATTGTGGACAGGCGGTGCGCAATCACAAAGCTGGTGCGCCCTTCCATCATTTTGGCAAATGCCTTTTGAATGCGGATTTCCGTCCGCGTGTCGATGGAGGATGTCGCCTCGTCCAATATCAGCATGGGCGGCAGGCAGAGCATAACGCGGGTGATACATAAAAGCTGCTTCTGTCCCTGTGAAAGCTCGCCGCCGTCCTCGGAAAGCACTGTATCGTATCCTTCCGGCAGGCGCTTGATAAAACTGTGGGAGTGTGCTGCCTTCGCCGCGGCAATTACCTCCTCGTCCGTAGCATCCGGTTTCCCCATTATAATATTTTCCCGCACGGTTCCCGCCTTCAGCCATGTCTCCTGCAGCACCATGCCGTAATTTTCTCTGAGACTCTTTCTCGTTATCTCCCGAATATCGGTGCCGTCCACCGAAATACTGCCTGCATCCACATCATAAAAACGCATAAGCAGATTGATGATGGTCGTCTTGCCGCAGCCGGTCGGACCCACAATGGCAACCCGCTTCCCGCTTTCCACGCGCAGATTCAAATCCTCTATCAATTTTCTCTCCGGCACATAAGAAAATGCCACATGGGAAAGTGCCACCCTGCCCGACGCATCCTTAAGTACACGCGCATGCTCCGGCTCTGCCGGCTGTGGCGCTTCCTCAATCAGTGCAAAAATGCGCGCCGCGCACGCAAGCGCGTTCTGAAACTCCGTAAATACGCCGGAAATCTCATTAAAGGGCTTGGTATACTGGTTTGCATAGCTCAAAAAGCAAGTAAGCGTTCCCACGGAAATCCCGCCTCTGATGGCAGAAAGCGCCCCCGTGACACAGACGCCGGTATAGACAAGGCTGTTGACAAACCTTGTGGAGGGATTGGTCAGGGAGGAAAAGAAAGTCGCATTCAGAGAATACTTTGCCAGCCTTTCGTTGATTTCGTCGAAGCGGGACAGCGCCTTGTCTTCATAAGAAAAAGCCTGCACTACTTTCTGGTTTCCTATCATTTCATCTATCAGCGCCGTCTGCTCGCCCCTTGTCTCCGACTGCAGCTTAAACATTTTATAGGTTCTTCTGGCAATAAACGCCGCTACAAAAAGACTGACCGGCGTGATGCAGACCACCACCAGCGTGATGCCTACGTTCTCCCGAAACATAAAGAAAAGTGTACCCAGAATCGTGATAACTCCCGTAAAAAGCTGGGTAAATCCCATAATCAGACCATCCGAAAACTGGTCCACATCCGCAATCACGCGGCTTACAATTTCACCGTAAGGATGGGCATCCAGATATTTTAACGGCAAAATCTGAATCCGTTCAAAGGCATCCCGCCTGATATCCCGCACCACATGATAGGCAATTTTATTGTTGCACACACTCATCACCCACTGGGACAGCGCCGTGCACCCAATCACAATGCCCATCTTTTTTAAAATCCGGAAAATAATGGTAAAGTCCACTTTTCCGGGCGCTATAATACAGTCGATGGCATCGCCTGTCAGTATCGGTATATACAAAGTCAATGTCACTGTTACTGCCGCGCATACAATGGAAAAAATCAGGAAAAACCAATATTTTCCGATATAATGAAACACTTTCTTCAAGGTTGCAAGCTGTCCTCTTTGTTTTGCAGACTCTGCTCCATCGGTTTTTCTGCCCATTATGCCGTCACCTCCCCTCTTTTATCGGGATACTGTGAATAATAAATTTCCTGATAAACCTCACAGTTCTGCAGCAGCTCCTCATGGGTTCCCATGCCTGCCACCTCGCCGTCATCCAGCACAATAATGGTGTCCGCAGACAGAATGGAGGAAGCGCGCTGTGACACGATAAAGACCACAGGTGCCTTTTTCATACCGTGAATCGCCCGCCGCAGCTTCAAATCCGTCGCATAGTCAAGCGCCGATGCGCTGTCGTCTAATATTAATATTTCAGGCTGCTTTACCAGTGCACGCGCAATGGTAAGCCGCTGCTTCTGCCCGCCGGAGAGATTTTTGCCGCCCTGACTTATCTGGGTTTCGAGTCCATCCGGTTTATCGTCCACAAATTCCGCAGACTGTGAAATCTCCAGCGCCTCACGCAGTATTTCGTCCTCCGCTTCCTTTCCCGCAGAAGTATTTCCCTCTGCCGTATCTGCCGGACGCCCGGCAAATTCCCTTCCCATCAGCAGGTTTTCCCTGATGGTGCCTTTAAAGAGTACTGCCTTCTGCGGCACCACGCCTATTTTTTCCCGAAGCGCCCGCAGAGAATATTCTGCAACCGGAACGCCGTCCACCTTTACACAGCCCGCCGTCGCCTCGTAAAAACGGGGAATCAGATTCACCAACGACGTTTTCCCGGAACCCGTGCCGCCGATAATCCCGATAGTCTCCCCCTTCATTGCCTTAAAATGAATATCCGTCAGGCTCTCCGCTCCCGCGCCGGGATACGTCAGAGAGACATGCGCAAATTCCACCACAGGTATCTGTCCTCCGATGGCGGCTGGCTCTTCCGCCCTGTCGGACTGCGCTTTCCCGTCGGCTGCTTCCCCGCTTTCCACTGTGCCTTCTGTCAGACCAGCCTCTATCTCCAGTACATTGCCAATCCGGTTGCCGCAGGCAATTGCTTTGTTGACCGTGATAATCAGGTTTGCCAGCTTCACCAGCTCCACCAGTATCTGCGACATATAGTTGACCAGCGCCATCACTGCTCCCTGCGTCAGAATGCCGCCGTCCACTTTCACGGCGCCAATCCACAACAACGCTATCGTGGCGCCGTTTACGATAACATATGTGACAGGATTCATGACAGCGGAGATTCTCCCCACAAACATCTGCATAGCTGTCAGCTTGTCGTTGCCGCCTGCAAACTCCTTCTTTTCTTCCTCCTCTTTGTGAAAAGCGCGCAGCACACGCACCCCTGTCAGATTCCCCCGCGTGATGCCGAGTATCTTATCAAGCCCCGCCTGTACCCTTTTATACAGGGGAATCGTTATCAGCATAATACCGAACACCACTACGGAAAGCAGCGGAATTACAATCACAAATACAAGCGCAGCACCCACATCTATGGTAAATGCCATTGCCATCGCGCCAAACACAATAAAGGGGGAGCGCAGAAACAGACGCAGCACCATATTGACACCGTTTTGCACCTGATTGACATCGCTTGTCATGCGGGTTATCATGGAAGCCGTTCCCATTTTATCCATTTGGGAAAAAGACAGCTTCTGCATATGGGCAAAAAGCGTATGTCTGAGCTTCGTGGCAAACCCAACGGCCGCCTTGGCAGAAAAATACTGCGCCGTGATAGAACATACCAGTCCAATCACGCCAAGCAGTATCATCACCACGCACATGCGCCCCACATAGCGTGGAGCCTCATTGGCAATACCTACGTCTACAATCAGCTTTACCACTATCGGAATCAAAAGTTCAAAGGATGCCTCCAGCATTTTAAAAAGAGGCGCCAGTACAGTCTCTTTTTTATAATCCTTCAAGTAAACAAGCAGCTTTTTCATATCGTTTCCATACCTCGTGTTCGTTCCATTTAAAAATAGCCGTATACCTGTCCCCATTTTTCCTTGTTTTTTTCTTATGACAATGATATAATCCGCTTATGGGGATATAGCTCAGTTGGGAGAGCGGTGCGTTCGCAACGCACAGGTCACGGGTTCGAGTCCCGCTATCTCCATTTTCCTCTATCCGGATTCCTGCGCTGCCTTGTTGCGCAGGTTTTTATATGAGAAAATAGACATAGTCCTCTTTTCTTTTTGCCGGCTCCTTCGCCGGTTCTGCGGCATAGCCTAAGGCACAGTGTCCGATTCCTTCATATTCTCCCGCAATGCCAAGCTGCTCTAACAGCTCCCTTCCAAAATCCGACTCAAACTCTTCCTTTGCCCTGTGAATCCAGATGCCCGCCACGCCAAGGCTCTCCGCTGCATTCAGCAGATTGCCCATTACAAGGCTGCCGTCATACCGGTAAGTCCCGATTTCTTTATTGGCAAGCACAATCAATATAACGGGCGCGCCGTAAAACGGGTCGAAGCCCTCCTGCCAGCCGCCGATTCTGCGGTTTTCCTCCGCAAGCTTATCCCGCTGCTCTTTGTTTGTCACCGCAATGATAACGGGCGACTGTTTGCCCATACCGGTAGGCGCATAAGTACCCGCCTCTATAATTGCCTCTAACAGCTCCTGCGGCACCATATCCGGTTTAAAATTCCGACAGCTCCTTCTTTGCTTTAAAACCTGCAATGTCTCGTTCATATCAGATACCCTTTCCTTTTTTATTTTGTTTATATCCTATGCGAAAAGCACCCTTGCCTTCTGCATCCGCTCCACAATCTCCACGCCGAAGGGACAGCGGCTCTCACAGCCGCCGCAGCCGATGCAGTGGGAAGCGTTTTTCTCAAGCGCCTGATAATGTGCCCTGACGGAAGCCGGCACCTCCTCCTGCATGGATGCCAAATCATAGAGCTTGTTTACCATGGCAATGTCAATATCCGCCGGACAGGGCTTACAATGGTTACAATACATACACTTTTTACTGTAAGCATGTCGCGGCGCAGATGCCAGCACGCTGGCATAATCCTTTTGTGCCTCCTCTGCAGTCTCATAGCGCACCGCATCAAGTACATGCTGCGGCTCGGAAAATCCAGCCATAACGCTTGCCACAGCCGGTCTTGTCAGCGCATAATGGAGGCACTGGATAGGCGTAAGCGCCACGCCGAAGGGAGAAGTCTTCTCATCAAACAGCCTGCCGCCTGCATACCCTTTCATAACGGTAATCCCCACATCCTGCTGCTCGCAAATCCTGTAGAGCTCCGCTCTCTCCGCATCCATGCCCATAAGCGCCGTATCATATTCCTCCGCAAAATAATCGTCAATATTTTCCGTGGGCGGCATCAAGTCAAACGCCGGATTGACAGAAAATAAAAGCATTTCAATTTCGCCGGAAAGCGCCGCTTTCTTTGCCACCTTGGGATTGTGGGAACTGAGCCCCACGTGACGGATTGTCCCGCTTTCCTTTAGCGCATGTACATATTCCATAAAGGGACCGTTCACAATCTCGTCCCACTCCTGTTCCGAATCCACATAATGTATCATGCCCAAATCAATGTAATCCGTGCCCAGTCTGGCAAGCAAATCCGCAAAGGCTTCTTTTACCTTCGGTATCTCACGTGTGCGCACATACTGCCCGCCCTGCCAGGTCGAGCCGATATGCCCCTGAATATACCATTTCTCCCTTGTTTCCCGAATACTCTCTCCAATCGCCGTCCTCACGTTCGGCTCGGACATCCAGCAGTCCAGAATATTGATGCCCTGCTCCTCGCACAGCTTGATAATCTCCCTGCATCCCTCCGGCTCCATCCGCTCCAGCCACTCTGCGCCAAGACCAATTTCACTTACCATCAACCCCGTTTTTCCCAATCTCCTGTACCGCATAAGCCTCTCCTTTTCTATGTAGATTTTTTACCCCCACTATTATATCAACTTCCCATAAAAAAGCCTATCCCCATTTCTCAAAAACAGAAAAAAAAACGGTATAGCACATGTCTATACCGCAATTTCACCTTCAAATACAAATGTGGCAGAACCCGTCATAAACATCCGGTTCTGTTCTTTATCCCAGAATATTTCCAAATCGCCGCCTGCAAGCTTCGCCGTAACCTGCTCGTCGGTCAGATGGTTGACCATACATGCCGCCACCGCCGCACATGCGCCGGTGCCGCACGCTAAGGTTTCACCCGTACCTCTCTCCCACACCCGCATTTCTATGGTGCTTTTATCTACCACCTTTACAAATTCCACATTGGTGCGTTTGGGAAAGAGCGCATGGTTTTCTATCGCGCTTCCCAGCTTCTCTATCGCAAGTCCCTTCAAATCCTCTACAAACAAAACCGCGTGGGGATTGCCCATGGATACGCAGGTCATGCGGTACTCTTTTCCGAACAGAACTATCGGTTCGTTTATCATCGGCTTTAATTCCGGCGCTCCCATATTGACTTTTACGAAAACCACCTTTTTATCCTGAATGGCAAGCTTCAGCTCTTTTACCTGTCCCGCACTGATAATACTGATTTTCTTTTTGGAGGTAAGTCCCCTGTCGTACACATACTTTGCCACACAGCGGATGCCATTGCCGCACATTTCCGCACGGCTTCCGTCCGCATTGTACATCTCCATCTCAAAATCTGCTTCCTTGGAGGGATTGATAAAAATAACGCCGTCCCCTCCAACTCCAAAATGCCTGTCGCTAAGCCTTTTTGCCAGTGCGGGCTTATCTGCCTGCGCTATTTTTTCCGCGTTGCCGTCCACGTAGATATAGTCATTGCCACAGCCATGCATTTTCACAAATTTCATATATGCATAGTCCTTTGCCTCTTTTACCATTACTATATGAGCAATTTCTCATATCTCCATGGATTTCGCTGGCTTTTACTATGCAAAAAATGCTATTATGTGTCTGTTTACCTAAGTTTTCATCATCGCGAGTACCATCGCCGCTGTCTCCGTCATACCGGTAGCGCTGTCCATACTGCATTTTTGCAGATAACGATGTGCTTCCTCTTCTGTCATATTGTTGCGCTCCATCAAAAGCGCTTTGGCTTCCGCAATCACCGTCTGCTCTTCGTGACTGCGCTGCTTCGGTATACTCCGCTGCCTGCGCCTGCGCCGCTCCTGATTTTCCACCATCATGCCCACCGTACTGACAAGCTCATGCACCTTGAGCGGCATGGACACACAGACGATATCATTGCCAAGGCATTCATTCAGATGCTGCCCGGAAGCTAACAAGAGCATCTCAAATCCGGGCGGCAAAAGCTCATGAAGCTGGGAATACAGCATATCCGCCATTTTATAACCGCAAATCACAATACCGCCATTCAATCCATCCATCTGGCTGGCTGCCTGTGTTCCCGTGACGCAGACTCCCACAACATGAAAGCCGTTTTTTACCAGAATATTCCGGATGCTTCGGGCATTTTCCTGCTGCGGAAAAACAACTATAATATTTATCACACGTCCACCTCCTCTGTGTCCAAAAAAGGATGACGCTAGAATTTATATAAATATTCGTTGATTTCCCACTCCGTCACCTGAGAACGGTATTTTTGCCATTCTGCTTTCTTTGCTGCAATATATTTTTCTGATATATGCCCTCCTAAGACCTCCTGTACAAAGGTATCCTTCTCCAGCTCGCCAATTGCCTCGATAAGCGTTCCGGGAAGCGCCGCGACCCCCAGGCTTTTTCTCTCCGCCTCACTCATATCTGCCACATTTGTATCAATGCTCTCGGGCGGTTCGATATGGTTTCTGATACCGTCAAGTCCCGCCATCAGGCAGAGTGCCAGCGTTAAGTAGGGATTGGCAGAAGGGTCGGGGCTGCGCAGTTCAATCCGCATATCTTCCCCGCGGGAAGCGGGAATCCGGATAAGCGGACGGCGGTTTTTGGCACTCCACGCCACGTAAACAGGCGCCTCATAGCCCGGAACAAGTCTTTTGTAGGAATTGACAAGCGGGTTGGTAATTGCCGCCATTCCTTTGACATGCTGCATCAGTCCGCCAATAAACCAGTACGCCTCTCTACTCATCCCTCTTTCGTCACTCTCGTCGCAAAATATATTTTTGCCATTCCGAAACAGAGACATGTTAATATGCATACCGGAACCGCACACCCCCTGCTTCGGCTTCGGCATAAAGGTTGCATGAAGCCCGTGTCTTTTTGCTATCGTTTTGACAGCCAGCTTAAAGGTCATAATGTTGTCCGCCGTAGTCAGCGCCTCGTCATACTTAAAGTCAATCTCATGCTGTGCCGGCGCCGCCTCGTGGTGGGATGCTTCTATTTCAAACCCCATCTCCTCCAGCGTCATAATCATATCCCTGCGGGCATTTTCGCCAAAATCAATCGGTCCCATGTCAAAATATCCTGCCTGCTCGTAGGTAATGGTCGTCGGCAGGGCGTTTTCATCCGTATGGAACAGAAAAAACTCACACTCCGGTCCTACATTAAAGGTATAGCCCATCTTTTCCGCTTCCTGCAGCGCACGCTTCAACACATAGCGCGGGTCCCCCTCAAAAGGGCTCCCGTCCGGTCTGCGGACGTCGCATATCATCCTCGCCACCTTGCCCTGCTGAGGGCGCCACGGAAAAATCTCCAACGTAGAAAAATCAGGATACAGGCACATATCCGATTCCTCTTCACTGGCAAAGCCTTCTATGGAAGAGCCGTCAAACATACATTTATTATCCAGCGCTTTCTGTAGCTGGCTCGCCGTAACCGCTATATTTTTGAGATTGCCGAATATATCCGTAAACTGCAGACGGATAAACTCCACATCCTCCTCCTCTGCCAGCCTTAAAATATCCTCTTTTGTATCACATTTCATAATCGTCTGTCTCCTTTCCATATTCTTAGCAGTATAGGCGTTTGCGAAACTCACATTTTCAAGTTCCGAATTGTGCAACTTGTATATTTCATAAACAGACTCTTAAAAAACGTCAGTGCTTAGCGAGGTATTTTCGAGCTTAGCACTGCTACGTTTTTTATGAAGCGAGAGCGGGTCTGTGTTGAAATATACAAGGTGCACAATGACACTTGCATATTCACCGAGTTTCGCAATCGCCTATTCTAAGCAGGTAATTGCGAAATGCAGGACAAGGGCGCTCTTATCCCTTAAGAACGCCCTTGTCCTGTTACATCATAACAATTTATTGCTTCTCTTGTCAATAGAATTCTGTGCTAACTCATTCCCTTTACGCATATGGTATATAAAAGAAAGATGCAGGGATATTCTATGAGTTCTAAAACAAAAATTGTGGTACTCCATCTGAAGGAATTGATATACACGGGAATTTTCGCCGTACTGGGTATTCTGTTTATTGTTCTGCTTGTCATTATGTTCGTTCCCCACAACAAGAAACCCGAAAAGCCGGCTTCTCCGCGTGGGACGGGAGCCGTCAGCGGCAATGAAGCACCCGCCGATAGCAGGGACGGAACAAAATCCATAGAAACCTCTTACATACCCGGCGTATACACTACCTCTCTGGTTTTAAGCGACCACACTGTAGACGTAGAAGTTATCGTTGAACACGACTGCGTAACTTCCATCCGTCTGGTTGATTTGGATGAAGCAGTCACCACCATGTATCCGCTGCTTGAGCCTGTTACCCAATCCATCGCCGGACAAATTTATGAAAAACAGTCCTTGGAAGGCATCACCTATGCAGATGAAAACAAATATACCTCTCTTGTCCTGCTGCAGGCGATACAGGCCGCATTAGAAAAAGCCGCTGTTGCAGGTGATATCAGCGAATAATCTGCTCAAAGCTCCTCTGCCTGCCTGAGCCACAACGCCGCGCTGGCGTCGGAAGGCATACGCAAATCTCCCCTTGGAGAAACTGCCACACTCCCTACCTTCGGGCCGTCCGGCAGGCAGGAGCGCTTAAACTGCTGGCTGAAAAACCGGCGGTAAAACATCTTCATCCACTTTCGTATCACCGCATCGTCATACTGCCCTTTAAAGGAAAGTTGTGCAATGCGGTATATTTTTGCCGGTTCAAAGCCGCATCGCAGCATGTAATAGAGGAAAAAGTCATGCAGCTCATAAGGTCCCACCAAATCCTCCGTCTTCTGGGCAATCTCACCGTCTACCGGCGGCAGAAGCTCAGGGCTGACCGGTGTATCCAGCACATCCAAAAGAATCTCTTGAAGCCTTCTGTCCTCACAGGTATCAGCATAAAAGCGGACCAGATGGCGGACCAGTGTCTTGGGTACGCCCGCATTGACTCCATACATGGACATGTGGTCTCCATTGTAGGTTGCAAAGCCAAGTGCAAGCTCTGACATGTCACCTGTGCCAATCACAAGCCCGTTTTCCTTATTGGCAATATCCATCAACACCTGCGTGCGTTCCCGCGCCTGCGCGTTCTCATAAGTCACATCATGCGTATCCGCATTCTGCCCGATGTCCGCAAAGTGAACCGTCACCGCCTTTTCAATATTCACTTCTCTTAACTGCGCGCCCAAAGCGCGCGCCATATTACAAGCATTTTCGTAAGTTCTGTCCGTTGTCCCGAAGCAGGGCATGGTAACGGCTATCATGTTTTCTCTGGGAAGCCCCAGCATATCAAAGGCGCGCACCGTGACTAACAGCGCCAGCGTGGAATCCAGTCCGCCCGACACACCGACGACAGCCTTCTTTAAACCGGTATGCGCAAATCGCTTTTTCAGACCATAGGACTGAATAGACAGAATTTCTTCGCACCGCTTTTCCCGCTCCGTCCTGTCCGAAGGTACAAAAGGCATACGGTTAAAAGTACGCTCCAGTCTGGTTTCCTCCTGCTTTAAGGCAAAGGGTACTACCATATATTCCTTGTCCGCCTTCTGTCCAAAGGTTGACATACGGCGGCGTTCCGTGCGCAGCCTGAAAATATCAATATCCGCATAAACGCTCTCACAGGAAAACCGCTTTGCCTGCGAAAGCACAACCCCATTTTCCGCAATGATATTATGTCCGCCAAATACCAAATCCTGTGTGGATTCTCCTTCTCCTGCGCTGGCATAGACATATCCCGCAAGCAGGCGCGCGCTGGAAGACTTTACTAACATCTCACGGTAAACATCCTTGCCGACGGTTTCATTGGACGCGGAGAGGTTGACGATAAGCGTCGCCCCCGCAAGCGCGTGCGCCGTCGCGGGCGGATTCGGCACCCAGAAATCCTCACAGATTTCACATGCCACCGAAAGCCCTTTTACTGCCTCCGTTTCAAACAATATATTGCAGCCAAAGGGAACCTCTTCTCCTCCTACCGACACTGTCGTCACAGCTTCCTGTCCGGCAGTAAAATATCTGCCCTCATAAAACTCCGCATAAACAGGAATGTGCATCTTCGGCACCATGCCCAGAATCACGCCGTCCTGTATTGCCGCCGCCACATTATAGAGCTTTCCGTCCTTTTCAAAAGGAAGCCCCACAAAAACCAGACCATCATGCCCTTCGGTAAATTCTGCAAGCCCCATAAGCTGCCGCAGCGCTTCCTCCAAAAGAAGCTCCTGCAAAAAAAGGTCGCAGCAGGTATAGCCTGTCAGGCAGAGCTCCGGAAAGACAATTACCTTGGCACCTTTTTCATACGCCTCCGACAGCCTCTCTTTTATCCGCTCTGCATTATACTGCGGGTCCGCTACCTTAATTTGGGGTGTAACCGCCGCTACCTTTACAAATCCTTGCTTCATGACAACCTCGTTTCTGCATGACTGCTCCCCTGCACGCCTTGACGCATATCCCGTCAGGAAAGCTTAGAGTCATTGCTTTTTCATGTTTTTCAGCTCATCTACGGAAAATTTATATTTTTTACTGCAAAAATGGCAGTTTACTTCAATCTCTTCTCCCTCGTCAATCAACTCCTGCAGTTGGGAGCGCCCAAGGCTAATCAGCGCCTTTTCTACTCTTTCCTTGCTGCAGTTACACCAAAACCGAACCGGCATGGTATCCGCAAATACCACATCCAGACCGGCAAGCGCCTTCTCCAATATCTGCTGCGGCGTATCGCCCTGCTCCAAAAGCGCCGTCACAGACTGTATCTCCTTCAGGTTTTCTTCCAGCCTGTCAATGACGGCTTCCTCCGCAAACGGCATAAGCTGTATCATAAAACCGCCCGCCTGCCTGACCGTATTGTCCTTCTCCATCAGCACTCCAAGCCCCACACAAGACGGCACCTGCTCGGAAGCGGCAAAATAATATGTCAAATCCTCCGCAATCTCTCCTGTCTGAAGACTAGTCTGTCCCACATAAGGTTCTTTTAACCCCATGTCCTTAATCACGCGCAGCATACCGCTTCCCACTGCGCCCGCCACATCCAGCTTGCCGGAAGCATTTGCAGGAAGAATCACCGTGGGGTTTCCCACATAGCCCTTGACATTTCCGCCAGCATCCGCCGTTACCGTCGCTCCTTCCATCGGACCGTCCGCCGAAATCTGCAGCGTCAGCAAATCCTGTTCTCCCTTTAGCATACTGCCCATCATACAGCCCGCCGACAAAAGCCGCCCCAGCGCCGCCGTCGCCACCGGACTGGTATTATGTGCCTGCCTTGCGGCTTCCACTGTCTGCCTTGTTGTACAGGCAAAGGCGCGTACCTGCGCCTGCGCCGCCGTCGCTCTTACCAAATAATCTTCCATCCTGCTCCTCCATACCGGCATATTTGTGCGCCACGCCAAAGCAGCAAAGTCCTCCTGTCCGCCGCTGCTGCGCATACTGCCCTTCTCACCGCCGCTTCAGACATTCGCCTCTTTCATACACCGTGCCGCCATATAGATTCTCTCGCTCTTATCCGTCGTCCCCGCAAGCGTGTCCGCATCCAGCACAAGCTCTATCTTCATGCCAGCCGCTTCTAAAAGCCGGCGCATCTGCGCTTCCGTGTATCCCCTCTGATAATGGGTCTCAGCAAACTTCCTGTAGCATTTTGAGAGCGCTCCGCCTTCCTGCACAAACACCGTCACTTCATATTCGTTGACCGCTTCCTCGGGATAATAGGTATTTTCCCAGATAAAACTGCAGCTCTCCCTGTTTTCTGCTATCGTCGTATCGCCGATGACCTCCTGATACTTATAAACCGTATTGAAGTCAAAGATAAAGAGCCCGCCCGGGAATAAATAATTCTCGACCAGCTTAAATACCTGCCCAAGCTCTTCCTCCTGCAGAATATAGTTGAGGGAATCGCAGACGCTTATCACCGTCCCCACAGTACCGTAAAGCTCCAGCATGCGCATATCCTGCAGCAGATAAAGCGTTGTATGTCCCCTGCCGTCCCGCTTTTCCATCGCAAGCTCCAGCATATCGGGGGAGCTGTCCACCCCTATCATATCATAGCCGGCATCAGCAAGCATTTCCGTAAGAGTTCCCGTACCACACCCCAAATCCAATATCAGGTTCTGTTCTTCTTTCAAGGAATC
The DNA here is from genome assembly GCA_910578335.1 of uncultured Lachnospiraceae bacterium. Classification (GTDB taxonomy): domain Bacteria; phylum Bacillota; class Clostridia; order Lachnospirales; family Lachnospiraceae; genus Acetatifactor. Next base: position 68,190 of record CAJTPU010000009.1, on the reverse strand, counting down.
CTGCTGAAGCCCCTTTGCCGGCTTGGAAATTCCGTATTTTTCTATTATTCCTACAATAAAATCCCGCCATTTCTCATAAGGCGTCTCGTCCATGAAGGTGTCATAGACATAGGCAAAATCCGTATACGCTTCCATCAGTATCTTCCTGTTTTTCGTTTATTCTCCCAGCTTCATGGACACAAAGAAGCCCACCGCCAGCGTAACCACGCTTACCAGCGCCGTAAGCACGGTAACACCCGAAAAGCTCGCCAGCTTCATCAGCACAATGGCAACCGGGGACGCCACAATCAGACCGATAATTGCCCAGAACGCATAGAGGGGAAACTTTTCAAAGATAATTTCAATCAGCTTTGCTATGGCAAAAATACCGACTATAATGCCGATTCCGGCAGGCACCAGAATGCCCATCCCGCGCAGTATCCCGTTCATATCAAAGGAAACCAGCGCCCGTATAAACGAACTGATTGCTTCAATTATCGGATGAAAATAGCCAATCAATAAAAGTATCATGGAACCGCTGACCCCGGGAATTACCATGGTGGCGGAGGCAATCATGCCGACACCGAACAGCTTTATCACATTCAAAAGACTGAAGCTCATGTCGGCTGCCGCGCCCTCTTTTTCTCCCATCAGCGCAAGTCCTGCAACCAGCACAAAGAACACAATAAAAGCCGCGATATGTCCTGCCTTTACCCGCCTGCCCTTCACCTTTTTGCACATGGCTGGCAGCCCGCCCAATATCAGACCGATAAACAAAAGATTGGTCGGAACCGGATATGCATCAAATAAATATTCCAAACCAAAGGCACTTGCTACAAGTGCAATCCCCGCTCCTAAAATAATGGGAATCAGAAATAAGATGCTTTTTCTAAATTCCTTAAACAGATGGGTAATACAGTGAATCAGCCTGTCGTAGATTCCCATCGACACCGCCATGGTGCCGCCGCTGACTCCCGGTATAATGTTGGCGATGCCAATGACCGCCCCTTTGCACATGTCCTTTAAAAACTGCATAGCTTCCTCTTTTCCGTGCTGTTCTAAAACTTTCTGACAACACTTATTTATTTTGTTACAATCTCCGTAAGCGCTTCTAACAGCTTATCCATTTCCTCTCTCGTGCCAATGGTAATCCTCAGATAGTCCTTGATGCGGGGCTTGTCCCAATGTCTGACATAAATTCCTCTCTCCCGCAGCGCCGCAAATATCTCTTTTCCGCTCATGGTTTTGTGGGCGGCAAAAAGAAAATTGGCTTGAGAATCCGGAAAATGAAAGCCCAGCTTTCGAAGCTCTCCTTTTACCCACTCCCGCGTTTCCATGATTTTGCCGCAGGTTTTTACAAAATAGTCCTTATCCCGTACCGCCTCGGCGCCAAGAAGCTGCGCAGGCAGGTTCATTGTATAAGAGTTAAAGGAAAATTTAACGTCATTCAAATACCGTATCAGCTTTTCGTTTCCCATGGCAAAGCCGATGCGCATTCCCGCCATGGAGCGGGACTTGGAAAAGGTCTGCACTACCAATAGATTTTCATAACGGGACAACAGCGGCAGACAGCTTTCGCCGCCAAAATCAATATACGCTTCATCCACAATCACTACTACTTCCGGATTTGCCTTGAGGATTTCCTCCACCATATCTACGGATTCCAGCACTCCCGTGGGCGCATTGGGATTGGGAAATATAATACCGCCGTTTTCCTGCCTGTAATCCTCCGTCTTTATTCTAAAATCCCCGTCAAGCGGACAAAGCTTATAGGGAATCCTGTACAAATCAGCCCATACATCATAAAAGGAATACGTAATATCGGGGAAAAGAACCGGCTTATCCGAATGAAAAAAGGTTAAAAAAGCCATGGAAATCACATCGTCAGAGCCTACCCCCACAAAAATCTGCGAGGGCTTCAGATTATAATAAGCCGCCAGCTCCTCTGCCAGCACACCCGCGTCCGTATCGGGATACAGACGCAGGGCACTGTAATCAATCTCTTTCAGCCTTCTCTCTACTCCCGGTGCAGGCGGATAGGGGTTTTCATTTGTATTCAGTTTGATGATTCCCTTCTGCTTTGGCTGTTCTCCCGGCACATAAGGAACTACCCGCCTGACATTTTCTTCCCAGCTCATACGCTCTCCCATCTATATACTGCCCATACAATGCGGCATATTTTCATGATATCGAAGTCTATTTTAGCATGTCTAAAGCACAAAGTCTACACATTCTTCCAGCGGACGCCGCAGACTGTACGCATCACTGTATACTACCAAATCCATCTTGCCAAAACGCTTTATCAGCCCGTTTTTCACCACAAGGCGGTATCTGGGAGCTCCTGTTTTCGTCAGCATATCATCAGGCAGGTACAGCTTTAATTGCTTTTTCCTTTTCTTAATTGGCAGAATTCCCAGCCGGCGGTATGTATTTCCCACATCATAGCAATACAATTCCGCCGTGTAAAGCCAGACCGTACGGCAACACCAAATTAACCCGGCGCAAAGCAGCAATATGCCTGCTGCCAGCCCCGCATGTTCCTTTATCCCGCTTACGATTTGCCCCGGTGCAGACCTTTTGCTGTCTGCCTCCTGCACACTGCTTTTGAGGGCATACCTGTCACTGCTGCCAAGAACAACCGCCTGCATATAATCCGCCATTGTCCCATCACCGGTTTTTCTCGTACCTGCTGCCTGTGCCTTATCCATCCGTACCACACGAAAGCCGCTCAAGCTGCCATCTTCCCCCAATCCTTCTTTTAGAACCGCCGGACGCGGTTTTGCCTGTAATGAGCCCCGACGAGAGCCGGCTTCTCCGTTTCCGGCTCCCACTGTACTGCCTTCCGCCTTCTTGCTGCCCGCGTTTTTCCCTCCGGTTTTTCCGGCTCCCTCGCTTTTGTTTGCAGGCTTTCCATTCCCGGTACTTTTGCCTTCCACATTCCCGCTTGTGCCTGTATTGGCAGTTTTTGCGTTTGCAGCTTCTTCTACAGCCGCTAAACCGCTTTGCTCTTCCTGCGCGCCGGTAATCTGCTCCTGCCCGTTCCGGTTTCCGCTGTCTGCATTTGTATCAGCCGAAGGCTGCCATGCAGGTGCAGGAGATGGGGCAGGGGCAGGAGTCGGCACAGAAGCAGGCGGCGGATATGGAAAATCACCCCTTTTTACCGTCTTTTCACTGATATTGCCTGCTTTGTCGCGGACACGCAGCAAAATTTCCCGTCCCTCTTCCACCCAGCAGGTAGAACCGGCAGTCCAAGTTGCGCCGCCGTCAAAGGAATAGGGCGCATCTGCAAGTCCGCTCTCCTCATCTGCAGCCGTAACAGATATGGAAATGCCGCTGGCTGTCATACCCTGTGTATCTCCGAAAACCGATAAAATAACAGGCTGTTTTTTGTCAATGCAGCTTATTACAATCGACGCCGTGACAGAAGCTCCCGCGCCATTTCTGGCGGTAACCGTATACGTGCCGTTTTCCGCCGCAAAAAAGCTGCCGCCGTCCCAGCTAAAAGTAACGCCTCCTGCGCCGTCATTTTTTAACACTGTCTGCTTTGCCGTAAGGGTCACGCCCTGGTTGCTCCACGCCCCGTCTGCGACAATCTTAACCGACGATGTGCGCTCACCCTCTGAAATCCCGCAGCCAAGCTTTTCCCTGTCATAATAATGAAGCCCGGGAGAACCTCCCCAAGTTGATTTTAACGCCCCGCAGACACTGCATTTATAATAGGCGTTTTCCTGCCAGGTGCTCCCCGTTTCAACACAACGGTATACATCTGCCTGAGAAATATGATTTGTCTGCGCATCGCAAGTATGGCAATGAAAGGTTCCGCTGTCGCTCGTATGATAGTAAAAAGCATGATTGTTGGCGCAGTCTGCTCTTTCGATAGTTTTGCATCCCGCCGTGTGCGCATGTGTGAAGTACACCTCTTCACCTGTTATTTCCTCCGCATGTGCACAGCGATACAGCAATGCAAACATGACTGCGGCAGTTATCACCGTCACAATGCCCCGCCAAAAAATATGTTCCATTCTTTGCATAAAAAAACCTCCTGAATCAAATGATGACTAAGGCAGAAGCTTCCTTCCGCCTTTTCTCGTTTCATTCAACTCAACAGGTAGTGTATTGCTATCTTAACACGCTTTTTTCTTTTTGGCTAGTGGATACCTTGCACAAGATTTAGCCCCTGTTTTTCCTACACTTTTACCAATTCTATTTCTGCCCGGTAGCTTTCTGCCACCTCCGGCATCCCAAGCTTCTCATAACATGCCGCCAGTTTTTTTAATGTCTCCGCCCCCTTGCTCTTTAACGTCAGCATCGCTTCCGTCTCGTAGCAGGCATTATAATACCAGATTGCCGCTTCCTCATAGTCCTCGCCGGCTGCATAAAAATCTCCAAGCTCGCTGCATATTTCCGAACAGCCCTCGTCCGCAATCACTTTGAGCGCATACTTAAAAAAACGGCAGGCATCACCACTCCGCCTTGCGGCTGCCGCCGCCAGAAGACACGCTTCCTTTATTTCTTCCCCATCCCTTCGCGTATCCCGCGCCGACTGTTCAAAAAAAGCGCCTGCCCGTACAAAATCTTCGTCGCCTCCTGCAATAAAAAGCTCCTTCGCATACATGTTGTGGAGCCGCTTTGACAGCCTTTCTCCTTTTTCCACAAGCCTTTCAAATGCGGCAAAGTCTCTTCCCGCATGAGAGTCTTGCGGCATATGCGTAATGACAATATCACTGTCATAGATAACCGGCGTTGTACAGATGGTTTCGTGTATGGCACCCTCCCATACAAAGGAACGCTGCCGTTTAAAAAGCTTGGGTCTGTATTCCTCATCATAATTGTAAACCGTTCCAAACTGCAGTTGATTTCCATATTTCATCTGCACAATTTCTACCTCGAAAAGCAGAGTTTGCTTTAGGGCACGAAACCGTTCTCTATTTGTTTCATCCAATACCTCATCCGCATCTGCGGAATATATGTACTCCTGCGTCGCTTTGGAAAAAGCAAAATTTCTTGCCGCAGCAAAATCCCCAATCCAAGAAAATTCATAGAGCTTTGCATGCGGATAGGCGGCTGCAATCTGCATGGTTTTGTCTGTAGAGCCGGTGTCCACAATCACCAGCTCCTCCACCAAGTCCGCTACCGTGTCAAGACATCGCCGCAAGACCTTTTCTTCATTTTTTACTATCATACAAAGGCTAATGGTTATCACGTTTTTTCTCCTGTGCTTTTTGTGCAAAAAGAGATGCCGGCGCACTTTTTCCTAACATATATCGGCAGGAAAAAAGCAGCGCTTTAGGTAAAGACTATTCCATTTTGCCAGCGAGAAACTTAACTGCCTCCGTGCGGGTCATGCCAAGCACAATGGCAAGCTCGCCGCAGAGATTGTCCTCCGCCATTTTGTAATAACGGCTGTCCACTGCCGTTACCTTATGTCCCTTTTCCAGTCTGCTCTTTTTCCTGCTTTCCAGCGTTTTTAGAAGCTTCACCAATTCATCGCAGCGGTTGGACTGCATACACGCACGATATTGCGCTTCCACCGTCTTTTCATCCTTTATTATCATCACCTGTACTTGCGGAATCGAATCCAGAAGCAAGGTCGCCTCTTCCTTCGAAAGAATCCGGCGCATGGAAGACTGCAGGGCATCCACAGGTACATATATGGTCGAGCCTGCCGAATAGACCGGTTTTAAAATATAATATTTTCGGTTTTTATCCACGCCGCTCATCTGCAGCGTTGTAATCTCCTGAATCAGACAGACGCCATTATTTCCGCAAACCACATACTCACCTATTTCAAACATACTGACAGCTCCTCCTTATGTATCAATAATAACAAATCTGCTGCATAAATGTCAGTCTTTTTTTGAGTATGGTTTGAATTTTGTAAATTTTGCCGAGTGATTCTTCCTAAAAATTGTGCATTTTTTCAGTTGCTTTCTACTCTCGATACCTGTCTGCCATCCGGGTTCATATAATAGTTTTCCCAATAAATCAATTTTGAAACCGGAACAAGCGAAAAATCTTTTTCTTTCAGCTCTGTAATCAACATTTCCAGTGCCGATGCCGTGAATCGTGTCCCGCAATGCAAAAGAAGGATGCTGCCGTTTCCCAAATGGCTATCCTCCATAATGGTATTTACAATCGCTTCCGCACCATAATCCTTCCAGTCCTCGCTGTCCACATTCCACTCTATCACATAATAACCGCATTCTTCTGCTATTTCCATAACCCCGTTGTCATAATCGCCGTGAGGCGCCCTGAACAGGAACATTTCATAACCGGTTAACGCCTTCACCTTATCATGTACACGCTGAATTTCTTCTTCCTTCTCCGAATCCGTCAATCTGCTCATATACAAATGGCTTTCACTATGATTTCCCAAGTCATGCCCCGCCGCCAGAATTGCCTTTGTCTCCTCCGGATATGCCTCCACCCACTCCCCGGTCACAAAAAACGTAACGTGCACCTCCTGCTCCTGCAGGATTCTCAAAATTTCCATGATATCGCTGTTTCCCCATGCGGTTTCAAAAGTCAGTGCAAGCTTCGGCTCTCCCGTCTCCACGCTGTAAATAGGCAGCTTTCTGCCCCCTACGTCCGCACTCGTCAAAACCCTCACCGGATAGCGGTACAGAAGCCCTCCCCATGCCAGCAATATGCTAAATAAAAAAATTCCAAGTCCGATAGCTTTTCCATTTATCGAACCTGAAATTTTCTTTTTGTCTGTCTCAATGTTATGTATGAATATCAAATGGTCCAATGCCTTGTCAATCTGCTGTTTCATAAACGGCACCTGTGCTTTTTTATCACCATATGCCCGCAAATGCCTAAATATACCGTTTCAACCGTCCAGAATCGCCTCAAATTCTTCCACCGGCATCGGTCTGTAATAATAAAAGCCCTGTGCTTTTTTGCAGCCACATTCTATCAGGAAATCCTGCTGTTCCTTATCCTCCACCCCTTCTACAATCACATCCATATCAAGCTCTTTCAGCATACGAATCGTATTTTTAACGACGATTCTGCTTCTGTCATTTTGTATATCATCCATAAAGCCCTTGTCAATCTTTATCTCGTCTACAGGCTGGTTTTTCAGCATGGTCATGGTGGAGTAGCCCGTGCCAAAATCGTCCATGGACAGCGTAAAGCCCTGCGTCTTCAAATATTTTAAGTTTTCATACATTACTTCTGCCGCTTCCAGAAAACCGCTTTCTGTCAGCTCCAACGGCACCAGCTTCGGGGGGACATGGTATTCTTCTTTCATTTTCACAAGATTTTCCTTGAAGGAGCTGTCATATACATGCAGGCGGGAAATATTGATGGAAATAGGAACTACCTTTTTTCCTTCCCGCAGCCTGTTTCCTATAAACCGGAATACCTCGTTCCAGACATGAATGTCAACGTTGATAATGAAACCGTTTTTTTCCAAAACGGGAATAAACTGTCCCGGACCAATGATGCCATTGACAGGATGATGCCATCTGACAAGAGCCTCGCCGCCAATAATCTCACCGCTTTTCATGTTAACCTTTGGCTGGATAAAGAGTCTGAACTGCCCCGTCTTGAGCGCTTCTACCATATCGTTTTCTATCTGCTTTTCCATCAGCATGGTCTGACGCATGTCGTCACTGAAAAAAGCATAATCTGCGTAAAATTTGCCTTTAATGGTCTTCATCGCCATAGTTGCATAATCCCGCATCAGGCTCACAGGCATCTTACTGTCCGTCGCCACGCAGATGCCAAAGGAGGGAAGTACCTTGCAGGGAATTTGAAACGCCTCTATGTGCTGCTCTATCCGCTTAATCTTCTCTATCAAATCGCTGTCCTTCTGAAAAGGCGTCAGCATAGCAAAAATATCCGCCCTGAAATGAGACAGCACCACATGCTCCCCGTTATGCTCCTTAAATGCCTCTGCAATACATTTTAAAAGCTCGTCCCCCATTGTGCGCCCGCAAAATTCGTTTACCGACTTGAAATTTGCAATATCCATCACAATCAAGGCAAAACGAAGCTCCGGATTTTCAAGCATTTCTTCCGCAGCCTTATACTGAAAAGCACGCAGATTATAGAGCCCCGTCATAAAAGCACGGTTACTCTCTAAATTGTTTTCTGCCATTTTACGCAGAGAATAGAGATACAATTCCATCTTTGCGTCTTCTGTCATCTGCGGTGAAATTTCCTGATTCTGTACATAACTTTTCTCTTCCATACCAATCACCACTCAAAACATTTTTACAAACCCTTCTCCCCAGAACAGTTCCTTGTGCGTTTCTCCGGTTGTCCTATTTCCTGTGACAGGAACTGTTTCTTTACTTTCTATTATAACTCTTCTCTCTTATTCTTTCTACCGTTTATCCAAAAAATTTGTAATTCTTGGTGAAGATTTTTCAGTTTTTTATTGTAGTTTTTGTGCAAACAGGCTATAATTACTTTTAGTAAAAGCATTTTGGAAGGAGCATTATTATGGAACTCTTATTATTAGGCGGCGGTCTGCTGATTATTGTTTTTGCCGTTATTGTTTCTGTTATATCCAGTGTTGTTTCCGCAATTGCAGCGAACGAAGACATAGAGGATTAACTGACAGGGGCTTGCGCAGCGCATGCGTACCAACACATAAATAGCATCGCTTAGTCCAAAGCGGCATAAGCCGCCATACGCAGACGTCGAATCTCCGGCGTTGTCCCTGCGTCGCATTTTTGTATAAAATAGAGCAATGTCATTCCTTCAGACGGGTCCATGGTAATATAGTTGCCCGTCCAGCCGTCCCAGCCGAATTCTCCCACACTTGCATTGCTGCCTGCCTCTCCGGGATTCTGCAATACCCGCGTCAGGCAGCCATAGCCGTGTCCCCAGAGACTGTCCCAGTTAAAATCCACAGCCTGCGCTGCATTTAAGTGATTCGTCGTCATCAGCGCAATCGTTTTTCTTCCCAAAATTTTTTCACCGTTATACTTGCCGCCGTTTAAAAGCATTTGCGCAAAATGGCTGTAATCGTCTATGGTAGAAACCAGCCCTGCTCCGCCGGATTCGTAAGTAACATCCTCCCGATACCCCTCCAGACCTAAATGGTTTTCTCTAAAAGGCTCAAGCCGTCCGGTTTCCTCACTCCATTTGTAATTTGCCGCAAAGCGGTGCCATTTCTCCTTTGGCACAAAAAAACCGGTATCCTCCATCTGCAATGGTGCAAAGATTTCCTCTTGCAGGTACTGCCCGAACTTTTTGCCGCTTACTACCTCCACAATACCTCCCAAAATATCAGCCGAAAGCCCATAGCGCCATTTTTCTCCCGGGTGGAAGCAAAGAGGAATACCTGCTATTCTCCGGCAGTATGCCATCGTATCCGTTGGACGCCCTGCCGCCAGTTCCTCCTTGATTTCCTGAAACAGCGCATCCATCCTCCGCCCCGGTTCACAGCCCATGTCAGGATAGGTAATGCCCGATGTCATAGTCAGCAAATCCCAAATATTTATCTCCCTCCTTGCACAGCATAAGCTGCCGTCCTCCCCTATGACCTTCATATGTGCAAATTCCGGAATATACATGGATACCCTATCCCACAAGTCCAGTTTTCCGCGTTCTGCAAGCATCAGTACCGCCACTGCCGTAACCGGTTTTGTCATAGAAAACATTCTAAAAATGGTGTCCCTGCTCATGGGCACTCCTGCTTCTCTGTCCGCATATCCCTGACTGGTAAAATGAAGCTCCCTGCCACGCTGCATAAAAAGCAGATTGGCGCCCACGATATTTCCCTTTGCAATCCCTTCCTCCATAATATTGTCCATAATTTCACGGTAATGAAACATTCTCTTCGTCTCCTTCTGTCATAAGATGACCCGCTTTCACTTCATAAAAAAGGCTTTGGCTATCGAAGCCAAAGCCTTTTTGTTGTCTACTGATTACATACTGCTTTTAATAGCCAAATTCCTGTGCAAAATACAGCTTGCCGTCTACTTCATATACTGCTATGCCACAAGTTGTATAACTGCCGTCCAAAATGTTAGCTGCATGTGTGGGAGAAGCCATCCATGCTTCCACCAGACTTTCTGCTGTCGCATAACCCTTCGCCAGATTCTCACCCCACATCAAATCGCTGTTGACGGTATACCAGTCACTTCCGTTGGGTCTCGTATGAGAAAAGGTGCTGACAATCTCAATTGCTCTGATTTGTGCGCAGCTCTCCAAATCCGTGCTCCAGCTAAGCGCCGAAAGCCCTGCAGCCGCTCTTTGTGCATTCGCCAAATCCAAAGCTGCCGTCGCAATCGCACGAAGCTCTTCTGCCCTCGCTGCCTCGGCTTCCGTCATTTCTGCACTTTGTATAGAACCTGCAAGCGCTACAGCGCCGTCATCAATATAAACGATGCCTTCTTCTTTCTGTCCTCGTGCAGCAGCCGACATATCCGTTTTGTCACCGCAGCCTATAAGGGACAGGCTGCATACTGCAATTAACAATAATGCGGTCAATTTCTTTTTCATCTGAAATCTCCTTTATGACTTATCATTCTGTCAGTCTATATCTATTTCTTTTTTCCTTGTAAAATCCATGCTGCCAATCCGGATACGGACGCCAAAAATGCAATCGTCCAAATATCACTTGCATCACCCGTCTGAGGGCGTCTGCCTGCACCAAGCACTGCTGCATCGGCAAGCGGAGTATCTTCGTCTTCAATCACCACAAAACGTCTTTCACCTCTTACATTAGGCTCTTCCGGTGCAGGAGTCGGCACTATCTCCGGTGTCGGAGTCGGCTCCTCTGCTTCCGGCGTCGGCGTCGGTTCCTCACTCGGTGTCGGCGTTGGCGTAGGGGTCGGTTCCTCGCTTGGTGTCGGCGTCGGCGTTGGAGTCGGTTCCTCGCTTGGCGTTGGCGTAGGGGTCGGCTCATCACTTGGTGCCGGAGTCGGTTCTTCGCTTGGTTCCGGCGTCGGCTGTGTCGGGATGCCTCTTGTGTAATTTACCTGATGTACCTCTCCGCCCTGTGCAAAGCTGTTACAAATAACAGCGCCTACTATATTGGAATAATTCGTAACGGAAGCGGAAGGTGCCAATACGGTTCCAAATATGCCCCCCGTACTAACTGAAGAGGCATTTCCAAAATTCCATACAATATTGCCTGCCCACGACTGGTGTCCAAGTCCGCCTCCTACCGTGGTGGCATTCATGCTGTAGCTTAACGCCACACTGCCGGAATCTGCAACATTTACAACTACCGTCTTTCCGGCGCTCGCGCTCTCTGTAATCAGCTTGTCATAATAATCCCCATTGCCGTTAAAATCAGATGCGCTAATATTTAAAATCAGAAGATTGTCTGTTTCTGCATCCTCTAACGCATATAATGCGGCTGACGTATTTTTGCAGGCATTGATTACGGTGCTGATTCTGCTGGCAATGTCAGTTCTGCTCTCGTAGCCCGTCATCTTATTGTCGGTAATAAACTCCCGCACAATATCTTCGCCTGACATAATCGTAATCTTATAGCCCTGCCCCTCCTGCCATGCAGCCGTATTGGTCGTGCCGTCACTATTGGTCGCGGCAAACGCCACAACGGCATCTCTTACGTTGCATTTAAAAGACGCGCTGGAATTTGCCAAGTCACCAATGTATGACTTGCCCTCCCAGATATCCAGACCTGCCTGCAGGCTTCCGATTGCGACATTTCCTTCCACATGGTTGCTGTTGGTATAAGCGTTGGTGTAAACCGAAAACTTCAGCGGGTCGCTTAAATCAACGTCTGCAACAGAAGCGCTCGAAGTGATGGTCGTCAGACCAACACTGCCGCCGGCAATCAAGGCTGCCGTCAGCAGACTTACCATGGCTCTTTTGAATTGCGCTTTTGCTTTTCCCTTCTTCATGATTGTCATCCTTTCCCCATAACCACAATCTACCCAATATCCTTCTACTTATAAAGACTGTCCCAAAGGTCCCAAAGGTTCAGCATTTTTGCATTATTCATAATTTTCCGTGGCTGTCAGCACACCATGGATAATCATCCTCCTGCTTGTACCTGCCGAACCATAGCAGGTAGACAGTGATACGATATTGCCCCGCTGCGACAAATCCACTTCCGACTTGTATTCGGAATGTTCCACTGCCCATTTCACGTACAAATCATAATTTTTATCCGAAGTAAAGGTCATATACCTGTCACTGGTGGACTTGGTTTCATAGAATGCAAATATCTCATAAGTGTAAACGTACTCTTTTGTATATATATAGAAGCAAGTATTGACCTGACACAGCGTCGGGTCCGCCATCAGGCGTTTAAAGGAGCCAAACATGCTTTCATCACGCATGTTGTGCCCAAAGACAAAAGTATTTCTGTCCGTCCAGTCCGGCGAAGCGCCGCAGTCCATAAAAATGCAGCCGGCACTCATCCGCTCCCCTTCAAAGGAATGCTTCAGATAATAGTTGTTGTCTTCCCCCTGCACAATGGGATAACTGATATCCAGAGCCGGAAAATACAACCATCCCCTAAAGTCTTCATTCATTTCCATCAGGGCATCCATGTCAATCGTAAGCGGCGGATACTGATTCTGCGCAATCGCCTCTGCAATTGCTTCCGACAGCTCTTCCGTATCGGTCCGCGCCCCTACTTTTAAAGCCAGCCCCCCATAAGCATTTTCCGCCTCCTTAGAGGCAATACGGGCAGCAACCATCTCATACCCGCAAAAGAGGACAAGCAGTGACAAAAGCACTGTACCTACGATATATACCGCCTTTTTTACCGGCTTTTCTGCCACGCCGCCACCCCCTTTCCGTATACTTTTTATTATACACATTTTTCCCTTCTGCCGCAACGTCTTTTTATGCGCGCACGCCAAAATCCTTCTGTGTTTCTGCTTTTTTATGGCATTTTCTCTTTTTTTATGTTATGCTTTTATACATAAGAAATAACGGTGCGTTTCCCTAACGCCGCCGCTGTATAAAAGGGGGTATCTCATGCTTGTTATTCATTTGACCGCTTTGATAACCATAGTCGGATTTCTTCTGTGTATCCGCCACATTGACAGCATTGCGGCTTTTTTAAAGAAACGATGGTTCATAGCTGTCTTCTGCGCTGCGTTTCTTCTGCGCTGCATCGCCGCTTATTTTTGCAGGGGCTTCACAAGCGATACCGCCTGCTTTGCCAGTTGGGCAAGGCTTGCCTACGAAAACGGATTTTCAGAATTTTATTCTTCCGGCGCCTTTACTGACTATCCCCCCGGCTTCATCTATGTGCTGTGGGTAATTGGAGCCGTTTTTTCCCTGTTCAAAATACCGTATCTGTCGGGAGCCTGCCTGCTCCTTTTAAAACTACCGGCAATTTTCTGCGATATGGCAATCGGCTTTCTCGTATACCGTGTTACGCTGAAGGCAATGGATGAGGGGCGCGCCGTGCTGTTTTCCGCACTGTACCTGTTTAACCCCGCTATTTTTCTAAATTCCTCCGTCTGGGGGCAGGTGGATGCCGTTTTTACCCTCTGCCTCGTTCTAATGTGCCTGTTTTTAACCGAGGAGAAAATGGTGCCCGCTTACATTGCTTTCGGCGCCGGCGTTCTGCTCAAACCGCAGATGCTTGTATTTACCCCCGTATTGCTTTATGGCATTGTGGACCATGTTTTTCTCAATCGTTTTTCCATCCGCTACTTTTTCCACAACCTGTTTTCGGGACTTTGCGTCATCTTCTGCATGATTCTGCTCTGTATGCCCTTTGAGCTTGGCACGGTCATTGCACAATATGCCTCCACGCTTAGTTCCTACCCTTATATCGCGGTAAACGCCTTTAATCTCTGGGGATTTTTCGGTCTGAACTGGATTTCACAGGATAACCGGCTGCTCTTTATGACTTATGCACAGTGGAGCCCTGTCATTATTGTGCTGATTGTACTCCTGTCCGCATACTTCTTTTTCAAAAACAGGAGAAATCCGTCCCGCTATTTTACCTGTGCGGGCGTTCTGATTATCTCCATGTTCCTGTTTTCCGTCAGGATGCATGAGCGTTATCTGTTCCCCGCCCTCATCCTGCTTCTGTTAGCTTACGTCAAGCGTCCCGTGCAGGAAATTTTTCTGTGCTTTACGGGATTTTCCGCGCTGCACTTTTACAACACCGCCTATATTCTTTTCTTTTACAATGCGCAGACTTACAACCGGAAGGCGCCTCTCTTTCTTGTCATTTCCGCTCTGATGGTGCTCTGCGGTCTTCTCTATTACCGGACGCTTTACCGGTACGACGTCCTGCGGCTCAAGGTAAGAGGGGGCGGGTTTGCCTTTACGCCCATCACGCTGCCCAAACGCCGCGTCAAAACGGACGAGCCGAAACCGCCGAAATACATGCCGGCGCCTTCGGCAAAGCCCCTGCCCTTTAAACTTGCCGATTTTATCATTATCCTTGTCATTACCGCGGTCTATGCCTGTTTTGCCTTGTATGATTTGGGTGATACAAAAGCGCCGCAGTCACAATACCTCATGGCGCAGGGCGAATCCATTACGCTCTATGCCGGAGAGGATACGTTGCCATCACGCCTTTACTGGTACAACGGCTGCTATCACAATTGTGATTTTGCACTTGAAGTAAAAGAAAATATAAACGACGAATGGCACACCGTAGAAGATTTGGAGCGATTCCGCATGGCATCCGTTTTTCGCTGGGATTCTGCCGCCCTTCCGCATAACAGCCGTTATTTAAGAATTACCTGCCTCTCGGACAAGGCTTCCATTATGGAGCTGGTTCTGGTCGACGAAGACGAAAATGCTTTTATGCCCTTCAACGCACCGGACTACCACGAATTATTTGATGAGGGAGATTTGTTCCCGCAAAGTCCAAGCTTCCGCACCGGAACTTACTTTGACGAGATTTATCATGCCAGAACAGCCTATGAATTCCTGCATGGGCTTACTACTTATGAAACGACGCATCCGCCTTTAGGCAAGAGTATCATATCCCTTGGCATCTCTCTTTTTGGGATGACGCCTTTTGGCTGGCGTATTATGGGCACCCTCTTTGGCATCCTTATGCTGCCGCTCATATATCTGATAGCACGCGGCATCACCAAAGAACGCCCGCTCGCCGGGCTTGCCTGTCTTTTGTTTGCCGTTGACTTTATGCATTTTGCCCAGACAAGGATTGCCACCATTGATGTCTTTGTCACCTTCTTCATTTTGCTGATGTATTTCTTCATGTACCGCTACTGCAGAATGAGCTTTTATGATACTTCGCTTGTAAAAACCCTGCTGCCTTTAGGCGCCTGCGGCATCTCCATGGGGCTTGGCATAGCCTGCAAATGGACGGGCGTTTATGCCGGCGTCGGACTTGCCGTTCTGTTCTTTGCCACCTTGTACAGGCGCTACCGTGAGTACCGCTACGCCAAAAATGACCCTGACGGTATCTCCAATGGCATTACACACAGGCGAATCCTGCGCTGTTTCGTACCGCACACACGAAAGACCATTCTTTTCTGCATTGTGTTCTTCGTTCTGGTTCCTGCAGCTATTTATGTCCTCTCCTATATACCGTTTGTAAGCAGCTACGACGGATTATTTTCAAAGATGTGGCACAACCAGCTTTCCATGCTGGATTATCATGCCAATCTGAAAGCCACCCATTCTTATTCCTCTCCGTGGTATGAATGGCCCACTATGATACGTCCGATTTTCTATTATTCGGGCATTATCAGCAGCAACACCAGACAGGGCATCAGCGCCTTTGGCAACCCGCTTGTATGGTGGGTCGGCATTCCTGCTTTCCTCTATGTGGCTTATTATGCGGTTTTTAAAAAGGACAAGACCGCCGCCGCCTTAAGCGTCAGCTATCTCGCACAGTACCTTCCCTGGTGTCTTGTGCCGCGCCTTACCTTTATTTACCATTACTTCCCCAGCGTACCTTTTGTTATCCTGATGATTGTATACGCCGCCAAACAACGAAAAGACCGGATGAACGAAGGAAGCTACCGGATGCTCTTCGGTCTGTATGCCGCTGCGTCCGTATGGCTCTTCCTTATGTTCTATCCGGTTCTGTCCGGTCAGACCATCAGCATATCCTACGTTGACAAGCTCTTACGCTGGCTGGATAGCTGGGTACTGATTTATGGCTGATACTGCCGCCATACTGCGGCAGGTATTATGGCTGGTAAACTGCAATGTGCTTTCCTTCCCGTACAAATACGGGAAGGACGTCTAACGGCGCATCCACGACAATCCTTTCACCGCCTGCATACTGTCTGCCGGTATTTGCTTCCGTCCACGACAGTCCCGCGGGCAGATATACGCTTCTTTCCCGCATTCCCATTTCCATAACAGGTGCTATCAGAAGGTCCGCGCCAAACATATACTGGTCCTCTGTTTCCCAGCAGATTTTATCCTGCGGAAAATCAAAAAACATAGGGCGCATCACCGGCGCACCCGTCTCGCTTGCCTGTCTCATGCACTCCCTGATATAGGGGCGCAGCCGTTCCCTCACAAACAAGTACTTCTTCAATATTTCATAGTTGTCCTCGCCAAAGCTCCAAACCTCATTGTCCTGCCCCGAAGTGAGCTGGCGCACGTTATTGATAAATTCCTGCTCCCGCTCGTACCAAGGTGAGCGCTCTCCGTGCATACGGAATACGGGGCAGAAAGCGCCCCATGCAAACCACCTCACCAAAAGCTCCTTAAAATACGGGTCACTGATATCTCCTCCCACAAAGCCGCCAATGTCAGAAGTCCACCAAGGAATTCCAGCCATGCCCATACTAAGTCCCGCCTGAAGCTGTTCCCGCATTGCCCTGAAGGAAGAATGAATATCGCCGGACCATGTAAGTGCGCCAAACTTCTGGCTGCCCGCCCACGCACAGCGCACCAAAGACAGGATTTCCTTTTCTCCCTCTGCCTTCAACCCGTCATAAAAGCCCTTCGCATACATCAGCGGATAAATATTGGTACACTGGAGCGCAGGTCCCGCATAATAGCGGTAATTATCAAAATCGTAGGGACCGTACTCCGGCTCCGCTTCGTCCAGCCAGAATATGCGGATTCCTTTTTTATAGTAGTTTTCCTTACACTTTTCCCAGACAAATTTTTGTGCCCCCGGATGGGTTGCGTCATAAAAGACCGTATTTCCCATCCACGTCATATGATTGGCATTGCCCCTGTCAGCCCGCACCAGATAGCCCTTTGCGCTCATTTCGCCAAAATTTTCGCTCCGCTCGTCAATCGTAGGCCAGACGGAAACCACCGTCTCAATCCCCAGCTCCTTTAATTCCTTTACCATCTCCTCCGGATTCTGCCAGTCTCTTGGCTCAAATTTGAACTCACCCTGCATGGTCCAGTGGAAGAAATCCACTACAATCGCGTCCATGGGAAGCCCTCTGCGCTTATGCTCCCTCGCCACTGAAAGAAGCTCCTCCTGATTGCGGTAGCGCAGCTTACACTGCCAATAGCCCAGACCAAATTCCGGCATCATAGGGGTACGTCCCACCGCCGCGCTGTAATTGCGCTCGATATCCGCCGGCGTATCCCCCGCCGTAATAAAATAGTCCAGTTTTTTGGTGCTCTTTACGTACCACTCCGTTTTGTTCATGCCAAAACTCGCCGTCCCGATAGCAGGATTGTTCCAGAGAAAACCATACCCCCTGCTTGACACAAAAAACGGCACGCTTGCCTGTGAATTCCGGTGCGCCAGCTCCAAAACCGCCCCCTTTTTATTCAGATGCTTTTCCTGATACTGCCCCATGCCGAAGATTTTTTCATCATCATACGCCTCAAACCGCGCTGTCAGTTCATAATCGCTGCTGCCTTTGATTGGCTTCAGTTCCCTGGCGTCCACCCGCAGCGGCACACAGTACCGGTTGATACGGTTGCGGTTGCGCCAATACTCTTCCGTCAGAACTTCCCCCTTGTCATTCAGATAGCTTATCCACCCTTCGGTATTGACACGCGCCGTTATTTTTCCGTTTGTAAGCGTTGCCACCACGCCTTTCTGATGATACTTTTCCCATTCGCTGCCCCGATACCACGGGTCTGTCGTATCTATTTCCTCAAAAGCTATCACCGGCGTTACCGCCTTGACCGGCTCACAAAGCGCCCAGTCGTTTGCATCCATCACGGGCTCCGCCGTCATTCTCACACGCAGAGAATCCTCTCCCCAGCATTCAATGAAAACCCGTGCCGCCCCCTCTTCTATCACCAACCGGTTTCCGTCCTGTCTCACCATTGTTTGCTCCTCCTTCTTAAAAAATACCGCTTGTCCTTTCTATATGCAGCCGCTTTCCTGCGCCATTCGTTTCGTCTATTATAACGGAAAAAAACAACCCGCGTAACCCCCTTTTTAAATTGTTTGTCGATGCCGCAAAGAGACAGTTGACAAAGGAAATCAGGGCAATATATAATCTAATCAAATGAAATTACGAAACAGAAAGGATTCGGTATCAAATATGAGCGTAAAGAAAACATTGGCAGTCAGCACCGCAGCGCTTGCTCTGATAGGTTCCGCTCTCCCTGCATCTGCTGCCGAAGTAAATGCAGACTATGTAAGTACATTGGTAAAAAGCGGGACGGCAGAGCTGATTCTCAACGTAGATGCCTATCGGGCAGCTTACAGTGATTTGGATGCGGCTTTCGGCGATGACACAAATGCATACCTTATGCACTATCTGACCACAGGCATGTACGAAGGCAGAACCGAGGGTGTTCTCTTTAATCCTCTGGCTTACGCGGATGCCTACAGCGACATCAAAGAAGCTTTCGGTGACGATATTTCTGCAGTTGTAAACCATTACGTAACCACGGGCATCACGGAGGCGCGCACGGCAGGTACTGCAGACGGCTACGCAGATATTGCGGAGGCAGAACGGGAAGCGGCACGGGAAAGCAGTTCCCCCCTCACCGCATCAGATACCCCCTCTTATAACAGTACCGGCGGCACGGGCAGCAACACTTCTGGCAGCACAGGCAGCCTTGCAGCAGCGGACACAAGTACCGGCAGCCCGAGTGTCAGCGCTCCCGCAAGCAACAACGTCATTGTTCGTGATATTAAATACTATACCAATGATGAGCAAACCTTGCTGCGCGTCGAATACTATAATGCAGGCAGTCAGATGGTTGAATATTCGGTGGTTGCCAACTATGACCACAGCACCAAATCTTACACGGAATATATTTACTCCTGCAGCACCTGCACCCTGCTGCGCACCAATACTTACGTAAACGGTGCACTGGTTTCTTCCGTATCAAACTAACAAAAAGTAACACAAAACAGGTCTTCTGCGGTATGGCAGAAGACCTGTTTTTTATGAAACGTCCCGCTCTGCAAAACAGGCAGCCCCAATAAAAAGCATTGAGCCGCCTGCGCTCACGCTTCTTCCCCAAGCTGCAGCCGCAGCTTTTTATAGACGTGAAAAAACGCCGGAATCAAAAACGCATCTGCAAAAATCCATGCAATAGGGCTTCCCATTGCCGCCGCCGGAAAGCCAAAGAGCGGCACCAGCACAAAGCCGGCAAGCGCACGTGCCACCATTTCCAGCACGCCCGCCAGAATGGCAAAGGTGGGAAAGCCGATTCCCTGTATCATGAAACGAATGATATTGACCAGCGCAAGCGGAAAATAAAAAACTGTGGTAATCATCAGAAACAGCCTTACATTTTCTACAATCGTCTCAGCCAGCGCCGCATCCTTTGCCTCTATAAAAAGTCTGCCCAGAGGCGCCCCAAAGAAAAAGGCAACCAAAAAAGCAATTACCGCATATACCGCCCCCAGCCTGATGCAGGCATACATTCCCTGCTTTACCCGCAAAAGCTTCTTCGCTCCCACATTCTGTCCGCCATAGGTCGCCATGGTTGAACCCATTGCATCAAAAGGACAAGCCAGAAAGGCGCCGATTTTATTTGCAGCCGTCACGGAAGCCACCGCCATGGAGCCCAGCCCGTTTACGGCGGTCTGCAGTACGACGCTGCCGATTGCCGTGATAGAATACTGCAGCCCCATCGGAATTCCCATGCCGCACAGACTGCCCATCATATGCAGCTCCGGCTTCCATTCCTCTTTCCGAATACGCAGAATCTCAAATTTTTTCACAATAAATATCAGGCACAAAATTCCCGAAAGCCCTTGTGAGATAACCGTCGCCCACGCCGCGCCTTCCACCCCCATGCCAAGGCGTACAATAAACAGCAGGTCAAGCCCGATATTGACAAGCGAGGAAAGCACCAGAAAAACAACCGGCGTCCTGCTGTCCCCCAGAGCCCGGATAATGCCTGAAAGTATATTGTACAGAAATACCGTGGGGATTCCGATAAAAATCACTACAATATACGCATAGGCGTCGTCAATAATATCCTGCGGCGTATCCATCAGATAAAGAATATCCCGGCAGAAAGCCACTGTGACAGTCGTCATAACAGCCGAAAAAGCCACTCCGAGCCACACACTGTTGGCAACAAATTTCCGCAGTCCGGCAAAATCTCCCGCGCCAAACTTATGGGCTATCGGAATCGAAAATCCCACGCAGATTCCCATACAAAAACCAATTACCAAAAAATTGACGGAACCCGTAGAGCCCACTGCCGCCAGTGGATTTACTCCAAGATACTGTCCCACAATCAAGGTGTCTATCAGATTGTAAAACTGCTGAAATAAATACCCAAAAAGCAGGGGAACTGCAAACCCCAGTATCAGCTTTACCGGTTTTCCCTGTGTCATGTCCTTTGTCATCATTTCCTGCCTTTCCGCGCTGTCCCCACATGTCCGACCTTCTCTGTCTGCCCACGCGCAATGCACTTTCCCGTGCGCCCGATATACTATATAGCACTTCACAGGGAAATGCAATAGTTTTTTCTACGAAAAAAATGTAGTTTTTAGCAAAAAACTACCTGCCGTCACATAAGTGACAGCAGGCAGTTTTCCATTAAAATCTTTGATTTTGATTTTACAAATACTTTTTCAGCAATTCTACCTTATCCAACTTCTCCCAAGGCAAATCCAAATCATTCCTGCCAAAGTGTCCGTACGCTGCCGTCTGCTTGTAAATAGGGCGGCGCAAATCCAGCATTTTGATGATACCTGCCGGACGAAGGTCAAAGTTTTCACGCACAATCTTCACCAGCTCCAGCTCCGGCAGCTTGCCGGTACCGAAGGTTTCTACACAAACGGAAGTCGGTCTTGCCACGCCGATTGCATAGGAAAGCTGAATTTCACACTTGTCAGCCAGTCCCGCCGCCACGATATTTTTGGCAACGTAGCGAGCCGCATAAGCTGCAGAACGGTCTACCTTGGTGCAGTCCTTGCCGGAAAACGCACCGCCGCCGTGACGCGCGTAGCCGCCATAGGTATCCACGATAATCTTACGTCCGGTAAGACCGGCATCACCGTGAGGTCCGCCGATAACAAAACGTCCTGTGGGATTGATAAAATATTTTGTATCCTCATCCAAAAGCTCCGCAGGCAGCACTGCATCAAACACATATTTCTTGATATCTGCATGAATCTGCTCCTGTGATACCTCCGGGTCGTGCTGTGTGGAGAGCACCACCGCTTCCAGTCTCACCGGCTTTCCGTTTGCATCATATTCCACGGAGACCTGGCTCTTCCCATCGGGACGCAGATACGGCAGCGTACCGTCCTTGCGCACCTTGGTAAGCTGTCTCGTGAGCTTATGCGCAAGGGAAATCGGATACGGCATATACTCTTCGGTCTCATTGGTCGCATAGCCGAACATCATACCCTGGTCCCCGGCGCCAATCGCCTCCAGCTCCTCGTTCGTCATAGCCGCTTCTCTTGCTTCCAGTGCCTTGTCCACACCCATTGCGATATCGGCAGACTGCTCGTCGATGGCAACCATAACGGCACAGGTATTGCCGTCAAAGCCATACTCGGATTTGTCATAGCCGATTTCCTTTACGGTATCCCTTACAATCTTGGGAATGTCCACATATGCCGTGGTCGTAATCTCACCGGTCACCAGTACAAAACCGGTGCAGCTTGCCGTCTCACACGCCACGCGGCTCATGGGGTCCTGCACCATAAGCGCATCCAGAATGGCATCAGAGATGGCGTCGCACACCTTGTCGGGATGCCCTTCCGTTACGGATTCCGACGTAAATAACAATTTTTCTTTTTCCATTTTTTCCTCTCTTTCTGCTGCCAAAGCAGCGGTACCGTATTATCATTTCTTCTGTTTATCATTTCCGCCGACACGAAAAAAGGTCCGCTCCCAATAAGCGGACCTGATACATCAATTGTCACATCCTCTTATTGTTCGACCTGTCTTAGACAGGATTAGTCGCTCAGGGAGGCACCTTCCGCTATGCGGGGTTGCCGTGGCTTCACAGATCCTATGTATCTCCACCACTCTGAATAAGGGAAATATTCTGCATTACTGCAAAATTGCAATATTTAATTTTCTGCCTACATACACAATACTCTCACCGAGAGACTTTGTCAACCTGTTTTTAATCGGAATTTCTGCATATCTCTGTCGGAGCTTACTTTTTCAATCTGCGCGCCAAGTGCCTGCAGTTTCAAATGAAAATCTTCATAGCCGCGCTCTATATAATGGATTTCTTCCACCGTAGAAACGCCCTCTGCCGCCAGCGCTGCCATAACAAGCGCCGCTCCCGCACGCAAATCCGGCGCATTGATTCTTGCGCCCGTATATTTTGCCACGCCATTTACAATGGCGGTATTGCCCTCTACCTTGATGTCCGCCCCCATCCTTGTCAGCTCGTCCACATATTTAAAACGGTTTTCAAAAATACTCTCCGTTACAATACTGGTGCCCCTTGACAAAGCAAGCGCCACCGTAATCTGCGGCTGCATATCCGTCGGAAACCCCGGATAAGGAAGCGTCTTCACCTGTGTCGGTCTTAAGGGCTTCGCCGCAACCACACGAACTGCATCGTCGGACTCCTCTATTTCACAGCCAATCTCCAAAAGCTTTGCCGTAATCGACTCCAAATGCTTTGGTATCACATTTTTTACCGTGATATCCCCTTTGGTAATTGCCGCCGCAAACATAAACGTACCTGCCTCAATCTGGTCCGGTATAATCGCATAGTCGCTTCCATGCAGTCCTGTCACACCTTTGATACGGATGACGTCCGTTCCCGCGCCTTTGATATTGGCGCCCATGCTGTTTAAAAAGTTCGCCAAATCTACCACATGGGGTTCTTTTGCCGCGTTTTCAATAATTGTCTGTCCTTCTGCCAGCGCTGCCACCATCATAATATTGATGGTCGCCCCCACGGATACCACGTCCATATAAATGTGATTTCCGCGAAGCCTTTCCGCATGCGCCTTAATCAGTCCATATTCAATTTTTACCTCCGCGCCCAATGCGCGGAATCCCTTGATATGCTGGTCAATGGCACGGCAGCCGATATCACAGCCGCCCGGCAGTGCCACTTCGGCACTTTTATATTTTGCGAGCATCGCACCCAGAAAATAGTAGGATGCCCTGATTTTACGAATATTGTCGCCATCCACCACCAGATTGTTTATCCGGGCAGCATTGATGGTAACTTTATGCCTCCCGCTGCGGTTGACCAGCACACCGATATCCTGCATCGCCTCCAGCAGCACATTGGTATCCCGCACATCCGGAAGATTTTCTATATGAACGGTCTCATCGGTCATGACCGAAGCCGCAATAATAGGAAGCGCCGCATTTTTGGCGCCTCCTATCTCCACTTCACCAACCAATGGATTTCCGCCCTGAATTGCGTATTGTTCCATTCTTTCCTCTTTCCGCAGACCATGGACATTTTCCGTAACCCTTCCCATGATGCTGCACCTATTTCCCCGCCAATTCACCCCTGAAAGATTTTAAACATGCAATTACTTATTTTTACCATTATATAACTATCCGGCGCATTTGTAAATACGAATACCCGTTCGGCAAATCCGGCATTTAGAAATAGTTGAGCGGATTGACCTGCGTGCCGTTTATCAGCATCTCAAAATGCAGGTGGGGACCCGTACTCACGCCCGTATTGCCGGAAAGCGCAATCCGCTGTCCCTGAGACACATTCTGCCCTACCGATACAAGCACCTTGCTTAAGTGCGCGTAGCGGGTCTGCCTGCCGTCAGGGTGATTGATGTAGACGCAGTAGCCGTAACCGCTGCTCCAGCCCGCCTTTACAACGGTTCCGCCACAGGAAGCAACTACCGCCGTTCCGGTAGGAACCGCCCAGTCCACGCCCTTGTGATAAGAGCTTGCTCCCTTTTTCGGCGCATTACGCCTGCCAAAGCCCGAGCTCAGCCGCCCGCCGGAAATCGGCTTAACATAAGTGGGCGGAACGATGGTGCCGCGCTCCACAATCTTAGGCACAGCCGCCATAACCAGCTCTTCCTTCAAAATTTCCCTGCCCGTCTCCTTGTCGTTGCGGTAGGAAATAATCGCCACCACCCTGCGGTATCCCGCATGGGGCTCCTGAATGGTTCTTGTCTGCGTTGTATACCAGTCGTCCCTGTCTACATACTCAACCTCTGCATCATAGATTTCATCATAATACCTTGCCTCCTGCCTGTCCACGGAAAGCTCAGGCTCCGGTATGGTAATAATAAGCTCCTGCCCCACACGAATGGTCGTATTCTCGTTTTCAAGGGCGTCATTCATCGCCACAATCTGGTCCATGGGGATATTGACCTTTATGGCAATCTCTGAGAGTGTGTCGCCGGCGACCACCTCATATACGGCATTGACCTCTTGCTCCTTGATAACCTCTTCAATCGCCTGCGCAAGGGGTGTACGCTGTGTGACGTCCAGATAAGCCTCTATAATCTCCACTTCCTCTGCAAAGCTCATGCTGACAAGCCCCAGCTCATAATCACCAAAATCCTTTTCTCCGGCAGGCTCCACATCCGTAAGCGCTTCGTCAAAAGCTGCCTCCACGCCGCCCTTTATCTCGGGAACGCTGCCAACAGCCGGCGCTTTCGCTTCCTCCTTTGAAGTATCCGTTATCACGGCAGTCAGGACGTCAAACTCCCTGCTGTCTTCGTGTATCAGCTCCACCTGATATTTGTCCTGCGTATTGTACTGGTCAACTGCAGCCTGCAAAAGCTCCTCTACTTCTTCCCTGCTCGCCAGGTTCGCCATATAGTCATTGACCTTTATGACATAAGAGCGCTGCACGGTTTCTTTGATATTTGCCGCAAGAACAGTGCGCATACGCGCCTTTATCTCCCGTGCATCGTCGACTTTGCCCCAAAGCACGGCGGCGCTTTCCAGATTCATGTCCACATCCATGAATACCAGCTCGTTCGAGCCGGAAACCAGCTCACGCCTTGCCGCCTGCAGAAGCTCCTCCGCCAGTGCTTCCTCACCGACCACTCCTACGTTTTCCCCATTTAAATAAATGGTAAACATATTGTCCTCCGGTTCCTCCCATTTGGAGTAGGAGGGCAAAAAGAGTGCCGCTACAAAAAGTATGCCCGCGGCTAATTTCATATATGTATATCTCATTCTTTTATGATGTATGGTAATTTTTCTCAACATAATTTTCCAGGATTCTTTCTTTTAGTTCACAATTTTGTAACAATCGACAAATTCATTCTAACAGCATTTTTTTTAGTTGTAAAGAAATTGTTGATATGGATATAATATTATTGTCGATTTCATTCAAAAAACGGAGACTTTCATGGAGCAGATTATTTTTCATATTGACGTCAATTCTGCATATTTAAGCTGGACGGCTCTTGAACGGCTTGCCGCGGGAGATACTGTTGACCTGCGCCAAATCCCCGCCATTATCGGCGGCGATATCAGCAAGCGGCACGGCGTCGTGCTCGCCAAGTCCATTCCTGCCAAAGCGTATGGCATCACCACCGGAGAGCCCGTGGCAAACGCCGTGCGCAAATGCCCCCAGCTTACCATAGTGCCGCCGGACCATAGTCTGTACGAGGAAAAAAGCCGCGCCCTGATGCAGTATCTATCCGACATTTCCCCTGACATCGAGCAGGCAAGCATAGACGAGTGTTACATGGATTTCACCTCCATCGCACACCTTTATCCCTCGCCCGAGACTGCCGCTGCCGCCATCAAGGATGAAATCTGCTCACGCTTTGGCTTTACGGTCAATATTGGCATTTCCGACAAAAAGGTGCTTGCCAAGATGGCGTCCGATTTCAAAAAGCCCAACCTGGTGCATACCCTGTACTCCCACGAAATTGAAAAAAAGCTGTGGCAGCTTCCTGTCTCCTCTTTATTTATGTGCGGACATTCCAGTGTCAATACCTTACAGAAGCTGGGAATCATTACCATTGGCGATTTGGCAAAGGCAAATCCCGCTATTGTATCCTCTCATTTAAAAAGCCACGGTATGCTTTTATGGAATTATGCCAACGGCATCGATGATTCCGTCGTGCTCCGCCAGCCGGTGAAAAGAAAAGGCGTCGGCAACTCCACCACCCTGAGCCATGATGTCACCGACAGAAAAGAAGCCGCCCGCTTCCTGCTCGCCCTTACGGAATCCGTCAGCACGAGCCTGCGCTCCTTCAAGGAAGCAGCCGGGCTTGTCTGTGTAGAAATCAAGTACAACAATTTTCGTTCCGTCTCCCACCAGACCGTTTTGGCGGCACCGTCCGCCTCCACGGAGACCATCTATCAGACCGCGCTTTCTCTTTTTGACGCTCTCTGGGACGGCACTCCTATCCGGCTTTTGGGAATTCGCACCTCCAAACTTGTTCCGGCAGACGAGCCTGTCCAGCTCTCGCTCTTCGACCTGAATGTCAAGACGCCGGAAACCGAAAAACAAAAGAAGCTGGACGCCGCCCTCGATTCCATACGGAACAAATACGGGCAAGGCGCAGTTGTCAGGGGCAGCCTTCTCCCGCCGCCGGATAAAGACACTCCCTGTAATCCGGACACAAAAAAATAGGGAGCGCTCCCTATTTTTTTCTGACACTGTAGCCAAAGGTCCCCAAAAGTGCTCCCGCCGCAAGATATGCGCCATGGGAGTACACAATGGGCTCCGCCTTTTCTAAATGAAATTTGTTGTTTTCATCCATATATTTTTCGTCCGCATGTACCGCCACTACTTCAGCCAAAAACATGTCATGGCTGCCAAGAGGCTCTACCCGCACCACACGGCACTCGATATTGACCGGGCTCTCCGCAATCAGCGGCGCTTTTACTATCTCGCCGGGCAGCGGCGTCAGGTGCATCTTCTCAAATTTGTTCACATCCCTGCCGCTCTTCACACCGCAATAATCGGTGGCAAACGCAAGCTCCCTTGTCGTCAGATTCACAACAAATTCTCCCGTCTCCCGCAGCAGTCCATAGGAATATCTCTCAGGACGCACCGATATGGACACCATGGGCGGTTCACTGCACACAGTCCCCGCCCATGCAATTGTAATAATATTCTGTTCTCCATGTAAGCCCGCAACGCTCACCATAACCACCGGAAGCGGATAGAGCATATTGCCGGGCTTCCAAAGCTGCTTTCCCAAAGCATCCCTCCACGCCTGCATATTTTTCGCGCAGACACGCGAACCCAATATCAACTCTACCTTCTAAATAATGTTTAGATATACCAGTACCTGAAACGCAAGCCCTGCCGCCGACACCAAAAGCGCCACAAGGGAAATGCCCAGCACCGCACCCAGTTTGCCGGACACGGAAGAAGCATTCTTGCCTGACGCCTCCTCCTGTTTTGCATTCCCGTCCACTACCACTGCCTGTACATTGCGGTATACCTTCACGCTCTCTTTGTGCATATGCTCTGCAAGCTGGTCAAACCGCTCCGCCTGTGCCTCCTTCAGTGCAGCCAGCAGAGCATTCAGCTCTTCCGTATTCTGTCCTGCCGCCTGCATTTCCGCAAGCTTCGCCATGCCATTCTCTATCAGGGCTTCTGTCTTTGCCGCATTTTGTTCCAGCCTGTCAACGCCCTGCTCCGTCCTCGCCGCAATCTCCGCAAGCTTCGCCGCACCGTGCTCTACCTGCGCTGCATTTTGCTCCAGCCGCACGCTGCCCTGCTCAGCCTTTGCCACAGCCGCCGCAAGCTTCGCCGCATTTTGTTCTGCCGCAGCAAAGCTCTGTGTAATTTTATCCGCGTTCTGTGCAAACTGCTCTGCGCTGCCTTCCACCTTTGCCGCGTTTATTTCGAATTTTTCCGTATTCTGCTCCGTCCGCAGCACGCTTCTGCCAAGCTTGTCGGCACTCTGCTCCAGCCTGTCCAGTTCCTCCTCCATGCGCTCTGCATTCTGCATGGAGCGGACAGCGCCCTGCTCCAGTCTCTGTATATGCAGCGCACCCTTTTCTCCTTCTTCCCTGACCTGACGCAGAACCTCTTCATATAACGCATTCTGCTCCTTTAAACGGGATAACTCTGCTGCTTCCGCCGCCGTGTTGGCTTTGATGATTTCCTGGGCATTCAGTCTCTGCGCCAGCTTATCCATAAACGTATCCATCCACTTTCCTCCAAACATGTCCTTACCACTTTCGTATCCCACCGGGAAAATATTGAATGTATCACATAAATTAGTTTCTATCATTTATATTCTATCATTTTTCTTTACAAAAAACAACACAAAACAAAGGCGCTTGCTTTTTGTGCACATTGTATAGTTTCTTTCCTCGCCGCACCCTTTCCTATTGCAACTTTTACTATTTTTTTACACCTTATTCATAATCTGTTCACAATTAATTGGTATACTATCACTTGTAGCAGATGTAAACTTCCATTGCACACATAGATAAATTTTTTCATAATAGCCCCGGTACAGTAATGTATCGGGGCACTCCTCATTTTATACAATTACCATAAAATGATACAAAACTTGCCGGAACCTCTGCGCAAAACTGACGCAAAAGTCCCGGCAAATCCGTAAAATCATTTCCTTTTTAAACAGGCAGTCCGTGCACAAAAATTAAGACAAACAGCCGGCACGGCAGCCTTATGAATAGACCTCCTGCTGGGTACTCAGGCTGGAGATTTCTTCATTCAGCGAAAGCATTCTGGCATCCAAATCCGACACCATCTTGGCACATTCTATCAGCTTTGCCTTGATATGCTCCGGCGCATCCCCCTCAAATTTGTAGTGCATCTTGTGCTCTAAGCTCGCCCAGAAATCCATGGCGACTGTCCGAATCTGTATCTCCACCTTGGTTGCGACCATCTTGTTAGAGAGATACACCGGCACTGATACCAGCATATGATAGCTCTTGTAGCCGCTCGCCTTCGGGTATGTAATGTAGTCCTTAATACACAGAATTTTAATATCCTTCTGCTCTCCAATCATCTCCGCAATACGGTAAATATCCGAGGTAAAAGAACAAATAATCCGTATTCCCGCAATATCATTGACATGCTTTATCATATTTTCAATCGTGGATTCATAGCCTCCGCGCTTTAGTTTTTTTACAATGCTCTCCGGCGTCTTAATCCGCGATTTGATATGCTCAATGGGGTTGTACCTGTGTACATGCTGAAACTCGTCGTTCAGGACTTCCATCTTCGTCTGTACCTGCTTCAGTGCCGCGCTGTAAATCAGGTTCACTTCATTCCAACTGTCAATGCCATTGTCCTTGTATTCACATTCGCTCCATTCCATAACAAAACCTTCTCCTTTGCTCCCCCCTCCTAAAACAGTATAGCACATTTTCAAGGGTTTGTACATTTTATACAATGATTTAACATATTTTTAAGATTTTATGTGAATTATGATATCTTTATGCGGACGTGACAGAGAAAGCTTTTTCTGCTATTATGCTATTATAACAAAAAGACAGCCATATTTTGTTGCTTTAGAAAGGACTTCGAAAAATATGTTTCGTTTGTGGGCTAAAATTTTTAAAGACAATCGTATGATAGCGGATACCGTCATCGAAGACGACAGCGATGACACCCGCACGCACAAGGTATTTCATGCGCTGGATGAAATCTGCTGCCGGTTCGATTTGGGCAAGCCCATCTGGCTGGACGCCACCATAAAGGAATTTAAGCGTCACAGCAAGGCGCGCTTTACACAGGATAATTTTATCGAGTCTGTCGATTTCGATTATCTGGAAATCCATGTGATTAAGGAAGACTGTTGAGATGCGCCATCCAAATCTTATTATCCAGCTCTTCCAGTTGTTCATAGGTATATTCTGTTCCCATGTGGGTAATAACAATATCCTCATCACCTGCAAAACCGTACACGCCGCCTATGGTGTGAATATTATCCGGCAAAGATACACGGGTCAGCTTCGTACATTTTCCAAATGCCGCCACCTCAATCCGCTCCACGCTGTCCGGAACCGTAAGGCTTGTAATGTTTTCGTTTTCCCATGCAGCGTATCTGCCAATCTTCATGACGCCATCCGGTATGACCAAGTCTCCCGTACATAACGTCGCATCTATCACGGTGCGATTGACAATCACAAGCGGCGTCTCCTGTTTCTTATTTTCCAGCCATGGCGTACCCCAAAAGACAGCTTCCCAAATTTCTGCAATTTCTTCTGAAAACACAACGCTGGTCAGATTGCTGCAATCTGCAAATGCATGGTCTCTAATCTCCGTTTTTTCATTTCCCTTTATGACAACGCTGTTTAATGTAGTGCATTCGGCAAACGCATACGGCTCAATATAAACAAATTCTTCCGCCTCAAAGTAAACATCCGTCACGCCCGATTCACTGAAGACATTTTTGTCTATCATAATAACAGGCTCGCCCCCGAGCGTTGAGGGAATCTTTACCACGCCGCCTTCCCCCCGATATTCTGAAATCATAACTCCCGCACTTCCGCTAACCTTCGTTCCATAAAAACCAAAATCCTCCTCCGGCGCAAATTCCACGGCAGACCAGTCTAATGCCGGTTCTTCCTGTTCCGGCTCCCATACGGACTGTGTGTCGCTCTCTTTCGGCTCGTCACCGCCTCCCTGCGATGCATCCTGTCCGCCCTGCGATACACCCTCTGTCCCGTCCTTTCCGTTTTCCCCGCCGCAGGCAGCGACAGTCACGGTCAAAAGACACGCCAGTAAAATACTTAAAATTCTTTTTCCTTTCATGTATTGGTTCCTCCCGTTCATCATTTTGCTTCTTTGCATACAGGCAGCAAAACAGCCGCCGCACACACAGCGTTATTTTATCACAAGAACACGGTTTTTGACCGAAAACGGCGTAAGCGGCGCAAAATACAGCGCAAGCGGCAATTTATCATTTTTATTTTTTTCTATTGACATACCTCCCTTTGTGTTGTAGTATGTATTAAACCAATATGTAGTTTTCAAAACTACATATTGCATTTTCTCTCTATTACGATGTATTATTTGGAATTTTTTGCAGAAAATAATCGGGGTATCAAAAAATAAAAGAAAATGCCCTGAGACTGGAGGTAATCCTATGCATATTACAATTCGAGAACCCGGCAGTGCAATTACACACTTTATCGGCATGATGATGGCGCTTTTTGCGGCAGTTCCCCTTCTGATAAAAGCCGGCATGGAAGCAGGCGGCAGACATTTTATCGCCATGTGCATTTTTATGCTCAGCATGGTTCTGCTCTATGGCGCGAGCACTCTGTATCATTCTGTCAACGTAAGCGGAAGGTCGCTGCGGGTTTTCCGCAAGATAGACCACATGATGATTTTCGTCCTGATTGCAGGCTCCTATACGCCCGTATGCCTGATTGTGCTGGGCGGCAGGGAAGGCTATACCCTGCTCACCGTAGTCTGGAGCATCGCCATCGCAGGTATGCTTGTCAAAGCCTTATGGATTAACTGCCCCAAATGGTTTTCCTCCATCATCTACATTGCGATGGGCTGGGTCTGCGTGTTCGTATTCGGAAAGCTCGTCAGCACGCTTCCTCTCTCCGGCTTCCTCTGGCTTTTGTCCGGCGGATTGATTTACACGGTGGGAGGCGTCATTTATGCGCTGAAGCTTCCCCTCTTTAACTCCAAGCATACCGGCTTTGGCTCCCACGAAATTTTTCATCTTTTTTGTATCGCGGGAAGCGCCTGTCACTTCATCTTTATGTATTTGTATGTAGCGTGAGGCGCGCCGGTTCAGCCAAGCTGTTTCTGTTATCTTAAGCAATGGAATCCGCGCTTTGCGTGTCTTTTACTGTCATGAATAACCCCCTCGTATCATAAGTTTACAGCCAGTCAAAACAGACCGTAAACTTATGATACGAGGGGGTATTTACAAAAGCCTACTTTCCGTATCCTTCCGGATTTTTACTCTGCCATCTCCAGGAATCTTCGCACATTTCCTTTATGCCGTACTGTGCCTTCCAGCCGAGCTCCCTGTACGCTTTTTCTGCATTGGAATAGTTTTCGGGGATGTCGCCCGCACGGCGCGGCTTGATGGAATAGGGAACCTTTACGCCCGTAGCTTCTTCAAAATTATGAATCACATCAAGTACACTGTAACCGATTCCGGTTCCCAGATTGTAGATACACAGCCCCGCCTTTTCCTCTATCTTTTTCAGCGCCTTTACATGTCCCGACGCCAAATCCAGCACGTGAATATAATCTCTGATACAAGTGCCGTCCGGCGTGGGGTAATCATCCCCGAAGACGCCAAGCTCTTTAAGCTTGCCGACTGCAACCTGCGTAATATAGGGCATCAGATTGTTGGGAATGCCATTGGGATTCTCTCCGATGCTTCCGCTCTTGTGTGCGCCGATGGGATTAAAATAACGGAGCAGAATCACATTCCACTCATTATCTGCCTTCTGGATATCCGTCAGAATCTGCTCCAGCATGGACTTTGTCCAGCCGTAAGGATTGGTACACTCGCCCTTAGGCGCATCCTCCGTCACCGGAACCTGCTTCGGCGTGCCGTATACCGTAGCCGACGAAGAAAAAATGATATTTTTTACATTGTGCTTTCGCATCACATCCACAAGGGTGAGCGTGCCGGTAATATTGTTGTTGTAATATTCCCATGGCTTCTCTACGGACTCGCCTACCGCCTTCAGCCCCGCAAAGTGAATCACCGTCTCGATTTTTTCCTTTGTAAAAATCTCCTCCAGCGCCTCACGGTCCAAAATATCCGCCTTATAAAAAGCCGCCGGTTTTCCCGTGATTTTCTCCACGCGCTTTAAAGACTCCTCGCTGGCATTGCTTAAGTTATCCACCACCACCACGTCATAGCCCGCATTCTGCAGCTCCACCACTGTGTGACTGCCGATATAACCGGCGCCTCCCGTTACCAAAATAGCCATGTCTCTTCCTCCTTTTTATGTTTACAGCTCTACTCCGTTTTCCGCCAGTAACGCTCTCGCGCTCTCCACGGAATCTACTCCTGTTTTATTTTTAATAGGGGCAAATTCTTTTTCCCGCACCACCTCAAAGGGCAGGCAGCTATCCATCTCGTGTATCATGTCCAGCACCAGATTTTCAAATTTATAGCCGTTAGGCTCCTCGGGCTTCACCATATTCCCCTCGGCATCCATATACGGAATCTTTTTTTCCACCACATGCAGGGGCAGCTTTTTCTCCTGCATCTCCTGCAGGGCGCTCTCCTTGAAAAGATAATTTAAAATAACCCCAAAGTTATATGCCGGCTCTCCTTTTTCATTCGTCGCATTCATCAGCTCTTTTGTCAGCTCGTAATATTCCACGATGGAAGGTCTGCCGTCTTCCAGGCACATCACGCCCACCTTTTCATCCGGCGCATTTTTGCGCACCACCTTGGAACCGACGCTGCACTGCTTCTCTATCACGGCTCCCACAAAGACCGGGTCGGCAATTCGCTGCAGCACATTGTCCACCGCAAACACATTAAGCCACTCCACGCCGTATTGCTTTGCCGTCTCAAGCACTCCCGTATTTTTCATGGAAATATACCAGCCGCCGTTGCCGTTGGGAGAAGTGCTCATCCTGCTTTTACTCTCCATATATATCCTGCCGTCATAACCTGCCGCAGGCGCCATCTCCTGCTGAAAGAAATGAACATACTCTGCCTTGTATCCGAAAAAATCATGCGCCGTAAGAAACCGTACCGTGGCATCGTGATTCTTATCGCTTGTCATCACAAAAAGCGGAATCCATGTGTCCGCCTGCCGCACCACTTCGAGGAGATTGACAATCAGCCGCTCAAAAATGTAGACCTCCTTTGTGATACCGATATTATATATGCCCTTCGGCTCGTCGGAGCCGAGACGCGTTCCCATGCCGCCGGCAAGAAGCACGGCGCCCACCTTTCCTGCCCGTATCGTTTGCATACCGATTTGATAATAATGTTCCCTGTCCGCTTCTATCTCCGTAAGCTCCATCGCGCCAAGGGGCGTTATCTTTCCCTTCGGCACGCCCTTATCCTTTTCTTTCAGGGAATCCAGCACCGAAAAATCCGTCTCTGCTATCTGCCCCAAAAGCTCCTCTTTTCCGGCTTCCTCCAGCTCATCATAATATCTGAGGATATGCTCCTGCCCATATTGCTCCAACTTTTTTAAAGCCTGTGTATAGGAAATTTTCATTCTGCATCCACTCCTCTTTTGCCGGATGACAGCCATCCGGTGCACGTTTTCGAAATTATGCGGCGCTTTTGCGCTTTCAGTAGTTATAGTATAAACTTATGCGGCTTATTACGCAACAAAAACTACATAAACTACCGTCATCTCTTTTAAAAACAAGACAAGTATATTTTGTCCCACCGCCTCATATGTTGCAATAAACAGCCTGCCGGCAATGTCAATTCTGCCGCCGAAGCCGGCTGGGTAAATCAGCATCATGTAAGGGGGATTTTTATGAATACCATACAATCGCCAGTTACCAAGGTCCGCGGACAGAATGTTTTGGAAGAAGCCCCTCCCAAAACCGCCCTGCAGCGTTTTTTGGAACAGCTAAACGACCCGCTCATCTTTATCCTGTTTATTGCCGCCGCCATTTCCCTGCTCTTAAGGGAGTATAGCGACACTGCCATTATCCTTGCAGTCATTCTGGTAAACGCCATTGTCGGCGTCATTCAGGAGGGCAGAGCGCAGCGCGCGCTTGACGCCTTAAAAGAAATGACAAGCCCGAAAGCGCTTATCTTAGAGCATGGAATACCAAGAGAGATTCCCGCCAGCGATTTGATTTTGGGGGATATTGTGCTGCTGGATGCAGGCAGGCAGGTTCCGGCTGATTTAACGCTGACGGAAGCCTTAAGCCTGAAAATCGAAGAGGCCGCGCTGACGGGAGAATCCCTGCCCGTCGAAAAGGACATCAGGAAAAACAACAAAGCCTATATGTCAACCAACGTTACCTACGGGCGCGGCATGGGCGTGGTAACGGCAATCGGCATGGACACAGAAATCGGAAAAATTGCGCGTCTCATCAACGAAGCGCCGAACGATACCACCCCCCTGCAGAAGAGGCTGGCGGATTTGGGCAAGGTGTTAAGCGTCGTCTCCCTGCTGCTCTGCGCCCTGCTCTTCGGCATTGCGCTGATGCAAAAGCGCGACGTGCTGGAGATGCTGATTACCGCCATATCCCTTGCCGTCGCGGCTGTTCCCGAGGGACTTCCCGCCATTGTCACCATGGTGCTTGCCCTAAGTGTTTCCCGCATGGTAAAGGTCAATACCATCGTAAAAAAACTGCCCAGCGTGGAAACTTTGGGATGCGTCAGCGTAGTCTGCTCCGACAAAACCGGAACCCTGACCCAAAACAAAATGTCCGTGACGGAATGTTACACCGACGGAAAACTTCTTTCTCCCGAAGAGCTGGACGCCCAGTGCCATCGTTCCTTTTTAGAAGGCTTTACCCTCTGCAATGACGCCGTCGTTTCCCGTGAACCGGAGAAAAAAAGTGCTTTATACGCCGCCGAAGAAGCCGCGCGCATTGGCGACCCCACAGAACTTGCGCTGCTTGATATGGCGGCGCGCTTCGGACTGTTCCGCCCTGTTCTGGAAAGACGGCTGCCCCGCATCGCGGAAATCGCCTTTGATTCGGAGCGGAAAATGATGACCACTCTGCATAAACAGGGCTGCGCCTGCCTGTCCTACACCAAGGGCTCCCCCGACGAAATTATCAGGCGCTGCCGCCTGATACGGGAAAACAACCAAAATATACCCATAACGCCCTCGCACAAACGTGCTATCTACGACGCCATCCGGCAGATGTCAGGCAGGGCGCTCAGAGTGCTTGCTCTCGGTATGCGGACGGGCGACGCGCAGCCTGTGGAGAAGGACTTGACCTTTATCGGGCTTGTCGGCATGAAAGACCCCATACGCCCCGAGGCAAAAGAAGCGGTAGCCGCATGCCACAGCGCCGGCGTACAGACCATCATGATTACGGGCGACAGAGTCGATACGGCATGTGCCATCGCCAAAGAGCTCTCCATTGCGGAGGATATTTCAGAATGTATGACCGGAGAAGTCCTAAATGCCATGCAGGGAGAACGGCTTGCAGCCGCACTGCAGAAAACAAGGGTTTTTGCGCAGGTTTCTCCGGAACACAAGACAAAGATTGTCAATTCCTTAAAGGCGGGCGGGCACATTGTTGCCATGACCGGCGACGGCGTCAATGATGCACCCTCCCTAAAGTCTGCCGACGTGGGCATTGCCATGGGAATGGCTGGCACGGACGTCGCTAAAAACGCGGCGGATATCATTCTGACGGATGACAATTTTTCCACCATCGTCAAGGCGATTGAACAGGGGCGCAGCATCTACGCCAACATCAAGAAAGCCGTATTGTTCCTGCTCTCCTCTAATTTTGGAGAAATTATCACCATGCTGGCGGCAATCCTGCTTGGCTTACGCTCACCGCTAAAGCCCAGCCATATTTTGTGGATTAACCTGATAACGGATTCCCTGCCTGCGCTGGCACTCGGCATCGACGTCAGCGACACTTCCCACTTTATGAAAAAGCCGCCCCGCTCCAAAGAAGAGCATCTCTTTGCAGAGGGCGGACTCTCCTGCACGCTCCTCTACGGCTTTTTGATTGCCGGCATCAGCATGGCTGCGTTTTTGCTGCTCCCCGTGCAGATTCTGCTGCGAAACGACCTGCCGCTTACGCTCCACGGCATAAAGCGCCTGCTTGCGGTTCCCGAAATACTGACCCGCTCCCAGACCTACGCCTTTACCGCACTCGGCATGTCCCAGCTCTTCCACGCCATCGGTATGCGGGATGTGGAATGTTCCGTCTTTAAAATGAAGCATTTTGCCAACAAGCTGATGATTGCCGCCTTCTCGATTGGGCTCATCCTCCAAATGCTTGTCACCTCCGTGCCGTATTTTACAAATGCCTTCGGCACCTGCCTGCTCGCAGCCGCCGACTGGAAGCTTCTCCTGCTTCTCTCCGCCATGCCGCTCCTTATGCATGAGCTTTTACTTGTGCCAAGGTGGTTTGTCCGAAAAGAGTGAGTTATGAATCAAAAAGCAGGTATGACAAATTCCAAAGTCATACCTGCCTTTTTTAGTTTTCCTCCAGTGCCAAAAGCGCCAGCCTGATACAGCCCATCACACCCTGATTGTCGTTTAAGCTTGCAGGCACAATATAATGTTCTGCATCACGCACCTCTTCGGTTCGGATATAATCCGCCAGAAGAAGCGTAAATTTCTCCCTGATAAGGGGCAGAAGCGCGGGCTGCTTTAATACGCCGCCGCCCAGCACAATCCGTTCCGGCGACAGCAGCATACAATAGTTGACGCACGCCTGCGCAATATAATAGCTCTCCAGCTCCCAGACCTCCGCCCTGTCCGTCAAGGTATCTCCCTTGCTGCCCCAGCGTCCTTCCAGCGCAGGTCCTGCCGCAAGTCCCTCCAGGCAATCCTTGTGGAAGGGGCACCAGCCCTCATAGGTATCCGCCGGATGCCTCTTTAACAAAATATGCCCTGCCTCCGGATGCATCATGCCGTGCAGCAGCCTGCCCTCCGAATACACGCCCACGCCGATACCCGTGCCGACCGTCATATAGATGCTGTTTGTAAGACCCTTCGTAATACCGTAGGACGCCTCTCCCAGCGCAGCGGCATTGACGTCCGTGTCAAAGCCCACCGGACAGCCGAGCGCCTTTTCAAATTCTCCCACAATATTATAATTCTGCCATTTCAGCTTCGGCGTGGAGGTGATATAGCCGTAAGTTTTACTCCCTTTTCTCGGGTCAATAGGACCAAAGCAGCCGATTCCCAGCGCTTCTATTGCTTCCTTTTGAAAAAAACGAACCATAAGCGGCATGGTCTCGTCCGGCGTGGTAGTCGGAAACACCTCCCGTTTTAAAATCTCTCCGTTTTCATTGCCGATGGCACACACCATCTTGGTACCGCCGGCTTCCAGCGCTCCTATCCGCATAGACGCTCCTTTCTGCAGTTTTCCCACTGCCCGTCACAATGACCGAATCAACAACACCCAAAAAACACTCAGCCCCACGGAGACAATACCCAGCACAAGGTTTAAAACCGCTGCCGCCCGATAGCTTCGCTCTGCTTTTCTTTCCTGTTTTGCCGCCTCCTGCGGTTTTGCAGACATGGAAGCCAAAACCGCCACATCATATTTCCGTTTCAGCATCAAGCTTATGATTCCTGTAATCAGTCCCACAATCGGTGCGATAAAAGAAAGCATTATAAATAAAATCCCTGTCGCCACCCCGATGTCCAGCCATATCTGTTTTGTCAGATGCAGCAACTGCGCCAGACACCAGAATATTGCGATAGCAGCCATCAGACCGTACATGCCAAGCGGCACTAAGAGTAATTTGTAATGGGTTTTCTTTTTCATCCTCCGTTCCTTTCTGCAAATGCTAAGACGCAAACTTCCCCGTATAAAGCTGATAGTACCTTCCCTTCTTTTCTATCAGTTCCTCATGGTTTCCTCTTTCAATAATACGTCCCTGCTCCATTACCATAATGCAGTCCGCATTCTTGATGGTGGACAGCCTGTGGGCAATGACAAAGGTAGTCCTGCCCTGCATCAGATGGTCCATACCCTCCTGCACAAGCCGCTCCGTGCGGGTATCGATGGAGGAGGTCGCCTCGTCCAGTATCAATACAGGCGGGTCCGCCACAGCCGCCCTTGCAATGGCAAGAAGCTGGCGCTGTCCCTGACTTAAGTTGCTGCCGTCGCCGGTAAGAAGCGTCCGGTACCCGTCCGGCAGCCGGGTGATAAAGCTGTCCGCATTTGCCAGTTTTGCCGCGGCAATACACGCCTCGTCCGACGCCTCCAGCCTGCCGTAACGGATATTTTCCATAACCGTGCCGGTAAACAAGTGTGTATCCTGCAGCACAATGCCCAGCGAGCGGCGCAAATCCGCCTTCTTTATCTTGTTGACGTTAATGCCGTCATAGCGGATTTTACCATCCTGTATGTCGTAAAAGCGGTTAATCAGATTGGTAATCGTCGTCTTGCCCGCGCCCGTGCTTCCCACAAAAGCAATTTTCTGCCCCGCTGCCGCAAAAATTTTGATATTGTGCAGAACCATTTTTTTATCATCATAACCAAAATCCACATCATCAAACACCACGTCGCCCGTAAGCGGTGTATAAGTCACGGTGCCCTCCGCCTTGTGCGGATGCTTCCACGCCCAGAAGCCGGTACGCTCCTGTACTTCTTTTATTTCTCCGCCTGCCTCCTGCACGGCATTGACAAGCTCCACATATCCCTCGTCCGTCTCCGGCTCCTCGTCCATCAGCTCAAATACTCTTTTTGCTCCCGCCTGCGCCATAACAATGGCGTTTATCTGCTGGCTTATCTGGGTGATGGGCTGGGTAAAGTTCCGGTTGAGCGTGAGGAACGTAATAAGCGCCCCCAGCGTCAGCCCTGTATAACCATTCAGCGCAAGCAGCGCACCCACTACCGCACAGAGCACATAGCTGATATTGCCGATATTGCCGTTTATCGGCATCATGATATTGGCAAATTTGTTGGCGTTGTCGGCGCTGTTTCTGAGCTGCTCGTTGATTTTGCGAAACTCCTCCAGACTCCTTTCCTCATGGCAGAACACTTTTACCACCTTCTGCCCTTCCATCATTTCTTCGATATAGCCGTTGACACGCCCCAGGTCCTTTTGCTGCGCGCCGAAATAATAGCCGGACTTTTTGCCGATGCGCTTCGTGGTAACCAGCATAATGGCAACCATAAAAAGGGAAAGCAGCGTCAGGGGAATGTTGTTGGTAATCATGCCCCAAAATACGCTCACAATAGTCACTGCCGAGTTGACCGTCTGCGGAATACTCTGGCTGATAAGCTGCCTAAGAGTGTCCACATCATTGGTGTAAACCGACATAATATCGCCGTGGGCATGTGTGTCAAAATATTTGATGGGTAGCGCTTCCATGCGGTTAAAAAGCGCCGTCCGCAGATTCCGCATAGTTCCCTGCGTCACATTTACCATAATGCGGTTGTAGAGGTAAGAGCAGAGAATGCCGACGGCAAAATATCCCGCAAGCTGTGCCAGCGCTAAAAAAAGTCCCGCAAAATCAGGATTTTCACTGCCAATCATCGGTGTGATATAATCGTCTATCAGCACCTCCATAAAAGTCAGCCCCTTTAAGTTTGTCAGCGCCGCAAGGACAATGCACAAAAATACGACAATGCAGGAAACTTTATAATCCTTCCAGACATATTTCAGTACTCTTTTCATCAGTCTTCACCTCCTGCCGCTTCGTCAAAATCTCCGCCGCCTTTTATCTGTGCCTCGTAGATTTCCCTGTATATCTCATTGGATACAAGCAGCTCCTCATGCGTGCCGAAGCCATCCAGCCTGCCGTTTTCCAGCACCAGAATCCTGTCTGCATCCTGTACGCTGGAAATTCTCTGCGAAATAATCAGCTTCGTCGTTCCGGGAATGCTTTCTGCAAAGGCTTTCCTTATCTTTGCATCCGTGGCAGTATCCACCGCGCTGGTGGAATCATCCAGTATCAGTATTTTCGGCTTTTTCAACAGGGCGCGCGCAATACAGAGCCGCTGCTTCTGCCCACCGGACACATTGGTGCCGCCCTGCTCAATGTAAGTGTTGTATTTGTCAGGAAACTGTTGTATAAAATCATCCGCACACGCCTGTATACATACCGCACGGCACTCTTCCTCCGTGGCATCCTCCTTGCCCCAGCGCAGGTTTTCCAAAATCGTACCTGAAAACAGTACATTTTTCTGCAATACCACAGCCACATTGTCGCGCAGCACTTCACAGTCGTACTCCCGCACGTCACGCCCGCCCACGCAGACAGAGCCCTCCGTCACATCATACAGACGGCTTATCAGACTTACCAGACTGGATTTGCCACAGCCCGTGCCGCCAATAATGCCAATGGTTTCTCCCGATTTGATATGCAACTCAATATCCTTTAAGGTCTCGCTTTCACTTCCCTGCCTGTAAGAAAAGGACACATGGTGAAAATCAATGCTGCCGTCTGCAATCTCCGTAACGGGATTCTCCCCGTTCTGCAAATCCGGCTCCTCCGAAAGCACCTCCACAATACGCTTGGCGCTCGCCGTGCTCAAGGTAAGCATAACAAAAATCATGGAAAGCATCATAAGAGACATTAAGATGCCCATAATATAGCTGAACATGGAAGTCATCTCTCCCGTCGTCATGCTGCCTGCCACCACATACTTCGCCCCAAACCATGACAGCGCCAGAACGCAGCCGTAAATGGTCAGCATCATAACCGGGCTATTCAGCACGACAACGTTTTCTGCCTTAGAAAAAAGCCGGTAAAGATTTTCCGCCGCGCTTCCAAATTTATTTTTCTCATAGTCCTCCCGCACATAGGATTTTACCACCCTTATCGCGGTTACGTTTTCCTGTACGCTGGCATTTAAGTCATCGTACTTTTTAAATACCACGTCAAAAATTTTCATTGCCGTAAGTACAATAGAAATCAGCACAATACCGAGAAAGATAATTGCCACTACAAAAATCAGACTCATCCTGACATGGATAAAAAAGCACATAAACATGCTGCAGATAAGCATCAGCGGCGCCCGCACCGCAATCCTGATAACCATCTGGTATGCATTCTGTATATTGGTAACATCCGTAGTCATACGGGTCACCAGCCCCGCTGTGCTGAATTTGTCAATATTCGAAAAAGAAAAACGCTGGATATTTTCATACATGCTGTCCCGCAGGTTGCAGGCAAGCCCCGCGGAAGCCGCCGCCGCGTATTTTCCCGCCAATATGCCAAACATAAGGCTGCACATGGCTAGCACCAGCATAATGGCGCCATACCGGTAGACAGCATTGATATTGCCCCCGTCAATTCCTTTGTCTACAATCGCTGCAATCACATAGGGAATCAGAACCTCCATAATTACCTCGAGTGTCGCAAACAAAGGCGTTAAGAGTGAAGGCTTCTTATACTGCTTTATCTGCTTTACTATCGTATGAATCATATTCATTTCCTCCATTTCCGATGTGCATATTCCACTGTAACGCAAATAAAAATTTCTGTAAAGTCAAAATGTGTATTTTGCTCCTTTTTGTTTGTCATTTTTCTTTTGAACGCAAAAAAGCGCGTGATTCACATTTACTGCAGCACGCGCTTTTGCGCCATTTTATTGATATTAAATAGTTTCTTTATTATGCTGACTGCATAACACCAACTTCAAGTTCTTTTGACAAGTACATTTTATCCTTTCTTGTTATCAAATTATTTAACGCCTTTCTTCACCCCTTTTATGTATGTAATAAATTCAAACATATTAGTATATGGATTGCATTCATGTGAAAACACATTTTTATATACTTCCGCTTGTGCTTTATGTAATATTACTGCCTCTTTAAACGCTTTATCTTGCTTATCTGACAAGATTCCAAATATATCCGTTGTTTCTTTATACTCCGGTTCCTCTTCCTTGACTAAATCCTTGATTATTTTTTTAACATCCTCTGCGCTTTTTCCATAAGGAGCTTTCCTATAATGCAGTATAAACCAAATTTCAAATGAGGGATTTGAAAATATGCATTCTAATCCTTTATGCTTATAACCTCTAACCAAGTCAAACGCTTCATTAATATTCGGATTAGAGTCCGGGTCTGAATCAAATACACAATAACATTTATCGCCCAATTCGGTCTCTATTTGATTGTCATCTATATATTTTTTTGCATACTTTACAATTCCTACTGCATCCGTATGCTTTGGGTCTACCGGGATAACCTCTATTCCCCTCTTTTTATTCTCATAGTGCTTTAAATAAATTTCTTCTGTATCTCCTTCAGTAAAAATATATATTTTACATGGCTTTTCTTTAGTACTCTTTCCTTTTTGCTCTTTTCCTCTTGCCCTGGTACGCATATCTTACCTACTCCTTAATATTCGGAACAGCTCCATATCTTCCTTTTAAGTATCCCAACTCAATATTGTCCTTTTCTCTAATTAAGTAATCATCCAAAAGTTTAACGTATGTTGCTCCATCTTCATCCTTATCCACTAAATATATCTGCTCAGGATTTAATAAATTAAGAATTTTAGTGTCGTGCGTACTAAAAAGCAACTGTGCCTTTCCATAATTTATTTCATTACCATTAAATAACTCCAAAAAATACTTTGTCAATTTTGTATGATAATTTCTACCCAGCTCATCCTCCATAAACAATCCGCCCGCCTTATTTACAAAAAGCATTTCCGCAATATTATCTATAATATCACGTGTACCGGAGGAATCATCACTCATTTCAATATCAAAGGTTTCCCCGCTCTTGCAAGCATGCGTAACCCAAATCACCGGCGTGTCTTCCGGTATAATATCTTCCGAAACCTCTCCTTCTCCTAACATATTTGACAAAAATTGAACCATGGCATCTCTGTGCTGTTTCTCAATCTTCCTATTTTTTATATAGATATCTTTTATGTTAAAATCCGCCTTTGAAAGCGCTTCTAATAATACATTTTTCTGAGAATCATCTTTTACTACATCTGCTATCATCTGACTGATATTCATATCGTTATATTGCCTGAACATTCTTTCAAACCATTTATATGGTGCTTTTGCTTTTTCGTATCCCCATTCCGCTGCAACCGGCAAATACAGTCTGTTAGCATTTGTTTTAAGAGATATTTCATTTTGAACCTTAACATCGTTCCCCCTAAAATTATATTCCGATACGATGTTTACGTCTCTTTCAAAAATTGTAGTTGCTTTTTTGGAATAGTATGCCAAAAGATACTCTTCTAAAACACGTTCCGTGTCTATGGTAAATCCATAAACATATTTTACAGTATTCTCATAAAAAATAAACTCGAACGAAGAGCCTTCTTCTCTGCTATTCTTATCAAGCATAAACATTTCAATTTTAATTTTAGATTTTTCTTTTCGTTCTATCGTAGAATTAATAAATTTTAATGCAAAGAAAAGTGAACTGATAATATTACTTTTTCCACTTGCATTTGGTCCTACTAAACCGATACACCTATAAAGAGAACTACCTGCCTCACCATTAATAAGTTTTTCAGAATCTACATCCTTTCTCTTTGCAGTAAAATTAATAATAATTTCATCCTTTATTGATTTATAATTTTTTACCGAATATTGTATTAACATATACCCGTCTCCTAATTTA
The DNA here is from genome assembly GCA_910578335.1 of uncultured Lachnospiraceae bacterium. GTDB lineage: Bacteria > Bacillota > Clostridia > Lachnospirales > Lachnospiraceae > Acetatifactor. The sequence continues at coordinate 23,867 of CAJTPU010000009.1, read as the reverse complement.
TTAGCAAAGTTTTATGTTGTTTTTTCTCTGAAATCGGTTCTATAATGCTCATTTTTAAGTTTATCATTCCCGCTATTATTTGTCAAAAGAAATATTATAAATAATACTACTATAGGCAATTTTATTCATTTTATTCTTAATACTTTATTTAACCTCCCTTCGCCACCCCGCTCAATTCAACTCCGCTATCTCATGATACAAATCCGCATAGCGCCCGTTTGCGGCAAGCAGCTCCTCATGGCTTCCCCGCTCGATTATCCTGCCCTGCTCTAATACCATGATGGCGTCGGACGACCTGACGGTGGAGAGACGGTGGGCAATGACAAAGGTCGTGCGGTTTTTCATAATGGCGTCCATACCCTTTTCAATATGCTTTTCCGTCCTTGTATCCACAGAGCTCGTGGCTTCATCCAGAATAAGTATGGGCGCTCTGGAAACCGCGGCGCGGGCAATATTTAGAAGCTGCCGCTGCCCCTGCGACAGATTGGCGCCGTCATGCTCAAGCACCGTGTCGTACCCGTTTTCCAAATGCATAATAAAGGAATGCGCCGACGCTACCTTCGCCGCCTCCTCCACCTCCGCATCCGTGGCGTCAAGCCTGCCGTAGCGTATATTTTCCCGCACCGTCCCCGTAAAGAGATGGGTGTCCTGCAATACCATGGCAATATGGCTCCGCAGAAAGCCCCTCGGGATTTTTTCAATCGGAATCCCGTCGATGGTAATCGTTCCCTCGCTGATATCATAAAAACGGGACAGCAGGTTCGTCACCGTAGTTTTCCCTGCACCGGTGCTGCCTACAAAGGCAATCTTCTGCCCCGGCTTTGCATACAGAGAAATATCGTGCAGGACGATGACCTCCGGCTTATAGCCAAAGCTCACATGCTCCAGCACAATATGCCCCTTCATTTCTTTCGGCGTGATAAGCTCCTCCCCGTCCGTCTCCTCTGCCTCGTCGAGCACCTCAAATACACGCTCCGCACCGGCAAGCGCAGCAAACACCGTGTTCATCTGCATGGAGATTTCGTTGATGGGTCGGTTAAAACGCCGGGTATACTGGACAGAAACTGCCAGCCCGCCAAAGTCAAAGCCGCGCAGTACCACCAAAAGCCCGCCGATACATGCCGTCAGGGCATAGCTCATATTACAGAGCTGATGGGTGACCGGTCCCATAATGCCCGACCGAAACTGCGCATTCATCTGCGCCTTACACAGCTCCTCATTGAGATAGGCAAATTCATCCGTGGCAATCTCCTCATGCCCGAATACCTTCACCACCTTCTGTCCGGTTATGGTCTCCTGCGCAAAGCCGTTTAAGGCGCCCAGCGTGCGCTGCTGACGCGCATAGGCTCCCCTGCTCTTTTTGATAATTGCCCTGCTGATAGCCGTCAGCACCGGCGTCATCAGAATGGTAATCATCCCCAGTACCACATTGGTATAAAGCATCAGGACTATCGTGCCTGCGATGGTAATGGCACCGGAGACAATCTGTATCAGTGTGGTATTGAGCATCTCCCCGATGGTGTCGATATCGTTGGTAAAACGACTCATGATATCTCCCGCCGCATGATTGTCAAAGTACCGTATCGGCAATTTCTGCAGCTTGGCAAAAAGCTCCCTGCGCAGCCTTACAAGAGAGCGCTGGGAGACGCTTAGCATAATCCGCGCCTGCAGCCACTGGGAAATTACCGACAAGGCATAGACGGCAGCAAGGACGGCGAGCGCGCCAAAAAGTCCCGAGAGCAGTCTTTTTATCTCCCCGTCATCCGTCGTGTAATATACATATCTGTTTATAACGGGGCGCAGCATGTAAGAGGTGGCAAGTGTGGCGCCGGTAAAGAGCACCGCACTGATAAGCGCGGCAAATAAAAGCTTCCTCTCGTCAGCCAGATACCGGAACAGACGAAGCACCGTCCTTTTCACATCCTTCGGCTTTCCGCTCATGGAAAGCGCCCTTCCCCTGTTTGCCATTCTGCCGATATTCATTTCCTTCTGTCCGGCTTTTACCTGCATATTGCCGTATTTCTTCTGCAGTCTTTCCGCCCGCGTACTATTCATAAAAACCTCCCTTATCCTTTTTCCCCGTCTTTCTGTGAATAATAGATTTCCTGATAAGGCGTGCATGAGACAAGCAGCTCTGCATGGGTTCCAATCCCTGCTATTCTGCCCTCCTCCAGCACAATGATTTTATCCGCCTCCTGTACAGAGCTGATTCTCTGGGCGATAACAAGCTTTGTCATCCCCGAAAGCTCTTTGGCAAACGCCTTGCGGATACGCGCGTCGGTCGCCGTATCCACGGCGCTGGTCGAATCGTCCAGTATCAATATTTTCGGGTTCTTCAATATGGCGCGGGCAATGCAGAGCCGCTGTCTCTGTCCGCCGGAAAGATTACTTCCGCCCTGCTCCAATTCCGTCTCATATCCCTCCGGCAAAGCGCGCACAAAGTCATCCGCCTGCGCTATCCGGCACGCCCACATAAGCTCCTCCTCTGCCGCCTCCTCGTTTCCCCACCGGAGATTTTCCGCAATAGTGCCCGAAAACAACGTATTCTTCTGCAGTACAACGGCAATCCCCTCCCGCAGATGCTTTAAAGAAAGCTCCCTTACGTCCGTGTTATCCACCAGAACACAGCCCTCATCCACATCATACAGCCGCGGAATCAGGGAAACCAGCGTAGACTTACCGCTTCCCGTGGAGCCCACGATACCCACAAACTCTCCCGCCTCTATCCGCAGGCTGATATCGTCAAGCACCTTCTCCGTATTCTTCTTGAAATACCGGAAGGACACGTTTGCAAAGACAATACTCCCCTGCGTAATCTTTTTGTCCGCATATGCTGCACCGGTATCGTCCAGACTGATTTCTGCCTGCAGCACTTCCGCAATACGCCGGTCGGAAGCCGCCGCGCGGGTGCCCTGCAAAAAAATATTTGCCAGAAAATCCAGCGCAGTCAGTACCTGTGTCAGGTAAGTGATAAACGCCGTCAAGGTGCCGATTTCCATGCTGCCCACCATAATCTGCCCTCCGGCAATCCATACCACCGCCAGCGTAGCCGCGCCGATGGCAAGGGTGGAGAGCGGCTGCAGAAGGAGCATCATTTTCAGCGCCCTTACGCTTTTTTCCATCAGTTCCTCGTTGACGGCGGCAAATTTTTCTTTTTCATACGCTTCCCGCACAAAAGATTTGATAACATATTCATTGGTAATGGTTTCATTGACACTGTTGTTCAGCGCATCCAGCCGTTTCTGCATCACCGTATAGCGCGGCGATGCCGTCTTGATGATAAAAGCAATGGCAAGTGCCAGCAGAGGCACCACAACGCAGATGACCAACGCCAGACGGGGATTTAGGGCAAAAGACATGACAATCGCGCCCACCAGCATAACAGGACTGCGGAACACGCCCCGCAAAAGGCTCTGGGAAAAAGTCTGAATCTGCGTGATATCGTTAGTAATCCGCGTGATAAGAGACCCCGTTGAAAAGTCATCTATATTGGCAAAAGAAAATTTTTGAATCTGCACAAAGGTTTTTTTCCGCAAATCCGCCGCCAGATGCGTCGAGCCCTTTACAGCAAAATAAGCGCCCAGCACACCTGACGCCAGCATAAAAAGCGCTATGAAAAGCATATAAACGCCATTTTCCACAATATAGCCGATATCCCCCCTTGCCGCTCCTTTATTGATAATATTGGCATTGAGAAAGGGCAGTATAAACTCCCCGCACGCCTCCAGCACCATAAAAAAAGGTCCCAGAAGAAAACAGTAAAAATATTTTCTGACTGTATCACGGTATTTACTCATCTTATTTTCCTTTTCCCTTTTCCGCCGTTTTCCGGCTTCCTTTCCCGCCGGCAATACGGCACACCGCTCAGCCTTCCTCCCCGGCAGCCCGGCGCACTCCTCAGCCTTCCTCTCCGGCAGCCCGACACGCCATCCGTCTCAAAAACGCCGCCGAGCGCAGGATGCTCTCCTCCTGGTTTGGCACGTCAAAATGTTCTATGGCAAAATAACCGTCATAGCCGCTTTGTATCAGTCTTTTTACCAATGTGCCCACAGGCAGATAGCCGTCCCCCGCCGCAACGGACAGAAGCCCGCGGTTTGCGCCGCCCTGCAGGGCAAGGCCAGGTTCCTCTCCCCTGTCTTTACAATGTACATGTAAAATACGCTCCCAAAGAAATGCGGCGGCGGTAAGCACGTCCTCACCTGCATGGGCAAAATTCCCCATATCCAGCGTAAAGCCCAAATCGGGAACCTGCTCTAAAAACCAGCGGATGCCATACATACCGTTTAACGGCGATGCCATATCGTCAAAATCCTCCACCGTCACCGCCACGCCGTTTTTCCTGCCAAGCGCCGTCATGCGGGAAAGCCCCTCCGCCATATGGCGGATGCTCTTATTTTGCCCCATATAAGCAGCGCTCTTCTCATAGCTTCCTGCGCACGCCCTGCACTGCTTTGCCTCGCTCTTTTCCAAAAATCCCGGAACCACAAGGATTTTCTTAGCCTTTACCTGCGCCGCTGTCAGCACATGGCGTTCCTCCATCGGCGAAACAGCCCCCTTCCCCATCTCATAAAACTCATAGAGGCAGCTTATCTGCAAGCCTGCCTCCTGCAAAAGCGTTATTATATTTTCCTTTTCAAGCAATGCCGAAAGACGCAGTTCAACAGCGTCAATACCCGCCGCCTTTGCCTCCTGCAGCAGAACAGGCAGCGGTTTCTTCGTCTGCTCTGCCGCCTGCAGAATATGGTCATAAAATACGGAAATTTTCATTCAGATGCTCCTATTCTTGTCTTTGCACTTCCTGACAGCAAAGCGCTCTTCTCTCCCCACCCGCCGGCGCGCAGAAACGAACCGCATTTTTGATAATCTGCTGTATCTGCGGCTGCCGGTATACCGGATACTCCTCGTGCCCGGGCTAGAAATAAAAAATCTTTCCCATGCCCCTTGTAAAGGTACAGCCGCTCCTAAAAACTTCACCGCCGGAAAACCACCCCGTAAACACCACATCGTCCGGTCGGGGAATATCAAAATACTCGCCGTACATCTCCTCCTTTGGTATCTCAATCATCTCGGGAACTCCCGTGGCAATCGGGTGTGCCGGTGCAGTGCACCAGAGCTTTTCCTTATCGCCGTGGCGCCATTTTAAAGTCATGGAGGTTCCCAAAAGGAGCTTCATAACCTTGCTGAAATGCGCCGAGTGCAGCGCCACCAGTCCCATACCTGAGAGCACATGCTCCCTGACCCGCTTTGCGGCCTCGTCCGAAAATTCCTCCTGCAGGGCATGGCTCCAGAAAATCAGTACATCCGTCTTTTGCAAAACCTCTTCCGTAAGACCATGCTCCTCCATGTCAAAGGTCGCCGTCCGCACCATAAAATCCGGCTCCTCTTTTAAAAAGCCGGCAATACAGCCATGAATCCCCTCCGGATATACCCGACGGATTTCTGCGAGCTCTCTTTCATGTTTAAATTCATTCCACACGGTTACTCTTGTCATTGCGCCTTATCCCTTCCGTCTCTTTTGATTCTGTCCGTATAGGTATTGATTATGTTCACCGCGATAATGGCAGCCAAAATCAAAATAAAGGGCAGAAATACGATAGAGCCTAATATATCCTCCAGCCACACGCTGCTCAGCATTAGGGTAAGCAGTGTCAGCAGAAAGTAATCAATCCCCATGAGAATTCTGTAGGCAAGCAGCCTGCCGCCTGTATTGCGGTACACCAGCCGCGCCGCCAGAAGAGGGATAAAGATAAGCGCCGCCATGACGGATGCCGTGATGGCAACCGCCCAGCAGATAAGCGTCACCAGCGCGACTGTCAGCCCCGCAAATCCCGTAAGCAAAACTCCCCAGCCAGCCGCAGGGTTATCTCCCTGCCCCCACAGCTCCGGAAGCTTACCGCCCAAAGCACTCACGTCGTACGACAGACTCATTGCCGCACAGCCGCTTACCACACCCAGCCCTATCAGCAGGAGCACCACAATGAGAACCGTAATAAAATTAATATTTACCGGTTTTTTGAAAAACATTTTGCATTTCCTCCCTTCTACCGATTCAATAGTTTTGTCTGCACATCCTCCGTCAGGGAAAGCAGCATTTCCCTGTAAGTTTCTACAATTTCGCTTTCCACCTCGTACTCATTTAAATACAGCACTACTTCCTCTCCCCTTGTATATACGCATAAATCAACCTTCAGAATACCATCCTCTGACAGAATTTCCAGCTTAGTACACTCGTCATATCCTTCGCGCGTGGTATTGACGCGCTTCCTGTCTGAGACATCATCCAAAACCGCATGGAACAAGCCAAACAACTCCTCCTGCTTCTCCTGCGGATTCAAATCGACGGTTTCCCAGTTGTTTCGCAGACCGGTATCCGCCGGCGCCGATTTCCACAATGCCCTGACCACCAGAGCCGCATTGCTGTAATAATCCAAAACGGCATCATAATCCTCTTTGTCCACAAAAGTTCTGGAATAATAGAACCCGCCGGCAAAGCTTTCTACATTCACATAATATATGTCATACCCGCTGTTGTTTTCAGCCTCATAAAACCAATAGTATGTAAAATCCTCCATCACCAGCGCGCCGATTTTTTCTAAATTCTGGTTCTTGCCATTAGAAAAATATCTGTCGTCATTCATAAAAAGATTTACCGGAACCAGCTCTTTTCCCTCATACGCAAACCCGTCCCTCCATTCGCCGCTCTGTACATAAATTTTATTTTCAATGGATTCCGCAGTCTGTATTTTCTCTACATTATCCCTACCTGCCGCCATTGCAACGCCGCAGGCGGTAATCCCTGCCGGCAGCAAAAGCAGACAGCCGGACACCAGAAGGGCAACGGCAAATCCTTTTTTGACGCGGGACTTGCCGCTGCTCCCCGTTTTTTTCTTCGTCAAAAACAATACAAGGGAAATCACCAAAAGCACCAGCGCTCCCAAGGTCGACAACAGCACAATTCCCATCCAGAGGAAAATCAATATCAAACTAAATCCTGCCATAACCCTGCACCTCCGTCAATTTATCTCCATGAAGCAGCCGTCTTAAGCCCCTGCTTGTCAAATGCAAAATATACCCTTCCTGTTTCCTGCTTTGCTCCGCCTTTTTTATAAAAGTCAATAGACGCCTGATTCCAGTCAAGACAGCTCCATTCCATTTCCTCATACCCTTCTGCAAGCACCGCCTCCGCTGTCCTTGCAAGAAAATATCTGCCAAAACCGCATCCGCGGAAATCCTCTTTTAAAAACAAATCTTCCAAATGCGCCTTACCCGCTGCCGCAAAGGAACCGAACACAGGATAGTACAACGCATATCCCGCCGTAATGCCGTTATATTCCGCAAGCAGGGCAGTGGCAATTTTTTTCTCAAACAGCCAGTAATGTAACTGCTCTTTTGTCCCCGTCATATCCTGCGGTCTTTTTTCATAGGCGGCAAGACCCTTTATCAAGTCCTGCAGGTCAGGAATATCCGCTATGCCGGCTTTGCGTATGTATAGTTTGTTGATATCCATTTTCGTTTTTACTCTTCCTTTTTTCTTCTTTCTTTTTATTATAACAGCATTTTGCATTTCCTGTAATCCTTTTTCTTAAAAAGCAAGAGGGCAGTCCCTCAAGTCATTTCATGACCTTTGAGATGCCCTCTGCATTTTTGTCCTCTATAAACCGGAAGAAACATAGGCTTCAATTGCCTTTGATGTGAATGTGGCGGTTCCTTCCCCGCCTGCTTTGTCGATATTCTCCGTCATACTGCCGCCTCCGGCATACATTTTGCCGAGATTTGAAAGCATTTCTTTGGAGCAGGTATAAAAGTTTTCGTTGATAAACCCATGCAGGTATTTTACCTGCTCCTGCACGGCAGAGTCGGAAGGCTTTTTATCCATAAGCTTTCCAAAACCGGTAAAGATATCCATCATTTTGGCGCTTATCGCCGCTTCCTCCTCCTTTGAGCGGTTCTTGCTCTTCTTTGCAAACTCCTGATACTCTTTTGTCTTTCCGTAGGACTCCTTTGCCGCCTTGGCATATTCGTCAATCTTTTTGGTGTCAAATACTGAAAATTCCAATGGTCTCACTCCTATCATTATGATTCCACGGGCAAAATCTATCAGGTTTTCCAGATGTTCCTTTTTCAGCTCTAACAGTTTGATTTGCTGCTCCAATGCTTTCTTTTTATCAAACCCCGGACTGTCTAAAATCCCTTTGATTTCCTTTAATGGAAACTGCAGTTCCCGAAACAATAATATCTGCTGCAGCCGCTCTAAGTCCGTATCGTCATACAGCCTGTAGCCTGATTCCGCTTCCTTTGCCGGCGACAATAATCCTATGGAATCGTAATAGTGCAGAGTGCGTATACTCACTCCCGCAAGCCGGCTCACATCCTTTATCGTCCTCATGACTGCTCCTTTCTCCGTTTCCTGTTCCCGTGTAAGAAGAGCATACAGTATGACGCAGCGTCAAAGTCAAGCGTTTTTTACAAGCTTTTTTACAGGTAAGAAAGTGCCTCCTCATCCGCCACTATCGTCACATGATTGTGGAGCTGTAATACAGAAGCCTGTACTGCCGGAGAAATCGGTCCTTCTACGGCTGCCTTTAAGATTTTTGCCTTGTCCTTCCCACTCACCACCACCACGATACGCTTTGCCTGCATAATGGTCTTGATTCCCATGGTATACGCCTGATGAGGTACATCCTCGTCGGAGGCAAAAAAACGCTGATTTGCCTTTTTGGTCGACTCTGTCAGCTCCACCAAATGCGTCTGCGCCTCAAACGCCGTCCCCGGCTCATTGAAGCCAATATGCCCGTTGTGCCCCAGACCCAAAAGCTGCATGTCGATGCCGCCTATCTTCTCAATAATCTCATTGTACGCGCGGCACGCCTTTTCGGCATCCGCCTCCATACCGTCCGGAATAAAAGTTCTCTCCGGTCTGATATTCACCTTGGAAAAAAGCTTCTCCTGCATAAACCGGTAATAGCTTTGGGGATGCTCCTTCGCTATCCCTCTGTACTCGTCAAGGTTCACCGTTGTCACTCCTGCAAAATCCAAATCGCCCTTATTGTACCATTCCACAAGCTGCTCATAGGTTCCAACCGGCGTAGAGCCTGTCGCCAGTCCCAGCACACAGTCCGGCTTCATAATAATCTGCGCCGAGATAATATTTGCCGCCTTCCTGCTCATATCCCTGTAATCCTTTGCCCTGATAATTTTCATACCGCGCCTCCATTGTTAAGTTTCGATAAATCATATAATATGAATGTCCTGATTGAGCAGCGCCACACCCAGTCCGCCCAGTCCTTTCAAATAGTACTCCTTCTGCGGCTCTGCGATATCCATATCCGGAAGCACTACAGCCGGAAGCATACGCCTGCACTCCTGCGCAAGCTTCGGCAGAAGCCGCCCCATATCCTCCCTGCCCGCAAGCACAATTTTCTCGGGATTAAACATGCATACCAGATTGACCACCACCTGCGCCAGAAGCTCTAAAAGAGACCATGTATTTTCCTCCCCGTCCATGATTTCCTCCACGCTTCGCCCTCCGAGCTGCATATAGCCGACCTCTCCCGCAAAGCTGCCGACTCCCGGATAAAGCATACCGTTTAAAATCAATCCGGCTCCGAGCTTTTTTCCCTCCGTGTACAGATACACCAGATTCTTTGCCTCCTCGTGAAGCAGCCGGTAGCCGAAGGTAGTAGCATTGATATCGTTCGTGACGCGCACCGGCATGCCAAACCGGCTTTGCAGGTCTGCCCGCAGCGCAAAACGCTCAAACTCCGGTATCGGCGGAATGGCAAATACTTCTCCCTCCTCCGATACCGCACCCGGCACGCCGACGGAAATCGCGCCGATATTGGGGCTTGCCTGCAGCATTTTCTGCAGTATGCTTACAAGCTGCTGCAAAAAAGACTGCCTTTTATCCCGCTTTATCTGTTCTCTCCGCTCTTCTGCCAGCCCCATATCCACAGTGGAAGCCTCAAAGCAGTCCTCCCGCACGATAACCAATGCTGCCTTTGCCTTTTTCATGTTCAGCGCATAAAGCTCCGCCTTGCGTCCGCCCGTGGACTTCGCCGCCCCCAGACTTATCACGGTCTTATCTGCCAAAAGCTCATTTATCAGCAGGTTGACCGTGGGCTGGCTGATTTTGGTCTGTCTGGAAAGCTCCACGCGGGTCGCCTGCCCGCTTTTTTTCAGCGCATCCTTTAACAGACCCATGTTCAGTTCTTTTAATACAGTTGGCTTTCCCGTAATTTCATTCCTGTCTGCCATAGTATTTCCTCCGGCGCAAATCCTTTTCATTCCAACGCTTTTTCCTGCTCAAACCCTTACTGCCTCATCTATTGCCAGTTTCACCGCTCCCATCACGGGCGCCGTCTTTGGTATCACGGCATAAGCCCTTGGCGCCGTCTCCCGAAGCGCCTTCATGTATGCGTCGATTAAAATCGGCTCTCCCGTGTGAAACAAACTTCCAATTAGCACCGCAGGAACCGCTTCCTCACACATATCCAGTCTTTTTACCACTGCGGCAGCGTACCTTCCTTCTTCGTAGCCCATGGAAGAAAGCAGGCTGCGCGACACCTCGTCACCCTCCCTTGCGAGAGAAAATACGGTGATGGGCAGCTTATAATGCTGCTCCTTTGTCATGGCTTCCTGTCTCAGTATGGCACACACCTCCTCCATACTTTTCACTCCCAAAACAGCCGGAACCGCTTCTTCCAGACGGCTCTTCTGCCACGTACCTTCCTCAGAGCGGAAGGCATAGTGCAGTGCTTTCCTTTCCAGCTCGTCACCGCCGCCGTAATTCCCCATGTTATAATCAAGATTGCGCAGGGAAAGCTCTTGCCCCTGCCGGTTCCTACCCACGTGTCCCGCACCGGTTCCACAGATAGAAACCACACCTACATAGTCGTCCGTGCCCACGCGCAGCCCCAGCCATGCATCATGTAGAACCTTCGTTTTCACTTTCCCCATAATTTTTTGTACGGCAGGAACAAGCACCTGAAAATCCTCCGGTCCATCCGCACCGGAAATACCAAATACAGCGCAGGTCATATCCTCCAAAGTAAGCCGCGCCTGCTCCAGCGCACCTAAGACAGCCTTTTTCATGGATGCCGCCGCCATCTCTATGCCGCATACCTGATAATTTCCGGAACCGCCAAATCCTCTCCCCATTATGCGTTCTGTTTCATCCGCTATCACACATTCTGTTTTTGTTGCACCCACATCTACGCCAAGTACATACATCCTCATACCCCCTTCCTTTTGTCTGTTCGTCCTCCACCGTCTTTCTCCTGCAGGGCTTTAGATTGCCCCCTTGTCTCCTTCAAAAAAGCGGGGCAGGTACTCTTTGTTTGCCTCAAGCATTTCCGAAAGTGCCGCTCTTGCATCGCGCACATCCCTTACAAGCGGATGATTGAGGAAAGCGCACAGCGCCGTGTTGCGGTTTCCCGAAACTGCCGCTTCGATTGTCAGGATTTCATATGCCTTCACCTGACAAATCAGACCGATAACCGACTGCGGCACATCGGCGCCGCAAAGCGGCCGCGCCCCGTTTCTGCCAATAACACAGTTTGTCTCAATCACGCAGTCATCAGGAAGCTGCGCAATCAGCCCGTTGTTTACGACATCCACCACCTGCACATCCTGCGTGTCATTGTAAATGCTGTCAATCAGGTTGATTGCCGCCTCAGAATACCGCGCACCGCCCCTTTTCGCAAGCGCTTCCGGCTTCTCCTTCAATTCCGGATTGCTGTACTGCACAAACAGCTCCTGCTCCACCGCTTTGACCTGTTCTGCCCTCGTGCCCTCTAATCCGAGAGCCTGCGCCGTCTCCTCTAAAAGCATCTCCTTTTCCATATAGAAGTACTGCAGATAGGGAGAAAGCATACAGCCAAGCTCTTTTGCCACTCTGTCCATCTCCTCATCCTTTTCAATGTTCTTTACCACACTCTCGCCGTTAAAAATATCCAGCACGTCCTGTATGCGCTCTTCCCCGTTCAGATAAGCATGGTTCATAACGCTTAAATGGTTCAGACCGATAAAACGGCAGTCAAGGCTCTCTGCCGGAACCGAAAGACGCTGCGCCGCATCGTAGCGCATATTAATAGAGCAATTGCAAAGCCCGATACATTTCACATGCGTATGCTTTAACACCGCCTCCGTCACAATTCCCGACGGATTGGTAAAATTAATCAGCCATGCGTCAGGGCAGAGCGCTTCTATGTCTTTGCAGATATCCAGTATCACGGGAATTGTTCTAAGCGCCTTAAAGCACCCGCCTATCCCCGTCGTCTCCTGCCCTATCATACCATATTTTAAAGGAATCCTCTCATCCCGTGCGCGGGCATCCAGTCCTCCCACCCTAATCTGCGTAATAATAAAATCCGCACCGGCAAGAGCTTCCCGCCTGTCAAACGTCCCGCTTATTGCAATAGACAGACCTGCCTTTTCTACCATACGCTTTGAAAACGCCGTATTTATCCGCAGCTTCTCACTTCCTGCTTCGATATCCACCAGCACTACCTCGGTAATGGGAAGTGTCTCATGATGTTTTATCACCCCTTCAATCAATTCCGGTGTGTAGCTGCTTCCGCCTCCAATGACAACCAGTTTCATACTAAACGCCTTCCTTTCTACGCCTCTGCAATTTTTATTTTTACTTATTTAAGTTTCTTAAATATCTTTTCTATAGCATAACACCTAACGGCGAAAAATGCAATCCTTTTTTTCAGGCATGAGCAAGCGTTGGAAACATCAGCTTGTCCGCAGCCCAAAAGTCAAAGCCTTCTCCTTTTACAAACAAGGTTGTATCCTCCTCTTTGACTTCCCGCAGGGTATAGCCCGCCGTATCAAAGGGTGTAAAGCCAAGCCTCACTTTTTTAATATTTTGTCCAAAAGTCTTGGCAATATCCGACGGTTCTACCAAAGCTTCTGCAAAAATACCATGAACCAAAAGCGTCTCCCCTGCCTCCTCTGCAATCAGGTATGCCCTGTGCGCTTTGCTATAATACACATTATCCTGCATAAATTTTGTGACATAAAACAGTACCAGCCCGCTATTACCCGCCATGGCAAAGCGTCCGCAGGGGACGCTTTGCTCCACTATTTTGGCAAAGCCGTCCCACACCCTTTTTTCATGCATGGGAATTCTGTGTATGCTCCTTTTTCCGTCCGCTGTAATTGCCTTTTCATAACCGTATTCAAAAGCCTTTTTAAATCCAAATCTGGGATAAAAATCCAATACACTGTCGTTGGCAAAAAGATATATACCGTCCGTTTTGCCCGCATAATCCTTTTCCACCTCCTCCATCAGCCGCCTGCCATACCCTCTTTTGCGGTAAGCCTCATCCGTCATCACGGTGCCAAGCTGGATAAAATGTTTTCTGCTGCCGTCCAGAATAAAATCCGTCGTGTTGACAGACACATTCGCTACGATTCTGCCTGCCTCTACAATGGAATAAGGCGTATATGCTTCCCCCCAGTAACCATTCTCATACCAGTCTTCAAAATCCAGACCATAAGTTTTCATTGCAAGTGCATAAAAGCTTTTTCTAAGCGTTTCATTGTCTCTGTAATTTTTTATCAATTCCATACTTTTCCTCATTTCTGCGCTGCCGTTGCCGTAACTTGGTTGAGTCTGCCCGCTATTATTCTTCTACCGTAAGCGTCCTGTCCTCCACGTGTCGTTTTTCCATTTTATGTCGCAGTTTTCTATTTTCTACCGTATCAAAAATAATAGAAAAATCATAGTCCTCCGGATATAATTCCTCCGCCGCCACATGCAGCCGCAGCCGTTTGTGATTAATCCAGATTTTCTTGTCGGGAAGCTGCACTCTGAGCACGCCCTTCTCATTGGCACACTGACATACAATGCCTATTTTTTTATCGGGATACACCATTACGCTGTCACCCCGTCGAAACCGCATCGCCGCCTCCTGCCGCCGGTTCGTGTTACGCCGTTTTTCCATGATGCGAGGCGCTGTTTTTTGCCCTGTCTTTGCAAAATGCTGCAGCGCCGCTTCCTCGTTTCTTCCTGTCTCTGCCTCTGCCCCGCCGTTTTCTTCTTTCTGCAAAAATACCGGCAGCGGCTGTTGTTCTCCATACGCTGCCTTTGCCGCACGGCGCAGCATAAAGTCCGGCATCCCAAGCCGTCCCGCAATGTAAAAAGCGCAGCTCTCGCCCGCCTCCCCGATAATCAGTTGGTACAAGGGTCTGAGGCTTTCTTTGTCAAACGCCATACGCGCATTTACAATTCCTTCCTCCCTTTCCGCATATTGTTTTACCTCCGGATAATGCGTCGTCACCAGAAAAAGTGCGCCGCTCTTTTTCAGCTCTTCCAAAATGGCGATGGCAATGCCCATCCCTTCCGCAGGGTCTGTTCCCGAACCCAGCTCATCCATCACCACTAAGCTCTGCGGCGTCACCTCCTCCAGTATCCCCAGCACATTTTTGATATGCGCCGAAAAAGTGGAAAGATTTTCCGACAGATTCTGTCCGTCCCCGATATCGCAGAGGAAATTGCTGTTCATGCAGATATCCGCCTCCCCGCACGCCACATGCAGTCCGCACTGTGCCATCATACAGGTAAGCGCCACCGTCTTAATGGCGACCGTTTTGCCTCCCGTATTGGGACCCGTAATCACTATGCCGTTTATTCCGCCGCCCATCGTAAGCTGTAACGGCACACAGCTTGCGGGCTCCATCAGCGGATGCCGCCCTTCCTTTAAGACAATCCTTCTTTTTGTGTTGATGCAGGGACGGACGCCGCCATATTCCATACTCAGCTTTCCTTTGGAAAATATAAAGTCCAGTTTTTCTATGGTGCGCATATTCTGCTCCATAGCTTCTGCCCCCTCCGCCACCATGGCAGTCAAGGTAAAAAGAATTCTGCGCTCCTCGTTTTCTGCCTCAATGGCAAGCGCCTGCAGCTCCCCGCATATTTTTGCCACCGAAGCCGGTTCCATAAACAGGGTGCTGCCCGTTGCAGACTTATCTATTACGCTGCCTGCTATTTTAAATTTGTATTCCTTTTTTACCGGAATACAAAGCCGCCCGTTTCGCTCCGTGCTAAAGCTGTCAGACATGCATTCCCTGTTGGCACGCATAACCGCATCCGCCTTTTCCTTTGCCTTGTCATGCAGTCTTGTCATCTCGCTTCGTAAAGATTTTAACAGTCTTGAAGCCTCGTCGTCCACACCGCCGTTTCGGATTTGCTGCCTTATCTGTTCCGCCAGCAAATCCTGCGCATCCAGATTCTCTTCGTAATAAGGCAGGGAAAGCCCATACTGCTTGCAGCGTGCCAGATAACTTTTCAGCCTTCTTACCGCCGTCAGCGCACCGCCTATCTGTTCCAGCCCCGCGGCAGTCAGACAGCCTTCTTTTTTTGCGATTGTAAGCAGCTCTTCCACGCCGCTTAGCGACACCGGCGGCGGCGTGCCGCCTTTCTCAAGCAAAAGCCTCGCCTCCGTCGTCTCCTCTAACGCGTGTAACAGCTCGCTTTCCGACAAAAACGGCTCCGTCTCCCATATCTTCTTTTTTGCCCATTCCGTGTAAGCCAGCCCTTCCCATTTTTCTTTTATTTTATCAAATTCCAGCAGTTTTTCCACCTGCCTGCTTACCTGCTCCATCTTTCTCTTCCTTTCCCAAATCAAACAATACCCTTTTATTACACAACAAAAAACGACCATGGATATCCGCCAAATGGCACAATACTCCATCGTCGCCGCGTTTTTCTGCCTCTTTGTCAAAACGGCAAAGAGACTGAAAGCACATAAAAACATGACTGTACAGTCATGCTCATTTTCTATATTTGGACATAAGTATAGTAAGCACATGTAAGGCAGATACGTCAACTATTTAGTTTGCCGCTTTCTCCAAAATCACAATGCTTAACATACACGTCCTCGCTTTTCTTTTTCTGTTATCGTGCATAATCATAACACGTTTATCCCTGTCTGTAAAGATTTTTTATAAAACACCGTTATAAAAAACAGCCGCTTTTCTACCACCGGATGAAATCATAATTAAACTCACTATCCAACACAGCCTCTTCTCCGGATGGAAATTTTAATATCCATCCGGATGCTTCATGTACCAGCCGGATGCTCTCCCCTGCTTTTTTTGGCAGCGGCACGCCAAAGCATATATATACTTCTTCCGGATTTTTAGCGTCCATGAGCTTTTCCACCTGTCCGTCGGCAAACGTAAATACTGCCGTTGCTGTGGTATCACCCGCCAAAAGCTCCGGGATTCCGTCTCCGTCAAAATCATAAAGTCCCAGATAAACCGACAGGTCCATAGAATCATAAACCGCTGGGTTCTCTCTATCGCCCTGCTGGCCGGCAAGATACTCCCTCATATTGCACATAACATACAGGTACGCTCTCTTCCATGCAGCCTCTTCTTCCCTTTTTAACATCTCCTTCTTCCATACATCAGGCAACTCCATTCCCACATAAGGCTGACTCATCATTACGGTTTTCTGCTCATATGGGTAAAAAGAGGTGTTTGCAGGTGAAAAGATACATGCCGCCCAAAACGTACATGCCGTTAAAGATATGATTATCAGCAAAAATGCGCCCATGGATAAAACCGATATGAAGCATTTTCTTTTGTCCCGCTTATACATGGTTCCTGTCTCCTTCGTTTTCCTCTTTTCCGTATTTCTTTCTACCTATATAGTAGGAAAAAAACGAACGCAGGACAAAAATAAATAAAAAATCCTTTTTAAAATTTCCGTCTTGTGGTATGGTATTTTGTAGAATATTTGTCAAAAGAGGAAGGATAAAACGGCTGCCAAACTGCGGTATCCTTTGGATTTAAAAAATTTTGCGTGTAGAGGAAATGTCTATGGCTTCCTGGATGGTGCATCTGCGAATTGCAGATATCTTATTGGATAAATTTGAAAATTTAGAAAAAACAGACTTTATTATGGGAAATATTGCGCCCGACAGCGGCGTTCCCAGCGAAGACTGGAGCTACTATGTGCCTTCCTCCAAGGTGTCTCATTTTCGGGATGAAAACAAAAAAATACAACTGCAGCCCTATCTTGACCGCTATTTTGAAAAATCTGTGCGGCAAAATTACAATACAAAACAATTTTCTTTTTATCTGGGGTATCTGTCACACCTTATAACGGATATTCTCTGGCAGGAGCAAATTACCGACCCTTGCATCGAGGCGCATGCTGCTGAAGCTTTACAGGACAGGAACGCTTTGGTTTGGAAAATAAAAGCTGACTGGTATGACCTTGATTTTCTCTTCTTATCCCGTCAGCCGCATTTCAGGGCTTTTGAACTATATAAAAATGCAGTTGGTTTTAGAAATACTTATATGGATATTTTTGCGCCGGATGCCTTTGATAACCGAAGAGAATATATTACCGGTTTTTACGCTGAAAAAAGAGAAAATCTGGACAGAAACTATCCCTATTTAACAGAGCGCCGCATGAACCGGTTTGTCACAGAAGCCTCCGAGGCAGTTTACAACAATATCTTACGCCTGCTTTCCCCATAACTGCAGAATCTGCTCATCGTCAGCTTTCGGGTTCTCCTTTATCGTCCGTATCAGCCGCAGCATATCCTCCTGCGGCTCTTGTGCCAGACCGGCAATCTCTTCCTCCTTCAAGCCTTGCCTTATCCAGCTTCGCACAAGAAAAATGAGTTTGCATGCGGCTCCTTTTACCTTTCCGTCTTCCATGCCTTCTGCTTTACCTTCTGCCTTGCCCTCCGCCAGTCCTTCTGCATACGCCTCTTCCCGCTCCATCCGCATATGTTCTTCCTAATTGTACTCAAATATACTCATACCGACTACCTCCGCGCGGTTCGCCGACAGGAAATCTTTTAATATCCCTTCCCTAATGCATTCGCTCACCGCAAGCTCTACCGCCTCGTATAACGCATGTCCCTTTGCATGTTCCCTTACCCTTGCCACATATGCCGCATACTCCCCAAGAGCCGGACACTTTTCCTTCAGCTCCTCATTGTACCCGCTGTTGATATTAAAAACCGTCACGATAAGCTCAAGCTCCTTCTCCGCCTCCTGTACCTCATAGGCATCCGAAAGACGCACCCGCTTTGTCTCCGGCTGTCTTCCCGTCCCGTTGTAAAACACGATAAAGTGCGGCGTCGGCAGCTTTATCCTGCCCTGCCCGTAAAGATTTTTCCCTATCGTGAGCTTCTCATACTGCCTTGCCACGTAAAACAAATCCCTGAGCGGCAGGTTGGGATTTAAGGAGGACTGATGCTCATACAAATACATCTGAAAATCCATCAGAAAGGATAAATCATTTTTCATGCTCATATACACGGCATTCTGCAGGGTAATGATTTCCAGCTCCTCAGGCTTATTGTACGCAGTCCCGTTTACTGCATTAAACAGAGAAAGCAGCCTTGCCCTGTCGTTAAAAAGCAGGCGGAACACGGTATCCTTGTAGTTCCTTTGGGGCATACCGGCGTTTTGCAGCGGCTCCCTCCCTTTGTTGTCCACATCATTCATACATAACCTCCTGTCCGCAGGAGGCGCTTTGGAAACCTCCTGCTCTTATTGTGTTTGGGAATAAAAGCATTGAAGTTTCCGAGAAAACAGACTTGACGATATCAAGAATAGATTTTTTTGATATAGTAATGCTTTTTTTGAGTGTAGCATATTGGCTGCAAATTTACAAGCGTTATGATGAAAAAAGATTTACGAATTTATAATGGATTGGTGAAAATATACTTTCTGTGTTATGATAGATAAAAATAAAGATACAAAATACGAAAGGAACCCTAATGGAAGTCAAATTTTATGAAAACGCGGAAGATTCCCTTCTGCAATTTGCCGTTATCATAGCACGCCACGCAGGAAAATGGGTATTCTGCAGGCATAAGCTGCGGGACACCTGGGAAATTCCCGGCGGGCACAGGGAGCCCTCCGAATCTATCGCAGAAACCGCCGCAAGAGAGCTGCGGGAAGAGACGGGCGCCATTGCTTTTACCATCGCTCCCCTCTGCGCATACTCCGTCACCGGAAAAACCAGAGTAAACGCCTTAGGCGAAGAAACCTTCGGCATGCTCTATTATGCAGAAATACAAAGCTTTGAAAAGGAGCTTCACAACGAAATGGAAAGTATAACCCTGCTTGACGGATTTCCCGACAAGTGGACCTATCCGCTTATCCAGCCTTTTCTCATACAGGAGTATCTGCGCCGCAAACTTGCCGGACTTTGCCCTTTCCATACAGAGGACAATAACAGGGATTCTGCCGTGCTGTCCCGCGCGCTGGACGATATCCGCGGCTGCATCGCCGCATATGACAGGGAGACACCCGAAACCACATTATAAAATTATGCTTTAGGAGAGAACCATGCTTCAGACACTTTACAATGTACCGGAATACAACGAAGAACTGATTGACCGCGCCATCGCAAGGATGATGGAGGCTTTATCCGTAGAGAAGGATTTACATCCTGATTGCAAGGTCGTGATAAAGCCCAATCTGGTTATGGCAAAAAGCCCCTCCTTTCCTGCCACCACCCATCCGCTTGTCATAAAATCCGTTGCCAAGTGGCTCGCGGCACACGGCATCAGGGACATTACACTGGCTGAAAGCTCCGGCGGGCTTTACAACGGGGAATATATGAAAAATGTATACCGCGTCTGCGGTATGCAGCAGCTTGCGCCTCTGGTGAAGCTGAACATGGACTTTAGCGCCAAAACCGTAAACTGTCCCGCAGGCTTTCAGAATCATTCCTTTCACATCATAACACCCATCTGCGAGGCGGACTACATCATCAATATCTGCAAGCTCAAAACCCATGCCATGACAGGCTACTCCGGGGGTATCAAAAATCTTTTTGGAGTGATTCCCGGTCTGGAAAAACCGCAGATGCACTACCGTTTTCCGGATTTGGAAGATTTTTCCCGTATGCTTGTGGAGCTTGCCGAGACGGTAAAGCCGGATGTAACGATTATCGACGCCATCGATGCCATGGAAGGAAACGGTCCCACCGGAGGCACCTCACACCCGTTATATATGCTGCTCGGCTCAAAGGATGTCTATACACAGGACTATTTTGCGGCAGGATTGATGGGACTTGACCCGAAGGAAATCGTGATGATACGGCAGGCTGTGGAAAAGGGACTGGCGCTTCCTGACGATATCTGCCTGTCCGGCGACAGCCTCCCCGAAAATCTGACGCCCTTTCAAGTACCGGATACCAAAAAGCTGGATTTTACCGGCAGCCTGCCCCGCTTTTTACAAAAGCCCTTCACAAAGCTTGCAGGCAGGCTTTTAAAATCCTACCCCCAGCTTCACAAAGAGCTCTGTATCGGCTGCGGCAAATGTGCGGAAAGCTGCCCTGCCCATATTATTGATATCCGTGATAAAAAAGCACACTTTAAAAGAAAAGGCTGCATTTCCTGCTTCTGCTGTCAGGAAATGTGTCCCATGAGAGCAATCTCCGTCAAAAAGGCGCTGTAACCTTCGATACTACAAAGGCGGGATTACATCTGCGCTTTCCTAAAAAATATCGGCTTCCACTACCGTGCGCAGAAGCTGCTCTCCCTTATGGATTTGATACTGTACGGACGGGATTGCCGTCTTGGTATAAAGCAAATTGGTATTGGGGTCTGCAAAAATAATATGCCCCACCGCCACTTTTCTTTCTTTGCCGGCAATTTCCTCTCCGCTTACCCTGCAGAGGGAAGTGTCATTTCCCGCACAGGAGCCTTTTTCATTTTCCTCTGCATAAAAACCGACCGGTACAAAATCTCCGCGGTTTACCGCAAAGCCGCAATCGTATGCCTCACAGTCAATTTCACTGATAATGCGGTGTTCCCTGATATGCCCGCTTTCTGTCGGCGTCAGTGTGGTTTCCACGCTGATACCGGCAAACGGAACCCATTTGGAATAAACGCCGCTCTCCGTAATTTCTGATTTTTCACAGATGCGCCTCACATACACATAGCCGTTTATCACAAACGCCAGCATACTGTCCGGCACGTTTTCATGAAGCTCATAGCAGGATTTGGCAATGCTTACGCCAAATTTGGAGTCATAGGCAAATTTTCCGTATTTTTCCACAATATGCCCATGTCCGTAGGGACTGTATACCCCGGGTGTAAATGCCGTCACATGCCGGGCATAACGGCGCACATACATATCTGCGTATTTCATGGGGCAATCCGCTTTTCCTTTAGGCAGGGGAGCTTCCTCTGCCGTCCAGAAAGGATGGTCGTCAGGCAGCATAAGAAAACCAAAGGTTTTCATCGCCCAATAGGGAGAGCCCGGCGCGTTGTAGCGCTCCGCCATCGTCAAATTCGGATAGCCGTATCCTATGGTCAGGATACCGTTCCTGTCAAAAATCGGACGCTGCATCCAGCTTCTAAGATGCCTTGCAATCAGCCCTTTCATCACGGGAATCGGAAAAGGCTCAATGCCCGCTATCAGACAGGCGCTAAAAAAACTTACCTGCGAAAAACGGTAGGTCAGCGAGCGTCCAAAGGGAACCGCATCACCGTCTTCATCAAACCAGTAAATAAACTGTTTTGCAAATTCACAGGCACGTGCCTTATAAAGCGCCGCCCGCTCAGGCTCCTCCGCCTCCATCACCCTTGCATAAATCAAGCAGTAAAAATGAATTGCAAATGAAATATAATAATCCTTCTGCCCCGAATCACCGTCCTGATACCACCCTTCTCCCAGATAAAAGGTTTCCAGCCCTTTTAAATATTCCTGCAGCACCGCGGCATTATACTCTCTGCCCACCGATTTTAACGCAATATTTACAAGCACCGCAAACAATATCCAATTGCACACCGGCAGCGGATGCGCATTTATCTTATTCAAATACCCACACAAATTATCCTTTTCCCTATCGCTTAGGGGCTCCCACAATACCTTTGGTGCAAACATCAGCCCATAAGAAATTGCCGCCATCTCCACAAACCGCTGGTCGAAATCCTTGCACTCCCCCCAATACTCAGGATTCGCTGCGTCCGTTCCGGCACTCAGTCCCCTCCTGTAAATTTCCTCAAATCCACTGTCCCTGCCGCCTCCTGCCCAATAAGGCACCAGTCCCCACAGCGGTCTTGAAAACGCCTCCATAAAAGTCGCATCAATATCATAATGCGCCATCGTCCGCCCCAGCGTAAGCCTCGCCCTGCCCTCACTATAATAAGCCTTTAACGGCTCCAATATCGAAAGCATCCCCTCCTGAAATTCCTTCTTCGTCCCCACTCCCTCAAATGCAAAAAACTTCTCCATTCTCTCTAAACCTCCAGCCCCATTCTCTCCCATCCATCATCCTCCACAGCCTCGCCCCGCATTGCTGCGTTATTACGCCGCTGCGCCACTGCGCGCCCCGCGCGTCTACTCACCAAACCGGTAATGCGTTCCCCTTTGCCAAGCAACAGCGAAGGCAGCAGACATGTGCTGATGCAGCCCATTGGAAAACGTCAGCGCCAAAGTCATGCAGGCATGACTTGCGAGGTATTTTCGAGCCTAGCACTACTACGTTTTCCTCTGAGCGCAAGCGCGGCTGCATCAGCACATGTCTGCTGCCTCCGCGTCCCCTTCGCAAATCCAAACACCTTACCAATACAACCTCCACTCCTTCTCCATCCTCGTCAGCGCCTCCATATAAAAGTAATCGCCCCACGAGTTACATTCGTCCACCCCGTAATGATTGCAGGTATTGTACGGCGAATGATTGGAATAGGTACTGTGCAGCACCAGCCCATTGGAAACCGCCATATCCTTTACGGCATAATTGTCATACACAGACTTCATTATCCGGTATGCAATCCTGCGGTAATGCTCCGCCTCCTCAGGCTGCAGGTACTTTATCATCTCCAGCATACCGCACGCCGCAATAGAAGCCGAAGAGGAATCCCGCGGCTGATTATCTCCGTCCGTAAATTCCAAATCCCAGAAAGGCACCAAATCCTTTGGCAGATGCGTTAGAAAATACTCCGTCACATGGCGGAACAGCTCTATGTATTCCTTCCTGCCCGTATACTTGTAGGCGAGCGCCAGACCATACACGCCCCACGCCTGTCCTCTTGCCCACGCGGAGCCGTCCCGATAACCCTGACAAGTCGCACCGTGATGGGGCTCACCTGTTTCCATGTCAAAAAAGAAGGTATGCCACGTAGAATAGTCCTCCCTGATGACATTTGCTACAGCCGTATGAATATGTTTCTCGGCAATCTCGCGGTATTTTTCGTCTCCCGTCTCCTCAGAAGCCCAGTAGAGCAAGGGAAGATTTAAGAGACAGTCGATGATAAGCCGGTAATTTTCCGGCGCATCCATCGCTCCCCACGCCTGAATAAACTCGCCTACGGGATGATATCTGGTGATAAGCTGGTCCGCCGCCATAATTGCCGCCTTCCTGCCCTCTTTACTCCCCGTCAGCTTATAGCCCGCCACACAGGAGGGGGAATACAGAAAGCCCATGTCGTGATGGTCCACCTCAATCTTCTTTTCAATACGGTTTAAAAAGCTCTGTATCTGCCTTTCTCCTGCCGCACGCAGCCTCTCGTCATGGGAATATTCATAAGCAAGCCAGATTTCTCCCGTCCAGAAGCCGCAAGTCCAGTAAGTATTCTCTATCGGCTGGTAAAACCCGCCTTCACTGTACGCTTTCTGGAACTTATCCGTAAACGCCGGCAGATTCCGAAGAATCTGCCGGTTACAAAAGTCCAGAGCCTTCTCTATTTCCGCCTTCGAAATCTCCGCATAATTCTCAAACGTAACCATATCCGCTCCTTTTTTATCCTTTATTTTAGTAGGATTAGCGTGTCAAACCGACAACGTCGCCTGTCCATTTGCGCAAAAGAATGGGGGCAAGCGACTTTTGCGCCATGGAAATGAGACTCAAAAATCGTGGAAGCCTTTGCTGA
>CAJTPU010000008.1:89017-141267 GCA_910578335.1 uncultured Lachnospiraceae bacterium | reverse complement strand
CATCGTGATATTGTTCCGTATGGTATCGTTAAAAATAAATACGTTCTGCTGTACCGGAGTTATCAGTCCATACAGGGAATCGGAGTCAACCTGCCGCAGTTCCTTTCCGTCCAGAAAAATAGAGCCCTCATACGCATCGGAACTTCCTAAAAGCAGATTTAAAAGCGTGGACTTGCCGGAACCGGAGGCACCCACAACGGCATAGCTTTTTCCTGCCTCAAAATTCTGATTGATGGATTTTAACACAGGCTTATCTTCCTCATAGGCGTAGGAAAGGTTTTCCAGTCTTATGCCCTCTTTCAGTCCCGTGAGATGCTCCCCGCCTTCGTTGCGTACATTTTCCTGTAGCAGGGCGGCAAGTTTATCGATTAGCTTTATCGCGGATTTCCTGTTGCTCCAAAACATCGGAAATACGATGAGCGGCTGTTGAAATATATTCATAAGCTGTACAAAAGCAATGACAATGCCTGCCGTGATGCCGGACGCTACATTTCCCACAAGGAGCGCGCCCACAAAATACATGCCCAAAACCGTGAAATCGGCGGACCATGAGGATATTGCCTCTATCGTCCAATAAGTCCGCCGTCTGTCCCGCCTCGCATCCTCTAACAAGGCATTCTCCTTCTGAAAACTATCCATAGCTTCCTTTTCCGCCCGAAAACTCTTGATAACAGGAAAACCAGCGAGCCAATCCTTTAGTCCGCTGATAAACAGCTCTCTTCTATCTGATATAATACGGTCTTTTTCTGCCAGACGGTTTCCTGTTTTCAGAGATACAAGCAAGGGCAGCAGAGAAAAAATGATAGCAATACCAGTCAGCAGAGGACTGTATATCAGCATTATCACAAGCGCTTCCACAAAAAGAGCCGCATAGCCAAACCACATAAACTGTTGTTCTACATATTGATTGCCCACTGCGTAAGCATCACTTGTCAGCATGGAAAGATAGCGCCCTGTGTTTTCCTTGGAAAAAGCACTGATACTCTTTTTCGTTAATTCTGTAAAAGCATACTCCTTATATTGGCACATAGCACGCTCTATAAACCTTGGCTTCACCATTCTTTCCAGCAAAAGTGCTGCTACAAACACAAGCAGAACGCCGGATACGCATAAGAACACCTGAAATAGTGACATACTGCTGTCGCCGGTAATAACATCTATTACCATTTGAAACACTACCGCCACAGCAACATTAATCCCCATTATAATCGTCTGCAGCAGCATAGTGCACACATATGCCGCTTTATTCCCATGATAAAACTGTTTGGTAAATTGTCTTCTCCTCTTTCTGATAAGCTTCTTTTCTGATTGATTTTTCATATCATGATTCTCCTCTCCCGTTCTCATTCTGCGTAACCGTAAAAAGAGAATAAAAAAGTCCCTTCTGCGCCATCAGTTCCGCAAAACTGCCTTTCTCACAAATACCTCCGTTTTTCATAACAAGGATTTCATGATATCTCTTAAGAAGCCCCTCCTCCAACCGGTGAGTCACTACAATGCGGGTAAACGCCTCGATATCCAGAATAGCGCTCGCCACCTCATACGCCGTCTCCGCATCCAGCGCCGCAGTCGCTTCGTCCATCAGTATAACCGGCGCACCGCGTAAAAGCGCCCTGGCTATGGAAATTCTCTGCTTTTCCCCGCCGGACAATCCGTTACCGTTCTCCCCGCAGATATAGTCCTCGCCTCTGGCAGCAACCAGTTTTGCAAGTCCGGACTGCCGTATCACATTTTCCACCTGTTCTTCAGAAAACTCCCTGAACATCGTGATATTGTTCCGTATGGTATCGTTAAAAATAAATACGTTCTGCTGTACCAGAGCTATCAGCCCATACAGAGAATCCGACTGCACCTGCCGCAATTCCTTTCCATCAAAGAGAACCTCTCCTTCATATGTGTCAAAGCTTCCCATCAGCAGATTTAAAAATGTAGACTTGCCGGAGCCGGAGGCGCCCACAATAGCATAACTCTTACCTGCCACAAATTTTTGATTGAGTGACCAAAGCGCCTGCTTTCCCTCCTCATAAGCATAGGAAAGATTTTCCACAAGGATTCCGTCATGCAGTCCGGCAAGCAGCTCCCCTCCTTCACTGCGCACATTTTCCTGCAATAGCGCAGCAAGTTTATCTATCAGCTTATATGCCGATTTCATCATCCCACAGTATATTGGCAGCTCTGTAATTGCCTTATTAAATCTAAAGGTGACATAAATAAATGCCGTTATCATGCCTGCCGTAACGCCCATACCCTTCTGCGCAAGGAGCGCTCCCACAAAATATACACCAAATTCTGCCGCGGTAGAAGCTCCTAATGCCAGTATATTAATCGTGCAATACGTCCTTCTGTAATCGCTCCCCGCTTTTTCCCGCCAGATATTCACTTTTTTAAAGCTTTTTATCGATTCCTCTTCTGCCTGAAAGCTCTTGATAACCGGAAAACCTGACAACCAGTCCTTCACCTCACCAACAAACTGCTCGTTCCTGTCCGATATCACCCGCGATTTTTCTGCCAGACGGTCGCCGGTGGCAAAAGCCGCCAGCAGCGGCAGCAGGGCAAATCCGACGGAAGCCGCAGTCAAAACAGGGCTGTAGCACAGCATCAGAATCACCGATGCCGCAAGGCAGACTACATATTCAATGATATGGGATAACGACATCAGATAATTTTTTTCCACGTCAGTGACATCCTGTGTCAGTACGGAAAGATAACGACCTGTATCTTCACGAGAAAAAGAGCTGATACTTTTTTTCGTCAGCTCTGAAAATACGTATTCCTTATATTGACATATGGCGCGATTCATAAATCGTGGATGGAGACTCCTGTTCAGCAAATGTACCATTACATAAACAGCCAAAAATCCGACAGCATACAGGCATATCTGCAAAAGTGCCATGTGACTTTCACCGGAAATATAATCCACAAACATTTTAAACACCACTGCAGCAGCCAAAGATATATTGCTTATTGCTGCCTGCAGCAGCATGGTTCCTACGAATGCCGCTCTATTATTCCGGTAAAACTGCCCGATAAACCGACGGCGCCTTTCTCTGACAAGCTGCTTTTCGGACTGGTCTTTCATATGAAGCCTCCCCTTAATATTATTTTTCTTACATAAGCTTTCATTTTTTGTAAAAACACTGTGCAGAAAGAAAATAAAACAAATTTGCAATCTACTTAATCATTACCACCAAATGTAAATTCCTGACAATTCGGTACCGTTAATATAAAACAGCCACCCATAGTTTCTTGTAATTCTCTTTTTTCCGCTTCTACTATTATCTTCATAAGAAGTCTCTCCTTCCGCGCAACATCAACCATCAATCAGCAAGACCTCTCTACACAGCGTTTTTAGCAACTTAATTGCGATTCTGTTCCATGACTTTTGGAAGATATTCCATATAGTCCTGAAACGTTTCTTTCAGCGACGTACAGCTTTTTTTGCCCTGCAGACGCTCATGCGGACATCCGCCCAGACATACCGGCAGGTATTTGCATCGGCTGCACGCTTCATCCTTCACAGGTTCATACAGCATATACTGATACAGCAGCGCTTCATTCCCCCATTCACCACTCTTGATATTGCCCACGGATTGCGCTCTGTTTCCGATATCCATCCAGCATTTGTATATAAACCCTTCTGCGTCGATTACCACAAAACCCGCAGCATCTGCACCACATACATTATGCCGCGGCTTGGGATATCTTGCTGGCAGATGTTTTCTATTTTCCTTAAAAAATGACTCCTCCAGCAGGGCAAATTCCCTGTTTTCAAAGCATATATCCTGCTGGTAGCAGTCCCCGCCGCTTACCACCTTCCCCGGGTATACTCTGACAAAATGCTCCATGCCGTTTCTGCGTATTTTTTCCGCCACATCGGTAAGCACCTGATAATTACTCTTGTCTACATTGACACGCAGGTCAATTAGAATATCTTTTTCATAAGCCCTTAACGCCAACAGATTATTCCAAATCACGTCATAGGTCTCATGCCCGCCTGCAAGCGGTCTGCGTTGATTATGCGTCTCGCAGCTTCCATCTAAAGTGACTTGAATCTGATGAATTTTACATCTTAACAGTTCTTCCAACGTCTCCTGTGTCAGCAAATATCCGTTTGTCACAATATTTGCCACGTATTCCACATGCTTTTCCTCACAAAGCTCCAGCATCTTTTGTGTCAGTCTACTGATGACAGACAACGCCATCAGGGGCTCGCCGCCATACCAGCAAACCGTCATTCTGCCCTCCGGCATAAGATTTTTCTTTACATAAGCAATCAGTGCAGCCTGTGTTTCTTCATCCATGTAAACCGGTTGTATTATATTATTCTCGTAGCAATACCGACACCTGAAATTACAGTCCTGCGTCGGCGTAATTGTCAATCCCAGAAAACGA
The DNA here is from genome assembly GCA_910578335.1 of uncultured Lachnospiraceae bacterium. Taxonomy (GTDB): domain Bacteria; phylum Bacillota; class Clostridia; order Lachnospirales; family Lachnospiraceae; genus Acetatifactor. The sequence continues at coordinate 136,875 of CAJTPU010000008.1, read as the reverse complement.
CTGCCAAATCTGGCACGGAGAGAATCGTACTGAATCATGTCCTGTTCCGATACCCCATCCGCGACCGCAAATCCATTTTGCAGCAAAGCTTCTGCAAACGCCGGATTCTTCTCCTTGATTTCCTGCTCCGTCCATTCCCGTAGCTGCTCCGCGTGCACTTCATCTAATTCTGCCATTGCCCCTGTTCGTGAATTATATATAATACTTTTTCCATCCTCTTTCTGAAACAAAAAATTATAATATGACTTTTTCATTGGAATTCTCCCTGTAGAAATGCAGGCTTATTATGAATAATAGTATCCCACTGCCCTCTCCAAAAGACCATAGCATTTTACGCAAATGCCTTTTCCGGTTTCCAAGGCATCCATGTCCCATGCCGGAATTTTACGCATAGCAAAAGGGCAGAACCAAAAATTCGGTTCTGCCCCGCTGTAATACGTAGATTTTCAAATATTTTACATCATACCACCCATACCGCCTCCGGCAGGCATTGCAGGTGTCTCTTCCTTGATATTTGCCACAACGGACTCGGTGGTCAGAAGCGTGGAAGCAACGCTGGTCGCATTCTGCAGGGCGCTTCTTGTCACCTTTGCAGGGTCAAGGATGCCTTCCTTCACCATGTCCACATACGCTTCCTTGAGTGCGTCAAAGCCCATGCCGCTCTCCATCTCTTTTACCTTGTTTACAATTACGCTGCCCTCAAGACCTGCATTGGCTGCGATGTAGAACAAAGGAGCCTCCAGTGCTTTCAATACAATACCTGCACCGGTCTTTTCGTCGCCTTCCATGGTATCGCGCAGCTTCTCCACTTCTTTGGAAGCATGGATATATGCGGAACCGCCGCCGCAAATAATACCTTCCTCCACAGCCGCTCTGGTCGCTGCAAGCGCATCCTCCAGACGAAGCTTTGCTTCTTTCATCTCTGTCTCGGTTGCCGCACCCACACGGATAACCGCTACGCCGCCAGCCAGCTTTGCAAGGCGCTCCTGCAGTTTCTCTTTATCAAAATCAGAAGTTGTTTCCTCCACCTGATTCTTAATCTGTGCGATGCGCGCCTGAATTGCTGCCTTGTCGCCCTCGCCGTCCACGATAACGGTGTTTTCCTTCTGTACCTTCACGGATTTTGCATGTCCAAGCTGGTCCATTGTGGTATCCTTCAGCTCCAGACCCAGCTCAGAGCTGATTACCTGTCCGCCTGTCAGGATTGCGATATCCTCCAGCATTGCTTTTCTTCTGTCGCCATATCCCGGTGCTTTTACTGCCACTACGTTAAAAGTACCGCGCAGCTTGTTCACAATCAGAGTGGTAAGCGCTTCTCCCTCCACATCCTCTGCAATAATTAAAAGCTTAGCGCCGGACTGTACAATCTGCTCTAACAGAGGAAGGATTTCCTGAATGTTGGATATCTTCTTGTCCGTAATCAGGATATAAGGATTGTCAAGAACTGCTTCCATCTTATCCATATCCGTTGCCATGTATGCGGAAATATATCCTCTGTCAAACTGCATACCTTCCACCAAATCAAGCTCGGTCTGCATGGTCTTGCTTTCCTCGATGGTGATAACGCCGTCATTGGACACCTTTTCCATTGCATCTGCCACAAGCTGACCTACTTCATCATCCCCTGCGGAGATAGCCGCAACACGTGCGATATGCTCCTTGCCGTTTACCTTGGAGCTCATCTTTGCAATCGCCTCTACTGCGCAGTCGGTTGCTTTCTTCATACCCTTTCTTAAAATAATGGGATTTGCTCCGGCTTCCAGATTCTTCATACCTGCGTTAATCATTGCCTGTGCCAGCACAGTGGCGGTAGTTGTTCCGTCTCCGGCAACATCGTTGGTCTTGGTTGCAACTTCTTTTACAAGCTGTGCACCCATGTTTTCAAACGCATCCTCTAACTCAATTTCCTTTGCAATGGTAACGCCGTCGTTTGCAATGAGAGGTGCGCCGAAGGATTTATCCAAAACCACGTTTCTTCCCTTAGGTCCCAATGTCACTCTCACGGTGTTTGCAAGCTGGTCAACACCTCTTCCTAATGCTGCGCGGGCCTCTGCCCCATATTTGATTTCCTTTGCCATAATCATACGCCTCCAAATTTCTTATTTTTTAGTGTCGCAACTTTTACTGGATAACTGCAAGTATATCGCTCTGCTTTACGATAATGTATTCCTCTTCTTCAATCTTCACATCTGTTCCGGCATACTTGGAGTAAATAACCTGGTCTCCTGCCTTCACTTCCATCTTGATTTCCTTGCCATCCACCATGCCGCCGGGTCCTACTGCAACGACCTCTGCCTGCTGGGGTTTTTCTTTATTCTGCCCCGGAAGAACGATACCTGATTTGGTGGTTTCTTCTGCTACTAACTGCTTTAATACGACTCTGTCACCTAACGGTACTAACTTCATAATGATTGCCTCCTTCATGTATGGTTATCTTCAAATTATTAGCACTCAATGAAATCGAGTGCTAATCTCTGGAACTTATATTAATTTTATATGCAGGGCTTTGCAACTGTATTCACAGGCAAATATTTTCTGTTATCTCTTTTTATCTCTTGTTTTCTTATTTTTCCTCTTTTTTTCTCATTTTCCCCTGTAAACACTGATTTAATACTTATTTTATATTCTGTTTATTGCCATTTTCCATTTTGGGCTTCCTTCGCCGCCTTTTTTGCCGCACGTTTCTCTTTTCCTCTGCTGCTCAATGCGCCGATTCCTACGTAAATAGCGGCGACGCCGGTAAACAGATAACCCATGGCAAGATTGGAATAGAATGAGCTCCACAAATCATACCTGTCCATATAGAGGCGCAAATCACCCAGTACCTCAAAGTAAGAGAAATGTCCCGGTGCATTTTTATTCAGCGCACTGAATACCTGAAAGCCGCTGATACACCATGTTGCCGGCAGAATAATCACAAGCCCCAGAATCACGCTGATAATGCTGCCAAAACGGTCTATCTCCCCTTTGTTCATCAATTTATAACCGCCCTGCGCCAACAGGAAAATCAGAATGGCAATCCAGCCGGAAACAAAGCCAAGGCAGCCGATTCCAATCCAGATGGCGCCGCCAAGCAGCGCACCGGCAATCGCACCGATAAGCCCCTTTACCTTGCTCACCTCTTTGATAACCGGCTGGCTCCCGCTCTGTCCCGCGTATGTAGTGTAACCTGTGTTGTAGGTACCGTAGCCTGCATTGGCGTCATAGCCGGCGCCTGCATTATAGCCGTTCTGCGGATAATTTGTATTGGCATCATACCCGGTCTGCGTATAATTTGTATTGGCGCCGTAACCCGTCTGGGAATAATTTGCATTGCTGTCGTAACCTGTCTGCGCATAATTTGTATTAGCGTTATAACCCGTCTGCGCATAATTTGCATTGCTGTCGTAGCCCGTCTGCGGATAATTTGTATTGCTGTCGTAGCCCGTCTGCGTATAACCCGCATTGGCGTTATAGCCGGAGTTGTTTGCGGTATTTTCTCCCGTGTTGTTCATATTATTGTTATCCACTGTCTCCTTCTCCTCTCACAATCCATTTATTAATGAGCAATTATAATCTCCAACCCTAACATATGATTTCCAAGTATCCCAAAAGCTTACTCATGTCGTACTCTTCCATAACGCCAAGGTTCGGGTCATAAAATTTGCCGTCGTAGCCCACCAGATAATGACAAAAGCGTCCCATTCTCTCCATCATAATGCAGCATTTGGGCAGCACACAGTCCGCACCTTCCGTGTATGTGATGACGTCCTTGTGGTCGATGCCGTAATAATTGAGTGCTGAAATCACACGCCCCATGGTGCCCTGCCATTCCCTGCAGTCCATAACGCGAATGACGTCCGCAATGGTTACGCCCGCTAACATAGCCACACAGGTCTGCCCGCAAAGACCGTCCGCCTGCTGGATAATGATATCGATTCCGTCAATTTTGCGAATCGGATTTTCAAAGCTGTAGGGACTGTTCTGGTCCATCTTAATCAGGCTGCCCGTCACATGGAGCAGAATTTTGTGGGGCCGGCTCAAGTCTACCTGAATGGCATCCTCATCCTCCACATGAATCTCATAATTTCCCTTCTCCTTTGGAATCAGCTCGCAGTCAATAATCTTGTTGTCAAGTACCATATCCGCCTGAATGACTTCCCTCTGCTTGCAGACTTCCCACACATTAAAGGGAATCTGAATCATATAACCCTTTTCTTTTTTTTCAATTTTGGCATTGAAAAAATACCTCATAATTAGAAACCGCCTTTCCTCGCCCCGTTTTTAAACGCGGCATCTCTATAGTCTGTAATCAAATTTTAACAAAAAATACCGTCATTGCAAACATTTTTTTCTTACATTTACATGAAGTTTCTCAAAAAAAACATACTGTCAAAAAATTGTCAAACTTCCCCTCTTTTCTTTGCCTGTGAAGGGGGGAATCCATAGCGCTTTTTAAACAATTTACTGAAATGATACACATCGTCATACCCCACCTGCGCCGCCACCTCCTGCACGCTTTCCGCAAGTCCGGACTCCAAAAGCTCTTTTGCGCGCTCCAGCCTGATATTAATCAAATAATGAATCGGGGTATCCCCGATTTCGCTTTTAAAAATACGCGAAATATAAAACGGACTCAAATACATGTTTTCTGCAATGCCGTCCAGTGAAATTTTCTCTGCATAATGGTCCTCAAAATACTGAATGACCTGCTCCACCACATATTTTCTGCCAAAGGATTCAAACGCCCGCCCCTTCTTTATCTCAACGGGCTCCGTCTGCTGCCTGACAATCAGAAGAAGCATCTGCATCAGGTATGCCTTCATCATAAAGTATCTGCCCTGCCAGCAGACGGCGTTTTCCGCCTCCATGGAAGCGCAGATTCTGGCAATCTTCTGCCTGAACTCGCCCGACGTATGAATCACCGGTCCCGTCTCGGGAATCGGCAGCACATTTTGCGGCATACCATTCAGCCGGATATCCGAAGCCGCCACAAAAAACTCCGTGGTCGCATTTTCCGGATGCACCGCAAGTCCCTGATGAAGCATGTGGGGATTGATAAGCAGCAAATCCCCCTCCCGCACATCATAAAATTTCCCTTCAATCCGGTATTTGCCGCTTCCCGACATAATAAAAGCAATTTCCAGAAAATCATGGGAATGGTATGATTTCTCGTCCTGTGTCCGCCTGCCTTTCCATGTAAAGAGAAACGTAGGATTTAATTCTTCTATCAATAAGCCCTCATTTTTATCCGTCATATATACTCCCGCTTCCATACTACATTACATCATTCCCGCCAAGCTGTCACAGATACCCTTTTTTCATTTATAAAAACAGTTAATAATACGCATACCGTGAGGCAATCATCAGATACCCAAACAGTCCGATAACAGAAAGCAGCAGTCCGACATAACAAAGGACTTTTGCCGCTGCCGCCAGTCCCGCCCTGCCGGTCTTTCTCCCCCGCCGCGCCCGTCCTGCGCCTGTAACACTTAAAGGTAATCCCAGGAACGGGAGCAAAAGCCCGAACAAAACACTGCACAGCCCCATCGCAAACGCCGTATTTACATATTTACTGTTATCCACGGTCAAAACCGGAACGGGCTGCCCGATACCGGCAGGCGGCACAATCTCCTGCCGCATAAGGTCAAAAAGCTGTTCTAACTCCAGTAAAAAAGGGTCCTTACGTGCACCATACACAAGGTCCGTCTCCATCTCAAAAGAACGCCTTGCCGCGCCTATGATGCCGCCTCCCGATATCCATGCCTCTACATGCAGCGTACAGCCGTCGTAATACCATTTCAAATACTGATACCCCTCAATCACAGCATCTCCTGCCCGATATACCGGCTCCTTTTTCCATTTAGACAATGTAAAGCTGTTTTTGCAGAGAAAGTCATTCATCATAAAAACCACAAAGTCTGTAGGTTTATATAATACCACATCCTGAATATACCGCGCCATTCCCGCCTCCTTGCCATTTCCCCTATAGCATATCACAGTTTCTTGTCTTTTTCCATAGCTGTGCAAAAAGATACATGGAAGCTACAAGATACTACATTTTATTTTAAGTTACAACTGTTAGTATAAGGAATTACAAGAACATTTTAGGAGGCTGTTATGACCGCGATAAAATGGTTTTTATCTTTTCTGAAAAAATACCGGAAAAACATCATATGCGGACTTTTTCTCACCGTGCTGATTACTGCCCTGAATATTGTAAATCCCCATATTTCAGGACTTATTGTGGACGAAGTGATAGAAAACGGACGCCTCAGTCTGCTGCTGCCGCTTATCGGCTGTATGCTTGGCGTTATCATTGTCAAAAGCGGCATGCGTTTTCTCTACCAGCTTATTTTTGAGACCGCATCCCAGGGACTGCTCTACGATATGCGGGACAAAGTATACCGCAAGCTTTTACAGGAAGACTTTCACTTTTACAACAAAAAGCGGACCGGCGACTTGATGAGCCGCCAGACAGGTGATATGGACGCCATCAGACACTTTGTCGCCTACGTTATCTACAATGTGTCCGAAAATGTGCTGATGTTTTTTACCGCTCTTACCATGATATTTACCGTAAACGTAAAGCTCGCCCTGTGTATGCTAATCGTGCTGCCCTTTACGGCACTTGCCACCTTTATGCAGTCCAAGGAGGTAAAACCTGCCTTTCAGAGGAACCGGAACTGCTTTTCTTCCTTAAATGCCTTTGTGCAGGAAAATGTCAGCGGCAACCGCGTGGTGCGCGCCTTCTCCAAGGAGGACTATGAAATTGGCAAATTCAACAAAGAGAACGATGCCTTCCGCGCTTCCCAGATAGCCGCCTCCCGTGTCTGGATGAAGTATGTGCCCTTGTTTGAAATACTTGCTTATGCGCTCAATATTATCCTGATGCTCTATGGCGGCTATATGGTAATCTCCGAAGAGCTTTCCTTAGGAAAGCTCGTAACCATTAACGGCTACCTTTGGATGCTGAACAATCCCCTGCGTATGGCGGGCTGGCTCGTCAATGATATCGGCAACTTTATTACTTCCGTGGAAAAAATTTACGCCACCTACACGGAAGAGCCGAATGTGCGGACACCGGAATGCGGCATTGTCAAAAAACTGAAGGGCGAAATTGTATTTCAAAATGTTTCTTACCGCGCCGACGACGAGGACATCGTGATGGATATCAATTTTAAGGCTGCGCCCGGGCAGACCGTGGGCATTATCGGCTCCACCGGCTCCGGCAAATCCACCATTATGAACCTGCTCTGCCGTTTTTACGACACCACCTCGGGACAGGTGCTGGTGGATGGCACAAATGTACGTGATATGGACCTTTACAATCTGCGAGACAACATCGGCATGGCAATGCAGGATGTATTCCTCTTTTCCGACACCATAGAGGGCAATATCGCCTACGGGCGCCCCGACTGCTCCTTTGAAGAAGTCAAAAAGGCTGCCATTATGGCAGATGCCAACCATTTTATCCAGAATATGCCCGACGGCTACGACACCATCGTAGGGGAGCGCGGCGTCGGTCTTTCAGGCGGACAAAAACAGCGGATTTCCCTTGCGCGCGCGCTTTTAAAAAAGCCGTCCATTTTGATTTTGGACGATACCACCTCCGCCGTGGATATGGAAACGGAGAGCTATATCCAAAAGCAGCTCAAAACCATCGGAACAGACTGCACGGTTTTTGTCATTGCCTACCGTATTTCTTCCATAAAAGATGCCGATTTGATTCTTGTCATGGATAAAGGACGGATTATCGAACAGGGAACCCACGAAACCTTGCTTGCAAAGGACGGGTATTATGCCGCTGCTTTCCGCAGCCAGTACGGGGAAATCCCCGCCGAAGCGCTTGTCTGAAGGGAGGAGAAAACTGACATGGCACGTAACAGATATGACGTAGATGAAGTATTAGAGGACAGCTTTGATATCAGCCAGTTGAAGCGTCTTGCCGGATACATAAAGCCCTATAAAAAACAGATGGCACTTGTGATTGTCCTGATGCTCTCCGCTTCAGCGCTTACCATGCTGATACCGATTTTCTTTCAGCGCATCATGGACTTTTCCATCCCCAAAAAGGATATGAACTCCGTATTTTTATACTGCGGACTGACTTTTTTGATTGCACTGTACTCCGCCTTTTCGCTTCGCACCAAGATTAAGCACATGAGCGTCATTGGGCAGAATATCGTTCACGATTTGCGCGCCGATATTTTCTGCCACCTGCAGAAGCTGCCCTTTTCCTACTATGACGACAGACCCCATGGCAAAATACAGGTGCGGGTGGTAAATTACGTAAACAGCCTCAGTGATTTACTGAGCAATGGTATTGTCAATACCTTTACTGACCTGTGCAACCTTATCTTTATTCTGATTTTTATGTTTATCGAGGACGTGAGGCTCACCCTAATCTGTCTCTGCGGGCTTCCGCTACTTGCTGCCGTCATCGTATTCATCAAGAGAAGGCAGCGCCGCGCCTGGCAGATACAGAGCAATAAACAGTCCAACCTAAACGCCTATATCGCAGAAAGCATAAACGGCATCCGCGTCACCCAGTCCTTTGTGCGGGAGCAGGAAAATACAGGCATATTCAACCGCTTAAGCGGCAATTACCGCTCGGCGTGGATGCGGGCAGTCAAGTTCAACTTTGTTTTATGGCCCAGCATAGACATCATATCTACTTTGACGATTTCCTTTGTCTATGTCCTTGGCATACGCTGGCTCCTCGCCCCCTCCTCCACCCTGACGACGGGCGTACTGATTGCCTTTACCGCTTATATCAGCCGGTTCTGGCAGCCCATCAATACTCTGGCAGGATTTTACAATTCCCTGCTCACTGCGATTTCCTATCTGGAGCGTATCTTTGAGACCATTGATGAGCCTGTGCTGGTAAAGGATGCGCCGAATGCCGCTCTTATGCCGCCCATAAAAGGAGAAGTCCGGTTTGAAAATGTATCCTTCAGCTACGAAGAAGGACATAAGATACTGGATTCCATCAACTTTACCGCCAAGCAGGGGGAAACCTTCGCCATCGTGGGTCCTACCGGCGCCGGCAAAACAACAATCGTCAATCTGATAAGCCGTTTTTACAATGTGGACTCGGGGCGGATTCTCATAGACGGAACAGATATTGCAGGCGTGACGCTGCACTCCCTGCGCACACAGATGGGGATTATGATGCAGGACTCCTTTATCTTTGCCGGCACCATTATGGACAATATCCGCTACGGCAACATGGAAGCTGCCGACGAAGAAGTCATCACGGCTGCCAAAACCGTCTGCGCCCATGATTTTATTATGGAGATGGAAAATGGGTACTACACGGAAGTCAATGAAAGGGGAACCCGCCTTTCCGCCGGACAGCGGCAGCTTATCTCCTTTGCCCGGGCGCTCCTCGCAAATCCCCGCATCCTGATTCTGGACGAGGCGACCTCCAGCATCGACACAGAGACGGAGCTCCTTTTGCAGAAAGGTTTAAACCGCCTGCTTGTAGGGCGCACCTCCTTTATCATCGCCCACAGACTCTCCACCATCAAGAATGCGGACTGCATTATGTATGTGGATAAAGGCGCTATTTTAGAAAAGGGAAACCATGAAGAACTGATGAGACAGAAAGGCGAATACTACCGGTTATATATGTCCCAATATGACTTTCTGTCTCCTGCCAAAGTTTAAGAAGACGCTTCTGTTCCTGTTTTCTTAAACGAGCAGCTTTCGCATCCAGATATGCGGGCAGTGTTCGTCAAAGAAAATATCACCGAACGCCGTATAACCCTGTTTCTCATAGAAGCCGGAGGCAAGCGTCTGTGCCGCCAAAAGCACTCTCGTCCCGCCGGCTTCTTTCACTTTCTTTTCCGCTTCCTGTATCAGGTGCATGCCAAGCCCCTTTCCCCGAAACTCCTTTACGACGGCAATCCGCCCCAAAATATAAGCGCCCTCTTCCTCAAAAGGATAAAATCGGCAGGTCGCAGCCGATATGGTATTGTAGTAAAGCACAAGATGCGTCGCCGTATAATCCATATCATCAAATTCATCTAAAAAACCCTGTTCTTCTACAAATACATTTTCACGAATACGCATTGCCGGTACCGGCAGATAGCGGTAGCTTTTTATCTCTTCCATTATAGCGCCTCCTCCTTTAAATGACCTGCAGCACTCCCAATGACTTCAACAACAGTATCACCAGCAGCACCGGCGCAATATAGCGTATCATCACCTCGTAAAGCTTCTTTCTGCCAAATTTGCAGCCTGACTTCTCCACCTCTTCAATCACTGTCTTCGGCTTGACAATCCATCCTACCAATACGCATGTCCCAATCGCCACCAAGGGCATCAGGCAGTTGTTGCTGATATAATCCATAATGTCCAGAATTGTGGCATGCGCACCGTTCGGCAGTACAACATCAAAATACAGCTTGTTGTAGCCGAAACAAACCAGAATTCCGCCTGTCAGGGCAATAACCGTCTCCAGAAAAGCCGCTTTCAGGCGTGAGATATGAAACTTGTCCATAAAGCTGGAAACCACTGCCTCCATCACGGATACGGCGCTTGTCAGCGCCGCAAACAGCACCATGGCAAAAAACAGACAGCCGACCAGACTTCCGGCGCCGCCCATCGAGTCAAACACTTTGGGAAGGGATTCAAACATCAGGCTGGGACCCGACGAAGCCATTCCTTCCTTTCCCATAAAAGTATATACTGCGGGAATAATCATGACGCCCGCCAGAAACGCAACCAGTGTGTCGAAAATTTCTATCCGGCTGATGGATTTTACCAGATTGGCATCATCCTTCACATAGGAGCCATATGCAATCATAATGCCCATGGCAACGCTGAGACTGAAAAACAATTGCCCCATAGCGTCTAACAGCACCGTGAAAAACCCTTTTACCGTCATGCCCTCTAAATTGGGAATCACATAAATCCAAAAACCCTCCATCCCCGTCCTTGCCGCACCGGTATCATCCTGATGGCGGATGGTAAGGGAAAACACCGCGATTGAAACTACCAGCAATAGCAAGAGCGGCATAAGTACCTTGGAAGAGGACTCAATGCCTTTGTTGACTCCCTTGAAAACAACAAACGCTACCACAAACAAAAAAACGACCATAAAGAAAACCGGCTGTACTTCCCCCGTAATATATTGCGAAAAATATCCGTCAGCCGCCGCAAGCCTTCCCTCCCCCGTCAGATAGGCAAAAAAATATTTGACTACCCAGCCGCCTATCACACAGTAATAAGGCATGATAATAATCGGTACAAGACAGGCGAGTACACCCAGAAATCCCCAGCCCCGTTTCAGCCTGCCGTATGCAGTCAGAGGGCTCTGCCTTGTCTTTCTCCCGATTGCTATCTCCGTGGTAAGCAGGGCAAAGCCAAAGGTCAGCGCCAGCACCAGATAAATAACCAGATACAGTCCGCCGCCGTCCTTCGCCGCAAAATAGGGAAACCGCCAAATATTTCCCAATCCCACTGCACTTCCTGCCGCCGTCAGCACAAAGCCAAGGGAACCTGAAAATGCATTCCTGTTCTTCTCTTTTTTCATTTTTCTTTTGGGGGAATTCCCCCTTCCCTTTCGTTTTCCTTTATCTCCCCGTAAACTCTATTGACAAAAACACAGCCTTTGATAGAATACTACTTAATATCAGAGTACTATTAAACAAACGTCCTGTCAACAAAAGGATATTCCCAAAGCGTTTACCGCTCTTCCTGCAAGGGCGGAAGCCATCTTTATACAAAGGTTAACACAACTATGAAAAAGGAAAATATTATCTGCTATAAAAAAGGAATCCACCATGGGATTCCTATCGCGCTGGGCTATCTTGCCGTCTCCTTCACGCTCGGCATCGCCGCCCAAAATGCCGGCATGACGGCTTTTCAGGCGACGCTTACAAGCCTTCTTGTCAACGCCTCCGCCGGACAATATGCGGGTTTTACCGTAATTGCTGCACAAGGCAGTTATCTGGAAATGGCGGTTATGATACTGATTGCCAACGCCCGCTACCTCTTGATGTCCTGTTCCCTCAGCCAGAAGCTCTCCGGTGATTTTCCGTTTTTCCACAGGCTGCTTGTCGGTTTTGACGTCACGGATGAAATCTTCGGCGTTTCCATGGCGTATCCCGGCAGGCTGAATCCCTTTTATACCTACGGCGTCATGACCGCCGCCGCACCCGGCTGGGCATTAGGCACCTGTCTGGGCGTACTCTGCGGCAGCCTGCTTCCGGCAAACATCGTCAGCGCCTTAAGCGTCGGGCTCTACGGCATGTTTATCGCCATTATCATCCCGCCTGCAAGAAAAAGCAGAATCATCGCCGGACTAGTCGTCGTCTCCATGCTGGCAAGCTTTCTTTTTGCAAAGCTTCCCGTTTTTGGCTTTCTCTCCTCCGGTATGCGCATCATTGTGCTGACCGTAATCATCTCAGGCGCCGCTGCCATTCTCTTCCCTGTTCCCGAAGAGGAACAGACCTAAGACGCCGGCAGGCATGTTTGCGGCAAAGGGCAAAGCGTCTGCGCGCCGGCAGACAAGCATAGGCGCCGCAGGATACACTCAGAAAGAAGGTTTTATGGAACACAATATTTACCTGTATATCTTTATTATGGCAGGCGTCAGCTACCTGATACGGGTTCTGCCGCTCACACTGATAAGAAAGGATATTTCCAACCGGACCATCCGTTCTTTTTTATACTACGTCCCCTATGTGACCCTGTCCGTCATGACCTTCCCCGCCATTCTGGAAGCAACCGGCAGCTTCTATTCCGGTCTTGCAGCCCTGCTTGTGGGCATTGTACTCGCATGGTGCAAAAGGGGGCTGTTTCAGGTTGCCGTCTTTTCCTGCCTCACCGTTTTTATTCTGGAGCTCTTTCTTTAAGGCATTTGCCTACAAACCGAGCAGACAGGAAGCAAACTGAAAATACACCATAAGGGAAAGCGCATCCACAATCGTCGTGATAAACGGACTCGCCATTACCGCAGGGTCGAATCCTATCCTCTTTGCCAGCACCGGAAGCGTACAGCCTATCAGCTTGGCAATTAAAATTGCCACGACTAACGTCAGACAGACCACAAGGGCGACGCTGACCCCCACCCTGTCCAAAAGCATGAGCTTGGCAAAATTCGCCAGTGCCAGCGTGACACCGCACAAAAATGCAACTCTTGCCTCCTTCCATATAATCCGCAAGGTATCCCGATATGTGATTTCTCCCAGCGAAAGCCCGCGGATAACCGTTACGCTTGCCTGTCCGCCAGCATTGCCTCCCGTATCCATCAGCATGGGAATAAACATGATAAGCGCGGCGCAGGCGCTCAGCGCCTTCTCAAAATGACCGATAATCTGTCCCGTAAAAGTAGCAGACACCATCAAAAGCAAAAGCCACGGTATTCTCTTTTTAAAGGTTTCAAAAATACCCGTCTTCATGTAAGGCTTGTCCGAAGGCATGATAGCAGCCATCTTTTCAATATCCTCGGTCGCCTCTTCCTCCAGAATGTCCACGATATCGTCAACCGTGATAATGCCGACCAGACGATTTTCATTGTCCACGACGGGCATGGAGGTAAAATCATACTTCTTGAACTTTGCCGCTGCCTCCTCCTGGTCCGTCAGTGTATTGATGGAAATCACGTTTTCATGCATAATATCCCCAATAATCTCGTCCGGCCCGCTAAGCAGCAAATACCTGAGCGCCACAGTCCCCAAAAGCTTCCTCTGCGCATCCAGCACATAGCATATATTAATCGTTTCACTGTCAAGCCCCACCTTGCGTATCCGCTCAATCGCGCCTGCAACGGTCAGGGTTTCTTTTAAATCTACATACTCGACTGTCATAATGCTGCCTGCGGAATCCACAGGATACCGCAGCAGCAGGTTGATATCCCTGCGGGTATCCGGACTCGCATTTGCAAGCAGCTTTTTTACAATATTGGCAGGCATCTCCTCTAAAAGGTCCACCGCATCGTCCGCCATCAAATTGTCGATAATGCCTGCCGCGTCCCTCTCAGACAGAGAGGTGATTATCATCTGCTGGTTCTCAACCTCCAGATAGGAAAACACATCGGCAGCCAAATCCTTCGGCAGAATACGAAACATCTTGAGCATTTCCTCTTCCTCAAGCTGCTCCATCAGTGCTGCAACGTCTGCCTCGTTCATCTCTGCGACACGCTGACGCAGAGAAGTATACTGGCAGGTCGTCAGTAATTTCCTGATTTCTTCCATATCATAACTCCTTCATCGAAAAATGTGGTCTTCATGCATCGGGCAGGAAGAGGGTTATCGCTGCTATTCTTCTTACTGTGCGATTTCATAAAACCACCACCTTTCCGTCAGGAGTTATCCCCTTTACTTTTCTTTCATTTTAGCACTTCAAGATTCTTTGTCAATGTAATTTACTTCTTCCAGTACTTCTATAACTGCCCTGCCCGCCGTCGCCTCCGTCAGCTCCTTTACAAGCATTTCCTTCCATACTGCCGGAAATAAAAGCTCCAGCGTCACCTTGTCCGTATATTCGCTTTTCAGCGGCTCAATTCCCCTGCTGCCTAAAAGATACAGAATTTTGCCAATCCCATTATAATCCGTCCCCACCGACAGGCGCACGCCCGCGCGCAAAATGCCCAGACGGCAATTTTTCAGCCCTTCCTTTACCGCCTGAGAGTATGCCCTGACCAATCCGCCGGTTCCCAAAAGTGTGCCGCCAAAATAGCGAGTGACGACAACTGCTGCATTTCTAATCTTTTCCCCTAAAAGCACTTCCAGCATAGGGCGTCCCGCCGTCCCCGAAGGCTCTCCGTCATCGCTGCATCGCGTTAAAAGCGCACCGTTTCCCACGACAAAAGCAGAGCAGTTGTGGGTTGCATCCCAATATTTTTTCTTTGTCATCTCGATAAAAGCCGCTGCTTCTTCTTCGCTTTCCACAGGCTGTACGGTTGCAATAAAACGGGACTTTTTTTCCACAATTTCTCCCTGTCCGCCTTCTACCACTACCTGATAAGACTCTTCTTTCCCATTCTCCAAACGCCCCACTCCTTTCTCTTTTTATGCTATTACTGCCGGTTTTCTCCTCAAAGTATAGCATAAAAGATGTTTTTTTTGTGAACAATTCTAAAGATAAAAGAAAAAACCTTTATTTACCACTTTCTTTTTGGTATAATATCCGCAAGGGGCAAATTATGCCCAACCATGAGCCTGTATCTCAGGCGGAAAGGTGAACCACATATGAATTATGGAAGAAAAGGAGTTCATGCCAAGCAGAAAGCCATGAATTCCAAATCTGCAAAATTAGGAAGAAAGCTTGCCTTTACCGGCGTCAAAGTGATTCTCGTCGGCATTATTGCCATGGGAATCATCGGCGTATCTGCCGGTATCGGTGCTTTTAAAGGCATCATTGCCTCCGCACCGGACATAGATGTAAACGACGTGGCACCCGTTGGCTTCTCCACTTTTGTATATGACAGCGAGGGCAAACAGATAGCCAAGCTGGTGGCAACAAACTCCAACCGTGTTCAGGTAACATGGGACAAAATCCCGCAGGATTTGGCAGATGCCTTCGTTGCCATCGAGGACCAGCGCTTCTATGACCACAACGGCATTGACCTTAAAGGTATTATCCGCGCCGGTTATACTTTCATCCGTTCCGGCTTCCGCCGGGCGGAAGGCGCC
Source organism: uncultured Lachnospiraceae bacterium (assembly GCA_910578335.1). Classification (GTDB taxonomy): domain Bacteria; phylum Bacillota; class Clostridia; order Lachnospirales; family Lachnospiraceae; genus Acetatifactor. The sequence continues at coordinate 121,249 of CAJTPU010000008.1, read as the reverse complement.
AGCACCATCACGCAGCAGCTATTAAAAAATACCATCTTTACCAACTGGGTAAATGAAGAAGGACTGATTGAAAAGCTGCAGCGTAAGTTTCAGGAGCAGTATCTGGCTCTGGAAATCACAAAGAAGCTGAGTAAAGAAGAGATTTTACTCCGTTATATGAACACCATCAACTTGGGGCAGAATACGCTGGGCGTCCAGTCTGCTTCTCTCCGTTATTTTAACAAAGACGTGAGTGACCTGACATTGTCCGAATGTGCGGTCATTGCCGCCATCACACAGAATCCTTCCAAGTGGAATCCGATTTCCCATCCGGAAAACAATGCGGAGCGCCGGGCGAAGGTTTTGAACAACATGCTGGAACAGGGCTATATTTCACAGGCGGAATATGATGAAGCCATGGCGGATGACGTGTACTCCCGCATTCAGGAGGTCAATGTCGCCATTATTGAGGATTCCGTAAGCACCTATTTTGTAGACGCACTGACTGAAGAGGTATACCACGATTTGATTGAAGAGGCAGGTTACAGTGCCACACAGGCTTCCTCCCTCCTCTACAGCGGCGGTCTTAGGATAGAATCCACATTGGATTCCCACATTCAGGACATTGCCGACAGAGTGTTTGCTGACCCAGCCAACTATCCCGAAACCGTCAAATGGTATCTTTCCTATGATTTGACGGTAAAGGATGCGGACGGCGAATACCACAATTACAGCAAGGAGATGATGAAGACATGGTTTGTGGAAAATGTAGACAAAAAGTTTAATCTTCTCTTTGATTCACAGGATGAGGCAAATGAAGCAATTGCCCAGTATAAAGCTGCCGTTGTCGGCGAGCACGACGAAGTAATTGCAGAGAGTATATCCATGACGCCGCAGCCGCAGATATCCTTTACCATCATCGACCAGCACACAGGCTATGTGGTAGCCATGATAGGCGGACGCGGCACCAAGGAAGGCAGCCGTACCTTAAACCGCGCCACGGGCGCTCTGCGTCAGCCCGGTTCTACCTTCAAGGTCGTTTCTACTTATGCGCCTGCTTTAGACAGCGCAGGCATGACGCTTGCCACCGTTTTTATTGACGCACCTTTTAATTACAGCAACGGAACTCCCGTCCATAACTGGTGGGGAGATTCTTACGAGGGTATCAGCAGCATTCGGAGAGGAATTTACCGCTCCATGAATATCGTAACGGTCAAATGCCTGACACAGATTACGCCGAAGCTGGGCTTTACCTATTTGGAAAACTTCGGCTTTACTACCTTGACGGAGCTCAACGACTGCTATCAGCCCATGGCGCTTGGCGGCGTCGGCGGTGTAACCAACTTAGAGCTTTGCGCCTCTTATGCGGCAATTGCCAACAGCGGCGTTTACAACAAGCCCAGGCTCTACACCAGAGTCCTCGATTCCAACGGCAATGTCATTTTGGACCACACCGTTCCCGAAACCAGACAGGTTATCAAGGAAACTACGGCATTCCTTCTGACGGACGCCATGATTGATACGGTCAACATCGGTACGGGTACATCCGTCAGATTTCCGGATATGTCCATTGCGGGCAAGACCGGTACGACCTCCGATTACAAGGATGTATGGTTTGCAGGCTATACGCCTTACTACACCGCGGTCACATGGGCGGGATACGATAACAATGTGGTCTTAAACAAGACCGAACAAAATCTTGCCAAGACTTTGTGGCGTGCCGTTATGTCGGAGGTACATCAGGACTTACCCAATGAACGCTTTTCCATTCCCAGCGGCATTGTACAAGCTTCCGTCTGCTCGCAGTCAGGAAAGCTTCCCATTGCTGGAATCTGTGACGTCGCCGGCACCGTAAGAACCGAATATTTTGCAGAAGGCACCGTGCCTACAGATAGCTGTGACGTTCATTATGTCGGCGATATCTGTGTTTATACCAGCCTGCCGGCAAGCGCTGAATGTCCGTTCAAGCATCCCGGTGCGCTCACCCTCATGCCGCAGGAAGATATTTCCCTGCTGCAGGGTTCCTCTGCCATCGTGGAAAACCCGGACGGCACTACCACCACCGTGACGCCCACCACCAATGCCTGCCCGCACAACGCAGAATTTTATGCAAATCCGGATGCTTACAGCATCATTGAACAGCAGCGCGCAGAGCTCTTTGGCATGGGTTACAATTTCTATGCCCCCGGAACAGAACCTGCCACACCGCCGCCGGCGACGACGACACCACCGCCTGCGGGCTGACGGGAGAGCAGAATCTGCCCGCAGACAATTAATACCGCAACTAAAATACCGCCGCTGCATATTTGCAGCCGGCGGTATTTTTGCCTATCCGTCTTCCGTATGTATCAGATTCCTTTTATCTCCTTTATTTTTTGCTCCAAATCCTGTACACCGTTCTGTGCATTCCGAACCGCATGACACTGTTTCGCAAAAAGCGCCTCCGGATTGTCCCCATAATTTTCACAGTACAGCCTGCCAATCTCTGCATAGTTTTTTCTGATAACTTCCTCGCAGGTGCCAATCTGGCTCTTTAAGCTGGCAATTTCAGCCATTTCCTTTGCCTTGTCCACCACGCGCTGTCCCTTCGCCGTAATGGTCTCTTCCACCTTGTTAATAAAATCCATATCGTTCCCTCCTTATCAACACTCCTGCTCTTCTGCTTCCTTCTTTTTGCGCAGAAGACGTATTTCATGTTCCAAATCCAACAGCCGGTTTGTCAAAACAGCATTTGCCTGCTGCAATTTTTGAATATCCTCCTGCACCGGATTGGGCAAATCCACCTGACACATGTCCTCTCTCGGCACCGACACATTGCCTCTTTTTACGACTCTGCCCGGCACTCCCACCACGGTAGAATTGGGCGGCACTTCATTTAAAACGACACTTCCCGCCCCTATTTTAGAATTTTCACCTATGGTAAAAGAGCCAAGCACTTTTGCACCGGCGCTTACCATAACATTATCCTTCAAGGTAGGGTGGCGCTTACCGTGCTCCTTTCCCGTTCCTCCCAAAGTTACGCCCTGATACAATGTTACATTGTCACCGATTACCGCTGTTTCTCCTATGATAACGCCATGTCCATGGTCAACAAAAAAACCTTTTCCGATTTTGGCGCCCGGATGTATCTCAATACCCGTCTTATGCGCCCCTCTCTGGGATATCAGGCGCGCCCAGAAATAATGCTTCTTTTCATACAGTCTGTGAGCCAGCCGGTAATACACCATTGCTTTAAAGCTCGGGTAAAGAAACACCTCCAGTCCGGAATGTATCGCCGGGTCCCGCTCCCGTATTACTTTACTCTCTTCCTTGATAAAACGTATCATGCCCATTGCAGCAACTCTCCCCAGCGCCTATAACGCCAATACAAAAGGAGCGCGACGTGCGAACTGCCGCTCACGCTCCGCCTCTATTTAGCATATGCAAACTACACCTATTTGTCAACTTTGTATTTCAAGTTTTAAGGTTAAAAATTCCGCCGGCAGAATTTTGTAAAAAACCGTTGACAAGACAATTTTTCCTATGTTACAATAACTCTCGGTGATTGTACAAGACTGGTTCTTTTACATGACCGTGCTGCTGTGGCTCAGTCGGTAGAGCGTCGCATTGGTAGTGCGGAGGTCACGGGTCCGATTCCCGTCAGCAGCTTTGAAAAACTTATATTTATTATTTCAATTATTTGGTGTTAGTCAGTAAATAGGTTGATACTTGAAGTTTACACTTTACAGACCGCATAAATACCGGACGGTAGGTTGTGAATTACAGTTGTCAACACAGTTGCCGACTAATGCCATTATTTTTAGTCAGCGTATATGCTGGGAGGTATTCTATGAGCATTGACGGGAATGTAAATTTTAAGAGCGTGGAACTTTTTGATGAGGAAATTGATATTAATGCGCTGATAAGAAACTGTGATTTTACAGAACATGCTTTTTCTGAAAGAACCGAGCGGTTTCGTAAAGCCTTGGAATTAAATAAAACAGATGGCAGACAGGCATCATTTGACAGGATTTTCCGGGTTGATAAAGGGCATAAAGGTGGCATTGAACTGCATTGTGTGACGAAGAACGGTATTATTTTCATATTAAATGAAGAGAAGTTTAGAGGCTGGGAAAATTGCATCGTGACAGTCTTATTTGCTCGTGTGAACCAGGCAAAGAGGTTGTATGATGCTGTAAATATTGATTTTCCGGAACCGATACGCAAAAAATGCGCGGAATGGGCAATGCGTGGATTGAATCACTATTGATATTACACTTTTAGGGCTTTCCTACCCCAAAGAAAAACCGTAAAAGTGATACTCTCTTCACAATTTCATAAGCGAGAAATGTTGCGGCAGCAGAAATCAATATAATCAATACAAATTGACCTGCGACGCCAACAGGCAGTTTCAAAACAAAAAATCCCGTCACAACCAAAATTGGCATGTGCAGAATATAAACAGGGAAAGAGGCACGGGTCAAGTAACCGCTGAGGCGATTATAAAAATTTAATTTGGACTGCCCTAAGCCAAGCAAAGTCATAATTCCTGTCCACCCATAAAAAATATAGAGCCCGTCCATCCATATGCCTCTGCGGTTTTCAAAGCAATACAGATAAACGTATAAGCTTCCTGACAAAAGGCAGAGCAGCAAACTCACAAATCGATACTGTTTTATCTTTTGCAAATTACTTTCCTCTGAAAAAATGTAGTACCCTGACAAACACAACAGCAAAAACTGCCCTATGCTTTTCCCGCCTATATTCAACAGATACAGGCAGAGCCATTCCGGCAAGAACATACAAACAAGGAGAAAATACGGCAGCCTGTCCGCCTTACATTTAGGCAGACACTTCTTTTGCAGCCAAATTATAAAAAGCATTACAAAGGAAATCACGAATAAATAAAGCAAAAACCAAAGGTGTGCCGGCGTAAAGCCTCCACGGTACCCTGTCAAATCGGTTTCCTTCGTGAAAAACAATCCTACCTGTTCCATATAAGTACCTGTATATCCATTAAAAAATATTTCCGCTATGTAGGTCATGATTGGCACAAGCATAACCAGTCCAAACAGAAATGGAACAAGTAATTTTTTCGTTCTTTCCACAACAAACTGTCTGTTTGTTCTTCTTTGGAGCGAATACTTACAGCTAATACCTGCAAGAACAAACAGCAGGGACATGTACCACGGATACACGAAGGTGGAGAACATATAAAGCGCCGTATTCGTATGAGACCACACGTAAAATCCACTGTACTCACCTCCGCTCCAGATTTGAGCGGCATGGAACGGAAAGAGCAGCAGAATGGCAAGCCATCTTAAATTGTCTATGTAATACTTTCTTTTCATACGCAGTGTACCTCTCTAGACCAAACAGCCCTCAAACTTCTCCCTGATTTCTGCTGCTTTTGCATACACAAGGTTTTTCTGATAATCCGGCAAATCCAAATCCCGTCCGTTTGCAATATTCAGCAGCCGCATGGAAGCCTCAAGCACCTTATAAAACTCTCTCAGGCTTCCTTTCATGTCACAGGCGGCAAACTGACACACAAGCATTCGGGCTTCGCCGTTTGTCAAATATAATTTATGGCAGCTTCCCATGTCCTCATCCAGACAACTGATATTATCCTGCCCCTCTGCCTGAAATGCAATGTACCAGTCTCTCAGTGCCGCTTCCCGCGCTTCTAACAGCTTGGTTATTTCGGTTTCCAGTTCTGCCAATTTCGTTTCTATTTCTTGTAAGCTCATATATGCCTCCCCCCAATTTAAACATAATCCAAAATCAAATCCTTCATTTCCGGATATGCATCTTCATATTCTACCATAACTTGAATCAAAAAATCGACCAGTACATCGCTTTTGGGCAGCTTTGTCAATTCTTTTATGATGGCATAGCGCTCTCCCCTAAATGCCTCCTGTTCCAAGAAGAAGCTGACAGCTTCAAATAAAGAAGCATGTTTTTGTAGTATAAGCGCCCTGACATAGTATATCGCCTTCTCCTCAAGCACTTCTTTGCCGCTCATCATGTCCTGAAGACGCTTATCCGTTATTTCCCCTACCAGGTCATAGGCGGCTATTGCCTCCACCGTCGGATAATATCCGGCAAGCTTTTTCCCTTCTTCGCAGACCTCAATGGTTCCATACTTCGGAATCGTATCAAGTATCTGCTTCATAGCTTCCGCTCCTACGTTCTCTCTCGGTCGTTTTAGCGAATACTGCAAAGTATGCAGCGCGCAATTCCAACGAAATTCACCTGCTGCAATCATCTCCACGATATCGCCGTTCTCATCCCTCTCCAGCACCTGATACGCCGGCAGAATAACCAACGCCGGTACTTTTTTATGTAAATATGCCGCCGCCATCGCTTTATGATGTCCGTCCAGCAATGCCGTCATATAACCGTCCATGTAATATGCCAGCGCACGCCCCTGCAGATTTTCTTTGTATTCTTCTATTCTGCCCTGCTGCAATTTCATTTTCGGTTCTGTCGCAACCATAAAATAAGGTGTATTGCCGCCCCATTTACCGTTACCATAATAATAGATACAAGTTCCCTCCACATATTCTTCTGCATTGGGTACTTCACAAAACAAATTTCCCTGCCCGTCCATCGGGTACAGCTCCGTATCCACTACCACATAATAGCCGGATTTCAGCAGCCCCAATATCGGTTTTATACCCGCAACCGCCTCCGTCAGCGGCACATCATCATTTAACTTGTTCTGCCAGAATTCCTGCGTCTGCTCCATCCCATAGCCGCTCTTCAACATCTTTTCGCAGGTAGGACAAAAGTACTCGTCGCCCTGTAGCGCTAACAGTGTCCGGTCGTAAAACAGCAGAGTCAGATAAGTCTTGTTATCCGTCTCCCCATATACCTCCCTGAGACACCCCTTTCCGTTTATCACCTCCACCAGAACGCCCGCTGCCTCTTTCTCCTCTGTCTTTTCCCATCTATCCTTTACTATAACAGACGGCTGCTTCGCCGGTCTTTTCTTTCCTTTTCCAAACAACCCCCCGCCCCCTCTATCCCTTATTGCGCATACCAAAGCTATTCTTTTATAAAACGGCTGTCCGATTCCGGTATCCCGCCTTCGTCCGACACATACCGCTCCACTTTCATATGCAAATCATATTTCTCTCGAAGCTCTATGATTGTATGCATCATCGGAGAGGCATGATGCCTGTCAAGCGCCTGCTGGTCTTTCCAGCAGTCGACTAACAGCACCGTTTCCGGGTCCGTCATAGGGAAAAAATATGCATACCGCAGGTTTCCCTCTTCCGCACGGATTGCTGCCGCGGTGTGGCTGCTTTCCATTTCCTCCGCAAACTTTCGTGCACTGCCGCCTGTTCCCGTATAATAAATATGCACAATTACGCTCATGGCTGTTCCCTTCTTCCTTTCGATTTCTTTTTCCTATCATAACACAATCCCGCTTCTCATACCACCCCTTCAAACTGCATCTGGTAAAGCTGCGTATACCTTCCGTTTTTTGCAAGCAGCTCCGTATGTGTCCCCATCTCCACAATTCTGCCCTGATGCATAACGATAATGCGGTCTGCATTGATAATGGTAGAGAGCCTGTGGGCAATCACAATGGAAGTCCGCTTTTCCATCAGGTTTTCCAATGCCTCCTGTACCAGACGCTCAGACTCTGAATCCAGTGCACTGGTTGCCTCGTCTAAAATCAACAGGCCGGGATTCTTTAAAAACACTCTCGCTATCGCAATCCGCTGCTTCTGTCCGCCGGAAAGACCAACGCCGCGCTCCCCAAGCTTTGTCTGCCATTTTTCAGGCATATCCATGATAAAGCTGTATGCATTGGCGGCACGCGCTGCCGCCTCCACCTCTTCCATGGAGGCATCCTGCCTGCCATAGAGGATATTGTCCGCAATCGTCTCCGAAAACAGCACCGTATCCTGAAAGACCATGCCGATATGCTGATATAAAGACTGAAGGCTGTAATTGCAAATATTTTCCCCGTCAATTGTAATGGCGCCCGAATCCACATCATAAAAACGCGCCAAAAGATTAATCAGCGTCGTCTTTCCGCAGCCGCTGGAGCCTACTACGGCAACCTGCTCGCCGGCGCTGATGGAAAAATGAATATCCGACAGGTTCATCTGGTCGTTTTCCTTGTTGTAGTGGAAGAAAACATGTTCAAACCGGATATTCATTGGCGTAGCCGCCGTTAGTGTAACCGCATTTTCCGCTTCCTGTATGTCCGTCGGCGTATCCAGTATTTCAAACACACGCTCAATACCGGCAACACTGCGCGCATAGGTCACATTCAACTCCGAAAAGCGCCTTAACGGTGTGACAAAATATCCCAGATAGGAGTAGAACACAATCATCTCACCAATGGACATTTTTCCGTAAATAATGCAAAATGCGGAAAGCCCCACGATAACCGCAGAAATAATCTCCGACAGGGAAGCGTTGACGGCTTCTCCCAGAGAAAAATAGCGGTTTGCCTTTCTGGTAAAACGGTAAATATCATTGGAATAGCCGAAAAACTTCTTTTTTTCATGCTCCTCCATGTTGAAAAGCTTCACCGTGGCAAAGCCTGCCATTCTCTCTTGCATATACCCGGATATCTCGGAAATATTGCGCTGTACCTTTTTGCGCTCGCTTTTGATATGTACCCTTATCTTTTTCGTGATAATCACGGAAACAGGCAGCACGACTGCCGTCAGGAGCGTCAGCGGCAGGTTGATTCTTGCCATCAGAAACAGGTAGACAATCAGCACGATGGAATCAATCCAGATATTTGTCGCCACATTCCATATAAAGTCATGCACCTGCTCCACATCATTATTCACTCTCGTCACCAGATTCCCTGACTTATTGTGCTGGTGAAAGGAAGCTGACATTTTCTGCAGATGCCCGTACACTTCGCACCGCATGGTATGCATAATCCGGTTTGACACCTCTGTAGAACCCATCTGGCGGATATAGGCAGCCGGAATATAAACAAAAATATAAACGCCAACCAGAATCATCGTCCATTTCAAAATTTCCTGACTCTTCTGCTGCATACTGAATGCACTGCCCTCTATAAGCACGTAGTCCGTAAAATAACGCAAAATCTGCGGCGCCAGCAAAGGCAGCGTCAGCTTTACCACTCCCGCCACCGTAGACGCCAGAATCAAATACCAGTGCGGCTTGATATAGCGAAATAATCTCTCCACGATTCCTCTGTTTTTCACCATGTACACATCCTTCCTTTTTTGTTTGTATCTATCATACATCACATAAAATAAGTTTTTCATTTTTATTCTTGACTATTTTGGGGTTTAATCTTAGTATATATGATGTGATACAAAAAACCAAGCCGCCATATCCGCGGCAGAATGAGAGGATACTATGCCAACCCCTTTACCGGACGGTAAACAGATAATCGTTATTCATTCTATCCTTGAGCCGGACTACAGCATGCCGACTTTACAGATGGCAACCGACCACTACAGCATAGGGTACATTGTTTCCGGCGACAGACGTTCTATCACGCCGCGCTTTTCTTACAGCTACCATGCCGGCAATGTGGCGATGGCGCCGCCCCTATTGTTTCATCGAACCGTCTCAGAAAGTAATGCGCCCTACGAACGTTACATGATTAAATTTGCGCCCGACATGTTAAAGCCGCTCAGAGAACGCACGGACGAAAACATGATAGATACCTTGTACGAAGAACGGGTCTGCCATTTCAGCAAAGCTTCCCAAGCCAAAATTCTCGGTATGTTTCAGGAAATGTATGAAGAATTTGCCAAAGAGCGCCCTTATACCGAGTTGATTCTGCAGGGTATGCTGCTGCGCCTTTTTACTACCGTATGGGAGGAACGGCTGCCGGAAAATACCACCATCTGCCACAGTGCAAAGCTGACGGAGCCTATTATCGACGCACTGTATTATATGGAAACCCACTATGCAAAAAACTTGACGCTCGAAGAACTGGCAGGCAACGCACACCTTTCCACGGCATATTTTTCCAGACTGTTTTCCGCACAGCTCGGCAAATCCTTCTCGGAATATCTGGGGGATATCCGTCTGCGCCATGTCCAGATGCTGCTTGCCGAAAGTGACAAATCCGTGATGGACATCGCCATGGAAACCGGTTACTGCAACGGCGACTATCTATCCGCCCAATTTAAGAAAAAAACAGGCATGACGCCCAGCGAATACCGCAGGCAGCACCTTACGTACAGCCATATCTAAATGTATGCCGCACAAAATAATGGCGAAATCCACCGCTTACGCAGGATTTCGCCATTGCCGGATTCTTGATTCTATTTTTTCTTTACCGGAATCCAAATCTCCGTATAATAATTTTCATCCGCCGTTCCCTTCGGATATTCGTCCGGCGCATCATACATCTCGACACAGTATCCCGCCGCAAATTCATATTCTTTTAATGCCGGAAGCCATTCGGAAAATATTTTCACATTGACATCCTGTAAAGACTCCGGCAGCGCGCCCTTACAGGGAAAAACTGCCCATTCAAATGCCGGAATGGTTTTTACCGTAAACCCTTCCGGAATATCCACGGAAGGATTGTAAATATCCGCTATCAGGTATACAAACTTCTCATTTCCCATCTGCAGGTCAATATTGATTCCAAACATGCCGCAGACGTCTTTCCCTCTCCCGCAGGCATAATGCTCCTGCCAGAAAGCAGGAATTTCCTGTTTTGCGTTTTCATAATCAAATTCTTTTTCCACTCCCATAACCGCAAAGCTTTCTTTTTTTACAATTCTGTAATCCATCAGATAACCGCCTTTCATAGAAATTGTCAGCTTCAGCGGCGCAAAATTTTTGAGCACGGCTCCTCTCTTCACAGCCTTCGGCAAAACGCCGTGAAACCGGCGGAACGCTCTGGAAAAGCTGTCCGCAGAGTCATATCCGTACTTTACCGCAAGTGTCAGGATTGTCGCCTCTTTGGTCATCAGCTCTTCACCCGCTAACGACAGCCTGCGGTTTCGGATATACTCGGTGACGGAGTACCCGCACAGCATACTGAAACCTTTGTGAAAGTAAAAGGGCGAAATGTGCACATGTTCCGCCACATCATTCACTGTGATATTCTCTGTGATATGGGATTCCATAAACCGGACCGCCTCGCCGATAGCTTCTGCCCATTCCATATCTGCACCTCCTTTGCTGAAACCAAGTATACCAGAAGGGCTTTCTTTTTTCCCGACATATTCTGCTTTCTTTTGTCATAAAGCGGAAATTGTACCGGCTTTTCAATTCCCCCCATCGGGGAAATTTCCGTGAAAAGAAGGAAGCCGGTACATAGCCGCTATTTCATTAGGAGAGCATAGATTCTGTTTCACCAAAAGAAGAAGGAAGAACCTATATAGCCTAATAAAACCATTATAAATATTGTCCCATAAAGACCTCTGTATCAAAAGGCGTAATGCCCGATTCCAAATCAAAAACAATATCGGCATCGTTTCTGTCAGGCACCCGCCGCCCTCTTGCGCGTATATGCAAATCAATCAAATCATACAAATTGGGCTTCTCTATATGCACCATGCTGTAGCAGACCGCCGCCACCGACGATAAATTGCTTTCGACATTGTTGCCGCCACAGTCCGCACGGCAGCCATTTATCGAAAGACCCATATCGCACCAAATCACTTCTCTTTCTACACAGTCAAAAATCACAGGAATGCTCACGGTGCTCTGCGCCGCCAGGTCCATTCTCTGCTCTACCGTCCTTGGCTCATAAATCTCTCCAGATTTTACATCCTCCCTGCCCATCCAGCCAAATTTTGCATTTGGGATATCGGCATATTTCTGTCCTGTATAATTGTAGACCTGATAGACAATGTATCTGGCACCGTATTCTACTGCGGAATCAATGTCCACATCCAAAAACTCGCTGACGCCGGCGCCGCTTTTGGGACCGCCGTTTACAATGTCCCCTGAATGGCACGCCCTGTACTTTGCGGAACGCAGATTCGTATAGGATACATGCTCAAGATACCGCCAGTTTTCATCAAAGAAAGCCGCCGACAAATCAATGTCCACCCTGTCCGGCGTCTCCCCTTCCCCCGTATTGGTCCACCAGATAAAAGCGCGAAACGCTTTCGTGTGCTGCCCAAAGGGCATCCTGGAGCCTCTTGTCACCGCCTTCAAAGTCTTGCCGGCGCTTCTCTGGCTGAAGGGTACTATAAAGCGCCGAAACGCCTCCGACAAATACACCCGCCCCAAAAGCCCCCGCTTCCCATACTGCTCCATCAGCGCCTTTTCGCATATGCCGACAATCCTGTCACAATAGGTTTTCTCTATATCCGGCAGCGTATTTTCGATGTAATGGCAGCGCGCCAGACTGCCCTTTGGGAAAAAGACCCTGATATCTGTTTTTTCCGTTCTACGCATGAAATGTTCCCTGACTTGCAGCAGTACCGGCGTGGAAACCGCTCCTGCCGTCTCCCCAAAGGCAGCGATAACCTGTTCTTTATCGTCCGTATTCCGCAGAAGCAGGTCTAGTTTTCTGGCAAGCTCCCCCGGTCTTTCCTTTAACATGCAAAGCGCCGACGAATAGTCTGCCGCCTCCATTGCCCTTGTAACCTTTCCCGCAAAGGTTTCGATTTTCACATCATTGCGCAGCTTATAAAATGCTTCGGTTACTTTGGCAAACTGCGCTTTTCCATACTCTGAAGGATGCAGTCTTTCCCCGACGCGAATCCACTTATTCTTGTACCGCAGCATGTCCTCCTCGATGCTGCCGCAGCCCGCTAAAAGCGCCATCAGAATTCTTCTCTCCCTGCGCTTAAAACTGCGGAAGCGGGTGTTTTCTGCCAGACTGATATCCCCGTCCGACATGGCTGTGATAAGCCGCAACACATCCGTTGCCGTCCTGCAGAAGCGCGCAAGCTGTGCAGCCTGCGCCGCAGGGACATTCTCCAGATACAGCTTTCCCACAAGCGCGGCATTTTCCTTTAACGGAATTTCCTCAGGCAGCACAAGACTTTCATGCTCGAAGAGCCAAGCCAAATCCTCTTTGTCCGTCTGGGAAAGCGAGGTCTTAGACTGACAAAGTAGCGTAAAAATATCCTGCATATCCTGCGGCGTTCCCAAGTCCAGCACGCTTACCCCGGTCTCGTCAAACAACGGCAGTCTCTCATTTTTCTCTTCATAAGGATACAGCCGCCCCTCAGACCAGTAGTGAAAAACAGCATTCAAAAACAGTCTGGCATAATCTTCCTCCATCACCGACTCGGGAAAATTCGGATACATAGGACGATAAACCACATCCGCGCCGACCAGACCTTTTAAAAGCGGCAGCAGCTCCTGATAAAACCGCAGCAGCTCACTTCTGTCAAAGGTCTGCAGCCGCTCCGTAAGCGCCTGCGAAAAGGTATAGCCTAACGCCTCCACATTTTTCATAATCGTCGCAACGGCGCGGCAGTCCGCCACCGCGGCGCTGCCCTTCTCCAAAATCACTTTATTTTTTCTTCGCAGCAAAATTTCATTCACAGCAATCACTTCCCCGATTCAAATCTCCTGTACACTTCCGGTTTTCTCTTCTGCCCGCCGCCGGACAGCCGTCACACCTAAAATATTCTATTTTGTCTGTCACGCGCCCGCAATAAACGCTGGCGATACCGAAAATCAAGTTCTGCCTTTTCCTTCGTTTTCTGCAGCGTAACAATAAACTCGTTTCTGCGCGTATTCCACATATGGGTGATTTTCATATCAATAACCTCCAATACGCGCAAATCATAAATCAATAACGCAAAGGATGCCGGCGTAAAAACATAGTGATGAATGTCTATGTACTGATTCTCACAAACTCTGCGCATTCCATCCATGGCTGTTTGTTTGTCATGGAGAAACCGATAATCCTTACCCCTGCGCTTCATCAGGAAATCCCAACCGGGCAGCACCGGTTTCTTCCATGATATTTGTCCCTTACGCGACACTACATTCATATAATACTCCGCCACGTTTCCGACGGACTGCAGGTCATTTGGCATATAGGCATTATTTAAAACCTCCGCAAGGCTTGTGGTGTAGCGGTAATGGTCGAAACAGTACCGTTTATCGGGAACCGCAAGCCGCAGTATCCCCTCCTCATGCAGCAGATTAGAACAGTCCTGAAGAAACCCTGCGAAATCGGTGGTGTGTTCAATCATATGGGACGCAATGATATAGTCATAATAATCGCTCTTTTGAATCAGCCTGCTATAGCTTCCACTCTTCCACACATAGTCAACCGGTTCAATCGCATCCAAATCCACATGGTCATTTTTGTAGCGCTCTCTCAATCCTGCCTGGTCCAGCCAGTCGAGCGTTTCCACATGATAACCTTCTCTTTTGGGAACGACCGGACTATGTGACGGACCAATCTCCAAACCTTTCTGCTCCTTGGTGATTCCATCCAAAAAACGCACTTCCCTAAAGATACGGCGCTTTAAGGACTTGGGAACATATCTGCTGTTCTTTATTCTCAATTTCCACTTATTATATACGTCTTTCTTTCCCATTTTTACTGTTTCCGCTTAATTCTTTTGTATTTTCCCTGTCATCACGTTCAGTTTATATTATCCTCCTTTATATTGTCAACCGCATTTTTATACGCCCGCCTGACCCAAACACGCCGCACGGCTAAGAGGAAACACAAAAAGCCCAAACTCCTTGGTTTTCCAAGGCTTCTGGACTTCTTAAAGTAGCGAGAGGGGGATTCGAACCCTCGACACTACGGGTATGAACCGTATGCTCTAGCCAACTGAGCTATCTCGCCATATTCTAAAGGAAACGGGAAAAACTTTCATCGGACTGACTTAAGTCAATGGAATGGGGCCTATAGGGCTCGAACCTATGACCCTCTGCTTGTAAGGCAGATGCTCTCCCAGCTGAGCTAAGACCCCATGCCGCAACCGACTTTGCTATTGTATCCTAAAAGCAGGCAATTTGTCAATAGCTTTTCCAAATTTTTTGCCAAATTTAGCAATTTCAAAACATTACTTCCTGCCCGCGTACCATCGGTAAAGCTTCTCCACAGCCAGCGAAAGATATCGAAACAACGATTCTGCAGCAAAAGCAAATATCACCAAAAGCAGAATACAGATTTCTGACATCTCGCTGATGGCAAAAAGCTTTCCGAGAAAAATCCCGCTAAACATCAGCCCAAAGATACTGCAAGCCAGAATCACGTATTTCATCGGCGTGAAGGGATGGCTGATTTTAATGAGTATCATAAAACCGACTACGGCAAGCAGCAGCGTCGACGCCGTGGCAACATCCGTGTCCGGAAGGGAAAACGCAGCGCCGCAGACTACCAGCGCCCCCACCGCAAGCACGTCGGTCAGCCCCGCCGGCAGCGCCTTGGCAATTACGTTTGTAATAAAATGCCCCTCGATGCGTTTCTTATTGGGCTCCAGCGCCAGAAAGAACCCCGGCATTCCAATGGTAAACATACTGATAAGCGATATCTGCGCAGGCTCCAAAGGGTACGTAAAGGCAAATACTGCGGAGAACAAAGCCATCAGCAGGGAAAAAATATTTTTTACGAGGAAAAGACTTGCCGAACGCTGGATATTGTTTACCACGCAGCGCCCCTCCAACACCACGCTTGGCATGTGGGCAAAATCGGAATCCAGAAGCACCACCTGTGCTGCCTGCGCCGCCGCTTCACTGCCGGATGCCATGGCAACACTGCAGTCGGCGTCTTTCATCGCCAGAATATCATTTACGCCGTCTCCCGTCATGGCAACCGTATGCCCTGCTTTCTGCAGTGCTTTTACAATCATCTGCTTTTGCTTTGGCGTCACGCGCCCAAAAACCGTATACCGGTTTGCCGCCTCCGCCAGTTCACCGTCCGTATGCAGCATACTTGCATCGATAAACCGCTCTGCATTTTCAATTCCCGCATGGCGCGCAATTTCCGATACGGTTTCCGGATTGTCGCCGGAAATAACCTTTATGGCGACGCCCTGCTCTTTAAAGTAGGCAAAGGTCTCCTTTGCATTCTGCCGGATGGGATTTGTCAGAATCACATACCCCAACGGCACTACCGCTTCCGGCAGCCCCTCCGCCCCGTTTTCCAAAGGCTTGCATCTGCCAAGCGCAAGCACCCGATACCCTTTTTTTACATAGGGATATATTTCCTGTGACACCAGCTCCTGCTGCCCCCCAAGCACAATCTCAGGCGCCCCAAGCACAAAGCTTCCCTCCGCAAAGGAAACCATACTGTATTTTCTCGCCGAAGAAAACGGCATGGCGGAAAGCACCTTCCACTCTCCCGCGGCTGTGCTTTTTTGCAAAATCGGCGGATATTCCCGTATCGCCTGCATGGTAATATTGGCATCCGACGTGGCAGCCGCATACTCTGCCAAAAGCCCCTCCAGTTCCTGCACCGTAGCGGCGCCTGCCGGATTGGCTCTGCTTACAAGCAGCTTTTGTACCTCCATGCCCGCCTCGGTAATCGTACCGGTCTTGTCCACGCACAAGGTATCCACCCGCGCCAGAGTCTCGATGCTCTTCATATCATGTAAAAGCACCTTCCGTCTCGCCAGCCGTATGGTGCTGAGTGCAAGCGACACTGTTGTCAGAAGATAAAGCCCCTCAGGAATCATGCCCAGAACAGCCGCTACCATAGAGACAATGCTCTTTCGAAAGGTTTCCTCATTCACATAGTACGCCTGTGCAAACAATATCGCCGCCACTGGAATGATAATGATACCGACCCATTTCACAATCCGGTTGAGGGAGCGTATCATCTCCGACTGCTCTCCGCTCCCCATCGCCTTCGCTTCTGCTGTCAGTCTGGAAATATAGGATTCATTTCCCACACAGGTCAGCTTTGCATAACACTGTCCCGATACCACAAAGCTGCCTGACAAAAGGCTGTCGCCCGCCGTCTTCTTGATTTCGTCCGCCTCACCGGTCAAAAGCGCTTCATTGGCAAAAATACAGCCCCGCAGCACAACGGCATCCGCACATATCTGGCTTCCTGCAGAAAGCAGCACCACATCATCCTTTACCAGCTCCTCAGACGGAATCTGAAGCTGCACGCCGTCTCTTATGACAATGGAATGGGGCGCATTCAGCATATTCATTTTGTCTAAGGTCCGCTTTGCACGGAGCTCCTGTATAATGCCAATCACAGTATTGCCGATAATGACCGGCAGAAAGGTCAGATTTCGAAACGAACCAACCATGCAGAGCAGTACGGTCAGAATCAGAAAAATCAGGTTAAAATAGGTCAATATATTGGATTTTATGATTTTACCGGCTGTCTTCCCTGTTGTAATATCGGTGCGGTTGCTAAGCCCCTGCGTTACTCTCTCTTCTACTTCTCTCCCTGTCAGTCCGATAACGCCTTGTTTCTCTTCCATGTCAATGTATCCCTCTCTGTCTTTACTCCGTCGTCTTTTGTAATATTCGCAAGCAGTATACCATAAAAACTTTGCTTTATTCTGAATAGAGAGTATATTTTTTCCTTAAATTTCCTTAAGATAATCTAAGGATAACAAAATCCGGCATAAAATTCCCTTCACTTGTCGGGATTTTATGCCGGAACCTGTTACATGTCAAATGCCTTGAATTTTAAGGTCTCTATCTTGGAAACCTCGTCTGCCAGAATACATACCTCGTCATTTAAAGAAATACCGGTTAGTATTACATCTGTGTCTCCTTTTTGGGCAAGAAGACCGGTCAAATCCTCCGTCTGAATAATGTTTTTTTCCAAAAGCCCCAATACCTCGTCTAAAATAAGCAGATTGCACTCTCCGGTGGACAACACCTTTTTGGCAAAATTAAGACCGTTGCGGATATTCATGATTTCTTCCGCTTTCTTCTCTTCAGACAGTTCTTCATAGTTTTCATCAGATTTTTCAAAACGGAACAGCTTGATTTCCGGCTCCAGCCTTCTGACGAATTCTGTGTCTTCAAGCCCCTTTCCTTTTAAAAACTGTATGATAACCACCTGCTCACCCCTTGCGGCAGCCTGTACCGCCCTGCCGAGCGCCGCCGGGGATTTTCCCCTGCCGTCTCCGGTATAAATGTGAATCGTGCTCATAAATTCTCTCCATTATGTATGTCCAATTTTTATTTTTGCCGTGATTATACCATAATTTACGCACCTTGACAACTTTTTATTGGTTTCCCGCCCTTTTACTCCTGCACCTCCTCGCGTGACAGCTCTAATTTGCTGACGGATACTTCATAAGCCACTCTTTTTTCAACCGTCTCTTCATCTATTTTTTTCATATATTCCCTGCTCTGGATACGTCCCCATACGCTGCAGCGTTCTCCCACCTCAAAGCCGCTGGCAAAACGGGCGTTTCTTCCCCAGCAAATGCAGGGTATGTAATCAGACTTGCCATAAGGGCGGTTAACTGCCAGCAGCAGGTCCGCAATTTCTCTTCCAAGAGGCGTTTTCCTATAGATGGGCGCCTTGCAGATATACCCGTCCAGAAAAATCTGGTTTGTCTTTGCACTTTCCTCAATTTCCTCCACAAACGCGATTTCCCTTGCAAATACGGAAAGCACAAGCCTGTTTTTTCTCTCTTCGTGCCTGTTATAGGAGCGGAACTGTCCGTTCACTTCGATATGATAGCCCCTGTAATCCGCGCTGACGTCTATCAGGCGCTCAGACACCATCATGGGAATTACGTCAAAGGAATCACTCAGACGCTGTACTTTTACCTCTACCATGTAAAAGCCCTCGCCAAAAATCTCATGACTATAGGTGAATGTACTTACAATTTCCCCCATAATCGTTACCTGATTGTTTTCAATAACCTTATCTGTCATACTTGTTCTCCTTTTCTTACGCTTAAGAATTTTTGCGGCTTTCGCCAGTATTGTACTAATATATATACTCCACTTTGCCCCCACTTAGCACAACTATCCGCCGCGGCTTATGACAATCCCTTCTCTTCCCTTATTTTTTCTTGTATTTAGCGACAAATAGTGCTATACTGTAACAGTTTTGAGAGTGTAATAACAGAAATGAGGAGATTTATGAGACAGAAACGAGAAGATGTTAGAAACGTTGCCATTATCGCCCATGTAGACCACGGCAAAACCACTTTGGTGGACGAGCTGCTAAAGCAGAGCGGCGTATTCCGCGAGAATCAGGAAGTAGCGGAGCGCGTTATGGATTCCAACGACATTGAGCGGGAAAGAGGCATCACCATTCTTTCCAAAAATACTGCAGTTACCTACAAAAATACAAAAATAAATATCATTGACACCCCGGGACACGCCGACTTCGGCGGCGAAGTGGAACGCGTGCTGAAAATGGTTAACGGCGTTATTTTAGTGGTGGATGCCTTCGAGGGTCCTATGCCGCAGACCAAATTCGTACTGCGCAAGGCGCTGGAGCTGAAGCTTCCCGTCATTGTATGCGTCAACAAAATTGACCGTCCGGAGGCGCGCCCCGAGCAGGTAGTGGACGAGGTTTTAGAGTTGTTTCTGGATTTGGAGGCAGACGACGCCCAGCTTGACTGCCCTTTTGTCTTCGCCTCCGCCAAGACAGGCAGCGCAACCTTAAACCTTACCGTCAAGAACAAAGACATGAAGCCTTTGTTTGATACGATTCTCGACTATATTCCCGCACCGGAGGGCGACCCCGAAGCCGGCACGCAGGTCTTAATCAGCACCATCGACTACAACGAATACGTAGGACGCATCGGCGTGGGAAAAGTGGACAACGGGCGCATTGCCGTCAATCAGGAGATTGTACTCTGCAACGCCCATGACCCCGAGAAGCAGAAAAAGGTCAAGATAAGCAAGCTCTACGAATTTGACGGTCTGAACAAGGTAGAGGTGAGAGAGGCAGGCATCGGCTCCATCGTTGCCATCTCCGGCATCACGGATATTCACATTGGAGACACCCTCTGCTCCCCTGACAATATTGCCCCGATTCCTTTTCAGAAAATCAGCGAGCCTACCATTGCCATGCATTTTATGGTAAATGATTCCCCGCTTGCCGGACAGGAGGGCAAATACGTTACCAGCCGCCATATCCGCGACAGGCTTTTTAAAGAGCTCAACACAGACGTCTCCCTCCGCGTGGAGGAAACCGACTCCGCCGATTCCTTTAAAGTCTCCGGCAGGGGCGAGCTTCATCTTTCCGTGCTGATTGAAAATATGCGCAGGGAAGGCTTTGAATTTGCGGTAAGCAAAGCGGAAGTACTCTACAAAACCGATGAAAACGGCAAAAAATTAGAGCCCATGGAGCTGACCTATATTGATGTGCCCGAAGAATTTTCCGGCGTTGTCATTGAAAAGCTGAGTATGAGAAAAGGCGAACTGCGCAATATGGGCGCCGGCACCGGAGGCTATACCCGTCTTACGTTTTCCATTCCCTCAAGGGGGCTTATCGGCTACCGCGGCGACTTTATGACAGACACCAAGGGCAACGGCATCATGAATTCCGTGTTTGACGGCTACGGTCCTTATAAGGGTGATATCCAGTACAGAAAGCAGGGTTCCCTGATTGCCTTTGAAAACGGCGAGACGATAACCTACGGTCTTTTCAATGCACAGGAGCGCGGCACCCTCTTTATCGGTGCAGGCGTCAGAGTATATTCCGGCATGGTCATCGGCAGCAACGGACGCGGCGAGGACATCGAAGTCAACGTCTGCAAGAAAAAGCAGCTCACCAACACCCGCTCCTCCGGCGCGGATGAAGCGCTCCGCTTAGTGCCGCCCAAGGTTATGAGCTTAGAGCAGTGCCTTGACTTTATCGACACGGACGAGCTTTTGGAGGTTACGCCAAAGTCCCTGCGTATCCGCAAAAAAATCTTAGACCCTACGCTTCGAAAGCGTGCCGCCATCAAAAAGTAAGCTGCTTCAATCAGGGCTTTTGACACCCTAATCCTACAAAACAAAAAACCGGAACACGTATCTTTCTGATACGCGCTCCGGCTTTTCTTTTGCCACAGATTGTCAATACTCTTCCGCAATATCGATTTCTTCCTGCTCGGCTTCAATCGTTCTGATATACAGCGGTGTATGCCGCAAGTATACTGCCCAGTAGCCGACGCCCACAATTCCTGCGCCGCCCACAATATTGCCGAGCGTCACCGGCAGCAGGTTCTTTAACAGAAAACTGCCCCATGTAAGCCCTTCTGCCGCAATGCCATACTCTCCTGCCGTGAGGATTCCGGCAATGCCAAAATAAATGTCCGCTATGCTGTGTTCAAAACCGCACAGTACAAAGAGCATAACCGGCCAGAAGCTCATCAAAAGCTTCCCCGGCACCTGCTTGGAAGCGAACGCCCCCCACACGGCGATGCATACCAGTATATTACACAAAATACCCCTGATAAAGGACTCGCCAAAGGATAGATTCACCCTGTTCAGCGCCGCGTTTACCATGCTCTCCGCCAGCCTGCCGCCAAACAAATCCGGCGTGTGCCCAAAAACTACCAGCACAGCCACCAGCGCCGCACCCAGAAAATTGCCGATAAATACGAAAAACCAGTTCTTTAACATCTCCGCAAGCTTAATCTTTTTTTCCAGCCATGAAATAATAATCAGGTTGTTGCCTGTGAACAGCTCACTGCCGGCTACCAGCACCATCGCCATACCTGCCGGAAACAGACAGGCGCTGATAAGCTTGGCAAGGGAAGCGTTCTCCACCGTGGAAGCTCCCACGGTGGAGCCAATGCCGGCAAATCCAATAAAAATACCTGCAAAAACGCCGAGCATCAGCATCTTAAAGGCGGACAGCCTTACCTTGTGAATTCCGATTTCAACATAATTTCTGGCAATCTCCAAAGGTGAGTGCATTCCATTCCTCCTTACATGACAAGTATAATTTCATTTTCCGCAAGCATCTTGTCTGCCGGCACATAAGGCTGTTCTGCCTTTTCGCCGTTGATGTAAAACTCCTTGAAGCCGCCCTCGGCTCCGTCAGGGTTCTTTACTATTATATGCAGCTTCCTGCCACGGAAAGTCTTATCCATGGTAATTTCCTTCCAGTCGGAGGGGATAGAGGGGCATACCCACAGACCGTTTAAGTCAGGACGCATACCGCAGATACCCTCCACACAGCCCACCATACAGGTAGAAGCCGTGCCGGTCAGCCAATGCACATGGGAGCGTCCCTCGAAAGGAGACTCCACGCTCTCGGTAAACTGTCCATGCACGTAGGGCTCCAGCCTTCTTATCTCTGCACAGTCATTCTGGGAAGCGGGCGAGCTCTCCGTAAAATAGGTAAATGCACGGTTTCCATGTCCCATCAACGCCTCTGCCAGAATAATCCAGCCCTGCGGCTGTGAGAAAATACCGCCGTTTTCCTTGGTAGACGGATTGAACAGAAGCGCCTGTGCGCCGTCAAAAGCATGGTCCACATAGGAAGGGGTCATCAGGCGCACGCCATACTTGGTGTTAAGCTCCCTGTACACGGATTCCAGCGCCGCCTCCGCCTGCTCCCTTGATGCAAGCCCGCTGATAACGGACCAGGACTGGGGATTCAGCCACATGCTTGCCTCAGGGTCATGCTTGGAGCCGATAACCTGCCCGTCCTCCTTGATGCCTCTGACATAGCGGTCCTCCTCCCAGCATTCCTTTTCAATCGTCTCTCCCAGTTCCTTCTGGGTCTTTTCCAGATATGCTATATATGCCGTATCCTTCTGGTCCTCTGCAAAGCCCTTCATCACCGTGAATGCATAATAGAGCTGCATCGCCACAAAGGTAGATTCTCCCTTTTTGCCAAGGCGCAGGCAGTCATTCCAGTCGGCATGTAATCCGGCAGGCATCTTGTGGTCTCCCAGCCTGTCCATGGAGAACTGAATCGCCCTCTTTAAATGGTCGTATACCGTACCCTCTTCCTTGTTGGCATAGGGAATCACTTCGTTGATAAAATCCTTGTCGCCGGTCTCTGCCACGTATTTCCAGACAGTAGGGAACAGCCAGAGCGCATCGTCGGCACGGTATGCCGGATGTCCTGTCTCACGTACATAGGACTCGTCGTCCGGCGTGTCTTCATGTCCGGGATTGTGGTTGTACTTTACCAGAGGCAGACCGCCGCCGTGGTTTACCTGTGCGGAAAGCATAAAGCGAATCTGTTCCAGCGCCATCTTGGGGTCTAAGTGGATAATGCCCTGAATATCCTGCACGGTATCGCGGTAGCCGTAGCCGTTGCGCTGTCCGCAGTAAACAAAGGAAGCTGCACGGGACCATGTAAAGGTAATAAAGCACTGGTAAGCATTCCATGTATTTACCATGCTGTTGAACGCCGCATCCGGCGTATTGACCTGAAAATTGGCAAGCTTTGCATGCCAGTAATTCTTCAGCTTTGCAAGCTCCTTCTCCACGGTGCCTGCTGCTTCATACCCGGAAAGAATCGTCTCTGCCGCTTCTGCATCCGCCTGCCCCAATACAAAGACAAGCTCCTTGCTCTCGCCCGGAGCAAGCTCTAACGCGCTGTGCAGCGCACCGCAGCCGTTGGAATTGTAATTCAGCACATTGTCACACATGCCGCGCTCCACCGCCACAGGATTGCCGTAGGTATGGTAATCCCCGATAAACGCCGCCTTGTCGCCATTGTAAGAAGTAACCGGCGCGCCGGCAAGCCCCAAAAAGCGCTCCTGCCCGTTGCTGCCTTTCTCATTCTTGCCACAGTTCTCGTTGATGGTCTGTACAATCTTGTTGCCCTTAAAATAAGTCCTCGTGATAAACAGGGTGTACTGCAGATTGACCTGGTCCTGCTCATAGTTGCTGTTGTTGGTAAACTCCGCATAGGCAAAGACAGATATCTTTCTTGTCTTGTCCGTGGTGTTGGTAATCTTAGCGCGCCACACCTCGTAGGTCTTGTTTAAGGGCACATAGTAGAGCGCTTCGGAGTGAATCCCCGCGTAATCCGCCATCAGGTTTGTGTACGCCGTACCGTGATGACACTCGCTCTTATACTCCTCTAAGGGCTTCGCCACAGGCTGCCAGGAGACAGACCAGTAATCCTTTGTCTCGTCATCCCGCAGATAGATATATCTGCCGGGGGTGTCGTCGCTGTTAAAGTGATAGCGCAGAATTCTGCCGTTGGCGCCGCTCTTTACAAAGCTGTAGCCGCCTGCATTGTTGGAGATAATCGCACCGTATGCAGGGGAACCGAGGTAGTTTGCCCAAGGGGCGGGGGTATTGGGTTTGGTGATAACGTATTCTTTGTTTGTTTCGTCAAAATAGCCGTAATTCATGTAAGATGCTTCTCCTTTTTATGATGTTTTTGGGGTAGGAATTGCGGGATTTGGGGGGCAGCTGTACCAGAGTCATTGTGCCCATAAGGTATTCCAACACAGACTCTCTTTCGCTCCGAGATTACCGTAGCGGTACATAAGCTGCCAAAGAACGGCAGCTAAGTACCGACGGTAATCAAGGGTCTGCTTATGGAATACCTTATGTGCACAATTCGGTACCGGCTGTGCCTAATTCAGCAATTCATTTTATATTATTTTTATAGCTGCTGAGCAGGCTGAAAAATCAGCCTGCTACAATCAGGGAGACCAGATAGAAGGGGGCGGCATCGTCCTCGTGGGTTTCGGTAAGTTCGATTTCTATGCGGTGTACTTTATGCTCGCCATGCTCCAGTATGGTCTCTAAGTAGAGGCAGTCCCAGTCCTCATCAAAGTTGCCGTCGAGAAGTATGGGATGGGCGGTGTCGCCGTCCAAGGTAAGCAGCGCTTTGGGGATGGGTCCCTTCATGGTTTTTTTGTACTGCACACCAATGGAAGCGCCTTCTGCCTCAAATACAATTTTATCTCCCTTGTGGGACGCCATAAAGCCTTTTTTAAAGCAGTCGGAGACAGAGCTCTGCTCTGCTTCATCTTTTACAAAGCCTTCGCATACCACCGGCTGTAATTCGTCGCTGCGGTATCTGTGCGCATTTTCATAGCCGTTTGCCGTAAGGGGTTCGGGCAGTACGCCGAAAGGCGTATCCTGTGCCTCTCCTTCTGCCCTGTCTTCTTTGGCTCCACTGACCGCTGCGCTCTGTGCCGCCGCACCGCCATCTGCCGGTTCTGCTGTTTTTGCATCATTTTCCACCGCTTCCTTCACGCTCTGCAGGTAATGGGTTATCACGCCCGCCACCAGCGCATGTCCTGCATCGTTTGGATGCAAATCGTCCTGCGTGATGTCGCGGTTTTTGATATTGCCTGCCGCAACCTGCGCATAGATTGTGGGCTTCATGCTCACACCGGGAAGGTGGTAATACGCTCCCACGGGCGCATGAATCTGCTCCGCATTGCCGCCGTCGTCGTAGCGCACATTATGTACCAGAAGAAGCGCCGGTGCCGAAGGCGCCTTTAAGATTCTTCTCACAAGTCCCTCGTAGGTTTCCTGAAAATGAGCGCTGTCGTCCGCATCGTTGACGGAAAATTCCACAATCACAAAGTCCGGATTATATTGCAGCACATCCTCCTCCACCCGTCCTGTTCCCAAGTGAGAGGTAGTGCCGCCGATACCGGCATTGATATACGTAAAGTCCGCCTTCGGGAAGGCTTCCTTCCACCACGCATACGTAAGATACGCATAACAGCCCTCCGGTGTGGAGGCAAGGCAGCCCTGCGTGATGGAGCCGCCCAGAAAAGCAAGCGTAAGCGCTTCTCCTTTTGCGGCACGCCGCATCACCTGCCTGATACGGCTGTCGTCACCTGCATTTATCACACCTTTTTCAAATGCAATCAAATCCTTCATAAGCTCCTTTCCGCCTTGCCGCGGCATTCCCGTTTTTTGTGCCTGCGCAAGGCTTCCCCGCGGGATTTGCCCGTCTCATGCCTGATTTAACAACTCCAGATTTTTCTTTATCAGCTCACATCTCTGCTGTACGCAGTCAGGGCTGCGCAATGGGTCCTTCGGCGTATGGAATACATAATCGGTAAGCCTGTCGATGTCCGTTACCGCCACATGCAGCCTTGTATCGCTGGAGGCGTAATAAATATAAACCTCGTTTTTCTCATTGACAATCGCGCCGTTTGTAAATACCACATTGGAAACGTCCCCTACTCTCTCTTTGCCTCGCGGTCCAATCAGCATGCCGGAAGGCTCCGCAATCACCCTTGCAGGGTCATCTAAGGCTGTCGCAAAGGCATAAATCACGTAGCGGAGTCCTGCCGCCGTGTTTCTCACGCCATGGGCAATATGAATCCAGCCCTTGTCCGTCTTGATGGGCACGGCGCCGGCGCCGTTTTTTACCTCCGTAATGGTATGGTATCTGCGGATGCTTGTCATTTTTTCTTCGTCAATCACTGCCTTTTCGATATCCTCGCACAGACCAAAGCCAACGCCGCCGCCGGAACCGGTATCGATGAAATCGTCCATGGGTCTGGTGTAAAACGCGTATTTGCCGTCCACGAACTCAGGGTGCAGCACCACGTTTCTCTGCTGGGGAGAATGAAGCGTCACCAGATTCGGCAGCCTCTCCCATGTCTTTAAATCCTTCGTCCGCACAATGCCTGCAGCCGCTACCGCCGCAGACAAATCACTCACGGACTTATCCTTGCTCTCCGAGCAGAATACGCCGTAAATATAGCCGTCCTCATGCTTTGTCAGACGCATGTCATACACATTGGTCTCCTCCGGGCAGGTATCCGGCAGCACCACCGGATAATCCCAGAAACGGAAGCCGTCCACGCCGTTGTCGCTCTCCGCCACGCCAAAGAAGGATTTTCTGTCATTCCCCTCTATCCGAGCCACCAGATAATACTTGCCGTTTAAGTAGATTGCGCCGGAGTTCATCACCGCATTTACTCCCAGACGCTCCTCAAAATAGGGGTTTGTCTCCGTATTTAAGTCATACTGCCAGCTCACGGGAATATGCTCCCTTGTCAGCACCGGATACTTATACCTTTTGTAGATGCCGTTATAGAACGCTTCATCTTCCTCATTTTTTCGGGACAGCAGTGCTTCCTGCCTCTCCTTCAGCCAGTAAAATTTTTCATGAATCATCACTCTAACCTCCTAAATTCCGCTCTGCAAAATCTCGCACTATGCTTCCATTCTTCTTATCATTTCCATGCACATACGCCCGTTGTGGTAAGGACATTTCCACGGCTCTACAATGGGCTGCGTCATATCGGGGCAGCCGTTGTCGTCTACATGCATAAACCATTCGGAGCCTTCTCTTTTATCTATGACATGCGCCTTGATAAAGCCCCAGATATGCTCTGCCGCCTCCAGATATTCCGTATGCTCCGGCGTCTTCTCATATTGGTTGTAGAAGCCGACTACGCCTTCCGCCTGCACCCACCAGACTCTCTTTTTGTCCACCACGCCCTTCTCACATTCATTAGAGAGAGAATCGTTGTAGTAAGCCGCACGGTATACCTCAGCCGTCAAATCCGCAATCACCGGCGCCCACTCTGCCGCATATGCCTCATCACCAAGCACCAAAAGCCCCCTGTCCAAAAGCCATGCCGTCTCAATATCATGCCCGTAAGAATGTAAGTCAATCAGGCTGTTCATCTCATCGTCAAAAAATACTTCCTGCCTGTGGCGCGCCGGATTGTATACCTTCGTGCGGAAGGTTTCCAGTATCCACATTAATTTTACTCTGACATTCTCCCGAAGCTCTGCAAATGCCTCTTCCTCCCCCGACACCCGATACAACTCCGTATATGCCTCAAACACATGAAGCAGGGTATTCATGGTACGGTCCGCCATCACACCGTTTTCCGAAAGCTTATCATTCGCAGCGGGCGCAAAGGTGCGGTCCAGCGCTTCCTTGTAGCCGCCCTCGTCAAAGCCCTTCTCCTCTATCAGGGAAAACAGGGAAAATGCCGTTTTCAGGGCTTCCACATCCTTTGACGCCGCATAATAGGCAGACAGCGCATAAACAGCAAATGCCTGATTGTAAATATGCTTCGTGACATCCTCCGGCTCACCGTCATAGCGCACGGACCAGAATACGCCACCATACTCCTTATCCAGACAATGCTCCTTCATAAAGCGGTACGCATGTGCCGCATCGGAAAGCAGTGTTTCATCCTTGAGTGTCAACACCGCATTGGAAAAAAACCATAAAATCCGGCTGTTTAAGATACATCCCTTTACCGCCTTTTCATCTACGGCAAGCTCTGCTCCCATATACCCGTAAAAGCCTCCGTAAACTTCATCCCGCAGCTTCTGCCAAAAAGGAATGATATCCTTTGTCAAATGCTGCCGCATTTCTGTTGCTATACTCATACATTCTTCCTTTCTGCCACGCTCTGTTTTTCTACAAGGTGGCCCTCCACAATATGAATTCCTTTTTTATAATTTTCCCCGTCCAGCTTTTTTAAGAGTGTTTCTATCGCTCCTTTTGCCATCTCCCGGATATCTACCTCATACGTGGTAATATCCACGTCGCACAGCCCCGGATATAAGTAGTTGTCATAGCCCACTACCGAAATATCCTCCGGCACCCGCAGCCCTTTCTCTTCCAGCGCTTTGATAAGGAGGCTTGCAATAAAATCACAGTTGCACACAAAAGCCGTGGGCATTTTCTCCGGAAAGGCAAAATTGCCGTAATTATCACGCAGCCCGCTCTTAATATCCCTGTCCTTTATCAGATATTCCTGATTCGGTGTAATACCATGCTCCATAAGGGACTTTAAGTAGCCCAGATACCGGTCCGTAATGCTCTCCGTCGCAAAAAGAGTCCCCACATACGCAATCTCCTTGTGCCCTCGCTCTATCAGGTAATTGGTAAGCACATAGGTGCCGTAAAAGCCGTCGGATATAAAGCAGTCAACACTCGCATCCGTCTCGTAAAAGTCCAGAAATACAAGCGGCATACCTGCGTTTTTTCGAAGATAATCTGCATACGCGTAGCCGGGCTTTCCAATTACAATCAGCCCGTCCACCTTCCTCTCCTCCAAAAGCCTCAGCATATACCGGTTTTCTTCCATTTCCTCACTGATGATTTCAAATAAGGTGAAGCACTCGTTCTGAATTGCCTGGTCCGCCACCTCCTGATACAGCTTCCAGTAAAAGGAATCAAAGTTTGCCAGATACCGGTCGGATATCAGTACACCGATGTTGTAGCTCTTTTTCAGCCGCTTCTCCTTTACTACGGTAGGCGCCTTATACCCCAGCTCCTCTGCAAGCCGCTGAATCTTCTCCCGCATCTCCTCGCTGACACCCTTCTGCCCCGAGAGCGCTTTGGATACCGTAACCGTGCTGACCTGCAGTCTCTCGGCAATATCCGCCATCTTCACACTTTTCTTCATCTTTGCCATTGTATCTCTCCCCACATGATGTCCTACTGATATTTCCGAACGACAACGCTGCCATGCGCAAATATCAAAAGGCGTATACAGATTGTGGGAGACAGTTTTCCATCTCCCACATATCCTAAGACAATACAATCCAAAACGTTTTTATCTTCTGCCGATTTCAGTATCGTCGCCTCTCACCACACTGTGCTCCTTGATATACGCTACAATCTCGTCAAACTTGGTAAATGCAAGACCTACGTAGCTGTCTGCAGCACCATAGTAGATTGCAATCTTCCCGGACTCAGGGTCATGAATGGTTGCACAAGGGAACGTTACATTGGGCACGAAGCCTCTCTCCTCATACCACTCTTCCGGCGTCAGCAGGAAGGTTTCGCAGCGGTATTTTACAATAGACGGATTATCCAAATCCAAAATCGCGCCGCCAATACTGTATACGTAACCATTGCAGGTGCCGCTTACACCGTGGTAGAATAAAAGCCAGCCTTCACTCGTCTCGATAGGAGCAGCGCCTCCGCCAATCTTTAAGGACTCCCACCACTCATTTCCTTTTCCCATCACATGTCTGTGCTTGCCCCAGTATACAAGGTCAGGGCTCTCACTGATGAAGATATCGCCGAAAGGCGTATGTCCGCTGTCAGAAGGTCTGCTCAACATGCAGAAATTGCCGTTGATTTTTCTGGGGAACAGCACCGCATTGCGGTTAAAGGGCAGGAACGGATTTTCTATCCTGACAAAGGTCTTGAAATCCGTCGTCTTTGCCATGCCGATAGCAGCGCCGTAAAAATCCTGACACCAAATAATATAGTAGGTATCCTCCACCTTTACCAGTCTGGGGTCATATGCATAAATCGGCATAAAGGGGTTGCCTTCCTCATCCACGAAGGGAATCTTGTCCTTGTCAAAGTCCCAGTGAATAGCATCCTTACTTCTTCCCAGATAAATATAAGGAATACCGTTGGTCTGCTCACCGCGGAACACACCGATAAAGGCATCGCCGTAAGGCATTACCGCACTGTTAAAAATTCTGGCTACTCCCTCCACGGGATTGCGTCCGATAATGGGATTTTCTGTGTACCGCCATACGGGAGCACCTTTTAAGCCCTCCGGACGCTCCTGCCAGGGAACATTCGGAACGGCAGGGGCAATCATTTTGATATCGCTCATAAATTCCTCCGTTATTCTGAAAACGGGGCGGCACGCCGCCCCGCTTCAGTACATATTTTAATCATAAAGCCTTTCACTAAAAAGTCAACAAGAAATTACTTAAAGTATGTGTCCAGACCGTCCTGTACCTGCTGCTTGAAGCTCTCCTGGAACTGTGCAGGTGTCATTTCACCCTTGATGATAAGCTGCAGTCCGTTACCTGCGTCTGTTCCATAGTCAACACCAAGGCTTAACCAGAAGTCGGTCTCAACGATAGAACCGCAGTCAAACATACAATCAAAGTTCTGGTTCTGCAATTCTTCGGTTCTTGCATTTTCCTGATACCACCAGTTCATAACTTCCTTGCTGTCACGAATAGAGGTATCGCCCTCATACCAGTTAAAGAAGTCATACAGTACATGGTATGCGGTCACGGGATTCTTACATCCTGCTGCAATGATAAAGTAAGTAACGCCTGATACTGCGTTCTTGCCAGGGTTGGTCTCCTGATTGCCGGAAGGACCTACAGGCCAGCGCACATATGCGGTGTCAAATCCAAGCTTATTTTCCGGACCATAGTCACCGCCTGCATTTGCAATCCACACTGCGATGGGCCAGAAACCGATATTGCCCTCTCTGTACTGGATTCTCATGCTGTCGGAAGGTGTGCCTTCAAAATCATAAGGATAAGCAATGTTGTAGGTGTTGTACATATCGTACATCATCTGCAGTGCTTCGCCCGTTGCTGCGGAAGAAAGAGTTTCTGTTGTACCGGTTGCAATGCTTGCGCCGTTACTCATCATAAGCTGCTCCATGGTCTCATTTTCATAACCGCAGTAGCCGTACTGGTCAATCTGTCCGTCGCCGTCAGTGTCCTGTGTCAGCACCTGGCAGTACTCGATGAACTTCTCCCATGTCCACTCGCCCCTCTTGTAAAGCTCTCTGGGGTCTTCCAGATTGTATTCTTCCAGAAGCTGCATATTGAAGCCCAAAGGATAGGTTGCTTCTACGTTACTCTGTGCGGTCTTCTGATACAGGATACAAGCCTTGCCGTCGCCAAGGTCAAGATAGCCCATGTTCATCTGGTCGGTAAACAAATCGTCATCTGCAGGCAGAATGGTCTTTAAGTCAACAGCAAGCCCGTTCGTCTGTGCCGGAACAGCCATACCAGCCTCTACCAGATAGATTTCACAGTCGGGATTACCTGCCAGAATAGAGGTATTGATAGAGGTCTCTACGCCTTCATAGGTCAGGTTATCCCATGAAAAGGTAACGCCGTATTTCTCCTCAATCTTCTTTACATTGGCAAATTTTCTTTCTGCAACGTCAAGGTTGATTTCCTTCTCCCTCGCCCTCTTCTCATCATCACCCTCTGCCGGCTGTGCATTCTGCCAGTCCGGTGAATCCTCGATAGCCTGCTTGCTGTCGTAGTACTGCAGCCACCATGTACCAATGTTGATGTTGCCGTCGCCTGTGCCCGCCAAATCAGCGTTGTCTCCTACGTTACCGCCGTTGTTACCGCCATTGTTGTCGCCGTTGCCGTCTTTATTGTCCTTGCCGCCGCAGGCTGCTACAGACAACATCATGGCTGCTGCAAGTCCAAGCGCTAAAAGCTTTTTAACTTTCATCTATTTATTTTCCTCCTTCTCATAAACCTTATTCTACGGGTGACTGTCCTACGGATACGCTGAATACTTCCCATGCCGTGTCAGATTCACACTGCATTTCAGCTCCCCAAGTGGATACATCATCACCGCAGATTGCTGCAATCTGCTCATAAGTTACCTGACATACGCCGTTTAAGCGTGCTGACTGTCCGCCGTCCGCTACTCTGGACCAGCCTACTGCCGCGCCATTCATAACTACCCACAAGTCTCCGCTTTCGCTGGTATAAGCAATATTTACAACTGCGCCCGGAACCAGTGCATCAAGGATTTCCTGCGGCATTGCTGCC
>CAJTPU010000008.1:0-88919 GCA_910578335.1 uncultured Lachnospiraceae bacterium | reverse complement strand
CCCCGGAACCAGTGCATCAAGGATTTCCTGCGGCATTGCTGCACCTGCCTGTGCCCACGCATCGCCGGAGCAGGAAGCGCCTGCAAACTCTACAGCAGTTGCTTCATTCAAAGTATATACCGGAGCCGCCTTACCAACCTTTACGCTGAATACTTCCCATGCGCCGGAAGCTTCGCACTGCATGGTGGAACCCCATGTAGAAACATCATCGCCGCATACTGCTGCAATCTGCTCATAGGTTATCTGCGCTATGTTATGGGAATTGTTGATGTACGCGCCGCCATTGTCCGCTACTCTGGACCAGCCTACTGCTGCTTCATTCATAACAAGCCACATATCGCCGTTTTCACTGGTAAATTCAATTTCCACTACGGAACCGGGAACCAGTGCATCGATGATTTCCTGCGGCATTGCAAAACCGTTCTGTGCCCAGCCGTCTCCGGAGGTTGCAAAACCTTCAAAGTTCACTGCACCGTTTACGGTCATCAGGTTGGATACATCCACACCGCTGCCTGCAAACTTCTCCGGTCCTATAAACGCTACAGAGGTGTCTGCTGTCAGCAGATTGCCGGAAGCGTCAAGGAAACGGATATTGTCGATGTAAAGGGTTGCGTTGCCGTTGCCCTCAGTCACACCGTTATCGGTCTTTAACTGTACCATCAGAAGGTTGCCTGCATCCGGGATAAACTCCTCGCCTTCCGCTAACGTTGCCACTACCTTGGCAGGGTTCTTGGTTGCAAGATAAACTGACCAGTCATCGGTGGTTTCCTTTAAGTCTTCACCGCTCCATGCAATCAGCTTACCGGAAACAGCACTGAAAGCGCCGTTGTCAAAGGAAGTACCAAGAGTCATCTCTACGGTTGCCACCTTTGCTACATCTGCTCCTAAAAGAGCAGTTGCATCAATTGCAACATAAGGTACCTTTCCTGTCAGGTTCTTCACCTGCAGTGCCTTGCTTCCATTGAAATCCACAATGGAAAACTCCACCTCAGCGGCATCTGCCGGCTGTGTGTAAGCTGCCACGAACGCCATATTGCCGTCCTCGAAGTCGATGCTTGCAGCTTCGTCTTTCGGTGCTGTCACATCCGGTGCCGGCGTACTTTCTTCCGTGGAAGGTGTTGTACTGGTGTCCGTCGGATTGTTCTCAGCAGGCTTGTCGCCGCATGCTGCCATGGAAAGCACCATGGCTCCTGCCATAAGGCAGGCTAAAAATTTTTGCCTTTTCAACTTTTTCAATCCTCCTTTTCTTGTTTAAAAGTTGATGGGTTCTGTAGAGAGGCTTTTTATCCTACAATACCACTTCTCTCCACACCCTCTATAAAGTATCTCTGTAGTAAAAGATAAATCAGCACCACCGGCAGCAATACAAGTATAATACCGGCATCCAAATACAGCTCCTGCACGGTGACATTCAGGATTTTATCCTGATTGGCAATCACTCCCTGCAAGGATGCAATCTTCTTGCTAATTACGACATTTTCACTAATCAGAAATAACTTTGCATAAAAAGTATCATTAAACTGCCACACGATAGAAAATACTGCTACCGTGATGACAGAGGGCATTGCATTGCGCAGCATAATTTTAAAATAGGTATACCACACGCCGCAGCCGTCCACTAAAGCCGCCTCCTCAATTTCTTTGGGAAGCCCGCGGAAAAACTGGTTAAAGATATAAATGTAAAGTCCGGACCTGACGCCGCACCCAAGCAGCGTCATAATGTACATGGGTATGGTTGTTCCCATCAGGTTGATAGGCGCGCCTGTAAACAGGCTTGCCAGCCCCAGCGGGTCAAACTCCCTGAATGTCATGTACAAAGGAAGCATAATGGTGTGGGAAGGAATGACAATCATAACCACCACACAGCCAAACATCAGCTTCTTTAACGGAAAATCAAATCTGGCAAACCCGTACCCTACCATGGAACAAATTAAAAGCTGTAACAGGGTAAGTGTCAGCGTATAAACGATATCCCGCGCCATCGTAGGCAGATAGTCCAGCCTGAGCGCCGCCAGCGAATACCTCTCCAGAGTCGGATTCTTCGGGAACAGGAACACCATAGGGTCTATGGCGTCACTGTTTGAGGAGAAGGAATTTACGATAATGCCGATAACCGGAGAAAGAATCACATAGCCTACGCCTACCAAAACGGCAATCTTCAACAGCGCCAGCGCGAAGCCCTTCACGTCGTTTAACAATTTTTTACGCGAATCCACATTCGCCGCCGCTGCTTTTATTCTCTGCATATAATTTGTCTTAGCAACTGCTTTCTGCATTTTACTCTCCTCCTTTCCCTAATTATAGTAGAATGTCCGCTTCTGTATGAATCCGCATATGGCAACCAGTATCACACAGGTAATGATTGTAGAAACCAGACTGAATACGGAGCTTAGCCCGTAATTGTACTGTGTAAACGCCACGTCATAGGCAAGGTCAACCACCGTAGATTCCGTAAAGCTGTCCACAATGGTGTAAACCACGTTGGTGATAATATGGGGCATTACCATGGGGAACGTCACCTTCCAAAAGGTTTCATAGCCCGTCGCGCCTTCAATCTTTGCCACTTCGTACATAGAACCCGGAATGGACTGCAGCGCTGCAATAAAGATAATAATCTGCACACCGCTCGCCGAAATAATGTCATTGATACGAGCCACCGCCTCTACGATATAGTCAAGTATCGATGCCGGCAGTCCCAGATTCATAAACATGCTGACCAGATAATCCACATCAAATGCAAGCGCAGTGCCTGCTGTCGCCGCCGTTTCCGCTGCCTGTGTGGCAACACCGCCGTTCATCATCTGCATACTCAAATTCATCGCTTCCGAGATAGCGCCGGAGCTTAGGATAATCGGCAGGAAAAAGATTGCCCTCACAACTGACCTGCCCGGAAATTTTTTGTTGAGCAGCATTGCCATAAACAAACTGAAGAAGGTAATCAGCGGTACATCAATCAGCATGTTCATAACGGATTTTGTCAGCTCCTGCTTAAAGGTCGGGTGCACCGTAAAGGCATACCGGAAATTCTCCAGTCCTGCAAAATCCAAGGTATAACCGCCTTTTAATGCGTCAATCGTCATACTGGAAAATGCAAACTGCCCCGTCATGACAAGACTTCTCACATAAAACACCAGAAAGCCGACTACCCATGGAAGCACGAACAGATATCCTGTCAGGCTTCGTTTTTGGAGAAGAGTGAGTTTTTTCTTTTTTTTCATTTAAATCCCCTCCATTCTGTAGGACATGGCAGGTATCTCCATGCCGTCCACCTTCTGTGTCTCACTGCCATAATTAATGTAAATGCTCACGCCGTTGTCGTAGGTGACTTTCCGCACCCCGCCATCCAGGATTTCATGGTTCACCATCATGGCGCCGGAAACATACTTCAATGCATCATTCACACGGTTATAAATTTCCACCGCTTCTCCCTTCCACACAGTAAAGGTAGTCGCATAGTAGCGGTTTAATCCGGTGTCCTTCATCTCGCTGGAATTCTTCCATGTAAATACATAGTGGGGAGCTGCACCTGCCTCAATCATCTGCAGGATAACACCGGTCATATCCTCCTCGTCCTCATAATTCAAAAGCTCTGTGGAATAGGAGATGCATCCGTGGATAACCATCTCATAAAAAGGAATGCTTTCATCTACAATGGCGTAGGTGTTGTTCGTAATCGGTACATTAATGATGTCCGTGCTGTAAGCAAAGCTGTAAGCATTTGCCGCATTCATCATCAGGCGCTTACCGGTATCCTTCAACAGTGCAAGCTGTCCCTCCACGATGTCTAATGCCGCCTCCCTGTCGATGATTTCCGTTCGCTTTTTGTCGGAGGTAAGCACGTTGCCCAAATCCCTGAGGGAAATGCCGCCCACATCATATTTTCTAATCTTCTTTACAAACTTGCTCACATATCTTGGCAGAAACTTGGGTGAAAGCAAATCGTACCTTGTCTCAAAATAATCAAGTCCTGATGTATTGCGCAGCGTTGTCGGATTGACCTGCCCGAATGCCGCCACGTAACCTGCGCCATAGTAGCGGGAGCCTTCCGCATTGTAATTAAAATGCTCATCTGCAAACGTCACCTGCTGGAACGCCACATCCACATAGAGCCTGCCGCCCATGGCTGTCATGGCATCCTCTAATTTTTCCAGCCCTGACCTGCCGCCTAACTTCATCGGCACTTTGATATCGTGCGGTGCGTCGTGATAATAACCGCCGTTAAACCAGCCCTGCAGATTCATTACCTGATTGGTAATGCCGTCCTGTGAAAGCGTCTCTGCCATCTCCCTCGCCTGATTAAAATTCGTCATGGAGAAGGTATGCAGATACTGGGTTCCCAGAAAATGCGCCGTCTCTTTTACGCCCGTAATCACGTCATAGTAAAAAGGAATATCTCCGCCGGTCTTATCCGGAGTCAGCACACCCTCTGCAATCAGGCGTTCCCTGTAATAATTGGCAAGTCCCGCATATCCCTGATAATTTTCTCCCGGGAATGCATAGCTCACCTCCAAATTTATATCATACAGCTCCGGCTCCATTACAAATACGTCCGTCGTGGAATTTCCAAACATACGGAGATTGTCAATGTTGCGCAGGATAAAGGTCGGGTATACATAATTATAATCGTTAAGGCTGCCGGAAACACTCGCCGTAATCAACGCAGTCGTCGCACCGTCCTCCACCGTGACAAGCATACTCCTGTCCGGTCTGCAGATACCGAATACCGGCAGCTTCGCGCTGCTGACATTTTCGAGTGTGGTGTAGGTTGATACCATCGGGTCGATGTCGTAAATATACTGCGTATAATTGTCCGCGGAAGTTTTCCCGTTGTTAAAATAAATCAAGGAACCGGAACCGTTCGGCACCACCATGTACCCCTCTTCCGTGTTATGTCCGGCGCCCATATAGCGCAGCATCTGAATCCGGTAAACAAAGCATTCGCCGTGCTCGACAATACGGTTTGTGGGAACGGAAACCAGCAGCTTATCCTTTTCCAGACGGTATTCCAAAGCAACTTCCGCATAAGCGCCTGCCAAGTCTCCGATTTGGTAGATATAGCGGATGCCATTTGCAAGTCCCTCTACCGAAAACTGTCCCTTGGCAACCGACTGGCTGTAGCTGTCATAGTTGGCGGAACGCACATCCGCATTGTAATACTGCACAATAAGCTGGGACTTTAAGTAGTTGATATTGGCAGCGTTCGCCAGACTATCCTCCTCCGGATTTAGTGGATTGGAGTAAGTGATGGAGCCGTCCCGCTTGTCATACACAGCTATATTCGCCGTCTTTGTGTCCGTGTACAGCTTCAGAAATTCATTCTCACATACCAGCTCATAGCCCTGCACATCGCTCTTCGCTTCCTGCATGGGTGTAAACGCGCCACCCTCTTCATAATCGTAGGCAGTGAGATATTTTTTATATCCGTCATACCACATATAATGAATAAAATAATAAGCCAGATATGTGACTACGATTACGGCAGCAATGCCTAAAAGGCTGAGCACCACCTTTCTGGTTAGGCTCATAGGCTGTTTCGTTTTCTTTTCCTTAGAAGATTTCATCATCCTGCCTCCTACGTCCTAAATATAAGTTCCGTGTACACGCTCCTAAAGAAGTTCACCACCATACCCAAAAGATTGCTCAAAAGCAGCAATAAGAAGATGATGATTAGCATGGCGAGTACCGTCAAAAACAAAGTCAGCAGGGTCTTGCCCAGCGTGTAGTTATGTACCTGCATAATGCCAACCAGAATCATAATCACACCGTAAGCAATTCCAACCACCAGAAGCAAAGTATAAAATGCCTGTTCGTCATCTGCAATAAACTGACTGACAATGGTTGCAAGGACAAGTACAAAGCTGATTGGCACCGTACCGTACCCGACGGCTACGGCAATGTCCTTCATCCTGCCCTCGCCGTTCATCAGACAGGTGATGGACCAGTTGCTGACACACAAAAGCAGATAAAAAGCAAGCACACCCAAAAGCTCATACAAACTGTCCACCGTTCTTGGGTCCAAATCATTTACCACAAAGCTCGCCAAAAGCCGGTTCGCCGTGAAGCAACAGGAAAATATCACAACCAGTAAAATTGCAAGGGGAACGCTTCCTCTTTCTGCATGCCGTATCCAGTAATAACCGTCCATCGGATGAGAAATCGTATACAGCATGTATTGCCATTTTTCCTTTGAAAAATATTTACGCATCTAAGGCTCCCCCTTTCTTTTTCTTTCTTACTTTCTTTACAACCGTAACCACCACTATCAGAAGCAGAATCCCTGTCAGGAAATAACTTGCATTCTGCGTCAGCATAGCGTTACGGTATCGTCTGTATGCAACGGAATAGTGGTCGCGGCTCATGCCCAGCTTCAGGTACTTCATCGCCTGCACATAATCGCCCGCCGTCAGGTATGCCTTGCCGATACCGGTGTTGGCAAGCTCGTTGTTTTCATCGAGCTCCAGTACCCTCTGCCAGAGCGCCACTGCCTCAGCCTCGTCACCGTCATACCGAAGGGACACCGCCTCGTTAATCAGCCTTCCGTACTCTGTCTCACTAAAGAAGATGATTTCGCCCCGCGTGGCATCCAACACTACCAGCATGCCGCCGATATCCTCCACTGCCACCGGCATGGAGAAGGTACCCGTCTGCGTACCCAGACCGCCAAAGACATAGAGCAGATTTCCTTCGTGGTCGTAAGTGAAGATACGCCCTCTCTTCCTGTCAAGGCAGGAGTAGATACCATTGCCGCGGTACACCACATCCGTAAACTGGGAAGGTCCCGCATACTCTGTCGTACCGTTTATCCAAAGGTCTCCGCCTACGTTTTTATTCTCCCCCTTCTTAATAACATCCTCACCGCGGGGATTTAAACGCCGCACACCCTGTATACCCTTCGGGTCGATATTGGACGCGTACACAAAACCGTCGGGGTCAATATCAATACCGGTAAATTCTGTCGGGATAAAGAGTGCCTGCTTCGCACGCTCTTCTTTGCTCGCCAGACGCTTCCAGAACTTTTCCCAAAGACTGATTTCTACTTCAATCGTACCAAAGAAACTGGAAAAGGTTCCGTTGCTCTCAAAGACCATGATACCTTCGAACATATTCTGTGCAATCACGTAAATTCTGTCCGCATAATCCACAACCACTTTGAGAGGTACAAATACATATCCCTCCTCCAAACTCTCGGACTGGGGATTTTCCACAATCTGCACCACCTTGCCGTCCTGAGAAAGCACCACGACACGATTGTTCTGGGAATCCGCCACATAAATCAGGTTCTTTTCCGAGACAGCCACGCCATAAGGCTGCTTGAAGCTGTCCTCCGTGCCGTTGTTGTCAAAGGTGGTAATCACGTTCAATACCTTTGTCATACTGCGGTCCAGTATGACGATACGGTTGTTGCCCGTATCCGCTATATAAATGGAACCGTCCGCATCCTTACACAAATCCTGCGGCGTCACAAATCTGCCAATCGGCTCTCCGTTCCATGTCAAATCCGTTCCTTTTACGGTTCCCGACGGCACGTACGCCGCCGGTGTAAAATGAATGTACTCCCGATAGTCATAATTATAGGTATCATACGGAAGCTCGGAGGCATATGCGCTCTCTCCCGCCGCCAGCGCCAGTACAAACGCTGCAAGGCAGAGGGATATGATTTTTCGTAGCCTTACAAATCTTTTCATTTCCGTTCCCTCCTATTAATCTTTCATACCGGATGAAGTCATGGTTTCCAAAATATTTCTCTGGCAAATCAGGAAGAAGGTAATCGGCACTGCCGCGATAATAAAGGTTACTGCTGCCGCCGCGCCTGCTCTCGCCATACCGCCTGCCGAAATCTGCTGCAGGGAGTACTGCAGGGGCTTCAATGCTTCGTCCCGTAAGAAGGTGCTTCCTGTGTTGCTCCACATCTGCTGGAACTGGAAAATAGCCAGTGTCAGCCATGCCGGTTTTACGTTAGGCATTACAATCTTCCAGAAAATACACCACTCGCTTGCACCGTCCAGTCTCGCCGACTCCATCAGGGAATCCGGAAGCTGCTCCATAAACTGTTTCATCAGGTAAAGACCCATACCAAAGGAACATGCCGGCAAAATCAGCGCCCAGTAGCTGTTATTGATATGCAGCCACGAAATCATCATGTACTGCGGTGTCTGGGTAACCGTCCAGTGGAACATCATGGAAAGCACTACCATCTGGAAGAGAATCCCTTTGCCGGGGAAATTATGCTTTGCCAGCGGATATGCGGCAAGGGAAGCAATGATAACATGCCCCACCATACCACCGCCGGTAATGATAATCGTATTTAATATGTATCTGGAAAAAGGCACCCACGAATCGTTCATAATGGTGAACAAATCCGAGAAGTTTTCCAAAGTAGGATTTCGTACAAAAATCTTGGGCGGGAACTGGTACAATTCATCCAGAGGCTTTAAGCAGTTGTTGATAACCATGACAAGCGGCATTATCATCGCCACACCGCAGATAGCCATAATCACAAACAAAAGCGTGTTACCCGCCATGGAACGGTTCAGTTTTTTCTCTTTTGGTTTAAAAAAACGGCGCTTTTTGTAGGGCTTCAAATAATTTTTTTGTCTGCTCATTATTCTCCTACCCTCCTTAACAGTTTTTGTACTAAGAGGTTACTGCCCACCATCAGGAGGAACAGCACCGTTGCAATCGCCGAAGCGTATCCCATCTCAAAGCGGACGGTACCGTAGTCTAACAAGTGGGTAACCACCGTCGCGCCGGCATAGTTGACGGAAGGGTTGCCTGCGAGCTGTATGGATACATCCGAAATCGCAAACGCCTGCGTAATCTGCATAACCGCACCAAACATAAGCTGGGGCTTCATCGCGGGAAGCGTCACATACCAAAGCTCCTGCCAGCGGTTTTTTACGCCGTCTAACGCCGCCGCCTCGTACAAAGATTTGTCTACCGTCTGCAGACCTGCAATAAAGGACAAGAAGCCGGTTCCAAGGCTCAGCCAGAGCTGTACGACTATCAGGAAGGGAAGCACGTACTTTTCCGTCTTCATCCAGATAATAGCATTATCCAATATACCAAGGTCCATCAAAAAACCGTTTAAGTAACCGTAGCGGTCACCGGAAAGAATCAGCGTCCAAACCACATAAGCGTTACCGCAGATACTGGGCGCATAGAATATCAAGGTTAAAAACGCCCTTACCCAGCCCTTAAACTCGTTGATAATCCATGCAAACAGCAGACATAGGAAATAACTGACCGGTCCTGTGACTACTGCCAGAATCATAGTATTTTTCAGTGCCTTCATAAAAATGTCATCTTCCAGGAACAACTTAATATAGTTTTTCCAGCCTATAAACTCCGGCATTTCCAACATATTATAGTAGGTAAAACTGAAACATACGCTCAAGATTACCGGAATAACCGTAAAGAGGAAAAACAATATAAAGTAAGGCGCCAGCATCATGTAGCAGGCTTTGTTCCGCTTTATCCGGTATCCTAAGGTCGCCTGCTTTTTAGCTATGTCAAGCGCTTCCTGTGATACTTTTACTTCGGAAATTTCTCCGTTTCCAGCCATCTTTTCCTCCTCCTACTTTCCGTCTTCTACATCCAGTTCAAGCTCTTCACGCTTGTAGTTTATTTCCGCATTGATGTATATTACCTTATCCATCAGCTCTTCTCTCGGCAGTGCCGTATCCGTCTCCGTCACCACCGTATAGAAAGCATTATACACATTACGCCATGAATAGTAACCGCCGGGTACCTGCGGGATTCCCTCTACCCATTCCATAGAATTCTTCAATGCTGCAAAGTCATCCACCGGCCACGGCATATTCAGAAAGGCATTGTAATTTGCCGTCGGCACTCTCGCCGCAGAACCCATCAGACCTTCCATCTCACGCCCGTACTGGGTCTGGGTTTCCTCGCTGGTCCACCACTTCACAAATTCCCAGCTCGCATCCGGATGCTCTGTGTCAGCCATAATCATGCTGGCAAGACCGGTGCTCGCTACAGAGTGGTCCACCGTACCGTCCTCTTTTACGGTTCCGGGTATCTGCGTAAAGCTCCAAAGTCCGGCAATATCCGGCGCGGATACCGCAAAATTGTTGTACGTCGTGTAATCTGCTATGATAATCGGACATTCACCCGTCCTGAAGCGTTCCTCCACGCTGGTTTCCTTATCCAGCTTGTAATCCGTATAATATTCACAGAACTCCTTGAATACGCCGACCGCAACATCGGAATCCAATGCCGATGCCTTTGCATCCTCCGTATAATAAGCACCGCCGTTCTGATACAGCATGGAAGCAAATATCTGCTCGGTGGGCAGCATGCCGAATTCCATCTGGTTCTTGGCAAGCACCGTCATCGCCACCTTTACCTCGTCCC
Source organism: uncultured Lachnospiraceae bacterium (assembly GCA_910578335.1). GTDB lineage: Bacteria > Bacillota > Clostridia > Lachnospirales > Lachnospiraceae > Acetatifactor. Next base: position 78,545 of record CAJTPU010000008.1, on the reverse strand, counting down.
ATGTGGTAGGAACCTCCAGCCCGATTTCCGCCAGAATATCCTTCCGGTAGAACATAACGGGATAAGTCAGCGTCTCCGGCAGCCCGTAGACAGCGCCGTCATAAGAAAACTGCAGCGTCGCCGCATCCGGAAATCTTGAAAGCACCTCGTCGATATCCGGGAACTGATTCAAGTCAAGCACCGCATTTCGGATACCGTAATTAACCGGCGTGTCATTACCTGTATTGAGAACCGCTCCGGCAATACCATTGGTGTTCGCCACCTGAATCGCCACATCGGGGCCTTCTCCCACCAGCGTCGCCTTTAACAAGGTCGTCATGTCGACAAGCTGTACATTGACGCCAATGCCTGTCTGGCTGGTAAAATTCTCATCAATCAGCGCTTTGATTACATTTGCCTGGTCACGCCCGGAGCCAATCCACAGGGTAATGGATTCGCCGCCGCCCTTGGAATCCTCCGTAACGCTGCCGATATTGTTGTAATCAATGACGAAGGAATAGTACAATCTCTTAATTTCATAGCCGGCGCTTGCAAAGAAGCCGGTTTTGTTGTATTTAATCTTCTCCCCCGGTGAGTAAACATAAATTCTATCCACCTGCAGAGGCTGGCTGATAACCTGCGTAATCCATGTACCGAGCGCCCTGACATTTACCTTGTAGGAGCCGATGGTACGGACAAAGTATTCCTCATCCTTAATCAAATCGTTTAACTGGTCGCGCATGGTAAGGAGTACCGTCTTCTTATCCGTGTTTCTGCCCGCAACCACCTCTAACAGCGCAAGCGCTTCGTTCAGCGTATCCCTTGCCTCCACAAGCTCGTCATGCAAATTCGGCAGTACCGCCGCAAGCTGATAGTCACGATAAGTATCCGGCTTTACACCGGTCACCTTAATGACCTGTCTGTAGATACCGTTGAGCTGCTGCACGGACTCCTCTACCAGACCTACGATTTCGGAAAATTCACCGAGCACTGCCTCCATGCGCAGCGTATGTGTTCCGGCTTCCAGATAAAACATATAAGCATCGCCGTTTTCGTCCGCAAGCACATCCTCACGCCAGCTCTGCCCGTAGGAAAATGCATAGTCGGACATTTCTTCAAAAGGCACCTTCCCGTCTATGGTAATACGCCTTGAAACATGAATGCCTCGCGAGAAATTCTGTTTATCGTAAAGGGCAATGTTGTAATAGCCCGCTTCGTGCACTTCAAAGCTCCACTCAATCCACTGTCCCACAAGCCTCCATGAATTGCCGCCGATGGAATTGTTTAACAGCTCCTTGGCGCTGGAGGGAGAAACGGACGGAGAAGACTGGTCCTGCTGGGGATAAAGCATCTGGGAGGAAGTCTTGGTTGCATACTCGCCTTCCAGCATAATAACCGTCCCCGACGTATTTGCCGCACCCGCCGCATCCCAGGCTGCCTTTACTTCCGCATAGGGAGCAATCGTGCCTTCCGTGTTAAGCACCAGCCTGTTAATCAGCATGGGCTCTTTTAAAGAAAGCATGGAAATCGTATGGGTGCCTTTTTCCAGATAGATGGCGAGCGGCTCCGTGATATAGCCGTTGCTGTCGTAGAGGTATCTGCTCTGCCACTCGGGAATTTCCATGGTCTTCGGCTTTACATCATTGCCCTGATTATCCTTTTCCCAGTTCATAATCCTGACGCCGTTTTCGTTTATGTAGGAATCCTCCACATAATTGGTCCAGACTCTCGGGAAGGTGAGCAGGGACAATTCCTCAAAAGGAAGCTCGCCGTCAACAAACACACTCCTCTGGATATCAGAGTTTTTGCCCTCCACAGGATAATACACCACGGAGAGGTTGTAGAGACCGCTTTCCGGAACCTCCACCTCAAATTCAATCAGCGAATCCTCGCCGGTCAGGACGCTGCCGCCCGCCATACCTTCAAAATCATCGTATACGGTGGGAACTGCTTCCTTGTCGCTCTCCTCATACCGCACATACTCTTCTGCCAAAACCTCAATGGTTCTGTCCGGACGGTTCTCGTTCCCATACTGCTCCATATAATCCTTGTATGAGGGAATCGAATCGTCAATATTATATGTACTGATAATCTCGTCAAAGTCATCCATCAGAAGGTCTGTCTTTGCATGGCTTTCCATGGCTGCCTCAGGAAGCAGAGACAGAATCAGGATAACTGTCAACACCAGTGACATGATTCTTTTGCCGGTTTTCCTCGGTTTCATACCCATACCTCTTTCTTCGCTTATTTTAGTCCGATTATTTCAAATCCTTTCGGATTTCATATGTTTTTAAATCCGGTAAATCCTCCAGCGTAACAACACCCTCGTCCTCATATACCCTGATAAGCATGGACTCCTCCGTATACTGCTCGCTCAGGGCAAATATGGCGGTATTCTTCGCCACGAACTCACCATTCCATGTACACCACATTCCCCACATGGCACCGTCGCGCCTTGCAAGCTCGGGGTCAAACAGACAGCCGTTTTCCGTCATATATACCATTTTGGCTTCCGTACTGTAATTTGTCGCCGCATTCACATACGCATTAATCTGGGAGCTATAGACCCGCTCCCCCGGATAGATATCCTCTCCGATAATATCCACATATGCATCTCCCGGATACCACTCTGCGGCCTGCCCGTTCCAGACCCAGATAAGATTATCCAGCCCGTATTCATTGGTGAGCCGTTCATACAGCAATATGTAAAGCTGCTTATATGCCTCCGGGCCGCTCGCCCCCCACCAGAACCAGCCGCCGCTTGCCTCGTGCAGCGGTCTCCACAAAACCGGCACCTCTGCCTCCTGTAAAATCAGAAGCTGTTCTGCTATGGCGTCTATATCCTTCATCAGCAGCTCATAGCCTTCCGCATCCTGCCCGCTCATGATTTTTGCCAAATCAATGTTGGTATAATCGTTGTAAAAACCACTGTACCATTGTCCCGTCAGGTACTTGGAAGGTGCATTCCAGTGCCAGCAGAAGGTTACGATTCCGCCATTCTCCCAAAAGTTGATGGCGAGCTGCGTCGCTATGCCGCTGCTCCCGTTTTCCACACGGGAAGGCGTGTATTCCATGAAATCCAGCCCCAATACCGCAGGCGTTTTTCCCGTCGCCGTTTTTATCACCTGAAATTCCTTGCCGTTAAATCCCGTATCGCAATACTGCCCCGACAAAAACTTTTCTCCATAAATATCAAGCAGATAGCTGTACAGCCTTTTTGTCTCCTCGGCAGCGTTCGGATTGCAAAGTCCTGCATTCACCTCGTAGACGCTACTGTCTATCGGTTTTGAAGTAAGTACTTCCAAACAGTCAAGATATATCCAGCCCCAATACTTAGAAACACATATTTCATGCTCGCCGGCTTCCAGATACACCCGCGTCAGCTCCGAATCCGTAAAGCTGCCCGCCTCCGCATATACGGTACCCGCCGCCTCTCCGTCTATACTGACATAATTGTGTTTTTCTCCGCCGATACCGGCGCTGACAAAATTCAAATCATAAAATCCCGCCTCCGGCACGCTTATGGTAAAGGTGCAACTGTCCGTATCCGCTTCAAAGCCTTCTATGTATCCCGTTCCGGAGTACCCTTCCTTGTCAGGGCTGGCGGCTGCCCGCACATTACCGGAAAACACGGCTTCCTCCGCCTCATATATCCCTATCGTCGTCTGTACAAACTCTACATCGGAACCGGTTCCACCTGACTGCCCTGTATCTTTACCCGCAGAACAACCGACCATGACAGCCCCTATAACCGCTGTCAGGCCGATACACAAACCCTTACTGCCTGTCTTCATACCCAGTCTCCTGTTCACGTCCTATATCCTCTTTACGTAAAAGATGAGCGTTTTTATTTTTTCTGCTTGCGCACTATAAACTCTGGAACTTGCTTTAAGTATTTTTAAGTTCTTTTAATTTATGCAATAATTTTACTACATATCACTAAAAACCGCAACCTATTTTATGCATTTTGTTGTTTTCGCTAATATTGCTTTTTGGTTTTTGTGCAATTTTTTATGATGAAAACCTATTTCTTTTGTTCCTTTTGTATCCCCAAAAAATTTTATTCATTTGCTTTTTTGCGTTTTTTTCTGCTTTTTATTGTTCTTTTTACTTTCTTCTTTGTATTTTTAGGTAAATGGAAATATTTTTTAGCTAAAATTAGCTTTCTTCTCTTTATCTGTTATGTTATGATGAAAAAAAACTAGCATTTGCGAAACGCAGTGACTATGCGAGTGTCATTGTGCAGCTTGTATATTCTAACGCAGACCCGCTTTCGCTCCGAGATTGCCGTAGCGGTACATAAGCTGCCAAAATACGGCAGCTAAATACCGACGGCTGGAAAGGGTCTGCTTATAGAATATACAAGCTGCGCAATTCGGGACTGGTAAATCGGAGTTTTGCAAATGCCTAAAAAAGCATATACAAGGAGACAGCCTATGACGACAAATTGTTACATGCTCACAAATTCGGACGCACAGGAGTCCGCCGTAAACTTGTACCGGTTCCTCTGTTCCTTGAAGGGGAAGGGCATCCTTTCCGGACAGCAGGAATGTCCGCGAAACAGAACAAACGGCAGAGAGTTTACTTATATAAAAGAAGTCAGCGGGCAGCTTCCCGCTATTCTCGGTCTTGATTATATCGAAAATGATTTTGAAGGCGTCAACGAACGGGCGCAAATCTGGCACGACAAAGGCGGCATCGTATCTATCTGCTGGCACTGGGGAATTCCTCCCTGCGGCGTCGGCTATCCCTCCAGCCAAAAAAGCGTTGATATGGAAGAGCTGCTCACTCCCGATACCGCGCTTTATCAAGGGCTTTTAGAAAATCTGGACAGAACCGCCCGGGCGCTGTCCGTTCTGCGGGATGCCAATATCCCTGTGCTCTGGCGTCCACTGCACGAATTTGACGGCGCATGGTTCTGGTGGGGAAAGGGCGGCGCAGAAGCTTTCAAAAAGCTGTGGCGGCTGATGTATGAACGCTTCACCCGCGTGCATGGTCTCAACAACTTAATCTGGGTGCTGGGCTACTCCCACGAAATGCATGAGGGCTGGTATCCGGGGGACGCTTATGTGGACTGTATCGGCGGCGACGCCTACACCGAAGGAATACATGAAGAATTGTACCACTGGATTCTCAAACAGACCGATAAACAAATGCCTGTCTGCCACCATGAAAACGGACCGCTTCCAGAGCCCGGACTGCTTTCTGCAAAGCATGTGGACTGGTGCTGGTTTCTGACATGGCACACCGTCCATATTCACGAGCAGAACAGCGCAGACTATGTGCGGTATGTGTACAATCATCCTTATGTGATTACGCTGGATAAATTAAAGAAGGGTTTTATTTAAGAAGATAGGAAAACAGCCGCCACTACTGCAATAGTGACGGCTGTATTACATTTGCCTTACGATACCAGCAGCGCTAAAATTGCAAAAGCCGCCTCCGGTGTGTCTTCCTTTTTTCGAATTTCTACCGTATGTACCGCTTTTTCTTCAGAGACATAAACCTCCACGGTCTCTCCGTAGTCACCCCAGCCGCCGGTAAAATCCGAGTCAAGCGTCATGGCATACGCGCCGTCAATATACACCTCAAACTCCCCGCCGGTTCCATTCGTCATTTTCTGGTACATAATGCCGATATTGGCAGCCTCCACGGAAAAAATAATCCCGTTTTCCCCCGTTTCCGTATACCAGTTGCCGGGGAATCTTGCATTGATATCCTGCACCGCAAAGCTGCCCCACTCCTTTGGCACAGCCGCTTCGCTGTTTAAAAGAGCGGCTTCCAGATAAACCTCCTTGGTAACGGCAGGCGCATCAAAGGGTGCCGTTTCCGCCTTTATCGTATCGAGACGGTTATAAATGTCTGTGAGATATACGGAGAGTAGTTCTCCTGTGATGGCATGTCCCCTGTCGTTTGGATGAATATTGTCGGGAGAAATATCCCGCCAGGTAAAAGCACCCGCCTCAATTTCGGGAAGCACCGCATTCCCATAGCTTATCATGGGAATCCCGTACCGAAAGCCAATCAGCGAATCGTTTTCCTGCGCGCTCGTGCCATCCTCCATTGTCATAAACAAAAGCAGAACCGCAGGTGCATTTTCCTCCTTTAGAATCCGGCGTACCAGATTGTCGTAGCTCTTTTTATAAAATATATTGTTGCCGTCATTGACAGAAAACTCCACCACAACAAAATCCGGCTCATAAGCAAGCAAATCCGTCTCCACCCTGTGCACTCCCAGATAGGAGCTTGTTCCGCCCACACCGGCATTGATAAACTCTATTTCTGCATCAGGAAAGGTATCCTCCCACCATTTTTGCAGCAGCGAAGCATAACAGTTGTTTTGATTCGTTGCCAAAGAACCCTGTGTGATAGAACCGCCAATCACTCCTATCGTCACCTTTTCCCCAGCCGCCGCCTTTTGCATGGCTGCCGCAATGCGGGACAAATCCCCTTCGGGAAACGCACAGGCACGTTCATACATTTCCGCATCAATATAAGTACATGCCGCCAGCAGCGCTTCCAAATCCGCCGTTTCTCCTCCGCCCGTACTGTCCGAAGCATCCGAAAAAACGCTTTCCTCCGTTCCTTCCCCGCCTCCTTTTTTCTCCCCGCACGCCGTAAAAAGCAGCGCGCAGCAAAATACCGGCAGAAGGCATATCATTACACCTGTTCTTTTATTCCGTCTTCTCATTCTGCCTACTCCTCAAACACACTGCAGATTCGGGCAGTCTCCCTGATGCCGTTTGCGCCATTTATCACAATCTCGCCCCAGTCCGCGGAAAGCTCGCTGCCGTCCCACTCCAGAGCCAAATCCAGATATTCCACGCCGCCGCTGTTGCCCTTCCATGACCACGCAATATAGCCTATCTGGTTTTCCACGCAGTACTGCATCAAAAACGCCTCGTCCACATCGCCGTCCGTGTGCGTATAGCCAAACTCTCCCACGCAGACGCAAAAACCGTTATCCGTGGCATACTTTAAATTGGTCTCGATTTTTTCAGGACTTCCTCCTGCAGTGCCGTACATATGTACTGCAAACATCACATTTGCCAGAGGGTCCGCCTCAAATACTTCCCTGCCGCCTTCTGCAATGCACTTGCCATACTGCCCCCATCCGGCGCTGTCCACCAGTATGGTATGGGCAAGCCCCGCCTCCCGAAGCATGGGAATTGCCTCCATATAGGCTTCCTTCCACGTCTGTGTCGTACTGTTCCCCATCCACTCGTTTGCAATATTAATAATAACATATGCCTCCTCGCCAATCAGCACGTCCTTCATATCCACAAAATACTGTGCCGCCGCAAGCAGGGATTCTTTTTCATTGTAGCCGGTTGCATCATGTACTTCCAATATGGCAATCAAATTCCTGTCCTTACACTCCTTGATAATGCCGGACACCGTATCCGCCGTGTTTTCATTCCACTGCTCTCCATTCGACAGTACAATGCGCACACAGTTGCTTCCCGTATCCTCTATAGCGTCGAGCGCCACAAACAACTTGTCCGTAAACCACGTATGCGCGTGGTTTACGCCGCGCATCACAAAAGCATTGCCATTGGCATCATACAGCACGCCGCCGTCCACATAAAAGCCCATCTGCTCTCGCAGTGCTTCCACATCAAGACCACCGTCAGCTCCCCGCTGTCCGGCATCGTCCCGCGCAGGCGTTTCTTCCCCTGTTGTGCCGCCCGCAGTTTCCTCCTGCGTGGAGGAAGGCTCCTGCCCCTCTCCTGCCGGCTTGCTGCCACAAGCGGAAAGCAGCAGCACCAGTATGAAAACCAGTGCAAAAAGTTTGTTTCGTTTTTTCATCCTGTTCCTCTCCATTCCATATTTACAAAATCATTATACTATGCTAATGTAACCACAGTCGCTTTCCCACAGCAAGAAAGTCCGGCAATCTGTACTGACAGGGAGAATTTTCATGAAAAATCTAACCAACGGAAAACCTTTAAAATTAATCCTTCTGTTTGCGGTCCCGCTGTTTATCGGACAGCTTTTCCAATTATTTTACAGTCTTGTGGATACCCGCATTGTAGGCTCTACACTGGGGGACGAGGCGCTTGCCGCAGTCGGCTCCACCACCATTTTAAGCGATATGCTGACCGGTCTGTTAAACGGCTTCACCAACGGGTTTGCCCTGATTATCGCCACCTTTTTCGGTGCAAACGACACCAAAAGCATGAAAAAAGCGGTGGGAGGCACCGTACTCTTAGGCATCGCCTCGGCAATATCAGTCAGCGCGCTCTGCCTTTTGTTCCTCTCTCCGATTCTGCGCTTTATGAATATATCCGATGACCTGCTGCCGCAGGCAAAGTCTTACATTGCCGTCATTTTAGCGGGGCTCCTTGCCGCCACGCTCTACAACGTGTGCGCCGCCATTCTGCGCGCCATCGGAGACTCCTTTACACCCCTTATTTTCCTGATTATTTCCACCATTTTAAATATTTTCCTCGACTATGCCCTTATTTTGCACTTTGAGATGGGCGTTGCAGGCGCGGCGCTGGCAACAGTTATCTCCCAAGCGCTTTCCGCTTTTCTGTGCTTTTTGTACATGCGAAAAAAATATCCGTCGCTCACCCTCATAAGGGAAGATTTCTCCATACCAAAGAAGCTCTACGGCAAGCTTCTTTCCACCGGCATCTCCATGGGCTTTATGATTTCCTTTATCAATCTCGGCTCCCTTGCGCTGCAGACCGCCATCAACACCTTTGGCACCAACATCATTGTGGCGCATACTGCCGCGCGGAAAATCACTTCTATCTTTATGCTTCCCTTTTCCGTGCTCGGCACCACGCTCGCCACCTTCTGCGGGCAGAATCTGGGCGCCCGCAAATATTCGCGCATCAAAACCGGCATACGGGACACCCTGCTTCTCACCTTCGCATGGTGTGCCGTCGTTCTTTTGGCAGCCTACACCCTCTCTCCGTCCTTAGTACGGCTGATTACCGCCTCCGGTGAAAAAGAGGTGATTGATACTGCCACCCTGTATCTGAAAGTCAATACTGTATTTTACTTTATACCTGCTGCCATCTGCCTGTTCCGCACCAGTATGCAGGGCTTTGGCGACAGCAAAACCCCGGTCTTCTCCAGCACGCTGGAACTTGTGGGCAAGGTCGCTATCGCTTTTTTGTTAGCGCCCGCCATAGGCTACATGGGCATCATCATATCGGAACCGATTGTGTGGTTTATTATGGTGATTCCCCTTATCATAAATATGGTGAGAAATCCCATCTTCCGCATGCCGGATGCAGATGATACGCAGGCAGCTTCCTAACTGCCTGCATCTCCTCTGCGCGCCGAAGCAGCTCCTGCCTCTCACCTGTCCGCCCTTCGCCAAACATCCCAGCCTGTTCTTATGCAATATCGTATACGCTGCGCACCGCAAATTGGGTCGCCCTGCCGGATACCACCTTCACTTCCGCCTCTCCTGCATCCATGTCAAAATAATTGTCCGAGAAGCGTACATCGCCGTCAAGGGCGCGGATTTCCACATTCTTGGCGTAAGCCTTTGCAGTTACCTTAATAATATCCCCTTCTACCCGAACCGCCAGTTCCGGATTTTCAAATTTGAAATGCTTGGGCGGCGTAAACAGGGTCGTGCCCGCAGAGAGCACCCCGCCGTCCTTTACAAAACGATAGCTGATATAGCATCCTCTCTCATCCTGTCCGGAGAAATCCAGCTTTTCCAGCCATACGCCGTCAAGAGGCGGCACGCTTACATTTTCTTTTCCTTCCATTATGACGGAGGCATCCGGTCTGCGCAAAGACCAATATACAGTTCCCGCCACAGCTTCCCTTGTCTCGTTCGCCACATGCAGCCGCGCGGATATCTCAATAGGCGCCTTCCTCTCCTGCACGCAATATGGACGCTCGCTCAGCTCACCCTTTTCCTCACAGGAAATCAGCACCGGCGCAAACATCTTCTTTTCCGCATAGTGCAGCGCCTTCCAGCGCCCAAAATAATCGATGCTCGACCAGGACGCCACCGGCCAGATATCGTTTAACTGCCACACAATAGCGCCCATGCACCTTCCCCTGAAACGCCTGAAATGCTCCGTGCCATAGCGGATGCTTTCAGCCTGCAAAAGCTGGGAAGCGTAAATCAGGCTGTCAAAATCCTTCGGGTACAGATAGCTCTGTGCCAGATACTTCATAATCTTGCCGTTTGCCGCCGTATTTCTCTGATGCATCTCCATCACACGCGAAAAAATATTCCTGTCCTGCGGCTCCGTAAAGCTCTCCACCGTTTTCAGGCTGGGGAAGGACTGAAAACCAAATTCCGACACATAGCGGAACTTGTAATCCCGGTAAGACGTAAACGGCTTCTCTCCATGCCATACGCCCCAGTAATGGGTATCTCCCCTGTTTTCATCCCACGGGTCATCATAGCTGCCCCCTGACGACGGCGAAGACGGCCAGTAAAAGGTCTGCGGGTCCTCACGCTTTACGATTTCCGGAATGATATACTCAAATATTTTATTGTAATCACAGGTCTGCTTTTTCGAAGGCTTCCACGCCCCGTCAAGGGTCTGGGTTTCCATCTCGTTATTACCGCACCAGAGCGCAAGGCAGGCATGATGGCGGATTCTCCTTACATTTTCTGCAATTTCCCGCCGGATATTTTTATCAAAAGCAGCATCCAGCTCGTAGGCAGAGCAGGCAAACATAAAGTCCTGCCAGACAAGCAGTCCCAACTCGTCGCAGATGTCAAAAAAGTAGTCATCCGGATAGTAGCCGCCGCCCCAGACACGGATACAGTTGTAATTCGCTGCCGCCGCATCCTCTAAAAGCTTTCTGGTACGCGTTTCATTAATACGCCCGAACAGATTATCCTCCGGTATATAGTCCGCGCCCATGGCAAAAATACGGACGCCGTTTACCTGATGGGCAAACTGCCTGCCCCATTCGTCAGGCTCCGTATTGACCTCCATCCTGCGAAGCCCGATACGCCTTTCCCACTCGTCCAGAACCTCTTCTCCCTCTGCTCCTTCTCTATGCAGAAACACATGTGCCATATATAAGGGCTGGCTGCCATAGCCGCTTGGCCACCAAAGCGCAGGATTATCCACGATTATCTCCCTGCCCGCTTCAGCCGTAAAACGCCTGCCATCCGGCGCAGTCAGCCCAATCACAATTTTTAATTTTTCGTCCAGCGGCTCTTTCGCCGTCCGCCATTCAATTCCGGCGCTGACCGCACCCGGCACACATGGCGCTGCTGCCGCTTCCTCCAACAGCACGTCAAAGGAAAGCCGCACCCTGCCCTCCGTATGCTCCTGCCGCACATAGACCTCCTTCAGCCTCGCCTTTTTTACGGCAAGCAGATACACCGGACGGAAAATACCGGAATCGGGAAGCCTCGGTCCCCAATCCCAGCCAAACATGCAATGCGCCTTCCTAAGATGGGGATACCCCTCCATCGCATCCGTGCTGCCGCCCGCATACACCTTTTCATTTTCTTCTTTGATATATTTTGTAGGGGAATGCAATACCACCTTCAGCTCGTTTTCCCCCTGTCTGACCACGTCAAGCACATCAATTTCATGGCGTACATGCATGTTAAAAACCGTCTCCACAAGCTGTCCGTTTACATAGATGTCCGCCAGCGTATCGATGCCTTCGAACACCAGCAGCAAACGGTCGGCATGAAGCTGCTCCTCTGCAAGCACAAAACACTTCCTGTACGCAAAATCATTGTCCGCCAGCTTTACCGCCGTAAGCTCGTTTTCCCTGTAATAAGGGTCCGGCATCATACCGTTCTCCACGTAGGTGCCAAATACCGTACCCGGCACCTTTGCCTCCACATACTCCTCCGGTATGTGATAAATGTTCTCTCCCAGCACCTTAAGCTGCCAGCTTCCGTTTAAATCATATCGTTTCAACCCTGTTCCTCCTGCTTTCCGTTCCTGCCTCCATTTTTACGGGCTGTGCCTTCTCTCATTCCGCCAGCACTTCCGCCAGCACTGCATCCTCCATAACCAGCCTTTTCGCAGCTTCCCTGTACTTTTCCTCATGCAGGTAAGTGTGCCTGTAGGGCTTCACGGAAGGCGCCATGTCAATTGCCTTTATAAAATCTGCCTTCTTCATCTGCAGGGACGCCGCATATTTCCAAAAGCCTGTCTCCTGCAATACCGTACCCACCCGCACATAGCGGTGGTCCTGCACCTTGCTCATAATATAGGTGGCGATTCCCACCTGTACGCCGTGAAGCTGGGGATTGTCCAAAAACTTGTCGAGCGCATGAGAAATCAGATGCTCGCTTCCGCTGGTGGGCGCGCTGCTGCCTGCAATCTCGTTGGCAATGCCGCTCATGGCAAGAGAATCTAAAAGCTCCTTTAAGAATAAATCGTCCTTTATACTGGAAAAAGGCGTCCGTACAAAGCTGTTCACCGCTTTTTTGGCTATCATCATGGCATAATCGTTTAACGTACTATACCCTAAGGATGCCTCATACAGCCAGTCATACAGCGAAGTAATCTTGGAAATCATATCCCCGATGCCGGAATAAATAAATTTCTCCGGCGCCGTTTTGATTACCTCCGTATCCACCACGATGCCGTAAGCCACCCTTGCCGGCACGGAAGCCCTTCTGCCGTCCACAACCAGAGAAGCGCTGGCACTGGAAAAACCGTCGCTGGAGCTTGACGTGGGCACGCTGATAAAGGGCAGGTTCTTCAAAAACGCCGCATATTTCCCCGCGTCAATCACCTTGCCGCCGCCGATGGAAACCACCGCCTGCGTATGGACGGGAAGAGAAAAAGCAAGTGTTATGATATCGTCGATATCCACCGTATCAAGTTCCCTGTACTCCAAAACCGTGACGCCCGCCTCCTTCAAGGACTGCATAACGCCCATGCCAAACATATCAATCAGACCGTTGCCAAAATAAATTACCACCTGCTTAAGGCGCGCCTCCTTCAGATAGGTGCCAATGCCGTTTAAGGCACCCTTCCCCACCTTTAAAATCGCAGGGATTGCAATACTGTTTCCTGTCTGCATACTAGTGTCTCCCTTCCTTTCTTTTCTTTCCGCCCTACATTCTCTCCGGCGCCGAAAATCCCAGCACGTCAATACATGCCTCCAAAACATCCCTTGTCAGTACTAACAGCGCTATCAGCCCTGCCTTTCTCTCCCCGTTCTCCTCTGCCAGTATCTTGGTCTCATGGTAAAAGCGGTTAAAGGCGTTTGCCAAATCATAGATATAAGTGCAGACCTTATGGGGTGCAAGCTCTGCACAGGCATTTTCCATCATGGTGTTGAACATGGTAAGCTGCATGACAAGCGCCTTCTCCGACTCGCTCTCTGCATCCAAAAGCGCCTCCGCAGACACTTTCCCTCCCTGCTCTCCATACTTTGCAAGAATGGACTTGATACGCACAATGGTATAAAGGATATATGGTCCGGTATCTCCCTCAAAGGAGGTAAAACGCTCCATGTCAAACATATAGTCCTTGGAAGCCTGATTGGACAAGTCGCCGTATTTTAAAGCGGAAAGCGCAATCGTCTGCGCCGTATGCTGTGCCTCTTTTTCGGGCATCTCTCTGTTTTCCGTTATCTTCCGGTACATTTCGTCAATGGTTTCCTGCAACAGCACCTCTAAGCGCATCACGCCGCCGTCACGGGTCTTAAAGGGCTTGCCGTCCTTGCCGTTCATGGTGCCAAATCCTATCCAGATAAGCTTTGTCTCAGGCTCCACCAGCTTTGTCTTTCTCGCGCAGCGGAATACCTGTTCAAAATAGAGCTCCTGCCGCTTGTCCGTCAGATATATGATTTCATCCGGATGTATATTGTTCATGCGGTCCTGTATTGTCGCCAAATCGGTAGTATTATAAAGCGCCGCACCGTCCGACTTTAGAATCATACAGGGCGGAATCTCCTTTACATCGTTCTCCTCTTTTACGTCCACCACCAGCGCGCCCTCACTCTCATGGGCATATCCTTCCCGCTTCATATATTCCACCATACCGGGAATCATCTCATGAACATCGGACTCCCCCTTCCAGAGGTCAAATTCCACGTTGAGACGGTCGTAATTTTTCTTTAAGTCCGCAATGGAAACCCGCAGGATATGCTCCCAGACAGCACGGTATCCCCGCACGCCGCTCTGCATTTTAAAAGTAACCTCCATGGCTCTCGCCTTATAATCTGCATCCTCCTTGCTCTTTTTGCTCGCCACAGGATACATTTCCTCCAGCTCCGCTATGGTAAAAGGCGCTTCCTTCGGATATTCGCCCGTATACGCCTCGTCAAAATAGACAAGCGTTGGCTGCCGCTCCTTTAGCTCCGTGATAACCAGCCCCAAAGGCTGTCCCCAGTCCCCAAGGTGAATGTCCCCGATAACCTCATGCCCGCAGTAGCGCAGAATCCGTTTTACACTTTCGCCAATCACGGCAGAGCGGAGATGTCCCACATGAAGCGGCTTCGCAATATTGGGTCCGCCGTAATCGATAACTGCCTTTCTGGGGCTTTCCGGCTTTTCAAGACCAAATTTCTCCTCTGTCCGCATCGCCTTTACGTATGCCGTCAGGAAACGCTCCCGCACCTTCAGATTTAAAAATCCGGGTGCCACTGCGCTGACCTCAGAAAATACGGCGCTCTCCTGCAAAACCGCCGCTACCTCCTGCGCAATCACAAGCGGCGCTTTTTTGTACTGCTTTGCGCCCGCCATCGCACCGTTGCACTGATATTCACACAAATCGGGTCTGTTGGAAATCGTAACTCTGCCAAGCTCTCCCGCATATCCCGCCTGCACAAAACCCTTCTGCATTTCCTCCGAAATCAAATCCAGTATCTTTTTCATCGTTATACTCCTTCGCGCACTTCTTTTACTGTCTGAACGTAAGCTCTCAGACTTCCCCTCTTTCCGGCATTTTTATCATCATATCCGTTTTTGATGTATCTGACAAGTCTTTTCTAACGCTTTGAATAAACACAGCCGCAATAATTCTGTCGGTACAGCCCATACGCCTTCGACAGCGCAACGGACTGCTTATACCCCTCTTTTTTCTTAAAGTCGGAAGGAAGCCAGCGCACCCCCGTTTCATCGGAAAGCCGTTCTCCTATTTCATTCAGCTTTGCCGCATTTTTCAAAGGACTGACGGACAGCGTCGTGCAAAAATAGTCAAAGCCGCCGGCTGCAGCGCATTCCGCCGTCTTTTTCAGACGCAGTTCATAACACAAAAAGCAGCGCTCTCCTCCCTCCGGACAATCACGGTAGTCCTTTGCCGCGGCAAAGAAAACCTCCGGCTCATAATCGCCCTCTACAACAGATATGGGATACCCCCCTTCCCTGCCGCTTTCCTCTTTGTTATAAATCTCTATCAGCCGCTTTTGCTCCTCCATCCGCTTACGGTACTCTTCCTGCTCGGAGATATTGGGATTGTAATAAAAAACCGTGATTTCAAAATGGCGCCGCAGATACTTTAGCACATAACTACTGCAGGGCGCGCAGCAGCTATGCAAAAAAAGCCGGGGTGCTTCACAACCTTCCATTTTTGCCCATTCCGCCTTTAGAAGCAGCTTCTCCAGCTCCTTCTGATAATTGCGCGCGTTCATCACAGCTCTCCCGGCTGCAGAAACGGTCTGAAATCTTCGGTATCCGAAGCGATAAAGCCGCCCAGCTTTTCTATCAGCTCTTCCATAATCCGCCTGACCGCTTCCCTGTCCCGCGCTTCATAATCGCACGCATAAACCTGCTTTACCTGAAGCGCCGCAAGCAGCGAGGCATCCGTCTCCCCCTGCATATCAGCCATCATATCCTCGAAGGTCATGGCACCGCCCAACAGCGTAAGCTCCATCAGATTGATTTCCGTCCAGATTTCTACCGCCGCTTCGTCCAAAAAGTCAAGCGCCTCTGCGAGCGCGCGCACATCCGCCTCCGCCGGCAGCATATAGAGAAAGCTTAAACTCTCTTCCTTATGGGGCAGCGCCTTTGACGCCCCCTTATTGATTTTTTTCTTTTTTCCTTTTTCCGACATACTCTCTCCCTCACCGGATAAAATTCGTCCGGATTCCTGTCTCCGTATCCGGCAGGCTCACACCGTTTTCCCTGCCAAGAGCAAAGCATTTTAACATCCACGCCATATTTTTTGCCAGATTCCGCATAGTCTGCAGTCCTTCCGCATCCTGCGACGCTTCCCCCGGCGTGCGTCCGTGCACGCTGTTCCAGTAGGTCGAACCGACAACAGGCATCTGGGCAATTCCAAAATATTTATTCAGCACGTCAAAGGAAGCGCTTGTGCCCCCTCTTCTTGCCACAGCCACCGAAGCCCCGGGTTTAAAGGCAAACGCCCGACTGCTGCTGTAAAATACCCGGTCTAAAAAGGACTGGATACGTCCGCTGGGATGGGCATAATAGACCGGCGTCCCAAAGACAAAGCCGTCCGCCTCCTTTGCCTTTGCAATAAATTCGTTTACCTTGTCCTCCTGAAACACACAGCCTTTTTCCGAACAGCCGCCGCAGCCGATACAGTCCCTGACCGGCTCTGCGCCCATCTGGAATATCTCGTATTCGATGCCCTCCCGTGCAAGCTGCTGTCCGACTTCCTGCAGCGCTATGTAAGTATTGCCGTTTGGTTTACTGCTTCCGTTTAACATTAAAACTTTCATTGTGATACCTCCTCAATCACTTTCCATGCCTCTTCATCAATCTCCTCACCACGAAACAGCTTCCGCCTGTCTGTCTCCGTGATGCGACGGATAACCTTGCAGGGATTGCCGGCAGCAATGCACCAGTCCGGTATATCCTTCGTCACCACGCTGCCTGCGCCGATTACCGCATTGTCCCCGATACGCACACCCGGACAGACAACCGTGTTGCCCCCAATCCATACATTGTCCCCTATGGTTACTTCCTTGCCGTACTCATAAGCAGAGTTGCGGGTGTCAGGATGCACCGGATGCCCCGCCGTGTAAATCGCCACATTGGGCGCTATCTGGCAGTTGTCCCCAATCCTTATTTTGGCAACGTCCAAAAATGTGCAGTTGTAGTTGGCAAAAAAATTTTTTCCCACTTCAATATGCTTTCCATAGTCACAGTAAAAAGGGGGATTGATAAAAGCGCCCTCCGATTTTCCCAAAAGCTCCTTTACCACCTCGCTGATTCCCGCGAAATCAGACCTGTCCATAAAATTTAATTTCTGCAGGATTTTCCTACACGCCGCCTGCTCTTCAAAAATACTGTCGTCCGAGATATATGCCATTCCGGCATCTCTTCGCTCTTTGTTTGTCATAGCCTTTTTCCTCCCTGCTTCTTTTTGTCCGTCCTTATCTTTTTCCGCCGCTTACACCCCGCTCCCTTTCCCACGGTTCATAAAAGGGGCAGCCGCCTGCCCCTTTTGCCTTACCGTTATGAAAGAGAAGCCACGTCTACAAGCGTCAGCTCTCCGCCGGCATTTTCCATGCTGGTGACAAGCGCACGCGCCGTATCCATCGCCGTAATACAGTTCACGCCGGTTTCGATGGAAGTACGCCTGATTAAAAAGCCGTCCCTTGACTTATCCCGCCCCTGCGTGGGAGTGTCGATGACAAGGTCTATCTTGTGTCCTAAAATCAAATCCATCACCGTAGGCGACTCCTGCGAAATCTTGTTGACCCTGCGCGCTTTCACACCCGCCTCATTCAGTGCCGCGGCAGTACTTCTGGTGGCATAAATTGTGTATCCCAGCTTTTCAAACCTGCGTCCGATTTCAATCGCCTCGCCCTTGTCCGCATCCTTTACCGTGATAATCATCTGCTTATGCTTGGGCAGCACAACACCTGCGCCCAGAAACGCCTTATAGAGCGCTTCGTTGAAATCCTTTGCAATGCCAAGACACTCTCCCGTAGACTTCATCTCCGGTCCCAAGCTGATTTCCGCGCCCCGTATTTTTTCAAAGGAGAATACCGGCATCTTGATGGCAAAATAGTCCGCCTCCGGCTGCAGTCCCGGCTCGTACCCCAGCTCCCGTATGGTTTTGCCGATAATGACCTCCGTCGCCAAATCCACGATGGGAATCCCCGTCACCTTACTGATATAGGGCACGGTACGGGAAGAACGGGGATTGACCTCTATCACGTAAACCTCCGTGCCGATTGCAATAAACTGAATGTTGATAAGCCCCTTGACGTGCAGCGCCGCGGCAAGCCTGCGGGTATACTCCGCAATTTTTTCCTTCACTTCCCTGTCTATGGTGGGTGCCGGATATACGGAGATGGAGTCGCCGGAATGAATACCCGTCCGCTCGATATGCTCCATAATTCCGGGAATCAGGATATCCGTACCGTCGCACACCGCGTCCACCTCAATCTCCTTGCCCTGCAGGTATTTGTCCACAAGGATGGGATGGTCCTGCGCGATTCGGTTGATGATTTCCATAAACACTGCAATCTCTTCGTCGGAGGTGGCAATCTGCATACCCTGTCCGCCCAGCACATAGGAAGGTCTTACCAGCACCGGATATCCCAAGCGGTTTGCAACCTCCTTTGCCTCCTCCGCGGTGTAGACCGTGCCGCCTGCCGCGCGGGGGATACCCGTCTGTTGTAAAATAGCGTCAAACAGCTCCCTGTCCTCCGCGGCATCCACATCTTCCGCTTTTGTACCTAAAATGGGCACGCCCATCTTCATCAGGCTTTCCGTCAGCTTAATGGCTGTCTGCCCGCCAAACTGCACTACCGCGCCGTCCGGCTGTTCTACATTTACAATATTTTCCACATCCTCCGGCGTCAGCGGCTCAAAATACAGCTTGTCCGCAATATCAAAGTCCGTGCTCACCGTCTCCGGATTGTTGTTGATAATAATCGTCTCATAACCCGCCCGCGAAAACGCCCACGTAGCATGCACGGAGCAGTAGTCAAACTCGATTCCCTGCCCAATGCGGATGGGACCGGAGCCCAGCACCAGCACTTTTTTCCTGCCCTTTGAGGGAGCCGCCTCGCTCTCCCCGCCAAAGGTGGAATAATAGTAGGGCGTACTTGCCGCAAATTCCGCCGCACAGGTATCTACAATCTTAAATACCGCCGTTATGCCGTTTTCATAACGCATAGCCTTAACGTCGCTTTCCGCCATACCTGTCAGCCTGCCGATTACCTTGTCGGAAAACTCCAGCCTCTTTGCTTCCCTTAAAAGCGCCGGTGTCAGCGGCTCGCTCTTTAGCGTCTCCTCCATCTCCACCAAAACAGCCAGCTTGTCGATAAACCAGATATCAATCATGGTAATTGCATGGATTTCCTCATAGGTAAGCCCTTTTCTTAACGCCTCCGCAATCACCCAGATTCTCTGGTCGTCCACAATTTTCAGCCTGTCCCGCAGCTCGTCGGCGGACAATGCGGAAAAATCGTAGTCAAGCAGGCAGTCCACATGCTGCTCCAAAGAGCGGATTGCCTTCATCAGCGCACCCTCGAAATTGGTGCAGATACTCATCACCTCTCCCGTCGCCTTCATCTGCGTGGTGAGGGTTCTCTTCGCTGTGATAAATTTGTCAAAGGGAAGCCTTGGCATCTTGACTACGCAGTAATCCAGCGCAGGCTCAAAGCTGGCGTAGGTCTTGCCGGTAATGGCATTTTTAATCTCGTCCAGCGTATACCCCAGCGCAATCTTTGCCGCCACCTTTGCAATCGGATACCCCGTCGCCTTGCTCGCCAAAGCGGAAGAACGGCTTACCCTTGGATTTACCTCGATAACGCAGTATTCAAAACTGGTGGGATGAAGGGCAAACTGCACATTACAGCCGCCGGTAATCTCCAGCTCATTAATGATGTTTAACGCCGAGCTTCGAAGCATCTGATACTCTTTATCGCTCAAGGTCTGGGAGGGCGCCACCACGATACTGTCCCCGGTATGTACACCCACCGGGTCTATATTTTCCATGTTACACACGGTAATACAGTTGCCCGCACCATCGCGCATAACCTCGTACTCGATTTCCTTCCAGCCGGCAATACAGCGCTCCACAAGCACCTGCCCCACACGGGAAAGCCTGAGCCCGTTTTCCAGTATTTCCACAAGCTCCGTCTGGTTGTGGGCGATGCCGCCGCCTGAACCGCCCAGCGTATAAGCGGGACGCAGCACCACCGGATAGCCGATTTTGCCCACAAAAGCGATGCCGTCCTCCACGTTTTCCACCACCTCGGAAGCCGCGCAGGGCTCCCCGATGCGCTCCATCAAATCCTTAAACTCCTGCCGCCCTTCCGCATTGCGGATGGTTGCCGCAGTCGTCCCCAAAAGCTGCACATGGTGGCTCTTTAAGAAGCCGGATTCTTCCAGCTCCATGCCCAGATTCAGCCCTGCCTGCCCGCCAAGAGTCGGCAGTATGGAATCCGGCTTTTCCTTTTCGATAATCTGCTCCAATACCTTGATGGTAAGCGGCTCGATATAGACCTTGTCCGCAATATCCTTATCCGTCATAATGGTCGCCGGATTGGAGTTTACCAGGATAACCTCCACGCCCTCCTCTTTTAAGGAGCGGCACGCCTGCGTACCCGCATAATCAAACTCCGCCGCCTGTCCGATGACAATCGGGCCGGAGCCGATTACCATTACTCTCTTCACATTGGCATTCTTAGGCATTTGCGTTTCCCTCCTTCGCTCCTACATGCTCCCGCATCATCTGAATGAACCGGTCAAACAGATACCCTGAATCCTGTGGTCCGGGACAAGCCTCCGGATGAAACTGTACCGTAAAAATCTGCTTGCCCGTATAGGAAAGCCCCTCGTTGGTGCCGTCGTTGACATTGACAAATGCCGGCACCGCAACCGCAGGGTCAAGCCTGTCCGCATCCACCACGTAACCATGGTTCTGGGAGGAAATATAGACACGCCCCGTCGCCAAATCCTTTACCGGATGGTTGCCTCCCCTGTGCCCGTATTTTAATTTGTGGGTATCTGCGCCCATGGCAAGCGCCATAAGCTGATGCCCTAAACAGATGGCAAAGATGGGGATATCCGTATCGTAGAGCTTCTTAATCTCCGCAATGATTTCGCCGCACTCCTTAGGGTCGCCCGGTCCGTTGCTTAACATAATACCGTCAGGCGCATCCTGTATGATTTCCTCCGCCCTTGTAAACGCCGGATACACCGTCACCTCACAGCCCCGCTGCGAAAGCGCGCGGGCGATATTTCCCTTGGCACCAAAGTCTAAAAGCGCCACCTTTAAACCGGCGCCGTTTAATGCCTTTACCATGGAAGGACGCATCTCCCGCCTGCCTGCCGCATAGCCTTCTGCGTCAAAAGAGGCACGGCCGGAGAGCGGCCCGTTATCTGCAAGCGTCCTGCTGGGTGCAATACCGTATTTTTCCGGACAAGTCACCTTTCCCACTACCTTGCCCGTGGTATATGCCTTCAGCTTTGGCATGATTTCCGCCAAATCAAACCCCTCGTTTGTGGTTATCATACCGTTCATGGTGCCTTTTTCCCGCAGTATGCGGGTAAGCGCACGCGTGTCAATTCCCGCAATGCCCGGCACGCCGTTTTCGGAAAGAAACTGCTGTATACTCATATCGCTTCTGAAGTTGCTCGGCACTCTGGAAAGCTCCCTGACAATAAAACCGTCAGGCCAGGGTCTTAAGGATTCCATGTCTTCCCTGCACACACCGTAGTTGCCGATAAGGGGATAGGTCATACAGACCGCCTGCCCCGCATAGGAGGGGTCGGTCAGAACCTCCAGATAGCCCGCCATAGAGGTGTTAAAAACAATCTCACTGATAACCGTCTTGTCGGCGCCAATGTGGATTCCTTCAAAAACAGTGCCGTCCTCTAGTATTAAAAATGCTTTCATTTCTTTCCTTTCCATGCATATCGCAGGCATATCCCCGATATTGCACTTTCTGCGGTAGTAAGCGTTCGCTCTCTTTTCTTATTTTTGCGTAATCGGTTTATTATAGCACAAAAGCAGATGCCGTTCAACTGCGTAAAGCGAAAAATTCATGGCATAAAATAATCTGCTATCCGGTACGGTCCGTCCATCACCTCCCGCCCCACATACAGGGCATTGTGCTTTCCCACCTCCGTGCGCCACTTTACCAGCGTAATCGAACCGCATTCTATCTCCAGTGCCGTAATATTGCGGGGATGCACGCAGCTTCCGTCGTTTGCATATAAAGACTCCCCCGGCTTTGGAAGCACGGGTCTGTGGGTATGCCCCGCCACTAAGAGCACGCCGTTTTCATCCGCCCATGCAGAAAGCCGCCTCTCCGTCTTTTTCTTTCTCTTGTAATTTTTGGCGGCGCTGGTCGGGTCCTGCATCCCCCAGAGCTCCACCCTGCGCCAGACATGGCGTACCAGAAAACGGGTCAGCCGCCAAAGCGTATCATTCATCAAATCCCCCTGATGCCCATGCACCAGAAATATCCTGCCGCCGCTTGCTGCATCCTCTAAGACCAGCCCCTCCTTTGCCACACAGTGCGGAAAAAGCTCCTGATAGCGGTCCTCATGCTCACAGTAATAATGCGCGTAATAGCGCTCCATAAAACGCGGCTGCTCTTTTTTCCTGTCATGGTTCCCGTAGAGCATAATAAAGCGCCCCTGCCGGTAAAGACGGGAAAGGGTCTCGAAAATATCGTCGTGCATCCGGATTACCGGCTCTATCCTGCGGTTTTCCCAAAGCTCATCCCCATCCCCCAGCTCCACATAGGTAAACTGCCTTCGGTCATAGTAGGACAGCGCCGCTGCCGCCAGATTCTGATTATACAGAAAATTGTCGCCGTGGTTTCCCACGCCACGGTGACAATCGCTCATCAGTACAATTCTGCTGCCCTCGCCGATGCAGATTTTATCCGCACCAAGGTAGAGTGCATCCAGACGGCTTTTCGTGCTCATGCTCTTCTTCTCCTGCACTTTTTCTTGCAAGGTATCCTGCTGCATCTGCCTAACAGACGGTACAGCCCCGGGAAGCACATGCCCAGATAATCCACTCTGTCTATTGTGCGCACAAAGCATCTGGTCACGCGGCGGTAGCGTCTGCAGTTTCTTTTGTTCTTCCACTGTACCCACCATACTCGCAGCCGGCAGTGTTTCGGGCACGCGTGGCAGGGTCTTGTAAAGCTGAACCGTACACAGGTGCCGCTTACACAGATATTTTCCTTTCTGTAGCCTGCCTGAACAAGCGCTTCGTAGAAGGCGTTGCGCATCTGACAGTCTCTGAAGGTAATGGAGATTTCCATGCCGAGCTCTTCCTTGTGAGAAAACTCACCCAGCACAAAGCCGGTCAGCCACCAGTGCTTCTCTTCCCGTATCATTAAAATACGACCTTTTTTCCTCAGTACAAAACGCATACAAAGCATTTCCTCATCCGATACGCTGCGGTAGAAAAGCCGCTCAGGATGTGCGCCTGCTTCCTCATCCGATACATAAAAGCCGATTTCTGCGCCCGTGGACATGCCATACTGCCCTTTCCACAGCTCTATCAGGTAGCTTTTTCCGTTGCAGGAAAAATACAGAGGCTCACAGTCAAACACCATTCCCATGCTGATGGCATGTTCATCATAAATTTTCCCGTAGCCCATCTCCCGCTGCCAGGCATCCTTTTTAGAATAGAAAATGTCCTGACAAATATCATATTGAAAGCCGAAAACACCTATCGCCCGATTCAAATCCCGGCATTTTTCTTCATCGCACCGAAGCCGCACCTTACATCTGGCGTGCCGTCTGAAGCAAAGTACCCATATCACAAGCAGAATTATCAGTACCACCAATATGCCTGCCGCAATATACAAATATTTCATGATATCCTCTCCGGATTTTCTTTTACTATAGTATATTCATATAAAAAACGCTGTTTACGATTTTCGACAGGATTTTTACCTTTTCATACCAAAATTTCCATTCCAAAATAATACTTGACATTTATGTACATAGTGTATATACTCAACATATACACTATGATAAGGAGGTAAGGCGAAAATGAATATTAACCTTTCCCTGCAAAGCGAAATACCCGCTTATGAACAGATTAAGATGCAGATAAAGGCGCAGATTCTTTCCGGAGAGCTGGCACCGGACGCCCCTCTTATCTCCATACGCCAGCTTGCGCGGGATTTGCGCGTCAGCGTCATCACCACCACCCGCGCATACGGTGATTTGGAGGCGGAAGGGCTGATTTATACGATTCAGGGGCGGGGTTCTTTTATAAAATGCAAGCCGGAAACGGTGCGGCAGCAGTACCTCAGCGCCATTGACGATGCTCTGAAAACCGCCGTCCAAAAAGGCATGGCTGCCGGACTTAGCCTGACCGGACTACAAGACCGACTGGAGGAGATTTTTCATGAACAATGCCATTGAAATTCATAATTTATGCAAAGCCTATCCTGATTTTCACTTAAAAGACATCAGTTTTACGGTTCCGCAGGGGCTCTGCTGCGGATTTGTAGGCAAAAACGGCGCGGGGAAATCCACCACCCTGCGGATTCTGGCAGGACTTTCTTTCCCTGACAGCGGGACGGTAAGCCTTCTGGGGCAGGAAGCCGGTACGCCTGCCCTAAAGGAAGAAATTGCCATTCTTTTTGACCAGCCCTACTTTCAGGAGGACTGGACTGCCCTGCATATTGAAAAAGGCCTGCGAGCCTTCTATCCAAGCTGGGACAGTGCCAAATACAGGGACTGCCTGAATCGCTTTGGCTTAAATCCCGCCAAAAAATTCAAAAACCTGTCCCGCGGCATGAAGCAGAAGCTCGCCATGGCTGTGCACCTCTCACACCACACCAGACTGCTCCTGCTGGACGAACCCACAGGCGGGCTGGACCCGGCTGCGCGGGATGAGCTGCTGGACATTTTCCGCGAATACCTGCTTTCAGAAGAGAGGACCATTTTGTTTTCCACCCACATCACCAGCGACTTAGAGCGTATCGCCGACAAAATTGTCTATATCCATGACGGTGAAATCATCTATGAGGGAGACAAGGATGAGCTGCTCTCCTCCTACTGCATTGTGCGCGGAAACAGGCTGCCCGCTGAGAAAGCAGGCTGCGCCATCGGTATACGGCAGACCGGCAGCGGTTATGAGTGCCTCATGCCGCTTAAGCATATCGGCGGGCTTCCCGCCGGCACAGTGACAGAAAAAGCTTCGATTGATGATGTTGTAGTCTACATGGAAAGGAATGAAAAGATTGAAAATTGAAATTTTCAATCGCGAGATTTGTGTCTGCGCGCTGCTTGCCACAAACTCGTTATGCGCAGTCTCAACATGGTTGAGACAAAAGCAGCGCAGAAATGAGGAAAAACATGCTTAAAATGATGAAATTAGACTGGTCCGCAATCAGATGTTATCATATAAGGCTTCTGGTTATCCCTGCCGCCTTGCTCCTGCTGGGATGGTTTTCCTCCATCCTTCTGGTTCCCATGGCAGTGTTTATGACGTTTTCCTTCTCCATTAATCTCTTTTTTATAGAAGAAAAAGGGGACTTGAACAGGCTCTACCTGACTCTGCCCATAGAAAGAAGCCAAATTGTTTTTAGCCGGTATCTTCTCTCCTTTATCCTGTTTGCGGCAGGTATCCTGCTAAGTCTTGCCCTGACCCCGTTGGCAAACCTGTTTTCCCTGTCCAAATGGTATCCCGACCTAAAGTGGAATCTGGCTCTCATTGCTTTCGGCTTCCTTGTATACGCTTTTTTAAGCCTTTTTATGTATCCCCTTCTATTTAAGCTTGGCTACCAGAAAGGAAAAGTATGGGGATATTACATTCCCACCGCTCTCGTCTGCCTGCTATACCTTGCCCTTGCAGAATATGACCTTTTCAAAGGCGGAACATTTATTCGCCATCTGCTGCTATATGCCGCAGAACATATTTATACCGTTACAGGCAGAATATTCGGTATCGGTGCCGTTATCCTTGCCGTCTCCTGCCTGTTGTCCGTAAAAATATACAACAAAAGGGAATTTTAGCTGCAGAACGGCATATGCAAAACCGGAATTATGTGGTAAAATGAAGCGGTACGGTATTGTACTGGCTGTATCAGCCTATCACAGAGAAGGAAGGTATTTTACATGAAACGTTTTGAAGGAAAGGTTGTACTTATCACCGGCGGCGGACAGGGCATCGGCAGGGGCGTTTCCAACGCATTTGCAGCAGAAGGCGCCAATCTGATTGTCACAGGGCGCACCCTGTCAAAGCTGGAAAGAGCAAAAGAAGAAATCGAAAAAGAATACGGCGTAAAGGTAGTGCCCGTGACCGCTGACGGCGGCGACGAGGAGCAGGTAAGAAACGCCATCGAGACAGGCGTAAAGGAGCTGGGACGGCTGGATGCCGTTGTCAACAACGCACAGAACTCCGCTTCCGGCGTCAACCTGATTGACCACACAAAAGAAGACTTTGACAAAGCAATTTATTCCGGTCTGTACGCTACTTTCTTCTACATGAAGCACGCATTCCCTTATCTGAAGGAGACAAAGGGCAGCGTGGTCAACTTTGCTTCCGGCGCAGGACTCTTCGGCAAGCTTGGGCAGTCCAGCTATGCGGCGGCAAAGGAAGGCATCCGCGGCATGTCCAGAGTGGCGGCAAGCGAAT
This sequence comes from uncultured Lachnospiraceae bacterium, assembly GCA_910578335.1. GTDB lineage: Bacteria > Bacillota > Clostridia > Lachnospirales > Lachnospiraceae > Acetatifactor. Next base: position 52,095 of record CAJTPU010000008.1, on the reverse strand, counting down.
GGGGTCCCGACGGCGTCCGCGTCAATGTGGTATGCCCCCTTGCCATGTCAGAGGGACTGGCTCAGTGGAAGGAAGCCTATCCTGACTTATACGAAAAAACCATTCAGAGTATCCCCCTCGGACATTTTGCTGACCCGCAGAAGGATATCGGACGTGTCTGCGTCTTCCTTGCAAGCGAAGAGGCAAGCTATGTAACCGGCGAAACTATCACCCTCCAGGGCGGCAGCGGTCTTCGCCCGTAGTCATTTTCCATGCCATATAAAAAGCTCCTCTCCGATGCGCCCTCAAAAAGCGCACCGGGAAAGGAGCTTTTTTAATTGGTTGTACAAAACTTTCTGTGGGCAGCTTTTACACCAAAACCTTCGACAAAAACTCTTTGAGACGCGGATGCTTTGGCGCACCAAAAAATTCCGCCGGCGGCGCGCTCTCCAATATGGTTCCCTCATCCATAAAAATCACCTTGTTCGCCACCTCTTTGGCGAATCCCATCTCATGCGTCACAATAATCATGGTCATGCCCTCTCCCGCAAGCGCCTTCATCAAATCCAGCACTTCGCCTACCATTTCCGGGTCTAAGGCGCTGGTCGGCTCGTCAAACAATATTACGTCCGGATTCATGGCAAGAGAACGGATGATTGCCACCCTCTGCTTCTGCCCGCCGGAGAGCGTGGAAGGATAGACGTCCGCCTTATCCTCCAGCCCGATTTTCTTTAACAGGGAAAGCGCATTTTCCCGCGCCGCCGCCTTGATTGCCGCCTTATCCGTCTTTATCGGCAGCAGTTCTTTTTTTGCCTTGCCGCCCTTAAAAAGATTCGTCAGCCGAATCCATGCGTTTTTTCGTTTGAGACGCCGCAAGTCCTGACACGCAAGATATACCGGCGCAAGCATAATATTCTGTATTACCGTCTTGTTGTTGAACAAATTGAAATGCTGAAACACCATACCCATGTGCCTTCTGTGCACATTGATATCTACCTTCATATCGGCAATATCCACACCGTTAAAAATAATCTGACCGCCCGTTGGGTCTTCCATACAGTTTAAGCAGCGCAGAAAAGTACTTTTACCGGAACCGGAGGGACCGATTACCACGACAATATCGCCCTTATCAATGGTAATATTGATACCCCGTAAGACCTTATTGTCCCCAAAATGCTTTTCGAGATTAATGACGTCTATCACTTTTCCGCAGGCTCCTTTCCATAAGCTTGATGCCCAGACTGATAATCAGCACGAGCAGAATGTAAATCACCGCCATCACCAGATACGGCACCATAAATTCATAGGTGTTGCTTCCCATGTAGTTAAACGCCACATACAAATCTGCCGCTCCCACAAAGCTGACTACGGAAGTCTCTTTAATCAAGGCAATAAACTCGTTGCCCAGCGTCGGCAGAATGTTTTTGACCGCCTGCGGAATTACAATTTTCATCATGGTAGTCCCAAAGCTTAAACCTACCGCGCGCCCCGCCTCCATCTGTCCTAAGTCAACTGAAAGAATGCCGCTGCGCATGATTTCGGATATGTATGCTCCGCTGTTCAAACCAAATACCAGCACCGACACCGCAACGCCCGTCATACGGATTCCCATAAGCGGCAGCATAACATAATAAAATACCAGAAGCTGCACCACAATAGGCGTGCCGCGAAACAGCCCCACATAAAAACTGCAAAAGCCGTTTAACACCCGCGGCAGGGTTTTATATTTGGGAATCACCCTGACGGCAGCAATCAGCGTGCCAATCAAAATCCCGATAATAAGCCCCAGCACCGCAATAAAAAGTGTGTTTTTTAGTCCTTCCAGCACCCGCACATAACCGTTCTGCGCAATAAAACTTTCTATAAACCTGTCTACCTTCTGTGGAAAATTACCCATGCCGTTTTCCCTTACTGCATCTTATTGATTGCGTCTGTAATGCATTCCGCCGGAGCAGAATCAATGATAACATAATTGATATTGCCGTTGAGCAAATCCTGTACCGCAAGCGCGCCGTTTTTGTAGCCAATCACCTCGACGCCCAGACCTTCAAAGCCCCAGTCCTCATCTCCCTCTGCATAAAACTGTCCTGTAGTTCCCATCTGCACGCCAACCTTTACGCTGCCGCCCTTTTCCTTTAAAATCGCCTCCACGGACGCCGCATCCAGACATTCGTCAAATTCCTTGTCATCGGATGCCACAATCAGCTTCTGCGATGCAATATAATAAGAATGAGAGAAGCTTACGTATTCCATTCTGTCCTCCCGCACCGTAAGACCCGCCATGGCAATATCGCACTTCTGCTGTCCTACCGACAGGCATACCGCCTCAAAATCCATGTTTTGAATTACCAGCTCTTTTCCCAGATATTCCGCAAGCTGCGCTGCAATCTCCATATCGATGCCGTAGTAGCTGTCTCCCTCCATATATTCAAAGGGCTCAAATGCTGCATTGGTTGCCACTACGAGCTGGTCCTTACTTTCGTCATAAGCTGCGGAGGTCACTGCAACCGGCTTTCCATCGCCAAAATAATGGTTGCAAATCTCATCAAAAGTACCGTTTCCGTTGATTTCCTCAATAAACGCATTGACGGATTCTAAAAGCTCCGGCTGCGTTTTGTCCACTCCAAATGCATATTCTTCATTTGTCAGCCAGATTTCAATCACCTTTGCCGTCTTTTTGCTGCCTCCGCAGCCGGCAAGCGCCGTCATCATTACCATTGCCATTACTACTGCTACTATCTTTTTCATCTTTTCCTCCATTTTTATGTATATAAATACAATACTCTTGCATAAGATACCACTTTATACGGATAATTGCAATATCTAATCTGTTTTTTAGCTGTGCATATCGATATTTTATTTTACCATTCTTTCTTGTATCCCTGCAACTCCTGTGCTAAAATCAAAAAATAAGCTAACAAAAAACAATGCGGCTGACGTTCTCCCTTAAAATACCTGCAAAAGCCGCTTTGCGGAAATGAGGTCATAATGGAACAGTGGTTGAAATGGGCAGTCGAACTTCAGAGTATGGCGCAGGCAGGGCTTGCCTACACCGACAATGTCTACGATATAGAACGATATGAAAGGCTGCGGGAAATATCAGCCGAAATTATCGCTTCCAAATCCGATATCCCCCTTGATAAGGTCAAGGATTTGTTTTGCGGGGAAACCGGCTATCAGACACCCAAACTGGATACCCGCGCTGCTATATTTCAAAGCGGTAAAATATTGCTGGTACACGAAAACAACGGCACATGGTCGCTCCCCGGCGGCTGGTGCGACGTACTGGAATCCGTAAAGTCCAATACCATAAAAGAAGTGAGGGAGGAAACCGGACTTTTGGTAGAAGCCGTCAAAATCATTGCCCTGCAGGACAGAAACCGGCACAATCAGCCTGTTTACGCCTATGGCGTCTGCAAGGTATTTGTATTGTGCAGCGTTCTAGGCGGTGCATTTGCCTCAAACCTTGAAACAACCGAAACCCGCTATTTCGCGCTGGAAGAACTGCCGGATAATCTGGCACGGGAAAAAACCACCAAAGAACAGATTGCCATGTGTTTTCAGGCTTTTCTTGATGAAAACTGGCAGACGGCGTTCGATTAGGCGCACTTTTCCTATTCCCTGTTTTTTAATACCTCCGACGGAAGTATCCGACTTACCCGAAGCATCAAAATCCGGTTTACCAAAAAATACAAAAGCAGTACGCTTACAAAAATCCCAACATACATCTCCCACGGAAAAGTAAGGTTGATGCCGCAGGCGATATTTGACACCAGATACGGATACATTCTGTCCATAACTGCCTTTGACAGGGGAATCCCCACAAGCGCGCTCGCTGCAATAACGAAAAAATTTCCGTCCAAATACAGCTTTCTAATTTCTTTTTGCTTGTAGCCAAACACCCGAAACAAAGAAATCGGCATTGCCGAGCGGTCAATCATGACCTTCATCATCAGGTACATCACCACGACAAACATCAGAACGGAAACTGCCAGCAGCATAATAACCATGTTTTTCATCTGTGCTGCAAACACGGACGCGCTCTTTTCCACTTCGTCCTCTGAAAGAACGGAATAAAGCCTGCCGCTGTCAACCGCAAGCTCCCGCTCTGCAAAAACAACGTTATAATACGTTTCGTCCTGCCCCAGCATTTCCCGCATACTGTCAATGTCCATAAAGGCAAAAAATCCTGCAGAATACTCCACGATGCCCTCTATGAAAAAGGCATAATATCTGTCGTCCTCCTCATGATAAAGTGTTAAGACGTCCCCGATACGAAGTCCGTATTTCTGCGCCATTGCAGAAGAAATCAGCACTTTGCTTTTTCCCTTTTCCACCGCCGCCTCAAAGTAAGGATTCTCTTTGTGGATTCCCAAAAGCAGCACATCAAAATTGTATCCGAGCGTTTCTTTTTTCATGACAACGCCATAAGCTTCCTCTCCGCCTTGAACGTCCGCTTCCGGATATTTGTAAGTATACATATATGCAAATTTGGTATCCTCCACATTTTCCGTTTTCACATGGACGCACAATATATAACAATTGAGGGAAAGCATGACAATTAACAGCGAGATAAACATGCCTCCGAAAACCGTGACCATTGTCCGCTTTTCCCTTAGGAGCTGCCTTATCCGGAAAACTCTTACAAAACTGCCTCTCAGCCTTATGTTGTGCACTTTCGTGTTTTTCTGCTCCCCGCGTATCAGAAAAAGTGCCGGTCTGTCCAGCTTCTTTCTAATCACAAGATAATTGGTGCAGACTGTCACAAGAGGCGGCATAGCCAGCCCATACAAAAGTAAATAAAGCTTATAATGTACGCTTATCCGGGGAACGGAAAAGTATCCGTAAGTACTGCTCATCTGCAGAGCGGCGCCAAAGCTGCTGTAACCGAGTGCCGTACCGATAATGCCTGCGGTAAAGGTAAGCAGTACCGGCAGCGTCAGGTAATGCAGCATAAGCTCCTTTTTTCTCACTCCCATGGCATAGAGCGTCCCAATCACACCCGATTCCTTCTCTATATGGTGTACCGTAAAAACGGATATCACATAGGCAAACAAAATCAGGACAATCACTCCCGCCGCCAGCCCCGCCGCTTTCTCTACAAGCTTATCGTCTGCAGCCGCACCAATCCGCGGATTGTCCGCCGCAGGAACAAACCGTGTCATTTTGCACACAGAGCGGTCTGTATTTTCCACAAAAAAATCCCGCAGCAGCGCCTTTAACTGCTGATGGGTCACTTTTCCATTTAAAAGATATGCATAAAAATATTCCTCCGAAGAAATACTTTCGCCGCTCTTTTTTAGCTCCTCGTAATCCTCTTTTGTCACAAATCCAAAGCCAAACTGTAAGCTGTCTACGGCGCTGTCCGAAAAATTCCGAATCATGGATTCATAATCAGGTGCCGTTCCAATGCCCGTAACCGTATAATCAAAACTGCCGATTTTGACGGTGTCCCCGACTGCAATCCCATGCTCCTCGCAGTAACGCCTTTCTAGCAAAATTTCACCGCCTTTTACCGGAAAGCTGCCCATGTCAATCTGCACCAGGTCTATTTTGTCCCTCTGTGAGAAAATCCGAAGTATGGAAGCATCCAAAAGTGTATAATCCAGATAAAAATGTTCCTCTAAGGTAATGCCCGCCTTTTCGAGTGACTTTTTTTCCTGCTCATCGAGCGGTGCAAACACACTAAACTGCCCATCCTCCAGCCGGTTTTCCCTAGCCGCCTTTGCCGTGCCTTCTATAATAGTCTCCGCTGCGCCGACAAGCCCTGTCACAATGTACATTCCCATCACAATCAGGAATCCCAGCGCCAGATAACGGTATCTATTTTCCTTCAATTCCCTCAAAAACCTTTTTCGTAATATTTTTTGCATTACAAATCCTCCAATTCCGCCGCCGGCACCCTTGCATCATTCCGGTAATTCTTCCTGACCTGCCCATCTTTCAAAAAAATAACCTGATTCACCATGTTTCTGATGGAATTATTGTGCGTGACAATCAGCATGGTCGTACCGTATTTGGCGTTAATTTTCTCAAGCAGCACCAAAATATCCCGGGAAGTCGCGGAGTCCAGCGCTCCCGTAGGCTCGTCACACAAAAGCAGCTTCGGATTCTTCACTAGCGCCCTCGCAATCGCACATCTCTGCTGCTGTCCGCCGGAAAGCTGAGACGGAAACTTATCCTGATGCTCCGTAAGACCAAGAACGTCCATAAGCTCATGCAAATCAAGCGGTTTGTTCGTCAGATACTCGCACACCTGAATATTCTCTTTGACCGTAAGATTTGGCACAAGATTATAGAATTGAAACACGAACCCCAGATTTGCCCTGCGGTAATCGGACAGCTTTTCCCGTGAAAGCCCACAGACCTCCACATCCTCCACATATATGGAACCGGAATCCGCTTCCTCTAACCCGCCGATGCAATTTAGCAGCGTAGACTTTCCCGAGCCGCTTGTTCCCTGTATCACGCACATAGCTCCCTTTTCAACAGAGAAATCGACACCTTTTAAAACCTCCATAAAACTCCCGCCCTCTCCATAACTTTTTTTCAGATTCTTTACCACAAGATACACAACGAGTCCTCCTTTTTTGCGCGCAACATAACAATGTTATGTTGCGTTATGTAAAAAAGCGTGCCGCTAATCAGACACGCCCTGTTGTTACGGTCCTATTCCATATCTGTTTGCAATCATGCCATTCCAGCCGGATACAAGAAAAATCACAATCCGCTCAATATGGGCAAGCGCCTTGTTCACATCCGGCTCGTGCAAAAGCAGGTGGGTAAATGCATGAACCTGCACATATGTCGTCCAATGAATCAGGTACTTATCCGGCTTTGGAACACCGTACTGTTCAGCCGCCATTGCCGAAAGCTTTGTATAGTGTTCCTCTCCCCAGTCGGCTAAGCGGCTTACCGTATCCTCATATCTGCTTCCCTGACTCTTTGCCAGCAAAATCAGAAAGATGTCATAATGCTGATAGATAAAAGATACGATTTCTTTTGCCGCACGAATATCCTTCGTATCTGCAGAAAGGTCAATGACGCCTGCGCCTTCCTCCAGCTCTTCCAAAAGATGCTGCTGCATCAGCGCTATCAATCCCTTAAGCGGTTCTTCCACAAGCTCTCGCAGCAAATCTTCTTTATTCTCAAAGAAAAAATACAGGGCGCCTGTCGTGACGCCGGCATTTTTGCAGATTGTCCGCAGAGAAGCTTTCATATAACCCTTCTCCAAAAACTCCTGTTTTGCGCTGTCAAGAAGCTTCTTTTTTGTCTCTTTGTCCTCCGCCAAACCGTCTGCCTTCCTCTCTGCATAACATTGTTATGCTTTTTATTTTAGCTATATCCGTTATCCCTGTCAAGATTTTTCTGCATTTCTTTTTATGACTGTAACCGGCTTTTTGTATATCGAACATATATTTTGATTTTCTATTGCCCGCACCGGTCTTGTCATGCTATACTATATGAAAACAAAGTGGAGGTCTCCTATGTCAAATCCTTATGAAAAATGTCCTATATTAGAAAATGAACAGTACCTTTTGCGGCTTGTCGAAGCTTCCGATGCGCCGGATTTGCTTGCCGTGTATTCTGACGAAAAAGCCGTCCCTCTTTTTAACAGTGACAACTGCCACGGCGATGATTTTCATTACACCACTCTGCAGCGTATGCAGGACGCCGTCGGCTTCTGGCTTTGGGCATATCAGGATAGGGGCTTTGTACGCTGGGTAATTGTAGATAAACGTACCGGCAAAGCCATAGGAACCATTGAATTATTTAATCGTATGTCTGACGATTACTTCAACAATTGCGGTCTGCTGCGGCTAGATTTGCGAAGTGATTACGAGCAGGCAGAAGCTGTCTCTGTCATATTGTCCCTGATTGCACAGCCTGCTTTTACACTCTTTGATTGCAAGATGCTCGCTACCAAGATTCCCCCTTTTGCATCAGAGCGGAAAGCTGCGGCAAAAAAACTGGGATTTACCGCTTCTGAAGAGAAGCTTATCGGCAAAGATGACGGCATCGCTTACAGCGATTATTATGTACTGCAAAAACAATAGCATCCGCTAAAGTCCCGTTCCGAACAGGAGGATACCATGTCTGAAATATACTTAACCAAAAGCGAAGCCCGAAGATTTATGCTGTCCAAACAAGGACTCTACGGCAGTTACAGGTTCACGGGAAAAGAAGGCGTTCTTGACTTTATCCGTCAGGCCGGATGTATCCAGTTTGACCCCATAGATGTATGCAGTAAAAACGCTGAGCTTGTTCTGCAGTCCAGAGTCAAAGGGTTTACCAAATCCATGCTCTATGCGCTTTTATATGAGGAGCGGAAGCTGCTTGACTATTTTGACAAAAACCTTTCCATCATGCCGGTGGAACACTGGAAATACTTTGAGCGGGAGCGGGAAGCACACCGCAGATGGGAGCGAAGCCATACGGAAATCGGACAGGTACACGACCTGGTTCTTGCCGCCATTGCCGAAAAGGGTCCCCTCTGCTCTGCCGACTTGGATATCTCCCAAAAAGTAGACTGGTACTGGAGCCGGACAAATCTTTCCCGCGCCGCTCTTGAGCATATGTATTTCAGCGGTGAGCTTGCCATTCACCACAAAAAAGGCACACTGAAATATTATGAGCTTATCGAAAACTGCCTTCCTGCGGACATCCTTGCAGAAGCAGACCCCTGCCCTTCTGATTTTGCGCATAAAAAATGGCGCGTCCTGCAGCGGATTGGTTCTTTGGGGCTCTTATGGAACCGCGCTTCCGATGCCTGGCTCGGCATCGCCGGACTAAAAGCCGGCGACAGGGATGCCATTTTTTCCGAGCTTGTATCCGAATCCCATATCACCCCCATTACGGTGGAAGGCATAGAACACACCTTATACTGCCGCACCGAGGATTTGGTGCTTCTCGATGCCTTAAAGGATACACCCGCGCCGCCGCGCTGTGAATTTATTGCGCCTTTGGACAATATGCTGTGGGACAGAAAACTGATAGAAGCGCTCTTTGCTTTTTCATACAAATGGGAAATCTACACGCCGCAGGCAGAGCGCAAATACGGCTATTACGTGCTGCCGGTTCTCTATGGCGAGCGCTTTATCGGTAGGATTGAAATGCGGTATGACAAAAAGAAAAAAGAGCTTCAGGTTTTAAACCTCTGGTATGAGCCGGATGTAAGGCAGACGAAAGCGCTGGAAAATAAAATCCAATCTGCCTTAAAACGCTTTACGCGCTTCTGTATGAGCTAAACATTTCTGCGGGAATCATTCTCTGCCAGAATAAATCTTCTGCGGAACAAAGCCCCTGTCGGGACAAAAATTCCTCACCCATAAAAGATATCCAAAAAAGTCATTGACAAATCTGCCTTTTCTATTATAATTCAAGTTATATAACTCGAGTTATAATAGGAAGGCTTGCGTGCGCTCTCTTGCTTTGAAAGCATGCACAGAAATGGAGGTTCCATGCCAAAGGCAAAAATAACAAAGGAAATGGTAGTTGACGCTGCATTTGCAGTCACCAGAATCATGGGCATTGAAAACGTCAACGCCCGCACCGTTTCAGAAAAGCTTAAGTGCTCCACGCAGCCTGTGATGTACCACTTTGCAAGAATCGAAGAGCTGAAACGGGCGGTATACGAAAAAACGGACCGCTTTCATTCGGAATACCTGATGCACATTGAAAATCGGACAGAGGGCATTATGCTCGGAATAGGTCTTAACTATATCCGCTTTGCAATCCGCGAGCCAAATTTGTTCCGCCTTCTTTTCCAGTCAGGCTTTGCAGTCGAAAACAGTCTGATGGAAATGGTGGACAGTGAGGAATTACAGCCTGTTCTTACCGTGATGCAGGGCGCAATGGAGATGGATATCAAACAGGTAAAGGAAGTATTTGTAACCATTTCACTTTTTGCGCACGGTTACGCAAGTATCATTGCCAACAACTCTCTTACATACGATGAAAGTATCGTCGCAAAACATCTTGAAAAAGCTTACCGCGGAGCGGTGCTTGCGGCAAAAGAGAACGAAGGCTGATGTTCTGCCTGCACAGGAATGGAGATTAAAATGAGAAAACTGTACAAGAAAAATGAATTGTTGTTCGCGATATTATGGATTATTCTGTACTGCGTTGTAACGATTCCCATAAGGGGAAAGCGCGGCGACGAGAGCGCTGCGATGCTTGCGGCGCTTGCCGTCATCGCAGCCGGCATCTTTGTGTTTGTGAAGAGAAATCATCTGGAGGAAAAATACGGTCTTTGCCGCTTTAAGGGCAAGGCGGCTGATTACTGGTTTTTTATCCCCATGGCTGTACTGATGACCGGAAATCTCTGGGGCGGCTTCGGCATCGCTTACAGCGGTATTGGACAGGCATTTGCCGTTGTTTCCATGCTGCTTGTCGGTTTTATTGAAGAAATGATATTCCGCGGTTTTTTGTTCCGCATTTTACTTAAAAAGGACCCTGCACCTGTTGCCATCACCATTTCGGCTGTCACCTTCGGCATTGGGCATATTGTTAACCTTTTTGCAGGGCAGGCGAACATGGAAACTTTGATTCAAGTGTTCTTTGCTATCGCCTGGGGCTTTATCTTCAGCTTTGTTTTTTACAAATCCGGCAGCCTCTGTATATGTATTCCGATTCACGGAATGGTCAACGCGCTCTCAAATTTTGCCGCTCCAGACAGGAGTTTGGCAAGCGCATATCTTTATATGGGCGCCACCATAATCGTCGCAATCATATACTGTATCTACTTAAGCAAAAAACCTGCCGCGCTGCATGACGGACAATAGATTTTTATGCAGGATTTTCTTTATAATATTCTGCCTGTGCCCGCCACATGCGGGCATACATGCCGCCCTTTTTTATCAGCTCCTCATGAGTACCGCGCTCCACAAGCTGTCCCTTATGCAGCACCAGAATATCGTCACAGAAGTAACAGGAAGAAAGTCTGTGCGAAATATAAATAGCTGTTCTCGTGCCCACCACTTCATTAAATTTATTGTAAATTTCGCTTTCCGCCACAGGGTCAAGTGCCGCCGTCGGTTCATCCAATATGACAAAAGGACTTCCCTTGTAAATGGCACGTGCAAGTACAAGCTTCTGCGCCTCACCACCTGATATCTCCACTCCCCCCTCATCAAAGTCCTTATACAGGCAGGTACAAATCCCCTTCGGCATCGCTTCCACCCTGTCTCCCATGCCGCTCCTCCTCACGCATTCCTTCACCCGCGCGCTGTCATAATCCATGCTTGCCGCAACATTTTCCGCCAGTGGAAAAGAAAAGAGCTTGGAATCCTGAAACACCACGGAAAACAAATCCATATACTCTTTGATATCATACTTTCGTATATCAATTCCATTCAAGGTTACACTTCCCTCCGTAGGGTCGTACAGGCGGCACAAAAGCTTAATCAACGTGGTTTTGCCGGAACCGTTTACCCCTACCAGCGCCATCTTTTCTCCGATTTTCCATTTCAAATTCACATTTTTAAGCACCCATTCCTCTGACGCCGGATACCGGAAGCTGACATTGTGGAAGGCAAATTCATATTCATTGTCATCCCGCTTTTCCGTTGGGAGGCTGCCCGCATATTTTTCATCCGTAATATCCAGAAAATCGTAAATCAGTTTCAAGGGAAACATACAGTTGTCGAGCTTTGTAAAGCTCTCAATTGTCATATGAAAGCCCTGCTGAATTCGGTAAAAGCTCTGTATATCCTGTACCAGAGCGCCTGTGGAAATCGCGCCTGCCACCGCCTTTCCTGCGACAAAACCGTATATCAGCGCAGAGCGCACCACATCGCAGCTCTCGTCTATAAGCTGCTGATGCATCATAATTTTATCCTTGCGCAATTTGGATTTATGCCATTTTTCAAACAGCTCATCCATGCGGCGCAGTACAAATTTCTGATTGCCGTATATGTGTATATCCTTGAGTGCCTGATACTCACCCAAAAAATTATTCTGCAGATAATTGCGCACCCTGTCAGGCTTTACGGTATCGTCGGACAGCTCGATATTTTCCTCCTGTATCATACTTTTGCCGCGCATAATATTCTGTATCATGAGAATCCCCACTACCGCGGCAAGCAGCAGATAATTGACCTCCCACAAACCGTCGGCTTTTACGCCTGCGCCATACAAATCCCATGTGACAAAAAGAGCCGCCGCCACATAGGTGATGCCTTTTGCCGCATCCGAAATTTTGTTCATAATCTCGCAGTACACGCCAAAACCTCCATATCTGTCATAATTCAGAGCAAAGGTTTTGATTTTGTCGTAACGGCGGTGTATTTCGGGATTTTCCATTCTGACATAGTCCATGCTTAAAATCTTTTCATTGAGCATAACCTCAATGCCGCTCATCAGCCTGTATACATTTGGATACACCAGCCGCGGTCTGATACCATATCCGGGAAGCTTTATCAAAAATAACACTGCCAGACCCACAAGGATAACGCCCCCGATATAAGCAAAATCCTTCCCCTGTGCAAAGCCGTCTACAATCATACCGGACATCAGTATCGGCACAAAATCCGCCAGCGCCTCCGTAACGGAAATCAATGTCTTTGCCGTAACAAAACCCGGCGCCAGACGACTGATATCCCGCAGAGCACGTATCAAAAGCTTCCTTTTTTGTGCAGAGCTGAGTTTTTCTACCTGACTGCCTTCACTCATAACACACCTCGCTTTCCCCAAAGGTTTCTGCATACGCTTTTTTCTGCCTGTAGTAACGGCTCTGCACCTCAAAAATTTTTGCGTATTCGCCGCCCGCCGCAAGCAGCTCACTGTGCGTGCCGCATTCCACAATGCTGCCGTTTTTCAGATAAAAAATTCTGTCGCAGAACTGGGTTGAGGCAAGTCTGTGAGAAATAAAAACCGATATTTTTCCCTGTGCAAACTGCGCATATTCCTGATACATCTTCTGCTCCGCCAATGGGTCTAACGCCGCTGTCGGCTCGTCAAGCAGCAGCACTTTTGCGCCATAGGTTTTTTGTTTATAGAGCGCTCTGGCAAGCGCAAGCTTCTGCAGCTCGCCACCCGAAAAATCAGTTGCCTTATCATAAACAGATTTCACTAAATAGGTGTCGATTCCATCGGGGAGCATTTTTACTTTCTCCATAATCCCCGAATGCTCCAGCGCATAACGAAGATTGTTCAAATCCACACAGCCCTTCATAACAATATTCTCGGTTATGCTAGTGGGCATAACATGAATATCCTGAAACACGGTAGCGTAAAGCTGAAACAGTGCATCCCTGTTATATGCATCGATGGAATGCTCTCCAATATAAATTTCCCCGCCCGTTCTCCTGTACATGCCGCAGAGCAGCTTGACTATCGTGGTTTTTCCCGCGCCATTATTTCCCACAATCGCTATTTTTTCACCTGATTTTATGGTAAAGCTCAAATTGTGAATGGTATCCTCCTTCGCACCGCCATATCGGTAACATACATTTTCAAAGCGGATTGAAAAATCCCCCTTAGGAAGCTCCTTCCCTGCATTTTGATTGGAAGCATCCTCCACCTCCAGAAATTCTCTGTAGCGGGATATATTCGCGGTAATCCAGCCAAGGGAAGCGATATGGTCCATCATATGATAAAAAACATAGGAAACCTGTCCCACCGAGCTGAAATACAAAACAAAGTCTCCCGCTCCCAAATTTCCCTTTGCCAGATTCCACACAATAAAGCCGTATGCCGCTATGTCCCTGACGGATACCGCAAGCAACTGCAGGAAGCCATTCAGCCCTTCCACTTTTCCCTGCCTTTTATACCAAAAAAGTCTCTCCTCCAGAAACTTTCTCACCATCTGCCCAATCCAGCCCTCCATATTGTAAAGCCTGACATCCTTTGCATAGGCAAAATCCGACGCCTTGCGCTTGATATACCCCAGCTTCCTCTCCGTGTCCGTCCAATCCTTCCAATGCCGGTTAAACCATGTGATTTTATACTTCACAATATAATAATAGGCAACGGTTGGCACAAGGATAATCAGCACAAGCCATGGTGAAAGCATACAAATTAAGGTAGTATAACCCGCAAAAGAAAAAAACAATCCAATGGTATCTCTCACCCTAAAATAAAATTCCATCATGGAATTGACAGATTGCTGTTTTGCACCCTCAAATAAAGTCTTGACGGCAGGTTTTTCCAGATTCTCATAATCCATATAAAGCTGCTTTTCATACAATTTCCGTACAATGGCATACCTGCATTTTCGAAATCTGGTTTCACAAACTTTTGCCTCCAGGCTTCCATGAATCAGCTTCAAAATTAAAATCACCATGATAAGCACAGAAATTATCACCAAAAGCTTCTGCCTTGCTTCCACGGCAAAGGCAAAATCCACCACGTATTTATTCACAATTGTCCACAAGAAGTCGACTCCGTAAAAAGCGCCTGCACTTACCGCCATCAGGGGAATCAGCCACTTGTCATTCCGTACGCTGAAGCGCACCATATATTTCAGGCAGTTCCACGTGGAATATTTGTATACCTCGTCAAACTCATCGTCAAAATAATAGCCGCCCTCTGTCTTCTTTTTCATATCCCAGCCTTCTTTCCTGTATCGTCCTATCCTTCATTATACGCAAAAAAACCGTCCATACAAAATTTTTGCATGAACGGCTGTTATTTTGCACCAACGGTCATATGCTTTCCGCAAGCGGAAAAGTAATCTCCGTAGCAAAAACGCCCGCCTCATTCTTGCGGTTTACAAAACCTCTGTATTTCATTGCAATGCGGTCAATCCGAAACAGCCCGTAACCATATGCAGCGCCGGCTCTTTTGGTGGACAAATACCCCTCACCCTTTCTCTTTATCTCTCCTGCCGCATTCTGGACGGACAAATAAAATTGTCCCTTGATAATACCGATAAATATCCTGATAAAACGCTCCTCCTCAGAAAGCCGTGCACAGCTCTCCACAGCATTGTCCAGCAGGTTTCCCAAGACCGCGCAAAGCTCCACATCACTCATAGGCAGATTTTTCGGTATATTCGCCTTAACGTTAACGCGTACATGAAGATTTTTTGCCGCATAAAGCTTTGCATTTAACACTGCATCCGCCATCACATTACCGGTTTTTATCACCGTGTCGACCGTAACCAAATCTCTGGCAAGCTCCTCCATGTAAGTATCCAGCTCCCTATAATTCTCTTCTGACAAAAGGATTTTCATATTCTGGATATGATTGCGGTAATCATGCCGCCAGCTCCTCATCTGCCTGTACATATTTTCCGTTTCTGTCATTTGCTTTTCGATGAGGCTGCTCTGAAAACGGGCAATCCGCCTGTCGATAACCGTTATCAGCAGCACTCTGATTCCCACGATGATTCCTGCAGCAGCCGCCGCCATCGCCACAATGATTCCTGCCATCATAAGCGGCTTCATAATTCAACCCCTCCCATTTTAGCGGTATAATATGCAGTAAACGCCTTGCCGACCTCTCCATAAAGCCTTCTGGACACCAAAATCTGCTCCCCGTTATCAAGCGTAAGGCAGGTACGCCCAACCGCACGCACATACCGCAGATTCACAGTATACGAGCGGTGGCAGTTCACAAATTCGCCTGCCGGAAGCTTTTCCCTGAATTCTCCTATGCCTGCATATGCGTCTATCCTTCTGCCGTTATGCATATAGAGCCTGCATGTACGCCCAAACGCCTCCACATATAGCAGCTCTGACAGGTTCAAATGCATACTGCCGTTTTCCGTATCCACCACCAGCTCGCCGACAGCATCCACTTTGCGCTCCGCATACCTGTCAAGTACCCTGATAAGCTTTGCATCGTCAAGCGGCTTTAGCAGATAATGAAGCGCTTCCACATCATAACCCTCGCTCATGTAATCCGCAAATCCCGTAATAAACACTACCGGCAGGCTGTCGCCCCGTGCACGAAGCCTTTTTGCCAGCTCCATGCCATTCTGTCCCTTCATCTCTATATCCAGCAGAAGCAGACTTACAGGCTTGTCCTCATAATCAAAAAGAAATGCCTCCGCACTGCCATAACCGCACACATCTGCCGCAATACTGCGGCTGTCCGCCCACTTCTTTACCAGCTTTATCAAATATTCCTTTTGCCTGTCGTCATCATCCACAACAGCGATTGTCATTGCCATACAATAGCTCTCCCGTATCTTTCTTACCGTACTGCGGAAGATGGGACTTGAAGGAATTTCCCCACACCGCATACCCCACATAGAAAGGAACTTTCCGCACATCAAATTAAGTGTAACCAACTTGTTGTAGAGGTTGTTAGACGGTCTTTTTCTAACAACCTCTTGTTTATGCTTTTATTCTACAAAATGGAAGTTATTTACTTCTTATACTGTAATCCAATATCTTTTCATCTTACATCCATCAACATCTATGATTTTCTCATAAACCCCACCATTGGCAATTATTACATTTTCACTTGCTGCATTCTCAATACTACAAGTGATAAGAAGTTTTTCTATTCCCATTGACTTTGCATTTTGTATATTCAGCCGAAGCATTTCCTTTGCATAACCTTTGCCGCGTTCAGAAGGACGCACTGAATACCCACAATGCCCTCCCCACGTTCCAAGAATAGGGTGATTTATATGATGGCGCAAATCTATCACACCTACAACTTTATCATCTCCCTTGCGTACAGCTAAGTATGTATGAGAAGGAACGGTTGCTCCCACCTCACCACATGTTTCTTCACTTTTTCTAAGTTCACATATTTTTATCCACTCTTCAGAGGACTTACTTACATCAAGTGACATACAACCTGCAAATTTATCTTCATTTTCAGCGTCACATTCTAAAATTTCCTGACGAAATTTCCATATTTCATCCGCATACATCTTTTGAGGCTCTATTAATAAAATTTGATTCATTCTAATATCTCTCCTTAAATTCTGGTTTATTGATTTGATTATATCATACTTTTCATATTAAATGTGATAGAAAAGCACAAACTGTCAAGCAAAAAGTATAAAGAAATGAAGTCGGTTGCAAATATGCTCTTTGATTATGCAGTAGAAAAGAATATTGTATCGGCAAATATTTCAAGAAGCGTGCATGGAATTTCTAAAACGGGAAGATTTTTCAGAATCCAGTGTGGAAATATAGGCAATTGCGAAACTCAGTAATTATACTAGTGTCATTGTGCACCTTGTATATTCTAACGCAAACGCGCTCTCGCTCCAAGATTACCGTAATGGTACGTAAGCTGCCAAAATACGTCAGCTAAGTACCAACGGTAATCAAGGGTCTGCTTATAGAATATACAAGGTGTACAATTCGGAACTTGAAAATGTGAGTTTCGCAAACGCCTATGTGAAAAGAAAATAAAGACTTATTATGAAAATGCAGATGGCGAATTACATAGAAGCGGCTATTGTGTTGTTTCCTATATAAAAACCATTGCAGGAAAACGTAAATTGTATCTGTCGGAACGTGTTAAAAAATATTTCAAAATGATTTTGAACATAATGAATGTAACGGTTTTAACAGCGAATATTTGTTATTAAACGAAGAAGGCGAACGGCTATGAGTTCTCTGTCAATAATGTGCTAAGGCGGTTAAACAGGCAGATTGACACCATGCAGAAAAGCAACCATAGTATCAGAAAAACCCTTATTTCAAAGATGATAGAGTCGGGTCAACTGACAAATGAAGAAATCAGAAAGTTTGCAGGGCATGAGGATTTTTCTACAACAGCAAAGTTTTACAATTATTCAACTGTCTCATGGGATAAAAGGACAGATGCTTTTGAAAGGGCACTTGGATAGATATATTGAAAAAGTGTAACCAACTGTAACCAATTATTCCAGTAACAAAAAATGGGGAAACCTCAATAAAATCAAGGTTTCCCACACTTTTAACCACTGCGGAAGATGGGACTTGAACCCACACGTTGTAACCAACACAAGATCCTTAGTCTTGCCTGTCTGCCAATTCCAGCACTTCCGCAACTACCCACGGTGTCTCCCACCGCGCAAAATTGATAATATCATTTATATGCGAAAAAGTCAACCTATATTTCTAAAAAATATAAGTTTTACAAAAAGGTGCAATGTCCTTGACAATCCAATAGACCTTACACCTAAAATGCCATATACACTGGTAACCCTATGCTATTTTATTTTTCATTTCCGTAATTTCATGTTTAATCTTATCTACTTCGCCCACAAGGTAATTTACCTTAACTTCATATGCAAGGTTCTTAGCAACCGCCGGAATTGCCTGGTTGAGCTTGTTTGTCAACTCTATAAAATTCTCTGCCATCAGCTGAATATTACGGTCGGTTATATTTTCAAGGTGCAGCTCTATATTGGTGGTGCGCCGTTTCAAGTCCTGCAACTCACCCTTCATACTCTGCATCTCACCTTTCATACCCTGCATCTCACCCTTCATGCCCTGCATCCCGCCTTTCATGCTCTGCATCTCGCCTTTCATGCCCTGCATCTCTGCCAAAATCAAATCCATTTTTTCACTGTCTGTCATATCTTTTCCTCCTTTGACGTAATATTGATTAACTGTTGATAGTATACCACATTTAAAGTGCAAAGTCTATTGCATTGTCAAAGTACTTACTTTTTTTATGGGGATTTCTGTGAACAAAAAGAATGTTAGACAAAAACGGCCTGCTCTCGCAAGCCGTTTCCATGCGGAAGAAGGGACTTGAACCCTCACGTACGTACATACACATGAACCTGAATCATGCCTGTCTGCCAATTCCAGCACTTCCGCAAGCAAGGTTTATTGTACCGCCTTTTCCGGTATCTGTCAAGCCCTATTTTATAAATCCAACCAAACAAAAATCACGCTTACTTTTTGCGTATTGTCAGCCTGTTAAAGCATTCCGCTGCCGAGTCTTGCGAGACAATATTTGCAAGCAGCAGTCCGGTGTTTGAACCGACTATTTTCACTACATAGTTATACTCCGTATGCGCAGACTCATTGTAAGCATAGAATATGTATTCCACGCCGTTTCTGGTCTCCTCCTCAATCACCTCGGCATTGCTGTCACTCATAACTGCCTGCACTATCTCATCATATCCTTCCGCCGTGATGAACGAGCCCTGACTCAATGTCTCTCCGTCCCTTGAAATGGTAAAGGGAAGGTCGGACGAAATATTGTATTTGTCTGAAGTATCCAGTCTCAGCTCTATCTGGTCTCCCGTATTCACATTATAGGTGTAAGCTTTGAAAGAAGTACATCCCGTCAATGCCACCAGCAGACATATACTAACCAATAACAATAATGCTTTCTTCATTTTTCCTCCATCTCCTATTTTAAATATATACTCATTTTCAGCTACTCCCTTTATACTAAAATATATATCTGCATTTGTCAATTACTTGGATATCGTTATCACGTTTTTGCAAAAAACTGCAGCAATGTTTCCATATATGGCTGCAAAACTGCGTTTTGTGCCCTGTACAGCTCATGCTTTGATGCCGGGTATGTGCACAGGCTGCCGTTCTGTATTCTTCTGACAAATTTTTTCTGTGAGGAAGCTCTTACCTGTTTGTCTTTCCCCGCCTGACACAGCAGCACGGGTATCTTTACAAGCCCTGCATTTTTTCTGCATACTGCGCGGTACCCTGCCCGTATGGCTGTACTTCCCCACGCATAGCTCGCTGCGCTTGTCTGATAGCTTGCATTCTGCAGGCGCTTTTTATGGTAATAGGCATAACGTGCCTCGGAATCCGTGCAGCTCCTTGCAAAAGGCACTTGCGGACGAAAAGCGTGCTGCGTAAACAGCCGCTTTTTTCCCCAGCCCAAAAGCTTTGCCGCATCGCAGACAGCCCTCGCCACCGGCAGCGGGCAAAGTCCCGTGTGAATGGCAAGCATTGGGGCATTTAACACTGCTTTTTCAAAATCTGCCGGATATTGTTCCAGATACCTTGCGCCAACACAGCCGCCCATGGAATGCGCGTACAGATAAAGCCGCCCTCCGGCACAAAAAGGCTTTACTACTTCTTCCACAAAAACATGCAAATCCTCCACGTAATCTTCAAAATCTTCCACATGCACTACATTGGCATCCGCCCCCTCCCGAAAAGACTTGCCATGCCCTCTCTGGTCCCACACTGCCACCTGATACCCCGCGCCGTAAAAATAGTGAATAAACTCCCAATATTTTTCGGATGATTCGCAAAAACCATGGCAAATCACAATAACAGCCGCCGCTTCCTTTCTCGGATACAGCTCATAATACAGTGCGCCGCCTCTGACAAAAAGTTTTCCCTCCTGCCTGATAGCAGCCATCCGTGTTTCCACCTCCTGCATCTGCTGTTCATACTGCTCTTCCAAAAGGCAGGAAAAAGCTGCCTGCCCTTCTTTCTCTTCTACTGCGCCATGTCCTGTTTCTGCCATACTCTCTGCCGCCTCATCCGATATCCGTTGCCTTTTTTGACAGTTCCTGTGCTTCCATCAAATAGAGTCTGGAACCAAAGTCCTGAAAATACCGCACTTCATTATTATAGCCAGTGCCGCCAAATGCCTGTTTTAACCGTACTCCACCATACATCAGCGTATCCCCGCAGGCATAAAAATCTTCCTTTTCTCCTTCCATTTTTACAAATCTGGCAATCAGATTATGTGCAAGAGAATCCTGTTTGATATGGATGGGCGCCACCGTATTGACCAAATCCCCAAACTCCTTTACATTATACCACAGTTTTCTGTTGTAAAAATGATATTTTACAGCCGGAATAAGTCCTTTGGGCGTGTAAGACTGAAACTGCGTGTTGGGGCGCACCAATTTTTGCAGCAAAATTCCTACAGCCTTCTTTTTGTCCGGCGACACACAGGTCCATTCCATGTAATTCCCCGCCTCGCCAGCCAGAACACTTCCGCCTCTGTCCGTACCCGCAAAGCTCCTGCCTCTGTAGAAAGTACCCTTCTGCAGTACCTCGCGCCATTTTTTGTAAAAAATAATTTGTTCTTTTACTGCCTCCAGCTCTTCTTTTTTCATATCGCAAAAATTACACTCATAACCAAAGCTGCCAAAGCACGCTACGTTAAAGCGGGTTTCCAGCGGCGTTACCCGCAGTGTCTGGTGATTGGGACAGCCGGATACGTGGGCACCGACTACGGACAGCGGATACCCATAGCTGTACCCGTTCTGAATCTCCGCCCTGCAAAGTGCATCGGTATCATCACTTGCCCAAATCTGCGGAAAATAGCAGAGAATTCCCAAATCAAACCGATTCCCTCCTGCGGCGCAGCCTTCAAACAAAATGTGCGGAAACCGCTCTGTCAGCTCCTTCATACAGCGGTACAGCCCCAGCACATAGCGGTGCGCCACTTCTCCCTGCTGCCCGGCGGGAAGCGCCGCAGAAAAATAGTCCGTAAAGGTCCGGTTCATGTCCCATTTGACATACGAAATGTCCCCAGCCGAAAAAACACCGCTCATAGCTTCTATCACATAATCCTGCACCTCTTTTCTGGTCAAATCCAGAATGCGCTGGTTTCTTCCCTCTGCATGAGGCATGTCCGGAATCTGCAGCGCCCAGTCGGGATGTGCCTCGTAAAGCCTGCTGTTTACGCTGACCATTTCCGGCTCCACCCAGATACCGAACAAAAGCCCCATTTCCTTTATCTTTCTGCTAAGACCGGCAATTCCCGAAGGCAGCTTCTTTTGATTGACCGTCCAGTCCCCCAGCGAGGAGGTGTCGTCATTTCGTTCGCCAAACCACCCGTCATCCATCACAAACAGCTCCACGCCTGCTTCTTTTCCTGCCTTTGCCAGTTTTAGCAGCCTGTGCTCGTCAATGGCAAAATACGCCGCCTCCCAGCTATTCAGCAAAACAGGTCTTACCTTGTCCTTCCACTCTCCCCGCACAATATGCGCCCGCACAAACCTGTGCATCTGCCCGCTCATACCATTGTATCCCTCTGCCGAATAGGTCATAACCGCTTCCGGTGCTTCAAAAGCTTCCTCCGGCTGCAGTACATAGCAGAAGGACTGTGGATTGATGCCCACGGACAGCCTTGTCTTTTGAAAGCTGCTCACCTCACAACACTCATAATGATTTCCACTATAAATCAGGTTCACGCCAAAGCATTCGCCGGCATCCTCCGTTGTATGCCCGTCTGAAAGCATTACAAAAGGATTTGCCCTGCTTGAGGAAGTCCCCGTGTAAGAGGAATTGACATGTCTGCCCGCGCAGAGCTTCACCTCATTCTTCTGCATTTCCCTTGCCCAGCCCCCGTTAAAGGTGGTAAACACAAATCCTGCGGCATCAAAATCGAGCTGTGCGCTCAAAAGACGCAGCAGTTTTACTTTTTCTCCGCTTTTATTGATAAGTCTTGCACTCCTGCAAATGACATCGCAGTCCGCATACACATAGTAGTAAAGCTCCAGTACAATCCCATACCCGGCGTCCCGCAGGGTAATGCAAAGCTGCTCCGCTTCCTCTTCGCTCCCATAAGAGCCCGGCAGCGTATCAAAATCTTCTTTTCCCTTTTTTACTTCTGCCTTTTCAAACAGAAAATCAGAAGTACTGCTGCCGTCCGCATGAATCACCTCCACAAAGGGCTCCCTGATATCGCCTTTTCCGTAGGAGGACATCTCCAGCCGGATGTCCTCCAGTGAAAAATGCGTGTTTTCCCTGTTATACAAATTGGTATTTCCGGGAGCAAATGTGTGCTTCTCCACAAGCGCCTCCACCCCCTCACCTTCCGGCAGCGTAATCCGCCTGCCATAGTAAAGGTGCTCCAAATGCCCTGTGGAAAGAACCTGAAAACAATATGTGGTATGCGCTGTATGCAGCATAAACTGCCTGTCAATTCTCTCAATCATGGCAATCCTTCCTTTATA
This sequence comes from uncultured Lachnospiraceae bacterium, assembly GCA_910578335.1. Lineage (GTDB taxonomy): Bacteria > Bacillota > Clostridia > Lachnospirales > Lachnospiraceae > Acetatifactor. Next base: position 29,312 of record CAJTPU010000008.1, on the reverse strand, counting down.
TTGACGCTATTTTTTAATCTGCTCCGTAATTTCCGCAATCTTTCCCTCGGTCAGAATATATTTCTTATGGAATAAAAAGACTGCTATCAAAAGACCGGCAATAGGAACCACTGTCATGGTAAGCCTGAGTCCGATAACCGATGCATCGGCAGCAATCTGGACAACGCCCGTATCCGAGGTGTCATTGCTCAAATGACAGACTGCAAGACAGATAGATGCAATCAGCGCCGCCACACCGGAAGCAAGCTTTACTACAAAGGTCTGCATGGAGAAGATAACGCTCTCGTCCCTCCTCTTATTCTTCCACTCACCGTAATCCACCGTGTTGGCAAGGAATACCGTTGTCAGCACAGTCAGCATACCGTTTGCCGCAAAAATAAAGAAGCCCGGAATCAGCAGAAGGAAAATACTGGACATACTGGTAAAGGCAAGAACCAACAGTACAATGTAGCCGGCTATCGCCATGGCAAAGCTGACATAAAAAACCCGAATGGCACTTAGTAGCTTTCGCAGCAGCGGGAAGAAAAGCATCATGGACAAAATCTGAACCCCACCGCCAAAGGTGTTAAAGAGCGTATAGGCGCTCAACCACGTTTCCCCTCCAAAATCATATTTGAAAAAATAAATGACCAGATTGGAGGTAATGTAAACAGAGCAGTTTACCAGCACAATGGTGAGCACCACGGTCATCGCCTGGTCATTCTGCAAAAGCGCCTTAAACATCTGCCCCACGGAGGGCGAATCCACGTCCACCGTTGACTTTTCCTTAATCGTAAGACAGGCAATGACAGTGAACACCACAAAGAGTACGGCAATTATCAAGGCAAACAACCGAAAGCCTGCGCGCTCGTTTCCCTGTCCCAGAAAAGCCACGCTCGCCATGGTAATGATGGTAATCAAAGCGGAGCCGACACCTGCGCAGGAACGCGCCAGCGTTGACAGCCCTTCCCTTTCCCTGCCGCTCTCCGTAAACGCCGGAATCATGGACCAGAAGGGAATATCCATCATGGTATAGGTAACACCCCAGAGAATATAAGTTGCCGCTGCATAGACAACCAGCCCGCTGCCGTTTAACGCAGGCGGCGCGGCAAACATGAAATACAGGATAACTGCATTCAAAACCGTGCCAATCAAAAGCCAGGGTCTGAATTTTCCCCATCTGGTTCTGGTTTTTGCCACAATCACGCCCATAATCGGGTCATTGAACGCATCGAATACTCTCGCCGCCATGAGAATGACGCCCATGGCAATTGCACTTACTCCTAAAATGTCCTGATAATAGTACAGAATATAGCTGGCGGAAAGCATATAAACCATATCCTTCCCCACTGCACCAAGCCCATAAGAAATTTTTTCCTTTAATGACAGTTTCATTCTAATACCTCTCCTTTCTTTGCGCAAAGGCAAGCTCCACTACCTTATATGCGCCGTCATAAATCCCTGCCGCCTTATTCTTCACAATGGCTTCACACATATCCTTTAGCGTCCCCTGCTCCTTCATAAACAGCTCCACCATCTGCAGCGTATGCGGAATATCGCGGCATTCCAGCGTTCCGTCTCCGATTTCCGCCGAGTGAACCGCGCCCCACTGCTCATGTCCCCCCACTCTCTTGATAAACAGCTTCGGCACCGGATAAAAGGCAAGTTCACTTGGCTTCGTCACCAGCACGTCGCAGCTTCTCATCAGAAGATTCGTGCAATAAACCGCCTCGAAAATATTTTCATGATAGAAACCGTGGATTCCCTCCACCCTGCCTGTCAGTGCCTCTTCTGCAAACTGTCCCGTTGCCGTCCAGTCGTTAAAATGCTCCTCTGAAAGCGCCTGCATCTGCGGAATTTCTGAAAGCAGCTCCTTCCACACATTCTGATAATCTCCTACATTGACATAGAGCGCCGCTTTCTTTTCCCGTATTGCGGGAAGCAAGTGTTTGATAATAGCGGCAAAAATTTCCTTCTGGGCGCCGGCGCCTCCGATGGTAAGCAAAAACCGCAAAGGCTCGCCTTTCTCTTTTCTCCTTACCCTCGCCCCGCAGTCCGCCTCAATATTAGCAGCAAGCTCATGGTCAATATAGTGTCCCGTGTACACCAAATCCTTCCTTGGCATAGGCTTTAAAACGTCTTTTCCCTGCATACCGTTTAAGATGCGGTATCCCTGATAAGCATATTTTGTCTGCACCGTATGAAGGCTTCCCTCCGCCAAATGCAGCGCCATGGGCCAGTTGTCCGGAATGGCGTTGACTACATATTTCATGCCGTTATGGATTGCCGCCTGCGCCGGCCAGACATGGGTTGCCACCACCGGAATTTCCTTGGGTACATTGCCATACACTGCCGCCATCAGCTCCGCGTTCTTCTGGTCAGAAGCATTGTAGGAAAGCTTTCGAAATCCCTCATAATTCATGGGCTCCCATACCAGCCTGTTAAAAAGGCGGCTCTTTCCCGATAATCGGGAGCCCAAAGAATACAAGTCATTCTGCGCGCTGATTACCTTGGTACAGGTCGTCTGTTTATAAGAATTTAAATCCATCCAATAGGGCGTATAGCCCATGGACTTGGCGGCAGAAGCAATTGCCATGGAAATTCTGTAATGTCCGAAGCCCATACGGATGTTGCCCACGATAATGCCCTTTTCCTCGTCAAACGCAAGACTCCCGCCGGTATGCTGTTCTTCTTTTGGAAGCAGCACATCCACCACGCCGAGCAAATCCCCGATATGGCTGTTTTTCTGTAAGAATACCGGATAATTTACCCCCGTATCATCCCCAAACTTTTTTATGTACTTTTTCTTTGATTTTACCGCCTTGCGATATACCCTGTCCGTCATCGGATTCCCAAAAATCATCTTCGACTTCTCCGCCATCGCTTCCTTCTCCTTTCCCTTTCCTTCTTCTTTTCGGTAATTACAAAACTCCTATTTTTCGGTTCCAAATTGTGCAGCCTGCACGGAAAACGCTATCCTGATTTCGCCCGCCTGCGCGTTTGTGAGCACCAGTGCTGCTTCTGCTTCTCCTTCTACTCCGGTTGTCTTGACATAAGTACCCGCCATGCCGCCCTTTAGTGAAATGATTGCTCCGCCAAGCAGCTCTATAGGACCTTCCGTATGCAGAACCACCGGCTCTGAAAAGAAACTCAGCAGATTGCCGTTCTCATCCAGCGCCCGTATCCGCACTGCCGCCACATCATAGGTATATTCCTCCAAAAGCGTCTGATGGTCAGCCTCTGCCCACAGCTTCACCTCCTTAGGGGGCTCCTTTACCACGGTTTTCACTACCTTCCCATTCTTTATGGCTTCAAACCGGTATACCATAGAAGTGCCTCCCCAATCTCCGATGTATTTGTTGTAGAGCTCCACCGCCTGCGTCGGCTTCATGTGGTAGAGGGTAAGCATCTTCACCGCCGTGAAGCAGACGGATTTTGGCAGATTGGAAAGCCCGTACCTTGCCGTAAGATTTAGCGCCTCCTTGATTTCTTTTTCCTGCGCCGGCTTAAAGTTCTCGTTCTTTTCTATGGCGTCCCCAATAAAATCATCTATCAGAATCGGTCCGTGCTTTAGTCCCTTATAAGGGGAATCCCCGCTTTTATATTCCTTGATAAAGTGTTCGTTTTTATACATCCTTACACTGTCGGCATTGGTCAGAATCCAGATATTTCCTCTGTTACAGCCCGGGTGCTCTCCAATATCCATGGATGAAGTCAGCGCAAGCACAGGTCTCTCTTCCTGCTGGCTGGCATAAATATCCGCCGCCGGCTTGGGATTGCGGAACATATCCATAACGCCGTGATAGCAGATTCTGTCCCCGCTTCCAAAGTCCTTATGGGTATTGTAATCTGCCATGCACCAGCCAAAGCAGCCGGCAATGTCTGGCTCAAGCGCCACTTGATTTAACACATTGGCATGACGAATGGCATGTTCCGCTCTGTGCTCCTCACAGTCAAAAGCTTTCGTCGGGTACATATGCCCATTGTATTCGCTGATAAGATAAGGCTTCTTCATATCGGAAGTAACCGCCTTTTTGCTTTCACAGCCCTTATGCTTCCCGTCATGGGAAAAATCGTTGTAGGTACAGACATCCTCTAAAAGCGAGCTTTTCTTATGCGCCCTGACACCGCCGGTCTGTCTCGTAGGGTCTAATCGGTGCGCCGCCTCATTTGTCCTCAGGTAAAAGGCATCATCATCCCCCGATTCGTTGATGCGCACGCCCCACAGAATAATGGAAGTATGATTTCTATACTGCTTCACCATATCCTCCACATTACGAACCGCCTGATTTTTCCATGCCTGATTCCCAATGTGCTGCCAGCCGGGAATCTCCGTAAACACCAAAAGCCCCAGTTCGTCGCAGCAATCCAGAAAGTCGTGAGACTGCGGATAGTGAGAGGTTCTGACCGCATTCAGCCCCAGCTCCTTCTTTAAAATATGGGCGTCCAGTCTCTGTATGGACTTCGGCATGGCATACCCGACGTAAGGATAACTCTGGTGACGGTTCAGTCCCCGCAGCTTTACCTTCTTCCCGTTGAGGTAAAAACCGTTTCGCAAAAACACGGCTCTCCGAAAACCAAAGGGAATCACTGTCTCATCTACTACCTCTTCTCCCAAAAGAAGCTGCGTCTTTATTTCATACAAAACCGGGTTGTCGATATCCCAGAGCTCTATGCCGTCCACTGTAATACATAGCCGCGCCTCTTTTTCGGTTCCTTCCCCCTGTGCCGCTTCGCCCGCTTGCTCCGTTCCCTTCTCACATGCCGCTTCGCCTGCTTGCTCTGTTCCCTTCTCATATGCCGCTTCGCCTGTTTGCTCTGTTTCCTTCTCATATGCCGCTTCGCCTGCTTGCTCTGTTTCCCCCTCGTGTGCCGCATATGCCTTGCTTACCTGCCGCTCCCCCAAAAGCCTGTATCCTTCTTCTCCTCTTTTCCTGATGTACTGGCGCAGGGACACTTCCCCGCTGCCTGCAAGAGCTGCCTGTGTATAAAGCCTTGCCCTGATGCCCGTCTCCCTCTGTTTAAGGGAAACCTTAGACCACAAAAACACGTCCTGCAGATGATTTTCATTTTTCACTTCCAGATATACGCCTCGGTAGAGACCTCCGTAGGTCATATAGTCCACCACATGCCCGAAGGGCGGAATATTGCCTGCCTCCCCGGTATCCAGCCTGACAGCCAGCACATTGTCTTCTCCATATTTGACCAGCCCGCTGATATCCATGGTAAACGCTGTATAGCCGCAATGATGCTCCCCAGCCTTTTCTCCGTTTACAAACACTTCACTCTCATGGGCGGCGCCCTCCAGTGTCAGCAGCAGCACCTTTCCCCTCCATTTTTCGGGAATGAAAAACACCTTGCGGTAGCCGCACACCATTTGGTATATATGCTCGTCAAAATAGTGAAAAGGCAGCTCCTTGCACGTATGCGGAAGCCTCACCTTTTGCATTCCTTCGTCCGCATAACAAAGCTTTGTCATCTCCTCGTCAAACTGCTCTGCAAATTTCCACCCATTGTTTATATAAATTCGTTCTGCCATTATTTCCTCCATACCATACTGTTTTTTTGTTGGGCGGTTGTGAAACTCCAATTTCCGCAATCACCTGACATTTTTTGTAATGGAAAGAAGCCTCTGCATCTGCTCCTTGATATCCCGCAGCGCCTTCATATTGCGGCTCTCCGCTTCCATGGTCTCTCCTGCACGCGCTGTTACCTCCTCAGAAATGGCAGAGATGGTCTGAATCGAATCCACAATTACTTTGTTGGCATTCTTCAGCTCCTCCACGCTTCCATAAAGCCTGTTTATGCTGTCGCCTATTTCTCCCGAGCTTTCCTGTATCACGGCAAAGCTTTCCACTGTCTGCTCCGTGGATACCTTGCTGTCATGAATTCCCCCTATCATATTGTATACCACCTGCACTACCTCTTTAATTGCGGTAGAGACATTGCTGATAAGCCCGGTAATATTGGCGGTTGCCTCCTTGGTCTTTATTGCCATGCCGGAAACCTCCGTTGCAACCACCGAGAACCCCTTGCCGGCTTCTCCTGCCCGTGCTGCTTCTATGCTGGCATTCAAAGCCAGAAGGCTTGTGCGCGAGGCAATGCCTCCAATCAGTCCTGCAATAGACTGCATCTCCTCCATATAGGTCTCAAGGCTCTGCAGCTTATGCGTAACCTCCTCCCCATTGCGCGCCGAGACCTGTGCACCTGCGGCAAGCACCTCCACATTTCTGCTTCCATCCGCAATCGCCTGCGCGGTCTGCTTCATATTGTCCGTTATTTTTTCCGCCACCAGACCAACGCGCTCCACCTTCTCCTGTATCGCCTCCGTCTGATGAAGCTGCTGTTCTACTGCATCTGCCGTATCTGCCGCCCCATGCGACACCTCACGCATTGCCTGTTCCGTAACCTCTGATATCGAAAGCAGATGCTCCAGCCCTGTGTCAATTTCTGCAATGCCCGCCTTCATCTGTTCGGAAATCAGGGAAATATCCGCAAGCAGCTTCTCCGTTTCCTTCTGCGCCTCTTCTATATGTCCTATCTGCTGTGCATTGTTCTGTCCCAGCATCCTTGCCGCCAGAAACGAGTTCACCGCCACCATAACAATGGCTGCGAGCTGCAGGATACCCATATTTAGCGAAGTAAATCCAAATCCGCCCGTATAAAAACCGCCAATCACCACAATCAGATTCAAGATAATAACGCCTGCATTTACCATAACAATGTATTTCTGGTCATTAAACATAACAACCATCAGAATCATCGGAATGACAAACACAAATACCATCTGGTTGTGAGCCGTCAATATGGCATAAGTGTAAAAAAAGGCATACCCGATACCCAGCAAGTGCTTTATCGCCATCGTATCCCTGTTTCTGCAAAACGCAGCTATCTCCGCAGCAACAGGAACTATACCGATTGCCAGCATGATAAAAGCCCGTATAAAAGACTCTCCCTGCTGCCAAATTTCCACAAATGTAAACGCTGTAAGCAGCAAGACATTGCTGGAATGGGCGATAATGGCGACCAAATTTGTTTTTTTCATGTGTAAATGCTTTTCCATAAGCTCCTCCCTCTTATGTATTTGTTGTTCGTGGTTTAGACCGGTTTCTACACCGCCTTGATGCCGTCTACCAGAATGGTTACTACTTCGTCAAGTGCCTGCTGATAAGAAAGCCCGTGCTGAATCAAGATATCTCTCTGAAAAAACTGCTCCAGTGCCGCCTCCAGCATCAATTTCAAAATCGGAATCTGAACAGGACGCACCACTCCTTCCGCAATCCCTCTCTCTATCAACGCAATGGTGGCCTCCCACCCCGTTTCCAGCCGCCGCTCCACCTGCCTGTAAATGGTCGGATATTTATCCTTTAGCAGATAAAGCTGCCGAAAATCTACTTCTTTATATCCTTCCGGCATAACGCCCAAAATCATCCTGATTTTTTCAAGTGTAGTCAAAGCCCTGTTCTCCAATACCTGCCGTTCGCTTTCCTTAATACAGTCAAACAGATAATCTACCATAGCAAGAAACAATTCTTCTTTGTCATGAAACACTGTATAAATTGTTTTCTTACTCATCTGCAGGATTCTTGCCACATCATCCATGGTAAATTTCAGCCCTTTTTGATTAAATGCCTGCAATGTTCCTTCTAATATCTCTTCTCTCTGTCCCATATATCCTCCATTTTTCCGCTTTTGGAAACTTGTTTTTTATTTTTGGTTTCCTTCATTGTACCATTGTTCTGTTTTTTGTACAAGAAACTATTTTAGCAAAAATAGTTTCCGCTTTTTATCTATTTCTAACAAAGTTCATGTTTCAAACCGCAAAGCATCTATACAAAAAGACAGAACCGCTGTATACTTTTTTCAGGGAGTAATCGTAAGGAGGACAAATCATGGCTCTTCTTAAAAATGTCAAGAGCAATAAAACCTTAAACGAAAAGCAATGGAAAGAATGGAACCAGACTATCTTTTCACTGTTTTGGAAGATATGGCTGCTTACTCTATTTATAGAATTGCTTTTATTTCTTTTTTTCCGTCCTACTCCTGCGTGCAGCAAAGCTTACTATTTCTATTTATTTATTGCAACGCCCAGCGGACTTGAGCTCTTGGTGCTCGTCAGCTTTGAACTGCTATTTACGCGGCTTTTCCAATCGCACAGCCGGCGGGTGGTTTCCGTTTACACCATTCTCCTTATCAGCGCATTTGCAGGGATTACCGTATGTGTACATACCAGTGTCGGCATGCTCCCTGCCATGCTGCTTCTTCCCATGATGCTGACGCCGCTTTACAGGGACCATCTGATGACGCTGCTGCAGGCTGTCCTCGTCATCCTTTTATATATCGCAAATTATTTTTACTTTACACCAAACACTCCCTATATGCTGCCGCAGACGTCCTTCAGCCCTTTTGTGGAAATCTGCATTTTCATTGGCAGCACGGTTGTCACCTGCGTTATTCTGGAAAAGGTCAATCGGGACATTGTCATAAACGAGGAACGCTCCAGAAGGGACTCCCTGACGCACCTCTACAATCACGAAGCCTTTTATGAAGAATTGGAATATTATCAAAAAGAATTTGAAAAAACACACCGTCCTTTTTCTGTCATTATCGCCGATATTGATAACTTTAAAAAAGTAAACGATACCTACGGTCATGCATTTGGCGACGAGGTAATCCAAAAGGTCGGGCAGTTGTTTTTAGAGCACAGCAAAAAAGAAGGCTTCAGCGCACGCTACGGCGGGGAAGAATTTTCTATGCTGCTCCCGCACAATCTGCCTGAAGCCGTCGCCGAAAAAATCCGCGCGGACTTTGCCGCCTTTTCCTTTCAGACTGCTTCAGGTCCCGCGCATTTCACTTTAAGTCTTGGCGCAGCCATTTATGACTGCCCCCGCCCAAGCGCCAGTTCCTTCTTTGAAGAGGCGGACAACGCGCTGTATCAGGCAAAAAGAAACGGCAAGAATTGCGTTGTGACGTACAAACCGTCTTAAAAACAAAACGCTGTCCACAGACCTTTCCTCTGTGAGCAGCGTTTTGTTTGTTCTACACCTATTTATCTCTGTATATCTTTATCTTTGTACGCGTCCCGAAGCATCGCCGCCGGAAAGCGTCTCCACTTCTTTTCGGGAAACCAGATTAAAGTCGCCCGGGATAGTGTGCTTTAATGCGGAAGCTGCAACGCCAAATTCCAGCGCAGCCTTAAAATCTTTGCCGTCCAAAAGACCGCAGATAACGCCGCCGGCAAAGGAGTCGCCGCCGCCCACACGGTCCACAATCGGATGGATGCTGTATTCCCTGGAATGATAAAATTCCTTGGTTTCTTTGGAGTAGATACATGCGGACCAGCCGTTGTCGGAAGCGGAATGGCTTACCCGCAGGGAGGATACGCAGTATTCAAAGCCAAACTTTTCTACCATCTGTTCAAAGATGGACTTGTAGCCTGCAAGCTCCAGCTCGCCGCTGGTTACGTCCGTCTCCCCGGGCTTAAAGCCGAGCACCAGCTCTGCATCCTCTTCGTTGCCAATGCAGACGTCCACATATTTCATCAGGTTCGTCATCACCCTCTGTGCTTTTTCGGAGGACCACAGCTTTTTGCGGAAGTTCAAGTCCACCGAAACCTTTACGCCGTGCTTCTTTGCTGCAATCAGCGCTTTTTCCGTCAGCTCTGCAGCCGCATCGGATACAGCCGGCGTGATGCCGGTAAAATGGAACCAGTCCGCACCCTCGAAAATAGCATCAAAGTCAAAATCTGCCTCCGTTGCCGTGGAAATAGAAGAATGCGCTCTGTCGTAGACTACCTTGGAGGGTCTCATGGAAGAGCCGGACTCTAAAAAGTAGATACCAAGCCGCTCACCGCATTTTGCGATGTGCTTTGTCCCCACGTTATATTTGCGCAGGGCGGCAATTGCACACTCACCGATTTCGTTGTCCGGAACAGCCGTTACAAACTCTGCATCGTGCCCGTAGTTTGCCAGGGAGACCGCCACATTGGCTTCGCCGCCGCCATAACACACGTCAAACTCATCTGCCTGAATAAATTTTTCATGATTGGGCGTAGACAGTCTCAGCATAATCTCGCCCATCGTAATTACTTTTGCCATCTTATTTTTCCTCTCTGCTTCAATACTGTTTATTTCTGTACCAAATGTACGGCAAAGCCGCCGATTTCTTCTTTCAGGTAAATTGCTTTCAAGTTACCCTTGTCATCTTTCTTCGCAGTCGTCTCGTCAAATTCCACGCCAAGAACGTTTTCAAGGTAGTTGACTGCCCTGACAATATAATTGGTGGCAACTGCAATGTGCCCGTTCTTTCCCAGATAAGGCTTCTTCATGACTTCCAACGCCTTTCCTGCAAATACGGAGCTGCCGCCAACCTTTGCCGGCATACCGAAGATAAAACCGAATCTTCTTGCAGCCTTCTCTGCCTCTTCCTCGTTTTCCGCGTTGACACCCACATGGGCAAGCTCAAAGCCAAGCATAGTCTGTACTGCTTCCCTTGTAAGCTGTTCAATCTTGTCCCACTCTCCTGCATTAATCAAATCCCCGGGAACCATCCACGAGCCGCCGCAGGCAATAATCTTGTTAAAATCAAGATAAGCAGTCAGATTCTTTGCATTGATACCGCCTGTGGGCATAAATTTCATGTTCACATAAGGAGCCGCCATTGCCTTGATTTTTGCCAGTCCGCCTGACTGCTCTGCCGGGAAAAATTTTACCACGTCCAGTCCCAGTTCAATTGCCTGCTCGATATCGGAAGGGCTTGAAGTCCCGGGCGTAATGGGAATATTTTTCTCCATACAATATTTTACCGTGTTGGGATTTAACCCCGGGCTTACAATAAACTGCGCGCCCGCGTCTGCTGCCGCGTCCACCTGCGCCGCATTGAGCACAGTGCCGGCTCCCACGCACATATCAGGAAAATTTTCCGTCATGGCTTTGATGGCGCCCGCCGCCGCATCCGTGCGGAATGTCACCTCCGCACAAGGAAGCCCTCCGCTGCACAGCGCTTTTGCAAGAGGCACTGCATCCTCCACTCTGTCAATCTTTACCACCGGTACAATACCGATTTTGCTGATTTTCTCTAAAACTGCATTCATAACAATCTCCTATCCGCCCTTTTGGGCTGTTTAACAGGCACGCCGGATACAAACTCCCGCTTTATCCGGCTGCCCGCATGTTACGCTAATACTTCCTTTACTGCCGCCGCTATCCTGTCGCACTTGCAGTCCGCAAAAAAATACTCTGCAAACTTCTCGCCCGACAATGCGCCCTTCACAAGCTCTCTGTCCAGATTTTTTAAGATAGTCACCATATCTGCATGGGTCACTTCCTTTACGGCATCCAAAATCTTTTTATTGCGCTGCTCCGGCTCTACGCGTTCCTTGGGATAACCGCCGCCTCCGGGCGTACAGAACAGTTTTTCAAAAATATATTCCAGATTCAGCTCACCGCCCCAGCCAAAATTCTCGGCAAAGGGAAGCGCCACACAGTTGCCGTCGTTGACCTGTGAAAACAGGTACGCGTCAAGAGGGGACTCAATATGTCCGCAGAGCACCTTGGGGAAAGAGTTGCATGCCAGCATGGCGCCCTCTCCGGTACCGCAGCCTGTAATCACATAATCCGCCGCTCCCGCGTTTAAAAGCACAGCCGCCAGTATGCCGTTCTGCACATAAGTCAGGGAATGGGAATCCTCCGCAGAATACATGCCATAGTTGACAACCTCATGCCCCATAGGCTCCACAACCTTCTTTAAAGTCTCAAACACCAGCGCATTTTTTGCCGCCTGGCTGTTCTCGTTAATCAATGCAATTTTCATTCTATCTATCCTCCATTTATGCAGAGAATGACCTCCGTTTGTGCGGAGAATGACCAAAGGGCATTCTCTTAGAGGAATGATTTAGCTGCTCTTAGGCTGTGTATTTTACAGCCTTAGTGCAGCTTCATTCCTTTTTATTCCGGCTGCTTTCCAATATAAGCCAGTATGCCGCCGTCCACATAAAGAATATGTCCGTTTACCGCATTGGAAGCCTCAGAAGCCAAGAACACGGCAGGACCGGTCAGCTCTTCTGCCTTTAACCAACGGTTTGCAGGCGTCTTTGCACAGATAAACTGGTCGAAGGGATGTCTGCTGCCATCCGGCTGAATCTCGCGGAGAGGCGCTGTCTGGGGCGTTTCAATGTAACCGGGACCAAGTCCGTTACACTGGATGTTGTACTGTCCGTACTCAGAGCAGATATTTCTTGTTAACATCTTTAAACCGCCTTTTGCCGCCGCATAAGCGGATACCGTTTCACGTCCCAGCTCGGACATCATGGAACAGATATTGATAATCTTGCCGTGTCCCTTTTGAATCATCGCGGGAATGACTGCCTTGGATACGATAAAAGGCGCATTCAAATCCACGTCAATCACCTGTCTGAACTGCTCTGCCGTCATATCCGTCATCGGAATACGCTTGATAATGCCGGCATTGTTTACCAGAATATCAATGACGCCCACTTCTTTTTCAATCTGCGCCACCATGGCATTTACCGCTTCTTCATTGGTAACGTCACATACATAGCCATGCGCCTTGATGCCTTTTTCCGCATAGGCTGCAATCCCCTTGTCAACCAGCTCCTGCTTAATGTCGTTAAAGCAGATAGTCGCGCCCGCCTCGGCATACGCAGACGCAATGGCAAACCCAATGCCATAAGATGCCCCCGTCACCAATGCTACCTTGCCTTCCAAACTGAAATTTGTGTACTCACTCATTGTTTTTCTCCTTCTCTTATTATCATTTTTACATCAAATCCTTCATTGCCACGCCGTCCATATCGTCAAAATCCTGATTTTCCCCGACCATGCCCCAGATAAAGGTATACGCTCTGGAGCCGCAGCCTGCGTGAATGGACCAGCTCGGAGAGATAACCGCCTCCTCGTTGCGCATCACAATATGCCTTGTCTCCTTCGGCTCTCCCATATAATGCATGACAAAAGCATCCTCCGGCATCTCAAAATACAGGTATACCTCCATGCGCCTGTCATGGGTATGACACGGCATCGTATTCCAGACGCTTCCCGGTGCAAGCTTTGTCATGCCCATCTCAAGCTGACAGCTTTCTACCTGCCCGGGCAGGATGTATTTACAGATGACTCTGTGGTTTGCGTCCTCCAGACTGCCCAGCTCCACCTTGTTCTCATCCTTTACAATGACAACACCCTCCTCCGGCTCTCCCTCCGGCTTAATCAGCACAGTGGGACAGGTTCTGTGCGCCGGCGCGCTGTTTAAGTAGAATTTTGCCGGATTGCCGTCATCCTCGCTGGCAAAAACAATCTCCTTAGAACCCATGCCAATATACATGGCTTCCTTAAACCCAACCTTGTAAGCTCTTCCATCTACGGTGATGGTTCCTGCGCCGCCAATGTTGATGACGCCCAGCTCTCTTCTCTGGCAGAAGTACTCCGCCCGAAGCTCCTCTCCCGCCGTCAGCACAAGGGGCTTAACAGGCACCGCCGCTCCTGTAATGATTCTGTCAATGTGGCTGTATACCAGCTTAATTTCGCCCGGGACAAACAGATTCTGAATCAGAAACTCCTCCCTGAGCCGCTCCGTGGTATAATACTTCACATCTCTCGGTGATACTGCTGTTCTCAGTTCCACGTCCGCCTACACTCCTTTCTTTTTGGCAGTCAGGCTGCCTTTTTGATAATCTCTCATGTAAGTGCTTACATTATAGCATAATCTTCCATTGATTGCCATACTTTTTCGCATGGTTTTTATGTTCTTTTCTTGTATTATACAAAACCAGATTATCTATTTCTATTCAAATATTGGTCAAAACATTGCATATCTTGAACACTTGGACTATAATAAATCAAAGAAACCCTGTTTTTCAAAACGGATTCGGAAAGGACGCATTATGGAAGAACTGACCTCCTGCAGACAGGCGATTGAAAACTGCCTTGCCACACATACTTTCTCCATCGCACATCTCTACAAAGAAGAAAAAGCCATGGACATGCATATCCATGACTGCTATGAATTGTACTATTCCATTTCCGGCGGCAGACAGTTTCTGATAGACAATCGTTTTTACAGCATCGCATCCGGTGACCTTTTCATTATCAACCAGTATGAAAGCCACAAGCTGACGCAGATAGACAGTTGCGTCCACGAGCGCATCGTACTCTCCATACACCCCGAGTATGTAAAAACGCTCTCCACCGCGGAAACCGATTTGGACTATTGTTTTTCTCACAGACAGGGCAGAATCAGCCATAAGCTTTCCCTGAGCAAGGAACAGCAGAAACGGTTCTTATATTTTGTAGGCAAAATGCTTTCTGCCAAAGGCTATGCCCATGACATTATCGAGCAGGCAGCCTTTATGGAGCTGCTTTCCCTGATTAACTATCTTTTTAAGACCTCCTGCCGCAGACAGCCCGCCAAAGCGCCTGACAAAGAGCTTTCCGGCTATAAATACAATCGTCAGGTTGATGACATTCTTTCCTATATCAACCGCAACATCAGCGCGCCCATTACCATTGACACCCTTGCCGGCGAATTTTTTCTAAGCGAATCCTATATCTGCCGTATCTTTAAATCGGCGACCGGCACCACCATAAACAAATATATCACCGCCAGAAGGATCAGCATAGCCAAAGCGCTGTTAAACGAAGGCGCAGGCGTGAGCGAAGCCTTTGAAAAAAGCGGTTTTGCCGACTACAGCAATTTCTTTAAAGCGTTTACCAAAGCTGTCGGCATTTCTCCCAAAAAATATGCGGGACTGAGCGTAAGCTGACGCCGTCACAAAAACCCCTTTTCTCTCCGAAAAGGGGTTTCTTTACCTGTCACTGTCTTTTCACACAGAGCTTCGCTCTACAAAATGCTTACACCTCCACCTTGGGAAGCCCGTCAAGACCTTTCTGCAAATCTGCATCCGTCGGAATATAATCCGACATTTCTCCGTCATTGTAGCGCTGATATGCCACCATGTCAAAATAGCCGGTTCCGGTGAGACCGAATACAATGGTCTTTTCCTCCCCTGTCTCCTTGCACTTCATCGCCTCGTCTATTGCCACACGGATGGCGTGGCTGCTCTCCGGTGCGGGCAGGATGCCTTCAATTCTGGCAAATTTCTGCGCCGCCTCAAATACGCTTGTCTGTTCCACGGCAACTGCCTCCATCAGACCGTCATGATAAAGCTGGGAAAGCGTGGAACTCATACCGTGGTAGCGAAGTCCTCCCGCATGGCTTGCAGAAGGAATAAAACCGCTGCCCAGCGTATACATCTTTGCCAGCGGACATACCATTCCGGTATCACAGAAGTCATAAGCAAATTTTCCTCTTGTAAAGCTGGGACAGGAAGCAGGCTCCACCGCAATAAAACGGTAATCCTTTTCCCCGCGCAGCTTTTCTCCCATAAACGGAGAAATCAGACCGCCCAGATTAGAGCCGCCGCCGGCACAGCCGATGATAATATCCGGTGTAATGTCATATTTGTCAAGCGCCGCTTTGGTCTCAAGACCAATCACGGACTGGTGCAAAAGCACTTGATTTAATACGCTTCCCAGCACATAACGGTATCCTTCCTGACCCGTCGCCGCTTCCACTGCTTCCGAAATTGCACAGCCCAGACTGCCTGTGGTCCCGGGATGCTCTGCTAGAATCTTTCTGCCCACCACCGTAGTCTCGGAGGGAGAAGGCGTCACGCTTGCGCCGTAAGTCCGCATCACTTCACGCCTGAACGGCTTCTGCTCATAAGAAACCTTTACCATATATACCTTGCAGTCAAGCCCAAGATATGCGCACGCCATAGAAAGAGCTGTTCCCCACTGTCCGGCTCCCGTCTCCGTGGTAACGCCCTTTAAGCCCTGCTTTTTAGCATAATATGCCTGCGCGATGGCAGAATTCAGCTTGTGGCTGCCGCTGGTGTTATTTCCCTCAAACTTGTAGTAAATTTTTGCCGGCGTATCCAGCTCTTTCTCCAGGCAGTAAGCACGCACAAGGGGCGAGGGGCGGTACATTTTATAAAAATCCTGTATTTCCTGCGGAATATCAATATATGCCGTCACATCATCCAGCTCCTGCTTAATCAGCTCGTCGCAAAATACGGGACGCAGCTCCTCAAACGCCATGGGCTTTAAGGTTGCGGGATTTAACAGGGGCGCAGGCTTGTTCTTCATGTCTGCGCGCACATTATACCACTGCTTCGGCATTTCACTTTCTTCTAAGTAAATTTTGTAAGGAATCTTCTTCTCTTCGCTCATATGTTATCCTTTCTTGCTGCAAAAACAAAGTACTCTCTTATTTATAGTACATCAACGCGCTAAAGTCAACCTTTATTTCTGCATTTATCCTAACCGGCATCATGCGGATGCAACGCGCGGTACACCGTATCGGCAATCAACTGCAGTCCCGCCGGATTGGGATGCAGCCCGTCCTCCTGATACAGGGCGGATACTTTTTCCTTATCCCGTTTTGCAAAAGCGGCGTGAATATCAATTTTTTTGATATCCGGATTTGCCGCTAAAATTTCTTCAAAAAAAGGCATAAGCTCCTGAAGATAGCGTTCCTGATGCCTGCGCCAGATACACTTTTGTACGGGCGCAGGAATACCGATGTAGATGGCGGCACCCGGCGCGCTCTCCCGCACGCTGTCAATAATTGCCTGATAACAGGAGGCAAATTCCGCCTTTCTGCTAATCATATTTGACAGTGGATTGACAACATCCTCCACGTCGTCCACCCCGTCCTGCGCATCATTTGTGCCAAGCAGTATCACATAGATATCGCCCTTTTCCGCCAGTGCTTCCCCGTATCTTTCCTGCCGCACATAAGGAAATCCCATCACCTGCCCGTCAAGCTCCAGGTTCATGGCGGTGCTGCAGCAGACGCCTTTGTTTACCACCTCATAGCCCTCTCCCAAAAGTAAGCCCAGTCTGTAAGGATAGCTTTCCCGCTCCTCTACGCCGAAGCCCTCCGTGATACTGTCTCCCATGCATACGATTTTTGTTTTCATCATTTACTCCGTTTCTGCGTTGTTTTGGTCTCGCCCCGGAATCCGCTCCCGCCTTAAAACCGCAAGTCCTTTTCCTCCCCTGCCTTTAATACCAGCTCCTGTATCGCTTCCCCATAGCGCACCTTCGTGCAGATATCGCACTTCGCCCGCACTACCGCGCGGGTGAGCGCGCTCTCCGTCCAGTACATATCCACCTCCGCGCCGCCTTTTACGCAAAGCCCCCTGACAAAGCCGCTCTTCCACGCAGCGGGCAGTGCCGGCAGCAGCACAATCCGCTTCGCGCTGCTCTGCACCAGCATCTCTGCAATGGCTGCCGTAGCGCCAAAATTACCGTCAATCTGAAAAGGCGGATGGTTGTCAAACAGATTGGGCAGCGTGGATTTTGCCAGTATCTGTTCAAAGTTATGATAAGCTGCTTCTTTGTCCCAAAGCTTTGCATAGTGATTGATAATCCACGCGCGGCTCCAGCCCGTATGCCCGCCGCCATGGGAAAGCCGCCGCTCTAACGTCACCCGCGCCGCTTTCGCAAGTTCAGGGGTGCCGTCCATGGTAATCTGCTCCGATGGGTGCAGCCCGTAGAGATGAGAAATATGCCTGTGTCCCGGCTCCGCCTCCTCATAATCCTCCTGCCATTCCAAAATATTGCCCTTTTCACCTATCCGCGTGGGCATCAGTTTTTCTCTCGCCGCCCTTATCTGCTCATCAAGCTCGTCAGAAACACCCAGAATCTCTGCCGCCTGTATGCACTGCCCAAACAAATCCCGCAAAATCTGATTGTCCATGGTAACGCCTGCCGTGTTGGAGCCTTTTTCTCCATTGGGCAGAATAAACGTGTTTTCCGGCGATACGGAAGGACAGGTCTTTATGTAACCGCCGTCTTCAATACAGAAATCCAGAAAGAAAAGCGCCGCCTCCCGCATAATAGGAAAACTCTCCTCCAGAAATTCCCTGTCCTGCGTGTATTGATAATGCGTCCACTGGTGAGTACAGAGCCACGCAGCGCCCATCACCCAGAAAGAACCCGGCAGCCAATGGTCCTGCGTCACACAGTCACCCCAGATATCCGTGTTGTGATGCGCCATAAAGCCGCGGCAGCCATACATGCGCCGCGCTGTGTCCCTGCCGTTTTCCAGCATAGTATGCAGCAGTTCCAAAAGCGGCTTATGGCACTCCGAAAGATTGCATACCTCCGCAGGCCAGTAGTTCATCTGGATATTGATATTAATTGTATATTTACAGTCCCAGGGCGGCAGCATGTCCTTATTCCAGATACCCTGCAGGGTCGCCGGCAGCGTGCCCTCCCTGCTGCAGGCAATCAAAAGATACCTGCCATAGTCAAAATAAAGCTTGGAAAGCCCCACGTCCACGCTCCCCTTTGCGGCAAGCTGCATCCGCTTATCCGTGGGAATTGCATCAAATGCAGACAAATCCCCCAGAGAAAACTCCACCCTGTCATACAGCGAACGATAATCCGCCACATGCCTGTCAAGCAGCTCCCCGTAAGGCTTTGCCGCCGCCTGCCGGATACGTTCGTCAATTTCTTTTTCCACGTCCTGCATACGGTAGGTAGTGCCGGCGCAGAAATACAGAAGCACTTCATCCGCCTCCTCCACCAGAAGGTGCTCCCCGATTACCTGCACGCTGCCGCCCGCCGGATATGCCGTAAGCTGCATGGCAAAGTCAAAACCGCCCTTCCCCAGATTGCCGTACAGGCAGATGCCGTCCTTCCCCGCTTTTTTCACCCCGTCAAAAAACTTTTCCCGCCGTAACAGCGCCTGAAAGGTAATGGCGCCCTTTTTGTCTGCGCTTATCCGCATCACCATCACGTCATCCGGCGCGGACAAGAACAGCTCCCTTTTGTACTCCACGCCGTCTGCCATAAAAGTATTCGTATAAACCGCACGGTCCACGTCAAGACTGCGTTCGTATGCCGTAACCGTCCCTGTATTTTCAAATGTAAAATGAATATTTCCCAGCGTCTGATAGGGGTGCGCGCTGTCGGGGCAGCCTGCCATCGCCATCTTCATCAGCCGCTCCGCCTTCTGTATCTCTCCTCCCAAAATCAGCTTCCTGATTTGAGGCAGATACCGCAGGGTATCGGGATTGGTTCTGTCCACCCGTCCCCCATACCACATGCTGTCCTCATTGACCTGAATCTGCTCGTCCACCGTCCTGCCAAATACCATGGCACCCATTCTGCCATTTCCTAAAGGAAGCGCTTCCTCCCACACCTTTGCCGGCTGCTTATACCACAATCTGCTCATCACCGCACTCTTGTCCTCTCTCTTTTCCTTAAGCAAGGGCAGACCGCATACCCTGCCGCCCTGCCCTTGCCGCATCGCTATCCATATTATACAGGAGAAGACATTTTTTTCCTACTGCTATTTTTACAGCTTTTTACCGTTATACAAACCAATTTTCCCTAAAGTTGTCCGGAGCTTGGGAACGGACTCGCATGACAACTGACGCCGTCATTTTTCCTCCCTCTTTTGCATACAATAAAAAAAACAATGCGGATGCTACTCCATGTCAGAAAATTACCCTCAGTCAAAAAAATGCCCTGTCGCCATCATCGGGCGCAGGGAGGATACCTGCAACTATGAAGCCGCGCTTTCCCGTCTGGGAATTTCCTGCTTTACCACCCTCTCTCCAAACAAAATCTATTCCTGTGGCGGCGTACTCCTGCCGGGCGGCGGAGATATTACGCCTGCTTTTTTCGGGCAAAAAAATAACGGCTCGAAGCATATCGATACCGAACTGGATATTTTACAGTTAGAAGCCGTCGAGCAGGCAATCCGCTGCCGCAAGCCGGTGCTCGGAATTTGCAAAGGCATGCAGATTCTCAACGTTTTTTTTGGCGGCACCATCATTCAGCATATGGAGGATGCCGCTCTTCACCAGTACCAAAACGGGGACCAGATGCATGACACCACTATCGTACACGGCACCTTCCTGTATCCCATATACGGCAGCACTCTTGTCGTCAACAGCGCCCACCATCAATGCCTGGGGCGTCTCGGCAAGGGTCTTTTACTCGCCCAGTACGCTTCGCCTTCCCCCGCGCCGGAAGCCATTTTTCACGAAAGGCTCCCCATCTATGGCGTGCAATGGCATCCGGAGCGTCTCTCTCCCGACGGGGATAAGCTTTTATGCTTCTTTTGCTCTCTTTTGCCTTGATTTTTTTGGCTTTGCACGCTGCAGTGCAATTTCAAAAAGCGCTCGAATCATCTCCTTGAGAGCCCGCTTTGTATCCTCGTCCACTTCCTTTAATGCCGATATCATGCCGTTCATGCTCTTTTTCCAGTCTGCGGAAAGTTCTATCAGGTTCTCTGCCTTGGATGCAGAGACCACCTGATACAGGGTATCCACAAAGATACGCCTCTGTTTCTCATCCAGAGTCTCCACCCACTGATTCAATGTCTCGTCAGCATGTTTTCTTGATTTGTAAAGCCCCTTTACATAGACAAAATCCTCCTCATCTATCAGCCATGTATAGGGGTCATGCTGCAAAAGCCCAAAGGTCCGGCTCTCCACCACCTTCACCTGCGGAGAAGTTTCAAAAAGCATTCCTATCAGCGAAGAATGCGGCAGTATTTTGATAATTTTATCCGCAATCTGCTCATAGGCGCAGCCCTCCAGTACTTCCCTGCGGAATCCCGGCCCATCCATGCTGTAAATTTTCAAAATACGCTCCCGTACCTGCGCAGAGCAGGTCATGGCTGCATATACTGCCAGGTTTCCTCCCTTGGAATGTCCTCCCAGAT
Organism: uncultured Lachnospiraceae bacterium; assembly: GCA_910578335.1. GTDB lineage: Bacteria > Bacillota > Clostridia > Lachnospirales > Lachnospiraceae > Acetatifactor. The sequence continues at coordinate 8,573 of CAJTPU010000008.1, read as the reverse complement.
AAAAACAGTTATGCAGCTTTCCCGTTACCATATTCAGATATTTTGCCGCATACGCCTGTCCCGGAACAGGCGACTGGAACGCCATGTTAAAATCCTCCTTCCAGCCCACAATTGTTTCATCCGTCCCGCGATAGGCAATATACATAGTGCCATCCTCCAGAAAAAACGTTATCGCAGAAAACTGGGTTTCCCATTCCGTCTCCACAATATTGATATAACAATTCATTTTTAACGTCTTAAAACGGCGGCTGTGCACCATCGCCTCAAAAAGCGCCCTGTTATTTTTTTCAAACCGCTCATCTGCGTATAATTTCTCATAGTCCTTATGCGCCATCAATTCCTGTATGGTAACTGACTTTTTGTTTTCCGTTACAAGCGGCACCATGCCGTCAAATTTTAGGTAGCAAAACTGGCAGAGCGCCAGACTGTCCACATCATTCATCGGCTTTTCCGTAAAAGAATAATCGCCGTATTTTTTTACATATTCGATAATGGTATACGCCATGCCGCCACCGCCTTTCCTCTATGTATACTATTAGCACGCCCCAACGCAGAAAACAAGGCATAGCCGGAATATTTCATTGATTATTTACGGAATTTATGATAATTTTATGAATAGAAATGCATTTATATCCAGGAGGTCCTTCACATGCCGAAAACCAGCTCCACACCAAAAACACGAAAAAAGTCAGGCATTTTAAAAAAACTGCTGTTTACCATTATTCCCAGCTTCTTTGTCTCTTTTTCCATCCTTCTTGTTGTAAATTTTATAAACAGCAGACAGACCATGACGGATTCTGCCGTGCGCACGCTCAGACAGGAATCCCTTGCCACAATGCAGGAAATTACCATAAGCATGGTGACCTCCACAAGTTCTTCCTCTATCGGTGAAGCCTATGAAGAAATCTTTAACCATCCCAGCTCGCTCTGGTCCATCTATACCAAAATCGAACGGCTTTCCGTGATGGACTGCGGCTATGCTTTTTTAGTCAATACCGAAACCGGTCAGATTCTTGCGCATGATGAAAACAGCATTAAAAATACCTGCATTTACGATGCAGATGCCAATTCCTATCTGGGGCAGATTGCCGAAATGCTGCGCACCATTCCCAAAAGCGGAGACTTGCCGGTAAGCAGGCTTCGCGACGGCTCCGTAAGCTATTACGTTATCACGCAGCCCTTCTCAGGTATGCCGTGGGCAATGGTTGCCTGCCTTCCCGAGTCCTATGTGACGGACGATTTGATTGCCATCAATATTCGTATGATACTGATTATCACGGCGCTTCTTTTTACCGTCACGATTTTAGTCAGCGTCATTATCAGCCGCATCCTTGCGCCCGTCAAAAGGCTGACCGGCACGCTTACCACCATTGCAGACGGAGACTTTTCCGTCAATATTTCCTCCTCCGGCAATGATGAAATTGCCGTTATGAGCGGCGCTCTGGAGGATTTTATCGTTGTCATGCGGGAAGTTATCACGGATATCCGTGCTGTCTCCGACCAGCTAAGCGAGCATTCCGCTTCTGCTAAGACAGTTTCAGAAGCCTTATCGGATACCTCCGAGACACAGGCAGAGTCCATGGGGGATATGCAGGTTACTTTAGACCAGGTTGCCGACGCCATTCAGGAGCTGGCACAGCACGCTTCCACTCTGGCGGCAGTCGTGGACAGCACCAGCCGGGACGGCACCTTGGCAGATGAAAAAATGCAGCAGACCATCATTGTCGCCGCAAGGGGCAGGGAGGATATGGAACAGACAGCGGCAGCCATGGCATCCATCGTATCCGCCATGCAGAACCTAAAGGAAGCCGTCACCAAGGTCGGCGCTTCCACAGAACAGATTAATTCCATTGTACAGCTTATCAGTGAAATTGCAGAGCAGACGAACCTGCTTTCCTTAAACGCAGCCATAGAAGCCGCCCGTGCCGGAGAGGCTGGAAAAGGCTTCGCCGTCGTGGCAGATGAAATCCGCAAGCTTGCGGATATCAGTTCTTCCTCCGCAACACAGATTGCACATATTATTGACGAGGTAAATCATCAGGTAGAAGACATGACAAAGCGTACCAATGAAAGCGTCACATACATAGCGGACAACTCCTCCCGCATTACCGCTTCCCGTGAGATTTTTGATTGTATTTATCAGGATGTTTCGGAAACCGGCGGCGTTCTTAGACATATTGTGGAGCAGATACGCCATGTAGACGATGTTGCGGCAAACATTGCCGCCCTGTCACAGGAGCAGTCCGCCAGCGCGGAAGAAATCCTTGCCTCCACCCGCGTGCTTGCAGAAACCTCCCTGCAGATTTCGGGTGAAAGCAAAACGATGGCGGAAAGCACCGAAACCGTGTCGGAGGCTTCCTTCACCCTTGCAGAACATATGAGACGTTTTAAGATTTAGCAGCATTTCTTTCCCAATAATGATGGGGGCAGCGGTTCTTTTTGACCGCTGCCCGCAATTCCACGTAACAGCCGCAGGCAAGACAGGTTCCGGCTGTCTCTTTTTCACCGGAAAGCTTTTCGCAGCTTCTGCACACAGAAAGCCTTTTTTCATACAAAGCCTTCTCCGCCTTCACTTCCTTATCCATCAGTGCAAGCAGCTTTTCAATTTTGTCTTTATACATCTGCCCGCCCGCATCGGAAAGCAGGCATTTTTTACACAATGGGCTGGCCATAGTAGGCATTCTCTCCGTGTTTTCTAAAGTAGTGTCTGTCCTGAAGTTCCTGCGGCGCAGGCTTCACATCCGCACGCAGCCATTCCGTCCTTGCCGCCATCTTTGCCACTTCCTCTAAAATCACGGCAAGCTGTACTGCTTCCTCCGCATCTTTTCCCCATACAAAAGGACCGTGATTTTTGCACAAAACCGCGGGAACCGCGTTTGCATCCAGATTTCCCTTGTTGAATTCCTCCGCAATCAAAAGCCCCGTATTGGCTTCATAGGCATCTTCAATTTCCGCCTGTGTCAATGTTCTCAGGCAGGGAATTTCCCCGTAAAAGTAATCCGCGTGTGTCGTGCCATAGCAGGGAATGGAACGTCCTGCCTGCGCCCAGCTTGTCGCCCACGGAGAATGTGTGTGCACAATGCCGCCGATTTCAGGAAACGCCTTGTACAGCTCCAAATGAGTCGGCGTATCGGAAGACGGCTTATAATGCCCCTCCACCCGTTCTCCTGCAAGGTTCATCACCACCATATCTTCTGCCCGAAGTGCATCGTAAGGAATCCCGCTGGGTTTAATGATAAACAGCCCGCTCTCCCTGTCAATGGCGCTCACATTGCCCCACGTAAACGTAACAAGCCCGTGCCGCGGCAGCTCCATATTGGCTTCATATACCTTTTTCTTTAATTCTTCTAACATATACCCTCTTTTCCGGACCGTTACCCGGACGGTCCTATCCTTCATTTATACTTCCGAAAGGCTTTCTATTGCCGCCTTTTCTATTGCCAGTCCCTTTGCGTAGCGCTCCATAAACACCTCAAAGCCCGCCACATCGGAAGGCTGCGGCTCTACGGTAACGCTTTGCGCATCTGCAAATACATGTCTGGAAAGATAGTCTGCAAGGGTTTCTCCTTCCTCCCTTTGCCGCATATAAGACGCCAGCAGCGCTATCCCCCACGCGCCGCCCTCGCCAGCCGTCTCCATCACGGATACCGGCGCATTCATGGCGGCAGCCGTCACTCTCTGTCCCACACCGGGCGTTTTGTAAAGCCCGCCATGCCCCAGCAGCCTGTCGATTTTGACGTTCTCCTTTTTTAACAGGATATCCATGCCCGTTTTCAATGCCCCCAGCGATGTAAAAAGATGCACCCGCATAAAATTGGCAAACGTAAATCTTGCATCCGGCGTCCTGACAAAAAGCGCTCTTCCTTCATCAAAACCCGTGACCGGCTCTCCTGAAACATAGTTGTACGCCAAAAGTCCGCCGCAGTCCGCTTCTCCCTCCAGCGCCTTCCTGTACAATGTGCCATACAGCTCGTCTTTCCCCGTCTGGCAGCCAAAGCTTTCCAAGCATTCTGCAAACAGATTCACCCATGCATTCAAATCCGAAGTACAGTTATTGCAGTGCACCATCGCCACCGGTTCGCCGGAAGGCGTCGTCACCAAATCAATTTCCTCATACGCTTTCGTCAGTTCTTTTTCCAACACCACCATGGCAAACACAGAAGTACCCGCCGAAATATTGCCGGTCCGCTTCGCCACACTGTTGGTCGCCACCATGCCGGTTCCGGCATCTCCCTCAGGCGGGCAGAGCAAAATTCCAGCCTCCAGATTGCCGTCCGCATCCAAAAGCCTTGCCCCTTCCTCCGTCAGGGTACCTGCCGCCTCTCCCGCGGTAAGCACTGTCGGCAGAATATCTCTCAGCCGCCACGGCGCTTCTGACAGCGCGTCAAACTGCGTCATCATGTGTTCCTGATAACTGCCCGTCTCCATGTCAATGGGAAACATGCCGGATGCCTCGCCGACGCCCAGCACGCTCCTGCCTGTCAGCTTCCAGTGCACATAACCGGCAAGAGTGGTCAGGCAGGCAATCTTTGGTACATGCGGCTCCTTGTTTAAAATTGCCTGATAAAGATGGGCGATACTCCATCTCTGGGGAATCGGATAGCCGAAAAGCGCCGTCAGCCGTTCTGCCGCCTCCGCCGTCATGGTATTTCTCCATGTCCTGAACGGAACAAGCAGCTCCCCGTCCTTGTCAAACGCCATGTAGCCGTGCATCATGGCGGAAAATCCCATAGAACCTGTTCTCCGCAGAATAACACCATATCTTGTATGTACCTCCTGCGCCAGTTTTTTGTAGCAGTCACGCAGTCCTGTCCAGATATCCTCCAGCGTATAAGTCCAGATACCGTTCTCCAGCCTGTTTTCCCACTCATGGCTGCCTGCGGCAAGCGGCACATTATCCTCGCCAATCAACACCGCTTTGATGCGGGTGGAGCCCAGCTCAATGCCGAGTGCAGTCCTTCCCTCTTCGATTTGTTTTTTTCGCCGTTCGTCCATATGCCTTCCCTCTCCAATCGCCAGCCGTCACACATCAAAAAGCTGTTTTCCTTATCCTCATTATATTTGCCGCCGCTCATTCTTTCAACTATATTTTTCACTTATTTGGGGCATATGCTTCCCGTTTTCGGCAATACTAAACGCATGAAGCATAACAATCATTTCTACAAAATCAATACCATACTGTTTCTGTTTTTTACCGCCTCCCTCGCCGGATTTTTATGGGAAGTATTGCTGTTTCTCATAAAGGACGGAGAATTCTGCAACCGCGGTTTCTTCTACGGTCCCTGGCTTCCTGTCTATGGGGCGGGCGCCGTCCTGATTTTCATACTGCTCTACCCGCAAAGAAAACATCCCCTCCTCTGTTTTTTCTATTCTGCCTGTATAGGCGCCGTTGTAGAATTGTTTACGGGCTGGCTCCTCGATACTTTTTTTGACCAACGCTACTGGGACTACACCGGACAGTTTCTCAATATCAACGGCTATATCTGCCTGTATTCCGTTTTAGGCTTTGCGCTTGCCGGCGCTTTTTTTACCTGTATTGCCGCGCCCTTTTTGTTAAAGTACTGGGAACGCCTGTCCTTACGCACCCGTCACCGGATACTTGCCGTAGTGCTGATGCTCTTTGTTGTGGACGCTGCAGCGGCGCTCATCTTTCCCAACAGCGGCAGCGGCGTTACCTGCCTTTATCCGATATTTGCCCTGCCTTAAAAAACGTTTACTTCCTCAATCCTTTTCCAAATCCTTGTTCCGAAAGGCTTCTCCGACGTATGCCTTACCGGTCTGCGGCTTCATATACGCCTCCCTAAAATATGCCTTCTCTCTTGCAATTTCTGCCTGCAGCTCCCTCGCAGACATCAGCCTGCAGCCCTCTCCGCGTATAATAATCTGCTCCAGCCCGTCCGAAGTTGCCACAATGACATCATAGCGCTTCCCGTTTTCATGGGCAAATTTTTCGATATACTGGTCTGCCGTCTCCGCCTCCCGCGTATAAACCACATGAATATTATGGTAATCCATAATTTCCGTGGCATGTCCTTTTACCCTGTATGCATCAAAAACGACAATCAGATGACAGCCCCGCATCGCCTGATAATCGCACAAAATATCCAACAGCCTGCCTCTGGCGCCATCTATGTTTACCTCCGCCAGCGCATGCAGCTCTTCCCACGCAAAAACCACATTGTAGCCGTCCACCAGCAGATATTCTTCCTTTTTAGGCACGGGACGAAAGCTTCTTTCTACCGCAGGTATCTTCTCTTTCTCCGGTCTTTTCCCATACCTTCCCGCAGCTTCCTTATCCCGCCTGTTGGCATGATAAGTCCGTTCCAGTATATTGTCGATTTCCTCCGTCCCCAGCACCGTTTCTGTGCGGTTCCTGCTTCCGGTCTGGGATTCTCTTATGCATCCGCCTTCCCCCGAAGGCATACCTGACAGATTTTCCCCGCCTTCTTCTCTGACCTCCGTATGGATATACGCCTTCACCTCATACCACGGCACCACAAAACCGGCGCCATGGGCGCAAAATACAGACCCTGACGGATTTTCCATATCGCTCTCCGGGTCATATGCATACTGTTTCAGCACCTCTTCGGTATTGTGACAGGGCAGATATCCTTTGAAATTGCAGGAAAGCCTGCCCTCACCACGGGTATAAGCGCTAACCTCCTTCTGATAGCTGCCAATTGTCGCAACCGGCGCAATCCCCGTCAAAACGGCATGTCCTGCCTCCATGCAGGGCGGTTCCATTTTGCCGCAGAGCCGTTCCACATCCATCATCGCGCGTCCCGCCAGCTTTTCCGGCACCTCCAGCGTAAAAGCATAATATGGCTCCAGCAGCACCGAATCAGCCTCCATCAGCCCTTGCCTGACCGCCCTGTAGGTCGCCTGCCTGAAATCACCGCCCTCGGTATGCTTTTTGTGAGCGCGCCCTGTCAAAAGCGTGATTTTCATGTCGGTCACAGGCGCACCCACAAGCACACCTCTGTGCTCCTTCTCCTCCAAATGCGTCAGTATCAGCCGCTGCCAGTTTCTTGCCAGAATATCCTCGCTGCAGGCTGTGGCAAACTGCAGACCGCTGCCAGCCTCCGCCGGCTCCAATTTTAGCTGCACTTCCGCATAATGGCGCAGCGGCTCAAAATGTCCTGCTCCCGTTGCGGTTCCTGCTATGGTCTCTTTGTATACCACACGCCCTTGTCCAAACTCCACCCAAATACCAAACCGCTCCCGAATCAGCCGCTGCAGAACCTCAAGCTGCACCTCACCCATAACGCAAAGCCGAATCTCCTGCAGCGCTTCCTCCCATACGATTTGCAGCTTCGGCTCCTCCTCCTCCAGCATACGCAGCTTTGGCAGCACAACGGCAGCAGCCTCTTGGGGCGGCAGAATAACGCGGTATTGCAGAACCGGCTCCAGCACGCTAAGCTCTGCTGCCCCTTCTGCACCCAGCCCCTCCCCCGGAAAAGTCCTGCTAAGTCCTGTAAGGGCGCATATACTGCCAGCCGGCGCCTCGCCTGTCGTCTCGTATTTATCGCCGGAATAAATCCGAATCTGGTTTACCTTTTCTTCCCATTTTGCTTCGCCGCCCTCTCCTGCCGTTATGCCTTCTTTTATTTTTCCCGTCAAGGTATCTCTCACCTTCAGGCTCCCGCCTGTTATCTTTACATAGGTAAGGCGGTTTCCCTTTTCGTCCCGCGCAATTTTGAATACCCGCGCCCCAAACCGGTCGGGATACCGGATTTCTTCCGTGTACTCGGATAACCCCCGCAAAAGCTGCTCCACGCCCTCTCCCCCAAGCGCCGAGCCAAAAAAACAGGGGAACAGCTTTCTCTCCCGAATCAACCGTCTGATTTCTCTTTTTTCCACAGTTCCTGTTTCCAAAAAAGACTCTAACACCGCCTCCTCGCACACAGCAATACTCTCCCAAAACGCCTCTCCGCTTTCCTCTGAAAACGCCACGCAGCTCCCGTGAAGCCCTGTCTGCAGTTCGCCGAGAAGCGCCTCTTTATCCGTCTTTGCCATGTCCATTTTATTGACAAAAAGAAAAACAGGTATTTCATAGCGCGAAAGCAGCCGCCACAAGGTCTCCGTGTGACTCTGCACACCGTCCGCCCCGTTCACCACCAGCACCGCATAATCCAATACCTGTAAAGTACGTTCCATCTCCGCCGAAAAATCTACATGCCCGGGTGTATCCAGCAGGACAAATTCCGTGTCCGCATAGGTAAATACCGCCTGCTTTGAAAAAATGGTAATGCCGCGCTCCTTCTCCATAGCCTCCGTATCCAGAAAGGCGTCGCCCTTATCCACACGCCCCTTTGCCCGAATCGCACCGCTCTCGTAGAGCATGGCTTCCGATAAAGTTGTCTTTCCGGCGTCCACATGCGCCAATATTCCAATAACCACTCTCTTCATTTTGATACCCGGTGTCCGCCCTTTGCATACTAAAACACACACAACATACTATCTGCATAACCACATTATAATCCACTTCGCACTTATGTTCAATAAGCGTAATGAAGCAGTTTGTGTCAAGTAATCGTTGGCAACTTTCCACTTTATTTTTCTATATGATATTT
>CAJTPU010000007.1:79714-162836 GCA_910578335.1 uncultured Lachnospiraceae bacterium | reverse complement strand
CCTCCGTCGCTTCCGTGTCCGTCACCCACTCACCGTAGCTGTGCTCCGAGAGCTCCGACTTCTCTCCGCAGGCGCACACATGCCAGTGGCTAGTCTCGTTGCTCTGCCATTCTGCCCCGTAGCTGTGCACATGCTCCTGCTTCGGTATCGTCCCGTTCTCCCGATATCCACATGCCATACAGTTACGGTGCTTCGTCCCTTCCGCTTCCTCCGTCGCTTCCGTGTCCGTCACCCACTCACCGTAGCTGTGCTCCGAGAGCTCTGACTTCTCTCCGCAGGCGCACACGTGCCAGTGATTTGTATCATCGTTCTTCCACTCTGCCCCATAGCTATGGGTATGGGTTACGGAAATCGCTATTACATTTGTTGCAACGCTGTTCCCGCTTGCATCTGATACGTTGCAATAATAAAAATGAGTCCCCTGCGCCAGATTATCCGGCAAAGTATAGGTACTTGTGTCGGATACGCCCTCCGCCACAGAAGCTTCCGTATCCTGTGACGAATAATGGTACCACCGGTAAGATAATCCCCCCGTTCCAGAAGCCGACACACTCATGGTCTTTTCCGCCGGGTAATTCGGTATCTTAGGCTGCGTCGTAACTTTGAGTCCACTGTTGCTTGACAGGGCAAGGGCATTGCCCGTCTGTAATACCACACAATAATCGGCAGAATCACTAAAAAAGCAGGCGCTGTAATCTGCCGCCGCAGTGTTGCTGAACACACCACTTCCGTTTTTCATGGTAACGCCGATTCTGGAACCTGCAGAAAGATTTTCTACCGTAATCTTGTTGCAGGCGTTATAGCCAATATGCAGATTGTCATTCCTGCCGTCTCCCCGCGTATTGCCAAATATCATCGCAGAACCGGATATTTTTAAACTTGTGTTATTATCCGCAAAGGCAACCCCGCCGCCCGGATAGGTTCCGGTGCTTGTGGTTCGGTTGTTTAATATTTTTGCACTGCCGGTCAATTCCACATTGGAATAATCCGATATGGCAATCGCACCGCCATATCGGTTGCAGAGGTTATTTCGAATGGTACCGCCGGATATGGTACAGGTAACATGCGCCGGATTCCGACTGCCGCTTAAATATTCCGTTCCGAAAATCTGAAAAGCGCCTCCGTGCGTTCCCGCCTGATTCCCATACACTTCTCCGCTGTTCATGATAAAGGTACTGCCCGAATACGTCTTGACCGCACCGCCGCCGTTCGAAGTATAATTGTTGCGCAAAACGGCGCCGTACAAATACAGTGCGCTCTTTTCCGGCAAAGTAACTGCTCCCCCGTATCCGTTAGAACCGGAAGCGTTATTTTGAAGGGTCACACCCGCATAAAGGTACATGGCACTTCCCGCGCTTCCCGTTAGGATTGAGTAGCTGGCGCTGACACCATTGTTTATCGTACCTCTTCCCAAAACAGCATCGGCGCTTCCCGTCCACACTGCGCCGCCGTCCAGCGTCAGGCTGTTGCCGCTGCCCATGCCGTTTTCGCTTCCCAGCTTCAGCGTACCATTCACGGCAATCATGGTGCTTCTAAAGCCAGCCGCACGCTTCAATGTATGATTTCCGGCAGACAGAAGCGTGACCGTACTGCCACTTCTTACTTCGATGGTTCCCGTTATCTCTATATCCGCACCGATTGTCAGCACCACCTCGCCTGCCGCGCCTTCAACCGCACTCTTCAATCCATCAAAGGTCGTAATCACATTCTCCGCCGCACGCACAAAAACCGGTACTGCATTGGATAAAAGTCCCACCAGCAATGCCATTGAAAGAAATACCGACAAAGCCTTCTGCAACCCTTTTCTCCTTCGTTTTTTCATCCTCTTCTCCTTCACATCAATAGGCTTTCGCCCTGTAAAAACTGCTTTTTTTCATTATAACACATGGTTTTTTTACTCTCTGTGCCAATTCTGTCTCCAATTGGGCTAATTTTGAATACCAAAGTTCGTAAGCACTTCCCGCACAATAATTTTTGCATAAAAAAAGCACCTGCCCTGCGGCAGATGCCCTTTTTGCTCGTTCATCAGCTATTGTGCCGGCAGCGCGCCATCACATCCAGCACAAAATTTTCGTTTTCCGTATAGCACATCATATCGCCGCCGAGCTGCTTTGCCGTCTCCAGCACCGTAGGCAGTCCAAATCCATGCCCGCTTTCTTCCTTGCTCGACTTGACGATTGCCCCTTTTTCCACCTGCAGCTCCTCCCTGCAGCGATTTTTTATCCGAATAATCAAGTAATCCTTATTATATTTCATCTGCACGGAAACCTTTCGCTTTTCCTCATCAAGCGCTTTCAACGCATCCCATGCATTTTCCAGCCCATTCGAAAGAATCTGGCACAGTCCCATATAAGGCAGTTCCTCATCCCCTATCCGAATATCCATTTCAAATTCTGCCCCCAGCTCCTGAAATTTCTGATAATAGTGAACCAATACCGCATCGATATACGGATTGGCGCAGAACTTTCCATACAAGGTATCTGTCTCCGACTTCACATGCTCCAGATATTCCAGCGCCTCCTCCGTCTTTCCGGAGGAAAGCAGCCCCGATAACGTAATCACATGCCCCTTCATGTCATGCTTCATTCTCCGTATACGCTGCTGGTTTTCAAGCTGCCCTTCCAGCGCGCTCTTCTGTTCCTGCAGGACACGCTCATTCTGCTGCTTTCTGTAGAGCAGAAGCTGCCTGTAAAGCGCTGAAAATATCGTGGCGTAATTGAAAAACATCAGAAGCAGTACCAGCACACAGGGCAAAACATCAGCCGGACGGTTTTCTATATTGGAAGGATAATACAGCATAACCGCAAGCAGCACATAGTACAAAAGCGTCATGCCCGCAAAAATACCCCATCCCTTCTTCACTGCATCCTGCAGCTCCAGATAAGGCTTTCGCAAAAAACGGTACGCCAGATATTCCATCAGCGGAAACGCAATCAGCCTGCTCACAAACATTACGATATATTTTCCGCCTCCCAGATAAGAATCCAGAAGAAGCGTAACACCGATAATCCACAGACTTGACGTATCTGCCAGACAAAAGGTAAGCAGAAAGCGGAATTTTTTATCTGCGGAAAGCAGGTAAAAAAAGAGAAAGCTGGGAATGGAGCAGGTAAAGAGAAATATCTTGCCCATCACCTCAAAACCCAGTACGACTACTCCCACCCCGTTTAAAAACATCAGCAGCCCCATGCCTGCTCCCGCTAACAATAAGGTTTTTCCTTTTGTATAGCGCGAACGAAACAACATAATAAACAGAAAAATCACATGAAACATGCTCCAAAAAGCAGACAAATCCCGAAGTATCATTTGTATCAATCCACCTCCTCAAAAAGCATCTCCTGATACCGCTTCTTTACCTCCGCATAATACCGTCTGGATACCGGAATTCTATGTCCCGAAGCTGTCAGTTCGTTCCCGCTCAGGTTATCTACCTGATAGATATTGACAAGAAAACTCTGGTGGCATCTGAGGAATACGTCGCCGCACACCGATAAAGCCAATTCATTTAACTTACCTTTATATTTCTGCACGGTGCCATCCTCACAGTAAATGAAAATCGTATGCTCTCTGCTGCTGATATAAAGAATCCTGTTATAAGGAATCGCACCAATCTGTCCCCGCCATTTAAACCGGAGCACCTGCTCCTTACCCTGACCCTTTGACGTCTGCTCTGACACGCGCTCTATAAGCTCTCTCAAGGCTTCTTCCTGCACAGGCTTGAGCAGATACTGCACCGCATAAAGGTCATACGCCTCCCGATAAAATGCATCGCTGGTTGAAACAAAACATATCGCCGCCTCCCTGTCCACCTTGCGAAGCCTTTTTGCCAGTTCAATTCCGTTCATGGAGGCATTCATGTAAATATCCAGCAGATATAAATCATAATGTGCCTTTTTATCTGCTATGTCTGCCAGAAGCTCGTCCGCCTTGGAATATAGGCTGATTTCATGTCCGGCAAGAAGTGTCTTCAGATATATTGCATCTTCAAAGCAATCATCACAAACCGCTATTCTCATAGGCAGACTCCCTCCATTTTCTTTTTCCTTCTATTATAACATACGTTTTTTTTACTCTCTATGCTAATTTTGTCCAAAATCATGTTAATTTTGCATCGCTTCTACCATTTTAAAAGCCGGAGAAATCTCCGGCTTTTCGCTTCCCATCACATATGCTATTTGTTTCTCTTGACAAAGAAATCATCAATACTCTTCTTAATAGCCTCGTCCGGCATCGTCTTTAACAAATACCCCTCGGGCTTCAGCGCCATCACCTTTTTTACGCTTTCCTTATCGCCCCTGCCGGTCAGAAACATCACCGGTATATCCGCAATATCCTCGTCTGAACGAATCATTTCCAGCGCCTGTCTTCCGTCGCAGACCGGCATCTCATAATCCAGCAGAACCAGATTGGGACGGTCTTTCGCTATCTTCTTGATGGCGGATACACTGGAAGCCGCCTCTGTCAAATCATAATGTTCTTCCAAAAGCTGCACCATTCTGGTCCGCATAAATTCCGAGTCGTCTACTACCAGAATTTTGAGCTTTTCTTTTGCCGGCTCTGCATTTTCATTTTCCTTAGACAAATACTCCTTGACTGCTGCCATTGCGTTCTGCGGGTCCACCACAGAAGTCAGTTTACCGCGAAGAGAATCCTTTGCCGCCGCGCTGAAGGCAAAATACCCATCCCTTGTGTGAAACAAAAGGCTGCAGACCGGCTGCTCGCGCGCAAAAGAATTGGAAAGCTGCTCATGGGTCAACAGACTTTCCTTCTCCAGTTCTAACAAATCTATTGCCGGGAAACCTTCTCTGAGTTTCTCCAAAAACTGTCGGGAAAGATAGCGGATTACATTTATCACCATATCGTCAACCCGCTTGTATTCCGTATTTAAAATTCCGCTTATAATCTGAAGCAGAAGCCTTTCTTCAAAAACAATCGTAACCTCCCACTTTTCCTTCTGTTTGCCCCGATAGAAAAAGCGGTTGCAGATGATTTTACCAAAATCTTCTCCGGCGTACTGTTCGCTGATTAACTGCGCATCCAAGTGGAACATCTCCTGCATAAGCTGGATAATTGACGCCTCTAACGCTTCCTTCTCCTCTTCATGCGGAATATTCACCCACTTGCTCGTCACCCTGCCTGCGATTGCCTGGTCCTCCGTCTGGGTATGTCCGATTACCCAGCCGATGCAGACGCCGAGAAAATGCCGGATGGATTCCTCGGAATATCCCGCCTCCTCCATCTCCGCTTCTAACGCCGGCAGCGTCTTATACCGGAAATTGTCATGCAAGCGCTTATGTACCTCATATTCACTGTATTGAATCGACTGCATATATGCTTCTTCGTGTTCAAAATGCTCCGTGGCATGGCTTTTCAAATATTTTACGCCCTCACGGCATGCCCACTCGCTTTTCTCTTCCTCCTCAATAATCTTGAGCAGCTTATTCATCCTTGCAAAAAGCGTCTTATGCTCTTTATCAATAAAATCCACGCCGATTTTATAACTGTCCTTCCATGCAATTTGATTCATGACACTTCTCCTTTATATATCAGGATGTTACTTTTACAAATTGTAATGCCATTATTATATCACTAACGGGAAACTTTCACAAGATTTTTTGCCTTTAGGCATATCACAATGCCGGCAGGCTCGCTTCCACACAAAGCGCTCCATAGCCCACCCTCTCATTCGGCAGCTCGCTCTCCCCGCGCAGCGCCCTCGCGCCCCTGCGCAGATACGCTTTCACCTTTTCCCCATATAAAAACAAATCATTTCCCCGCCCAATGCCCCACTGCATCAAAAGCGCGGCGGCTCCCGTCACAAACGGCGTGGCAAAAGAAGTCCCCGTAAAATAGCCGTAGCCGCCAAAGGTATCCGGCGCCAGGATATTTACGCCGGGCGCCGCCAAATCGGGCTTCACCGCCCCTGATGCAGTGGGTCCCATCGTCCGTTCCGGATATCTGTAACCCCTGCCGGAAAAGTCCGCATATGCCTCATAAACGCTGTCGTAAGCCGCAACCGTAACCACCTTCTGCGCCGTGGAAGGAATGGTCAGCGTCACCTGCGGGCTCGGCGAAAAGAAACGCGTACCCGCATTTCGCACCCTCTCGTTTGGAAGATAAAAATAATACTGTCCCGTCACGCCGGACACAAACTCTATCTGAAATGTCCAGACCCCCGGCGCAATGTACTCCCTTTGGGGGATAAAGTCAAAATAAATTTCCTGCGCCACGGAATAAGGCGTCGGTTCTCCCATATACACTAAAATAACGGTCTGCTCCACCACAAAAGACAACTTGCCAAACCCGTTCTCCGGCAGTAGAATCTCTTCTCCTCCCGGGGAACGCAGCGTAATTCTGTAGCGGTCCGCATAATTTTTCCAAAGCTGTACATTGAGCGCCGTCTCATAAGCGGCAACCGCCAGCTCCGCATAACTGTCCGCTCCCGCCAAAAGCCTGCCCCCTGCCAGTCCCGTATTTCCCTGCAGGTGCCCCGCAGAAGCGCCTTCATTGCCGCTTCCCACGCAGATTACCGTTCTGCCCACCTCCGATGCATTGTCCAGAAAACGTTCCAGAAGAGAAGAACCGTTGTGTGCCCCATAGGTATTGCCAAAGCTTAAATTGAGGGCAAGCGGCAGCCCGAGCTGCTGTGCCTTTTTTACTACATAGGTGACAGCGCGCATAAGCTCCGTAGTCCGCGGAAAAGAATCCGGGTCCGCCGCACCCAGCTTTACCACTATCAGATAGCTTTTTGGCGCCACCCCCTCATATCCTCCTGCGCTGCTTCCTGCCGCAATGCCCGCCACCGCTGTGCCATGCCCGCTTACATCACGGCTCGGCACGACAAGAAAGCCCTCTGCGGGCGAATCCGCCGCCAGCGCCGCGTCAATCTGCGCTTTGTCAAATTCCGTTCCCAGAAGAAACCCCTCCGGCGGTCTCCTTTCTGCTGCCCGCGCCGTCTCTCCCGTTTCCATCTCGTTCCTTGCCGCCGTTTCCTCCCACGGCAGCGTCTGGTCCCACAGGTACAAAATCCTGCTTGTTCCGTCCGCATTGCGAAAATGCCGGTTGGTATAGTCAATTCCAGAGTCAACAACCCCCACAACGACGCCTCCCCCGTCCAGATAAGGCTCCCGCACTGTGACAGGTAAGATGCAGGAAGCCTCTTTTGCCTGCTCCATGGAGTGATAATCCCCGGATATGCCGCCTGCAAATCCGCTGTCTGCGGGAAACGGGTTCATGGGTAAATTGTCCACTGCAAAAAACAGGCGCTTGGGTTTTTCTACATATTCAATTTCGGGGAGCTCTGCCACCTCGTCGACAAATTCCTCCGGCACGGTGAGCACGGCATAGCCGGCAAGCAGCTCTTCCACACCGATTCCCATTGCGGCAAGGGCGGATAAATTGCCATTGTATTTCACTATCAGCTCCCATGTACGGCTTGCCGCTTCATACCCCACATTCAGGTTCAGGGACTTTTCCCGCAGCGCCTCCGGCGTCTCCAACGCCAGATTTAAAAGATTTTCCAGCTTTTGATTTTCCATTTTCCTCCTCCATGGCGAAAGATTTGCACGGCAGAGCGGCACAAATCCCCAATCTGCGTCTGCTGCCGGACTTGTGTGTACCGGAGCATTTTTTTGCAGGTTCACGCCGACAAACAAAAATCCTCTGCCATATCATATGCGCCTGTCGCAGTCGCGTTGCCCCGCTCGTCAAATCCCGAAGAAACATCTTCCCGTACGTGGTCGGCGCTCCTTTTCTAAGCACTTGACTCTGCCCTTTGCGGACATTATACTACAAGGG
The DNA here is from genome assembly GCA_910578335.1 of uncultured Lachnospiraceae bacterium. Classification (GTDB taxonomy): domain Bacteria; phylum Bacillota; class Clostridia; order Lachnospirales; family Lachnospiraceae; genus Acetatifactor. Next base: position 155,039 of record CAJTPU010000007.1, on the reverse strand, counting down.
AATAGTACTTCGCATACGCCCGACACCTTTGTACGAAAGGAATTTACCATGGCAAATGAAAATACAAAAAAGCCGGACGAAGCATTGTTCTGCCCTGCTCCGGTATCAAATATTGACTTTCCGGTCAGCACCTATTCTACCGACCTTTCCCGGCTTTATATGCAGATGATACGCTGGCAGTGGCACGACGAGATAGAGGTCACCATTGTAACATCCGGCAATGCATTGCTGCGCCTTGCAGACCAGAACATACCTCTCGCACCCGGCGAAGGCTTCTTCCTAAACCAGAACAGGCTCCACTCCATTCGCAGCGCCGACAAAAAAGCATGTATACTGCATACAGTGAAGTTTCATCCCTCCTTTTTATTTGGCTACGGCAAGACCAGTATGTCCGCAAAATACCTGACGCCCATTCTCTCCTCCCCCTTTTTGCACTTTCTGATACTGCAAAAGACGGACGACGCCACAAAAGAAATGCTGCGGCTTGCTGAAGATACTTATTTTTACTGTACGGAAAAAAGATATGGATATGAGCTTGCGGTAAAAAGCCTGTTGTGCTACTTCTGGAAGCTTCTGCTTCCCTTTGCCACTCCCCGGGAGGGCTCCGTGACAGAGTCTCCTCATGTTTCCGTGGACAGCGCGCGCATCAAAGAAGCCATTTTATTTATTGAAAAAAAGCACATGGAGCCTCTGACCTTAGAAGAAATTTCCGCTTCCATCCACGTCAGCAAAAGCGAATGCTGCCGTTGTTTCAAGCGTTCTCTGGGTCTTACTCCCTTTGAATATTTGATGAAATACAGAATTTTTGAATCTACAAGAAAAATTATGCGCGGAGATGAAGCAGCCAAGTCCATCTCCACGCTCGCCGCCTCCGTCGGCTTCAACAGCACCAGCTACTATAACAAGCTGTTTAAAAAATACCTGAACTGTACGCCGACGGAATACATCAAATCCATCCAAACGCCCATCTGACAAAGATGAGCGGCTCGATTTTTATTTGGCAAAAAAAGTCTGAAACATGCGGACTGCATACGCCGTGTCCCTGCTTCCCGCCGTTTCCAGCGCGGAATGCATGGCAAGCTGCGGCAGTCCGATATCCGCCGTGGGAACGGACACATGCGCCACGGAAATATTGCCGAGCGTAACGCCCCCCGCAATATCCGAACGGTTGCTGTAAACCTGCACCGGCACATCCGCTTCCCTGCATAGCTCCTTTACCTGCGCCGCCGTTATGGCGTCAGTCGCATATCTCTGCGCGCCATGGTATTTTATCACAATACCGCCGTTTAATACCGGCTTGTTGACAGGGTCCGCTTTCTCCGGATGATTGGGATGCACTGCATGGGCATTGTCCGCCGAAATCAGAAAGCTGTCAGCAATTTTCTGCCTGAGCCAGCTATCCGGCTTTCCGAAAGCTTCCTGTATCCGCGCCAGAACATCCGTCAGAAAAGTGGAATCCGCCCCCTGCCTTGTACCGCTGCCAACTTCCTCATTGTCAAATATCACACAGACGTTAATATAATCCCTGGGGATGCTGTTTGCCATGGCTGTTGCCGACGCAAAGGCACACTGCAAATCGTCAAGCCGCGGCGAAAGAACAAACTCTTTGTTTCCGCCAATCTGTTTCCCTTTTTCCCTGACATACAAAAACAAATCATGCGCCAGTATTTCTTCCGGTTTTACGCCTGCTTCTTTGGCTATCAGTTCCATAAAGCCGGCTTCGCCGCCCGCCTCGCCATAAAGCGGCAGCATGTCGGTCTGGGCATTGTATTCCACGCCCTTATTCATGTCCCGCCCCATATGAATTGCCAGATTGGGAATCACCAGCATATCCCTGTCCACATTGACAAGGCGGCTTGTCAGTTTTTGGTTCTGCAAAAATATCACCCTGCCCGCCACGGAGAGCGCCCTGTCCAGCCATGTGCTCATAATCATGCCGCCGTATTTTTCCGTATTCAGCCGGACATACTGCTCTCCCGCCATCTCCGGGTTTTCCTTGATTTTAAAGGCGGGAGAATCACTGTGCGCTGCCGTAATGTGAAATCCTTTCACTCCGGCAAGACTGTTCTGCCCTTCTTCCAGCGTTTGCCCCGCCGGTATGGCAAACGCCGCCACGGAAGAATCATTCCTTGTCACAAAATACCTGCCGCCCTCCGAAAGAGCCCACTCCTTTTCCTCTTTCAGCTCTGCGTAGCCCGCCGCAAGCAGCTTCTGTTTGATACGCTCCACCGCGTGAAAAGCACTTGGGCTTTCCTGTATAAAAGTAAGCAGCTCCTCGGTACATGTTTCGTTGTCTCTGTAATTTTTCATTGCCATTCCCTCTCTTTCACCGCAATGCGGTAGTGTCATACAAATTTTATCACACAGGATATGGCTTTACAAGTTTGAGTTTATCATTAGCCGGATATATCGCGTCTCTCGTACATAAAAAGCGCCGCCAGAAAGAAAACCGCACAGGCGCAGGCGCCGCCGGACAGCAGCGGTATATTTACCGCGCTCTCTGCAAAAATATCCGAGGCATTTGCAAAATAAAACGGCGTTATATATTTCGCAGGCTCTAATGCCGGCACCACTCTTAAAAGCAAATCCAGCATATATAAGAATACCGTAAGCCCCAGCGCCGCTCCCGTCGGTTTCTTTCTGCATATGGCTGAGAAAAAGAAACATATGCTGCCAATCTCAAGCTGCATCAAAAATGCCGCTCCCTGATACCGCAGCAGATTCGCCACATGTACGCTCTCCCCCATGCAGGCAAAGCCTGCCAGAACAAACAAGAGCGTCACCGCGCCAAACAAGAATACCAGACACAAAAACGCCGCGTATTTTGCAGCCAGAATCTGCCGGCGGGAAAGAGGCAGGGTATTTAAAAATTCCGCAGTATGCCCTTCCTCCTCCTTTGCCACAAGCGCGCTGCCGGACATAGCCGCAAAGAGTCCGCCCCCAAGAGAAAGCATAATGGAGATTTCCACGGCATAATATCCCTCCAGCGTTCCAATGCTCACCCTGTCCATACCCAGCGCCTGACTGAAAGCGCCCATTTCGGAAAACATCGCCGACATACTGTCCATAGAATCCGCAAGAGAGTCATACAAAAGCAGACAGGCGAAGCAAAGCGCCCCCACGCATAAAGACCAAACCAGCAGACTTTTTCTATGTGATTTGCATTCATGTATCAATAGTACCATTTGAACATTTCCTCCATCGAAGGCTCCTCTATCAGCACGTCCTTGGGCGCAAGCACAAGGAGTGCATGGAGCAGTTTTTGCATATTGCCCGTGTAGGAAAAAGAGATGCTGTCCTTTTCCCTTTTGATTCCCGTAATTTCAGGAAGCGCCGGCGCTTCCTCCACACCGGCAAGCTTGATGTGCCGAAGGGAAGACTGCAGCAGATTTTCTACCGTATCCACCCGCACCAGACTGCCCTCTCTGATAATGGCGGCACGCCTGCAGTACTGCCTGACCTCAGTCAGCACGTGAGAAGAAAGAAAACAGGCCGTTCCCTCTTCACCGGCTTTTGTAAGCAGCTCCCAGAATACCTCCTGCATCAGCGGGTCCAGTCCCGAGGTGGGTTCATCCAAAATCAGAAGCGCAGGCTTATGCTGCATGGCACAGACAATGCTTACCTTTTTCCGATTGCCCAGAGACAATTCGGATATCCGCTTTTTCCTGTCCACCCCAAGCAGCCCGCAAAGCCTCTCCGCCTCCGCCTCGCATGAAAGCCCTCTGATATCTGCCGCCAGCTTTACCACCTGCCCCGCCGTCATGGAAGGATAAAACATCACCTCTGAAGGCATATACCCTGTTTTTCGCAGAATCGCCTTCTGCTCCTTCCCCGCACAATGTCCCAAAATCCTGATTTCTCCCGCTTCATAACGCAGCATACCCAAAAGGCAGCGGATTGTAGTGGATTTTCCCGCCCCGTTTGGACCTAAAAAACCAAATATTTCGCCCCTTTCCACCGCAAAAGAAATATTCTGCACCCCCCTGTTCTTCCCATACCGTTTTGTCAATCCGCAAATCTCAATCGCTTTTTCCATCTTCCTCCTCCAAGCCCGCTCTGGCGGACTGCATCCTTCCTTTATCCTGATACAATGTAAGCAGTTCATTGAGCCGTTTCGTGTCCGCCCCTCTTTTTATCTTATTGACCAGAAACAGGCAGGCGTAGCCAAACAGCAGAAAGGCGGCAAACCATGCCGTAGCATCCTTCCTTTTATCAAACCAGCCGCACAGATAGCTTACAAGGGTGTAAACCGCCGTGCAGCCTGCCGCAGACAAAAATTCCCTTCCGCCAAAGTGCTCCCCCTCATCAAAATTTCCCAGCAGGCAGATTTGCACGTACCCTACAAGGTACGTGGTGAAAATCATCTCCGCCATATAAAGAATCCTCGCTGCATACACGCCTTGAAAAAGCAGATAGCAACAGTAAAAAAAGAGAATGGCAAAAAAATAAAGACATGCCTTATACTCTACCTGTACCTCTGTCTCCAGATACTTCCGAAAACCTTCCGCCCATTTTTTCTTACGCATGGTTTTCCCTCCTTCCCCGCTTTAATACCGCCCGCAGTCCCTTCGCATACTTTCTGGAAATCATGACTGCCTCTCCGTTGCTTAAAAAAGCACTTATCCTGCTTCCCGGCTCGCTTTTCAGCCGTTCTATCTTATCCAGATTGATTGTCATGGTGCGGGAGCACCGCAAAAAACCACTTCCTTCACAGCGCGCCGTTATCTCCACAAGGCTTTCCTGTATGCGGTACACCTCGTGCTCCAGATAAGCATATACGGCGTTGTCTACGCTCTCAAAGTAAAACACCTCCCCGGGAAAAAACAGGCAAAGCTGCCCGCCGCTATCCACCCTGCTCCCCATGAGCCTGCCCTCCTGCCCTTTTATAAAGCGGCAGAGCGCCTCTATCCTTTCATCCATCCTTTTATAGCGGATGATAATTTCTTCCTCACCCGCCGCAAGCTGTTCCATCGTAATCTTCATATGCTCTCCCATACTTCTTCGGCAGACCGAAATGTAACATAATGTCCCGTGCAGCACAAAAAGGCTGTGCCCCTGCCGTATACTGCCGATAGAACCATTCTGCAATATTTCTGCCCGAAGCACAACCCTTATTCCGTTAAAATGCAGTTTTTTATCCTCACGATGCACTTGCCCGTAGAGTATGCATGTTTTTACGCTTTTTTCCCCACATACCCCTCATACAGTGTGCGGTACGCTTCCTTACGCCCCTCTCGGAAAGCCTCTCTGAGCTTCTCCGCCACATGTTTATCCCGGAGCCTGGCGGTTAAAAGCGGTGAAAAACGCCTGCCCTCCAAGGATACGGCAGTCTCTACCGCCTCGTCAAAGGTCTTCTTCACACCCTTCTGCAGGCAGTTCGTTTCCGTCACGCCTTCTATCCAGTCAACCAGACCTATGATATCCACCATCTGCCGGTACTGGCACTCCAGACGCTTGTAGCTCTCCGGATACCCTCTGGTGCCGTCATACCAGCGGTGATGCCCCTTGGCAGCCTCCGCGTAACACATGGTAGAGTTTCTTCCCGCCAGACAAGTTTCGCCCACCAGCGTATGCAGGCTTGCCTCCTCATATTCTTCCTCAAACCACTGCCTTGCGGTGCGGCAGTACAGATTCATAAAGTTTATTTTTCCAATATCATGATACATCCCGCACTCCATGGCATAGTCCAAGATGCGCCGCCGCTTCTCTTCCCAATCCTGTATCTCCCGAAACATCTCAATGTCGTCAAAAAATGCGGGTTCTTCCTTTAGAATGATATCGCTGAACAAAGCCGCAGCTTTTCCCACGGTGAAAGAATGGACAAAAATATCCGGTATAAAACGCAACTGCAGCTTTTGCAGAAATTCCCCGTAGGAAATGCTGTCCTCCGTCTCCACAAAGGTATGGGAAAGCTGCCTGAGGTAGAAAAAGAGCGTCTCATTCTGTTCGCCGTCCGGAAAATCTTCCACATACCGTAATATTTTACGGTAAAGCGACTCCACATACTCCTTGCGCTGCGGCAGTTGTTCGGGATATTGCTGCAAATACTGACAGTAAAACGCCGGCAGGGATATCACCCCGTACATGCCATCCACCGAAAAATCTGACGTATCCGCTGCATCCAGCAATTCCTCCATCCGCCTGAAGAGCTCTTCCAAGTCAATCAGCCCGCAGTAATAAGAAATAGCAGCATAAGAAAACAGAGGTCTTATGGGCGGACGCTCCTTTTTCTGCTCCGCTTCCCGAATCCGTCTTTGATAGACAAGATAGACAGATTCCATAATAACCTCCACATCTTTTGCGGTCATGGTTTCTTCCCTGCTGTAAGAAATACTCGCCGCCATCAACTGATGCGTCGCATATACATAAGCCTCCCACGGCAAGTCCGGCGCTTTTTCCCGATATCCTTTATCCTGCATAATCTGCAGCGTATGCCGAAGCAGGCGGATGCGCTGACTGACGTCCTTGAATTTTCCCAAAGCCATATTGGCACGGGAGCGAAAAATATAACCCCTCGTTTCTGTATCCGTAATCTCATCATAGTACTTCAGATAAGCCGCCGCTTCCGCAAAATACATCCTCATTTGGGAATAATACGGCTCGCTCACGGCTTCCGGAAGCCCTACCAGCCTGTTGCACAGATTGTTGTAACCAATTCCCAGCCAGTACAGCTCGCGTATCATGCCGCCCCTGTCCCTTCTCTGCCTTGCCAGGCTTAAAAAGGCATGGTGAATCCGGCAGAACAGTCCGGCGTCCAAATCCTCCCTGATATTCAAAAGCTGTCCCGCAAATTCCCCAAGCTCTGCAAGCTCCTCACCGTCCGCCTCCGGCATATAGTCCAGCGCAGGAAACAATCTGCTCCGCAAAATCTCCATATTCCGCTTTGCTTTCCGCTCCGCCTGCATCCTGTCTTCTAAGCATAAGGCATAATATGCCTCAAAAGACTGTCCTTTGGGTATTTTCCTTGCTGTAAGCGCAGTAATGTCTTTTATATTTGCAATATATTCTTCCTGATATGGCTGCATAAATCCAACTCTTTTCTATTCTTTCCCACTGCCTGCGGCGGCGTGCTGTCCAAACCGGCATCGCAGAATCTCCGTCAGACGCTCCGGGTCCACCGGCTTAGCGCAATGCTCGTTCATACCCGCTTCTCTGGAAAGCCGGATATCCTCCACAAAAGCATTGGCTGTCATTGCCACAATCCAAACCTTCTGCGCATCCTGTCTTTGCAGCGCGCGAATTCTCCTTGTCGCCTCATAACCGTCCATAACAGGCATCTGGATATCCATAAAAATAATATCAAAATATCCTTCGGGAGACTCTATAAACCGCTTCAGCGCAGACGCGCCGTCATCCGCCGTCTCCACCTGTATACCCGTGAAAGACAAAAGCTCCATGGCAATTTCCTGATTCAGCTCATTGTCTTCCACAAGCAGCGCGTGGTATCTGCTGTAATCCGCCTGCTCCATATTTTCTGCTTCCTTCGTTCCGTTCGCCTGAAGCAGACCGGACAAGGTTTCCAAAAGCCTGCTTTTAAAGAGCGGGCAGGGGACAAAGGCATTGACGCCCGCGCGCTGGGCACGGTACTCTATCTGCGCCCAGTCCTCCTCCGAGACCAATATAATGGGAAAGGCTGCGCCGGCAAGCTGCCTCACATGTGCTGCAAGCTCCAGCGGCGGCATATCGGAAAGCTCCTGCCCCAAAAGCATGGCGCAGGGCATACGCCCTTCATACTGCGCCTCCGTCAGATACGTGACTGCCTCCAGCCCGGCTGTTATGCACACCGGCTCAAGACCGCTCTCTGCAAGATATTCGGAAAGCTGCCGGTTCCTGTCCTCTCCGCTCCCTGCCACCAAAACAGCGCTTCCCGCCACAAATGCCGTTCTTTGCTCTTCACCGGATACAACAAACGGAAGTGCCACCTGAAAACGGCTTCCTGCACCCTCTTTGCTCTCCACCTCTATCCGTCCGCCCATCTGCTCCACCAGATTCTTCACAATCGCCATGCCCAGACCGGTGCCTTCAATTTTGCTGATTGTCGTATTGTGCACCCGCTCAAAGGGAATAAAAATCTTCTCTAAAAACTCGCTGCTCATGCCGATGCCATTGTCCTCACAGGAAAAATCAATCCATATGGATTCCTCTCCCGCTGCCGTTTTTTCGCCCGCACGCTCTAAAAGCGTGACGCAGATTTTTCCGCCCTCCTGTGTGTACTTCACCGCATTCCCAATGATATTGACTGCAATCTGCCGTAGCCGTAACGGGTCGCCCAACAAATGCTCCCTGTCAATCTGCCCGATTACAATCTGCAGGCTCTGATTTTTCTGCTGTGCCTGCGGACGCATAATCACGGCAATTTCATGTACCAAATCCGCAAGCGAAAACGCTTCCACATTGATAGCCATGCGCCCGCTGTCAATCCGCGACATATCCAGCACATCATTGACCAGACTCATCAGATGCGTGGACGCCGTCTGTATCTTCAAAAGACAGTCCTGCACCCTCGCTTTTTCGTCAATATGGGATAATCCTATGGAAGCCATTCCCAGAATCGCATTCATAGGCGTGCGGATATCATGGGACATATTGGACAAAAAAGCGCTTTTTGCCCTGTTTGCCGCCTCCGCCGCCTCAAGTGCCTGCTTAAGCCTTTCATTGACCTGCTCCAGCTTTTTGGCATCCGCCAGCTTCTCAAAATCCTTGTTTTCTTTGTCGCCCATTTTTATACCCTGCCCAAAATCATTTTATGCTTTCCGATAACCGGTCGTCGTCACTACGGCAACATGGCTCCCCGTATCGTCCCAAATATCTATCTGATAGAAGTTTGTCGTTCTGCCTTCTTTGACACATGCCGCCTCTGCAATCAGCTCCCTGCCATGTACGGCTCCCAAATACGTAATATTGGAGCTTAAAGATACCACACCCACCTTCTGCCAGTTCGCCGCAACCGCAAAAGTAAAGTCCGCAAGGGTAAAGCAGACGCCTCCCATCACGGCGCCGACCGCATTCCTATGCCCCTCTCCCAGCTCCATACGGCATTTGGCATAGTGCTCGCCTATCTCCTCAATCACCGCACCATTGTCCGTGGCAAACCTGTCCTTTGCAAAAAATTCCTGTACCTGCTTTAAAGTGTCTGCTTCCATGCTGCTTCCTTTCCGTTTGTGATATAGGTAGGTAATTGCAAAACTCAGTGAATATGTCTTTGTCACTGTGCATCCTGTCTATAAAATCACTTCCATGCCGACTTTCTGGGGCTTGAGTCCGCACGCTTCATAAAACCGCATGGCGCTTTCATTGCAGCTCCATACATTCAGGGTAACGTTGTAGCAGCCCTGCTCTCTCGCAAAGGCAAGCACGGCTTCATACAAGGCGCTTCCCACATGCTTTCCCCGCAGATTCTCATCCACACATAAGTCGTCAATATACAGAGTATTCCTATCTTCAAAAATATTGTTGTTTTTTTGTCTGATAAATACGCAGAATGCGTATCCCATCAACGCATTGTGCTCGTCAACCGCTGCAAAAACCGGCGTCTCGTCATTCTCCAGAATGGCAAGAAGCTCACTGTCCGTATATTTTTTGGCTCCCGCCTTAAACAAATCCGGTCTGCCCGCATGATGTACGGCGCACACCTGAAAAAGCAGCCTGTTGATAGCCTCTAAGTCCTGTTCTTTTGCTCTTCTTATTTTCATTTGCCCTCTTTTTTAAAAATGACCCTATGCAAAATCAAAGCCTTGCATAAGGTCATTTGCCCGTTATTCATTGATTACTTAAAATACGCCACACCGCTCTCAAAAATCTTTAAGTCCTGTTCCCCGTAGATATTCATGGCAACTGCACTGTCCCGCCTTTCCACATGCGCCATCTTGCCAAAGCAGCGCCCGTCGGGAGAGGTAATTCCTTCCACTGCCATATAGGAGCCGTTTACATTCCATTCCTCATCCATGGAAACCGTACCGTTTACATCCGCATACTGTGTCGCAACCTGCCCGTTTGCAAAAAGCCTCTCAAGCCACTCCTTCTTTGCCACAAAACGCCCTTCTCCGTGGGAAGCCGGCGTTACATAGGTCTCACCCAGCTTCGCCCCCTGCAGCCACGGCGATTTATTCGACACGACCTTGGTATACACCATTTTGGAAATGTGACGGTTTATGGTATTAAAGGTCAACGTCGGAGAATCCTCCGTCTGTCCCGTAATCTCGCCAAAGGGCAGCAGCCCCAGCTTGATTAACGCCTGAAATCCGTTACAAATGCCAAGCGCCAGTCCGTCTCTTTCCTGCAGCAGCTTCATCACGGCTTCTTTTATCCGTTCGTTCTGGAATGCCGTGGCAAAAAACTTAGCAGAGCCGTCAGGCTCGTCTCCCGCTGAAAAACCACCCGGGAACATGATAATCTGGGCTTCGTTTATCGCCTTTTCAAACTCCTCCACGGAAGAGCGGATGTCCTTTGCCGTCAGGTTCTTAAATACTTTGGTAACTACCTTCGCGCCCGCGCGTTCAAACGCCTTTTGGCTGTCATATTCACAGTTGGTTCCCGGGAACACAGGGATAAACACCACAGGCTTTGCCACCTTGTTCTTACATACATATATGCTGTCTGCACAAAAAAGTGCCGCTTCCACAGGCTCCGTTCCCTGATATGCTTTGGTCGGAAATACCTTTTCCAGCGTTCCCGTCCATGCCTGCAGAGCCTCTTTGATGGGAAGCTTCATATCGCCGCAGACAATCGTCTCCTCTTTTGTTACACAGCCGAGAACCATATAGTCCGCGCCAGAGGCAGACAGCCCGTCTTCTTTGTCTGACGCCACTTCCGCCACAATCTCACCCAGTCCGTTTTCAAAAAGCATATGCACCGGAACCGAATCATCTATGCAAAATCCCAGCTTATTGCCAAAAGCCATCTTGGAAAGCGCCGCAGCGGCGCCCTTACTGTCAAGCGCATAAGCCGACACGATAACGCCTTCCTGTATCAGCTTTGCAATTTTGTCGTATAGTGCCATGACTTTTTCATACACGGGAATGTCATAATCGTCTTTTTCTATTTTGAAGCGAACCAGCTTGTTGCCCGCCTTCTTTAGCTCCGGTGTGATAATATTGCCGGCACGGGCAATATCAACTGCAAAAGAAACCAGTGTGGGCGGCACGTCAATGTCGTTGAAAGTACCCGACATGGAATCCTTGCCGCCGATGGAAGGAAGTCCATAGCCAATCTGTGCATCATATGCGCCCAAAAGCGCTGCAAAAGGCTGGCTCCACCGCGCAGGCTCCTCCGTCATCCTTCTGAAATACTCCTGAAAAGTAAATCTGATTTTCTTGTAATCGCCGCCGCAGGCAACAATCTTTGCCATAGACTCCGTAACTGCGTAAATGGCGCCATGATAGGGGCTCCATGCCGACAGATACGGGTCAAAGCCATAACTCATCATGGTAACGGTATCCGTACTGCCCTTTAACACCGGCAGCTTTGCCACCATGGTCTGTGCCTCCGTAAGCTGATACCTGCCGCCGTAAGGCATAAGCACGCTGCCCGCGCCAATGGAAGAATCAAACATTTCCACCAGCCCCTTCTGGGAGCATACATTCAAATCTTTCAGCAAAGCAAGCCACGCGCCCTTTGTATCGCCCGCCTCCAGCTTTTCCTCCACTGCCGCAACTGCCGTTTGGTGAAAATAGTTTTCCTCTGCCGAAGGAATCTCTACCTTCACAGCAGTCTCCTGATGAGCGCCGTTGGTATCCAGAAAAGCACGTGAAATATTGACGATATCCCTTCCGCGCCAGTTTAACACAAGCCGCGGCTCTTTCGTCACCACAGCAACCGGCACCGCCTCCAGATTCTCTTCTGCCGCGTATCCTAAAAAGGTATCTACATCCTGTTTGTCCACGACCACTGCCATACGCTCCTGTGATTCGGAGATGGCAAGCTCCGTGCCGTCCAGTCCGGCGTATTTCTTTGGCACCTTGTCCAAATCCACCACCAGTCCGTCCGCCAGCTCGCCAATGGCAACCGAAACACCGCCTGCGCCAAAGTCGTTGCATTTTTTAATCAGCCTGCTGACCTCTTCCCGCCTGAAAAGCCTCTGTATCTTACGCTCCGTGGGCGCATTGCCCTTCTGTACCTCCGCGCCGCAGGTCTCAATGGAAGTATCCGTGTGCACTTTGGAAGAACCGGTAGCGCCGCCGCAGCCGTCACGCCCTGTCCGTCCCCCCAAAAGGATAATGATATCGCCCGGGTCGGAAGTCTCACGGATTACATTTTTTCTGGGAGCCGCACCCATCACGGCGCCGACTTCCATACGCTTTGCCACATAAGAAGGGTGATAAATTTCTTTCACAAAGCCGGTTGCAAGCCCTATCTGATTGCCATAAGAGGAATAGCCTGCCGCCGCGCCCCGCACCAGCTTTTTCTGGGAAAGCTTGCCGTGCAGAGTCTCAGATACCGGCAGGGTAGGGTCCGCCGCACCGGTCACTCGCATCGCCTGATAAACATAGCCGCGTCCGGAAAGCGGGTCCCTGATGGCGCCGCCAAGACAGGTCGCCGCACCGCCAAACGGCTCTATCTCCGTCGGATGGTTGTGCGTCTCATTTTTAAAGAACACCAGCCACTCCTCCGTAACCTTTTCTCCGTCATAATCCATCTCAACCGGCACGATGACCGAGCAGGCATTAATCTCGTCGGACTGCTCCATATCCGCAAGCTTTCCGTCTTTTTTCAGCTTGCGCATCGCCATCAGCGCCAAATCCATCAGACATACAAATTTATCGCTTCTACCCGCAAAAATCTCTTCCCGCGTGTCCAGATAGCTCTGGTAAGTTGTCTCAATCGGCTCCTTGTAGTACCCCTCGCCAAACTCCACTTCCTTCAATTCCGTGGAAAAAGTCGTGTGGCGGCAGTGGTCCGACCAGTAGGTATCCAGCACCCTGATTTCCGTCATCGTAGGGTCCCTGTGCTCCTCGCCTGCAAAATACTGCTGTATATGTAAGAAATCCTTAAAAGTCATGGCAAGATTCAGGGAATCATAGAGCGTTTGCAGCTCCTCTTTTGGCATAACGGTAAAACCGTCAAAAACCTTTACATCCGCCGGTTCTTCAAACACCGTCACCAGTGTGTCCGGCTTTACCATATCAGTCTCTCTGGAATCCACCGGATTGATACAGTATGCCTTTATCTTTGCAAATTCTTCATCGGAAACCGTTCCCGATATCACATACGTAACGGCAGTTTTGATAATCGGCTCCTCGTCCTCCTTCAAAAACCGCACGCATTGCACGGCAGAATCCGCGCGCTGGTCAAACTGTCCCGGCAGAAACTCCACGCCAAACACCTTGTCTCCCTCTGCAAGTGCAAAGGATTCCAAATACAAGTCGTCTACCGGCGGTTCGGAAAACACCGTGCGGCACGCCTTTTCAAAAACTTCCTCCGAAATATTTTCTACATCATAGCGGATAAGTACCCTGACGCGGGTAAGCCCTTCAATGCCCAGATAATTTTTCAGCTCCTCATGCAGTTCCTTTTCCTTTACCGCAAAAGGCTCCTTCTTTTCAACATAGATGCGTCTGACATTTCCCATCAATTTTTACTCCTCAATTCCAAGCTCGCCCAGTATATAACGGATTTCCTCATCCACTGCGGCGGCGGTGATGCCTATGGTATGCGCCGAAATTTTTAACCCCTCCAGCACAAACATAATATTGCGGGCTGTTCCCCTGCAGTTTTCACAATAGAACTCACCGTTTTCCACGCCTGCCTCAATCAGCTTTTCCATGATTTTGACCGCAGAATCAAACTGCCTCTTTAAGATATTGTCCTTTTTGGGCACAGCTCCCCCAAAGTAGTACTCATAAGTGGCTACCATAAGATTGTCTTTTTTTCTAAGCAGTTCCTTCTTCTGTTCCAGTAGAAATAAGGTAAGAATATCCGCCGCAGTGGCATCTTCCGTGATGCTGTCGGAAAATACGTCGTCCGCTTCTTCCGTCTCCATCTTCAGCACCTCCAAAAAAATCTCCGCTGTGCTTCCAAAATAAAGATATAAACCGCCGCGGCTTATCTCGCACGCTTCCACAATATCCTTCATGGTAACGTTCTTGTAACCCTTTTCCATGAATACACGTCTGGCTGTTTCCAGTATAAACCGCCTTTTTTGCAATGACTTCTCACCCATAAGCACTTCTCCCATTTCCCCGGTTCCCTGTCTGCTAAATCCACATTTCAAATAATTCTTTGAACTTCAGCAGGATGGCAAGAAAAATACCGTTTTCTACCGCCTGCGGCCAGACCCAGCTCTTTGTCATGCCGCCGCAGACATATTTTGACAATATGCCTGTCAGGATTTCCACGTTTTTAAAGGATACGCCCTGAATTGTCTTCAGCTCGTCTTCCACGTCTCCTATCCGGTAGCGGGAATAAATGTACATGTAATTTCTGTTTATCAGCCCGCCCTTCTGTACCTGCTTCACAAAGCTTATCAGCGTGCTGTCGTACACCGGAAACGCCATAGAATGCTGGTTGACACCGTTGTCCGCATAGGAGGTGCTGACACTCTCGCCTTTTTTGTCCTCCAGCCATGACAGATACCGAAACAGCGGCTCCACATCCTTCTTATAATTTTCCATTACACTACGTTTATACTCTGTACTCTGTTCCAAGATGACACCCCCGTAAAATAAATCATACATTTTGATTGTACCATAAATTTATAAAAAGTACAGTAAGTCTTTCCAAAAAAGGACTTTTTTCGTAATTTTTTTTGTAATATGCACATAAGAACTGTAGAAAACAAACCCTATTGTAGTTGTCTTTATCGGCGCTAACGGTTATAATAAAGCAAGAGGCAGGCGGCAGACACCGCCGCCTCCAATGCTTTGCATTGCAAGGAGGTTGTTATGGCAATAGTTTCCATACCCAAAAATCAGGTATTGTTCGAAGCAGGACAGCCTGTCAAAGAATTATATATGATATTAAGCGGCAGCTTTTCCATTTCCTTTTCAGGCAGGGAATACCTTTTGCAGAGTGGTGATGCACCCGGCATCTGCGAGCTTTATACCGGCTCCCACGTTGCCACCTGCCGGGCAGCGGAGGATTCTTCCGTCTTTATTTACCCCTTCTCGGATACGATATCTTTGGAGATGCTCTTTAAGAGAAGTCCCGAGTACTGCGTTGTCGTCACACGCTCCGCTTTCCGGCAGCTAAACAGCCTGCTGCACGCGGAGGAACTGGCACGCCTCTCCTGCAGCAGTATGCAGGTTGATTTCTCCAAAAATTATACCCGCTACAAAGAATGCTGTACCAGAAACCAGCTCGAGCCGGGTAATATCACCCTTCCCGAGCCTTTTATCTGGGAAGACCCTCTGCCGATGTGGGCAGTTTCCTACTATGAAGGCTTTCAGAGATTGCTCGCCGAGGGCTCTACGCTTCTTTCCAAAGAACCGGCGGTACCTGCAGGTCTGATTGCTTCCACAGGCGAAGACTGCACCAAGGTATTTACCTCCCTCTGCTCTCTTGAAGAATATCAGAAGCAGGTGCTTTCCTTATACCTGAATGAAAACCGTGAAGATGCGCTTACCATGTACGCAGATTTGTACTTACGGCTGGATTCCGGCTCCGAGGATGCCGTTTTTGTATACGATGCCATCAAAAGAATCCTGACTATGCTGCAGGATTCTCCCCTGACGGACAAAACGCTTCTGGAAAAGCGGCTTTCCGAGCTGTCCGCCATATTAAAGACTACACCGGGGCAAAAGACCGCCGATGCCGCGGACATACAGGCAGATGACTCCCTCAAGGATTCCCTGCAGACCATACTGGCTTACTCCCGCAGGGATACCGGTTTCTGCGTCAATTTCAGAGAGCTCGTAAACCAATATAAAAACGCTTCTGACAAAACGGCGACAGATGACGCTGCCAGAGTTCTGCGGCAGCGGATTACAACAAGCTTTTATGAGCTTTATTCCAGTATCTTCTTCCGTGCCGTGAGTGAAGAAGAAATTCCCATGCCGGTGCGTATGTTTCTCTGCTTCGGCTATGTGGACGAAGAGCTTGCAGGCGTGGAAAATGCCGAGTACTTAAGCCGTGCCGTACACCTTCTTTCAAGCAACAAAAGACCGGGCGTCTTTACCCTGTTTGAATGGCTGAAGGCTGTCTTTGAAGGCACGAAAGAGCCGTCCCGCAACGAGTTTGACGAGGACTACAGCACCCACCTCAGGACGCTGAAGGCAACCAAGCAGATTACACCCGCTGAAGAGGCGGCGCTTTTGCAGGATTTCCACAAAAAAGTGGAGTACGAGCTGAAAAACATGTTCCCTACCGTGAACAAAATGTCTTTTGGGCGCGTTTCTTCCTTCTGCCCCCTGTTCTCGGCTCACAATCTCTTAAAACGCCCCGACACCACTCTTGTGATGCCCCAGACGGTCAAAGAGCTTTTTGCCGACATTATCTCCATGGACTATGGCGCTTACTACCGGGAGTATGTTTACACCAATCCCGAAGCCGGTATGCCTCAGGAATTTTTCCACACGGAAATTCTGCCGGATGTTATCCTTATGCCCAATGTAGGAACCAGAGGCGTTATGTGGCAGGAAATCGAAGGCCACAAAAGGACTACGCCCGCCCGCATGATGCTTTCCATTTTTTATCTGGAGGATTTACGCCAGATGCTCGTGCGGCTCACCGGCGAATACCGTTGGGAAATGTGCAAGCGCATACAGGGACCCCGCTGGAACGACCTTTCCGAGCGTTCCCTCACCAGCGAATACTTCGACTACATACAGTTTTATAAAAAGAACCACGATTTGTCCGCCGAGACCAAGGAAAAGATTAAGACAGCACTGCAAAAGGCGCGCAACAGCTTTAAAGAAATGTTTGTGCAGGACTACGTCACCTACATCCTCTACGAAGGAGGCGGCTCACCCCGCATGACAAAAACCGCAAGGAATATTCTCTTTACTTACTGCCCCTTTGCTGCTCCGGTCAGAGAGGCGTTAAAATCAAACCCTACCTACAAGGACATGCTGGAGCGCTACGAGACCATCAAAACGCAGCAGCTTCATAAATTTGAAATGTTGGAAAGACGCGTAAAAAATACAGGCTCTGCGTTTCCCGAGGAACTGTTGGCTGAGCGCCGGTTTTTAGAGTTATAAGATACTTTATTTGCTAATATCTTTGTAACTAAAGTCATAATTATACGTTTAAAGGAGCATTTTTATGACTCGTCAGCTAATATAGTATTAATTATCTGCAATATTGTTATAGACGGCTGTTAGAAAATAGTGTAAAATAAGTTTGTCTTGGCAGAAGTGTCAAGAATGCTAATTAGCAATTCCGGAAGAATTCCCCTTTTACACAATCGAAAGCCCTGCAGGTTTCCCCTGCAGGGCTTTTGATTGTTTCAGAGTGCCGCCTGTATTTGCCTTCTACTGTCTTTTCAGGAATGTGAGGATACATGGTTACAATCAAAGAAATAGCTGGGAAGCTTGGCATCTCTGCCAGCACAGTCTCCAAGGGTTTAAACGGCGCGGCTGATATCAGCGGAGAGCTTCGCCATACCGTCATCAACACCGCCATTGAAATGGGCTATACCGCCAAGCGCATAAAAAACAGCAGGCACAAAAAATTATGTTTGTTTTTGGAAAAAACCAGCTATGAGCCTGCCATTCAGTTTAGTCTCGACATTGTTTTAGGATTTCAGCAGGCAGCCGCCTGTGAAGGAAGAGATATCAACGTCATACCATATCCGGTTTCCCACAAAATTACCATTACTTACGACGCTTATATGTTAAAGCACGGCTTCTGTGGTGCTTTTTTTGCAGGCGCTTTTCCGAAAGACAACTGGAGCAGCGAATTTACTTCCACCGTAATTCCAACCGTTTTTTTAGGAAACCACCGATTAGGCAACCCGCATACCTGTCAGGTTGGCACGGATTTGTATGGCGCTCTGGATATCGGCATTTCGCACCTTCAATCCCTGAACCACAAAAAAATTGCTTTTTTAAACGACGCCGGCAACCCTGCCGCCACTTGGCTGCAGCAGGCATACTATACGGAAAGCGCCGCCCACGGGCTTACCGCCCCCAACAGCATGTACGCATGTTCCACGTCTTTTGGAAAAGATACAGGCATCTATCTGCGCCGTTTCCTGCAGACAGGCACCACCGCAGTGATATGCGGCAGCGATATGCTGGCACGCGCCGTTATCAAGGAATGCGCCGCGCTCGGGCTCTCGGTACCGCAGGATATCAGCGTCATCGGTTTCGGCAGCCTTGCCTCCTCGGCACTTGCCATCCCGCCCCTTACCACCATCGGGCAAAACGGAAACGCCTTAGGCAGGAGCGGTTATTATGCGCTTGCCGCTCTGTTTCAGGAAATCGCTGTTGGACAAACCCTTCTTCGGGCGGAACTGATTCTGCGGGATTCCACCGCCCCCTGCAGGCAGTAGCCCGCCTTAATCCGGCGTGTCCGTACCGCTTTCTCTTTTCATTTTTTCTATATAAGGCGCCGGATTTTTTTCCATCTCCATCATAATGGAAAACGCCGCCAGAAGCAGTCCCGCACTGTCATAGCGCAGGCATTCGTCCCCTCTGTCCAGATATGCCTTAAAATGGTCCACCTGCCATACCATAATATCCGCAATGCTGTACCCCGCCACCTTTTTCTCGCACAAAAATCCCCGCGTGTCATGGTAATAAGCAAATTCTCTAAGCAGCCCCTCCGATTCGCACAGACCCTGAAAAAAGCTTTCTGCATATCCCTCTTTCTTTCCTGCCTCCCTGCACAATTCCACCGTCCACTTTTTCAGTACAAAAAGCGCCTGCCGCAGCCTTTCCTTTTCCTCATAAGCCGGTGCAAACTGCGGCTCCTCAAAGGTCACGCCGCACGCTAAAAGATGGTCTAAAAACAGCCTGTGATATTCCGGTAGCTGCGCCTGCGTCTCATCATGGGCATGGAACAACAAAATATGGTGACTTCCTTCCTGCAGCAGGACATCGCCATATCCCGGATTTTTATCATGGATTCTGGCAAAAACGGAATCTGCCGTAAACGCAGAGCCTTCCCTTATCTGCCACTCCCCAAAATCAAAGGTCCAAAACGTATCCACGTCCCCGTGCAGACCATTTTGTTCATACCACGGCGACGTAATCTGCGTATCCACAAGCTTCTGAAATCCCTGCTCGCGCAGATACGCCTGCAGCGCCTTACGGTTTTCGCCGCCCTTGTCCCCATAAGGAAAACGGAATACCTTCACTGTCCTTTCCACGCCCGCCTTTTCATAAAGCCTTTCGAGAACCTTCTCATTTTTTTCAATTTCCGCAATCCCCTCCGCCAGAGACAATTTGCTAAAAGCCGGATGGGAATAGCTATGGTTTCCTATCACCATCCCTTTTTGCAGGGCATAAACCGCCTCGTCAAAATACTTCTCCACATTCTCCCCGACTGCAAACAGTACGGCTTTTATTTTCTTTTCGCACAAGTAGTCTACGATGGCGGGGGTATTTTTCGATGCAATGTCGTCAATTGTTAAAATTGCTTTGGTCATATAGAAGCCTCCTTTCCTTGGTAGCATGTTTTAAAACTCAGTGATTATGCAAGTGTCATTGTGCACCTTGTACATTCCAACACAGACCCGCTTTCGCTTCATAAAAAACGCAACGGTACATAAGCTGCCAAAGGACGGCAGCTAAGTGCCGGCGTTTTTTAAGAGTCTGCTTATGGAATATACAAGGTGCACAATTCGGGACTGGCGAAGCAACATTTCGCAATTACCTAATGTAATTCGGCTTTTGACACCCTAATCCTAATGTAATAATAACACATCAGCGGCATACCATGCGATTTTTGCTGTTCGTCAGTCTTCTGTTTCGGAAAGTTTTAAGAGGAACTCGGCGTAACGTGCTTCAAACTGGGGGTAGAAATCTGTAGCTATTTCATAAGGGTGCACGAAAAAGAGGTGCAGCAGCAAGAGGTTCATCTCTTTGCTCTTTTCGGGCTTTTCCGATGCTTTTTCCCGCAGTTTTCCGCGCAGCTTGTGCCATTGAATCAAAAACTGCTGGTTTTTTGTAAGCTCCGGCGTATCCAGCCATTTTTGAACTTTTACCTTGCTTTTGCCCTCTTTGGGACATTCCTCCAAAAGAAAGTACCGCAGCTCTCCTTCCTCGTAGCTGCGCCCAAGCGGAAATATCCGGCACAGCCCGGGACGTGCTTCGTGAATGGAGCAGCGCCCTTCTGCGTTCAAAAACACACAATGCGCCTCCTCTCCCGTCATCAGCAGATGCGGCAGTATCACACCCTCCTCCACATGTAACCCGATACAGTCATCCAGCATCTCCTCAAACGACTTATGCAGCCGTTTTGTCAGGCGGTAACTGTCAAGGGGGTCCAGTACAATCGTATCACCCATCCCCCTGCAGCAGTCAGAACAGCCTTTGCATCCTGCGCAGTCCACCCGCGCCATATCATTTATCCCATATAATTTCATTCTGTCTCCATTCCTCATTCTCATAAAGAACCGCTTTTCGCCTAAATACGCACAAAAGAGCATAAACGCAAGCGTTTCTGCACATAATAAACAGAATTCTTCTCCGATTCAAGCACCAGTTGCAACGCGCCGCAGCGCGCAGATGGGAGCCATCATGAAAAAACCATTATCCCAATGCCTTATCACCGGATTTTTATTTGTCTCCATAACGGGAACCCTCTCGCATTTTCTGTATCAATGGACAGGGGAAAATATACTTGTCGGATTATTTACCCCGGTAAACGAAGCGGTTTGGGAGCATATCAAGCTGCTGTTTTTTCCCATGCTGTTGTTTATCGCTTATGCGGTACGCCGTTTTCGCGGAATCCTTCCCCACATCGGCTATGCGCTTTTAAAGGGAAATCTCCTCGGCTGCCTGCTCATTCCCGCACTCTATTATACTTACACCGGCGCCTTTGGCATACACTCCACAGTCATCGATATCGCTATTTTTTTCCTCTGCGTGCTGACTGCGTTTCTGCGTGCGCGCCGCCTTGTCCTCGACGGACGCGCCGGCACATACAAATTCCTCACGGCAGCCTGCACCGCAGTCCTTGCGGCGGCTTTTTTTGTCTTTACGCTCTTTCCGCCTGCTCTGCCGCTTTTCATTTCGCCGCCTGCATAGAACAAAATTCCTCTCCGTGGAATATTATGCAGTAAGAACCCAAAAAGGCGAGATTATCTTGCACACCATCATCTTATTCTGGGAGGCGCTCTTTATTGCCCTCGCCCTCTCTCTGGACGCTTTTGTCGCCGGTTTCTCTTATGGAACCTGTAAAATAAAAATTCCTGTAGTCTCCGTTCTGGTAATGGATGCCATATGCAGCCTGAGTATCGGCGCTGCATTTCTTGCAGGTGTTTTTCTAAAAAACTTTATCCCCGGACAAATCACCACCGCCATCTGTTTTGTCCTGCTCTTTCTTTTAGGTATGGTAAAGCTTTTGGACGGCATCACCAAATCCCTGATTCAGAAATATGGTGCCATAAGCAGTAATATTAAATTTTCCTTCTGCAATTTCCGGTTTGTCCTAAGTCTTTACGCCAACCCCGAATGTGCCGACACCGACCATTCCAAAACCATTTCTCCCAAAGAAGCCGTCTCCCTTGCCATAGCCCTTTCTCTGGACGGCATGGCTGCCGGTCTAGGAGCCGCTTTCGGAAACGTAAATGGAACCGCTGTTTTTTTATGCTCTTTTTTTACGGAAGCCATCGCCGTTATCTGCGGCACCGCGCTCGGCAATCGCGCCGCCAAAAAACTTACCTTTAATATTTCATGGCTTGGAGGGCTTATCCTTATCCTGCTCGCTTTCCTGAAATTACTGTACTGACAGCCAAACACCAAAAAACGGGACAGCAATTACCGCTATCCCGTTTTTCAACATCAATCACGCTATTTCCATTAATACTTTCCGAAGCTGTCTCCCAGAGAAATAACCTGCTCGTTGGCATCTGCCGAAACCGAAGAGGAGGAAGACCTGAAGCCGCCTGCGCTTCCATTGCCCAGATTGTAGATGGAAAGCATTTCGCGCATTCTGGACGCCTGATTGGAGAGCTCTTCGCTTGCCGCCGCACACTGCTCGCTGGTAGCGGAGTTGGTCTGTACTACCTGAGATACCTGTGTAATTGCCTGCTCTATCTGTGCCACTGCCGTTGCCTGATAGTTGGAAGACTCTGCGATACCATTGATGATAACCTCGCTCTGCTGTACCACATTGGTAATTGCCTCCATCGCCTTTGCGGTGTCGTCTGCAATCTTGGAACCGTAATTTACCTTGTTGATGGAATCCTCAATCAGCTCACCGGTCTCAGCCGCAGCAGCCGCACTCTTTGCAGCCAGACTTCTTACTTCTTCTGCCACAACCGCAAAGCCCTTGCCTGCCTCGCCTGCCCTTGCAGCCTCTACTGCAGCGTTCAATGCAAGGATATTGGTCTGGAATGCAATGTCGTCAATCGTCTTAATAATCTTGGAAATACTCTCGGAAGCCTTATTGATATCCTGCATAGCAGTCATCATATCCTGCATCTGCGCATTGCCATGTTTTACGTCTGCAATTGCCTGTACTACAAGCCCTGCTGCCTCATTTGCTTCTTCTGCATTTCTCTTGGTCTTTTCTGCTATCTCGTCAATAGATGCCGTAATCTCTTCGATTGCACTTGCCTGCTCGGTAGAGCCCTGTGCCAGTGCCTGACTTGCGCTTGCTACCTGTGAAGAGCTGATGGTAACCTGTGAGCCTGCATCGCTGATGTTGGTCAGTGCGTTGAGATTGTCGTCTACCAGCTTCTTCAATGCGCTGGTCAATACATCCTCACTGGATTTTACATTTACCTGAACGGTCAAGTTACCGTTGGAAACCTCTTCTGCAATACCAGCCTGATATTTTATGTTGTTGATTACCTTTGTATACTCGTCTACCAGTTCGCCAAACTCATCGTTATGGTATTTTACCATCTGCACATCCACGCGTCCTGACGCAATTTCTTTAGCCGCCCTCGACAACTGCATAACGGATTTGTTGATTGCCTTAATTAGGTTCACGGAAAGCACTACGGTAATCAAAACGGAAAGCACTACAAGACCAATGCTGAATAAATTAGAGTTGTTTGCCAGCCGCTGTATCTTCTCCATACCGGCATCCTGCTCTTCTTTAATTGCATCTGCAACAATGGAAGCTTTCTCTTCGTCCGCACCAATGTCTGCCATGGTTTCTTTGATGCTCTCAAGCTGCTGTCCCTGTGTTTCTGACACCTGTCTGCTGATATTGCGGATAGAGCTCATTCCAAGCAATACATTTATGATAATAAATATACTTGGAATAGCAAAACCGATTATCATTTTTGTTTTCATTTTCATGTCTTTCATAATTTTCTACCTCTCCTTCTTATTTTGAATAAATCATTCCTCTTCCAAAAGCATATCATCCGACTGGTCCGCTGCCGACATATCTTCATCATTCAGCAGTTTATCCGGGTCCAAAAGCAGTTTCACGGCATCTCCTACCTTACCAATGCCATAGACATATTTGTTCTGTCCTTTTTCCATACGTCCGATGGACGGCGGCGGCAGGATATTTTCTTCTTTGATTTCAACCACTTCTGCAATTTTTTCTACAATCAGACCGACGGTTGTAGATTTTACATTGACAACCATAATGCAAGTCCGGTCATCATACTCGATTGGCTCCTGCTTAAAACGCAGCCGGACATCGATAACCGGAATTACCTTTCCACGCAGATTGATAAGTCCTTTGATATAATTTTCCGTTTCAGGAATAGCCGTAATCGTCTGAAACTGAATAATTTCTTTTACATACTGGATTTTCAACCCGTAGTACTCGTTTCCGGACTTAAAAGTCATATACTTACCCTTTTGCGCATCACGCTCATTGGCAGCACTCTGACCTTCTTCTGTCCGTCCCTTCAATTCGCTGGTTTCACTCATAAATGTCCTATTCCTTTCTGTTTATTTTATTCCAACAATCCGGCGGGGTCCAAAATCAGTGCAATGCTGCCATCACCAAGCTGCGTACAGCCGGACAACCCTTTTACTTTCTTGATATAGGAAGGAATCGGCTTCACCACTATCTCCTGTTCGCCGACCAACTTATCGACAAACAGACAGACTTTCTTGTCCTCCACTTCGAGAATCAGCATCATGCCATCCTCGACGGATTCTTTGTATGCGCTCATGCCATACCATTTTCCGAGCCTGCGCACAGGGAAACATTCCCCGCGAATCATAACGTACTCGTCGCCATTCGGCTCCCGAATCATCATATTCTCTTTGACGCTGACAAACTCTTTAATCGCGCTGGTTTCCATAACAAAGGACGAATTGCCCGTCTCCAGCACAATGCCGTTGATAATCGCCAGAGTCAGCGGAATCTTTAAGCTCATAACAGTACCCATGCCTGCCGTACTTTCAATATCCAGCGTACCGCCGATTGCCTGAATACTCTGTACCACGACGTCCATTCCCACGCCTCGTCCTGAGTATTCCGTAACCTGCTCGTTGGTAGAAAAGCCGGGCAGTGTGATAAACTGGTATACTTCTTTGTCCGTGTAAGCGGCATCGGATTTGCCATCGTCAAGCAATCCCTGCTTGCGCGCCTTTGCAAGGATTTTTTCCCTGTCAAGACCCTTTCCGTTGTCCTCCACGCTAATCCACACTTTGCCAGCCTCGGTTCTCGCCGAAAGAATTACCTTGCCCTTATCCGGCTTTCCGCTTTCTGCACGCTCCTCATTGGTCTCAATGCCATGGTCCACGGCATTTCGAACCATATGCATAAGCGGGTCGGAGATATGCTCGATAATATTCTTATCCACTTCGGTATGCTCGCCCAGCATTTCAAACTCAATGTCCTTGCCCAGCTTCCTCGACACGTCAAACACAATTCTGTTCATCTTCTGGAAGGTGTTCGTCAGGGAAACCATTCGCATGGACATAATCACATTCTGCAAATCGGTAGAAATCTTTGCAAGCTGCGACGCCGCCTTATTGAAATTGTTAAGGTTCAACCCGGGTACCTTCAGGTCGGGACTCTGCAAAACAACCGATTCCGAAATAACCAGCTCGCCAATCAGTTCCATCAACTGGTCCATCTTATTGACATTCACGCTGATAAAGGCGGCTTTTTCACCTTTGTTTTTATCCTTTGCCAGCGTTTTATGCTTGCCGGGCTCCTTGGATTTGATAACAAAATCACCGGGCGCAATCTTCGGCTTTGCAGGCTCTTTTTCTTCCTTTTCTCCCTGCTCTTCCTGCTTCTGCTCTGCCTGCGCCTTGCTTTCAATTTCTTCCACGCTGGATTCCAAATCAATCTGCGCAGCCTGCGTGTCGTCGCCAAAGTCAAAGCCCTGCAGGAATTCTTCTGCCTTGCACTCAAAAATGTCTACATTTTTAATGTCATAGCCTACGCCGATGACTTCGCGGATTTCATCTTCACTGCACTGCGCCTGCAGCAAAATACGGAAGCCTTCTTTTAAAATCTGCTCTGCGCTTCCCTCGTCAGCAATAATGTCCTCCGGAGAATAAAGCAAATCTTCCGCAATTTCCTTCAGCGCATATACCGTCTTGTAGGCATGTACATTTGCCATTTCCGTCTCCGGAAAGAAGGTAATATAAATCTTATAAAAACGGCTTGCACTTGTCGCCACGGGAGCAATATAAAACTGCTTCGGCTCCTCATGCACATTTACTGGCGGCGGTTCTGCGCCCTCCTTTTTTATGCCTTTTTTCAGCATGTTCAAAAACTTGTCAAGTCCTGCGATAATCTCGCTGGCATCGCCGTCTACCGGACTGCCGCTGCGAATCTTATCCATTTCATTTGAGATAAAATCCGCTACTTCCAGTACGTGTTCCACCAAATCCAAATGCGGTACGTTTTCAGGGTGGGATTCTCTCAAATAGAAGAAGACATCTTCCAGCTTATGAGAGACAGCCGTTATATTGTCGAACATCATGATACCGGATGAGCCTTTAATGGTATGCATGGTTCTGAATATTTCATTTATGCTGTCTTCGTCAAAGCATTCCGCATCTTTTTGCTCCAGAACTCTGTCCTGAAGCTGTTCAAGCAACTGCTCGTTCTCAAACAGATACATATCCAACATGCCTTCTGTGTTAAATTCCTCAGCCATATCCTACTCCTTTCTGCCTATTCTGATGTATTCTTTTATTAAATCAATTCAAGCTTTTTTAATGCCTGCTCAAATCTGTCCTGGTCAATAGGCTTTCCGGAATATACGGTACAGCCCAGCTCGAATGCCATTTTCACATTCTTTTCGTCATTCAGCGCGGTAGTCATAATCACCTTGACCGCCTTATCCGCAGGTACGTTTCTTTCCTTCTCCAGATTCCGGATACCCACAAGGGACTGATAACCGTCCATGACCGGCATCATAATGTCAAGACATACCAAATCGTAAGGCTCTCCGTCCTCCAACGCCATCATAAACGCATCCACTGCCTCCATGCCATCCACGGTCACATCACACTCACCGTACTTTGACAGGAAATTCACCATAAACTTCCTTGTTACAAAATCGTCTTCTGCCAACAGTATCTTCATGCTTTCTCTCCTTTACATTTTATTTAATAATGCATATGTCCTGTTAGGGATATCGGACAACTTTTCCTGATACTCAACTGCTCCCAAGTCATATGCCACCTTAGGCATACCGTAAACCACGCAGGTTGACTCGTCCTGTCCGATGGTTCTTGCTCCTGCCTTTCTCATGGACAGAAGCCCCTTTGCGCCGTCGCCGCCCATACCGGTCAGAATAATGCCGACTGCATTGGCGCCCGCCACTCTGGCAACGGATTCAAACAGCACCTCAACGGAGGGACAATGCCCGTTGACCTTGGGACCGCGCTTGCATTCCACCTGATAAACGCCGTTGACCTTGACAAGCTGCATGTGCATGTCACCACCCGGGGCAATCAGCATACTGCCGGGCATCACCCTGTCTCCGGTCTGCGCCTCCTTCACACGAATCCGGCACTGGTCATTCAGACGCTTGGCATACATTTCCGTAAAGCCCGGAGGCATATGCTGCACCACCACAATTCCGGGAATGTCCGTGCCAAACTCCTTTACCACTGCCAGAATCGCTTCCGTACCGCCCGTGGAAGCACCGATTGCCACAATCAGATTCTTTTCTTTTCCGGCGGCAAGCTTCTGCTCCTCATGCGCCATGACCATTTTCTTGATATTGCTGATTCGGGCTGTGGATGCTATCTTAATTTTTACCAGGAGCTCATTTTTTACAAAATCTTCTAACTGCGCGCGGCTGGATACAGCGGGCTTTGCCACAAAATCAACGGCTCCCGCATTGAGCGCGTCAAACACTTTATCACTTAATGAACTGATTACCACCACAGGCAGCGGATACTGCGGCATCAGCTTCCTCAAAAACTCAATTCCATTCATTCTGGGCAGTTCAACATCCAGCGTCATGACATCCGGCTTGTAAGCCAAAATGGCATCCCGTGCCTCAAACGGGTCCTTTGCCGTTCCCACGACCTGTATGGCAGGGTCCCTGTTCAGATTCTGTACAAGCAGCTCTCTGAATACAATGGAATCCTCTACTACCAAAACTTTGATTGGCTGCATAAACTACTCACTCCTTTTTTCTGAATATTGACGGCTTGATAATCTCTAGCGGCTTATTGCTTCTGTCAAGCGTCTCCGTCGTTCCGATAAACAAATACCCGCCGGGAATCAAGGCATCGCATACCTTCTGGAGGAGCTCACTTTTTGTCCTCTCATCAAAATATATCATAACATTGCGTAAAAATATAGTGTGCATTTGCTTTTTAAAGGGAAAAGGGTCCATCAGGTTAAACTGGCGGAACAAAACTTCTTCTTTCAGCTCCTCTGTCACCTGATACTGGCTGCCGCCGGCAACCGCCTTGAAAAAGTGCCGTTTCCACGCTTCCGGCAGATTTTTAAGCTGTTCCGCGCTGTAAACCCCCGCCATTGCCTGCTTTAACACCTTGGTGGAAATATCCGTTGCAAGCACCTTGGTGTCCCACTGTCCGCGCTCTAACCCGAAAAAGTCTGCCAGTACCATGGCTATCATATACGGCTCCTCTCCGGTCGAAGCTGCGCCGCACCAGATGCGCAGGTCTCTTCTGGCGTTTTCTTTTGTGCGCAGCCACGGAAGCACCACGCTTTTAAAAAAATCAAAATGTTCAAATTCACGCATGAAATACGTATGGTTCGTGGTCAGAAAGTTCACCAGCATTTTTTCCTGTGTGCCCGTCTTATCACTTTCAACCGCATCCATATACTCGTGATAAGTCTTCCACCCGTTATTCCTCACGTAATTTTCCAGACGCCCGTTCACAATCACCTTTTTCTGGCTTAAATCAATGCCGTAGCGCTGTTTCATAAAAACCGAGATTCTTGAAAATTCCTCATCCGTTATCACCTTTTTTCCCTCCGCCAAAATAATGAATTTATTTATATCAGCATAATTGACGTGATATTTTACAACATATCTCGAAAATATCGGGATTAAATTTAACACCTGATTCTTCCCTCATAACGGCAAGCGCCTTCTCTCTGTCCATGCTGCCATCGGCAGTCAGTTCACAATAGCGCATTACCACGGCTGCAATCTGCGCCGCAAGGGGGATTTCTTCCTCTCGCAGTCCTTCGGGGTATCCGCGTCCATCCCATCTTTCGTGATGGCAGCGAATCATTTCGACAGATATGTTGATAAAATCATTGTAATCACTGCTGCCGTACAAATCACCCAGAAGCTTTGCGCCCACGCTGGTATGACTCTGTACAAGAGCAGCATCCTCTTTGGACAATTCTGTCTTTGCCTGCAGTAACTCTCTCGGCACGCCGATATTTCCAATGTCGCAGAGCGGCGCCGCCAGCTCCACGGTATCAATATAAGTGTCCGAAATTTTTTCCTCAAACAGGGGTGAAAGCTGCATTCCCTGCGCCAGTATCCTGCAGTTTTCCTTGATACGCCTGATATGCTCCTTTCCATAAAGTGAATTCTTCGCCGCAATGTCGGCAAGGGCATAGAGAATATTCTTTTTCTCCTGCTCCATCTGCCTAAGCTGCTCATTTACGGAAATCTGGAGGCGGCGGTTCATCGCCTTCAGCTCGCTTGTCATCTCATGCAGCTTCAGATGCACGCTGACCCGCGCCTGTACCTCCTCGGGAATAAACGGCTTCGTGATGTAATCCTCGCCGCCGTGCGAAAAACCCTCTACAATATCCTCGGAAGCGTCGAAAGCCGAGATGAAGATAACCGGAATCTCCCGCGTCTCTTCGTTCTCCTTCAGCCTGCTGCACAGCTCATAGCCATCCATCCCCGGCATGGAAATATCACTTAAAATCAACTGGGGCGATACTTCCTTTACAAGCCTGAGCGCTTCCTCGCCATTTTCTGCCAAAGCTGTCCGGCATCCGATATTATGTATGATTTCTTCCAGAATTACCCTGTTTATCTCCACATCGTCCACAATGAGAACCATTGCCCCTTCGGACGTCCCCCCGCTATATGTCATGCGTGTACCTCCTCCGCCTGCAGAAAGCTTTTTAATTCCTCGAATCCGGCTGTTATCTTCTCATAGTTTTCTTTCTGAACCGCCATCTTCAGTCTGAGAATTACGCGCCCCACCTCATGCGGTGCGCCTTCTGCAAGCTGTCTGATTGTATCCATAAACATTTCTGCCTTTTCCCAATTTTCCATTTCCACACACAAAATCAGCTTTGACAGCGCTTTTCCCAGTGCCTCTTTGTTTTCCTGCGTGCCATACCGCTTCACGGCTTCCCCGTCCGCACGCTCTTCCTGTCCTGAGTCGACATGCTCCACTGTCATATAGCCGGACGGATGTACGGTGTCCATGTGCTTTACGGTATTCTTTTCCTCCTCACAGGAATCCACCCATATGGAGAAAGAAAATGTACTGCCTTTTCCCCTCTGGCTCTCCACGCCGATGCTGCCGCCCATCAGCTCCACAAGCTGCTTGCTGATGTTAAGCCCCAGGCCTGTGCCCCCGTATCTTCTGGAAATGGAAGCATCCACCTGCGAAAAGCTCTGAAACAGTTTATCCTTATCCGCATCGTCAATGCCGATTCCGGAATCTATCACAATAAAAAACAATTCTGTCCTGCCGTCCATCTGCGCGGTCTTTAACACCTCGAGCTTGACCTTTCCGACAGAAGTAAACTTTAACGCATTTGATAAAAGATTATTCAGTATCTGCTTAATCCGAAGCTCATCGCCGATAACATATTCCGGCACATTGGGCGATACCGTCATAAAGAATTCCAGACCCTTCTCCGTAATTTTCGCAGAGTGGGTGGTTTTTACATGGTCCAGCATTTCGCGGACATGAAAACGGCGCGGTTCCAGAGTAAACTTTCCTGCCTCCAGCTTGGAAAAATCAAGAATATTGTCAATAATCTTATTCATGTCCACGCAGCAGCGCTCTATCATCCGCAGAGATTTCATGGTGCGGCTGTCAACGTCCTCGCACAGCAGCTCCTTTACATTCCCCAGCACACCGTTCACCGGTGTGCGCAACTCATGCGTTACATTTGCGACAAACTCCGACTTTACCTTAAGCGCAAGCTCCGCCTCCTGCCTGACCTGTGCAACCTCTCTCTTCAGATACTCCTTCTCCAGCATATCATACGCCATGCACACGTACTTTTCCGGTTTACAGCCGCTTTTTAGGATTTTCGCCTCCACGGGAAAACAAGTAAAATTTCCCCGGTATGCCACAAACTGCCTTGGCTTTTCATCAAAAGCGCATTGTGTCGTAAATGCGTTTTCCTCCGATTTAAATTCGCCCGGAAAAATCTCTACCACACTCCGCCCGCACAGACCGCCTGTATATTCCAGCTTTTTTTCCGCTTCTGCATTTGCATAGAATATTCTGCCGGATTCATCAAACTCGAATATCATCTCCAACGCAGCCTGAGCGGAAAAAACGCTGCAGCCACCCTGCTCCATCTGTCATACCTCCCGACAAGCCATATACTGCCTTCAACACACTAACAGAAGAAAGGCAACAAAAAAACTCACTCTTTTTGCTGCCTGTTATTTGACAAAAGATTACGAAAAAGTAAACATCTTAATGACTTCCACAATATTGAAGAAATCTTCTTTTGCAAGACCGAAGCACTCCAGTACATCCGGTGAAAACTGCCCGCACTCGCCATTCATAATCATTTCATAGGCAATGTTATTCGCGTAAGCGCTTTTGTATACCCTTGTGCTCACCAGCGCGTCATAAACGTCTGCTATCGCGACAATCTGCGCACTGATAGGAATCGCATCACCCTCTAAGTGGTCAGGGTATCCGCCGCCGTCCCATCTCTCGTGGTGATAACGGACGATATCATAGCAGTGACGGTAAAAATCATTATCCTGATTATCCTTAAACTTTTCCAGAATATCGCAGCCGATAGTCGTATGGGTTTTCATGATTTCAAATTCTTCCGGCGTAAGACGTCCCGGCTTTAAGAGAATCGCGTCAGGTATACCTATTTTTCCGATATCATGCAATGCGGAGGCTCTGGCAATCTCATCAATCAGCTCCGGCGTCATATTGTACTTAGGGAAATACTTCATCAGATATTTCAACATAATTCTGGTAAAATACTTGATGCGCCTGATATGTTCGCCTGTCTCAAGGCTTCTGAATTCTACAACGGAGCTGAGGGCATCAATCATAAATTCGTTGTTTTCCCGAATTTTTCTTTCCTGCTCCCTGATAAGGTCCGCCTGCTTCTCCAGATTTGCTTCCATATTGTGCTTATTGTCATACAGCTCGATAATGTTTCTCGCCCTGCGCTGCACAATATGAGGGTAAAAAGGCTTATGCATAACATCTGCAACACCGTAAGAATACGCCTGGTCGTCACTGTCAAGCGCTTCCTCGCTGGTAATCAGAATGACAGGAATCTTCTCTAAAAGGTCGTGCTCCTTCATGTAGTTCAACACGCCAAAGCCGTTTAATACAGGCATCACAATATCCAGCAGAATCAATGCGATATTGTGATTGTCTGCCAGAAGCTCATTTGCTTCCTGTCCGTTTGAAGCCTCCAAAATCTCATACTCTTCTTCAAAAACACCGCTGAGTATAATGCGATTTACTTCTTCGTCATCAACAATCAACATCTGTCGCTTATCCATATCTTCTCCTCTTGATTTGTTGTTTTATATGATACTTTTTCTCACCTTCCACGTTACCATTCTTCCGTAAAAATGTCAATGGATTTTATGCCTGCGGCTTGTTTGCCTCCAGAACCTTTCTGAAGCGTTCATAGCTCTCCGTAAGCTCCAAAAAAACCGCGTTTACTTTTTCTGCATCCACCTCAGAAGCAGCTTTTCCTCTGAGCAGCTCCGAAATCTCAGCCGATGCAGCATTGACCGGATTTAATCCAAGGTTTGCCGTAACGCCCTTTAAAGTGTGCGCGGCGTTAAAAACCGCTTCATAATTTTGGCTTTCCAGATTTTCCCGGATACTGTCAAAATTTTTGTCATCCAAGAACTTCATAATATACTTCATGTACATCTTTTCGTTTCCCATGAAGCGCTTCAGTGTCGTTTCCACGTCCGCTCCGTTCTCCTCCATCTGCTTCCTGAAAGTTTCGTCCATGCTGCCTCTCCTTTTTCTTTTTATTTTTAATTTCTCAATTGACCATTTATTTTTCTCTTTTACAGTAATTTTTATCTCTATTATTATAATGCTTATCAACCGTTTTGTCCACCAAAAACAATGCCGGCGGTTGCAACCGCCGGCACGTCTCAGTGCTTTTGCACATGCAGCAGGGGAAGAGGGGCTCGAACCCCCGTTTACGGTTTTGGAGACCGCCGCACTACCACTGTACTATTCCCCTTCATTCTTTTTATCAATGCCAAAACACTACGCCTTTGCACCAACAGATAACATTATAGCACAAGCCGCTCTGCAAGGCAAGTTATTTTTAAGAGTTACGGGAATATTTTTGTGCGAAAAAGAGTCGGGCTGTTCTATCCGACAAAAGCTATCGCATCCTGTACGCTCGCCACTCCCACAATACGGATTCCTGCGCTCCCCTGTAACGCTTCCGCATTCGCCGCCGGAAGGATACAAAGCGTAAAACCCAGCTTTTTTGCTTCCTGCACGCGCTTCTCCGCCATACTCACCGCGCGCACCTCGCCGCTCAAGCCCACCTCTCCAAAAACCACCGTCTTCTCATCCACCGGTTTATTGCGGAAACTGGAAACAATTGCCATCACCATACCCAAATCCATTGCCGGCTCCGTAAGCTTCATGCCGCCTGCCACATTGACATAAGCATCACAGCCGCTCATCTGCAGTCCGAGGCGCTTTTCCAAAACTGCCATCAACAGGTTGACACGGTTAAAATCCGTGCCCGTCGCCTGCCTCCGCGGAATTCCAAAATTGCTGTGGCACACAAGCGCCTGTATCTCTGTCATCAAGGGACGCGTCCCCTCCACGGAGCACGCCACCACACATCCGCATGCGCCCTCAGGTCTCCCGTTTAACATAAATGCCGACGGATTCTCCACCTGAATGAGCCCTTCCTCCTTCATCTCGAATACGCCGATTTCATTGGTAGAGCCAAAACGGTTCTTCACACCGCGCAGAATCCGGTAAGAGGCATGTCTGTCGCCTTCAAAGTAGAGCACCGTATCCACCATATGTTCCAACACCCGGGGACCGGCAACCGTTCCCTCCTTCGTCACATGCCCCACAATAAAAACGGACACTCCCAGCCCCTTCGCAAGCTGCAGCAGAACGCCGGTGGACTCCCGCACCTGTGAAACGCTGCCCGGCGCCGCTGAAACATTGTCATTATACATCGTCTGGATGGAATCAATGATAACCGCCTTCGGCGCATATTTTTTTATCGTTTCCTCAATGACTTCCAGATTGGTTTCACACAAAAGAAGCAGATTGTCATTAAATGCGCCGATACGCTCCGCCCGCATTTTAATCTGCTTTAACGATTCCTCGCCCGATATGTAAAGCACCCTGCTTCCCGCAAGCGCCATAAATCGGCACATCTGCAAAAGCAAGGTGGATTTGCCGATTCCCGGGTCGCCCCCCACCAGCGTGAGAGAGCCTGCCACCACGCCGCCTCCCAGCACCCTGTCCAGTTCCTTTATGCCGGTGGACAGCCTGTCCTCCTCCTTCATCTCTATTTCAGAAAGCACGGCAGGCTCCCGCCTTGCCGTGCCGCCTCCTGCACTGCCTTTTTTCAGGGAAATCGTGGCTGTCTGCTCCTCCACAAAGGTATTCCACTCCCTGCAGCCCGGGCACTGTCCCATCCATTTGGGAGATTCATAGCCGCAGTTCTGACAGAAAAAACAAGTGCTCTTTTTCCCCTTTGCCATGTGTTTTGTTTCCTTTCCGCCGTTTGACAGGCAGCCGCAAAATCTGCCGCGCGGCAAGTGCCGCCGCGCCAAACCGGTATTTTGCGCTTATCTATACCTGCGTAATTTCTACAGCTACTTCGCCGGCGCCGGCAAGCTCCACGCTCAGACTGAGCTTTCCGCCAAGATTGGTGCGCATCCTTCCGATGCTTGTGCCGCCTGCTGACACCTCGTATTCGGTATCGTCCTTTAGCCCGACTGTAAGCTGCGCATCCTCGGCTCCCTCCACCACAAAGGAAACGCCCCGCTCCGTCTCCTGAAACGAGAGCACACTGGTGCCCGGTACGGATTCATACAAAAACATGCCGTTTTTCTCAAGCTTTGTCATCGCCTGATAGGTCTTTACCTTATACAAATCCCCCGCATGTTCAAAGTCCTCCACCTTTGTTTTCTGTGCCAGCTTGTGATTGCCAAAACTGATTGCGCCGTTTTCTTCCGCACGAAGTAATTCTGCTACGATTGCCATCTGTATATCCTCCTGATTTCAGGGCTTTTCCCCTGTAAATATAGTTATAGTATAATACAAGTCCGCCTATTATTCCACCCCGTTTTTGGGAATAGCCGCCACGGTAAAGTATACTTTTTCTCCCTTGTAGCCGGCAGTCACCGTATCTCCCCGTTTCACCCTGCCCTGCAGGATTTCCTCCGCAAGGGCATCCTCCACAACCGACTGCATAGCGCGCTTTAGCGGGCGCGCCCCCATCTTTTTGTCGGCATATTTCTCTACCAAATGCTCCTTAAGCGCAGGGGAAAGCTTGAGCTTCATGTCCATCTGCGCCTCGCACCGCTTGGAAAGGTTATGGGAAAGAAGCGTCACGATTTCCTTCATATTTTCCCTTGTAAGCTGATGGAACACCATAATCTCATCGATGCGGTTAATAAACTCGGGCTTAAAGAGCTTCTTGACCTCCTCCATGACGCCGCTCTTCATCTTTTCGTAATCCTTCGTCTCACTGGATTCTGCGGCAAATCCCAGGTTTTTAGGCTCTACTATCCGCTGTGCGCCCGCATTGGAAGTCATAATCAGCACCGTGTTTTTGAAGCTGACCTTCCTGCCCTTGGAGTCCGTAATATGCCCGTCGTCCAATACCTGCAGCAGAACGTTGAACACATCGGGATGCGCCTTTTCAATCTCATCAAACAGCACCACGGAATAGGGATTGCGGCGCACCTTTTCGCTGAGCTGCCCCCCCTCGTCAAAGCCTACGTATCCGGGCGGGGAGCCAATCATCTTAGAGACGGAATGCCCTTCCATGTACTCCGACATATCCACCCTGATAAGCGCGTTCTCCGAGCCGAACATCGCCTCCGCCAGCGCCTTGCTCAACTCTGTCTTGCCTACGCCGGTAGGCCCTAAAAACAGAAAAGAACCTATGGGCTTGCCGGGGTCCTTCAACCCGACCCTTCCCCTTCGCATAGCCCTCGCAACCGCTTTTACCGCTTCCTCCTGCCCGATAACACGCTTGTGTAAAACAGATTCCAGCTTCAAAAGCCGCTCGCTCTCCTTCTCTGCCAGCTTCTTTACCGGTATCTTCGTCCACATAGAGACCACTTCCGCAATCTCATTTTCCCCGACCGTATATTCCCTGTTCTTCTCCTGCTCCTCAAAGCGCCGCTTCATGCCTTCGTATTTTTTGAGAAGCATATCCTGTTGGCGCTTCAAGTCGCCTGCCTGTTCGAAATTTTCCATGCGGATGGAACGTTCTATCTGTATGTCTTTTTCCTGTATCTTCTGCAGCATCTCCTGCTGTTTTTCCGGCACGCGTCCGGTCTTGAGACGAACCGCTGCCGCCGCCTCATCTATCAAATCGATTGCTTTATCCGGCAGGTTTCTGTCATTGATATATCTGTCAGAAAGCTTTGCCGCAGCCACAATCGCTTCCGGCAGTATCTTTACCTTGTGATGCTCCTCATATCTTGCGCTGATGCCGTTCAAAATACGGATGGCTGCCTCCACATCCGGCTCTTCCACGTTTACCGGCTGAAAACGCCTCTCCAGCGCCGCATCCTTCTCCACATATTTGCGGTACTCGGCTATGGTGGTAGCGCCGACAAGCTGTATTTCCCCTCTTGCAAGAGACGGCTTTAAAATGTTGGAGGCATCAATGGCGCCCTCCGCGCCGCCCGCTCCGATAATGGTGTGCAGCTCATCCAGAAACAGTATGACATTGCCGTCCTCCAGCACTTCCTTGATTACTTTCTTGATTCGCTCTTCAAACTCGCCGCGGTATTTGCTCCCTGCAACCATGCCGGACAAATCCAGTGTGAGTACGCGCTTTTCCTTGACCGTAAAGGGTACATTTCCCGATACAATCCGCGCCGCAAGCCCTTCGACCACGGCAGTCTTGCCCACGCCGGGCTCTCCTATCAGACAGGGGTTGTTCTTGGTACGCCTGCTGAGTATCTGCACAACACGCTGTATCTCCTCCTCCCTGCCAATCACAGGGTCTAACTTCCCCTCTCTGGCTAACGCCGTCAAATCCCTGCTGTACTGTGCCAGTGTAGACGTATTTTTTTTGCCCTGCCGGCTCTTTGCAAGGTCCTCCTTGTAAAGCCCGCCGTCCTCCCCTATGGCAATCAAAACGTCAATGTAAATCTTTTGCGTGGAAATCCCCAATGTGTTTAAAAGCCGGACCGCCACGTTTTCCCCCTCTTTAATCAGCGCCATCAGGATATGCTCCGTGCCGGTCTGCCGCTCGCCAAAACGCTCCGACTGTTTGTGCGCAATATCAAGCACCTTTGCCGCTCTCGGAGAGTATGTCTCCCTGTCCTTGACCGCCACCGGTCCATCCATGGAAATCAAATCCCTTATCATTTCCACAACCTGATTTTCATCTACTCCGTTATCAAACAACACTCTTGCCGCCACACCGGTCTTTTCCTGCATGAGCCCTACCAGAATGTGCTCCGTCCCCACGTATCCCTGTCTCAATCGTTTTGCTGTTTTTTCTGCCAGTAAAAGCGCTGCGCGCGCCTTATCCGTAAATTGTGACTGCATCAGCAATGTCCTCCATAATCCTCATATATTTCATCAATCAAAGCATGTACTTCTTCTTTGGAAATATTCTTGCAGCTGCTTTTGGCAAGAATCACCTGCAACTCCTGCCGCAGTTCCGTGATAGTCTTAAGCCTGTCCGTATCCACCGCTATCACGACGCCGCGCCTCCTGTCCACCTTTACGTAACCCTCCTGCTTCAGCACGGTATATGCCTTATTTACCGTATGCATATTGATGCCTATCGCATCCGCAAGCTGGCGTACAGAGGGAAGCTGCTCTCCTTCCTGAAAACGCGAGGTGGCAATTCCCAATATAATTTGATTGCGAAGCTGCAGATACAGCGCCTCATCACTGTTAAAGTCAATTTCAATTATCATGGTATGGCTTCCTCCTTCCCAACTGTTATACAAATATTATAACAGGAAGGGCAGAGTGTCAACCGCATTTTAAAAAAAGTCCGAACCTCCCGCATAAAGAGGTTCGGACTTTTTGGGAAAGGACTGCACACAGTCTTACGCTTCGCCGTCCCCATCCCAGTTTAAAAATTCAAATTCAAATTCGTCGTCATCAGCCATAAAATTTCTTGGCTTTTTCGGCTGTGCGCCCGCCGTACTGCGCTCCAGGTTTCTCGTCTCCACATCGGCTCTCGCCTGTCTCTCCAAGCGGCTGCCGTCCGCTGAGGGAGCCGGTCTGCCCGTCTGTGGGCGGGGCGCCGGTCTCGTACCATCCGGACGTATCGTACCGGCGGGTCTGCCTCCCTGTGCTCCCGCAGCAGGTCTTGCCCCTGCGGGCTGTGCGGGTCTGCCGTCCGGGCGTGCCGTGCCGGCAGGTCTGCCTCCCTGTGCTCCCGCGGCAGGTCTTGCCCCTGCGGGCTGTGCAGGTCTGCCGTCCGGACGCGCCGCGCCGGCAGGTCTGCCTCCCTGTGCTCCCGCGGCAGGTCTCGCCCCTGCGGGCTGTGCGGGTCTGCCGTCCGGACGTGCCGCGCCGGCAGGTCTGCCTCCTGACGGATGTGCCTGCGAAGCAGGGCGGGTGCCGGAAGGCCTGCTTCCCGCCGGACGCGCCTGCGAAGAGCCGGAAGGACGTACCGGTCTGTCACCGCTTCTTCTTGCCGGCGTCCTCTGGCTCATATCCAGCCCGTCGTCCTCCGTCATATCTTTTAACTTAAATATCAGTAAGGTAATACCCAGCGCCAGCACCACCAGCAGAATGGAAAGCACCACAATAATCGCCGTCTGACGGGAATTCTTTGCCGTCGCTGCCTCCCACTCGTCCACCGCCTTATTCCAGTTCGTAAACATATCCGCAATCGGCGTCCGTTTTCCGGTGGCATTTTCTACCAGAACCCATGTGCCGTCGTCATTCTGCGCAGTATACCAATCCTGCTGCGGCACTGCCGGCTCGTCCGGCTCTGTCGGTTCCGTCGGCTCAGTAGGTTCTGTCGGCTCAGCAGGCTCCACCGGCAAAAGCTCGCCGCCAAGCGTCACATAATTGGAGTGGATATAACCGTTGACCTCCGTATTGTCCACCATAAAGCTCACCAGATACCATACGTCGCCGTTAC
Source organism: uncultured Lachnospiraceae bacterium (assembly GCA_910578335.1). GTDB lineage: Bacteria > Bacillota > Clostridia > Lachnospirales > Lachnospiraceae > Acetatifactor. The sequence continues at coordinate 116,057 of CAJTPU010000007.1, read as the reverse complement.
CTGCTGCCTTCTTTCCATGAACGGTAAGCACCACATCCTGTTTAACCGTCGTTACGATTTCCGCATCCGTCGAACTGTCTGCCCTGACACGCACCGGCGTTGAACTGTTGACAGACGCACTCACCGGCTGTACTTCTTCCACACCGTCCCTGTTTACGGTAGCATTTAAATTAATTTTATTGTTATTGCCGGCACTGGGGTTGGAAGTGGACGCCGGGGGCGGTGTCGGTGTTGACGTCACCGTAGGGGAAGGCGCGCTGCCGTCATCCTTTTTCACCAAATCCGAGCGGACATAACCCAGTCTGTCAGAGTCGATAAAGACATAAAACCATACATTTCCGTCGGTTCCTGTCACCTCTTCCTTGATTGACAGCTTGTCGCCGTTTAACACACTTGCCAGTATCTGACTGTTCGGGTCGGCGCCGGCACGTATATTGGCGGAGGATGCCGTCACGGTTCCTTCCACAGCCAGTGCCTCTTTTGCGGGCAGCAGAGAAAACAGCAGTATGCACAACAATGCGGCTGCCGCTTTGATTCCGCTTCCCCTTCTTACGTCCTTTTCTCTTAAGTACCTCATAATTTCCCTTTCCATGCCGATTGCAGGAACCTGCAATACTGCACTTATGCATCATTCAAACTTGAACCTTTTTTCTCCTCGTTTTTCCTCTCTGCCGGCTCCATATCCCTGCATCATGGAATTCTTCATCTTTCTCTGTTCGTCCTCTATCCTGTGATGGTAATTTCTCTCACATTCAGGGCACATGCTTCCCGAGCGGATTTCTTTCTTGCAGATAACACAATGTAAAAATACTTTGGAGTCCGCCGTCACCTCCAGACGCCCTTCCTTTAGCATATTTCTGATGGCACGCTGTTTTACTCCGGTTGCCGCCTCAATCTGTGAAGCCGTCGCCCCCCTGTGCCCTTCTATATAGAGGCGGACTTTACCGTAATCGTCATAGGCAATTGCACCGCAGTCCTCGCATTTGTATTCGCCTACCCCCATAAATACCATAACGCCGTCGCATTTTTCACACGTCTTCGGTCTGTTGTACTCGTCCATACGCAACAAATCCCTACCCTCGTGCATATCCTCACCTCTTTCTGAAAAATTACCTGCTTACTTACGCTTCGTCGATGGCTTTTCCGATATCATGACGCATATACTTATTGGAAAAGTCTACCCACTCCGTCGCCTCATACGCTTTCCTGCGCGCTTCCTTTAAAGTACTGCCCTTTGCCGTAACGCCAAGTACCCGTCCGCCGTTTGTCACAATGCGTCCTTTTTCATCAAATTTGCTTCCTGCATGGAAACAATAATAATCCTCCCTGCCTTCAAAGCGGGAAAGCCCCGTTATCTCAAATCCTTTTTCATAGGAGACCGGATAACCGTCGGAAGCAAGCACCACACACACCGCCGCATTATCTTCAAATTCCAACGTAACTTTATCCAGTGTGCCGTCTATGCAGGCATCCACCACATCCAGAATATCATTTTTCATGCGGCAGAGCACCACCTGCGCCTCAGGGTCTCCAAACCGGGCATTGTACTCCAATACCTTCGGTCCTTCCTCCGTCAGCATCAGACCGAAGAAAATCACGCCTTTAAACGCTCTCTCCTCCGCTGCCATGGCGTCCACGGTTGCCTGATAAATATATTTACGACAAAAATCGTCGATTTCTTTCGTATAAAAGGGACTGGGTGAAAAATTACCCATGCCGCCCGTATTAAGCCCCTCGTCGCCGTCCTTCGCGCGCTTATGGTCCTGTGCGGAAGTCATGGGGCGTATCGTTTTGCCGTCCACAAAGGCAAGCACGGACACCTCCCGCCCGGTCATAAATTCTTCGATTACCATGCGGTTTCCGGCGCTCCCAAAATGCTTATCCAGCATAATTTCCTTTACGCCAGCCTTCGCTTCCGCAAGCGTATTGCAAATCAGTACCCCTTTTCCCAGCGCCAGCCCGTCAGCCTTTAACACAATGGGCATTTTCGCCGTCTCCAAATAAGCAAGCGCATCGTCCGGATTGTCAAAAGTCTCGTATGCCGCCGTGGGAATGTGGTATTTCTTCATCAGATTCTTGGAGAACGCCTTGCTTCCCTCCAGAATCGCCGCATTTTTATTCGGGCCGAATACACGCAGCCCTGCTTTTTCTAAGACATCCACAAGACCGCCCACCAGCGGGTCGTCCGGCGCCACAAACACCAAATCCACCTGCTTTTCCTTGGCATAAGCCGCTATTTTATCAAATTCCATCACACCGATAGAAGGCTCGCACTCTGCTATCTGCGCGATACCCGCATTGCCCGGCACACAGTAAAGCTTTTCCAGCCGGCTGCTTTTTTTCATGCTGACGGCAATCGCATGTTCCCTTCCGCCGCCTCCCACAATCAGTACTTTCATAAAATTATACCTTCCTTACATATCCGTCCCGCACCGTCAGGCGGTTGTTTGCAATATCGTCTATCGCCTGCGGAAGCAGAATCCACTCCGCCTCTTCCATCACACGCCTCTGTAAGCTCTCCGGCGTATCATGTTCCTCCACGCGCACTGCCTTCTGCGCAATAATTGGTCCCTCGTCCATGCCTGCATCCACAAAATGCACCGTGGCGCCCGTGACTTTGACGCCCCGCGCAAGAACCGCCTCGTGTACCTTCAGTCCGTAATAGCCTACGCCGCAGAAGGAAGGAATCAGTGACGGGTGGATATTGATGATTTTTCCCTCAAATTCCGTTGTCATCTCCTTCGGAATCCGGACAAGAAAGCCGGCAAGCACAATCAAATCAGGGGAAAGCTCCCGCATTTTTTCCATAAATGCCGCATGATAAGCCGCCCTGTCGGGATACTCCTTAGGGGAAAGCAGTACCGCCGGAATCTGATTCTCTTTCGCACGCGTCAGCGCGTAGGCGCCCGCGTTATTGCTGACAACCGCTTCTATCTTTGTATTGGTAATCCTTCCCTCTTTGACAGCATCGAGAATTGCCTGCAGATTTGTGCCGCCGCCCGAGACGCACACAACTGTCCTTAGCATATCACAACTCCTTTTTCGCCTGCCTCACAGCTTCCCACTATGTAAGGAGTCTCGCCTGCCGCCTGAATTGCCGCAAGCGTCTTTTCTGCATCTTCCCCGGCAACCGCAAGCACCATGCCAAGTCCCATGTTATATGTATTGTACATCATTTTTTCTTCCAGACCGCCCGTCTTCTGCAGAAGCTTAAAGATGGCAGGAATTTCATAGCTGTCCTTTTTGACTACGGCGCGCACGCCCTCAGGCAGCATACGGGGAATATTTTCGTAGAAACCGCCGCCTGTAATATGGCTGCAGCCCTTTACCCTGACGCCTGCCGCCTTGATGCCCTTTAGCGCCTTTACATAAATCTTGGTGGGCGTAAGCAGCGCTTCTCCCAAAGTCTTTCCCAGCTCCTCGTAGTAGGTATCCAGACTTTCCCTCGTCATTTCAAACACCTTGCGTACCAGTGAAAAGCCATTGCTGTGAACGCCGGAAGAGGCAATGCCAATCAAAACGTCTCCTGCTTTGATATCTGCGCCTGTAATCAAGTCCTTCTCATCCACAACGCCTACCGCAAAGCCTGCCAAATCATACTCTTCTTCGGGCATAAGTCCCGGATGTTCTGCCGTCTCGCCGCCAATCAGCGCAGCGCCTGCCTGTACGCAGCCCTCCGCCACGCCTTTTACAATGCCCGCAATCTTTTCCGGGATGTTCCTGCCGCAGGCAATATAATCCAAAAAGAACAACGGCTCGCCGCCTGCACAGGCAATATCGTTGACGCACATCGCCACGCAGTCGATACCCACCGTATCATGCTTACCCAAAAGAAAAGCAACCTTCAGCTTCGTGCCCACGCCGTCCGTTCCGGAGACCAGCGTCGGTTTTTCCATACCTTTCAAAGCCTCCATGGAAAAGGCGCCCGAAAACCCGCCAATACCGCCAAGCACCTCGGGACGCATCGTCTTTTTTATGTGCTCTTTCATCAGCTCCACCGACTGATAGCCTGCCTCAATATCCACTCCTGCATTTTTGTAATCCATCTTTACTCCCATCTGCGCTCCTTACGCTTTGCCACGGGTTCCCTTTCTCCGCCGCTTTATTTTTTTAAGTATTCTTTATATCCGATTTCCTGAAGCCTTGCATCCTTTGCCTTCACCTGCTCCTTTAAGTCATTGCTGTACGCTTTTAATTTATCGAGAAGAGCAGAATCTGAAGTTGCCAGAATCCTTGCGGCAAGCAGCCCCGCATTGGCGCCGCCGTTAATCGCCACCGTCGCCACCGGTATGCCGGAGGGCATCTGCACAATGGAATACAGCGAATCCCTGCCGCCTAAAGACGTAGTGTGCATCGGGATACCGATGACCGGCATCGGGAAAATTGCCGCACACATGCCGGGCAGATGCGCCGCCATGCCCGCGCCTGCGATTATCACCTTAAAGCCTTTCTCCTCCGCGCTCTGCGCATAAGAAAAGAATACGTCCGGTTCCCTGTGCGCCGAAATAATCGTCATCTCATAAGAAATTCCCAATTCCTCTAAAATATCCGCGGCTTTCGCCATAATGGGCATATCTGAATCAGAGCCCATGACAATACCTACTTGTGCCACTTTTTTGCTCCTTTCGCTTTTGTCTTTGTTTTACCACTCTTAGTTTACTAAAATTTTTCTACCGGCGCAATGCCATTTTCTTAATTTTTGCATAAGTTTCAGCCGCTTCTCTATTCATTCAGGGGCACATTTAACTCCTCGCAGCCGGCAAGGACAAACCGTCCGTTTTCTATGATGACAGCTCTGGTACCGTCGGCGCGCACCGCCGTCAGGCTTCCAAGCTCGTGATACGGAATGGTGATATCCGTATGGCAGTTAAAATACGCCTTATCTGCATCCTCCCTGCGCAGCGCAGACACCTCATTGTCCCTTGCCACAATTTCCTTGCCGTCCGGATTATACACCTTTACATCCTCCGCATGACTGTAGCAGGTATCTCCCACTGCAAAATGAGGTCCCGTCTTTTCCGCTATCAGGATGGGGAGCTTTGCGCCGATATCGTATTTCTGCGCCATGACGTACGCCGCCGTATTCGTGCCGATTGCAAATTCGCCTAAAGGCAGGGATTCATGGTTACACAAAACATTTTCCTTGATATAATTGCGCCCTTCCTCCTCTTTTTCAAAGTTGCCGCAGCGGTAGTCTGTCGTCATGCCGTCCTTAAAATGTATCTCAAAATCTTTGTATTCCAGCTCGTTTAAAAATACCTTTCCCACATGCAGGACGCCTTCGGTTCCCTTCAGCACGGGAGAAGTAAAGACCTCGCCCACCGGAATATTGACGTCGGCAACACAGTTTTCAAATTTTGTCTCTTTCTTCGGGTTTTCAAGCCTTTTTAGCGCCACACGCAAGTCCGTCCTGTTGCCGTTCATACCCTTGATTTCCACATACTCGGCGGTGTCCAGCACGTCTATCAGGTTCTGTTGTATCTGCCTGTACAGGTTGTAGTCCAGCGTATTGATTCGGATGGTCTCGTCGAAAATCTCTTGAAACTGCTCCCCGATGGCGGGTGTGGGAAACGCAATAATGGTGAAGCTGCGCTCCTCATCCTTTATATATTCGGACTGAAGCTGTCTGTACGACGATGCATATTCCACGCTAAGCTTTCTGTGCATATCGTCCGGCTTATACGCCTCCTCTTTGATAACCGGTGCAAAAGGCTCCTCCCCAAACACCTCTATCAAGGCAGGACCGCCGTATACCGCCGCATCCGCTTTATATTTTTCATATGCACCGCGCAGCGTCTCCAGTTTACGGCTCATGTACTGCTTATCCAAAAAGAGTACATCATCATCCTTGTGGTCGTAGTCATACTGCCTGTTTGCCGGCGTACCGGCAACCACTCTTCTGTCTATTACCGCCTCCAGCCCGATTTTGCGGAAATTTTCCACAGCCTTTCTGACAACACGCTCAAAACCGATATTGTAATAAATGCCGACACTTTTTTTGATGCTGATATCCTTGCTTGTGGCGATAAAACCCAGACGGTATCCTTCCGTAAAGGTATCCGCCATCACGGCAATGGTCTCCTCCGGAAGAGAATTAAGATACGCCGCCATGCGAAGCTCATCATCAGAAATATAGCAGCCATAGCGGTACAGGCAGCGCAAATCCGACAAATCGCTCTCCATGACAATTTTCTTCGCCGCGTTCACGGAGGTGTCCACGATGCCGCGCACCTGTCTTTCGGAGCGGAGCTGCGCGTAATCGCTCATATACCAGTAATAAGCCTGCTTCACCGCTTCCGGCGCAGGCAGGCTCTGTTCCTCTTCCCACGCGCAGGCAAAGATATTTTCTATCTCCAAAAAGAGCTCTGCGGCAGCCGCAAGCTCCTCCTCGCAGTCATAAAAAACATAGACAATGCCATTGCGCAGTTCTGCATACAGCGCAGAAAGCAGCGTACCAAACTTATCCCCAAGCTCCCGCACGGCAGCAGCGGGATTGGCGTAGCTTTTTTCATAATTTTCAGGCATAAGCTCCTCGTAAAGCCGCCTGTTCCATTCCTGAAGCTCTTTTAGACTGAGCTTTTCAAATGCGCCGTCTGCAAGCAGCTTGCGCAGTTTAAACAGCTTTAAAAACCATTCTGCTTCTTTTTTAAAATAGCGGTCAAACGCTTCCTTTGAAATATGTTCCTCCTGTAGCTGCCCGATACGTTCCTGCGCCAGCATAAGTCTCTCCTGCAATACCTCGTTCATCTTCTCCCTCCATTTTAACGCGGACACCTTATCCCGCCGTTTTCCATTCTTTATCCGTTATCTGTATATGCTACAAATACATACCTGCATAGACTACAAACCCAATCCCCAAAAGTGCAAGCAGATTGCATACGATTCCAAGGCTCGGAAACAGCCTGTACCTGTCCTTTTCCATCGCCGTAACAATTCCCAGCACCAGCCCTGTCACGGAAAAAACCGCTATCAGAAACCCAGCCACGCCATAACCCGCCGGTATATTCCCTTCTTTCTCATAGGCAAGAAAAACCACCGCAATAAGGGACACCAGACTTATGACCCCTAAAATGGTAGACATAATCGCCCGCTCGGAATGTTTTTTGTTGGTAAAAATATAATTTTTTTTCCGCCCCATAACGCTAAGCCGCACCCTCCCGTCCGTTCATTTGCCGACAATTTCCGCCGGAAAAGATAAATGGGCACCTCCACAGGAAATGCCCACTGCCTTTAAAACAGGATATGAGACTTGCGTGACAGCAGCTTTGCGCCACTGATGAATAAAAGGATACCGCTTGTGATTCCCACCACCAAAGTAAGTACCCCTATCACAATGTTGGTTGCGCCGGTTCCGCGCATTGTTCTGTACAATTTTTCTTCCATGGCAATCCTCTCCTTATTTTTTTATTCCGTACTGCGCAAAGTAATTGTCAAGTGCGCCCTTTCGTTCGTCGTCAATATATATTTTGCCTTTGTAGGGCTTATTATACAGATACGCCGTCACTTCGCTCATGCTCACGATTGCCGACGCGGGAAAACCGTACGTCTCCTGTATCTCGGTCAGCGCTCCCACCTTGCCGGACTGCCCGACTTCCTCGCGGTTTAAGGAAACCATCAGTCCTTTTATTTCCACCTCTGCCTGCGACCGGATGATGGGAAAAGTCTCTTCGATGGATTTGCCGGAGGTCGTCACATCCTCTATGATAACAACCCTGTCACCGTCCCTAAGCCTGCTGCCAAGCAATATGCCGGCATCGCCATGGTCCTTTGCCTCCTTGCGGTTGGAACAGTAGCGGACTTCCCTGCCGAACAGCTCGCTGTAAGCTACCGCCGTCACCACGCTTAAGGGAATCCCCTTGTAAGCCGGTCCGAACAGAACGTCAAAATCATCCCCGTAAGTATTATGTATGGCATGTGCATAATATTCGCCAAGCCGCTTTAGCTGCCCGCCGGTCACATACCCGCCTGCATTCATAAAAAACGGGCTTTTCCTGCCGCTCTTTAAGGTAAAATCACCGAACTGCAAAACACCGCAGTCCACCATAAACTCGATAAACTCCTGCTTATAAGCTTCCAACTCTCTAAAAGACCTCCGTTTTGGCTGATTTCTTTCGTTTTCATTTATACTAACATAAAACCATCCAGTTATCAATCCATTCTTGCTTTTTCCTTTGGCACATAGCGGGTGCGGACGGCTACCCTCTTCTCTCCAGCGCTCCTGCAATGTCCTTCTGCATATCGATAACAGCCTGCCGCGCAGCATCGCCAAAGTTCCTGCCGCCAAAGGACGCATACTGCTCCTGCTTATACGCCGCAATAATGCCGCGGGAGGAGTTGATAATGGCGCCCAGCCCGTCTTCATTAAAAAAGTGAACCAAGTCTGCGCCCCTGCCGCCCTGCGCGCCGTACCCGGGCACCAGAATAAAGGTCTTTGGCATCAGCCTGCGCAAAATTTTCCCCTGTTCGGGATAAGTCGCGCCCACCACGGCGCCCACATTGCTGTAAGAGGCGTCCGGCGCCATACAGTCCGCCCCCCATTCTGCTACCTTCTCCCCTACCAGCTCATACAAAGCCCTGCCGTCCACAAGACGGTCCTGAAACTCGCCGCTGGAAGGGTTGGACGTCTTAACCAGAACGAAAATACCCTTGTCCTCCTCCTTGCACACCTTGACAAAGGGCTTGACGCCGTCCGAGCCAAGGTACGGGTTGACCGTGATAAAGTCCTCGTCAAAGCCCCTGTAGGAATACTCTCCTATCCGAACCGTGCCAAGATGCCCGACTGCATACGCCTCCGAAGTAGAACCGATATCGCCGCGTTTCACATCCCCGATGACAATCAATCCTTTTTCCTTACAATAATCCACCGTTTTTTCGAATACCGCAATCCCTTGCGAGCCGAACTGCTCATACATGGCAATCTGAGGCTTTACCGCCGGAATCAAATCGCATACGGCATCCACAATCCCCTTGTTGTACTGCCAGACAGCCTCTGCCGCCCCCTCTAATGTTTCCCCACACTCCGCAAAAGCCTGCCCCCTAATATGCTCCGGAATATAGTTTAGCATAGGGTCGAGTCCCACCACAATGGGAGCGTTGGTCTTTTTTATCTTTTCTATCAGTTTTTCAATCATATTGCAGCCGCACCTTTCTCTTTTTATGTACTACCGGTTTCTTTTCGAAATTGTACCATAGAACAAAGGTGGGTGCAATGTTTTCTATTCCATCCTTCATGCAGCAATCCCAAATACTTACTGCACGCCCTGCCCAAGAACCGCCGCGCACGCTTCATAGCCCAATTCCACGGCGATATCATAAGCCGTTTTTCCCTCATTATTTTTGATATTAACGTCGGCGCCCTCCTTTATAAGAAACGCACAGTTTTCCGGTGCATTTCCGCGTACCGCATAAAAGAGGGGGGACTCCCCAATGCTGTCTTTTTCATTTAGCAGATATGCCATTTCTCTTTTTTCGTTGTGATATAACCTGCTTAAATACACCGCATCCAGACATTCCGCGGCACTGTGCAGTACAGTCCTCTCCCACTGCGTACCTACGTGCATCCTGTCGCTGACGCCGTTTTCCCAGAGAAAGGAAACATAACGGAAAGCGCTTTCCTTATTCTGCTCCGATACCCTTCGAAACCCTCCGGGGATGGGAAGCGTAACGGAATTGATATCAGCGCCATACTGTACCATCAACTCTATTTTTACAGCCTTTTCACCTGTTGCATAGTGGTTGCACAAATACTGAAACGGTGTCGTCAAGCCGCGCGGCGCCTTTCTGTCAGGGTCGGCTCCCTTTTCCAGAAGGGCTTCAAAAACACATGCCGGCGCATGTTTATAGACCGCATAATGTAACGGATATCCCTCGCTCACGGAACCCTGCAAAAGTATATCCTGCAGGCAGTACAAAGGCGCGCACATATCCAGCATATTCACATTTGGCATTTTTTCCACCTGCACAAGAGCCGCCTCCCAATCCCCCGCCTCCATGCAGCGCATAAACTTCTTTACCATGTAATGACAATACAGGTGATAGCCGGCAAATACAATCACAAAAAACAACAAAATTCCCTTTACAAACCATTTTACTTTCCCATGCTTTAACATGCAAATCCTCCCTCTGCTCTAACCGGCAAAAATATTCCGGACAAAGTCTTTTTTACCGGGCGCCCGTTTCATCCAGCTTGACTGTATTTTCCTCAAAAACCATCGTACCGGCAAGCGCATCCGCTTTTATTGAAAAATCAACAAAGGACTGGAAAGAATCTATCTGCGCAAGATTTACGCATAAATCTCCGGCTTCATTTACCGTAAGCATCAGCTCGTTTTGATGAGAATTCAGCGAATACTCTAACAGGACCGCTTCTTTGCTTACAGGGTCAAAATATCCTATGCTTGAAAGATGGAGACCGGAGCCAAAGGAAAACGTATAATAGAGTTCATACGCCCCATCCCTGTTCAAATCCGCCAGCGCCATACTCGTCAAGCCGTATCCGCCGAAACACTCCCCAATGTCGTAAGCCGCACCGTCATATACAATATAAGTATCTGTCTCTGTAAGATTTTTAAAAACCATAAAATCAGAATTGTCCGCAACAAAGGCGGGCGTTATGTTATACCAATCCCCTTCATAGCCCGTACATTTCAAAAATGCAGGAACTCCTGTTTTAGAAGAAGCGACTGTAAACTCCGTCTCCGGTGCCAGAACCTCCAGTTTCACATCCTGCGCCGGCATTGCAGAAGAAACCTCCGGCGCCCCCGGTTCCGTCTCTTTTCCATCGGCTCCATGCCCTGTGCCGCAGCCCGACAGACTAAGTAAAATACAAAGCAAAACAATTCCTCTTTTTTTCCTTCCCATGCATACGTCCCCACTTTCTTACAGTCAAAATAAGCAATCAGCATAGCAGTGCAAAGCTCCTATTTTAAAGCCCTTATGGCAATCTCCGCTGCATCAATCTTCGTAAAACGGGAATTTTTTCTGCACACCGCAAGCCACTCCAAATGGGACTTAATATCTCCCGCACTCAGCTCCAGCTCTTTTCCAAGCCGCACAAGAGAGGCGTAACCCAAGCCCGTCGTCTCCGCTGCCGCCGCCTGTGCCGCATAATAATACCGTAACAGCCTTATTTCCTTCTCCTGATAGCGCTCCAATTTTTCGGCACGCAGCTTTTCAAAATCCTCATAGGTGGCAGCCTCACACAGCGGAGGCAATATATACGTTTCAAAATCTTCCCCTATCTGCCTGCAGATATCCTCCACAGGCACATCCGTGGGAAGATAATTTTTATAACCGTCTATTTGATACATATCGCCGGCATAATAGGGGGAAAGCATACCGCAATACGGGAGAAAGGCAAACTGCTTCAACTCATGCTCCTGATTGTACATCCACTGGTTCGAAAGCTTCTCCCTGATTTCCCCCTTTGGGGAAGCGCTGATATGAAAACGGAAGCACGCCCCGTTTACAATACCGTTAAACCGAAAATTCTGCATGTGGATAATAATGTATGCCTCCTCTGTCTCCCGCCTCCAGTCCGAACCCGATGTGGAGAAGCCGCATTTTTTAAGCGCAGGCTTTATTACCCGCTTTACCACTATATCCCGTTTTTCCGCAGGTTTTAGGCTTAACGCACTTTCCAGCTTCTGCCTGTATTCCCAAGTATCCTCCTCGGTTATCCCCAATTCCTCCCGCAAATCACTTGTATCATAAGGCAGCCATTCCGGTGTGGAAGCCAGTTCAAAATAACGTATCACTCTCTCCTCTTTTGTCATTTCTTACTCCTTTCCTCCATACAGTACAATCTCCTTCAAATCCTCATAGCACGCCGGATATGTAAAATGGAATACAGCGGCACGATTGCCTTCCACAAAATAAACCATTCTCAACATACCGCTCCCAATCCATGCATCCGGCTCTCCCAGCTTATCACGAATTTCCACGCCAGAGCTGCCCGGCGCAATCGCCTCCAGCTCCTCCACGGTAATTTTGCCGCCCTCTGCAGGAAAAGTAAGCGCAAAGCCCTCCACCTCAATCACTGCGTCCTTCTGTTCCTCTTTGGGCGAAAACAAAACCGAAACCACTGCTACGGCAAGCAAAACCGCCAAGACAATCAAGGCTGCCCTCCTGCCCGTTTTTTCCTGCAGCTTATTCTTTCTTCTCAAAATCAGATAAAGCAATGCCACAAGAAACAGCCCTATTGCAAACACCTTCAAATCGTTTAAAATGAAATCCCGCAGCTCCCAGCCTTTATATATACTGTAATTGGGGTCGGCAGGGTCGTCATAGGCAATGCTGGCAATAAAGGTATTGAATACTGCCACAACGGAATACACCATGACGCAAGGTATCAGCCACCAGTATTTTACCGTTCTCTTTCGTATTCTGCTTACAACCGCCGTCACCCCTGCCAGCACGGAAAGCAGAAATAATCCTGCAAAAAGCTTCATCATCATAGATGCATATATTTCGATACTCATCATAGTCTCCATTTCTGCGCATGTTTTCCTTCAAGACTATCCCCATATGTAAAAATACATATGTCCTTCGTCATCACGGTCTTGCCGTTCAAAACCGCTTTCTTTTACTGCAAATTTCTTTTTCTCTTTTCCATTTTGATACCCCTTTCAACCTCGTCCTCCATACAGCGCTTCACACCGTTCTTGGTTTTCCGACACCATATTCTCTTACTCCCTATGGGAAACGGCTGCACTCCGCCTGCCGGTTCTAAATCGTACGTCTATACATAATACCCCCGGGCAGGCAAAAAGGTTGCGCACATCTCCTTTTTATTTTATACTATTGTTATGAAATCAGGACGTTTCGCCTCCTGATTCTATGTTTGCAAGAAAGGAAGCCGCACTCATGACGAATTATTTTTTAACTCTGTCTATTCTCGATATCGGGCTGCCCGACTTTATGCTGTGTACCGCTGCCTCTCTGGTCTTTGGCGGGCTGGTTGCGCTGCTGCACATGTACAAAAACAGCTATAGCAAGAACTTTATTCTGACGTTGATTATTCTTCCCGCCATTGTGCAGGCGGTCATTATGCTGGTGAACGGCAATCTGGGGACGGGTGTTGCGGTGCTGGGCGCCTTCAGCCTGATTCGGTTCCGCTCTGCGGAGGGAAATTCCAGAGAAATCACCAGTCTTTTCCTTGCCATGTCCGTCGGGCTTGCCACCGGCTTAGGCTGCATCGGCGTCGCCGGACTGCTGCTTATCGCTATAGGCGCCGCCATTCTCCTTGTACAGACGCTTCCCTTTTACGGCAAAAAGGAAAGCGCAAGGCTGCTTACGGTTTTTGTGCCCGCAGATACGGCGTATGAGACTCTTTTTAACAGTATCTTTTCCAGATATACCAAATCCTTCCGTCTTATCAAAGTGGAAATAGACGGCGCAGATGCTTCCTGTGAGCTGCAGTACCTTGTGTACCTAAAAGAAAAAGAACCTGTCAAGGCTTTTCTTGATGAAATCCGCGGACTTAACCATGCCCTTCCGGTTTCGCTCCGCTATCTTCCCGCCATTCGGGGCGGTCTGTGACTTTGACAGCAAAAAAGGCCGCCGCGAAGCGCAGCAGCCGGATTCCTGTATGTCTTATATAAGCTTTCTTAAAACCGGTATTTTGAGTAAAAGCGCCGCAGCCAGCCCCGACAGCACCGCCGTACAAGTTGTCAGAAGCGGAATGGAGAGAAGCGGCGTACACAGGGACGTCCTTAAACCGATGCGCTCCCAGACTAAAATCGCCAGCGGATGCAGAAGATAAACGCCAAACACGGTACCCGCCAGAAAAGCAAATACCTTGCCTGCCTTTGCCGAGGAAGCTATTTTCCTGTCAGCAGACTGCCCCGCCACAAAAAGGGCTGCGGCAGTAAAAAAGGTAGTCGCGGCAAAGGGTGTGTTCATATGACCGGAAAATGCGCCGGCTGCACGCGAGTCAAGAGTACCCAGAATACATGCCAGAAGAAAGCAGAGCGCGCCCGCCGCATAGAGCAGCACACGCTTTTTTACCGTTATCTCCTCACGCCAGCTATGCAAATAATGTCCCAGCACAAAATATCCCAAATATCCGCCGAACAGATAAAAATCGTTGGATGTAAAAAAATCCACCAGCAGATATTTAAACTTGAATTCATAGTGTAGCAGCGTCGGCACAAAAAGCGCGGTCACAAAGAACACAATCAGAAAATACCGGCACAGCTTTTTTTCTGCAAACCCCTTCTTTACAAGAGGCACCGCCATATAGAGTATGGCAATCATGGGCAGAAACCAGAGATGGTAATAGCCCCTCTTCTGAACCAGCGCCAGAATCACATCATTCTTAATGGCGGCAAGCGTAAAGCTTTCTCCTTTTTCCAGCATGTCAACCACCTGATAGAAAGCCTTCCAGATATAATACAGGACAAAAAAATGCAGTGTCCTGCGTAAAAGCAGCGCTTTTAAATCCATTTCCCGCTCCGGGCGAAGGGCAAGCGCGCCGCTTATCATAACAAAAAGCGCCACCCCCGAAAAGGCAAGGCAGTTGAAGGCGTTGGTAATTGCAAAGGCTGCGCTCTCCACCTTCAGGCTTTCAATCTGCTGTGCCGAAATATGCACCATAACCACCAAAATACCCGCCATAATGCGAACCAAATCAAGATATGCAATCCGTTTTTTCTGCAAAATCACTTCCTCCGTTTTCCCCTGCCTGCTGCCCACAGGCAATTATTGCAACAGTCCGCCGCTTTTTTCCGTCCTGCCGTCCATAATCTCTGCAACAATCTGTTTTGCCTGTACTGCCGCAGCCGCAGCCACACAAACCATAAACCTGTCGCGGCACTGCAGGTAACGCTGCATTTTAATCTCAACCCCCTGCATAATCAGGCTGCTCGTTATCATGCCGATGTCGCGGCTTTTTATCTGCTCTCCAACCATACAAAGCAGCATCATATCTTTTTCTATAAAGGTATTGACTCTGCTCAGCTCCTGCCTCAGCAAAATAAGAAATCCACTCAGCTTTCCGTACTCAGCCTCCCTGATAATGATGGCAAGCCAGTCGATGTTGATTGCAATACACTCGCACGGAATCCTGTGCGCTTCCAGCAATTCAAAAATTCTGCAAATACCCTTTTTATCCTTTGCCAGCTTCTCTCTCTCTATTGTAATCCGGAATACCGGAATTTCCTGCATTTTATTTTTCATCTGCCCTTTTGGCATCGTCTGCCAGCCTTCCTCACTTTCTTCTCCCGACACCTTGCCGCATATACAATACATACAGCTTGATTGCCATGCAACTGTCAATGATATGATTGTAACACTCCCGCTATCTTTTGCCAACTGTATCTTATCGTGTTTGCGGCAGAGTCCGGCTCACACAATAAGGCAAAAACCGATATCCCAACCGGTTTTTGCCTTATGAAAACACTTCCTGTCTTATGATACAGCCAATTTTCAGACCGTCACCATGCTCTCCGCATACTTCTTTATATTGGAGACATTCACATACTTTTTGTGGCTGCTGCCATTTACCACGACCAGCGTCGGCGCCTGCATCACGCCGTAGCGCTGTGCCAGCTCCATATTTTCCTCCGCATCGATAAGCACGTAGCTTTCTCCTCGCAGATATTCCTTCGCCGCCTTACAGTTCGGGCAGGTCTTGGTTGTAAACAGATACTTGATATTTTCCGGCGTCCTGACAGAAACCTCCACGTCCTCGGCATAGTTAGAAAGCGTCACCACTGCACCCATAGGGCGCTTCAATACGGAGTTTGCAACATCATATTCCGTCCTGTTGGCATATTCCTGCAGTTTGCCGTCGTTCCAGTTCTGCACAGGTCTGTAGTAGCCGGTAATACGGCTGTAGATTTCCGTGCGCTGTCCGCAGTGCGGGCATTTCTTTACCTCACCCGCCAGATACCCATGCTCTTTGCAGATAGAATAGGTCGGTGAGAGGGTATAATACGGCAGCTTATAATTTTCCGCAATGGTCTTAACCAGATTTGCAGCCGCCTTCCAGTCAGGCAGCTTTTCTCCAAGGAAAGCATGGAACACGGTTCCCGAGGTATACAAGGTCTGCAGCTCGTCCTGAATATCCAGCGCATCGAAAATATCCGTGGTAAAATCTACCGGCAAATGGGAAGAATTGGTGTAGTAAGGGGTGTCGCCCAAATTTCCCGCCGTCTTGATTGCCGGCCAGCGCTTCTTGTCATGCTTGGCAAGACGATATGTGGTGCTCTCTGCCGGCGTCGCCTCCAGATTGTACAAATCACCATACTGCTCCTGATAGTCAGAGAGCCTTTCCCTCATATGGTTTAATACCTCTTTGGTAAACTCCTGCGTCCTCTTGTCCGTCATGTCGGCTCTCAGCCAGTTAGCATTTAAGCCCACCTCGTTCATACCGATAAGCCCGATGGTAGAAAAATGATTCTCGAAGCTGCCCAGATAACGCTTGGTATAGGGGTAAAGCCCCTCCTCCAAAAGCTTCGTGATAACGCCTCTTTTAATTTTGAGGGAACGCGCCGCCACGTCCATCATATGATTCAGCCTTGCATAAAACTCGTCCTTGCTGGCGGAAAGATACGCAATACGCGGCATATTTATCGTCACCACGCCGACGCTGCCCGTGCTCTCACCCGAGCCGAAGAAACCGCCTGTCTTTTTCCGAAGCTCACGCAAATCAAGGCGCAGCCTGCAGCACATGCTCCGCACGTCGGAGGGCTGCATGTCCGAATTGATATAATTAGAGAAATACGGCGTGCCGTATTTTGCGGTCATCTCAAATAAAAGCCTGTTATTTTCATTGTCGGACCAGTCAAAATCCCTTGTGATGGAATAGGTGGGAATGGGATACTGGAAGCCCCGTCCGTTGGAATCCCCCTCAATCATGGTCTCGATAAACGCCTTGTTGACCATGTCCATCTCTTTTTTGCAGTCCTTGTATGTAAAATCCATCTCCTGTCCGCCCACGATAGCAGGAAGCTCCGCCAAATCGTCCGGTACGGTCCAGTCCAGCGTAATATTGGAGAAAGGTGCCTGCGTACCCCAGCGGCTCGGCGTGTTAACGCCATAGATAAACGCCTCTATACATTTCTTTACTTCGCCATAGCTCAAATTATCCGCCTTGACAAATGGCGCCAGATAGGTGTCAAAGGAGGAAAACGCCTGCGCTCCCGCCCATTCATTCTGCATAATGCCGAGGAAATTTACCATCTGATTGCAGAGCACGGATAAATGCTTTGCAGGGGCGGAGGTAATCTTGCCGGTGATGCCGCCCAATCCTTCTTTGATAAGCTGCTTTAAGGACCAGCCTGCACAATAACCCGTCAGCATGGACAAATCATGGATATGGATGTCCGCATTGCGGTGCGCATCGGCAATCTCCTGGTCGTAAATTTCAGACAGCCAGTAATTAGCTGTGACTGCTCCCGAATTGCTCAGAATCAAGCCGCCCACGGAATATGTCACCGTGGAATTCTCCTTTACCCGCCAGTCCTCAACCTTTACATAGCTGTTGACAACATCCTTATAATCCAAAATGGTGGACTTCATGGTGCGCATTTTTTCGCGCTGTTTACGGTACAGGATATAAGCCTTTGCAACTTCCTCATAACCTGCCTGCCCCAGCACACGCTCTACACTGTCCTGAATATCCTCCACCTGCACGGCGTTGTCCTTCACCTTACTCTGAAAATCCGCCGAGACACGCAGCGCCAGCAAATCTACAATGTCATTGCTGTACTGCATCTGTGTGGCATGAAACGCTTTCATAATCGCGTCATTAATTTTGGTCAGTGTAAAGTCTACCTTTTCTCCATCTCTTTTTATTACTTGAAACACCTAAGTCCCTCCCTTTCGAAACGATAGTATCAGTGTAACACCTATCAAAGGGAAAGTCAACGCAAAATACCATATCTTGTGTGTCAAACTTTTCACAGGCGCAAAATATGCAGTTCATGCAGCGCCCGTGTCGCCGCCACATACAAAAGCTTCGCCGTTTTTGCTGTCGCGGGCGCCTCTTTTGGCGGATTCCACAGTATAACCACATCAAATTCCAGACCCTTTGTCATACGGACGGGAAGAATGTCCACTCCCAAAAGCCACTTCCCAATCCACGCCGCCTCCTCGTCATCACGGCAGATAACGGTTATACTGCCATACCCCTCCTTCCGTGCCGCCTCAACAATCCTCTGGGCGTGCCTGTACATCGCCTCCTCGTCAGCCTCCCTGTACTCCTGCACGGGAATTCCATGGCGGATGACCGGCTCTATCCGATACCGTCCGAAAGACGCCTTTTCCAGAATCCTGCCTGCATACTCAGAGATTTCTATGGTGTTGCGGTAACTCTTCCGCAAAAGCCTGAAGGTATCCCGCGCCCCTGTCAGCACCCATTTTCTCATGTCCTCCCAATCGTTCATGCCCGTTTCATAATTAATATTCTGGGACACATCACCCATAATGGTAAAATAGCAAGCCGGCAGCACCTTTCGCAGCACATAGTAGAGCGTAACCCCAAAATCCTGTGCCTCGTCAATAAAAATCTGCCCAAATTCCTCATCTTCTTTCTTCTGTTTTACACGGTAATAAATCAACACCATCGCCGCCACATCATAAATATCGTATTCCCCTGCAGCCGCCTTTTTTGCGTGAAACGCCAAGTCTGCCGCCTGTGGGAATTCCCTCTCATAATCCGTCAAAAATTCCTGATACAGCGCGTAAACGCTTGCTTCTACCGCCTGATTTTTGTAATAATTCTTATACTCCCTGCATTTTTTTAAAAAGTAATCCTTTTCGCCTTCAGGCGTCAAAAATTTCAACCTTGTCTTTACCCGCTCGTCCAGTGTGGCAAGCAGCCTGTAAATACTATACTCCGGGTTTTCTTCCCTAAGACGTTCAACGCCGCTTTTGCTGAGCACCACGCCCAGTTCTTTGTCCACAAGCTCCTTCGCGCAGACCTTTTCTTCCCGCAGCCTTAAAAGCCACAGCTCCAGCCGCAGCATAAAATCCATACGGCTCCTGACCGCCGCATCCGGCAGAGGCTCTGACACCTTCTGCTTTTTCGTCCATTCCTTTTTCAGAAGATGGGTAAGCATAACGTCCATACGCTTCTGCTTGACGTCTTTCACATCAAGCTCCGGCAGCCCGCTTGTAATGTAGGAAAGCAATAAGTCATTGCTGCCTATAATACAGAACTCATTGGAGGTAAAGCGTTCCTTGTAATTATAAAGAATATAGGAAATCCGGTGCATTGCTACAGTGGTCTTGCCGCTTCCCGCTACGCCCTGCACCAGAATGTTTTTAAAGGGGGATTCCCTGATAATCTCATTCTGCTCCTTCTGTATGGTAGCAATGATATCCCCCAGCACCGCATCCTTATTTTTGGAGAGATACTGTACCAAGAGTGCATCGTTTGCCGCCACATCACTGTCATAATACCCTTTTAAAATCCCTTTCTCCACATCATAGGTTCTCTTTAAGTGCAGGCAGATGGGTATCTGCGGGCTTTCCATCCCGTCGTCCTTCACCTTTTCCGGCAGGCTGTAGCTTCCGTCCCCGATTTCATTTTCATAATAAACGCTGGAAATCGGTGCGCGCCAGTCGGCAACCACAACGTCCGTCTTATTGCGGAAGATACCGTTCTTTCCGATATAGACCTTCTCCTCTCTGTCCATCTCCTTGTCCAGATAGTCGATTCTGCCAAAATAGGGATTGTCATACGCCGCGCGGTTTTTTCGAAGCTGATTGGCTGCATGTTCTTCCAGACTTGCGCTGGTCATCATCTGGTTGTACAGCTCCACGTCGCCGCCCTGCATCGCTTTGAAGAGCTCCTGTGTCTTTTGGTGCCTTTCCTCAAATTCCGCTTCGTATTTTATCGTGTTCTCCAGAATCAAGGCACGGCACTCGTCAAAGTGCTGATGTTCCTGCTTGTACTCGTTTTGGCGTTCTTCCTGCTGTTCTTTGCTCATAGGGTGAAACCTCCTTGTGGTGGGGTGTTGCGGTTAAAGTAAATGTTAAGGATATTAGCTCCGCATATAACGCTCATTCGAGTATACAGAAAAAAATAAAATATTACTAGACTTTTATTTTAGAGTGTGATATAGTGTATATACAAGTTGTGCCTAAAATTCTGATTTGAATTTTAGGCACTTTTTTAATACAATTTCGTTTTTCACAAAAACGCTTTTGGGGGAAGCTTTATTTTTTATCGCCCACCCTCGCTCTTTTTCTTCTCGTTATATTCTTCCTGCAGTTCCTCTGCAAGATACATATCACTCATACAGTGCATGTCCGACACGCCGTTTTTTACCAGCCGGTATAAATCTGAATGATAGAAAAAGGTAAGCGCATCGCTTAAGGTGATTTCTGCCTTTTGTGCAAACAAACCCACCACACGGGCATATTTCATCTGCAGCAGCGTTGCGTTTGCGTTCAAATGTTATCATAGCCCGCCCTAACAAGCCACCTATATTTTTCAAAGAGCGGGAAAAGCGTGTCGCAGATACAATCATCCTTTTATCGACAACAACCCGGCGCAGAATGAAAACTTTTCACATTTCGCCTGTGGGATAAATTCCGTCAATTCATCTACTGCAAAATAGAATTCCTCATCATCCCATTCCTCGCCTATCAATGCTTTTTGCCGCTCCAGCTCTGTACGCGTTTCAAACATTACGTCTCCAATATACAGACATCCCCCATCGTGTAATAAGGGCAGAATTTTTTTGATAAAGTGAATCTTTTGCTCATCTGACAGATGATGCAGAGAATAAGTAGCTATAATTACATCATATCTGTTATGTTCTAATTCATCCACAAGTCCATTTGAAAAATCTCCCTGAAACAACTCTGCCTTCGGCATCTTTTTCTTTGCCAGCTCAATCATTCTTTCAGAGAAATCCTGTCCCCAAATATGACAGCCTCGCTCATACAGTTTAGTAGTCAGGGCAGCAGTACCAAATCCAATATCTAGAACAGTATTACTTTTACTTGTCAGCACTCTATTGTAAATTACATTTAATATCTGCTTATATCCTGCAAACGGATAGGTGCCACCCTCGTCCGACATACCCACGCTTTTGTCATATCCGTCCGCCCACAAATCAAACCCTTTGCTATTAAGCATCTTATTCTCTCCCCTCCTAATTGCAGCTACACTCCAATGCACTTTGCACTCCTCAAAAGCCTGCTCATCCAATGCGTATATGGAAAGCCATGCTGCTTTTCCTTTTCCTGTATACTTTTTACACCATTTTTGTGCCTGCTCCAAAAGCGGTGTCATATACCGCTTCTGCTTCCTTTCCTAAAGCAATCGCAATATTTTCTATACAAAAAATAGCAAACTCCAATTCTTTGTCATTGTGAATTGCATCCATAAGGTAATTTCCTTTCACTTCGTCCTGTAAAATCAGCTTTCTATGCAGACCGGCAGTTACCGCGTGGAAAGGAAAATATATTCCCGCTGCGCCACTGCATCGTCGGGGTAGATTTTTAAATAATTGTCCAAAAGTACCGCCGCCTGCGTATATTCGCCAAGATGCTCGTACGCTATAATTTCGTTAAACTGCAGGGTTTGTATCATGCCGTTGTCCGGAATCTGCATGGCATTCTGGAAGGCTTCAAGCGCCAGCGCATAGTCACCCTGTTTCATGTAGCAGAGACCAAGCTGGTTATAAATTTCCGCGTTGCCTTCATTTTTATTCAAATATCCGGTGTACACATTGGTAATCGCATAATTATAATCCCCCGTTGCCTCGTAGGACATGCCGAGATACAAATAGGCATCTGCTGTGCCGCTGCTCTTTGCTTCTTCCAAAAGCACCTGCGCCTGCTCATAATTTCCAAGGTAATAGTTGATGCATCCCTTGTCAAATGCACCCATTTTTGCCGAACGCTCAGCCAGCGCCGTCTCCAGATATTCACGTCCCGGCTCCCTGTAGCCATTTGCCGCAAGCACTTCGTATACTTGTATCAGGCGGGAAAAATCCGAAGGATTCAATTTTATTGCCGCATCAAAATCCTCCTTTGCCGCCTGAAACTGCCCCTGTGAAAGACGGGCGTTGCCGCGCAGATAATAGGCATCCGCCTCCCCCGGCTTCAGCGCCAAAATAGCATCATACACCGCTTCTGCTTCCTGAAACCGTCCCAGCTTCTGATACGCAGCCGCCAGATAATAGTTGACATCATAATCCATCTCCGTTATCATGCCGTCGCTCAGTGAAAGGCATATCAGCAGGTTTTCTACCGCCCCCTCGTAGTCGGTCATACCGATGCAGGCAATCCCCCTGCCCCGCGCAATCAGCCTGTCGTCCTCTCCGTTTTCTTCCGCTGCGGCAAAAGAATCCAGCGCCGCACTATAGTCCATGGACGCAATATACTGCATTCCTTCTGCCACCGCAGAAACATTGCCCCGGTTTCCGCAGCCGGAACACGTCAAAGCTGCCGCCGTTATTATCATAAAAAGACACTTCGCCTTGTTGCTTCGATTGAATCGTATCCTCATAAAGTCCCTCCTGTTTTATGGACGAAACACCTCTAGTCAGCATATATCTCTAAAAAAGATGTGATTCTTCCATGCGTGTACTCTCCCGCAATCATGGCAATACACGCCTGTCCACACGTTAGCCGTAGGCTGTATAATCAATTTCATGTCTTTCTCCTTATTCTCAAATAAGATTAGGGCTTTTGAAACCCTAAGCCTGAAAATACTATTTCAAATTCCACAAAACACAGCCCTCTTTATACGGAGGCTTCTTTCCCATAGCGCATATAAATTTTAGCTTCAAATCCTTTTTGCTTTGCATGTTTCTCCGGTACTCGTTTAAATTCCCGAAAACCGGCGCGGGTATAACAGCGAATGGCTTCTGTGTTAATATCGGTAACATCAAGGACAAACTCATCATAAATGCTTAACCCAATGCTTTCTTTTAACATATAAGCCGCCGCCCCATCTCCCCTGTAGGGTTTTCGAACGGTAACGAATTCTATGTATCCCGTAGTGGCAGGATAGGAAAGCTTCCCCTCAAATTCCTCTTTTAAAACAATCCCTGCAAGTAACCCCTTTAAGAAACCAAGATGCTTTCTAAGCGCCGGCTTATCCGCTTTTGCCGCTCTGCCAAAGCAATCGGAAATTGCAATTACGCCTGCAATACCGCCTTCTATTTCCAGTACATAAAATTTATCAATCTGCAAACCGGAAGCTATAGCGGCTGCTATTTTTTTGTTGTCGGGAGACAATACAGAAAAATCCTTCTCAAATCCTTCTGCAATACATAATGCAATACCATGACGGTCTCTTTCCGTTGCTTTTCTCAAACACTTTTCCATACGTTACCCTGCGCTGTTTTCTCAGCCCTCTCCTTCCTAAAACAAACCATTCTTTCAAAAGCAGCAATACACGCAACAAGCAAAATGTTTACATGTTGATACCCTTTGGTCCCAGACGGGAATTTACATTTTGGGCATAGGCGCCGTATAAAAACCTAATTTGTGAAAATAATACCAGTCTAAAATCTTTTCTTCGCTCGCCACATGTAAAGCAAGCAAAATTTCTTTTGCAAATTCCAACGGTGCCGTTCCGTTAGCCGTAATCACGTTTTTATCACAAACCGCCTGCCTGGCAACATATTTTTCCCCGCCTGTATATGCCTGACCTGCCCATTGCTTCAAATCGTTGAAATCGTTGCTCGTATGCAGGACATCATTCAAAACGCCGACTGTTCCCAGAAAAGCAGAAGCATCGCATATACCGCCCAAAACCTTTCCTTTTTGAACGCAGTCCTCCACCAATTTCCTAATTTTTTGTGTATTTTCGCTTCTCCATGTCATGCCGCCTATTAAAATAAGGGCTTCATAATCATCGGGAACCGATGCCGCATCATAGTCGGGCAGCACCTTAAATCCGCCTATGGATTGTACATAATCCTCTGATAGCGATACGGTTTTTATTTCGTATTCCCCTTGCCCCAACATAGAAACGGCAGAGGCTATATAAGCGGCTTCCCAATCTGCATACTGCTGTAAAATTACAAATAACAACGTCTTCTTCATATTCCTTTTCTCCTAATATTCATTCGATTGTGATTCAGAAATCCTAATACATTTTTATAAATGCCCTGCAGTCAATATCCGTGTCCATTTCAAACCCTGCCGATTTATAAAACCGGATTGTCTTTTCCGTATTTTCAGTAAGCAGGGATTTTTGATAAACCGCTTCATACGTTTTCAGAATCTCTTGCAGCAAAGCCGTACCTATCCCCTGATGCTGATATTTTTGCCGGACAATAATATCCTGAATATAAACAATGGAATAGCCGTCTCCGACTACCCTTATAATGCCAAGTAATGTATCATTTGCATACGCGGCGAGTACCTTAAGGGAATGCGCGTATGCATTTTTTAACATATCGGGACTATCGGTATAATTTGTCCATCCCACGCTCTGATACAAATCCAATATTTCACTTTCATTATATTTATCATAATCCCTTATCAAAAATTCCATTCTGCCGTTTTTCCTCGTTTCTGCACTGCCTGACTTTTTTATCTTAGCATAGTTTTTCTCTTAATTCCACATAAAAGTCGCAAAGCTGTCAAAATACGGCGGGCATACCAATGCCCGCCGCGCTTTGCCTGCTATTTACCTGCCTTTATTTATTCTCCAAAAACAGCCCTGTAGTCCGCCTGAAATTTTTCGATTCCGGCATCGGTCAGCGGATGCTTCGTCATCTGTACGATTACGCTATAGGGTACGGTTGCAATATCTGCCCCTGCCAGCGCACAATCCGTAACATGAATCGGGTTGCGGATGCTTGCCGCAATAATCTGCGTATCCAAATCCGTCACTGCAAAGATATCGGAAATTTCACGGATTAAATCCACACCGCGCACGCTGATGTCATCCAGCCTGCCAAGGAACGGGGAAACGTACGTTGCGCCCGCTCTTGCCGCAAGAAGCGCCTGATTTGCGGAAAAAATAAGGGTAACATTGGTCTTAATCCCTTCTGCGCTCAGCACCTTGCACGCCTTTAAGCCTTCTACCGTCATAGGAATTTTGACTACCATATTGGGGTGGATTTTCGCAATGGCGCGTCCCTCTGCAATCATGCCTTCCGCATCTACCGTCGTCGCCTTTACCTCTCCGCTGATAGGTCCGTCCACGATGGAAGCAATCTCTGCAATCACCTCTTCAAATACACGTCCCTCCTTTGCAATCAGGGAAGGGTTGGTGGTAACGCCGCAGATAACCCCCATATCATTTGCCTTCTTAATGTCCTCAATGTTTGCCGTATCGATGAAAAATCTCATAAGTTCTCTCCTCTTTGGATATCATTTTAGGAAACAAGTTCCAAACTCATTATATGCCAGAGAGGGGTACAATAACAAGAGATAATTTCATTTTTCTTTGTTTTCATCCTTTTGTATACCGCATGTTTTTATCTCTCTCGAAAAGTACCGCAGGCGGTCTCGCGGCAATCACAGGCGCCGCAGCCTTTGATGTCCACATGCTCCGCCGTGCACTTATAGTCCTCGTTATAGACGCAGTCCGCCGCCTCACAGTCGATGCTGATGATACGGCTTGGATGCTCCAGCGAACTGGTATAAGAACCTTCTCTGCGCTGCACAAAGCTCTCGCAGCAGGTATCTTCGTCCTTGTGCGCCCGTTCCCCGCCGACACAAATATCGCCTTTACAGCAATAACACTGATTGTTATAGGTACAATTTTCTACACTGCAGCATAATTCAGCCATAGTAAGTCCTCCTTTTTTATTCGTCAGACTTAGTATGGCTGTAAAATGCGGCGTTTATTCACCTTAAAGTTATTTATTCTCTTCCTGCACTTCTTCCTTGCGGATTGCCTTGGTGCGGATTTCCTCCAGAATATCTTTTATAAAGGCATCCAGCGTTTTCTGCCCTTCGTCGCCAAGGAAACGGCTTCTCACAGCCACAAGGTTTTCTTCCTCCTCCTTCTGTCCGACCACGAGCATATAAGGTACTTTTGCCAGTCTGGTTTCCCTGATTTTGTAACCGATTTTTTCCGAACGGTTATCCACCGTCGCCAGAATACCGTTTTCTTTCAAAATATTTGTTACCTTTGCCGCATAGTCTGCATACTTCTCGGAAATAGGAAGCACGCGCACCTGTTCGGGACAGAGCCAGGTAGGGAATTTGCCTGCATATTTTTCCACAAGCCATGCCAGCGTCCTCTCATAACAGCCCATGGAGGTTCTATGGATAATATACGGACGCTGCTTCTCGCCGTTTTGGTCAATGTAGTACATATCAAACTGTTCTGCAAGCAGGGCATCCCACTGAATCGTAATCATGGTATCTTCCTTGCCGTACACGTTCTTTGCCTGAATGTCCACCTTGGGTCCGTAGAAAGCCGCTTCCCCGACTGCCTCGTAAAAAGGAATCTCAAGCTCCTGCAATACCTGTCTGATGTGTCCCTCCGTCTCCTCCCAGACCTCGGGCTCGCCGATATACTTATCCTGATTTGCCGGGTCCCACTTGGAAAGCCTGTAAGTCACATCCTCCTCCACACCCAGCGTTTTCAGGCAGTACCGCGCAAGAGCAATACAGTCCTTAAATTCCTGCACCATCTGGTCGGGTCTCACAATCAAGTGTCCTTCTGATATGGTAAACTGACGGACACGGGTAAGCCCGTGCATTTCGCCGGAATCCTCGTTGCGGAACAGCGTCGAGGTCTCACCATAGCGCAGGGGTAAATCCCTATAGGATTTCTGACTTGCTTTATAGACATAGTACTGAAACGGGCAGGTCATGGGGCGCAGGGCAAATACCTCCTTGTCCTTCTCCTCATCCCCCAATATAAACATACCATCCGTATAATGGTCCCAATGTCCGGAAATCTTATACAAATCGCTCTTTGCCATGAGCGGGGTTTTGGTTCTTAAATAACCTCTCTTTTCCTCCTCATCCTCAATCCACCGCTGCATGGTCTGTATCATCCTGGCGCCCTTTGGCATCAGAAGCGGCAGTCCCTGCCCGATAACGTCCACCGTGGTAAACAGCTCCATTTCGCGCCCAAGCTTGTTGTGGTCCCTGTTCTTGATATCTGCAAGGTAAGCAAGGTACTCCTCCAGCTCCTCTTTCTTGTTAAAAGCAGTCCCATAAATCCTCTGCAGCATAGGGTTTTCCGACTTCCCCCTCCAATAAGCGCCGGAGGAAGACGTCAGCTTGAACGCCTTGATTCCCTTCGTGCTCATCAGATGCGGCCCAGCACACAAATCGACAAATTCTCCCTGACTGTAGAAAGAAATCACCGCATCCTTTGGCAAGTCACGTATCAGTTCCACCTTATAAGGCTCGTTCTTCTCCTCCATAAATTGAATGGCTTCTTCTCTGGGAAGCGTAAATTTCTCCAGCTTTCTTCCCTCCTTTATGATTTTTTTCATCTCCGCTTCCAGCTTATCCAAGTCCTCTCTGGAAAAAGGCTCATGCTCAAAATCATAATAATAGCCCGTATCAATGGACGGCCCGATGGCAAGCTTTGCCTCGGGAAAAAGCCTTTTTACCGCCTCCGCAAGCACATGGGATGCCGTATGGCGCACCACCTGCAGCCCCTCCTTGTCGTTAGCAGTCAAAATATTCAGGGTACAGTCCGTATCGATAATTGTGCGCAAATCCTCCACCCTGCCGTCTATTTCCGCGGCACACGCCGCCCTTGCCAGCCCTTCACTGATATCAAGCGCAATATCATACGCGCTCATCGCCTGTGCATATTCCTTTACGGAACCGTCCTTCAATGTAATCTTCATGATTTCCTCCATTTCTCCATTTTCCGGCTTTATGCTTCTTCCTCTTCAAAATCGGCGTCATGGTAATGATTTTCATTGTTCCCGTTACAGCATCCTATACTTACGCCTCTTGTGAGGGGCGCTGTAAACAGCCCGTAAATCACACCTGCCAAAAACATAAGTCCGCCTAAAAACCACAAATCCCTCTTGTTTACAATCATCTCTCCGCAAAATAATTTCTGTGTTGTTTCTTTTACCTTTTCCATTCTACTCCTCCTTTTCTTTTTACAGATACTTTAGGATTCGGTATCTTGCGCAAGAATCATTTCCCAAATACAAAAAATCCCGTACATTACCATCGGTAATACACGGGACGTAGATACGCGGTTCCACCCTGCTTGCCTGCGCACACAGCCGCAGACCTCTCATTCGCCCTTAACGCGGGCTGTACGGACCTGATTGGGGCCGCTCAGAGGTGGTCTTCAGATAATCTCTGCATGGGCGCTCACACCACCGGACATGCCGGACGCCTTTCTCTGCTGCTTTGTGTTATCCTACTCTTCTCTTCGTCGCTTTTTATATTGTCTGCTTGCGCGGATACTTTCTTTTATAGTTGGTATTTTAGCGCAATTTATGCGGTATGTAAAGAGGTTTTTAAATGTTTTTCCAGACATCCTGCATTTTAATGGCTTGCACACAGTTTCCATGCTCCTCTATTATTTTTATCAAATCCCGTGTCTTCAGCCAAACCGTCGCCGTATTTTCATTTGGATGCACGCCAATCAATGCCGGCTCTTCTAAAAATGCCTCGTCAATAAGCAGGCGCACCCTGCACGCCGTATCGTTTAACAGTCCAAAAGGGGATACTGCTCCGGCATATAACCCCAAAACAGCGTTCAGCTCTTCTTGTGAGGCAAAGCTTAGCGGACGTGTCCGGTTTTGATGCCGAAGCGCCTTTAAATCGACTTTTTTATCTCCCTTTACCGTGACAAGATAGTAGCACTGTTTTTTGTCATCCCGCAGAAAGAGATTTTTCGCTTCCGCATCCGGATACAGCAACTCAACGTTCAAAGCTTCAGACATATTGTATACTGCTTTATGCTCCGTAACCTTATGCCAGATATGCCGACTTTGGAGGTAATTATAAATTTCCTGTTTGTTCATCCTTTTCTCCTTCTTTCTGCAAATCCCCCACCCCGTCTACAAATCCACGGTAACCCGCCGCCTGACAGCGAGGGCTGTATTGCCCGCACAGATAGGTTTCCTGCCGCGCATCATAATCCCTTTCCTCCAGATACCGAAAATACTCCTCTTTATTGTTTACCTTCAGACAGTCCTCCTTATAGCGGCGGTAACAGAGCATGGTTCCGTAATCGTCACTGCCATAAGGTGAATAATCCGAATACTGACAGGTAAAGCAGCATTTTAATAAATAGTCCTCCTTTATCTGTGTGCAGATATGATGAAGGGCAACTTCAAAAAACAGGCTTTTTCTGCTGCTTTCATAGCGAAGCCCGTCCACAAGGAGCGAAAAGTCCGATACCTTTGCCTCATCGCGATATACCCTGGTATCATCACATAAATAAATCGGCTGATGATGCGCCTCATCATGCTCCGTATACTGATAAGCAAGGCGGATTGTTCCCAAGACGAAAGCGCCGTCTCTTTTCCTGTATATATTTACCGGTATTTCCAGTGTCAATGCATATCGCTGCAAATCATAGGAATAAGGCGTTGTAATATGGTATTTTGTGTAATGCCCGCCCCATTTTAGCAGGCAGAACTTTTCCTTTGCCGCATCATACTGCGTTTCATCAGAAAGGTGAAAATCTGCGTAGCTCGACCCCTGAAACCTGATACCGTCCAAGGTAAAAGAAAGCGGCTCTGCCGTGTCCTCCGCATTCATAATTACAATATCTGCATCGTGCAGTGCATCCTTGTAATGTGCCTTCCAATACTGCATATGATACCTCCACGCCAAAATATTTTTACGCCGGCACGCATATTAGGTGCCGGCTCCGCCCTGCTTCTTCCGTTTATGGCAGCCTGTATAAATCTGCGCAGTTTACATCTATTTTACTGGCTTAAGTTCTCCTGTGCAACCTGTGGCTTTCATTTTTCCTTGCTTTTTCTTTCAAGCCCATAATAAAAACAAGGATAAAGCGGCAAGGAACACATGCTTACCACCATTGAAGGCGCAGATGCGTTTTATCACTACGATACGCCTCTGACCATAGAACACGGGATACCGCTTTTATCGGAAGCAGCCTTTGCAGAAGTGCATATGCAAAAAACCGGAATGCCACTTACACGCTGGCTATGATTTTACAAGTAACCGACACAACATGCGCAGACAGTTTTGCCGCTGTCTATAACAGTGCAATTACACTTTTTCGGAAAAAGAGCAGACACAGGCAGAAGCCGGCTTAACCCCCGCCGCACGATAAATAGAGGGCTTCCCTCTTATCATACATTGAGGGAGGCGGCTGCCTCCCTCAATATCGTAGAAAAACCGTATTCCGTTGTTCTTTACAAAATTTCTTCCGCGATTGGACAGGGTACGCTGACGCATTTCCCAATACTATGATAGTAGACTAACAAGAGAAAAATCACTGCAAGCGCCAGCTTTCTACGGAAATAACCGCCTTCTTTTGCCCATGTTATCAGCTTCGCCACAATCGCATTCTTTTCTTCTTCCGTAATTCCATGCTGCTCATCTCTAAAATAGGAAAGCAGATAAGATAATCCGGCAATCATGGCTATTGTGGCATAAACCTCCACATGCGCTATGTCTCCCGTTTCCGGCTCATTGTCTTTCCCGTTTCTTCTGCCGGAATTGACCGCCGCATCACCATTGTTTGCCGTGCCGGTATCCTGACTCATGTAAAAAGCATTACCGTTTCCCGTTCCGGTACTTCCCGAGCCGCTTCCATGTACTGTACCAGCGCTGCCGTTTTCTGTGTCCGATGTTCCGCTCCCGTCTGCGCCTTCCATTTCTGCTCCGTCTGCCGCTCCGCTGCCTGCAAGGCTTCCCATTCCGCTTCCCCCGGCTCCGGTTCCATCTCCTGCAGCACTATCGGCTCCACTACCTGAAGCACCTGTACCGTTTCCTATGCCGCTTCCGGTTCCGGTACTTCCAGTACCGCTTCCGCTTCCTGTTCCGGTGCTTCCAGTACCGCTTCCGCTTCCTGTTCCGGCACTCCCTGAACCTGTTCCACTTCCTGTTCCGGCGCTTCCAGTGCCGCTTCCGCTTCCTGTTCCAGTATTTTCATCACCGCTTCCGTTCCCAGTTCCAGTGCCGCTTCCACCAGTGCCTTCACTTCCGCTTCCGCCTTCTCCCTCACTTCCGCTTCCTCCGGCTCCTTCTCTTCCGCTTCCACCGGCTCCTTCACTTCCACTTCCGCCTTCTCCTTCGCTTCCACTTCCTCCGGTTCCTTCGCTCCCGCTTCCTCCGGTTCCCTCGCCTCCACTTCCTCCGGTTCCTTCATTTCCGCTTCCGCCGGCTCCTTCGTTTCCGCTTCCACCGGTTCCTTCGTTTCCACTTCCTCCAGTTTCTTCGCTTCCGCTTCCGCCTTCCCCTTCGCTTCCGCTTCCGCCTTCACTTCCGCCTTCGGACTCATCTCCGCCTTCTTCTGTTTCAGTTCCGGTTATGGAAAGGCTCACTTTCTTCATCAAACCGCAAATTTCACATGTATAAACCTTTTCACCTGTTTCTGTGTCAGTAGGTTCTTTTGTTACCACTCCCTCATTCCATTGCGCGGTATGTCCCTCTTCTTTATCGCCGCAATTACATTCCTTCCAGTGATTGTCACCGTTCGATTTCCACTCCCACGTATCATCTGCAGGGTGATTCCACACAGCATAAAGCGTCATCCGCTCCGTAACAGCCGCATCTTTCAATTCTGCCAGATTCACAATAGTGCCATCCGAAGCAG
The DNA here is from genome assembly GCA_910578335.1 of uncultured Lachnospiraceae bacterium. Lineage (GTDB taxonomy): Bacteria > Bacillota > Clostridia > Lachnospirales > Lachnospiraceae > Acetatifactor. Next base: position 84,394 of record CAJTPU010000007.1, on the reverse strand, counting down.
ACCATCCGGCAAATACGCGGTTTTCTTTCGTTGGTACCGGCGGCTCCGCAAGCCACGTACTTGAAAACAAATACTGTTCATTCCATGTCTCACCATCGTTTACAAACCGAAACCGATGATAGGAAAATTCTTTTTCATATACGCCGTCCTGCAGGAATGCATCTACCAAAGGAAATCGAAAGCCGCTTCCATCCACAATGTATGCCGATGCATAGGTATCCAAATCCTGTATGGCGCAGCTATAAAAAAACTTATTTCCCTCTATTCTCGTATTTGTCAGTTTTTCTTTCTTATCCGGCTCGCCGTCCGTGCTGCTGCCTGCTTCCCACAGCCACAGTTCAATCCCTGCCGTATTCGGCATACTGCTCCCGTTATTGTAACCATTCATTACAATACTATAATTTATTGTGGAGCGAATGACCTCTGTGCGCACATACTGGCAATTTATATGTGTACAGTGATAAACCTTCTCTCCCGGGTCGGTATCGGTAGGTTCTTTTACCGTTGTTCCCGCATCGTATGCATGGATTTCCACATTATCTCTCTGACCGCAGGTACATTCCCGCCAGTGCTTATCGTCATCCCACTTCCACACCCATGTTTCTTTAGCCGGATGCCCACTATAAACAGCATACAGCGTCATCGGCTCAGAAGCCGTCATTTCCGTCGTAAAATCTCCCTCTGCCGTATTCCAGCACTCAAAAACGTGATTCTCTTTCATCGTGACAGGCGCTGTCATACTCTGTGCGAGAGATTTGAATGTCCAGCCCCTGCCAATGAATATGTCCCTGTAAAAGGTATACACATCCATAAGACGGATTAAGTATAATGTATCCTCAAAGGTATGCACCTGCGGAGTAGAAAAATCGCCTTCCATATTCCATGACCAGCAATATTCCCCCGTATCAGAATTTATATTTTTATTTTGGATATTCAGGCATACCCACTTTAAATATTCTTCCGGTTCTATTTCAATCCGCCAGATAACCACATTTCCGTTTATCGCAAAAGCCATATTATCAGCAGGTATGGTTTTCTCCGCATTTGCATTTCCATGAACTGTATGCCCGCTAAAAATCAAACCTTCCGGTATCGTTTCCCCCGTATAGCCCTCCAATGTCAACTGCCCCGTAATGACAATCTTATCGTCCTGCGCCAAAACTTCCAGCGGCAATGCCCCTGACACCAGTCCGGTCACCAGTATCATACTCAAAAAAACAGCAGCAAATTTCTTCCATGCCTTTCCCACAGACTTCACTCTTCTCATTACGCCACTCCTTTTCGCTAACAAAAGCAGAATAATATAAAAAAATAATAGCATATTTTTCCAGTAAAAACAAGAAAAACAGAGCTGGTATATAGCCTTGCCGCGCAATGCACCCGCTCTGTTTTTACTGCATATCTATTTTCTTACAATTGATATAAAATCCTACTATTTGCTTCCTTTTAAACCTGTCATCAACGAATAAACTGTTGCAAACAAAATCATAAAATAAATTACCGCGCCAGATACAGCCGATAACAAAATCATATCACCGGAACTTGATTTTGTCTGATTCACCATTATCAATGTGTTTTGAAGTATCAAAACGGAAACCAGTGCATCGATAAAATTAATAGTCCGCAATTCCGCAACAAGAACATTTCCCAAGCTGCTATGTTTTTGTTTCCCGATACGGATAGAAGCCATTATTATTTTATAGGTTGTATATGCTGCCATCGTGATTGCAGGTATAAGTCCCATATTCACCGGCTTTTCTAACGTAACCAACATCGAAAGGGGAAGTATTAACGCCAGATTCAGCAGCAGAAGCATGGCTGAACTGATTCTAAAGGTTTTGCGCCTGCAATGTGCGCTTTCCTCTATACTTCTTGCTGCATTTTCCTTTTCCGTCAATAGAATCATCCCCCGAATCATAACAAGAAGAATATAATATATACAAATACTGCCGTGCCATACAGACAAAAAGCGAATCCCTAAAAAGCTTCTGTCCCGCTTGATGCCCTGACGCATTTTTCTATAACATCAGCGATTGTTTCAATGGAATCCAAACAATCACGATTCAGCCATTCTTTGATGATAGCTATAATGCCTTCTATGTAATAGGCTATATAATATTGCGAAAGTGCACTAGGAACTTCAAATTTTTTCAAGATGGGTTTGAGAATATATTCTTTCAAATTGCCGTACCGTACATCTGCCTGCATACCATTCGGATTTCTAAAAGCCGCACGGTAAACCTTTTTATTATCTTTTATAAACCGAAGATACGGCTGCAAATAATCCTGCGTAATGAAAATAAGGTCTTTTAATTCATTGCTGTCCATCTTATCCATAAAATCATCGGCATCCTGCGCAAAATAAGACAAAAAACGTTTATTGACATTTTCCAATGCTTCATTTGCCAAATCAGCAATCGTCTCATAATGCAGATAAAATGTAGACCTGTTTACTCCGGCTTTTTCGCAAATTTCCTTTACCGTAATATACTCCAAATCTTTTCGCTCCAGCAAAGCGATAAGCGCCTCGTCCATGCAAAGGGCGGTATGAAAATATTTACTCTCAGACTTGTTCATACGCGTCCATCTTTCCTTTCTCAGCCGGCTTCCTCACTGATTTCTTTTGCAAGCTGTATAATTTCAAATGCATACCGCTTTTTGCCATTTTCCAGCATTTTTTTGTAAACCGGATAATTTATCCCGACTCCGGCAATTCCTATCATCCCTACGACAATGCCGGCTGCCATCATAAGTGCGCTTCCATCCCCGATTACTTTCATAGCCAGACACATCCCTACGCCAAGCACAAGCGTCATCATGATGCCGAAGGTATATGCAAAAATATTCGCTTTGCTTTTCGCTTTTCTGTCCAGTTTCTTTAGGGCAACCACCTTAGAAGTGTCTTTCGGTGCGTATTCGTTGGCGATTGCCTCTGCATAAATCTTGTCTGTGTTCATAGTGTTCTCTCCTAAAATAATATTTCAACCATCGTTGATACTATCATCATAGAAGAGGTCCTCGTTAAACGGAACAACATTCTCTCCGTTTTATGTCGATTTCAAGAAATATCATCTATTTCACCAGCTTTGCAACCACCACAAGCCGTCCGTCCTCCTCATGGTAGGCACAGGTGGAAAGTGTCAGAAACGTATCCCCATATTCCGCTGTCACGCCGGTCTCGTACAGCGCGGCGCTTTTTATATTGTCATAAAAATAATAAAAGTCCTCCTCCGACTCTGCCTCGTAAAAGCTGTAATAGCGAAATCCCTCTTCCTCCACTTTATACACTCTTGACAAAAACACCGCTACGATTTCATAAGTACGCTCCTCATACAAGGTATCAAAGCGAATCATGGTATGCTCTTTATAAAATGCTTCTTTCTTGTACAAATCCAAATCGCCGAACATGGCGCCGTCTTTCATATTGTGCCCATAGATAATAAAATTGTCCGACGGCGTGTCCACGTCGGCAATATCCTTGACAAAAAGGCAGCCGTATTTGTCTTCTTTTCCATAAAAATCATGGCTTAAATAGTACTCGTTGTCATCGCACTGCATAACAGGATAATCAATTTTCATACCCGCAATGGAAAGCCAGCCCACAAGGTCCGGATTTTCCTCATACAAAGCAGCGAGTCCCGTAAGCATTTGCTTCTCCTTTAGCGGGTCTGCTTCCGCGGTTTCACCTGCAGGCATTTCCCCGTCTTCCAAAATATCCTGCCCGCCGCCTTCTGCATCCGCCGTTCCGTTTCCCGTATTCTCCCAGCGCCTCTCTCCCATCGCTTCCTGCTTCTGTTTATGACGGAAAGACAAATAGTATGTCCGGCATACCTCAGCCAGACATACTATCATACACAACAATAATATAATTCTCATAAAACGGAGTACTTTTTTCTTCTTCATTTTACCCTCAACGTTTTTATTTTACGATAAAGCAGGTCACACCTACATAACATATGTAAACGGCAATCAGTGCAACTCCCTGATAACGCTTAAATTTAGACGCAATCAAAGCCGGCACTACCGCAATCAGCCCCACCAGCAGGCAGACCGGCAAATCAATTTTTGCCGCCGCTAAAGTAACGGGAAGCGCCTGTCCGGAAACCAATGCGCTAAGCGGCAGGATTAAGGTCAAATCCAGTATATTGGCGCCCAGAATATTGCCCAGAGAAAGGGAGGACTGTTTCTTCATCACCGCCGTTACGGTCGTTACAAGCTCCGGCAGGGAAGTCCCCACCGCTACCAGCGTCACACCGATTACCCGCTCCGATACGCCTACATAAGCCGCCAGCAGACTGCCATTGTCTACAAGCAGCCGCGCGCCGACCACAATGCCAATCGCGCCGACCACAAATTTTATCAGATTGATAAGCACCTCATTGCGGGAAGGCTTATCCTTCTTTTTTTCCTCCTGCTCTCCCCCGTTTTTTATAGCGTCAAGCGCCGTCTTTACATTTTCCCAGATAAAAATGACAAAGATAACCAGCAGGAGCAGCGAAAAGGGAAGCGTTATCCTGCCAAAAAAACCGCCCGCCACAATAATCCCTGTCGCCAGCAGCATAAGAACGGATTTCAAAAGATAATCCTTCCTTTTTATGACAGCGGGCATACAGAGCAGGGAAATCGCCATAATCAGACCGATATTGGCAGTCACGCTGCCGACCGCGTTTCCAATGGACA
>CAJTPU010000007.1:0-79704 GCA_910578335.1 uncultured Lachnospiraceae bacterium | reverse complement strand
CCGCCGCCATCACCGACACCAGCATCTCCGGCAGCGTTGTTGCAAGACTGACTATCGTCGCTCCCACAATTAACTTCGGCACGCCGCTCACCTCGGCAATCCATGACGCGGCATCCACAAAATAGTCGCCGCCCTTTACAATCAATACAATTCCTACCAAAAACAATACAACTGCCAGTATAATTTCCATCATAACCCTCGTTTCGTACTTAACAGCAGTCCGGCGCACCGGCACCGGACTGCCGTCGGATAAATCTATTTGCCGCACATTTTTTCAGCAAGCAGCGTCTCCTCCACAATGCGGGCAGCACAGGCAATCAGGCGCGGGCAGGGACGGGATGCATAATAAGCGGCATCCCTCACCGAGGGAGCCGCACTCTCTTCCCGCCCTTCAATTCCCAAGAGCTCTCTGCAGATAATACTGCCGTTTATCTCTTTAAAGGCATCCGCCATCTGTCTGGTTTTTTCGTATATCCGCTTTTTTGCCTCTTCGTCCGCAGCGTCACTGTTTCCTTCCTTCAGACCGAGAAGCAAAGACATGGAAGACACGGCGCCGCATACCTCCCGCATACGGCCGATACCGGCTCCCATAGGGCTTGACAGCCTGAGCGCCGCTTCCCTGTCCATTCCAAACAAATCCGCATAGGCAGCAAACAACGACTGCGCGCAGTTATACCCTGCTTCAAAGAGCGCCACCGCTTCTCCTACTCTGCTTTCCATACGACTCCGTTCCTCAGCCTGCTTTCCCACAGCACTTTTTGTATTTTTTGCCGCTGCCGCAGGGACAAGGGTCATTGGGATATACCTTCGGCTCTTTGCGGATAGTCGTGGAAGATTTCTGCTCTTTGTAGAGTGCCTTTCTCGTCTCCTCGTCAAAGATAGCGTTCCATTCCTCCAGATTGTACAGCCAGTCCGCCTCTGCCGCCACCATGTTTTTGTACAGCCGCTCCTTGTCAAAGCCAAGGTTTACCACGGTGTCCTCCTCCATCTCCTCGATGGGATTGGCATCCTCTAAGCTGTCGTTGATGCCGTCCAGAAAACCTGTCATGCTCATCAGGCTTATGCCGTATTTGTCTGCCAGCTCTTTCACCGTTCCCGTAACTACTTCGTCAGGCGTTTTTAAAAGCTCTGCGTAAATATTTTTTTCTTCCTCAAAATAAGCTGCCCACAGCTTTTGAAGCTCCTGCTTGTCCGCTGTCTTGGAATATGCCATCTCTCTCCACTGTTCCAACAATGCCATAGCTCGTACCATCCTTACATTCATTTATAAGCGCCGCTCGCACAGCCGATGCAGGTGGCGCTGTTTTATAGTATAATACAAAGCTCGGTGAAAAACAATCCTTTTGCATGGAGCTTTCCCTGTTTTTCACAAGGCGCGCAGTTCTCTTATAATTTCCCCGTACCCGCGTCCTTTTCCAAATAACGCCGAAGTGCCCAAAACAAAGCCCTTTACTCCTTTTTTTCCCAAATCGGCAATCCGCTCCGGCGAGCAGGCGCCGTCAAGCATCACTTCATAGCCGTATTTTTCCTGCTTATGCAGAAGCTGCTCCAGCTTTTCGTCTACAAAATCAATATATTTCTGTCCGGCAAAGCCCGGATTTACGCTCATGACAAGTACATAATCCGCCAGATTGAAAAGCGGTTCCACAGATTCCACACCGGTGCCGGGATTTAACGCAATCCCTGCTTTTATCCCCCTGTCATGAATCTTCTGCAGGGTTCTGGCGGGATGACACTCACTTTCCGGATGCACATAAAGAATGGAAGCTCCTAAATCCGCAAATTTGTCCACGTATTGTATCGGCTGCTCTATCATCAGATGGACGTCACAGGGAATTTTGGCATACTTGCACAGATATGCAATATCCTGCAGTCCCATACCAAAATTGGGAACGAATCTGCCATCCATGACATCAATATGAAACATATCGCTGCCTGCCTCCTCCAAAAGCAGCATCTCCCGCTCCAGACAGGAAAAATCCGCACACATCATGGACGGGCACAAAAGCTTATCCTTCATTTACTGCCTCCTCTCGATATCCGCAAGCATCTCAACCCGTTTCTGGTGCCTGCCGCCTTCATATTCCGCCGCCAGCCATTCCGCCACAATCATCTTCGCCATATCAATGCCGACTACTCTGGCTCCAAACGCTATGATATTAGTGTTGTTGTGACGTTTGGACAGTCTTGCCGTATACGGCTCGCTGCATACGCATGCCCTTATGCCATTCACTTTATTTGCAGCCATGGAAATGCCGACGCCTGTTCCGCAAATCAGCACGCCGCAGTCAGCCTCGCCTCCGGCAACCGCTCTCGCCACCCTTTCTCCATACACCGGATAATCGCAGCGCTGTGCGGAATCCGTCCCAAAATCCACTACCTTATGCCCCATGTCTTTTAAAAACGCGGCTATTTCCTGCTTCATTTCCAAAGCCACATGGTCGTTTCCTATTGCTATTTTCATCTATGTATGCTCCTTTTTGTGTAATCGTTTACTCAACATACATTTTAAAGCACAGCGCATATAATGTCAATATTTACAACATTTTTTTCTCTATGTTTTTTTACTTCCATGCATTGACTTCCGAATTTTATCATGATATTCTGTTTATATAAAGAAATCGTTTACTCATACCTGTATACAAAGCAGAACGCCTATTCACACAAAACTGTAATCTACAACAACTTAGGAGGAAACAAACCTATGATTACCTTACAAAACAAATCCCTTGCCTGTGACTTCGATGATGCGACCGGCAGGCTGACCCAAATCCGGCACGGCTCACTCACCCTGCCCTTCTGCGGTTTAGCCTTTGATTTTGGCTGCAATGAAAAGATGGCGACCGGACTGCTCCAATACGAATCCATGTTGGACTTCCGCACCTGGAATCTGCCTGCCATACAGCCGACAGGCAGGACATTCTCTCTGATTCCCAAAGAAATTTTAAAGGAGGAGGACGCCTTACACATCATCTACGAGCTTGCGCATACTGTTGTAAAGCTGTCTTTTACTCTGTATCAAAACAGCTTAAAGGCGGACATCGCCATCACAAACAGGACGGACGCGCCCCTCTATCTGAACGGCTGTGCATTTGTGCTCGGGCTTGACAGAATTTCGGGCGTTACCTTCGACTATCCTGCCAACACCCCCATTGTGCACTGTGAAGCCTCCCAATTAAAGCCTTTGGAACCTGTTTCCACAGGACTTATCAATTTTGCTACCCACACAAGCCTGCCGGAGGGCGATTTTAACCTGCTCTTTATCGACGGCACGGAAAAATGGGGTTGCGGCACTTACCGTGACGATACGGCAACCCATTATGTGTACAATGCCGGATTGGAAGCCGACCTCGCCGGCGGCGCCTCTTTATCCGTCGGCAGCCTCTACCTGCTGCCCTGCGCGCCCGAAGACGGCAATCCCTACCTGCAGATACGGGATTTTACAGAGGGCTTGGGCTTTTTACCCCATACGGACGGCGTGCATACGGGCGTTATGTATTCCTGCCATCCTGCGGGTACAATGGATTCCAACTTTCCGCGAAAGGACGACTTATTTGCTTACGCAGATTCTCTTCCGGCACTCAAGGCAATGGGCATAGACCATGTATGGCTGCTGCCCGTTTTTGAGCACAACGAAAACGGCGTTTATCATTCCAACGACCAATCCATTATCGACGAGCGCTATGGCGGGGAGGCAGGCTGCAAATACTATTGCGGCAAAGCGCACGAGCTTGGCATGACTGTTCTCTTCGACTATGTGCCCCATGGCCCCGCTCCCGATTTTCCGGTGGCAAAGGATAATCCGGAATGGCCCAGTAAGCGTCGGGACGGCTCCCTGCAGGACGAATGGGAGTGTGTATCCATGGATTACAATCACCCCGGGTATCAGGAATATACCACCGCGCTTGTGCACGACCATGTGAAACGCTTCGGCGTGGACGGCGCCCGCATCGACTGCGCCATGGGAGGGCTCTCCAACTGGCGCCCCTACAAAAATAACCGTCCCAGCGGCAACAGCGTGCTGGCGGGCGTCCATATCACGGAGGCCATTCGCAACGGCTTTTTGCGCGGCGGCAAGCCTTCCTTTATCCTGCCGGAAAACTTTAACCCCCTTCCCAATTATTACCATTGCACGGACATTTTTTACGGCATGAATTTGTACCGCGCTTTTGTGGAGTTAGAGCCGCTTCTGCAGACCGCGCCCGCCTCCTATGCGGCGCAGCTCACCGATTTCCTTGAAAGAGAGGCGCTCATTACCCCCGCCGCCTACCGCAAGCTGCGCTTCCTTGGCAACCACGACACCGTGTCCTGGGTATGGCAGTCCAAAAGAGCGGTTGACTGCTACGGCACCGGCGGCGCCAAAGCGTTGTTTGCCCTGATTTCCTTTATCGACGGCGTGCCCATGCTTTATCAGGGAGACGAGGACCCCTCCCTCTACGGCGGAAGCGGGGACAATCTGACCGCTTACTTTACCACGCTTTTTAGGCATCGCAAGCAGCATCTGCCTGCAGGTTCCAACACGACGACCTACCTGCATACCGGCACGCCTCTGATGGCGTTTATACGGGAGCCCGGCACAGACGATTCCGTTTCTGCCGCCTACGACTGCCTGGGAAACGGACGTGTTTTGGTTCTTATCAATCTTTCTGACAAAGAAGAACAATACCCGCTTCCTGCCACAGCGCGTTTCCTTGCCGGCAGCAGCGACACAACAGAATTATCCGCGGTAGCGCCTTATGGCTATAAGCTGTTTTCCATAACGGAGGAATCATGAATACACAATTGCACAAAAAAATAATCCTTTCTATCTGTGTCCTTTTTCTTTTGGCAGGCGCAGCCGCCCTTACAGGCTGCGCAGGCTCTTTTAACAAAAAAGGCTTTCAGAAGGACGGGGAAAATCTCGTCTACAGCTCCGACGGGATTTCCGTCGTCATAAACAAAAATACCGGTATGGTAACACAGATATCCGGCGCGGACACCTCCCTCTCTTTAGAGGGAATTGTCGTAGACGCCGGCTTAGACGAAAAATACCTGTTTGAGCAGCTTGGCTACAAAAGCCTTGATTCTCTTGCAACCTATGAACTGCCTTTGCTGTGGCTGAAACGGAAAGAGCTGCCCGACTACGCCGTGACCTCGATTACGGCGCAAACAGACGGCTTCACCGTCGCTATCGGCATAGAGGACTATACCGTCACCTATCATTACCGCATTAGCAATCAGGCGCTTTCCGTGGACGCTTCTCTCTCCACCTCATCTAAAGAGCCGGTACTGGTAAACGGCGTTGCCTTTTTGGTTCGGGGTATAGATGGCTACTCCCTTTCGGACACCACCTTTGAATTTCCGGGAAGCACACCGGACGGCAGAATTCCCTTCTCCGACTCCTCTCACTACAGGGCGACGGTTTCCGACTATTCTGCACCCGTCGTGCAGATTGCAGACGCCTCCCACTACCACAATATTCTTTTTGTCAACGAAGTCGAGAAATGGACCTCCGGATGCTATTTTGACGAAGCCGAACGCCCCTGCGCGGCTTTTCTGTCCGCCACCGAAGGGTATATCAGCGCCGATTCCCCCATGGAAATCGGTACGCTCTACCTGCCCCTGCCAAAGACAGGCGAGGATGCCTACGCATCCGTTTCGGGCTTCTGGTCGGCGCTCGGCTACCATACGCCCGAAAATTCTGCCGCAGATACGCTTTCTGCGGTCTATTCCGGACACCCCTACGGCACTATGGACACAGGCTATTTCAACCAGCTTACGCTGGGCGAATATGCGCAGAGCCTGCAGGATATTGCGGATATGGGCTTTTCCGCCGTATGGCTTCTGCCGGTTTTCCAGCATACGGGGGATAATGTCTATGAACCCATCGACCAAGGGCTTATCGATGCACGCTACGGCGGTTTGGAGGAAGCGCGCGCTTATATAGAAGAGGCGCACGCGCAGGATATCAAGGTACTCTTTGACTTTGTTCCCCATGGTCCCCGCCCTGTCTATCCCTTTGCCAAAGAACATGAAGACTGGGTCAGCAAGGACCAAAATGGCAATAACCGAATAGAATGGGAGTGTGTTTCCTTCGACTACAACCATCCTGCATACTACGACTACACGATAGATTTGGCAAAATATTATGCCGAAACCATCGACTTGGACGGCGCGCGCATAGACTGCTCCATGGGCGGGCTTCCCAACTATTTTTCCGCGGCGGGGCTGCGCGCTTCCGCCTCCGGCCTGCAGGGAGGCGTCAACATTGTAAAAGCAATCCGCGAGGGCTTTGCGGCAGGCGGAAAAAACCCTCTGCTTTTACCGGAAAACTTTCATCCAAGTCCTGCCTATGCGTCCTGCACGGATGTTTTTTATGATATGCCCCTCTACCGCTGTATGTACGGTCTGAACCACGCAGGACTCTCTGATGCGGAATACGTAAGCCGCCTCGCTCATTTTCTTTCCGTCGAGCAGGCAGTCTCCGTTGCCGGACAAAAAAAGCTTCGTTTTCTGGGCAACCACGACACCGTCACATGGACTTTCGACGCAGAGCGCGCCCAGACCTTGTACGGCACCGAGCGGGCAAAGGCGCTGTGGATGGCAATCGGCTGGATAGACGGCGTGCTCTATATTTATCAGGGGGACGAAGACCCTGCCTCCTACCATCTGGAGGGAGAAAACCTCACGGACTTTTTTGCGCAGCTTCTCTCCGCCAAGGAGAGCTTTCTGCCGCAGGACTACGCTACCCGCTACCTTGACACACAAACGCCGGTATTCGCCTTCTACCGTTACGATACGGAAAGCGGCGATTCGCGCCTTGTCCTGATAAACCTTTCCGACACGACACAGTCCTATTCCCTTTCAGAAGGAGAAGACAGCGTGCTTGCCGCCATCGGGGACTATTCTCTTGCAGACGGCGCCCTGTCCCTCTCCCCTTACGCGGGCGTTATTTTGCAGGCGGAAGTGACGCCATAGCGGGAAGACAAAAGTAAATAGACAAGAACAGGCCTTTGACACTCGAATCTAAAAAAACAGCGTGAATGTAAAATACACTTTCACGCTGTTTTTTGCTCCGTTATGGAAACGTTGCCTTGTTTAAGTATACGTTTTCTCCCATTTCCCTGCCAGATACCGCCACAGGCTCAAAAGCCCCGTCACCATCCAAGTAAATCCGCTGCACAAAAAGCAGCCCCACATGCCAATCTGCGGCACCCTTGTCAGCGGATAGGCAAACCCAATCCGGCAGCACAGCTCCACGATACCGTTCAGAGCCGAGTATACCGTATCCCCTGCCCCGTTCAACGTTCCCCTTACCACATAAATCAGCCCAAGGAAAACATAGAACCAGCTTGTAATCTGCAATGCCCGTGCGCCAATTTTGATGACGCTTTCATCCGATACAAATAATCCCAGAATCTGCCTTCCAAAAAGCTGCATGACAACCAGCATAGCGGCGCTTACAGCGACAATAAACAGACAGCCCGTGCGAAAGCCTTTCCGCACCCTGTCGTATTTTCGGGCGCCGACATTCTGCCCTGTAAATGCCGTGAGCGCGCTGCTTAGAGAGGTAAAGGGCTGCTGCACAAGCTGCTCGATTTTGGAAACTGCAGTATTTGCCGTCACCAGCGTCTCGCCAAAGCCGTTTACCACCCTCTGAAGCACATTGCAGGACAAGGCAATCAGCGCGTTTTGTCCGGCAATCGGAAGCCCAAGCTGAAGCGTCTTTACCATCAGCTCCCTATCCGGCTTTCCCACACCCGCCCGTATCCGAAACCACGGAATGCTGCGGTAGGCGTGCCAAAAGCTCACCACCACCGCCAGAAACTGTGCCGCAACCGTGGCAAGCGCCACACCTGCCACTCCCATCTGAAAACACAGCACCATAACCAAATCCAGCGCCACATTGCACACACAGGAAAAAATCATGATAAGCACGGGTGTTTTGGAATCTCCGAAGGCGCGCATAATGGAAAATAACCCGCTGTAGAGCAGGGAAGCAATGCTGCCGAAGGCAGTCACGCGCAGGTACGTTACCGCATGGGGAAACACCGCCTTTGGCGTATCCATCAGCTTCAGTATCACCTCCGTCCCCACACCGCCGATTAGCGTAATCAAAAGCGCAGCTAAGGCAAGCACGTAAAAGCTGTTATAGATTGCCCTGCCCAGCCGCTCCTCCTCCCCTGCTCCGTACAGCATGGAAATCAAGACGCCCACTCCCACCGACATACCGAAGCCGATAGAAAAAATCAAGTAATGAACGGAGCCCGTACAGCCGATTCCGCCAAGCTCATTGCTTCCTACAAATTTGCCCACCACGATGGAATCGACCAGATTATACACCTGTTGAAAAATATTGCCCAAAAGCATGGGAACCGTAAAGGCAAGCAGCAGTCTTGCCGGACTTCCCTCCGTCATGTCCAATGTGCCGTTCTTTGTTTTTGTTTCCTCTGCCGGCTGCATGTTTTTTCTCCTTCTGTTTCCTAATACATCGTCCGCGACGCTATTTCCCTCTGCACATCCGGCGCCAGCGTTACAAAACGTGCGGAAAATCCGCCTACCCGCACCATAATATGCCCGTATGCCTCAGGTCTTTCCATGGCATTCTGCAAATCGCCCCGTCCCAGCACATTAATCATCGCCTGCTGTCCGCCGCACTTAAAATATGTGCGCAGAACCTGAGATGCCACCTCGCCGCCGCCGTCAAAAAACTCCTTGGAGAAGGTCATATTCTGCACGGCGCCTGCATGAATGTCGGTGCGCAGCTTCGTCAGCGAATTGAGCATGGCTGTCACGCCGTTTACATCAGTGCCGCCGGCAGGGTTGTTACCGTTTGCCATCGGCTCGCCCGCACGCCTGCCATCCGCAGATGCCCCCGTAAAACGCCCCAAAATCGTGTTTGCTTCATTGTTGATAATCACGACCATATAGGAATGCAAGCCTGCCATGTCCTTTAACCCGCGCACGGTTTCACACACGAATTCATGGAAGTCTGCGGCAAAGCTGTCCACTTCCTCCAAATCATTTCCATATTTGGCTGCATCCAAAAGCAGTCTGCGCACGTCCTCGTACCCCGCAAAATCTGCCTTTAACGCGGCAAGCAGGGTTTCCCGCTTAATCCACTTTTTGTCATAAACCAAGTCCTTTATGGCATACAGGCTGTTTGCCGTATTGGTATTACCATAGGTTTCCAGCGTGCCGCCCAAATAACGGACGCCGCCTGAGAGCAGCGCCTTGTTGCGCTCCATACAGTCCTTCATCAACATGCTGATATACAAAAACGCGCCCTTCTCCCCGCATTTGTCGTATTCCAGCCGCTCCTGACGCGCCAGTATTTCAAAATAATGGACAAGCTGCTTTTTATACGCCTCATATAGCTCCTCAAAGCTGTCAAAGTCCGTCAGACTGCCCAGTTTCAGCCCCAGCTCCTTGTTCTCCCTGATGTCCCAGCCGTTGAAAAGCGTTGCCTCCAGCGCCTTCAGCAAATTGATAATCCCATTGGGAGAGCCGATGCTTGTTTTGTTCAGCACATATTCCCCGCACCCAAAGAACACATAATCCTCCGCCTCCTGTTCTGATACGCCGAATGCCTTTTGCACCGAGGGGATATTGACGTCGTCATTGTAGAGCATGGGATAAATTTTACCTTCCCCGATTACCTCCAGCGCTTTTTGCCAGAGCGCGGGATTCTGTCCCTCATAAAAACGCAGCGACAACTGCGGCTCCGCCTCCGCCACAATACGGGATGCCTCCATCGCCAGCATTGCAAAGTCGTCTGCGGCAGGCTCATTGTGCCTGCCCCGCCCGCCTATGATAATCCTGCCGTGGAAAACGGTCTTTCTTGCATCCGCCAGCCTCCACAAATCGCACAGGTAGCAAAGCGCTTCCTCCCGCGTCAGGCGTCCCGCCTGCAAATCCCGCTCCAGATAATCGCCCAGATAATCGTCCATTCTGCCATAATTTAATACGCCGCTTATCAGGCTGTAAAGCCATGCGAGCTGCAGCGCTTCCAAAAAGGTTTCCGGCGCTTTTCCTGCCGCCGCCTTGAGCGCTTTTGACAGCGCAGTTTTGCGCTGTCCCGCCGCCTGCTCCCCGTACCGCATACATACGTCCGACAACGCATTTAGCGCAATCCGGCAAGCCTCGTAAAGCGCTGTGCCCTCGCCCCTTTCCGCCGCCTTTTTCTCATAATGGGCAATTTCCTGCCGCATACCGTCAAGTCCCAAGGAAAGCAGCTTATCATAGTCCATATACGCGCCCACCACCCGATATAAGGGAAATGCAATCTGGGAATGCTCCCAATAAATATCCTCCGGCATGGCGCGCTTTATTTCCTCGGGATACGACTGTCTGATTTGATATCTGGTTTCCTGCGTCCGCCAGTATGCAAGCAGCTCCTTTACCTCCTCTACCTGCGCCTCTGTGGCGCCCTCCGCCTGCAGCGCCTCCATCGCGCGAATCTCATCATAAAAATAGCCGACGCTTCTGCCTAAAAGCGGCTCGTTGGAAAAGCCCACCGGCAGCACGCGCATCCTGCCTGCTACGCATTCCTCCTGCCTCAGCGGCAGAAAAGCATAGCGGCTCATCACCTCCACGCACCGCGCTTCCCGTATGGCTGCGCTTTCTTCCTGATTTTCCTTGTAAACCTTTGTAAATTCTGTCACATATTCATAAAATGTCATGTTTTCCTCCATTCCGAAGCGTTGATGCGCCGAGTCGTTTTCCTCTCTGCGCTTCTCTGCCCCTCATTGACAAGCCGCCAATATTATATTATGATTGATACGTAAACGTTTACTCATTGTCCGGCATATAACGGACAGACACACAAACAAAGGGGGTATCTCCATGGGGATGCTGTTTGATATCCAACGCTGCTGTTACCATGACGGTCCCGGCATTCGGACTACGGTTTTTTTTAAAGGCTGCCAACTAAGCTGCGCGTGGTGCCACAATCCGGAATCCCTTTCCATGGCGCCGCAGCTTTCCTATACCGACAGGCTCTGCACACACTGCGGCAGATGTGCCGAAATCTGTCCTGAGAAAGTACATCAGGTGACCCCAACAACGCATACCGTTGATTTTTCCTCCTGCCTTTCCTGCGGCAGATGCAGCGCCGTCTGTCCCGCAAAAGCCCTAAAGATATTCGGCTTTACAATGTCCGCCGGCGAAGTTATGCATACCGTGCGAAAGGATAAGGCGTACTATGCCGCCAGCGGCGGCGGCCTTACCGTCTCAGGCGGGGAACCCACCCTGCAGCCGGATTTTTTGGAAGCGCTTCTCCGTCTCGCAAAAGCAGAAGGCATCCATACCTGCTTAGAAACCAACGGCTATATCCCCAAAGCAATATTGTCCCGTCTGCTTCCCCTGACAGACCTCTTCTTGCTCGACTATAAAATCACCGACAAAGAGGACTTGTTTTCTTACACCCATGCCGGCGGAACACTCTGGGAAGATACCCTGCGGCGGCTGAACGACAACGAAAAACCGGTATGGCTGCGGCTCCCCATTATCCCCCGCATCAATGACACCAAAGAGCATATCGCCGGCGCTATCCGCATAAAGCGGCTTTTTCCCTGTATCACCAAAGTTGAAATCATGCCCTATCACTCCATCGGCGCCGCCAAATGGGAACAGCTTGGCATGTGCTATTCCTTAAAAGCACTGCCTGACGCCACCAAAGAACAACAGGCGCGTTGGAATGCATGGCTGCATGACCTTATGCAGTAAAAGCGGGTCTGTGGTGGAATATACAACATGCACAATGACACTCACATAACCACTGAGTTTCGCAATTACCTATTCTTCTTTTTTCAAACAAGGCGCCGGCCTCTCTTTGTCCGAAACCTGTCTGTTTTCCGTATAAGGAAACCCCTCTTCGTCCCAGTACAGCTTTTCCATGCAAAGGACTCTCTTCGTGCCGCCGTCCGCCAAAAACATATGCTGTCTGTCCACCGCATGAAGCACCAGCCATATCTCGCCGGTATCGTCTATAAAAAAGCTGCCGTTACCCGGTCCGATAAAGCGCCCCCTTCCATCCTCTGACCTGCCCACTACCCAAAGCGCTTTCTGGTCCTTGTTCTCCTCCGTCACCGGCCGTCCTTCCCTATCCAGATATGGTCCCTGCAAATGCCTGCTTCTCGCACATACCAAATGATAGGAGGTCGCTTCTCCATCCGTACAGGTTCCAAGAGAACCCAGCAGATAGTAATATCCGCCGTGCGGTATCACGCACACACCCTCGTACCCGGGCGCTATCAGGACGGCGCCGCCGCACAAGGAAAGCCCATCCTCCGACAAGGGAAACATACAGGTTCCCTGCTCGTAATTGCCGCAGACCAGATACCATCCGCCCTCCTCATCCTTTACAGGATAAGGGTCGATTGCCCAAATTCCCAGCGCATCCTCAGGCGCTATCAAAAATCCGGCATCCGTAAAAGGTCCTTGGGGCGACGCCGCCCATGCACATCCGATGCGGGGTTTTTCCTCCCCGTCCATCAGCGTATAATACAGCACATAGCGTTCCTTGATTTTAGCAATCTCGCACGCCCACAGCCTCTTTCCGCCCTTCCATGACGGGCAGGCGGTAAAGACGCTGCCCTCTAAGCGCCAATGCACCATGTCGGGTGAACTTAATATGGGAATCTCTAAGACCTTTCCCTCCTCCCACAAATCCGGCGTCCCGTAGCAATACATGCTTCCGTCTTCTCCGCGCAAAACGGAGGGGTCGGGAAAAGATTCCTTCCACAAGGGATTTTGGTAAAGCATATGTGCGCTCCTTTCTTTCCTCTTTCTATTTTTAGTCTTCCTTCCACTTTTTCCATCCGTAAATCCCTGCTCCTATCACTCCGTTTTCCTGATTTGCATTGGAATACAGAAACCTCAAGTTTTCCGCCGGATAAGGCTTGCGGGTGTGTTTATGGATATTTTCCTTTAAAAGATGCAGCGGAAAATCCCGCATCTGCAGCAGTCCGCCGCCCAAAATCACATAGTCGGGGTCTAAAATATTAATCTCCGTCGCCACGGGT
The DNA here is from genome assembly GCA_910578335.1 of uncultured Lachnospiraceae bacterium. Lineage (GTDB taxonomy): Bacteria > Bacillota > Clostridia > Lachnospirales > Lachnospiraceae > Acetatifactor. The sequence goes on along the minus strand of CAJTPU010000007.1, from coordinate 66,700 downwards.
ACCGCCATTGCTTCCACCTGCTTTTTCAGTTCCGGCATGTTTCGATGCCGCGCATAGATTTCTTTGATTTTTGTATCCTGAAACCGTACGGCGCACAGCTCCTCCAAGGCTTTGCCGCCGCCTATGGGCTCGATACAGCCTGTATTGCCGCAGCCGCAGGGCACGTCGGCATATAGCTGCGGGATATGTCCAAGCTCGCCTGCTACCCCGTTGCGTCCGCAAAGCAGGTCGCCGCCCATATAAATACTGTTCCCAATTCCGGTTCCAAAATAAATTCCAATAACCGTGGACTCTTCCTCCAGTTGAAAGCAATAAAGGTCATAGAGTAAAAGAAGATTGACGTCCCTTTCCAGATAGACCGGCACCTGCAGGCTTTTTTCCAAAATATCCGCAACCTCCACATTGTCCATGCCCTCGATATTCGGCGTGGAAAGCAGCTTTCGCCTTGTGCGGTCCACTGTGGAGGGAAAACCCAAAGCCGCCGCCTTTATCAGAAAATGTTCCTTATGTATCTTCATGTACCAGGCAAGCTTTTCTGACAGCCCTTCCATAAACCCGTGCTCCGCCAGCGCCTCCGTGCTCCATATCTGCTGCGCGTACACCTCGTATGCCCTGTCCACCAGCCCTATTCTGCAATTGGTTCCTCCGATATCCAAACATAAGATAACTTCTCTTTGCATTGCTTTCGTCTCCTTGGTTAAACGTTTTCTCAACCCTGTAAAAGAAAGAGGTGCTGCCACCTCCTTCTGTTTCCTATTCCGTTGTTCCTCTTGTCGATTCCCGCGGCACCAGATACACCGGCACCTTTACAATATTCTGCTCCACCTTATCCTGCCGCATAATCTTTAAAAGCTGTTCCACAACCCGCGCCCCCATCTCGTCCACCTGCTGATGTATTGTCGTGATGGGAACCCCGTTGAAGGCGGTGATGGAAATATCGTCATATCCTGCCAGCTTCACGTCCTCCGGTATCCGGATACCCCGCTCCGTCAGAGCCTTGTAGCAGCCGACAGCCAGCCAGTCCGATGTGGCAAAAATGCCGTCATAGGCAAATTCACCTGCCTCCAGCATACGCGTCATTTCCTCATAAGCCGCCGCATAATGAAGCTGCTCCAAATACACCACATGGATATCGTCCGCCTCCATCCCGGCTTCCAAAAGCGCTTTCACGTACCCTTCAAAACGGTCCGCATAGCCGGATATCTTCTTGCGGCTTGTGAGGAGCAGGATATTCTTGCATCCGCAGTCCAAAAGCTCCTTGGTCGCCAGATACCCGCCCTGTACATTGTCGCTCTCCACCGTACAATAGTTTCCAAGCGCCTTGTCGGGAACACGGTCGATAAAAACAGTCGGCAAATCCCTGATGACATCCTGCATATCAGATATGCCCCCCGCTATATAAATCAAGCTGCACACATTCTGCATTGCCATCATGTGTACCCGCTTACGCTCCTTGTCCTCATCCTCGTCCGTATTGCACAAAAACGTTTCATAGCCCTCTTGAAAGAGATTTTTCTCAATCTCATATACCAGCTTCATAAAAAACTCGTTGGTGATATCCGGTACGACAATCCCCACGTTTTTCATCTTCTGGGTGCGAAGCCCCTTTGCCACCAGATTGGGCACATAATTATTTTTTTTGATGATATCCATAACACGCTTCTCTGTCTCCTGAGAATAGCGCCCGTTTTTGTTGATGATTCTTGAAACCGTCGCGATGGAAACTCCCGCCTGACTTGATATATCCTTGATAGATATACTGTTTTTCATTTCCTCCCCGCCTTTGCAAAAGTCTTTTTATTTATTATATCGTTATATTGCAGTAAAATCAAGGCTTTCTGTACTTTTTAAACGCAATTTTCATATACTTCCCAAATAATATCGCGTTCCCTTGCAGTAAGCCGGTAAGACGGATTGCGCAGTCTTTCGTACAAATAAACAGCCGCCTCTTTCCTGTCTATTTTTGCCGGAGAAGCCTGTGCAAATTCCCTGAAATTATCCACGGTAATCTTTCTGACAGCTTCCCTTGGCAGACAAATTCCCTGCACCTGCTTATCCCACACGGCAAATCTTTCTCCACTCTCTAAAAAGCTCTGCTCCATGCGGTTTACCACTTCCATATTGCGTGCCTCCTCCAGACTGCACGCATTGCAGTTATCCGTACCAAACTGTATCCGGTCCTGATATTTTAGGAAAAAATCTCTAAAGAGCGCCGGCTTTTCCGTAAAAGAAAAATACATCTCCGTACCCGCCGTAATATCCAGCCTGATATTAGGGAAACGTTCCATCAGCCCGCACAGCCGTTCATACTCATCTGCCAAAAACAAGAAATGTGCAAAGCACACCTTCAGTTTCGGGTACTTTTCCGCCATATCAACGGTTTCTGCAAGAATCTGCTCATAGGATGGATAACTGCCATCTCCGTAATAGTACCCGCTTGCCGCCGCCCACTCCGGAATCTTTTCTGCCTGCCAGAACGACTTCGGGTCGTTCACATGAACCAGCAGCGGCATCTGCAGCCCGCAAAGCGTCCGGTACAAGCTCTCATAGCGGACGTCGTTCTGCGCATATCCGAGCTTTTTCCGCTCGGTAGGCTTGTTTTCAATCATTTTAATACCGTCTAATCCTATTTTGTGCAGACGCTCCGCCTCTTTTCCAAAATCATAGGCAAAGCGGTAATGCAGACCGCCAAATGCATAATGTGACGGCGATAAAAGTTTGAAATAGATGGCAAGGGCATTCTGCGCCGCGTCACCCATTCCCTCCACACTCAAAAAAGCCGACTGTGTATAGCCCAGCGCCGCCTGCCTTGCCGCCAGTGCTTCCGTCTCCCTGATACCGCCTTCTATCACATGTATATGCCCGTCAATCCACTCTCTTTTCGCTCGCTTTTCCATTTCCGGCATGTCTTATTCCTTTCCGGCGACGGCGGACGGATACTCCTTGCACAAAAGGCGGTAAGGCTCTGTATCCTCCTCTATCCGGGGAAACCGCCCGGGCGCCTCTAAAAAGCAGTTGTCCGTATCGTCATCGTTACACATGCTGACCTCGCCCACAATCACGTCTCCGCTTCCCTTTTTTCCCCAAAAGGCATGATACAGCCGTTGGGTATAGGTGACGCTCTGCCCGGGAGAAAGCGCAAAGATGCTGCCCGCCGGAAGCGTAAGCTTTACGCCGTCAGACACAATTTCCACATCCCTTGCCGTATCCGGCCTTCCATCCTCTGTGGCATGATAAAGCTGCATTTCCAGAATGCCGCCGCCCCTGTTTATAATATCCTCCATCTTGTACCAATGAAAATGCATGGGCGTGACCTGCCCCTCCCGCGCCACAAGCAGCTTTTCCGCGTAGGGCTTTGGGTACAGCGCCGCGTTGCCCTGATTACCGTTGCGCAGAGTCAATGCGGTAAGCCCGATTTTGTCAAAGTCACCGCACCCAAAATCCGTAATGTCCCAACCCAGCCGATTGTCCCTGATTTCCTGACATTCCTCTCCCTTTTGCGCCCACTCCTCCTTCGTCCATCCAAAGAAGGGTGGCAATAAAATCTGATGCGCTTTTAACAACGCCTCTGTCTCTCTTATGATTTGGTTGATTCGTGAACGTTTCAATTCTTTCCCTCCTTTTTCCTGACAAGCAGGCTCTGTATCTCAAAGGCATGAAAACAAATTTCCGCGCCGTCCGCCGTTCTGACAAAGTCCGTCTGCCCTTTCCCCGACATATCCGCGTATGCTTCCATGGGTTCTTCTAACAGGTTGACAAGCCCTTCTGCCGTAAAGCCGTGCAGCCTAAGGCGCAGCCTTGTGCTGCCTCCCTTCGCTTCATAAAAACGCAGAATATAACCATTTCCGTCCTCCGCTGCTTTCACCGTCTCCAATACCACGCCGCAATCCTCTATCTCCAGAAAAGCAGGCATTTTTTCCCTGAGCCCGTCTGCGCCCTCCCGCCTTCCTGAGACTTTGCTGCACAAAAGCGGTCTGTTCAAGCAATCGCTTTCTCTGATAACGCCGCCCTCCCACACGCCGCCTCCATGGGGATAAACGGCATACGTAAAGCTGTGCCACCCGCAGTCGCCTTTTTCGCAGGGACAGTTCTGGCTTCTCAAAAGGCACAAATCCAAATTGCCGTCCCATACCTTGTAACCGTATTTGCTGTCGGTCAGGAGCGCCAATCCGCCGTTTGCATCTTTTATGTCCACCCAGCCATGGGCACACACTTCAAACTTTGCTTCATCCCAACTCGTATTGCGGTGCGTCGGTCTTTCTATGTGTCCAAACTGAATGCCGCATTCCGCTTTATCCGTCACCGCTTCCACAGGCCACGCCGTCCGAAGCATGGCATACTCCTCCTGCCAGTTCACACCGGTTTCAAAATCAATCCTTGCAGAAGAGGCGGAGAGCACAGCAGTCTGTGTAATCCGCGATTTTTTTCCGATTTCATAGGTAAAATGCAGCTTCTGGCACATTCCTTCCACCGTCTTATGGCAGCTTAAAAGCCGCGCCGGTTCAGGTTTGCTCTTAAGATAGGACTTGTTAATATCCCAATGGGTCAGCTCATCCGGATACAAATTGAGGCAGTTGCCCTCCTGTCCCTTTGGCAGAAGCTCCCTGTCGTTTTGCTTGTCAAACAGGCTTACCACCGTTCCCCTGTCAGAAAATTGTGCACGCACCCATTCATTTTCCAGCACATTGTCGTCTGCACCCTGCACCGAAAACGCCGACGCCTCCGACCAGTCTATCACTTTGATTTCCATAGGCTTTAGGGTGACTGCCATTTCCCTCCCATCCCGTTCCATCCGCTCCGTCCGCGCAAAAGAAACCGGATTGATAACAAGAAGGGGCTCTTTTTCTCCCTGCGCCATCATGCTTCCCAACGCTTCCTGCGCCTTTTTTAACAACTCCTCCGCCTCGAAATAAAGACGGGCATACCGCGCCTGCGTCTCCTCATACACCCTCTTGATTGCAGACCCGGGCAGACAGTCATGAAATTGGTAGAGCAAAACCTCCTGCCAGCACGCTTTCAGCCAGCACGCGGGATAGGGAAGCCCGCAGATGCTTTCCGCCAGCACCGATACAAGCTCCAAATCATGCAACAGCACTTCCAGTCTTTTGTTCCATTTCTTCTGCGCCGCCATGGAAGTGTAAGTACCCTGATGCCGCTCAAAATACAGCTCTCCCCGCCAGCTTCTGTAACGGTCTGCATTCTCTGCAATCCTGTCAAAGAAATCTACCACAAAGGCATCCTTAAAGGGCGGACAGCCCTTTAAGGAACGCATCCGTTTCCTTCTCTCCATATGCTCATAGCCGGGACCGCCGCCGCCGTCCCCCAATCCGTAGAGCATAAGCCCTTCCGGACAGACGTCCTTGTCCGTATTGTGGTATTCTCCGTAAATTGCCATCTGGGGAACTGCCGCGCTGGTATAGCTGTTTTCCGGCAGCATATGGGTCAACACCCTGCTGCCATCCAATCCGTGCCACCAGAAGGTATACCGCGGAAACCGGTTCGTATCGTTCATGGAAAGCTTATTCGTTGTAAAGTAGGGCACGCCGCTCTTGACAAAAAGCTGCGGCAGCGCCGCACTGTAGCCAAACACATCTGGCAGAAAACCTACTCTCATGTCAAACCCAAACTCTTCCCTGAAAAAACGCTTTCCGTACAAAAGCTGTCTTACCAAGGACTCGCCAGACGGCAGGTTGGTATCGCATTCCACAAAAAATGCGCCCACCACCTCCAGCCGCTTTTCCTTGATGCGCTTTTGCATTCTTTGATACAGGGCAGGATATTTTTCTTTCACCCACATATAAACAGGCGCCTGGCTCAAGGTAAATTTGTATTCGGGAAACCGGTCCATCAATTTCATGACTGTGGAAAGTGTTCTTGCGCATTTGCGGTAGGTCTCCCGCTCAGGCCACAAAAACAAAAGGTCCAAATGGGAATGTCCAATGGCAGAATAGGTCATGGAGGGCGACTCATTTTTGCGGGAAAGAATTTCCCGCAAAATAGAACGCACCTTTAACAGAGCGTCGGAGGGTATCGCAATCTGGCATTTTTTGGTATGGTCCGTTTCCAAATCCGGCAGTATGGAAAGCTGCTCTCCCGCTTCGGCATAGGCATCCCTGCCCTTCATCAGCGCTTCCGTTCCCATGCCCGCCTGTAAAGTACCGTCCTCCTGTACTTCTCCCAGCGCTTCCTGCAGCACCAAAGCTGCTTCCTCCAATATCCCGCCCACTTCCTCTCCGTAGGCGTCGCCGTTTTCACATAGACCCACAAAAAGGCTCTGGCAGACCACCCAGTCGTAGAAAGCGTCTCTGCACAAATCGTCCACAAGAGCTATACATGCCTCTTTTACGCGTCCGTTGTTCTTGTACTGTCCTTCCACATCACAGCAGGTAAAGTCAATCCAGCAGTCCACCACGCCGTCCTTTGCGCAGTCTTCCATCTCAATGGTTCTCTTGCCCCAGAGTCCCAGCGGAAATTCGTTGCGGGAGGTGGCGCTGGTAAGTCCCTGCACAGGATTGCCGTCCTTATCCACCAAAAGACCCTCCGCAGACACATCGATAAGCACTGCCGCATGGCTTTCCAATGCTTCCTTTGGCACCCTGCCGGTAAAATGAAACCAGCCGCAGTCAAACAAATCGCCCCAATGGTCGCCGGGCTTTGGCGCCATATGCCTGCCGCTTTCTCTTTCCGAAAACGCTGCCGGTTCCTCTGTTATATAAGCTTCTATTGCCAAATCCGCAATCACATGGTATACGCCGTATTCCAGCTTTTCCCGATACGCCGTAAAGCGCTGCTCCTGTTCGCGAAATTTCTCCATGACGCTTATTCCTCCGCCTTACAAAGCTTTGCCTGTTCTACCTCATGCTTATAAGGTATGGAAGGCGCCGCGCCTTTTTGGGATACTGCCAGCGCACTGGCGCGTGCCGCCATATCCAGCGCGCAGGCAGGATTCTTCGTCTCTGCCAGCGTACTCATAAAATATCCGGTAAAGGTGTCTCCCGCTGCCGTGGTATCCACCGTGTTTACCTTGTAGATTCCCTGTTTGATGCGCTGTGCGCCTTTTGCGTAGACGCTGCCCCGCCCGCCAAGAGTCAGTACAAACTCTGCATCGGGATATTTTTGTGTCAGCGCATCCAGTATGCCGTCCTCTTCGCTCTCGCCGGAAAGCTCCGTCCCCTCAATTTCATTGAGCAGGAAAACAGACACCTTCTCAAGAGGCAGCGCGCGTATGCTCTCGTTCATGGGAGAAGGATTCAGCACAATGGAAAGCCCCGCCGCATACGCCTTTTCCATAATTTCTCCTATCCTGCCAATCTCATTCTGGAGTATCAGGTAGTCGCCCTTCCCAAAATCAGCAAGCACACTGTCAATCTGTTCGGACGTCACGGCGCCGTTGGCTCCCGTATACAGGATAATCGAATTTTCTCCCGTCCTGTCCACCTGTATCACGGCATGTCCCGTCACCTCTTCTACCGTCCGCACATACCTTGTGTCCACACCCGCCTCACGCAGAGCCTGTATCAGGGGCGCGCCGTCCGCGCCGATATTGCCTGCGTGGAAAACCGAAGCGCCGGCCTTGGCAAGGGCAATGGACTGGTTGAGCCCCTTGCCGCCCGCAAACTTATCAAGCCGCGACGCAGCAAAGGTCTCCCCCTTGCGGATAAAGTGCTCCATCTGATAAACCATATCTAAATTCAGTGAACCAAAATTTAAAAAACGCATATCCGCTCCTTTGTCCTGTTTCTCTTTACTCAGCCGTATTTACAAACACGGAAAGGTACGCGCTCACCCAGCCGCCCTCTGTGGCAGACGGGCAGTAGAAATACAGAACGTCGCCTTCGCTCATCGCCACGTCGAAGCTGTATTCATTGGGCAGGGACGTAAATTCCGCTATCTCAAACTCAGACACTGTCTCTCCGTTCAACACCGCATAAAATTTTTCCGCGCTCTGGCTGTAGGGATTGAACGCATAGCCGCTGAATGTAAAGGTTCCATCCGCCGGCGCCTTGAATCCAAGCGCCATCATGGTCGCGCCGCTGCCCGGTGTGTTCATCTCCAGATATTCACCCTCCAGATAGCCCACCGTGCCGATACCCGTACCGTCCTCAGAAAACCATTCGTCGGCGTCGTAATCCGTATCCCTGTACTCTACGGCAGGAACAAAGGCTGCGCCGTCCGTGGTAGAAGCATACAGCCATACGCCGTTTGCGCCCTCTGCATTTTCCTTATCAAACTCTTTATAAGCATTGTAAACCGCTTCCTGTGTAAAATCAGGCTCCACGCCCTTTACTTCCCTTTCTTCCACCTCGGGAACCGTATACACGGAATCATCCACGGGCTCATACACCATGGTACAGCCGATATACGCGCTCACCCAGTTGCTGTCGGTGGAATTGCAGTAGATATAGAGCTTCTCTCCCTTTTCCATCTGCACGTCGGTAGGCGTCACATACGCGTAATTGTCCACGCTTTCCGTCATATCCACGGAAAGCGCCACCGTGCCGTCCTGCTTTTTAAAGGTAAACGCATCGCAGGGCTGACCCCACGGATTCCACACCTTAGCGGTAATCACGTACTTGCCCGCTGCCGGCGCCTCAAACGCCAGAACGCCCATCTGGTTGGAAAAGTCTTTGGAAACGCCGTCTGTATTTAACTCCAGAAAACCTTCTACGTTGTCATTAAATCCAACGCCTATGTAGCTTCCCTCCCAAGGGTGCCAGCCTTTTACACTTGCATCCGGATATTCGTCATAGCTGCCGCAAGCGTCAAAGGTCTCGCCGTTGTCCCCTGAAAAATAGTACTGCCAGGGTCCGTTCTGTCCCTCCGCGGTATTAAAATCCGCCACAGAGTCGAAAGTTGTGCCTGCCTCCAGACCTCCTTCGCCCTCCGGCTCTGCCGTAGGCTCCGGCGACGCTGTAGACTCCTGCGTGGGCTGCGGTGTGCTCCCTTCCGCCGGCTTATCCTGCTTCTTACCGCATCCGGCTAACGAACAAACCATAACTGCCGTCATCAATGTTACAAGTAACTTCTTCATAAAATACCTCCTTTGTTTGCGTTATCGTTTACTCATGTATAAATACTATCATACAAAGTTATTCTTTGCAATATGTTTCTCTATTTTTCCTATTTTTAAAGAAAACGTTTCCACACCGTATCCGGCCGGAGCTCATCGGACAAACCGCCGTACACGGTCACACACATGCCGGACAGAATGGCGCCCAGTTTCAACATATCTGCCGGCGTTTTCTGCATCGCAGCGCCGGTAAGCACGCCTGCCGCAAAGCTGTCTCCTGCCCCGCAGGTATCCACGCACTCTCCTGCCCTGACCGCCGGCTGTTCATAGCTTTTTCCGCCGCAAAACGCAATGCTTCCAGCCTCCCCCAGCGTCACAATCACATGCTCCACGCCTTGTGCGGCAAGCGCCTTTGCCGCCTGCCATGAGTCTTCCTTCTTTGTCAGGCATTTTGCCTCTTCCTCATTTACCTTCAGATAGCGGCATGCTTTTGGCAGGCTTACTTCCTCTTTCGCCAAATCGCCGTAGGACACGTCCAGACTAAGCGCCTTCCCATACCTGACGCAAAGCCTGTCTATGGGATAGCGGCGGCAGTAGCCTAAGTATGTGTGAACGATATCCGCCTGCCTGATTTCCTCCTCCAAACGCTCTTCGGTCACGAAATCGCCGCCGCTCCCGCCATAGGATGCAAAGCAGCGGTCTTCATGCGTACTCAGTACCGCGGAGACCGGTGTTGCCGTCATCTTTTCCACCCCCGTATCCGCTATCCCTACACCGCTTTTCATCAAGGATTCTTTTATCAGCCTGCCCGCAAAGTCTTCCCCAATGCCGGATAAAAAACGGACGGGGACGCCCATACGTCCCAATACAATGGGCGTATTTGCGCCGCCGCCCGCCTTCATTTCAAAATGCCGGCAGTAAATTTCTTCCCCATGCTTTGGCAGGCGTGGCAGCAAGCCAAAAATCATATCACAGCAGCTTTCTGCTATACACAACACCCTTTTCACGAACTTTCCCGCCTTTCTATTTCCACTCTCCAATCCACGGCAGATTATGCGCACAGTAAGCTTCCACCAGCTTGACCGCCAGCCCGTAATCGGCTACCAACGGATGAATCGTGAGCGCCTCCACTGCCGCTTCCTTTGATTTTTTCCTGACTGCCTCAACCGTCAGCTTTTCATAGCGCTTTACGGTCTTCATCAAAAGCAGGTTGGAGGGGGCAATCTCCTCTCTGGAAAAAGACATGGGCACCGCCCCATCCTTACCGATGGTGCAGGTCACCTCCACCACATCATCCTCCTCCATGTCCAAAATCGCGCCGCGGTTTGGCACACTGACCGCCAAATCAATGTTTCTGCCGTACTGCATACTGTCAATGTAGTTGAATACCACGCCTGCGTAGCCTTCGTAAACTTCCGTGGCGGGCGCTTTTCCTACAAGCGCGGGAATCCCAAGCTCAGACGGTTTCACCGGTGCAGCCGCTTCCTGCTTTTCTCCCAGCTCAAGCTGCATATAGCTGCCCTCCCTGCGCTGCATAAAATCTCTGTAGATACGCAGACATGCTTCCGGCTCCTTTTCTATATCGTGCGCCCGAAGCGCCTCCATCATCTCATGGTTATTCCTGCAGATAAACTCGCCTCTGGATTCCTTTGCCGCAAGCAGATTTTGAAGCGCTCTCTCTTTGTGATAATAATAGTACAGATACCCGTTTGGAATCTCTCCTAAATGCCGCACCAGCTTCCTGTCAAAGTATTGGAACTGGTGAAAGCTTTCCACAAAGCCGTCATGGGAAAGAAGCGCCGGCAGAATATTCTCGCCCAAAAGCTCCACCCTGTTTGCCCACGAGAGATGGTTGAGCCCGTAGACCTTTACCATCAGTTCGCAGGCGTTTACCTGAAGCGCCTCTGCCACGTCGATTTTGATGCCCGTAGCATTATCGCAGATGCCGATAATATTGCCGTATCCGCCATCGTAGAGCGCCTGCGTCACCAGTCCCGAAGGGTTGGTAAAATTAAATACGATTGCATTCGGCGCCGCGTACTTTTCTACCAGCTCCATGTAAGAGAGCATGACGGGAATCGTGCGCACCGCATAGGAAAAGCCCCCTGCGCCGGTGGTCTCCTGTCCGATAAGCCCCAGATTCAGCGCAATCCGCTCATCCTTTGCTCTCGCCTCATCCTGTCCGACCCGCACGGTAGTCACAATATACTCTGCGCCGCGCACCGCATCCGCCGGATTGTCCGTAAGCGTCACGTTAAGCCCGCTTTTTTCCTTCTGTATCAGGTATCCGGCAATGCCGCCAAAATATGCAAGCTTTTCTGCATCGCTGTCCATGATGCAAAGTTCCCCGATGTCCATCTCTTTATAAAATTTCATCAGCGACTCTACAAAGTAGTAGGTTCTTACACTGCCGCCGCCAATCAACGCCATTTTTTTCATCAGAGAATCAGCCTCCCAATCAGACGCTCTTTAAAGAGCGCTTCCTTCACGTCTACCGCCGCCTGCACCGGCACGCCCTCTCCCCAGTCGCAGTCTATGGTAAGCCCTCTCGTATACTGCCCTCCGGTCTCTACCAAAACCTTCTTTTCCTCAAAGGTCAGTATGTCTTCCCAGAGCAGTACAGACAGCGCCAGCGGGTCATGCAAAATGGGAAGGTAGCCGAAATTTTGTGTAAAAAGCTCCATCATTTCTCCCAGCAGGCTTGTGCGGGGATTGCCTGCCTGACAAATCCGCCCTATGTCCTCTTTAGTAAACCTGCAGCGATTCGTTACCTCCAGCCCTACCATGTGAATTTTTGCACCGCTCTCAAACACAATCCTTGCCGCCTCAGGGTCGCAGACAATATTCCACTCCGGATGCGCCTTATCCAGCTCTCCGCCCATCATCACAATATTTACCCTGTTCACAATGTCCGGCGCCTTTGCAATCGCAAGCGCCACGTTTGTCAGCGGGCCAATCGCCACCAGCGTCAGCTCCTCGTGCGCCCTCGCCATCTGCACAATAAAGTCACAGGCGGCGGCGCTTTCTTCCTCATCCACAGGCGCCGCCGTCTTGGAGCTGTTTGGGATGCAGTTTTCATCCCACCAGCCAATCAGCGGCTTTTCTGCACCGGTGCGGACAGGGATATCCTCCCTGCCGTACACCTTAAGCATATGCTTTGTCACGCCGGCGCGCCATTCGTTTGCCAGATACACATTGGTGATGCCCACAATCTCAAGCTCAGGACTGTTTAGGGCAAGCGCCAGGGCAAGGGCGTCGTCCACATCGCCGCCTATATCCGTATCTATCAGAATTTTCTTTGTTTTTTCCATGCCGCCTCCTTAAAAGGGAATCTCATACTTATCGTAAGGGGTAATCTTTGCCGCAAACAATCCGGAAGGATTTCTGGTGGACTCTAAAAGATTCATCAGGGTGTTGACTACCCCCAGCGTAATCTCGTTTTCGCCCGCCTTTACATACGCGCTGATGTCTGCCGCGTAAGGCTTCCACAGGCAGGTTTTCACCGGCTGCCCATTGACCGAAACAAGCAGCACATCCCTTCCGATTTCGGCGGAGAGCATCAGCTTCTTGCCTGCCTGCTCGGGCGTCAGGTTTACCTTCGCGGTATAATAACCCGTGCCTGAGTAGTAAGGAAGCTTCTTTTTCGTCCAGTCTCCCGCTTCCATTTCTTTTATCATGGGCACGATAACCTCTTCGCCGTCCCGCTCTTCCACCGCAAAGCTGCCGATGATTTTCAGCAAATCCGTCATGCCGTCGCTCTTCTTTGTCACCGTGAGCTTCACGGCAATCCAGTTGACGCCTGCCGTAAAATAGGTATTCATAGGTACGGTGAGTATTTCTGCATCCAGATAGCTGCGCACAGGCGTATCCGTCACTTCTCTTCCATTGACATACAGGGTATAGCCTGTGCCCTTAAAGCCGTCAATCATCAGCTTCAAATCCTCGGGCACCACGTCGGCATGTACCTTCGTCACATACCACAAATCCACGGGATAGGTTTCCTCGTCTCTCTCCACGGGAAGCTGCATCTCCCACGCGCCCATGCGCATGGGAAGCCAGTCGCTGTAGTCCGCCTTTCCGCCGGTAATTGCCTCTATATCGTCATCCGCTTTTGCATACTGCATCCGCCACGCATCCGTGTTGAGGGAATTGGGCTTATCCGTAGCAAAAGCAAAGGGACCCTCCAGCGGGATTTCTGCCAGCATATCCCCTGCGGGAACTGCAAGCTCCTTCTCCTGTCCGTCTATGGTTAATGTTACGCTGCCGCCTGTAAGCCTGCCGTAGCCGCTCACGCTGCCGCTTCCATCTTCCTTCCTTATGATGTTTTCCACCATAATATCGGATTTGACCGCGTGTACCGTATCCTGCTCCTCGGCAAAGGAGAAGAGCGCCGAGCCAAAGGGCTCCATATGCACATCCAAATACGTCCAGCCATCTGCTATGCGGTACACCTTCGCCTGCTTTATCCTGCCATCCTCCAGATTCCATACCTCCGGCGTGTGTGTGCCTGCAAAGCCGACGGTAATATCCGCCGCTTCCTCCACGGGATTGACAAGGAAGAACATATCCTTTCCGTCCTTGACACGATGCAGGTAAAATACCTCCTCGCTGTCAATCTCAATCTCCGGCGTCACGCAGGCACGCATGGTCTTATCCAGCATCGCAAGTCCGCCGCAGTCGTCGTTTGCCTTGTAACCCAAGCCTGTGGCAAATACCACTTTCCCTTTTCCGACGCTTCTCTCCACTAGCGTCTGTCCTTTTTCCTCACTCTCTAAAAAGGCTTTCCGCAGACCGGAAGGCTCCACGCCGAAAAGCGCTTCGATGCGTTTCTCCAAATCCGGCGCTTCCCCTTCAATGCTTTTGTAAGGGAGCAGGGCGTCTCCGCCCAGCCTGCCGCCGTCACGTACAAACTCCTCGATTTTGTCAAGGGTCTTCGCCTTGATATGGGTACACGGAGGCAGCATCAGCATTTCGTATTTTTCGCCCTTGATGCAGATTTTTCCATCTTCTATCCGGCACTCGTCGCAGAGCACGTCCTCGTCGATATAATCAAAATCAATATGGAGGCGCAGCAGCCTGTCCGCCATGTAATTAAAATCATTCTCAATGGTCTCGCTGATTTTATCTTGAACCTGAGAGGTATAATTTGCCCAGATGGAGTTCATGGGATAGAGGATTGCCACCTTCGCCACATGGTCGCCGCCGGAAAGCACATACCCCATCCTTGTCAGGTAATCATTGAAGAGCCCGTACTGCTCCCACCATGTAAACTGGCAGAACATGGAAGGCGGCCAGTCCCTCTTGCGCTCGCCCTCTATGGTATAATGGAACCCGTGGGGAATAAACTGGTTGACCCCCAGCACATACTCCCAGTCCGCAATCCATTTCATGCGCTCCATGGTGCAGTCCCAATAAGAGCCGCCCATGGACTCGGATACCAGACGGACGCTGCCGTTCTGATGCGCTGCAGAGCTGGCAATTTTCAGCGCTACATGCTCGTTCTCCATTTCCCTTGTGCCGATTCTCGGATACAAATGGTCCACGCCGGTCATATCAAAGTGGCGCAGATGCTTAAAGAGGTTGCCGTCCACCCTTGCATGCAGGCGCAGGGATTCCTCATAAAGCAAATGCCCCGTAAATACCATGTCATTGTCTTCACACCAATCGGCAATCTGCTTAAAATATGCTTTCTCATACTGTGCCGTGAGGGTGCTCCAGAAGTCATAACGCACCTGCTCCGTGTTGCCGCCGCAGTCAAAAAATAACTTGGGCAGCTCCTTCTTTAAGTCATAGCCGTTGCGCTCCCTGAAAATCTTAAGCATCTTCTTCGTCCAGGGAATGACAAAATTATTCCTTCCCACCTCAAAATAGTCCATGGCAGGTTCATCTGTAAAAAAGCCCTTTACCTCTTTGGAAAAATTCTCCCCAAGACTCGCCTTGTAGCGCTCGTGTGTATACTCCAGAAACTTCTTTGTGGTCTCCGGATTGAGCACATCCGCATACCATGTGCTCTTCCGCTCAATAAAGTAGAAAAGCTTCCAAGGTCCCTTCGGCGCCTCCCACGTGATAACCTTGTCAAAGGAAAGGGTGGGCATCAGGTCAATCACCTCGTAATTGCCCTTCTCCATATCTTCCAGCTTAATTGCACAGGCATACACCGGCTCCGACTGCTCTAAGTCGTTGTAACGGGAATCGGTTCCCTCCATAAAGGTAAAGAACTGCCCGGGAAGGTCGCCCTCCACCAGCTCCAGATAGACGTTGGTAAGCTCCGGATAATCCTTCATTATCGTCTGTCCGCAAGTGCCGCTGGGCCAGTTGTACTCGTCATACACCCAAATCTGCAGCCCCAGCTCCTGCGCCTTCTCGATGGTAAACTTTACCCTGTCCAGCCAGTCCTCATTCATGTAACCCAGCTCTTCCCGCACGCCGAATCTTGCGTGGATGTACAGACCCGGGCAGCCCTTTTCTTTATATTCCCGAAGCTGGTATTCAATTTCCTCGTACTTCATCTCGCCGTTCCAGAACCAGAACGGCATGATGCCAAATTCCTTGCTGGGCGTTAAGAATTTCTCCTTGCTTAACGCCTCGCCGCTCACTAATTTATTGTATTCCATCTTTACTCCTGTCCGCGCCTTCGCGCTCCTTTTCCTAAAATCTGCATTTCTGCCTCTAATCACATACTACTTCTACTACTGCATACAGGGGCATTTCCGGTATAAAAACTTCCAGCATGTCGTCCTGCTTTTTGATATCGCAGGGCAGCTCGCCGCCCGCAAGGGACACACACCGTACTGCGCCCGCATGTTCGGGAAGCCTCGCCGTAAGCCGCACGCCCGCAAGAGGCAGTACCTTGTCCTCTTCATTGTCGTAATTATAATTTAAAAGATGAATGGTAAAAAAGCTGCCGTTTTTGTGACAGTGCACGCCTGCAAAGCCCTGCTTCGCCTCATCCGCCACAGTCACCTTCACCTGCGCAATCCGTTCGTTCAGCTCGTCGAATACTTTCTCAAATTGCGCCATTGCCTCTTTTCTGGATTCCGGATTGTCACAGAAAATGACATTGTCGCAAGACAGGAGCCTCTCTGTAAAGGCAGGACAATTTTCTGCGGTTTTACCGAATACCAAAAGCTTTCCGCCCGCCTGCGCATATTTTTCCAGCTCTTCCATCTGGTTTTTTGTAAGCACGCTGCATTCCGGCAGGACAATCAGCTCATACTGCTCCCAGTCTTCTGCGCCAACCCTGTCGGGACGCACATCCTCGTCGCCGAACATCCGAACGTCGTAGACCGCCTGCTTTTCACTCATCAGCTTGATAACCTCCCAGAACGGCAGACGGGAAGCCTCCTCGCTGTCCATATCCACGGACTGATAAAACAGAATGCTCTCATCCTCCACCAGCTCGTTCGCACCGCCTGTTTTCGTCACTTCCCTCCAGTAATAGCTGGGGAAGGAATATGCTACCATGATTTTTGCGCCGCTGTCCTTGCTGTACCATGCATCATAGTCGCACAAAAAGCCCTGTACCTGCTCCGTCACTTCTCTCGGCGGATAGAACGCATCCTTTATGGTATTGCCCATCCAGCCGCCGTAGGGTACGCTCATATTGCAGCCGTAGACGGACGCCTCCAACAGAAACAGCCTGTACAAATCATAGCCCTTCCCGCGGTTTAGCATCTCAAGAAGCTGGGGCACAATGCCACCGTAAGGATTTTCCGCCACAATCACCGGCTTCTCATTGGAATAGCCGCTGATATAGCGGTACCAATGGGGCTGACGAAACAGCGTCTTTTCCATCTCGGTGATAATCACATCCACGGTATTTTCAAAGGGATAGTAGACCGGCATACAGTTGAAAAAGTTGCCCGATACCAGAATCTCTCTGTTTTGTGTTCTACGCGCGTAATCTCTCGCATAATCCACAAGCTCCGTAAAATACTTTTTCACAGCGCGGAGCTGAAACTCATAGTACTCCCTGAACATAGGGGACTCATTGGGATGCGCCACGCCCAGCCCGAGCAGATATTCCTGATAATCAAAATGCTCCAAATCGATGCCGTCATAAAAAAGCGGAAGCAGCTTTTTCGCCTTCTTCTCCTTTAGGTACTCCCGAAACTGCTTTTTGCAGTCCTTGCAGAAACAGCCGCCGGCGCCCATGGAGGTGATTGGCAGCTCCGCCTCGTCAAGCTGGATGCCAGCCACGCCCGCATCAATCTGCAGCTTCATAATCTGCTTTAAATAATCCCTCCAGACCGGATTGTTGCGGCAGGTCTGGTAACAGGTTTTGGAATGGTTTTTTACCTCCACCCACTGCGCATGGACGGGCTCGCCCCACAGAGTTCTCGCCGCTACCTCCTCCTGCAAATCTGTCACCGGCTCTCCGTCGCTGTTTTTTATACCATCCGGATAGTAATCCTTTAGGCTGGTCCGAAACAGCCCGTCAAACTTTCCCGCGGCAAATTCGTTCAGCCCGTAGGTATCCTTGTGGCTTCCGTCCCTGATAACATTAAACTGCCGCATGCTTTTACCGTCCGCAGATACCTCCACCGGAAACTCCCAGCCCTGCACCTCAAAGACGATTCCCATCACCTTGATACCGCGCTTATTGCATTCTGCAATAAATTCCGAATCATTCATATAGCCGTAAAAGCGCAGTCTGGGGTCCAGCTCCCCAAACGCCTCGTTTTCTAAATATGGGAGGGAAATAGAGCCCCCTCCCATGGCTGACCATACCAAAATGGTCGCCTTATATTTTTCCAAATCCTCCACCATCTGCATACTGCGAAAGGGGAGGCTGGGGTGGTAACAGTGATTGTCCCTGTACCACCCGTCAAAATAAACGCCTCTTTCCATTTTTTCCTCGTTTCTGCAATTAGTTGCCAAGCATCAAATTGATTTTTGAATTAATCTCCGGCTCCATGTTGGCGTTAATTGTCGCCGCAGGCACACCGTCGTTGATATAATTTACAATTGTGGCAATCGTGGTGCCGATATCGTTTAAGCACTTGTCATAGGCATAGACAAGTTCTACGTCGTCCGCATAAATCATATCGTAGTTCTCCTGTCCAATGCGGTTTGCTTCCTTCTGGTCGCCTACCTCCTTCTGCAGCTCGTTGACAATCCTCATAAAAGCTACTGCGCCTTCCGGATTTTTTGCTCCGGCAGGAACTGCCATCCCCTGCGGATATACCACCAGATTCTTACCTGAATAATCGTCGCCTGTAGGGAAAGGCACCATACCTACCTCAAAGGGCGTGTCCACGGGATATTCCTTGCCTCTTATCATTGCCATCGTGCCGTTGTCAAACCAACCCCACATGTCGTTTCCGTATACAAAGCTGTCCTTCAGCTCCACCAGATAATTCAGCGTATTCTGGCTCTCCACAGAATTCAAATTGGAGGTAACCGTGCCGTTTACGGTATCCACATTTAACAGGGAGCCGCCGTTTGCGTACATAAAGGACAGGATGGTATCCTCATAGGAGCCGTAACCAAGCTGAGAAGGCTCGCCATCCACTGTTTTTGTCAGACTCTTGCAGGCATCCCTGAAGGTGCTCCAGTTCCAGTTACCCTCCGCAAAGAGCTCATCCGGCGCTTTCATGCCCTCTAAGTCAAACAAATCCCTGTTAAACATAATGTAGAAAGCATAAGGCTTTAGGGGAATGGCATATACGGAACCATTCCATGAAAACAGCTCCTTATCTACCTTGTAGTAGCTGTAATCTGCATCCGTGGTAAGGTCATCCAAAGGGCTTACCACGCCGGAAAGAATCACGCTGTACATACTCTCGTCAAATACCTCGAAAAGGTCCGGGGCATCCCCTGCCTTCTGCAGCGCCAGCACAGTTTCCAGCATATCTCCCCACGCTGCGTAAATTACGTTAACCTTGCCCCCGTATTTCTCCTCAAAATATGGAATTGCCTCTAAAATGGGGTCGTATACATTCTCGTTCTTTGAGGTATCGTATGCATACTGGTCCTGATTATACCAGTACACAATGGTAATATCCGGATTGCTCAAGGTTTCCGGCAGTCCTTCCGCATCGCTTAAAAAACCAAGTTTTCCCTCTGTGTCCTCTCCGCCCGGTACAGGACCTCCGTCTGTTTCCGGCGTGGGCGTTGTCCCCTGACTGTCCGGATTTGACGCAGGCTTATCTCCACAGGCGCTCAGTACGCACATGGACGTCGCCAGCAGCAAGGCAAGCAGCTTCTTCATTCTTTTCTTCATAACAAATCCTCCTTTAATATAATGTATTTGTTGTAACGTGCTTATCCGGTACCAAGTTTATACACATATGTACCAGAACACTCCATATTTATCCAATACATCCGCGCTGCATTTACTCCATGGCACTTCCCCTATTTCTCTTTGCGCGATGCCTTCTCTCATCAAATACTCGTATGCTTTCCTTACCTCACCTTCCGTAGCAAAATTAATCCCCAGACTTGTAATCAGGCATGTTTTTGACGCAGCCAGCTTACGCATTTCAGGAATCAGACATTCGTTGTTGTGCTCGCTTATGGCAAAAATCGTTTGTCCATCCTTTTGTAGCTCTGCGTGCATATAGGTCCCATCCGGATTCTTCACATTGTAGCCCAGCGTCATCCCAAAAGCCTCCTGATAAAACACAACTGCTTCCTTTGTATCTTTGATGTATAAAGTTGCGCCTAGTGTCATCGTATCACCCTCCTTATTCTCCTTTTACATACCCGTCAGACCGGAATTTTCAATGCCTTCGGAAAACCGCTTCTGCAAAAACAGATACAGAATAATCAGCGGCACAATGGCAATCAGACACGCCGCCTGAATCTGGGTATTTGCCGTCTGTATATTTTCCATACCCGTTCCCATATTGTGCAGGTTTTCCAGCTTATTCTGGAAGCCCGCCAGCGCCGTGGCAATGGTATCCTTCACGCGGATAAACATAGCAGGCGTATAATAGTCATTCCAGTTCCATACCACGGACAAAAGCAGCACGGAAATCACAATGTTCTTTGCCGTCGGCACGATAATTCTGGTAAAAGTACCAAACGCACTGCAGCCGTCGATTGCCGCAGCCTCCTGCAGCTCCTTGGGCAGCCCTGTAAAAAACTGCCTGTAAATAAAGATAAAAATCCCGCTTTTTAACCCTACGCCCAGAAGGGAGGGCAATATCGTCACCCATGCCGTCCCTATCAGGTTCGGCGTATTTATGACGTCCGTCAGCTTATGAAGAAATCCGATGATTCCCAAAAAATCAAAGTACCGGTAGCTGGTGTAGAGAGAGGTGGAAATTACCTGCTGCGGTACGATAATGGTAAGGATAACCCCCGCTGAAACAAGCTTTTTTCCCTTAAAATCAAATCTTGCCAGCCCATAGCCCACCATCATGCAGACCACTGTGGAAATCAATGCCGGAAGCAGCTCTATGATAAAGGTATTCCAGAGCATTTTTCCCACATCCATGATGAGCAGCACAATCTTGAAATTTTCCAACGTCAGGCTTTTGGGAAGCCAGATAACGGACGGGTCGTAATATTGCTCCACTGGCTTAAACGCGTTGCTTACCATATATAAAACCGGATAGAGCACCACGTAGGCAAGCCCCAGCATAAAGAGCTGCCTTGCAACTGCCCAGACAAACCGAAAAGGTTTCACCACCTTAAGCCTGTGCGTAAGCGTTTCCTTCGTCTCTTTTTTCACGCTTCCACCTCCTAATTCTCAATTTTATTTGCCTTTCTCCCCAAAAGCAGCCACGCCAGCAGAAGGAAAAAAGCAATTACAATAAAATACAGCCACGCCATCGCCGAGCTCATACCAAACTTCATCGTCTGCCCGAAGCCCATATCCTGAATCGCCTTCATCATGACATTACCGTCGGCGCTTCTGCCGTAAGCCGTACAGGAATCCACAATACTGTAAACAATATTTAAGAAGATAATAGGAGATATCTTGGGCACCGTAATTTTCCAAAAAATATCCCAGCTTCCCGCGCCCTCTATTCTTGCCGCCTCGTAAGCGCTCTCCGGAATCTTCTGCAGCCCTGAAATATAGAGCAGAATCGGGACGCCGCAGTTGGTAATCATGGCATAGATGCTGTCTACGGCTCCCATAATTAAGATGATAACCTCCTGACTGACGCCGCCGCGTATCATCAAGTCTGCAATAGAGCTGCCGTTCATATAAGCATTGCCTGTGCCGCTAAGCCCCAGAGAGCCCACAACACTTCCCACCATGGAATACACCACGCCGCTTGTCATGATAATGGGAAGAAAGAAAATAGCACGGTATACCGTTCTTCCTCTAAAATTCTGCACCAGTACCACAGCGATAAACAAACTCAGAATGGTGCATACGGCTACCTGCGTCAACATGTCCGCCGTCACGGTCCAGAGATTCATTAAAAATTTGCTGTCCTCTAAAACCAAATATCTGAAATTATAGAGTCCTACAAACTTCGTTTCCATACCGCCGGTTCCCATTGTCACGTCGTTTAAGGTATACCATATACTCTCCAGAAAGGGCTGCAGGAAAAAAATAATAAACCCTATCACCCATGGGAGCACAAACAGATAACCTGCCCTCTGCTGCCTGCGAATCAGCTTTGAGGATTTTTTCTGTTTTCCTGCCATCAATATCCACTCCCTTCCGCATACGCTGTCGCAACTCCCGATACCACAACCCTGCCGTCCTGCACCAGACAATAGCCCTCTGCCGGAATCTGAAAACCGTCCGCCACTGCAGCGTCACTACCGTAATTAACGTAGATGATGCTGCCGTTTTCGTAGGTTACCTTCCTTACCTCCTCGGACAAAATTGTATGTCCCGTTATGATACTCGTCTGCACACCGCTAAGCACTTTATTTAACTCCTCATACTGCAGTCCCATATAGGATATCCAGTCACGGTAATCCGCCGAATACAGCTCGTCCGTTCTGGAGCCAATCAGCTCATCTACATTCTCTCCCACCAGCGCGTACAGAGGATATGCGCCGTATTCCATACAGGTAAGCGTCATATTCGCCGGATTGCTCGTCAAATTGGAGGCGCCAAGCGAATAGGAAATATAACCGTGGAATACCATCTGGTAAAAAGGAATGCTTACATCCTCTATATCGTAGCCGCTGCTTTTTGCCGGCGTCTGTAAAATATGGCTTGCATACACCGCAGCATACACGTTTGCACCGGTCAGCAGCAGATTATCCATACTTTCACCCGCTTCCCTTACCGTCTCTGCAATCACTCTTGCCGCCTGTGTGCGCCCCATACCGCCTCTTCCCAGCTCCGAATAACACATCTGACCGATGGAATCCAATGCCAGATTGCCATATCCCTGCTTTATCATATTCTCCGCAAGGCGCGCATAAAATGCGGGCAGCGCCGCCGGTCTTAGCAGATACCAAGAATCATAGCGGCTGTCAACTGTCGCTATATTCAGCCTGTACTCGTACTGCCTCTGTGCCGTATTTGCCACCGACTGCAGCACATCGCGGTACCGGCTTACCCCTCTTCCCAGCTTATACACATTCATCAAATCCGCCGACAGATACAGACCGCCGCCATTCTGCGCAAGCCGCTCCTGCAGCGCTAAAAACGCCTTTCTGCTCCCTACCTTCTTCTCTGCTTTGGCATGTGTGGGAATTTTTCCGTAATAACTGTTACTCATCCAGTAATTGTACTTAAGGACAATATTTTCTATCCCCTCCGCTGCCGCCGCATCCAGAATTTCCTCGGCATCCGCTACGGTTGTCATAGCAATTTTCGTCTCCCTCGGAATTCCCAAAAAGGACTTTGTCTTTTCAATGTAACCGTAAAGCTCCAGATAAAGCGGGATGCTTTCCAACTCCTCCGTGCGCTTTACAAGACCGCTCCCCGCAATCAGGTACTCCCTGTAGCACGCCGCCATATCTGCATATTCAGCCCTGCCATCCTCTAAAAACAGGTAGCTTACCTCAAAATCCTGCCAGGTCTCCGGCGATTTCTCCCCGATACCCACCGCCTTTTGTGTACCGTCCTTCTGCACCTGTATCACCGTTCCGGTCAATCTGTAGGAGTATGTGCTCCAGACCGTGTTATACAGGGTATATTTCCCTGCCACATCAGCATTGACTGCCCCCCTGCCATCCCCTCCGGTGATAATCGCCAGAAAGCCGCCATCGTTCTGATGTACGCCAAACAGGGGAAGATACTGGTTTTGCGAGAGTGTGATAGTGGTTTCGGCAGCCTGCTTGTCGCTTGTACCATTGTCAAAACCGTAGAGCGTCTTTTGATACGTATTCGCCGCCGTCTTTGCGTTGTTATAATAAATCAGGGCGCCGCTGCCGTCCGGCACCAGCATATACCCCTCCGCCTCCCTGCCGCCTGCGCCAAAAAAGGGCAGAAAATCTATGCTGTCAATCTTATTTGTGCCATATTCTAAAATGCCATCCGCCAGAATCCTCGCGCTAAACCCATCCTCCCTGAGCGCATACCGCACCGGAATCCGAAATTCCTCATTGGGAAAATCAAAGAGAAAGATGATGGAGCCGTCCTCCTCCATGCGGTATGTCATCCCATCCTTTGCAACGCTTGACATATAGCCGCCGCATGACATGGACACGCTGCGCTCCGTGCTGTATTTCACCGTCACCACGGAGAGAAGCGCGTTTTTGTTAAACCCGCTGGCAAGCCCGTCTTCCCGCTTATCCACAGGGTTGGAATACCATGTGCGCCCTTCCTGTTTGTCCTCTACAGCCATCTCCCCGCTGCTCAAATCCGCATACAGAATAAAGCGTGCATTTTCGTCGATTTTAACCAGTCCTTCCGCCGACGCCGCGGGTAAAAACCCTTCCGTATAATCGATTGCCTCTTCTTCATCAAAGGCATCCGGAACAGACGTCCTATTTTGCTGTCCGCAGCCTGCCGTTGTTAGCAGAATGCCTGAAAGCAGCAGGCAGAATATCTTTTCTATTTTTTTCATCCTTGCTCCCATCTGCGTGCCCTGACACGCCTTCTTCCATCAAAGCCGAAAGGCAATTTCGTTGTATATTGTCACCAAAAACACGTATATCTGCTGTACCAGACTGTACCCCAACAGCAGCAAAAACAAAATTACCACAATGCCAGCCGCTGTCAGAAAAAGGTTTAAAACCACCTGTAAAAAAGTAAGCTGATGTACGTAGTACTCTCCTAAAAGCAGAATCAAAAAGCTCCACAAAAGCCCGATAAAGCGGATTGCCTCCAGAAATGCATTCATCTCGTTGTTTACAAAGTTCGTCGCTATGATATAAATCAGTTCAAACACCGTGTAAGGAACCAGCGTATAGGTAAGCATGATAAAAATGTGACGGCTCTTTCCCTCCGTAAACATAAGCGAGCTCACCGCCCAGTTTGCCACATAGCAGATAGCAAAGCCTCCCATGGTAATGAGAAAAATGGACGGCACTGAAATCTTGTCGGGATTTGTCGTGTTAAAGATAAAACCCGTGAGCACCTCGTCAAACACATTCACCAGAAAGAAGGCTGCCAGAATGATACAGCAGACGGGCAGGCTTCCCTCATTGTTCCATTTCACCCTGTCAAAGCCGTTGACCGGATGAAACATGGTATATTGGCACTGCTTAAAGCCCTCCTTCAGCTTATTCATGCGTTTGCTCCTTTCCGTTTTTTCCGATGCTTTGCAAATACCACCGCTGCTGCCGCTATCAGTACCGCTGCCAGCACGATTGTGCCAAAGGAATCCCGCATCCTTTGCAGGGATGCCTCCTTATAGGCGTCTGAATAATTTGCCCTGTCGTTTGCCAGCCGGTAATAGTACATCGCCCTGTCATACTCGCCAAGCTGATAATATGCTTTCCCCAGACCGGTATAGGCAAGCAGGTAATTGGAATTGCGCCGTACCACCTCCTGCCACGGCTCTATGCTCTCCTCATAAAGACCCTCGTTGTACAAATTGATTGCCGTCCGCACAAGCTTTCCGAACTGTGTCAGTTCAAACTCCGTGATGGTGTTTTTATCCGCATCCAACACATATATTTTTTCTTCTATCTGCACCATGGATACCGGCTTTTTGAAGAGCCCCACCTGATTACCCAGACCGCCAAAGGTAAACATTAGCTTTCCGTTTTCATCCATCTGATAGATAGTCCCCTCATTGGCCTCTATCAGCGTTATCACACCGCTTTCATCTACTGTGACATCCCCGTAAAGTATCGATAGCCTGCTTTTAAAAGGGAGCGTATCGATACCGAGGGGATTTATTTTTGTCAGTACGTTGGTGCTTTCTCCCCTGCTTTCGCTGCCTGCTGCCGTAGCATAAATATAACCGTCTGCGCCCAGAAAGAGATTGCCGTACTCAATAGGGTTAAATGCCTGCATGGTTGCCGCCGCCTTGTCGCTCAGAATACTTTTCCATACCTTCTGGACTCTGCGCTTCAGCGTCATTTCCACTTCATTCGCCCCAAAAAACTTAATAAATGAACCGTCCTGCTCCAAATAGACAATTCCCTGATAAACACCCTTGCTCAACACATAAATCCTGCCTGTCGCATCCACCACCACCTTGTGCGGCTGATAGTTAAAATTGTCCGGCAGCAGGGAGGATACCGGCGCGCCGAATATATTGCTTACCTGCCCTTCCCTGTCACAGACCACAACCTCCTGCCTGCCCATTTCCGCAATATAAACCTTCTCGCCTGCGGCATAGATTCCCTGCGGATTCACAAAGCTATAGTCGCTGCCATCCTGCAGGGTAAGGCTCTCCCAGCATTTCACTGCCTGCAGGTTTTTATCAAGCACCACAATCCGCTGGTTTCCGGAATCCACAATATAGAGCTCGCCATACTCCGCACAATAAAACATGTCGGAAGCGTCCTTGAAATCACCCAGCCCAAGCTGTGCGCCCCCGATGCTCCGCGTCGGCAGATAGCCGTCCGGAGCCGGCGTCGCATTGCCCCATTTATCTATTGTATAAGTTTGATACGGCGCTTCCGCCGCCCGCACCGCCATGGGGGACAGTAAAAAAATCATACCGCACAGTATCGAAATAAATCGTTTTCCGTTTTTTCTCATATCTTTTCTCCGCATAATTTCCTAGCCTTTGATACCGGTCTGGGACATGGTTTCCATTACTGAGGACTGTGAAATAACAAAGACAGTCACAGGCGGTATCATCATAATTAGCGCCACCGCCGCGCCCGCTCCGGCTCTCGCAATGCCCGCCGAGGAGATGGACTGCATAACCGCCGTCAAGGTTTTCAGCGCTTCTTCATAGATATACTGTGATTCTCCCGTATTCCAAAGGTCCTTAAAGGTGAAAATCGTCAACGTCATCCACGCGGGGCGCACCAGCGGCATAATAAGCTTCCAGAAGCAGACAAAATCACTGGCGCCATCCACCCGCGCCGCCTCCAGCATCTCATTTGGCACCGTAATCATAAACTGCCGCATCAGGAAAACGCCAAAGCTTCCCGCCATAACCGGCAAAATCAGGGACCAGTAGGTATTGATAAGACCCAGCTTGCTGATGATGATGTACAAAGGCGTCCTCGTCACCTCCGGGCGAAACAGGATTGCCAGCACCACAATCTGATAGTAGACGCCTATGTACCGGCTCTTATTCTTCGCCAGAGGATACGCCGCCATGGAAGCAATGATGATATATGCCGCCGTGCCCGCCACCGCAATAAACAGGCTGTTAAACAACGAACGCTCAAAGGGAATCCACGTTTCCTGCGTAATCTCTATCAAATCGCTGAAATTTGCCCATGTGGGATTCCTGACAAAAAACTTTGGCGGATACGCCAGTATTTCGTTCAAGGGCTTAAACGCCGTCACCAACACATAAATGATGGGAAGCAGCATAAACGCGCCCGCCACGGCGAGAAACGCAAATATGAAAAATGTACCTGCCTTGGAACGGCTCAGGGTTTTTCTTTTACTTCTCCGAATTCTTTTCATTTGTGTCTGCCCCTTTCCTTACGACCACTTTGACAAAAGCTTGTTGACTGCTTTCCACATGATGAGCATCATGGCAAACAAGAATACCGCTACCGCGCAGGCATAGCCCATCTCAAACCTGACCTGTCCAAAGTCCAGTATGTGAAGCACCATCGTATGCGTCGCATAATCTGTGCTGGGAAAGCCCGTCAGGTTCATGCATTCGTAGCCGACCGCAAAAGAGGTCGATATCTGCATAACTGCGCCAAACAGAAGCTGAGGGCCCATCTGGGGAAGCGTTACGTACCAAAGCTCCGCAAACCGGTTTTTTACACCGTCGATTGCCGCCGCCTCAAAAAGCTCCCTGTCCATGGACTGCAAACCTGCTACAAAGGATAAAAAGCCCGTTCCCAAAGACAGCCACAGAATTACCACAATCACCACTACCATCATGTATTTCGTATCCGTCAGCCACTGTATAGCGTCGTCCGTAATGCCGAACTTTGTCAGCAGATTATTGAGCAGACCGTAGCTGTCGCCGGAAAAAATGTAAGTCCAGACAAAATATACGTTGCCCGCCAATGACGGCAGATAGAATACCAGCGTCAGCACGGTTCTCACAAAACGATTGAACTCATTAATCAGCCACGCCACCATAAAACTCAGGATATAGCTGATAGGACCCGTTATCATGGCGAAAATGGCAGTATTCTTTAACGCAATCAGAAACACGTCGTCGTCAAAAAACATTCTGATATAATTGTCAAAGCCGACAAACGTAGGCGCGCTCAGCATATTAAAATACGTAAAGCTCAGCACGATTGCTGCCGCAATCGGCAAGATGGTAAACAAGACAAACAGAATCGTAAAAGGCGCCAGAAATATCAGGCTGGAGCCCTGTGACCGAAACCATTTTCTTATGCTGCCTTTTTTTGTTTTTTTTCCGCTCATAGATACCCGCTGCCTCTCTGTCTTAATAGTTAAATTCCTTCTGCTTGCGCTGCAGTTCCTTATTGATTTCAATATTGTATTTGTACAGCGTTTCCCGCAGGTTGCTGTTGCCGTACACAACGCCCCTGAAGGCGAACGCCAGATTGCGGGCGATATAATAGCTTCCCGGAATCTGCTCCACCGCTACCGTATTCTCTCGCTGTCTGCGGATGACCTCCGCCTGCGCGCTGTTCCACGGAAGATTTTCAAATGCCGCCAGATTGGCTGTCCCGTACCGCGCCGCTACACCGAGCGTCTGCTCTACCTGCACGCCGAAATCACTCTGTGTTTCCGCGCTCACCCACCATTTTAAAAATGCATAGGCTTCGTCGGGGTACGCCGTATCCGCCAACGCAATCGCCCCGGTGGAGGTTGAAGTTTCCACATAATTGATGCCATCTTCACAGGGAGTCCCCGGCATCACCGCAATATCCCACAAACCGTTCAGCTCCGGCGCCGCAGAATACAGATAATTCACCTGATTGTAGGGCTCAATCGCCAGCGCCATCTCTCCGCTTCTGAACCGGTTGAAAAAGTCAAATACAAGAGAAAGACTGTATTTGGTATATAAACCCGTCCAACCGTCAAAGGCTGACAGCGCCTCGCCCGTGTGAAACATGGAGCTGCTCATATCCCCGCTGTAAAAGTGCCCTCCCTGCTGATACAAAAAGGTCTCAAAAATATTCTGGTTCTGCGGCACGCCTACCATATAATTTTCATTTGCCAGAAGAATCACCTGCTCATAAAATTCATCCCATGTGGCAGGCGGGCAAAGCCCAAGCTCTTCATAGATATCCGTGCGGTAGAACAGGACGTTAAAATTCTGCGTCTCCGGAAAGGCATAGCAGCCATCCTTATACCAGAAAGGCGTCACCGCACTTGGAGTAAACTGTCCAATTACCTCCTCAAAATCGTCATACCTGCTCAAGTCTAACAGCGCACCCCTCATTGCCAGATTGACAGGCGTATCCACTGAGGTAAACAGCGCCACATCCGGTCCCTCGCCTGCAAGCACCGCCTGAACCAGTGTGTCGGAGCCGCTTACAAGACTCACCTCCACAGGAACTCCGGTCTGTACGGAAAAGGACTCGTCTATCAGTTTCTTCAAAAGGATTGCCTGGTCTCTGCCGGAGGACGCTCCCGTGGTCGTGATATCCGCCGTGCTAATCCAGATGCGCAGCTTCTTATCGCCACCCGCTTCCGCTCCGCTTCCCGAAATGGCATTTGTCTCGCCGGCAAAAGAATTGAGAAACATGGAAAAGCGGTAAACAAGCTGCTTCCACGCTCCGCCTCCCACCTTAGGCTTATCCATATCGGGCGAATATACCATAAACTTATCCATGGTAAGCGGCTGCGCCTGCATGTCAATCCTCCATGTGGCAAGATTGCTGATATTGCTCCTGAAGGTTTCAATCCGCTTTGCTATTTTTCCCGGTCTCTTCAGAAAATCCTTAAGCGTCTCCGCCATCTCTTTCAGTGTGGAAGCGCCTGCGCCGGAAAGCCCCTCCATGCCCTCTAAAACGCTATAATAATATTCCAGTCTTTCCTTGCAGTCCTGCAGTCCTTCCAGCAGTCCCGGAATGTTCTTTTCCAAATCAAAATCACGGTTTAAATCAATGGTGATTCTGGTGTCATCCGCATTAAATCCGGTGACCTTGATAATTTCCCTGTACCAGTGCTGAAGCTCCTTTGTCACCGCTTCCACGCCCCGCAGCACCTCCGCCAGCTCTTCGTCCATGTCCGCTTTCATACCCAGCACATGACGCCCCGCCGTCAGATATATCTTTATCGGCTCCCCATCCGCCGTAAGTTCCTTCACATACCAGCCTGACTGGTAGGGAAATTTCTGTCCTGCCATCTCCTCACAAAGGACGGAACCGTCAATACTTACCTCCCTGACAGAGTAAGCATTGCTTTTTTCATTCTGCTTTACCTTGAAGGCAATGTAATAAAAACCATCCTGCGGCACTTCAAACTCCCATGTAATTTCCTGTCCCACTTCCTTCCAGGTGTTCTTACCGATGGTATTGTAATATACTGCGCTCGCACTGGAGGGCGTCACGTGGACATTCGCCGTATCATAGGTAGCAAAAAGAGTAATGTCGTTTTTTAAATAACTCTTCTCTGCCTCGTACTCCGCATAGTATCCGCTGCTGTCCGCAGCGCCTTCCGCCATCCATCCCTGCAGCACCTCCTCATAAGCCGCCGCTTTATCCGCATGCCCAAAGTGCAATGCTTTAAGCGCCACACTTTCCTCTTTCAACATAAGGGTGACTGTATGCCGCCCCTCTGTAAGATAAAACTGCAAAGGACCCGGATATACCGTTGCAGAATCCGTAAGCCATTCCGTCTGCCATTCGTACTGCTCCATCAGAGCAGGTCTGACATCGCCGCCCCTTGCGTCTTTTGCAAAGGCATTATCCGCCATTCCAAAATAGGTTTCATCCAGAAACAACCTGCGCAAGCTTACATTTTTTGCGTTTTCAAAAGGAATTTCGCCGTCCAGCAGCACGTCCAGTACAATATCATAGTTCTTTCCCGAAATACCGCAATATGTAAGCGCAAGGTTATAAAGCCCCTCCTCCGCCACATCGAATTCCCACGTAACGCTGCCGCCTGCCGTATCCCAGTACAGACAGCCGTCCTCTCCCATATAAGAGGACAAATAGGCGCCGGATTCTTCCTCAGACACAAAATCAGCCGCTGCTATCTCAAGCACGGCGGAGGCTTCCCCTGCCGTACCTGCTGTGGAAAGATAAACTTCATAATCCGTATATAGCGCCGGCTGCGTGCCCCTTTCCCAATCCTGCATTTGCAGGCTTGATGCAACGCCGGCATCTTTTGCAGCGCCGCAGCCCGTCATACCGGTCGTCAAAGCCCCTATCATAATCCATGCAATCAAACGATTTCTTTTCATACTTTTCCTTTCTAACATATTGCACCTGCT
The DNA here is from genome assembly GCA_910578335.1 of uncultured Lachnospiraceae bacterium. GTDB lineage: Bacteria > Bacillota > Clostridia > Lachnospirales > Lachnospiraceae > Acetatifactor. Next base: position 35,860 of record CAJTPU010000007.1, on the reverse strand, counting down.
TAAAAAAATTTTTGTCCGGATTGGGTAAACGTTTTCTTAATGCAAAAATAACATTCTGCACATCAAAAGTCAATATATTTTTTGCGTTTTAAACACTTTGCACAATTTTTTTAGTTAATTTTTGTTAATTAATTAGTTGATTATGTATTCTTTTCATACTTTTTTCACATTTATAAGAGTAAACGTATTCTCATTTACTTCGGGAAGGCACGGAGTACAAATGAAAAACAGGGTATTTTTGCTCCGATAAATATGTTTCCGCACACAAAAAAAGATTCTTTTCCAAACGTCCACAGACGTCCTTCCAAGAATCTTTTTGTATTGATGCTTTCTTTACTGCGTTTTCTGCATTACAGGGAAATCATCGCGTACCTGATAATAAACAACACGGACAGTATCACCGTCAGTACATTCAACTCTTTTACTTTACCTGTAAATAATTTAATCAAAGTATAAGAAATCAGACCGATGGCAATGCCGTTGGCAATGGAGTAGGTAAGCGGCATCATAATCAGAGTGAGATATGCGGGAATCGCCTCGCTCATATCGTCAAATTCCATGTCCTTGATGGCACCCAGCAGCAGACCGCCGATAAAAATCAGAGCCGGCGCAGTTGCGCAGCTCGGTACGACTCCCACAAAAGGCGCAAATACAAGCGCAAAGAGGAATAACACTGCCGTCACAACAGAAGTCAGCCCGGTGCGTCCGCCTACGCTGATGCCGGCAATGCACTCTCCATAAGTAGTAACGGTCGAGGAACCCACCATGGCGCCGCCCACTGTCGCAATGGCGTCGCATAAAAGGCTCTTTTTGCCGTTGGGAATGTTGCCGTCCTTATCCAGCATATTGGCAGATTTCGCCGTACCAATCAAGGTTCCCAGAGTGTCAAACATATCCACCATGGAGAAGGTGATAATCAACATAATCAGCGTTAAAACCGCCTGTCCAATGCTGCTGCCCGTAAACAGCTCGCGGAAACCGGCAAAGCAGGCAAAAAGAGAAACCTCTGCAAAATCCTTCGCCTGTGCGCCAAAATTGAAGGAAAAGCCTTCAAACACCGTGTTGCCGGTAAAAATACCCAGAATCGTAATGACAAAAATACTGATTAGGATGGAGCCCGTCACCTTCTTTTTGTAGAGCACCGTCGTCAGGATGACGCCAAGGAAGGCAAGAATCGCGCCAAAGCATGCCTGCGGATTCTCTGCGTAGGTGGAAAAGTCCACCATGGAAACCATGGTATCCTGATTCAGCACCACAAGCCCCGCATTCTGGAAGCCGATAAAGGCTAAAAACAACCCGATACCCACCGATATGGCGACTTTGATATTTTTGGGAATTGCCATTACCACCTTTTCCCTAAAAGAGCAGAGGGTAATGAAGATAAAGAGCATACCCGAGATAAACACCATCGCCAGCGCCGCCTGATAGGAGTAGCCCATTCCCAGCATAACCGTATAAGTGAAAAACGCATTCATACCCATGCCCGGCGCCTGCGCAAAAGGCATTTTTGCCAGCACGCCCATCAGGAAGGTGCCGATAAACGCGGCGATACAAGTGGCAAAGAACACGCCGTTTACTACTTTGTCATGCATGGGAGTTCCTTCAAAGGGCGTCGCCAGCATGTTGGGGTTTACCATGATAATATACGCCATGGTAACAAAGGTGGTGATACCCGCAATCACTTCAATTTTGACGCTGGTACCGTTTTCTTTCAGCTTAAAAAACTTTTCCATTTTTGTCTTGTCCTCTCTTTTTCCTTGGTTTCCTATCTAAACCGGTCTGCAGACCGGAATAAACCTGTTTTGTGCAACGTCAAGCAAGCCTCTGTTCGTAATGGCAAGCTCGGGAATAACTGCCAGCGGTATCTGCAGGCTTAAGGTAAGCAGCGGATTTGACAGCGTCATTCCCGCCTCTCTCAGCAAAAGATTCAGGTTTTGTACCTCCTCTGCAAAATCCGCCGCCGGCTTCTGGCTCAGGATGCCCATAACCGGCAGCGCCAGAAATGCCTTCACCTCTCCGTCCTGCACAAAGGCAACGCCGCCCTGTCTTTTTAACACCTCGTTCATGGCGAGACAAATATCCTCCCCGTCACTTCCAAGCCCTATCAGATTCTGGGTATCCTGTGCAATGGAGCCCGCCACCGCTCCGCGAAAGGCGCCGGCGCCGCACACAAGCCCCGTTCCGACGCTCCCTTCTTTTCTGTAGCGGTCCGCTACCGCACAGTATAGGATATCCGCCGGCAGGCATAATTTATCCGCCTCCGAACGCAGTATTTTTTCTTCTTTTCTGGTCTCCAGCGTGCCGTCCACAATGGCAAGCACCACCGCCTGCACCTCTTTTGCTCCCTCCGGAACCGCTATCTCCATATCCTGCTTTACAAAAACTCTGTGATGCAGGGAATGGATAACCTCCTCGGGAAAAGCCTCCCTCTCGTAGGCGGGCCAAAGAGGCATACCGTCCACATACACGGAGACTGCTTCAAAATCCCGCAAATCCTTTACCAGCAGCAAATCCGCCTTTTTTCCCACCGCCACGGAACCCATATGGGATAAGCCGTAGGCTTTTGCCGGATAGAGCGTCGCCATTCTGACGGCACGCATGGGCTCCACGCCTTCCGCTACAAGCTGGGCGAGAGCGTAATTCATATGCCCGTGCGCCAGCATATCCTGCACGGTAATGCAGCCGTCAGTGGACAGAAGCACACGCTCCGTCTCCCCCACCTTCTCAAGCAGCTCCTTCGCACTTGCCGGCTCTTGCAAGGACCCTCTGCGCACAATTACATACATGCCTTTTTCATATTTTTCCAGCATTTCTTCCACGGTAACGCTCTCGTGGTCCGTCCTTACGCCTGCCGCAATATAGTCGTCCAGTGCTTCCCCCCGCACGCAGGGCGCGTGACCGTCTATGAAGAGCCCCTTTTTTCTTGCATATGCAAGAATCGCAGCAAGAGAAGCTTCTCTTTCTATCACACGGTGAAAATCCATCGCCTCCGCAATGCCGTACATACCGTATTCTTCAATCATGGTTCTGATGTCCGCAAGCTCTATCTGCCCGAAGCAGTCCTCGTATCCCGGCGCGGAGGGCACACAGGGCGAAGCCATCCACACAGGCGTAAGCGGCGTATGTGCCATTTCTTTCATCAAATATGCCGCGCCGCGCACACCCAGTACATTAACGGCATCGTGCGCATCTAACACAGCCGCCGTGGTGCCCTTTTGCAGCAGCGCCTCCGCAAAGGACGCGCTGGAAAGCATACTCAGCTCCACATGGGAATGGGCGTCAATCAGCCCCGGCAGTGCAAAAAGCCCGTCGCAGAAAATTTCCTGCACCTTCTGTGCCTCCAGCGTGCCGCCTTTAGACGCCGCCCCGCCTGCAGACGCTTCTGCCCTGCCCTCCGGTTCTGACGCTTTGCACACCCTCTCTGCCGCCTCGCAGACGTCTTCTATCTCTGCCGGCTTGATATCCGGCTCTATCCGCGCAAAGACACCGTTTTCCATCAGGATATCCGTTTTTATGATTTCCCCGCGCTCTACCTCCAGAAGGTTTACGTTTCTAAGCAAGTATTTCATATCCGCCGCCTCCTTTTTGAAACAGCGGCAGTTTTTCCAGATAGGTAATATCGCTTCTTTCCGCCGCCTTTCCTTCCGCCAGTATGGCAAGCTTTGCACAGACCTCGCCGCCTGCCGCCGCGACCAGCCTCTCCGCCGCCGCCAGTGATTCGCCCTTGGAAATCACGTCATCCACAATGGCGACCCGCTTTCCGCGCAGCTTGTCCGCATCCGTCCCGTCCAGAAAAATCTGCTGCTCCCCGTCGGTGGTGATGGAATGGACACTGTCCTTTAAATACTCCTTGATATAGGGCTTGACGCTCTTTCTGACTACCACAAATTCCTGCATGGAAAGCCGCCTCGATATTTCATAGGCAAGGGCAATCCCTTTTGCTTCGATGGTAAGCACAATATCCGCACCGTTTGCTTTCCCGGCAAGCGCCCCGCCCGCCTTTTCAATCAACTCCGTATCGCTGATAACCACAAAACTGGCGTACGCCGTCCCATCCGCCATATCCACAAAAGGAAGCTTTCTTGTGAGCCCGCATACTCTCAACTCATAATATTTATCCATGATTTCCTCTCATTCCGCGTAAGAAAAGCAAAGGTACAATGTATCCCCACATTGTGCCTTTGCTTTCCCTAAGCCCTGAAAATTTTAAAACCTTATGTCGAAAAATCTAATTGCATTATATATTGAAATAATATATAATAAAATTATTATTATCACGTGGGTAATATAGCGTTTGTAGTATATCTATACCGCTCTATTACCAGCTACCCTATCACATTACATTAGGTGATTGCGAAACGTCGATTTTCCAGTCCCGAATTGTGCATATGGTATATTCCATAAGCAGACTCTTAAAAAACGCCGGCACTTAGCTGCCGTCCTTTGGCAGCTTATGTACCGCTGCGTTTTTTATGAAGCGAAAGCGGGTCTGTGGTGGAATATACCATATGCACAATGACAACAGCATAATCACTACGTTGCGCAACTACCTATCACATTACACACCAAAGGAGAAAGATTGAGAATTTTTTTAATCACGAGATTTGTGCCTGCGCGCTGCTTGCCACAAACTCGTAGCCTATATATGGTTTCGCCATGTATGGCTTTCTGCAACAAAGCAGCGCAGAAATGAGGAAAACCATGACTTTAGATTCTTACAAAAATTTTGTTGCCATTGTAGAAAGCGGGAGCATTCTTTCCGCAGCCAACAAGCTTTTGATTGCGCAGCCTTCTCTCAGCAATCAGCTTAAAAATATTGAAAAGAACTATGGCGCGCAGCTTGTCATCCGCGGCAGCCGTTCTCTGGAGCTGACAGAGGCAGGGCGCATGTTTTACCGCAAGGCAAAGGAAATGTGCCGTATAGAGGAAAGCCTGCGCAACGATATCAATAACAGCAAGACCGGCTTTGCCGAAATGTTGAAAATCTCCATACCTGCCGGTAACTCGCCTTACTTCCTCCATAAGTTTTTTGACCCCTTCATGGAAAAACACCCGAAGGTCAACTACGATTTGTATGAGGTTCCCAGCGAATACGTCATTCCCAATGTGTTAAACGGCATCACCGAAATCGGTCTGATACGCTCCGGCATCCCAAGTTATGGTCCTCTGTCCGTATATCCTTATGAGCACGAAGATATTGTTGCCGTATTTCCAAAGGAACATCCGCTTTCCGAGGGAAAAGGGAAACTGAAGATAAGCCAGCTTCATGCCTACAACCTCTCTGTTCCCTTTGACTGCCTGAGTATTGTAAATACGGCATTTGGGCACCAGCTTCTTTCCCCCAATATCGCCATTATCACCTCGCCCAAGACCACCGCTATCGAATGGGCGCGCTCCTTCGGCAGCGTTGCACTGGTTTCCATGACGGACGACGATAAGGACCTTGCAGGCGATATGGTTATCAAAAAAATTGACGACCCGTACATGTATGTCACAAGCGCTTTTGTCACAAACAAGGAATACAGGCTGTCCGACATCGCAGTTGAGTTCTTGAAAGTACACAGCATTGCTTTGAAAAACAGGTAGTCCGACAGAATTACGGAATGTAGTTATTAAAACCACGAAAGGTATGGACACTTTTAATCTGATGTATTATAATACTCTACGAGAAACACAAATGCGTCAATATAGTATTGTACAGATTGTTTTAGAAAGGGTTTTTTATGAAATATCAGATTATTACCGACGGCTCCTGTGATTTATCCCCCGAACTGGCAAAGGAAAAAAATCTTTTAGTGGTTCCTTTTTATGTTTCTTTTGACAACCAAACCTACTTCAAAGAAATTGAGGAAATCGGCATAAGAGATTTTTATGAGAAAATGGTGAAAAATCCCAAGGTTTTTCCCAAATCCTCCATGCCCTCCGTACAGGATTATGCAGATGTGTTCGAGCCTTTGGCAAAGGACGGGGTTCCCATTATCTGTATCTGCATCACCACCAAATTCAGCGGTTCCATGCAGTCCGCCCTGACCGCAAAGGATATGATTCTGGAATCGTACCCTTCTGCCAAAATCACGGTTATCGACTCCACCATCAACACGGTATTGCAGGGTATTTACGTACTGGAGGCTGCCAAACTGCAGGAAGCAGGCTGGGATTATGAAGCAACGGTAAAGCGTCTGGAAGCCATCAAGTCAACCGGCAGAATCTTTTTTACGGTCGGCAATATGGAATACTTAAAGCATGGCGGACGTATCGGAAAGCTGACCGGTCTTGCCGGTTCCATCCTTGGCATCAAGCCGCTTATCACCTTGAAGGAGGGGGAAATTTTCCCTTCCGGCATCACCAGAAGCCGCAGCAAATCCATGGAAAAGGTGATTGAGCTCCTGTTAGACTATCTGAAAGAGACCGGAAAGGATATCCACTCCTACAGCCTTGACATCGGGTTTGGGTACGACAGGGCGGAGGCAGAAGAATTTAAGGCGCTGGCGCTGTCCGTTATCAACAGCAGATTAAAAAACAGCTCCCCCCTTACGCCGCAGGAGCTGCCCATATACCAGATTGGCGCTACCATAAGCGTACACACAGGTCCCTATCCTTTGGGCTTCGGCATTGTGGAGCGCGCCCTTTAAACCATCATACCTTTAACGGACTTATCATAAAGCAAAAAGCCGGCTGCAGCAACCCGCAGCCGGCTTTGTTTTTTCTTAAAAGCTCCTCAGCTTATCGGAGCCGTCATCCACCGTATTGTCTATCTTTTTGATTCGCACATCATACGAAACCGTATCGTTTACCTGCACATGTACGGTATCCCCTTCCTTATGACCGAGCAGCGCCTTTCCCAACGGTGATTCATTGCTGATAAGCCCCTCCAGCGAATTGCCGCGCACGGTTGTCACGATTTTAAAGACCTCGATGCTGCCGTCTTCTGTAAACTCTACCGTCACCGTATTGTTGATGCCCACTTCGTCCTCCGCCGAAGCATCGGAAATCACTTCGGCAGTACGTATCATACGCTCCAGAAAACGGATACGGCTCTCGTTTTTGTTTTTTTCCCGCTTTGCCGCATGGTATTCAAAATTTTCACTGAGGTCGCCGTGCGCCCTTGCCTCTTTCACATGCTCCAAGAGCTGCGGACGCAGAACCAGCTTTCTGTGTTCAATTTCTTCTTCCATGCGCGCAATATCGCTCCGTGTCAGCTTATCATGCATTGCGGCGGCTCCTTTCCCTTTTATGGTTCTCAGTGATTACGAAATATAGTATCTATACAAGTGTCATTGTGCATGTCAGATATTCCAACACAGACCCGCTTTCGCTTCGTAAAAAACGCAGCGGTACATAAGCTGCCAAAGGACGGCAGCTAAGTGCCGGCGTTTTTTAAGAGTCTGCTTATGGAATATCTGACATGCACAATTCGGGACCGGCTAATCAGCGTTTCGAATTGTGTAACTTGTATACTCCATAAGTGAACCCCTGATTACCGTTGGTACTAAAGTCATGCGAGCATAACTTGCGCAGTTATTTGGCAAGCAGCAGCATAATATCGTTGCTTCGCGCTACAAACTTGGTCATATCCTCGGGACTTAAGGGCGCGTGCTGCAGTTTTGCCAAATCATAAAGCTGCTCGCATATCATCTGCACATTCTTATCGTCCTGATGCGCCGTCACATACTGTACCAGCGGATGATTTGCATTTAAAATAAGGGTTTCTCCCTCCGTTCCAAAGTCGCCTAAGCCGGCTCCGTTCATAGAATACATTTTCATCATATCCTGCATACGGCGGCTTTCCTCGGACAGGGTAATCATGGAGGATATCTTCTTGTTTTTCAGCTTCTCAATCTTTACCTCCAGCTTCTCCTTTTTCAGCACCTTCTTCATGATTTTGCTGATACTCTCCGCCTGTGCCTTCATCTCCTCCTCTGCCTTCTTGGAGGTCTTTGCCTTGAAAGTATCCGTCAGGTCCGCATCGATTCTCTGGAATTTGATGCCCTCGTTCTTTGCCTCAAGCTGGGAAACAAAGGGCTGGTCAATATTATGTGACAGTATCACGGCATCCATCTTTGCCGCCTTAAACATATTGATGTACTGGCTCTGCTGTTGCTCATCCGTCACATAGTAGATGGTCTTTTCCTTCTTCTCCTCCGGCTCTTCATCCTCTGCACCGTCCGCATCGCTGCCGTCGTCTACGATTTCAGCCTCCACCTTGTTGCCGTCCTCGTCCGTTGCAGTCTCGCTGCCGCCTTCGCCGTCCGCTGCAGTTTCTGCCTTGGAGCCATCCTCTGTATCCACTTCGTCAGGGTCCGTCTTGTTCACCTCAAGGCACTCCGGCAGCGTCATATAATTGCCCTCTAAGTTTTTAAAGAGAATGTAGTCCGTCATCTTCTCGCAGAACTTATCATCCTTCAGGCAGCCGAATTTGATAAACGGGCTGATATCATCCCAATATTTTTCATATTCTTCCTTTTCCGTCTTGCACATGCCCGCCAGCTTATCCGCCACTCGCTTGCTGATGTAATCGGAAATCTTTTTTACAAATCCATCGTTCTGCAGCGCGCTTCTGGAAACATTCAGCGGCAAATCCGGACAGTCTATCACACCCTTTAACAGCATCAAAAATTCAGGGATAACCTCTTTGATATTGTCTGCGATAAACACCTGATTGTTGTAGAGCTTGATTGTCCCTTCGATAGACTCATACTCCATGTTGATTTTGGGGAAATAGAGTATGCCCTTTAAGTTAAACGGATAATCCATATTCAGGTGTATCCAGAACAACGGCTCCTTGTAATCCTGAAGTACCTTGCGGTAAAAAGCAAGATAATCTTCCTTCGTACACTCGCTGGGATTTTTCGTCCACAGAGGTGTCGTATCATTTAAAAGCTCCGGACGCTTTGCAATCTTCAGCTTTTCCGGCTCGTCTTCCTTCTCTGACTGAATCGTCTCTATCACGGTATCCGTATCCAGCTTTTCTTCTGCATTGATAGTCTGGGTTTCCGTATTTCCCGCTTTGCTTAAGTAGATTTCGGTAGGCATAAAGGAACAATACTTCTTAATAACCTCCCTCGCCCTGTACTCATTACAGAACTCCAGACAATCCTCCATCAAAAACAGGGTAATTGTCGTACCTACCTCGGTTCTCTCCCCGTCTTCCATCGAAAATTCCGTACCGCCGTCGCACTCCCAATGAACCGGCACCGCTCCCTCCTTGTAGGAAAGCGTGTCAATATGCACCTCATCCGCCACCATAAACGCCGAATAAAAGCCCAGTCCAAAGTGTCCGATAATCTGTTCCGCACTGCCCTTGTCCTTATATTTTTCAATAAAATCCGTTGCACCCGAAAACGCAATCTGATTGATATACTCCTCTACTTCTTCTGCCGTCATACCAAGACCATTGTCCGTAAAGGACAGTGTTTTCTTTTCCGGGTCCACTACTACATCAATTTTTGCCTTGTAGCCGTCCGGCAGCGCATATTCTCCCATCATATCCAGCCGCTGCAGCTTGGTGATGGCATCACAGCCGTTAGAAATCATCTCTCTGTAGAAAATGTCATGGTCTGAATACAACCACTTCTTAATAATCGGAAAAATATTATCGCTGTTGATTGACAAACTGCCTTTTTTTACTGCCATAAATTCCACTCCCTTTTCTTCGTTTTGTTTTGCCCGCCGCTATATGACTTTCCGGCTTTTACTTAAAATACAGTGTAAGTCCACGGGGAAAAAAAGTCAATACAAAATTAGCACTCACCTTCGGCAAGTGCTAATAGTATGTGAAAAACGTACATTTTTCGGGCTTTTTTCAATTCTAAAATTTTTATAAACCATAGCTGTCCATTACATATCAGGAAAGTAACTGTCATAAATATCAAAAAAATTGACGGTCTTTACATTTTCATCATGGATAAAGCTTACCTCCTCCCAAACCTTATCATTCAGCTTTCGCGTCAGTGTTTCCACAAAGACATCGTATTCTTCCCCAAATACTTCCTTTTTCCTCTCCTCCACAATCAGCAGCTTATTCTGGTCGGTTTCTTCCTGATTAAAGGTATTGAGGCATTTTATGATATGATAGCCGCAGGCGTCCTCCACAATGCCGCTGATTTCATCGGTGCCAAGATTAAATGCTGCGTTCTCAAACTCCGCCTCCTTCTCTCCCTTCCGAAAGGAATAGGTGGCAACCGGGTCCTCGCTATACTGTGTAATCAGGCTCTCAAAATCATGCTCGCCGTCTGTTGCAAGTGCAAGCACCTCGCACGCCCTTGCATAAGCCGCCTCCTTCGCCTGCTCCGTATACGTAATTCGTTCCCCCCTGCCGTCCAGCATATAGGTTTTAATCAAAATATGTGACACCGTAATCGTCCTTGCCTCATCGTCACTGATTTCCAGATTGATATCCTGTATAATATGACGGTACACCTTTTCTGCAAGCGCATACTCCGCATAGAGCTGTTCTATCACCTCCGGCGTCACACCCATCTTTTCTATCTCGGTCTCGTTCAGCGAGCTATAATACTCCTCCGCTGCAAGCTTCACCCGCCGCTGCTCATCCTCGTCAAGCGTCACTCCCTTTTCTTCCGCCATCAAATTCAAGGTCTTAATCTGGGCAATTCTGGCAAGCGCCATCTCTTTGACATTTTCCTCTAATGTCACGCCCTCCAGATTTACTTCCCATATTCCTTCTCCGTATACTTCCTCATACTGATTCTGGGTAGTCGTCAGATACACCATGATTTCCGGCAGTCTGCAGGATTTGTTTTCTATCCTGAAAATCTCGTCGCCTGCAAGCCCCGTAGTCAGAACCACGGTCGTACCCGAGCCTTTTTTGCCGCAGGCGCAGAGGGAAAACAGCGCTGCCAAAAGCAGCGCCACGCCAAAACGTTTGATAGCAATTTGTAATCTACGGTTTTTCTTCATCTTTTTCCTCATACAGCCGTTTCCGTTCCTCTATCGGCATAGCAAGCTCCTCTTCCTGCCGGTATGGAACACCGTTGCGGATACCCTCCCGCACAACGGTGGGACCGTCCCAGTAATAACCTTCATATTCATAATCAGAGGGGTGCGCCTGCACAATCATCTTTGCAAGGGCATCGGCGGCATCCCTGCTGTCTTTATCCTGTTTTCCGCCAATCGCAGGACCTGTTGAACCACCGTAAACATGAAGATAAATTTCTTTTCCTTCCTCTGTCAGCGCCAGAATGCAGTACGCAAATTGGTCTTCCAAATCATCCGTGATATACAACGGCTCTCCAAATAACGTTTTCAACTGCCCCAGACATAAAACATCATCCTGAAAGCTTTCCTCGATTCTCCGAATCCCTGAAGTCTCAAACATCGTTCTATTCATGGTTTCCATATCCTGCGCTATAAACTTATATTTTGATTCCATTATAACCTCCTTTTAGCCGGAACGCAATTTGATTTCGGTGTTAAAGCCTTATCGAACAAAAATCCCTGCGGCGCTTTCCAACACACCGCAGGGAATATTCTGCCGCTTACATAATCACATGAATCCAGCCCTTAGGCGCTTCTATGCGTCCCATCTGGATGCCTGTCAGCGTATCGTAGAGCTTCTTCGTGACAGGTCCCATCTCGCTCATGCCGCTCTCCATGCAGATTTCCCTGCCATGGTCCACAATTTTGCCAACGGGAGAGATAACGGCTGCCGTACCGCACAAACCACACTCCGCCATATCCGTAAGCTCGTCCTTATAGACCTCTCTCTCCTCTACCGTAAGCCCTAAGTATTCCTTGGCAACATGCACCAGAGAGCGCCTTGTAATAGAGGGCAGGATGCTGTCGGACTTGGGCGTTACCACTTTACCGTCCTTGGTCACAAAAAGGAAATTGGCGCCGCCGGTCTCCTCCACCTTGGTGCGGGTGCCCGGGTCAAGATACATATTTTCATCATAGCCCTCCTCATGCGCCGTCACTATCGCATGGAGGCTCATGGCATAATTCAGACCGGCTTTGATATTGCCGGTGCCGTGAGGCGCCGCACGGTCGAAATCGCTGATTTTGATGGTGAGAGGCTTTACCCCGCCTTTAAAATACGGTCCCACGGGCGTGCAGAACACTCTGAACTGGTACTCCTCAGCGGGTTTTACGCCGATAACCGGACTGATGCCAAACATGTACGGTCTGATATAGAGCGTCGCACCGGAACCGTAAGGCGGCACGTAAGCCGCATTCGCACTGACTACCTGCTCCACTGCCTCTACAAACCTGCTCTTGTCAAACACCGGCATCTCAAGCCGCTTTGCAGACTGTTCCATTCTTTCTGCATTCAAATCAGGGCGGAAGGTAACGATATGCCCGTCATCCGTGGTATATGCCTTCAGACCTTCAAATATTGTCTGGGCATACTGCAGCACGCCTGCACATTCACTCATCACAATATTGGAATCATCGACCAGCGCGCCTGCGTCCCATGCCCCGCCTTTAAAGTTGGAGACATATCTCTTGTCGGTCTGCATATATCCAAATCCTAAATTCGCCCAATCAATGTTTTTCTTATCCATGCTTTGTACTTCCTCTCACAATTATTTTTATCCATTATTATACTTTTTCCCTAAAAAGTCAACTCTTTTACGCAAGGGACTTTCCCCCGCCTTAAGCGCGCCTACACATAACCGCCGTTTACTTTTTCAGACATTCCAGAATGGGTTCTATGTATTTTTTGTCTGCAATATCATAGGAAGCAGAAATCATTTTTACCATTTCCTGCTCTTCTTTGGTTTTATCCTTTTTCGCCTGAAGTGTTTTCACAAGCAGCTTCATCATAAGCCGCGACGACGCCGGCATTTTTTCATAATTCAGTCCGCCCGGGCAGTAGAATGCGTTTACGCGCTGCAATTCGGGCACTCCGAAATTCTGCTTTAGCGCCTTTTCCACTTCCGGACTTTCCATGGGGCTTGCACCCACGCAAAAGGCAAGCAGCTTCTTGTCCGCCCATTTAGCCGCCTTATTTTTAAACCAGCCAAGCTTGCTAACGCCGCCCGCGCACGCCCAGCTTCCAAAGACAACCGCCTCATAGCCATCCAGATTCTTCTTTTTTGCCTTTGCCAAATCAAAGCAGTCAGCGCCCGCCGCTTCCGCAAGCCACTCTGCATACCGCTTGGTAAAACCTGTCTGTGAATAATATATTACCACTGTTTTCATCCGCATAAAACTCCTTTCCATGCGTGATTCCATATGGACTCCGCCGCCTATTTCCATCATAACAGATGTCCGGAAAATAGCAAGAAGTGAATATGCTGTGTTATATTAAAAAAAACAAATTTTTTTGTTATGCATGAGACTTTTTCAGACTTTGAAACATCTATTGTATGAAAGACGGAATGTGGAGCTCCTATTTCACAAAAGCTATCCAAAGGAGGGAATCTTTGTAAATAAAATGACAGATGAAATACTTATTCAAAAAGCCAAAATGAAAAATCCCGACGCATTTACAGAATTGATAAAGTCACAGATGCAAAGCATGTACCGCACGGCAAAAGCAATTTTGATGAATGACGAGGATGTGGCAGACGCCATTCAAGATACCTTGCTTATCTGTTGGGAAAAATTAAATGAATTAAAAGTGAATCAGTATTTTAAAACTTGGATGACAAGAATTTTAATCCATAATTGCTATCGTATCATCAGAAGCAACCGGCGGATTACCTATACGGACAAGCTGCCTGAAAGTGTGAGTAAAGAGAATCCCTCCAATCTGGAATGGCGTGAGGCATTGTCATCCATTGACGAGAAATACCGTATTGTACTGATTTTGTTTTACGCCGAGGGTTTTCGCACAAAAGAGATTGCAAAGATACTGGGGCTTACGGACAGTACGGTGCGGACAAGGCTTTCCAGAGGCAGGGAACAATTGACAAAATATTACAACGCGCCATAAAAAGGCATATTGAAGGAGGATAAGTCAATGCATAATCAACACGAAGATATTTTACATCAGAATTTGGAAATTCCTGAAACCGTATGGAAAAAAGCGAATGCAGCTTTTGCGCAGATACACAAAGAAGCGGCTGAGAAACAAAACCTTCCGGCAAGAAAAAAGGCGGGCTTATTCCGGCTGCCAAAAGCGGCTGCCGCCGCCATTATCTGCTGCCTGATATGCGGAACCACCGCTGCCGCAGCAGGCATTATCAGTCTGTACAGACAGCGTATGGAAAATATGCAAAAACAGGAAATAGAAAAATTCTATCAACTGGCTGACGCCGGCGAGACAAACAGCCTGAATCGTCCGTTTACGGCAGAGGAAGCAAATCGCTATCGCGTACTGACAGAAGAATACGAAAGGAACGGCTTATTTCCGGACGGCGCTTTAACCGTCCTCTCAGACGCAGCTTCTTACAGCGGGCTGGGCGTGGCGATTGATGCGTCCACAAGAACCATTTACCTTCCGGAAGGTTCGCTGAGCGATGAAGAGCTTTTGCAGATTATTGATTTTAACCACAAAATGACCTACAGCATCTATCAAACAAATCAGGAGCGGATTCTTGCCAGAGGAGATTGGGAAAGCCGCATGGCGGCTATGACCGATGCGGAGGTTGAACGGATTTATCTGGCTTACTGCGCGTCAAATCTGGAAACCGGCGGCGGATTCAGCAGAGAGCTTAGCCAGTCGGAAAGCCGGCGGTACGAAGAACTGAACGCACGGTATGAAAGCGAAGGGCTTTATCCTGAGCAGGAACTGCCTGTTATAAAAACATTGGCGGAATATACAGGCAGCGGCGCCGCATTCTGTGAAGAAAACAGCGAGTACTGTCTCCCTGACGGAGAAATATCCGACTTTGCACTTTTGCAGATAATTGATTTTGAACACAAGATTCCCTACTGCTTTGACAGAATCCATTATGAAGTACTAATAGGACTGCGCGAGGGTTACCCTGCAGCAAAGTAATGGCAATAAAATATTTTAAAAGGAGAGAAACGGTATGATAAAAAACGGCTTGGGCAGATGTTCTTCTTTTCTGACAGTTTTGTTATTGACGATGGCTTTAACGGGATGCAGCAGACAGACGGACGATACAAAACAACATTTTTCCAATACGTCTGACGGACTGATAACGGCTGATACCGACATCGTAACGGAAGAAAATACAGAAACCATTCTATCTGCCCCGGATAATGAAACGCCGGCTGAATATACAGGCGAAACCATCACACAAGTAATAGAGGGCGCCGACGGAAGAAAAATCATGATTGATGCACAGGTGCATTCAGAGGGAATCGGGGAAGTGAGCTGTTATCGGTATATACCGGTGCCCTTTACAGAGGAACACCGGACAGATTTGTTTACAGAAATGCATCCCGCAGAAAGCTGGGATGTTCTGGAAGCTGCCGTGTATTATCCGGAAACAGATGCATGGGAATTTGTGACGCCCATGGGAGCCGCCTGGATATATCAAATTACCCACTCCGAAATACCGGACGAAGAGGTTTTAAACCATGAAAACACCAGCGCCGGTATCTCTTCTCCTGTCAAACAGGTATTTCCGGTAGTGATTCGGAAGGATATAATGGACGCAGAGAATATGCTGCTTTTGGAAAAAGCATTTCAGGCTGTATCTCCGAACGAGATAGAACAGCTCGGACTGTATGATATCGGCTCCATAGATAAAAACGGCAGCTACATATGCAGCTTTATCCATCTTTGTGAGACGGAGGACGGCAAAACTTATATAAAAGCCGTATTCAAAAAGATGCTGGATGGGATGCCCGTGACAGTCTGGCATGATTTCAGTACAGTAACAGGAAACGACAGCCCGTTTCCCGTAAAAATCCGGGGAAGCCTTTTTGCAGAAGAAGAAATCGGATTGGAGAAGCCTATTTTGTCGGTGAGTGAAGCCGTGAACGTCCTACAAAAACAGATAGACCGGATTCCGATACAAGAAGAGCCGCTATCTGTTAAAAAGATTTGTCTGGAATACCTGTCGGTTATTTCTTCCGAAGGGGAACTGCTCATTGTACCGGTCTGGCGTTTCTACGCCGGAGAAGATGAAGCAGCACAAAGCCTTAAGAGCGAAGAATTAATTGCCGTCAATGCCATAAGCGGAGAACTGATATGGGAGCGGAGGGAGGCTTTATGCACTTTGGAGAAGTAGTTTTCATGAGTTTATTTTCTACCCCTTCATAGGCTCTAATGCTTCCTCGCCGGTAAGCTTCCATTCCCCGCCTATAAGGTCGTATGTTTTTTTAACTCCCTTTTCGGAAAAGTGTTCCCGATGTATAAAATTTGAAATATAAGTTTATCTCAACACAGATTACATATTCTTCAACAACTTAAGATTAGGGTGTCAAAAGGTCAAATTATAAAATTCCTACTGTCATATTGCACAAATCATTTTGATAGATACCCTTTTGACACCCTAATCCAGCTTAACAGTTCGATAAATTGGTATTTATAACAGTCCTTCCGCTTTTGCACGAATTGTATAAAACTCCCGGAATGTATCTGGTTCCTCCACTATTGTTTCTTTCATCAAGACCAGTTTCCGTTTGCCAACCCGTCTGTCCAATACGGCAAAAATTTTTACGATTAAATCCTCGCTTTTAAGGCTCGTTTCAATATCTTGGTTGTCAAACTCTGCAAAAGCTCTATAAAAACAACGTTGATCAAAAACTCCCAACTTTAAAGCGGTATCATCCATGTACGCATTATCAATTTCTAATCGTGTTTTGTATTTTTCATCTTTAGGGAACTGATCTGCTTTCATCCAGTTATTCCAATAGCACCCTTTGATAATTTCTTTTCCATCATATCTTATGGCCGCTCGCCCCTCATGGTCAGGACTCTTGCTATATGATGTGGCATAATACTGAATATGGCCTCGCAGACTTTTAGCCAGATATTCCATTTCCAACTTTTTTCTTATACCGCTCCATGTTGCCATTCACTATCTCCCCCGTTTAACTTCCGATTTATATATTTGATTATTAAATCCTTATCTGCCATTGACAATGTATATTTATAAGTCATTTCCCATCGGGTACATAATTCCGAAAAGGGAGTTTTTTAATCAGTGCATGATAATCTTCATACTCATACCTGATTTTCTGCAATTTGCCCTTTTCATCATATGCATAATATTCTGTGTCATATCCATTTGCGCCGTCCCGCATATGACAGATTATCTGCCTGTGTTCTTTGTCGGTTTCCGCATTGCACAGGCAGAAAGCATAGGAAAACTGCTCTGTCTCTTTGTCCCACAGCCAGTAATAGCAGGGCACGTTAGCACCATTTGTCACCCAGCCCTGCAGGCAGATATCCCCTGCCCCGTCAAAATTCATATCTGCAACGCTTATGCCGCCGTCCTCCCTCACAGATTCCGTATAATAGCTGCCGCCTTCTCCCCATTCCGCCATCACGGCTTCCTCTACCAGTCCCGACTGAATCAGCTTTTCTCCGTCGTATACCTCTATTTTGTCTATCAGGCAGAAATATTCGCTTCGGGTTCCATAGAGTACAAGCCCAAGCCTCCTGCCATTATCCACGACAATTTCGGTCTCATACGTATACCTTGCCGTCTTTTCAGCAAGGTATGACGCTGCAGGCTCCTCCCAAAGCACGGCAAATTCATCTCCTAAAAAGTCTGCTGTGGCCCTGTCAGAGCCGTATCCGCTTATACTTCCTAAAATAATAAGTAATATCGAAACAAGTCTGCTCATCGCTCTCCTCCGTCAAGCTCCATGCCTCGCTCCTGTCCAGATTTTCAAAGTATCTGTCCGCCTCGTAGCTTTTTTCCACCATGGTAACGTAGGCTGTGTCACAATAGGGGAGAAGCTGTCTGTATACGCTCTCCCCGCCGCACACATAAATCTCTTCCTGCGAAACGCCCTCCAGCTTTTTCATAAGCGCGGCGAGCGAATCCGCCGTCGTAGCGCCGCGCACCGCGTAAGCGGAATTCGAGGACAAAATTATATTTCTGCATCGAATAAACGGCTGCCCCTGCGGCATAAGCGCAAGCGTCTTTCTTCCCATAATCACAACGCCTCCCGCCGTCTGCTCCTGCAGGGCGCGCCAGTCTGCCGGAATCTTTACAAGCTGCCTGTCCCTGTTCCCAATCGCCCAGTTTTCATCCACCGTTACAATCACGTTCATGATACTCTCCCATCCAAAGGGCTGCCGCCCGTTTATCGTACAGGGCAAAAAACTTTTCAAATGGCAATAGGGATATTTTCCACCTGCGTGCCAAATTCATAGCCCTCAAGCGCCACATCATTGCGGGTAAACTGATAAAAGTCGTGTACATCGGGATTCAGCCAGAATTTCGGTGCAGGCTTTGGCTCCCTCGTTATCAGCTCCTGTATAATCGGAATATGCCTGTCATAAATATGGGCATCCGCAATGACGTGCAAAAGCTCGCCCGCCTCCATACCGCACACCTGTGCCAGCATATGCAATAACACCGCATACTGCGCCACATTCCAGTTGTTAGCGGCAAGCACGTCATTGGAGCGCTGGTTCAATACCGCGTTCAGCGTAAGTTTCCCTGCCCCCTTCTTCTGGGTCACGTTAAAAGTCATACTGTATGCGCAGGGATACAGGTTCATCTCGCTCAAGTCCTGATGCACATAGATATTCGTCATAATGCGCCGGGAAAAAGGATTATTTTTCAAATCATAAATCACCCTGTCCACCTGGTCCATCATACCCTCTTTATATTTGTGCTTTACGCCGAGCTGGTAGCCGTACGCCTTGCCGATAGAGCCGTCCTCGTCCGCCCACTCATCCCAGATATGACTGTGCAAATCATGAATATTGTTGGACTTTTGCTGCCATATCCACAAAATCTCGTCCGTTGCGCTCTTAAGGGCAGTACGTCTGAGCGTCAGTATCGGAAATTCCTTTGCCAAATCGTACCGGTTGACCACGCCAAACTTCTTGATTGTGTAAGCAGGCGTGCCGTCCTCCCAGCGGGGACGCACCTTTTCTCCTTCCGTACTGGTTCCGTTCTCCAAAATATCCTTGCACATATCAATAAAAATCGTATCCGCCAGACTCATTTTCAGCCTCCTTAAAGCCATAATTTTGCCACAAGCCTGCTTTATCCGCAGCATCTAAATGGCAGACTGCTTCGGTTAATCTAAAACCAGACTTTTCTTTTTCCCCTTTTTGTTTCTGGGAAACTCCCGAATCCTCGTCACATACTCCAGATTGACCGCCTGCTGCTGTCCCTGTGCATCCACGATTAACATACCGCCTTGGCTGACCTCCTTTATAGTACCCTGCAGGTCTCCTCCGTTTGACGTCAGCGTATAAATAATACATTCTTTATCAAGAAATCTCTTTGCAAGCTCCTCCATGGACAACGTCTCCTTCTTCCTTTTTTGCATATGATGTACAGCCGCCAGCGCCTTCTGCTTTCTCCCTAAAAGAAGAAGAAATAAAAGCAGAAGCACGAAAACGCCATAATATGAACTCAAATATGTCTCCCCCTTTATTCCCATTTGTCACACAACGACGTAACCTGGTCTGCAAATTTTGCCAAATCCTTGTTGCTTGTGCCTTCGCTCTTTTTGATAATGGCGAGCAGGCGCTGTCCTGCCGCAAGAAGCCTTGCATAGACGCCCGCAGCCGGTCTGTCTTTCTTCTTGACAGGTATCGGCATCGCCTCGTATTCCAGCTTGCCGCTTGCCAGATTGAATACCGTGCCGCTGTAAGGCGCATACGCTTTCAGCCCGTGCTCCACCGTCAGGCATTCCACAAAGGACGCACAGACGCTGTCTTCCCCGTGCACCACAAAGACCTTGCGCGGTTTTTCCCGAAAAGCAGTAACCCACTCAATCAGCCCGTTCTTATCCGCATGTCCGCTTAAGCCCGCAAGCTTGCACACTTTGGCACGCACCTGAATCGGCTCCCCAAAAAGCTTCACCTCATGCGCCCCTTCCACAATGGCGCGCCCTAAAGTGCCGACTGCCTGGTATCCCACGAAAAGAATCGTACTCTCCGGGCGCCACAGATTATGCTTTAAATGATGACGGATGCGCCCCGCCTCGCACATGCCGGAAGCGGAAATAATCACCTTGGGCGTATCCTCAAAGTTAATCGCCTTGGACTCTTCGCTGGTAATGGAAAGCTTCAGTCCCGGAAAAGAAATCGGATTGATTCCCTTATCGATAAGCGCTATCGCCTCCTCGTCAAAGCACTCCATCTCATTGTCCTGAAAAATGGAAGTCGCCCGCACCGCCATGGGACTGTCCACATAAACAGGGAAATTGCCATAGCCCGTCACCATTTTATCTTCTTTTATTTTTCTGATAAAATACAAAATTTCCTGTGTCCTGCCCACTGCAAAAGAAGGAATTACCACATTGCCGCCTCTGTCAAAGGTCTCCTGAATCACCTTTGCCAGCTCTCCCGCATAGTCGATTCTGTGGTCGCTGTGCAGCCTGTCTCCGTATGTACTCTCCATAATTACATAATCCGCTTCTTCCGTATAAGCAGGGTCCTTCAATAACGGTTTCTGCTTGTTGCCGATATCACCGGAAAATACCAGCTTTCTCGTCACATCCCCCTCCGTAAGCCATACTTCAATGCTGGCGGAGCCGAGCAGATGTCCCACATCGGTAAAGCGTACCTGCACGCCTTCACATAAGTCAATCATGTTATTGTAATGGCATGGCACGATACGGCGAATCAGCCCCTCCGCATCTTCCATAGTATATACCGGTTCGGTCAATGGCGTATCGGCGCTCCGCCTCGCCTTTCGATTTTTCCATTCTGCCTCCATTGCCTGAATATGGGCGCAGTCACGAAGCATAATTTCACAGAGCTCCGCAGAAGCAGCCGTCGTAAAAACCTGCCCTCTGAATCCCTTCGCATACAAAAGCGGAAGCAGACCGGAGTGGTCAACATGCGCATGTGTCAAAAGTACATAGTCAATACACGCCTCCTCTACCGGCAGTTTCGCGTTTTCAAACACATTGACGCCCTGCTCCATTCCATAATCCACCAGAATATATTTGCCGCACGCCTCAATACAGTGACAGCTTCCGGTAACCTCGTGGTCCGCTCCAATAAATGTTAGTTTCATAAGCATTACCCTTCCCTTTTGTTCTTGGGGCACGCCCCAGCCGTTTACCTGTAACCCAAAACATTTCTTATTACCATTGTATAATGATATGCCTTTTGTTTCAAGTATTTTCAGTCTTTTCCGCGGATAAACCACTGGTCGGTTGTAAAGAAAAGCTATATTGTGTACAATATAACCAAAATTTAGCGCAAAGGAGTTTTTTCCATGAATGAAAATACAATCGGACAGTTCATTGCCCGGATGAGAAAAGAAAAAAATATGACGCAAAAAGAGTTGGCAAGGCAGCTCCACATTACGGACAAGGCTGTCTCCAAATGGGAGCGCGGGCTGAGCTGCCCGGACATCACGCTTTTGACCTCCATCGCCGATATTCTCGGCGTGACAACAAGCGAACTGTTAAACGGCGCCAAAGCAGAAGCCGTTTCCCCTGCTCACCAAAATGCTGACAGCACTGTTGACAAAGCGCTGTTTTATGCAGAAAAAACCTCTAAGAAAAAAATGGCGGACTTCTTAAATATAGCGGCAGCGGCTTTTTCCGCCTCTCTTCTTTTGGGCATCGCCGTATGCATTATCTGTGATATGGCGATAACAGGGCATCTCACGTGGTCGCTCTATGTGATAAGCTCCTGCATTTTCACATGGCTGGTATTTTTTCCGCTGGTAAAAAAAGGCGTCAAGGGAATCCGCATCTGTCTGGTTTCTCTCAGTGTCCTTATCATTCCGTTCCTGTTTGTGCTCAGCCGGATTATCGGGGAAAACACTATTATGATGCCAATAAGCATCCGCGTCTCCCTGCTTTCGATTGTCTGGATTTGGTTGGTTTACCTGCTTTTTATAAAGCTTCCGGACAAAAAACTATACGCGGCGGCATATGCCCTCCTGTCCTCAATCCCCCTGTCCCTTGCCATCAATGTCAGCGTTTCCCTTATCCTCGGCGAGCCCGTCTTTGACGCATGGGACCTTTTGTCCTGCATCCTTACCCTTCTGCCCGCTGGCGCGCTGCTCTTTTTTGCCAGAAGAAAAAACAGCACCGTCTAGTTTATAAGAAGCAGCAGCCATCCTACACAGAACGGATATACCAGCAGCATACAGACCACATACAAAAAATTCCACACTGTAATTGCTCCGCCGTCCAAAACTGTCATTGCGCATTGTATGATACAGCCTATCAGCACCAGCTTCCACAGATAGCGCAGCAGATAGCTTTCCCTGACCCTGCGGTACGCACTTTTGCTGACAGGGAGAAACTTCAGCCTGCTCCAGGTTCCGCTTTTTTTCTGCCGCGGTGTCAGGGAGTCCGTCACGTTGATATAGGGCTGCAGCACAAAATATGCCAACCATGTCACCATGATGACGCATGTGGCTGCCACCCCCGTGTCCTCTGTTACCGCCTGCACCGGTATCGCCATCATGACCAGCACAAGAAAGGAAAATAATCCCGGCAGAAACCATGCCACCTGTCCCGTATAGGAAAAAAGTGCTTTGTCAAACTCTCTTATGGTTTCGCGCTCCCTGCGCATCCTCTCCTTTTTCTCCATAGCAATCTCCCTTCCGCCGCCTTTCTACGGCATAAATCCAACAATCGCACCCTTTGGGGCGCAGTGGCGGTGCCATCCGTCACGCCGGCAGATTCTCCCCAAAGGATATAAATCTTCCCTCTTCCAAAACCCCCACATAGTCAAGCTGTTTCTCGATTTCCTCCTCAATATGCGTCGATAAAATCACGGAACAGCTTTCATTTCGAATCAAATCTCTTAGAATACCGTAAAAATCCTGCCTGAAGACCGGGTCCATTCCCGCCGTCGCTTCGTCTAGCAAAAACAGCTTCGGCTTGTGTGCCGCCGCAAAAGCGACTTGAAACTTCATCAACTCCCCCCGCGACATTTTCCCCACCGTTTTGTTTTTGGAGACACAAAAGCGTTCCATCATATTCTCAAATAATTCCCTGTCAAAATCGGAATAAAACCTGCCAAGCATCTGTATATTCTGCGCCGCCGTCCGCAGCCCCATAAATTCATTTTTTTCCGATACAAAGCCTACCCTGTCCAATGTCCACAGGTGGTCCTCATAAATTTCTCTGCCCTCTAACAGGAATTCTCCCTTGTACTTCCTCTTTTCCCCACAGATATAGTCAAAAAAAGTGGTTTTGCCGGCTCCGTTTTTTCCTACAATCCCCATGATATAGCCTGCCGGCAGCGCAAAGTTTATCCCCTGCAGCCGAAACGCTTTCTTTCCAAAGCCCCGCGGCTTTATACTGCGTACTTCTTTCGCCGAAAATAAAATATTCGTCATAACAATCCCTCCACCATATCCCGCACCTCTGAATCGGACAACCCTGCCTGCCTTGCCAGCGCAATCGCCTCCGCAAAGCGCTCCTCCAAAAGCATAAGCTGTTTCTCGTGCAGATAATCCGTATTGTACTCACAGACATAAAAGCCCTTATTTGCCACGGAACGGATAAGCCCCTCTTTTTCCAGCTCTTCATAGGCGCGCTTCGTGGTAATGACGCTGACGCCTATCTCTGCTGCCAGTCCCCTGATGGAGGGCAGCGCTTCCCCCGCAGACAGCGCACCCGATACAATGGCATTTTTCATCTGATTTACAATCTGCTCATATATGGCATAGGTGCCATGCGGTTCAATGATAATCTGCATTTTTATCAACCCCCCCGTCCATCCGTTCATATTCCGCAAAATTACGCCGGATTTGCCTCCACCGCTTCCCCACAATCACTAAAAAAGGGAGCATAACCATCAGCTCTATCAGAAATATCACCCAGAACTCCACCGCACTTACAGGATACAGACATGCCGCAAATATTGCCGCGCCGCCAATCTGGCAGAAGCTTTTCCCTATTTCCACCGAGTCCCTAAGCCCTCCATATGCATTCCCTTTCTCAATCCTTCTGCCATCGCTTAACATGCCTAAGAGACAAGTAATGCAGAAGACCGTTGCAAGCTGCAGTATCAGTGCATATCCGGACACTTCCGTCAAAAATACCGCCGCAATGTCGCACAATCCCGAAAAAAGCAGGGGAATTGCAATTTTGACATACAGAAGCTTTCCGATAAAAGCCTCACGCTGCTGCCTTGTATACGGCACCAGATACATCATAAATGGCAGGGACACATCATGAAAGGCACCGCTTACCACGGCAAAAACCACCGGTATTGCAAGCAGCCAGTTGTACCGAATTCCCTGCTGCTGCGGCAGCCATAAAAACATCAATCCAATAGAGATATAGGAAATAAATAACGCTGTCCTATCGGGGCTGATATTCCTGTAAAATCCCCGAAAATATTCCGCAATGACCTGTCTATACATCATATCACCCCTCCCCTTTTTCCATAAAATACATCAATTCTTCCATGGACGGCTCCCACACCTTAAGCGCTGCATCAAAAGGTCGTCCCGTGTTGCGCACCAATGCCCTTGCCCCAAACGCCCCGCTCTCCATATAAATGATTCTGTCCTTCATAAGCTTCAGCTTGTATTCCTCTCCGGCAGCCATCCGAAAGCCCTCTCGAATGCTCTCAATATCCCCGTATAAAAGCTGTCTGCCGCCCTTGATAAAAAGAAGATAGTCCGCCAGCCTGTCAATGTCGGAGGTCAGATGCGTGGAAAGAATCACGGAATTTTCTCCTTCCGCCACATACTCCCGCAGCACCTTTCCGAAAATCTGTCGGAAGTCCTTGTCAAAATTTGCCGCCGGTTCGTCCAAAAGCAGCAGTCTTGGCTGATGTGCCAGTGCAAAAGCCAGCGCAAATTTCAGCTTTTCTCCTTTGGAAAGACGCCCATACCGCTTTTTGCCGTCAAGCTCAAAAAGCGCCGCGTACTTCTGCCAGATGCCCTCCTCGTAATTTTGATAAAACCTTCCATACCGCCTTACATTCTGCAAAAGCGTGTCGTGTATATCAAACATATCACCGTGGAATACAACGCCAATTTCCTGCTTTACCACCGCTTCCTCCTCCGTCAGGGAATGCCCGTCTACCAAAATACTGCCCTTATCTGCGGAAAGCAGTCCGGCTATCAGCTCCAAAAGCGTCGTCTTTCCCGCACCGTTTTCCCCAATAAGCCCCATAATATAGCCTCCCTGCAGTTCTAGTGAAACATCCTCCAAAAGAAAACGGTTCCGCCTTTTTGACACATTTAGAAGCTTAAGCATATGCCTCCCTCCTTCGTGTATAATCTGTATATATTAATATATACACTACATGCACACATTTGTCAACCACTATTTTTCTTTTTTGAAAATGAAATGGCAGTACATGGGGACTTATGGTATAATGTCGTCAGACATTATACCGGCTCGGAGCGAAGCGGAGCAGCCATCCGCCGGAGGCTCCATATGTGAAGCACAGAAAAGAGGTCCACATGGCAAATCCCTACCTTCCAAACTGGGAATATATTCCCGACGGAGAACCGAGAGTATTCGGAAACCGCATCTATGTCTACGGCTCCCATGACAAGTCCGGCTCCGACAAATTTTGCGATTATGTATTGAAATGCTGGAGCGCCCCCTTAGACGACCTTGAAAACTGGGTCTGCCACGGGGATATTTTTCACACCCGCGCAGATTACGACCATCCGGCAGACACGGACTGGACCGGCGAGAGCAATGAGCTTTATGCGCCGGATGTAGTGGAAAAAGACGGAAAATACTATCTCTACGCCTATATTGTAAATGCAAAGGGCTGCGTGGCGGTGAGCGAACGTCCGGAAGGTCCCTTCACCCTTCTGTCCCGCTACCAATACACCATTCCCGATGAAATCTGCTGTAACGGCTGGTTTATAGACCCCGGGGTACTGGTGGACGCGGACGGACAGGTATATATTTACTGCGGCTTCGAGCGCTCCTTTATGGCAAAGATAAATCCGGAAAATATGTACGAGGTCTTAGACAACACCTGCATTGAGCACTTTATTCCCTGCAAGCCTTCCGGTGAAAACGGCTTTGACAAAGAAGAAACGCTGTTTTACGAAGCGGCGTCCCCTCGGAAAATCGGAGATACCTATTATATGATTTATTCTCCCAAAAGGGGCAGCAGGCTTGCCTATGCCACCTCGGACAAGCCGACGGGTCCCTTTGTCTACCGCGGCTACATCGTGGACAACGGCGTCGATTACCCGGGCGGTAACAACCACGGCTCCATTGCCTGTGTTGGCAGCCAGTGGTACATTTTTTACCACCGCATGACAAACGGCACCATTATGTCCCGCCGCGGCTGTGTTGAGAAAATCAGTATCCTGCCGGACGGCACCATTCCTCCGGTAGAAATGACCTCTCTAGGCTTTGCGGAGGCACTTTCCCCCTACAGGGAAATCCCCGCCGACATTGCCTGTGTCCTAAAGGGCGGTGCTTTTGTCACAGAAAAAAACCGATTCGAGCGCGTTGTGACCCATATCACGGATGGCGCTGTCATCGGTTATAAATACTTTGATTTTGGAGAAGACTTTTCCAGTAAAACTTTTGGCTTTGCTGCCAGAGTCGGCGGCTGCGGCTGCGACTGCACCCTGCATATTCTGATAGACAAAGAAGACGGCACGGAAATCGGCTGCTGCCCCATCGGGCATGATGACGCCCTGATAGAGACAAGAGTCCATATTGTCACCGGACGCCATGCCGTATTCTTTCAAATCAGCACCGACTATACCGGCTGGACCGCCGACTATTTTAGAGGGCGCTGCCTGTTTGAACTAAAATCATTCCTGTTCTTTAAGTGATGCTTTCTGCCTCTTCATTTCTCTTTTGTTGGCATACATCATTTGGTCTGCAGCATCAAGGAAATCCTCCTGACTGCGCCTGCAATATCCAATGGCATAGCTGACCGGAATGTTGCTTGACTGGTTATACACCCTGCAGCGTTCCGCCAGCTCACGGAGGTAGGGCTCTGCCTCCTCCTCGTACAAGACGGCAAATTCATCCCCGCCCTGACGGTACACCCTGCCACGCTCCCCCGCTGTATTGACAAGCATACCGGCAAACGCCTGCAGCATCCTGTCTCCGGCTGAATGTCCGAGTGCGTCGTTGACTGCCTTAAGGTCATTCAAATCTGCAACCATGTAATAACCGCCGTCATCTTTTGAAAGCTTTCTTAAGTCCCTCTCCAGCGCGTTCCGGTTATACACATGCGTCATGTAATCCACATACGCAAAATGACTTCCCGTCTCCGTGCAGAAAGCAATACAGTTCTGCATACAGCTATGCTTGGTAACGGTTTCTTCTTTTGAAAGAACCTTTATGCCAATGCTGACACTGTCCGCTCCATACTTTCTTTCCACATCACTCTTTACCTTCTCAAGCACAATATGCGCTTTTTCTCTCGAGCTACTGATAAATGCAACACCGTTTTCGCAAATATGATACCCCTGCAGGCGGTACAATTTAATTTCTTTACAAATATCCTGCAGAATCCGGATGTCCTGCCTCCAGTCAAAATTATTTTCCATCTTACAAAAACATAAGACCGACAGCACTATTTTCTGCCTTTCAAAATCATACTCCTCCAACACCAGCTCCAGTGAATATTGGTTAAACAGCGCCGTTTTATTATCCACATACTTCTCCATATTTTCATTGCTCAGTATCAGCCCAAGCATAATAAGCGAAGTGCCTGCAACCACCAAAAGAACTTCCGGCAGCAGCATTTGAACGGAAGATATCAGCACATAAATCGGAACGGCAAGTATAATCGCCGCTCTTTTATCCCCATCCAAAAGCTTCCAGTAGCGAAGACAGTAATATAAAATGAAAAGCAGGTATATCACCAGACTCCCATATAAAGCGTATGCCTTCGGTCCCAATGAGTAATCCGTCGTTTTGCCGTGCACATACGTAATCGGCAGCACCAAAATCCCTATTGCGGACAGCAAAAAAGGGAGGCTGTGCAAGAGCCTTACTATCCTGCTAAATTTCAAAGCTGCTTCCAGATAGCTTCTCATATATAAGAACAGTACATAAATAAAGCCCAGTATGGACAGCAGATAAATAATATGCGCAATCAGATTGCACTCATCCAAAATAATATCCCGATGGTTTACCGTATAGACCGTAATTAAATCAAACAATACATTCAGAAATGCCACTTTCGTGAGTATCTGAAATATTTTCGTGGACTTCACCGGAATATGAGGCTTCCGATAGTAAAATCCAATCATATATATCATAAATAAAAGGCATACGATTGGTGTTTTTAACATCATAATAATTACCTCTCCTTCTAAAGCAATTAACATTTTTATAAGTCAAGCCTCTTACGCACCAAAAGAAAATAAAATTCAAAAAATCCCTGTACTGACTTCATATCAGTACTACATTATAGCATTTTTTCTCCCCATTGTTACCATACGGCGTGAATGGTAACTATAAGGCGTGAATAGTACGCCGCTAAAATCGACGCCCTTCTTTCAGCAGCATTTTCTGCCTATCGTCAGGTTTTTAGTAAAGTTTAGTAAGTTTTAGTAAATTAACAGGTGTATTTACATCAAGCGGATAACCTGTTAAAATAAATATAAAATTGCTGCATTCAGGAATCCTACCTTGTTCATACCGATATGATTTTAAACCGGATTGGCTTATTGGCTTTTGTCCGCCACAAATACAGAATGGTGTTCCGGCACGCTTTACTCCGAACAGCCTGATGAAAATAATTCTGCAATTTCCATTTATCGTTTGCACTTTGCGGACAAAATATTGATTTATATGTGTGCGGAAGCACACAATGAGGCATAATTATGAAAATAGCAGTTTGCGATGATGAGACACGGTTTATCGATGCCATCTGTCCTCTTTTAGAACAATGGGCAGAACAGCATGATATCGTGCTTACGCTCTATCGATTTACAAATGGCGACGACTTAATCGCCGCCCATTGGAATGAGTGCATGGATTTCATTATTTTAGATGTTATCATGCCTCTCTTAAACGGCATGGATACCGCCAGGGAAATTCGAAACCATGACGCCGCCGTCCCCATTGTATTTCTTTCTTCCTCGAGGGATTTTGCTGTTGATTCTTATGAGATAAAAGCTTTGCATTATCTTATGAAACCGGTTGATGCCGCAAAGCTGTTTTCCATATTAGACGATTTTCTTCGCTCATTTATCCATGCCCAAAATACTTTTGTCGCCCAGACTGCCATTGGCTTTTGTAAAATTATAATAGCAGATGTTGCGTACCTTGAGGCACAGAATAAGCTTGTTCTGGTTCACTTCACAAATGGCAAATCCTTAGAAATCCGTGAGAAAATCTCAACGTGCGAAGAAGTTTTTTCGCCGCAAAACGGATTCTGCCGCTGCCACCGCAGCTATATTGTCAACCTGAGTCATGTGGAAGCATTTTCCAGAACGCAGCTTCTGTCCAGCCATAAGGCAGAAATCCCGATATCACGAAACAGCTATGCAGCCTTCAAAAAAGCCTATTTTAAGCATGTGTTTGAATAAGCCGTAAAAGCGCATACAAAAAAGCGCGAGACGGGAATCAATCGAATCCCTGTCTTTTATTTAGTGCGGTACAGGATTATCTACAACCTCTGTAGCCGTATCCACTTTTTATTATCAAGAAGAGAGTTTTTCATATGTCCGATACAGATTTACTTCATAAAGTTCAGTGTCATAAAATAGCTTCTTACAGTTAGCAAGCCCAGTGAAAGGATTCAAGCATATCTCTATTTCATACCTATCCATACCTTTAAAACAAAAAATTTATTTTCTCATTACACATCATCACGCTTCTCATTTTGTGTGATTTCTATTATTCTCATCTCTTCTCTGCTTTTATCTTCTTTTTGTGTTTTTGCTTTTGATACTTTATACTATCAATTTTGTAAGTTTCGTTTTTACATATTTTCACTTCTACTAAGGTTAACCCGTTACTCTTATCTTCTTGTGCAAAACGCAAATCAAGAATACCTTGTAAATCACTTGCAAAAAATCCCATCTGCTCTAGCACTCGTTTTTTTGGAAACCAAGCATAACTTCTACACCCAGAAACAAAGCCATAAATAAATGCAAAAACACTCAACATGAGAAAAATCGTGCTAAACATTTCGATACTATCTTGCCCTTTTATTATTGTCGAAAAAACAGCAAGTGTTATTGGTATGACAAGTGTTTGTATCCACTTATCAAAACGCGCATTATTATCTTTTCGCTGTTTCCTCATTTCATCAATACGATTATTCAGCCTTTTACGCAATAACTTTATTGCCTTTACTGATACAAGTCCCTGACTGTTTAGCCATATCTCTAATTCACGACAATAATTATAGTACTCTTCTAATTTTTCATCACTAGTCTTAATTTGAAAATTTTCTACAAGAAACCATAGAATAAGAGACAAAATTACTTCTATAACAGCTATCCACAGCATATACTTTTGAAACAATGGAATAAAGAATGTAATTGAGCAAACCAACATAACTACAAACACCGTTTTTACTAACCATGGAATTTTTTTAAGCCTCTTCCATATTGTGTCATTTCTTTCTTTTTGGTACTTCATATAACAATAAAATAATCTTTTATCCATATTATCCCCCATAAATTCATAACACAGTAATGGTATTTTTTATAACTATAGATTTGTGTTTATAACAAAAAGCATAAAACAAGATATACCAATAAAATTAATGTTTTGTTGCTAAAATTAGCTTTATATTACAATACAAAAAAGCGCGAGACGGGAATCGAACCCGCGACCCCCTCCTTGGCAAGGAGGTGCTCCACCGCTGAGCCACTCGCGCTTATCATGCATCCATATTTAACGGACAAGTAATAATATACTACAGCAGTCCGTTTTTGTCAACTGCTGAATAGAACAATTTTCCATCCGTCAGCCAACACCTTGCAAAAAAGGTCTGCAGCCCCGCTTGGGATTACAGACCTTTTCTTTATTCCGCCAGTTTGTCCGCATATTTAATCCGGTAGATACGGCGCAGGGCATCGTTGATGCGCTCTTCGGAAATCGTGCCATCCCTGACAGCCTGCAAAACACCCTCATATGCTTTTTCAAAATCCTCCGGCATCAGTATCATATCGCAGCCGGCGCGCAAAGCCAGAATTGCTGCCTCATCCGCCTCATAATACTCCGTGATTGCTCCCATATTCATGGCATCCGTGATGATAACACCGTCAAATCCAAGCTCTTCCCGCAGAATATCCGTTACCACCTCGTGTGACATGCTGCAAGGCGTATTGTCGCCTGTAAAAGCAGGCGCCGCCATATGGCTCACCATGACAAAATCCGCACCTACTTCTATGCCTGCCTGAAATACTACAAATTCTTCCGCACGAAACTGCTCCGCCGTCCTGTCCGTAACGGCAAGCCCCACATGCGTATCGTCAACGCTGCTGCCGATACCCGGGAAATGCTTCAGGCAGGAGCTGACACCGTTTTCCTCAAGTCCCTGTACCATGGACGCCACCATAGAGGACACGATGGCGCTGTCGCTGCCATAAGAGCGTTCGCCAATCACACTGTCGGCTGTATTGTTGACGTCTGCAACCGGAGCAAAATCAAGATTAAACCCGTATTCTCCCAAATATCCGGCAATATTCTGTCCCGCCGCGTATGCCTGCGCCGGGTCCGCCGTCGCGCCAATCGCATGTGCCCCGCCCGCATTTTCCGCAAGTCCGGCTTCTACAAGGCGGCTCACCTGTCCACCTTCTTCATCTACAGCGATAAAAAGCGGATATTTGCTGTAAAGCAAGGTATTGGAAATCATCTCTTTTAACTGTTCCGCCGATTTTATATTTTTTTTGAAATAAATCAAACCGCCCACTGCCCATTTATTCAGTGCATCCTTTGTACCGTCTCCTGCCTGTATCGCCGTACCTGCCCCGGTAATCGATTCCGGTGTTACAATAAATAGTCCCGCCACTCTATCCTCAAGCGGCATAACTTCTATTGCCGCATCTATAATTTTATCCAAATTTTCTTCCGGCGTCGGCTCCGGAACAGTATCCGTAACATCCGGTTTTTCCAGACTTTCCTCCGGTCCGACCAAATCCTCAATCTCATCCGGTAAAGACGAATTATCATCCGGCTTTGCCGGCTGCTTTTTGCCAATCAAGATAACCGCCGCCACAACACCTGCGACAATCAAAACAACAAGCAGTACCAGTGTCAGATAAGCAAGTACCTGATTACGTTTTCTTCTTCTGCGCCTCTCCTCGCGGCGGACAAGCTCTACGGCACTGGTATCTATTTTTTTTACCTGATTTTTCTTTGTACTTTCTGCCATTTACTCATTTTCCTCCACAATATATGGTATATCATACCTTATTTTAGGACAATTTTCTACAGAAAATACATTACTTTTTTTATTTTTTTCTTAAATTTGCAAAAAACAGCTTTTACCGCCCACCGCACACAACACAAATATATACGATATTGCTTCAACATTTCGCAGTCACCCGAATCCCAAATAACCTCCCCGCATGAAAGGAGCGCACCGATTACTTTGAATCAATGCGCTCCTCTAAACTATGCTATCCAATGGACTACCCTCCTATGAAATTATGATAATGGTTTACAGTTTCCGAAATTCTCATCCATATTTTTTCTTTTGTACCTTTCCACTTCTTCCTTTGTACTGATTGTACTGTAACGTCAACTTTCATTTTGTCGGTTGTATTTCGTTACTTTTTCCTGTGTACTTGTATACTTTTTTCTTGGGTATTTATATTCATTTGTATTTTAATATGGATGTTGAATAAAATTTACGTTTTAGGTGGACTGTACCTCGCTTTCTTTTGTATTAGCAATTCTGCTTTTGTCTGTCTGTTTTTTTGTTTGTAAGCTCATTATATCTTCTTGATTTCTATTTGTCAACACTTTTTTCTAATTTTTTTCAAAATATTTGTCTTTTTTTGATTTTATGACAAACTTTTCCATAATTTTGCAATTCAAGCAACTCTTGATTTCCCTAACACCGCATTTATGCTACAATCATCATGACGTCAAAACAGACAATGAAAAAACACCGCGGTAACACTTAGCTTTACGTTGATAAGGAAGTATTCACAACAACTTATTATCAACGCTGACAAACAGGGTGCAAGCAAAAGCAGAGAACATGTCACTTTCATTAGTGGTCGGTTCTCTGCTTTTCTGTTACGCAATAGAACGCTATTTTTGAGGGTAGGAATATAAAACCTCCGCCCATCATTTCATCGCCCGCAAAGCCGCATAAATCAAGGGATAAATAATCTCTATAGCGTAACAATCTTAAATAAATCTGACAAAATAAAAGAAGATTTTTCATTAACTTCAAAATGGCTCGATGTGGAATCGAACCACATCTTTCCCCTTCATAAATACATTTTAACAAATATACTTATGAAGGGGGACGTCCTACCAATGGACTATCGAGCCATAACATAATCAACTAAATATGATATTTGAGATTCTAAATCTTTATCAATTCTAAATGAAGTATTAATATAAGCGAATATAGCTTTTTCACATCGTTCCGGTTTATATTTTTTCCATCTCGCAATTTGAGATTGTGGAATTTCATTTATGATTTTTATATAATCATATGAAACTAAATTATACAAATATGTTGCAAGTTCCACACATGAACGCGAAAACATCACAAAATCATCAAAGGAGATTTTTTCATACTCATTCGGGGCAATCAATCTTGCAAATTTTGTATCTCTTTTAAAATTATAATTTTGTAATTTTCTAAACTCTTTCTCGTGTGATTTAACGTCGCACAAATCATGTACAGCTGTATTTCTAATTAATCTATAATACTCACACAAATCAAAAAGTGCTTGATTATCTTGTGATAATTTTTCATTAACAATATTTTTGACTGCACATTTTAACCAAGAATCCTCCTGTAATTTCTCTTGATAGACATTGTTGCCAAAATTTTTTATCTCATTACAGATTTCTTTCAAAAATGTTTCAAAGCAAAGATGTACATTAACAATATAACTTCTTGAAATGGCATTAATCATATATTCAGAATCATAGCTTGTTAAAGTGATTTCTTTTTGTGTTGCCAATTCGATAAAACTATTCCTTGTATGTATTTCTGAATCATAATCTGCGATAAAGCACCTTTTAGATAACTCAACAAATTGATTAATTGCACAATACTGACCTAACACATCCTTAAAACGATTTAGTATATTCTTTTTCTGCATGTTTATTTCAATTCCATTCTTAACTATGTAGGGGATTCCTCATTATCTTCTTCATCATTTTCATCATTCAATTCATCTTCTTCGATTGTTGCAAGTCTACTAAAATCTATATTTGAAAGCATTTTACCTATATTTACATCAAATGACTTTTTTACTTCATTTATTACTAACGAAAATGATTGCAACGAACTACTGATACTATCTTTTATATATTTTTGGAATTGAGCCAATGTATCAGCTATCCCTGCTAAAGCAATCCGAAAGGATTCGGCTTGTTTGTGTACAAAATCCTTTTCTTCTGTAAGCTGAATTGCTTTTAGAATTAAATGATTAAGATCTGTTACTACTTTATTGAAAGTGTTATATTGTTCCTTGTAAAAAAATTTACAATGCGCAATGTCATTTCGAGTTGAACGGACTGTTTCAATCATATTTTCTATTTCACTATTATCTACTTTATCAGCAAATAGTCTTTCCCAATCGCTTTTAGGTGAAAATGTATCAAAAGCGGTTCTTATATCTTCTTCTGATAATTCCGTAAGTTTCTCATGCTTAGAAAGAAATTCAGCTTTGCTTTCTTCTTCTACCGTTGTCCACTTCTTTGTAAAAAGAAGTGCTTGTATATCTGAAAATTCCATAGAATAGAAAAATTTTTTCAATCTTTCTATTTGCTTTTTCTCTTCATTTCCTTTGGCTTGTACTACGCCTTTAATTTTCTTTTGCAAGTCCGGAGAAACCGTTTTTTGATAGTAGTCTACTCCGAAATTAACCGTATACGTATTAAATAGTAGTTTACGCAAATTTCTTTCTAATTTATTAAGTTTAGGGTATGCTTTATTACAATAATATTCAGAAACAGAATCATATGAAACAATCATAATGTAATCCTGCTCTATATCAGAACCAATTATCTTGTCATGTATGTATTCTAAAGCGCTTACAACTTGATAAGTTGTTTTTCCCCTTACACATATATCAAGGTAAGAATAGCGGGTAATATTATATATTGTAAAAATAACTTCATACATTGTATTTTTAATTTCCATTTCATACGTATAAATAATTTTGAACACAATATTTTCTTTATCTTTACAAATAGGTTCACCGAAAATATTTCTTATATAAAGAAGAACATTTTTTCTCGCTTGTATACGTATTGTATCATCAGTGTCTTTAGATGATATACGAGAATCATCTTTCTTGGTCTTTGGAAGAAAAATATAATCATTGTTCAATACTACCATATGAATCACCTTATCAATATTTCATAAATATATTTTGAATACTATGTATGCTTCATTTTATCATAGACACACGAAAATTTCTATCCATTACCTTCTGACTTTTCAGAAATAATTCTTATTCCTGTTACGCAATAGAACGCCATTTTTGACGGCAGACATATAAAAACCCTTCCTCCGTCATTTCAACGCCAGCGAAGTCGCATAAATCAAGAGAAAAATAACCTCTACTGCGTAACAAATCCCATAATAAGTTGAGGGCGAAAGCAGTCTGCTGATTTCGCCCTCTTGATTACCCATTAGCAAAGGCGGGAAAAGCTGTCAAGGGCGCGTAGCGCGAAGTTTACCCTTGACAGCTTTTCCCGTCTTTGCTAATGGGCAGTCAAGAGGGCGAAATCAGTAGACTGCTTTCGC
>CAJTPU010000006.1:146224-162992 GCA_910578335.1 uncultured Lachnospiraceae bacterium | reverse complement strand
TTTCAGGATAAAGGACAGGACTGCCGGAAGCGTTGTCCGCATCCTCAACCGCCTTGAAAGGCGCATGGGCGCGCCCCGTTTCCGTGCCATGTTCCGCAGTATTACCGTTGACAACGGTTCCGAGTTTGCGGACTGGCAGGGGATGGAAAAATCCTGCCTGAACAAAGGGAAGCGTACTGAACTGTACTTCTGCCACCCCTACTGTTCAGGGGAGCGCGGCACCAATGAAAACATTAACCGTATGATACGGCGCTGGATTCCGAAGGGTGATGACATCAGCCTGTACAGCCCTGCGGAAATCCGCCGCCTGCAGGACTGGGTAAACAGCTACCCGCGGAAGATTTTCGGTGGTCTGTCCTCTGATGAATATATCCGGCTTGCTGCCCCTTCTTTTGCGTCCCTGCTCCTGTCCGCCCGCGTGTAGTGGTCTAAAAACCACACCTTTTTTTGCCGGTCAAAAATACGGTATGCATACGCTGTTGTAAAAATGCACAAAAGAAAGCGGGTTCCCAGCTCTTCATCGGACTGGAAAACCGCCTTTTCTTTGTGTATTTTTTACGAAAATGTATATTTGTCAATTTTGTTGTTGCAATTCACAATTCTCTGTTTTTCTTGTCTGAGCCTCCTTCCGTCAGCGTTTTCACGATACATTCAGTATCTCATATATCTGCACGGCTTCTATTTCTACTTCCGTCTCCAGCGCAAACTTTTTCTGCAATATGTTTTCTTCGGGTTCGACTGCTCCATAAATCACCCCATCATTCCCATAAAACTCTATCACTCCCTGGTCGACGATGATGTCCATGTCAAACGAACTGCCGGTATCAAAGGCTATTGCAGCTATTTCTGCATACGTTTCCTGATTGATAACTTGTATTCTGCCTTCTCCAAATTGCATGTCAAAACGTATATTTCCTATCAGCACTCTTGTATATCCCGTTTTCTGCACGCCCCATTTCAGTACTACCTCCATCGGTTTACCTTTTAACGGAAATTTTAAATTTTTTTCGTGCAGCCTCAATTCTTCGCAGGGACGCCTTCTCTTTATCAATTCCTCTATAAGAGAAAATCGGATTTGATAACCATTGTCGTTTTTATCCCCCATGTCTGCTTTGGCGGACTCAGATTCAACAGTTGAACGCGCTTTTCTTTCAACCTTTACCAGCGAAAGCTCTGCCGGAATTGCCATCATGCCTCTATAATTTCCCCGTTCATTCTCCGTCCGCAGCCAAGCCACACTGATTGTCCTGTCATCCGTCCCCGCATACGTCTGCGCGGCATACGGCAATCGTGTGCAATAAGCGGATAGAACCTCCGATTCCGGCGTAAAACGATAGCCGTCAAAATCACCCACCAGATAATATCCGTCCGCAGACCAGAATACCCACTTCTTTTCCTCTGTGCCTCCCACCACGGGCAGTTCAAACAAATCGGGACATTCCTGCATACCCTCCGCCGAAAACCGCTGTGTTTCACGCCATTGCAGCAAATCGGCAGAACGAAAAACAGCAAATTCATACGCATCCAAAAACAGTACCATCACATACGCACTGCTTTTAGCATGATAAAATATCTTGGGGTCGCGGTTTCCTGCCGCAATATGTTCCAAAATCACCCCGTCTGTTTTCTGCAGCGTTTCCCCGCCGTCCAGCGATACAGCCAGTCTCTGTGTATACAGATTGCCTGAGTCATCCGACCATTGATTGCTGCCGCCTGAAGCCGTATAAAAAAACAGCAATGCATTTTTCCCAAATCCTGCCGCATTATTTTTATCCTGCCATCCGCAGCCTGAAAAAATGGTTCCATACACATCCGGCTCCATTGCCATCGGCTTGTGTTCCCAGACAAGCATATCCTTACTTACCGCATGTCCCCAATGCATATTTCCCCAGATAATCCCATAGGGATTCCACTGGTAATACAAATGGTATACACCATCCGCAAATACAAGACCATTGGGGTCGTTTATCCATCCTGCCTTTGCCGCAAAATGTATCTGCGGGCGAAACGGATACACATTCTGTACCCTTTCGCCACAGCAGAAAATATGCTGCAATTTGTTTTCCTCTGCATTCCCTTCTATCGTGATATCCCTGCCAAGATACTTGCTCACATCCATGAACGTGTAAAAATCTCTGTCCGTCCCTCCTAGCTGAATATCCACCTCCTGAAACTTAACGCCTCCACAAGAAAAATGCAATTTTACCTCCGGCTCTTTTTTATCCACCGGCAGCCATAAATACGGCTCAGCAATATGCAGTAACATTCCTTTTTCCCTCCATTTACAAAATATCCTTACTGAAACGGAAGTTCGTCCAAAGTAATAAAATATTCGCTATTATAAATTTCCCGCAAAGCTTCTTTTGTATTATTCTTTTCGTCTGTGATAAAGTCCGTGTGCCACACCATAAACCATGTCCATTGTGCCTGCTCCTCCTTCATCTGCTGTTCTGTCGGAATCGTACCGCATTCATGGAACACCAGCGGCATTCCCTCCGGTGCAAGCGCATCACATTCCGCAAACAGAGAACCGTTTGCGCCGGGAGTGTAACTATCTGCCCCCACCAAATCCACATAGGAATCTCCGGGATACCACGCCGCCATACTTCCGCCTGTTCCTGCATAGCCATATACCCAGATTAGATTATCCAGCCCCCAATAATCTGTGTAGCGGCTGTACATCAACTGCCACAACTTGACAAAATTCTCTGCTCCCCCTTTGCTCCACCAGAACCAGCCGCCATCCAGCTCATGAAACGGACGCCATAAAACGGGGACTCCTGCATCCTCCAACTGCTGCAAATAAGGCACTGCTCTGTCCATGCCCTCCAAAAGCTCATTATAGCTGTCCGTGCCCGGTGTAAGGGCTTCCTCCCAATTCAGATTATCATTCTTGCTCTCGTCATAGCCGCTGGCAAAGTCAGCGCCGGTATGCCAGCAGATAGTGGGAATACCGCCTTGCTCCCACCACTCCTGCGCGCGCTCCGTAACTCCCGCAAAATCATTGTGCATAAAATCCAATCCGCGAATCGCAGGAAGCTTTCCCGTGGCGCTTTCAATGTAATCCATCTCATAATCCGCAGAGCCCATCCAGGTAGACTCCATCTGTCCTGTCAGACAGGCGCTGCCGTAAATCTCTTTTAAGTACGCATATACTATTTGAGCGTTTTCAATCGCATTCTCATTGGAAAGCTCACCCTGATAAGTATGTATAATCTGTTCATATTCCTCAATCTCTGCCAGATAGTCATTTAATTCTGCAGCTACTGCCTCCGGTAAGTAATATAGAGCCGCAATCCTTCCTCCATTCCACGCGCCCAAGGAAAAGGAAGTGATATCTTCTGCTTTCCCTGCACTGGCAATCTGCAGAATTTCTTCCACGGAAAAAACAACAAGTCGTTCCTTCTGCGGCTCATCCGAAGACGCCGCAATATCTTTCTGCACGCTGTTCCCGCCGCCTGCCTGCACTGATATACCAAGCACTCCCCAGCCGCCGTGCGTCACATCTTCACAGGCGTAAATCAATACCACCGCATCGGTATTTTCTGCTTCACTCAGCCAAGAAACATCATCAGGGTAGTAGCCTTCATTCTCCTGCCCTGAAAACAGGAATGTTCCCTGTTCCAGTATCTTGTTCAGGCCGTTTGCTTTCTCCTCTTCCGACAGCGCATTTCTGATAACAGGCGCCTCGTCCATCACCCAGATTTCTTCGCCGTCATCTGCTGCCTGTGACGGTGTTTCCGTTTCCTTTGATGCATCTGACTCTTCCGAGGCATCGTTTATTGTTTCCGTTGTCTGTGCCGTATTATCCGCATTGCCGCCCTTATCCTTCGATGCACATGCAGTCATCAGCAAACATAACATCACACACAGAATTCCTCTTACTTTTCTCATAAAACCCTCCTGATTTTTGCATATCATTTACGCTTAGCATGTAACCGGTTGCTTTATGTATTTCATTTTACAAAAGAGCTGTGGGTTGTCAAGTACTTTCGGCATTTCCGGCTGCCTCTTTTACCGGCAGGACCTTGCAAAATCAAAAAAGAGAGTGTGAGTCAGCTCCGGCTTTTCGGCAGTCTGACTTCTCCTCCCTTTTTAGTACTCTTTCTTTTTTTCATCGTCTAATCCTATTCAAACTTCTCCCGCAGCTTTCCTAGCGCTTTCTTTTCTATCCTCGACACATAGCTGCGGGAAATACCCAGCTTTTTTCCTATTTCACTCTGTGTAACCTCCTTGCCCGTACTAAGCCCGTACCGCAAAAACAAAATTTCTTTTTCCCTGTCTGTCAGGCATTCGTCCAACAGACCAAACAGTCTCTGCAAATCTTCGTATAAGGAAATTCTGTCAACCACTTCAATCTGCTGTCCCTCAATCACATCCAGAAGATTGATTTCATTTCCTTCCTTATCCGTCCCTATCGGCTCGTAAAGCGAAATCTCCCTAGCCGTCTTTTTTCTTGCCCTGAGCATCATCAAAAGCTCATTGTCTATGCAGCGACATGCATAGGTGGCTAGTCTCCCCTTTCCTGCGTCA
Source organism: uncultured Lachnospiraceae bacterium (assembly GCA_910578335.1). GTDB lineage: Bacteria > Bacillota > Clostridia > Lachnospirales > Lachnospiraceae > Acetatifactor. Next base: position 158,459 of record CAJTPU010000006.1, on the reverse strand, counting down.
AAGGTTTCCACCGCCTTTATCAGCCCGATGGTGCCAATGGAAATCAAATCTTCCATGTCCTCTTCCACATTCTGATATTTTTTTGCAATATGTGCTACCAGCCTCAAATTACGCTCAATCAGAATCTCTCTGGCATCTTCGGCTTCTTCACTGCTTCCCTCTTTCATCAAGTGAATATAACAGGCTTCCTCTTCTGACGACAAAGGTTTCTTAAATGTCTTCAAGACAGCCCCCAAAAGCAGATTTATTATATTCTATGTGCGGGAAAGGGTTCTTGTGCTTTTCCTATTGCAAGAACTGTGCCGACACGTAGCTGCCAAGGTCCGTCCCTTTCTTAGTCAGCGCTATCCTGTCTCCGGCTTTCAGCAGCCCTTTCCGCACATTTTCCGCTATCACGCTGCCATATATTTCTTCTATGGGCACCCCGAAATATTCTTGAAATGCCTTTTTCTTTACGCCTTCTGTAAGACGCAGCCCCAGAAACATAAATTCCTCCATCTGCTCTTTCTGCGTAAGCGGTATCCGCTCCACTGTCTTTTCTTCTTCCCGCAAATAGCACGATAAGTCCGATGTATTCCGAAAACGGATATTTTCTACCATGGAAGCCGCCCCCAGACCAAAGCCCACATAATCGCCCCGCTGCCAGTACACCTTGTTATGGCGGCATTCATAACCGGATAAGCTGTAATTGGAGATTTCGTATCTATGATAGCCTGCCCCTCTAAGCAGCTTCTCCGTTATCCGGTACATTTCCCTCTCCTCTTCCTCAGAGGGCAGATACAGGGGCGTCTCACCCGTGCGCTCCCTGCGTTCCCACTCCGAGCCATATCTTTCATAAAAGGGAGTCCCCTCTTCGATAATCAGGCTATAGGCAGAAATATGAGCCGGCTTCGGCACAAGGGAAACCACCTTTTTCACCGTATCCGCATACTCCCAAGGCTTCTGCTTTGGCAGCGCCGCCATCAAATCCACATTGATATTCTGAAAGCCTGCCTGTACCGCCAGCGCATATGTCTCCAAAAAATCCGCGTAGCTGTGTATCCTGCCCAGCCGCGCAAGCTCTCTGTCGTCTGCGGACTGCAGTCCGATACTGAGACGGTTGATTCCCGCCCTGCGGTATTCCCGGAGGGCTTCCCCGCTCACGGTCCCCGGATTTGCTTCCATGGAAATCTCCACTTCCATAAGCGTATTTCCGTCTATGGACTGTTTTCCATCTATGGACTGCTTTCCTTCCATTTGGAAAGCGTGCCGAAGCACTTCCAGCACACGGCAAAGCCTTTCGTACGAAACCACTGTGGGCGTTCCCCCTCCGATATAGACAGTCTCTACCGTATAATCCCTGTAGGCAGCCGCCTTTTTTTGTATTTCGTCCTCAAGCGCACACAAATACGCTTCCTGCGTCCGGCTGTCCGCCGGCGCAGAAAGAAAATCGCAGTATTGACATTTTTTGATACAAAAAGGAATATGGATATAGATACTGATAGGTTTCTTCATAGATTATTTTCTGTCGTCGAGCTTTAGAACGCTCATAAACGCTTTTTGCGGAACCTCCACATTACCAATCTGGCGCATCCGCTTTTTGCCCTCTTTCTGTTTTTCCAAAAGCTTTTTCTTGCGCGTGATATCACCGCCATAACATTTGGCAAGTACATCCTTACGCATTGCCTTTACGGTCTCCCTCGCAATAATTTTGCCGCCCACAGCCGCCTGAATCGGAATCTCAAACAGATGGCGGGGGATTTCATCCTTCAGCTTTTCACACATTTTGCGTCCGCGCTCATAGGCACTGTCCGCATGTACAATGAAAGACAGCGCATCCACCTCTTCCCGGTTAATCAGAATGTCCAGTTTTACCAGACGGGACTGCTCATAGCCTTTTAAGTCATAATCAAAGGATGCATAGCCTCTGGAGCGGGATTTCAGTGCATCGAAAAAGTCATAAATAATCTCGTTCAAAGGCAGTTCATAACGAAGAAGCGCCCTCGTCTCCTCCAGATATTCCATGCCCAGATATTTGCCGCGCCTCTCCTGACAAAGCTCCATAATGGAACCGATAAACTCTGTCGTAACCATAATCTCTGCGCTGACAATCGGCTCTTCCATAAAATCAATCACGGAAGGGTCGGGCAGATTGGAGGGATTGGTCAGCTCTATCACATCCCCGTTGGTACAATGCACCTTATACACAACACCCGGCGCAGTTGTGACCAAGTCCAGATTGTACTCCCTCTCCAGCCTCTCCTGAATGATTTCCAGATGCAAAAGCCCCAAAAATCCGCAGCGGAAGCCAAAGCCAAGTGCAACCGAGGTCTCCGGCTCATAATGCAGCGAGGCATCGTTTAATTTTAATTTTTCCAATGCATCCCGCAAATCCGGATATTTGGCACCGTCTGCCGGATACATGCCGCAGTATACCATGGAATTTACTTTTTTATAGCCCGGCAGCGGCTCCGCACAGGGATTGTCCGCGTCTGTAACCGTGTCGCCAACCGCCGTATCCTTCACATTTTTAATGGAAGCCGTAATGTACCCCACCATGCCTGCGGATAGCTCGTCGCAAGGAATAAACTGTCCCGCGCCAAAATATCCGACTTCCACAACCTCTTGCGTTGCACCCGTAGCCATCATCCTGATACGCGTGCCCTTCCTTACACTACCTTCCTTTACTCTGACAAATACAATGACGCCCTTGTAAGAGTCGTAGACAGAATCAAAAATAAGCGCCTTAAGGGGCGCCTTTGCATCGCCGCCCGGCGCCGGAATCTTGTGTACAACAGCTTCCAGAACTTCTTCGATTCCAATCCCGTTCTTCGCAGAAATCAGAGGCGCATCCTGCGCCTCTATTCCAATCACATCTTCTATTTCTGCAATCACCTTCTCCGGCTGTGCACTGGGAAGGTCAATTTTGTTGATAACAGGAAAAACATCTAAATCATGGTCCAAAGCAAGGTAAACATTGGCAAGCGTCTGCGCCTCGATTCCCTGTGCCGCATCCACCACTAAAATGGCGCCATCGCATGCCGCCAGAGAACGGCTTACCTCATAATTGAAATCCACATGTCCCGGCGTGTCAATCAGGTTGAAAATGTATTCTTCCCCATCCTGTGCACGGTAAACCGTGCGCACGCTCTGTGCCTTTATGGTAATGCCCCGCTCCCTCTCAAGTTCCATATTGTCCAGCACCTGCGCCTGCATTTCGCGGCTTGTCAAAAGACCAGTGTGCTCGATAATCCTGTCGGCAAGCGTGGATTTTCCGTGGTCAATGTGGGCAACAATACAAAAATTGCGTATTTTACTCTGGTCAATGCCTGACATATACAAAAACCTCTTTTACTATTTTATGCCCCATGTCCGCTTTGGCGGACGCAAATTCAACAGTTGAAAGTGCTTTTCTCTCAACCTTGCACCTCTGCTGCCCGCAGCTTAAAGCGTCCTACAAGCGTATCAAGCGTCTGTGCTTCTGCCGACAGCTCCTCGCTTGTCGCCGAAGCTTCCTCTGAAGCCGCCGAATTTGTCTGGATAACTTCGTTAATCTGCTCCACGCCTTTTTCAATTTCTTTTACGGAAACAGCCTGTTTATCAGAAGCAATCCGGATGCCGTCCACATCCTCAATAATTTTCTCCAGCTCGTTAATTACATTGTTGAGCGACTCTGCCGTCTCGGAGGTAATGCGGTTGCCGCCGTCCACCTCGCGCAGAGAATTTTCCAAAAGCTTCTTGGAGGCATCCGCAGATGCAGAGCTGTCCTCTGCCAATTTTCTAATCTGCTCAGCCACAACGGCAAATCCCTTGCCGGCATCACCTGCGCGCGCCGCCTCAATAGAAGCATTTAAGGAAAGCAGGTTCGTCTGTGCCGCAATGCCGTCTATCTCTAAAATCACATTCTCGATTTCCTTGGAAGTCTCGGAAATACGCTGCATTGCATTTGTCAGCGCCTCCATCTTCTTCCGGCTGATTTCCGCTTCCTCACCTACCTGCTTTGCCTTGTCGTGCACCCTGTCTGTTGTCTTGGTATTTTCCGTCACCTGCTCTGTTACTTCCGTCACCGTGGCAAGCAGCTCCTCCACTGCGGCAGCCTGCTCGGAAGCGCCCTGCGCAATATCCTGTGAGCTTTCCGCAAGCTGTGCAGCGCCGTCCGCCACCTGCTCGGACGTCTCGTTGACAGAGCGCAGCGTATCGCTTATCTGGCGCACTGTCTTCACAAGCTGCTCCATAATAAGCTGAAAATCTCCCACATAGGACTCCTTCTGTTTCGAGTGAACGTCAAAATTGCCAACCGCAAACTCACCGATAATGTAATTTAAATCGGAAACAACATTATGTAACCTTTCACTTGTCACCCTGAATCTGTCGGATACGACTCCGAGCTCGTCCTGTGCTTCATAATCCAGCTCAAAGTCAAACTTGCCCGCCGCAAGCTGTACAGCCGCATTTTCCAAATCTTTAATCGGCTTTACCAATTCCGCCGACAATGCTTTTCCCAATACATAAGTAAGCACGATTCCAAAGCCGCTCAATACAATCAGTATCGCGACGGATATAATCCTTGACAGCATGGAATCCGCCACAAACAGCCCCGCCACTCCCATAATGGTGCTGATTAAAAATACGCCGATAATAACGCTGAATATGCGGTTCAGCTTTTTCTCTATTTTGTAATTACGCAGTTTTGACACAAATTTTTTTATTCCCATGACTATTTTTCCTTTCTTTTTCCAAAACACTTCTCATCTGACGCTACAACCAACAATCCTTAATTACCATATACCATTTCCCGATACCACTTGAGGGAATTGATATAGGCATCATATACCTGCTGCATATCGATATTGTGCAGAATCATCAAGCGGGAAACCTCCTGCCAGTTTGCATTCTCATACTGTGTAATAAATTCCTGTACCAATGCAAAAGGACCTTTTTTCTCAATCAAGGCATTTCGGATATTTTTGGATACCTTGACAATATCCAGCGCTTCCGCCATCGGAATATCCAAAATCACATCCAGCACGGAAAAAAGCCCCATCAGAAACAGCTCGGAGGACTGAATGGCAAGTGCAAACGCCGGCGCAAGATTTTCGGCAAAACGGGCGCGCAGCAGAGAGAGACGTGTAATTTCATTGGGCTTATCCGTGTAAAGCTCGCCTGCCACCGCCGTTGTCAGCCACTTTCGCAGCTCTTTTTCTCCAAGCATGGCTGCCGCATGGCGTATCGACTTGATTTGTGAATTTACCGTCATCCGGTTTACCATCTTAAGGAGGGAAATCACAAGCGCCGTATCCCTTCCAATCACATCCGCCGCTTCCGTCAGTTCAAAGTCGGGGCTGTTCACCATATTCAGCAAATGAATGTAGTTGACCTTTAGCGGCGATACCTCATGCTCGCCTTTGTTGATGGGCATTCTGAAAAATTTTCCTTCATAGAGCTGATAGCCGCCGTCTTCCTTCAACTGCTCATAGATTTCCATACTTTCAATATTGCCCGCACACAGCTTGATATTCGGATATATCTTGCTAAAATATATCTTAGCCTTGCTGATATCAATTTTCTTGTGGTCCAAAAGCATATAGTCAAGCAGCAGCATGATTTCCCTGTACGCTTCAAATTTGGCTACTTCCAGCTTTCGCATGGCAAGCTTATAGCCGTCCTCTTTCAGCTCCCTAAGCCTGCGGATATAGGATTCTTCAGGCGGAATTGTATTGTCAATCAAAAGCACCAGTCTTTCATGCGGTGCATCGCATTGTCCGCTGATATCGGAAAATATAGAAATATTTCCTACCGGTATGAATACCTCCTTGTCAGCCGACAGCGTTTCAATTCCCATATTCTGTATAAGCTCCAAACCATCTACATAGGCAGCCCCGTCATGAAAGCCTGCTCCTAAGAGACTCGGATTCAGAAAATAGTTCTTTTTTTGGGAAAAGAGAGAATACGCACTCACCGCCATATTCTCATCAAATAAAGGAATCAATGTTACAAGCATAATGCCTCTCCTTTTCTATGTATGGACTTGGTATCGGAAGAATCTTCGATTCTTGCGTATCATAATTGTTTCATTTATTATAACACACAATAAAAAACTTGCATACAAATTTTTGCAAAAGCCTTTCTGCCGTTTTTTCTGCGGCAGAGCTTTTTTTAAGGAAAAACGACCGTTTCTACGGTCGTTTCCCCAGGTTATCCCAAATATTTTTTTATCTGCTGCAGCACCTGCCCCACATCAATGGGCTTCGCTATATGCGCATTCATGCCGCTCTCTATACTGCGCTGGATGTCGTCGGAAAAAGCATCCGCCGTCATGGCGATAATCGGCAGCTTGGCATCCGCCCGATGCAGCCCCCTGATGCATTTTGCCGCATCATAGCCGTTCATTACCGGCATACGGATATCCATCAGCACAATGTCATAATAGCCCACCGCCGACGCCTCGAACATATCGACGCAGACCTGCCCGTTTTCCGCCCGCTCCAGTTCAAATCCCGCATCTGAAAGAAGCTCCTCTGCAATTTCCCAGTTCAAATCGTTGTCTTCCGCCAGCAGAATACGCTTTCCCGCAAAATGCATAGGAGACACCTCTTCCGTTTCCTCTTGCTTTTCTCCCTCAAGGAAACGGCTTAATCCCAGATACAGATTGGATTTAAAGAGCGGCTTGGAGATAAAGCCCTGCGCTCCCGCTGCCTTTGCCTCGTCCTCAATATCACTCCAGTCATAAGCAGATATAATGAGGATGGTCACATCCTCTCCAACACGCTTTCTTATCTCCCGCGCCGTCTGCATACCGTCCATTTCCGGCATCTTCCAGTCCAAAAGAACAATCTGGTAATCGTCCCCTGTCTTGTGATGCTTCTCTACCATGTCTACCGCTGCAGCTCCCGACAGCGCATATTCTGCCTGCGCGCCAATTTCTTTTAAGGTAGAAATCGCACTGTTGCAAAGGTCCTCGTTGTTGTCAACCACCAAAAGCTTCCATGGCGGCAGTACCATATCTGCCTCCTGCATAATCGCCTTTTCCAAATCCAGCGTAATGTGGAACTCGCTTCCCTGCCCCGGTGCACTTGTCAGCTCGATAGTACCCTTCATCGCCTCTACAATTGCCTTGGTAATCGCCATGCCAAGACCGGTACCCTCAATTTTCTGTACCGCCGAATCATCCGCTCTTGTAAAGGTATCAAAAATGTTCTTTTGGAACTCAGGGTCCATGCCGATGCCGTTATCCTTCACCCTGAAATGGCAGCGGATATACTTTTCTCCCAAAGGAGAAGGCTCCTGCCGCAGATATACATTGATAATGCCCCGCTCAGGCGTAAATTTCACCGCATTGGAAAGCAGGTTTATCAGTATCTGGTTTAAACGTACACTGTCGCAGTATACATCCTCACACTCAATTTCCTGTATAAAAATATCAAAATGCTGGTCCCGCGCTTTAATCTGCGGCTGTACAATGTTGACAATGCTTTCCATTGCATCCCGCAAGGACAATTTATCCATATTCAGGGACAGCTTACCGCTCTCTATCTTGGACATATCCAGCACATCGTTGATAAGCCCCAGCAAATGCTTGCTGGAGAGTGCTATTTTCCGCAGGCAGTCATGCACCTTCTGCATATCGTCCATATTGGTCATGGCAATCGCCGTCATTCCCACAATACCGTTCATAGGCGTGCGGATATCATGGCTCATATTGGAGAGGAACTCGCTCTTCGCCTTGCTCGCCTTGTTTGCCTCATTTTTTGCCTCTTCCAGCATAGCCATCTGATGTCTGGATATTTTATAATACAGGACAAACATAACCAATACGCCGACAAGCACGGCACAGCAGGAAAACAGCATGGTGAGGGAATGCTGGCTGCCAAGATGTGCGATTGCCGCATCCAGCATACCGTTTGGCATAATACTCACCAGATACCATGATGTATTCGTAAGAGGCGAGCAGTACATATGCCTGCGCTCCCCTTCAATCATGACAATATTGGCATACTCTTCTCCTGACGCTATCGCCCCCATAATTTCTTTTTCATACTGCTCCGGCGTCTTTCCGTCATATTCCTGAAATTCCTCCCTGATACGTTCAAAGTAGCTGTCTCTGTAAGCCTCCCCGCTTCTGACCACAAAGCTTCCGTCATTGTGGATAATGTGGGAGTACATAATTCCTTCGTCGCCCTCTAACACCATGGTTTCCTGCAGATAGCTCATGGGAAGCCCTCCCACAAGGGCAAAACTGGTCTGCCCGTTCTGCATGGGATATGCCGCCTCGCACCCCAAAAGCAGCAGCCTCTCTCCATTCTCCGCCACACCGTTCGTCACACAGTCGCCGCTGTCTTTCAAAGAATTCCAAAAGCTCTGCTCCTCCTCGATTTCCACCGGAACACCGTAAATCACTTCACAAGAACCATCTTCTGCATAAACTGCCAAAAAGGAAAACTCTCTGATACCGGCGCTTATGGACAGCTCCTCCAAGAGCTCCTCGCCATACACGCTCTCCTCTGCCGGCGTGCGCCGCTCAATTCCTTTTAGCTGGGACAGACGCAGATTGATAATGGCATCAAATTTCTGCTGCATCTGTTTGTTCATCTCCGACATGTAAATATTACCTATGTCGCTGATTGCATCTTCACTTTTGTTACTCATAAATCCGGCTATGCCGATAAAAACGCAGATGCATAGAAACAATGCGCACACGAGACTTATCACCAAGGATTTGTTTGATTTTTCGTTCACTATGTATCCCTCACTTCGTAAATTTCTCGATGTTAATGTCAGACATACCTCTTTGCAAAAACATTACCGTATCAGTATAACATTTCCCTCTGCCCGAATCAAGATTGTTCCTCATTTTTCTTACAATTCCTCTTCCTCCACCGGTCTCCATGCCTTTCCAAACTGCACATCCTTAAACAGCGCCGCAAGTCCGGTAATCTGCTTTAATCTTAAGATTTCGTCCTTGTCCATGCCCAGATGCTTGGAAATCCACGTATCGGAGCGTCCCAGCTCATGAAGCTCCTTTACAATATTGCTCATCAGCTCTACGTCGTGGCTTCCTCTCGCCCTGTTATGACGGATGGTGCTTGCCATCCTCTGGTCCAACGGCTTGTCGATTACGGAAACCGGCAGCAAGCCGCCCTCCCTCTCATATATATCCTGATTTTCCAGCATAATACGGTATCTGTGAAAGCCGTCTACAATGACATACATATCCTGCGTCCTCACATAGTAACAGACAATCGGCATGGTATATCCGTCCGCCTTGATGCTCTCATACAAAAGCTTCATTTCCGGCGGCGCTATGGAATTGGGGTTATAATTATTTGCCTTTATCTTTTCAATCGGTACTGGAATCACATGATAAACCGGACTTTTAGACGCCATACTCCACCTCTTCTATACTTTTATATTTCCGCCGTATCATATCGATGCGGCTCTGCTGCTGCTTTGTCAGCCCAAATCCCATAAATCTGCAGATATGGTCGTTTTTTAAAATGCAGTAGCACATTCTTTTCCAGCTTGGGATATCTTTTGTAGATTTAATATCATCTGTATTGTCGGGGATTTTCCCAACAAACACTATGCGGGATTTTTTGTTCAATGTATAATTGGAAACCCCGTTTCTCTTTATCTGATACCCATGCTCCATAAGCTCGCGGATGGTGTCTTCATCCAGTCCCCCGCCCGTCTTATGCCAGAATTCAATGGAAGTATTGAACTTTTTGATATAATTATTGCGCAGCCTTGGCGGCAGCGTATCTAACAGAAATCTGGTGTATGACTCCCATGTATGCCCCTCCGGCAGCGTCACATTGCGGTATCCCATCGCCTTGGATTTGCCATATATGCTGGCAAAGTTTGCACCCTTCACCCTTCCTACCAGCTTTACCCATATTTCAGGGTCTATCACACGGTACAAGTTCAGGGAATCCTTGGAGTAATCGTTGAAGGGCGATGCCACGCGCATTTGGGAAGCGGTAAGCCCTGCCATATAATACAAATCATACAGACGGTTATAATCATAATCAAATCTGTAATTGGCATGCCAGATATCCGCTAAGGACCAGTCATACAGGGGAGAAGCGCACCATACGTCTTTAAACTGCCTGCTAATCCAGCACTCTCCCCCATACCCGTATTTTTTGTTTAAAAAACCGCTGTATCTCTGCAGCGACTCCTCCGCGCGGATTCCCAAAAGGCAAACCGTCTTTTTATCTTCATGGGACATTTTATAAAAACGCCCGAACTGCTTCGCCAAATCCTCCTGATGCATACGGTAATGATACGTGGAAATGGGATTGTTTTCCAGATTAATGACATAATCCTTTTTGGGCATCTCCCTCACCCAGCACTCCTTCTTCGTATCATCCCACGGATACCAGTACATTTCATAGCTGCTGAGCGCCGTTCTGGTCGCCATGGGCAGGCAGACCCAATATGCCTCCACCTCGTTTTTTATCCTTTCAAAGGTTCTCTCAATATATTCCGTCGTCACCGTATACTGCGCTTCAAAATCCTGATGAAAGACACCGATTTTTCTATCCGGAAAATGCTCCCTGCGGTAATCCAGCACCAGATTCAGAAGGAGACCGCTGTCTTTTCCGCCTGAAAAGGAGAGGTAAATATTGTCAAATTCTTCAAATATCAGCTTAAGACGCTCCTGCAGCGCCGCATACACGTCTTTTTCCTCATACTCCCTTGTCATTCATGCCACCCTTTTTCCAAATTTTACCATTTTTCCCCTTCACTTAATTTATCACATTAGCGGGGTAAATTCAACAAAGTTCGGCAAAGATTGACAAAAAATAAGGCGTGCTCTCTCATGCTGAGAGAATCACGCCCATTTTTTATTTCTTCCGTGTCATGAAAATTCCAATGACTGCACCAATAAAGATAATCGGTGCTACTCTGACAAACAGCCATGCAAATGAGTGAAATGCCACCCCGAGAACGGCGGTTTCAAGATTACCAGAATCCCACTCCCCAAAAGTCCTTTCCAATGCGAATAAGATTGCAAAAATTGCCGTTATGACTACGCACAAAGAGATAAGAGTCCAATGCAGAATTCTTTTTCCAGTGTTTTTTCTTTGTGCAAGCTGCAGGTTTATCACCTCCAATTTTGCGGAAATCGCCTTTAAATCATCCGCTTCCGACTCAATGAGCTTTTCTCCAAGTAACGTACTCACAGGTGTTTCAAGCACTTCCGATATGGAAATCAGCATATCGGAATCGGGAACCGACAATCCTTGCTCCCATTTAGAAACGGTCTGCCGCACCACGTTCAGCTTGATGGCAAGCTCTTGCTGGGAAAGTCCTTTTGATTTTCTGATTACTTTCATATTTTCATTTAGCATTTGGGTTAGCCTCCTTTTTCAGTTGTACCACTATTATTAGGCAGAACTACCCATTGCCACAAGCAACGCATTTTAACATTGACGTAAAAGGCGCCGCTTACATTATTGCCTGTTAAAATAGTCAATGCCACTGTCAGGATTAAAATAAGTCCTGATATATCCGTCCGTGGATACCACGACAAATTCATTGGTTGCTTCCAGATAATAGACGTCGTCACCATCCTCTGCTTCCAACTTATGCAGCACGTCAGGATTTTGAATCACCTGATTAGCCGCCGCTTCATATGCTTTTGCAGAGTCAAATCCCATCTCAATCCCATGCTTTTCATAATGCGACAGCAGAAGCTTTTCCGAGCGGAAAGTGTAAAGCGGCGCTTCCGGTGTCTCTGTAACGGCGGGCTCCTGTGTGGGTGGCGTCTCATCCTGCGGCAAAGTTGCCGGCGGCGCTTCCGGTGACGGCGTTGTCACTTCCGGTGGCAGAATCGGCGGCGCTTCCGGTGAAGGGGACGGCACTTCCGGCGAAGGGGACGGCGCTTCCGGTGAAGGGGACAGCGTTTCCGTCTGAATGCCTGCCGGCGCCTGCGCCTGGTCTTTTTCTTGGGAAAACATGCCGTTCTGCTTCATCACAAAAAACATTGCCAGCAGAAGTATAATGCCTGCCGCCACCGTCATAAATCCTTTGCCGCCCGACGAGCGATTCGGACGATTACCGGGCACGCGGCTGACGGACGGCTTGCGCTCCGGTGCGCTTGCGGTTTGCCCCGCCGGACTACTGCCCGGAAGGTGTGCGCCCTCCTGCCGTTTGTTCTTTTCCCTGCACGCCTTACACCGTTTCGGCAGCGTCAGATTTTTCTTTTTATAAAAATCCAATTCCGCATCCGTCAGTACAAATTCTTTTCCGC
>CAJTPU010000006.1:0-146214 GCA_910578335.1 uncultured Lachnospiraceae bacterium | reverse complement strand
TTTCCGCACTGCTTACAAATCCGTTTCATCATTCCCCCCTACTCCTTTTCCATGCCTTTTTCATCGATAGAAACATTTTCCGTCCGCCTAATATCCCAGCTTTCCGTCTAAAGAATCGTCGTTTTCAATCCAATCCGCCACTTCTATCTTGCGGTAATCCGTTTTGGTATCCCGTATGTAGACACTTTCAATGCCGGCGTTAATAATCAGCCGCTTGCACATGGAGCAGCTACAGGAATTTTTGACAATTTCGCCCGTCTCTACTTCTATTCCCGTCAGGTAGAGGACGCTTCCTATCATCTGGTTGCGCGCCGCGCTGATAATGGCATTTGCCTCTGCGTGTACACTGCGGCACAGCTCGTAGCGCTCCCCTCGCGGGATGTTCATCTTCTGGCGGATGCACTCTCCCATATCCGTGCAGTTTTTGCGCCCTCTCGGCGCTCCGGTATAGCCGGTGGAGATAACCTCGTCGTTTTTTACAAGCACCGCGCCATATCTTCTGCGCAAGCAGGTTCCCCGCTGTGCCACCACCTCTGCCAAATCCAGATAATAATTAACCTTGTCCCTTCTCTCAGCCATATTTCCTGCCTTTCTCACGTATCCTTTTGTGCCGCCGTATTTTTCGCCACAGCACCAAGCAGCGTATCATTCTCTTTCGGCAGCCGCATCCTTTTTCTTTCCTGCAAAATAATCCGCCAGTCCGCCCAAAGACTCCAACAGTATCTGCGTCTCCTTCTCGTCAAACTGTGCCATCGCCGCCTGAATCATGTCCGCATGAAATTTCTTATGACGTTCATCGGCTCGGATTCCCTTTTCCGTCAGGGACAAAAGCACCAGCCTTTTGTCCTCGTCGCTTCGCTCCCGCAGCACATATCCGGTTCTGGCAAGGCGGTCGATGGACTTGGTAAGCGTCCCCATGGTAACGGAAAGCCTTTTGGCAACAACAGAGCTGGTTTTTTTCTCTCCCTGCCCTATTGCCTCTATTACATGCATGTCCTTTATGGTGATGTCCGAAAACTCGCCGGAAATCAATACCTCTTCTTCAATATTCATAATATCATGAAACAATTTAATCAGCAATGTATTTAATACGTTATCCAGTTCCATATTCTCTCCGTTTCACATTCCACGCTTTTTTACCACGTAAGCACCGCGGCTCCCCATGTCAGTCCGGCTCCAAACCCCGCCAGCACAATTTTATCTCCTCTTACAAGTTTGCCCGACTTATTTACAAAATCCAGTAAAATAGGCACGCTGCCCGCAGATATATTGCCGCACTCCTGCAGATTTGCAGGAAATTTGGAGATTGGCTGATTCAATTTTCTGGCAACCGATTCGATAATGCGGATATTTGCCTGATGCAGCAGAAAATATTTTATCTCCTCCGCCTTCACGCCTGTTTTGTCCAAAACCTCCTCGATTGCTCTTGGCACAGTTTGAACCGCAAACTTATATACCGCCTGCCCGTCCATCTTCGTGTAGTCTGTCAGAAACCCGTTGTGTACAAAAGGATTGTTGACCGGTCTGTTTTTACAGACAAGCGCGCCGCCCCTTGCACCGTCAGAACCTTGCACGATGCCCTCAATACCGGTTTCTTCCTTCTTTATAACGGCGGCGCCCGCACCGTCCCCAAACAAAACGCAGGTGCTTCTATCGTTCCAGTCCATCATCTTAGAAAGGGTTTCCGCTCCTATTACCAGCGCCGTCTGCGCCATACCTGCTTTCATGTACGCCTCTGCAATGGTAAGCCCGAACAAAAATCCGGCACATGCCGCATTGATGTCAAAGGCTGTGGCATTCGTGGCTAAGATAGCGCTCTGTACCTGACATGCGGTGGAGGGAAAGCACATATCGCCCGATATGGTTCCCACAATAATCAAATCCAGCTCCTCTGCTCCGACGCCTGCGTCCTCCATGGCGCGCTTTGCCGCCTCCACCGCCATAGATGTGGTGCTCTCCTCCACTGCAATGTACCGGTTTTCTATGCCCGTGCGGCTCTTTATCCACTCATCCGTGGTATCTACCAGCTTTTCCAATTCCTTGTTGCCAAAAGCCTTTTTGGGAAGCGCGCTCCCTGTTCCTATCATTCTTGCCGGCATGTCCTTCCTCCTCAGATTTATGTTTTCTCCTTTAAAACTTTCGGAATCTCTGATAGCGGTTCTCTGCAACCGCAGCCCCGTCCATTCCGTCAAATTTCTGCAAAAATGTGACCATATGTGCCTTCATAAAGCCGGCAATATCCTCCACGGTGGAAGCGTCTGCACTTCCGTACTCCGGAATTACCGTCTCAATCACAAAAAGACGTTTTAATTCATCCGCCGTGATGCCCATCAGCTCCGCCGCTTCCTCCGCCCTGTTTTTATCCTTCCACAGGATAGAGGCAAAGCCTTCCGGCGAAAGGACGGAATAGGTGGAATTTTCCAGCATCCACACCTCATTTCCCACGGCAAGCCCCAGCGCTCCGCCGCTTCCTCCTTCCCCAATGACAACGGACAGCACCGGCACCTTCAGGGAAGACATTTCAAACAAATTCCTGGCAATTGCCTCTCCCTGTCCCCGCTCTTCTGCTTCCATTCCCGGGTAAGCGCCCGAAGTATTGATAAAACAGATAACCGGACGGTGAAATTTCTCCGCCTGTTTCATCAGCCGAAGTGCCTTGCGGTATCCTTCCGGAGACGCCATGCCATAGTTGCGCATGGCACATTCGTCCGCGCTGTTGCCCTTTTGAATGCCGATAACGGTAACCGGCTGTCCGTAAAGCGTGGCAATGCCCCCCACGACTGCCTTGTCGTCTCCATAGCTTCTGTCCCCATGCAGCTCCAGAAAATTTTCAAAGATAAGGTTGATATAGGTAAGTGCGGAGGGTCTGCCAATGCTTCTCGCCTCCTTGACCTTCTCCCAAGGCGTTTTTAGCGGCGTTTTTGCCAAACTTTCCTTGTGCAGCTCAGACGGGTTAAAATCTGTGATTTCCTCCGTAAAACAGCTAAAATCGCGGTTTGCCATCGAAATTCTGTGAGATTGCAGTATTTCGTACAATACCCTTTTCAAATCGTCTCTTTCTACCACACTGTCCACAAACCCGTGCTCTTTCTGAAATTCCGCCCGCTGAAAGCCTTTGGGCAGCTTCTGTCCAATCGTCTGCTCTATCACTCTCGGTCCTGCAAAGCCGATAAGCGCCCCCGGCTCTGCCAGAATAATGTCTCCCAGCATGGCAAAGCTTGCCGTCACGCCGCCGGTTGTCGGGTCTGTCAGCACCGTCACATACAAAAGCCCCGCATCCGCATGTTTTTTAATTGCCGCCGCGGTTTTTGCCATCTGCATCAAAGATATCATGCCCTCCTGCATTCTGGCACCGCCGGAACAGGTGAACAGAATAACCGGCAGCTTTTCTTCGGTCGCCCGCTCCACGGCAAGGGCAATCTTTTCTCCTACCACATGCCCCATGCTTCCCATCAGAAAACGGGCGTCGCATACGCCTATCACGGCTTTTTCTCCATAAATTTCCCCAGCGCCGACCGTAAATCCTTCTAAAAGACCTGTCTTTTCCCTGACTTCCTTAAGCTTCTCTTCATAATCGGGAAAATGCAGCGGATTGCTGCCCGCAATCTCCGCAAACCATTCGGTAAAGGTATTTCTGTCGCACACCATGCGAATCCGGTTGTTTGTCCTGATGCGGAAATACCCCCCGCATACCGTGCAGATATAGCAGTTTGTTACCACCTCTGCCCTGTCCAGTTCCCTGCCGCAGGCAGGACAGACTACTGTCTTTTTCTCTTCCGTTACAGCTTCTGCCGTTTTTGTTTCTTTTTGCGCCGTCTTCCATCCTATCAGGGGGAAACGTCTTACTTTTTCCTTATTCTTGTTCTTGTAAATGGATATGTAAGTTCTGTTACGCCATACTTCAGACATATTCCGCCTCCAAAATCATTTTCCGCCAAACAGCTTATTACGAAATGGCAAAGGTAATTTCCGCCTGTGCCACCACCTTGCCCTCCACAGTCGCAGTTGCTTTGCCCACGCCGATAGGTCCCTTTTTCCTGACAATCTCCGTCTCCAGCATTAGCACATCTCCGGGCACTACCTTTTTCTTGAACTTTGCCGCGTTTATGCCGGCAAAATACACGGTCTTTCCTTTGTTTTCCTCCTCACTTAAGACGGTTACCGCTCCTGTCTGCGCCAGTGCCTCTATAATCAGCACCCCCGGCATCACCGGCTCATTCGGGAAATGTCCCTGAAAGAACGGTTCGTTGTAGGACACACATTTTTTTGCCACCGCTCTCACGCCGGGCGTCAGCTCCTCCACTGCATCAAGCAGCATAAAGGGCTGTCTGTGCGGTATGATTTCCATAATTTCTTTCGTTGTCAATACAGCCATCGTTATAACCTTGCCTTTCCGATTAGGATGCTCGCATTGTGCCCGCCAAACCCAAGGGAATTGCTGAGGGCATAAGGAACTTCTTCCTTGTATGCTTCTTTACAGTAATTCAATGAAAGCTCCTCGTCCGGCGTCTCATAGCCCACCGTTTTGTGAATAAAGCCTTCCTCTATTTCCTTTACGCAGGTAATGAATTCCACTGCGCCCGCAGCTCCCAGCAGATGCCCTATCATGGACTTGGTAGAGTTGATTCGCAGCTTCCTTGCATGTTCGCCAAATACCAGCTTGATTGCCCGCGTCTCAAACAAATCGTTGTGATGTGTCGCCGTTCCATGGGCATTGATATACGTAATATCCGAAGGCACAAGCCCGCCGTCCGCTATGGCGCATTCCATGGCGCGCGCCGCGCCGCTGCCGTCCTCTGCAGGAGACGTAATATGATAGGCATCCGCGCTGCAGCCGTAGCCGAGCACCTCCGCATAGATATGGGCGCCCCGCTTCTTAGCGTGCTCCAGTTCTTCCAGCACTACAATGCCCGCTCCCTCTCCCATCACAAAGCCGCTCCGGTTTTTGTCAAAAGGCAGGGAACAGCGGTCAGGGTCCTCCACCGTACTCAAAGCTGTCAGAGCGCAGAAGCCCCCTATACCAAGTGGCGTAACCGCGCTTTCCGTGCCGCCCGCCAGCATAACATCAGCATCGCCGTACTGAATACTGCGGAATGCCTCACCGATGGAATTTGTGCCCGTCGCACATGCCGTCACCACATTGATGTTTTTTCCTTTGAGCCCAAAACGGATGGATACATTCCCCGCCGCCATATTGGAAATCATCAGCGGCACAAGCAGCGGGTTGATTTTGGAAGGTCCTTTGTTTACCAGCTTTTCATACTCTCTTTCTATCGCCTGCAGGCTTCCGATTCCGGAGCCTACCGAGCAGCCTACCCGGTAGGCATCCTCTTCCTCCATGGAAAGCCCCGCATCTGAAAATGCCTCCTGCGCCGCCACTACCGCCATCTGGCTAAAAGCCTCCATACGCTTCGCCGCCTTAAAATCCATGTAATTTTTCGCGTCAAAGCCCTTCAGCTCAGCCGCCATATGACATTTATAGTCCGTGCTGTCAAATCTCGTAATCGTGCCAAACCCATGTTTTCCTGCCTTTACGGACGCAAAAAAATCCTTCACATTCAGCCCGATAGGGGTGACAGCGCCCATTCCAGTTACTACTACTCGTCTGCTCATATCATCGCTCCCTTCTCTTTACACCGCCATTCCGCCATCCACGGATATGACCTGTCCTGTCATATAATCTGCCGCAGAAGACGCCAGAAAAGCGACTACCTCCGCCACTTCCTCCGCCCTGCCGGTTCTTTTTAACAAAATCTGCTCCGTCAGGGCGCTCTTTACTGCCTCCGACAGACTTTCCGTCATTTCTGTCTCAATAAATCCCGGTGCCACCGCGTTCACCGTGATGCCGCGGCTGCCCAGCTCCCTTGCCGCACTTTTGGTCAGCCCGATAATGCCTGCCTTGGACGCGCAGTAATTTGCCTGTCCCGCATTGCCCATCACACCGGTAACGGAAGAAATGTTAATGATTTTACCGCTTCTTTGCTTTAAAAGCTGTCTGGACAAATGCTTTATGGTATTGAAGCAGCCTTTTAGATTGACGGCAATCACCTTGTCAAAGTCCTCCTCCGACATCTTCATCAGCAGATTATCCCGCGTAATACCGGCATTATTTACCAGCACATCAATATGCCCGTAGTCTTTTATCAGCGCCGCCATCATTTCCCCGCAGGCATTGAAATCTGACACATCACAGGCACAGCTTACCGCTTCGCCGCCCGACTGCCTGATAATTTCCACGGTCTCCTGCGCCTTTGCCGCAGAACCATTATAGTTTACCACTACAAAAAATCCTTTTTCCGCAAGGGTTAAGGCAATTGCTCTTCCAATCCCCCTGCCCGCGCCGGTTATCAGCGCCACTTTTTTTTCAGACATGCTCCAGCACCTCCATACATTTTGCAAGGTCTTCGTATTTATCTACATTGACCACTGTAATTTCTCCGCCCGCCGCTGCCTGCGCCTTTATTTTTTTCACGAAACTGCTCAAGGTCCTGCCCGGTCCGATTTCCACAAAGGTGTCGAATCCATCCGCCAGCAGCCGCTCTACTGACTGCTGCCACCTAACAGGGGAAGAAATCTGTTTTTCTAAAAGCTCTCTGATATGTTCCGTAGAACGCACGTAATCCGCCGTCAAATTTGCCACATAGGGAATGGAAAAATCAAGAAGCTGCGCCCTGTCAAGGTCCTTTCGCAGCCGCTCGCCTGCTCCCGTCAGCATACGGGAATGGAAGGGTCCGCTGACGTTTAACGGCATAACGCGTTTTGCGCCTTTTTCTTTCAATTCTTCCCCGGCCCGGCTTACCGCATCCGCCTCTCCCGTAATCACAATCTGCCCGGGACAATTGTAATTGGCGACAGACACAATGCCCTCTGTTTGTGCACAAATTTCCTCAATTGTTTCTGCCGAGAGCCCCAGCACCGCCGCCATGGCGCCGCCCGTAGGAACCGCCTCCTGCATGTACACCCCTCTTCGGCGCACGATGGCAAACGCCGTATCGGCACGCATGGCACCCGCTGCCACGATTGCGCCGTACTCTCCAAGGCTTAAGCCAGCCGCCGCCTGCGCTCTTATGCCCCGCTCCTCAAGCACCTTCAAAATAGCAGTCTCAACCGTCACCATGGCTATCTGCGTGTATTCTGTAACGGAAAGCCTGTCGTTTTCCTCAAAGCAGATTGCCGGAATATCCAGCCCTGTAATATAACTCGCCTTGTCAAATATCTCTTTTGCCGTACTTTCCTTTTCATAAAAATCTTTTCCCATTCCTGCGTACTGTGCTCCCTGCCCGGGAAACATAAACACCATCTTACCCATTACAATACCACACCTTTCTGTTTTTGAAGCAATAAAATTGCTTATGCTTCTCTTCCTGCCTTTGCAAACAAAATACCGGCTTCCTGCATGATTTCCTCTATGATTTCCTTGCAGGACTGCTCCTTCTTCACCAGACCCGCAATCTGTCCCGCCATCAGCGTGCCGGTCACAGTGTCGCCATCCATAACCGCCCTGCGCAGAGAGCCCAGCGTTAACTGCTCCAGCTCCTCAAGACCTGCGCCTTCCTTTTCCAGACGAAGATATTCCCGCGACATCTGGTTGCGTATCTGGCGCACCGGATGTCCTGTGCTCGCACCTGTCACTTCCGAGTCAATATCCTTCGCCTTTATCACTTTTTCTTTGAAATTCTGATGGACAATGGATTCCTTTGCCACAATAAACCTTGTCCCCATCTGCACTGCCTCAGCTCCCAGCATACGCGCCGCCGCAAAACCTCTGCCGTCGCAGATGCCGCCTGCCGCAATCACGGGTATCTGCACGGCATCCACCACCTGCGGCACCAGACACATAGTCGTAATAGAGCCAATATGTCCGCCTGACTCCGTGCCCTCAGCCACCACAGCCGCAGCACCGCAGCGCTCCATCATCTTCGCCATGGCAACGCTTGCCACCACAGGAATCACCTTGACGCCGCCTTCCCTGAAAGCATCCATGAACTTTGCCGGATTGCCGGCACCGGTCGTCACTACCTTGACCCCCTCCTCCAGCACCACCTTCGCCACCTCGGGCGCATTGGGGTTCATCAGCATGATGTTGACGCCTATGGGCTTTTTCGTCAGTTCCCTCGCTTTCCTGATTTCTTCCCGCACTACCTCTGCGGGCGCACTGGCTGCACCGATGATACCAAGCCCGCCTGCCTCGGATACCGCCGCCGCAAGGCTGTGTTCCGCCACCCATGCCATACCGCCCTGAAAAATAGGGTATGCGATTCCCAACAACTCCGTAATTCTGGTTTTCATTACTCTACCCCTTTGTCCTTTAAATATTCGATAACGGCTCCCACCGTTGTAATCCGTTCCTGGTCCTCCGAAGGGATTTCAATCCCATATTCCTCTTCCAGTGCCATTACCAGTTCAAACAAATCAAGGGAATCCACATCAAGGTCGTCCTTAAATGAAGTTTCCATTCCAATTTCTGCGCTCTCCAAGTTAAGCTGCTCCTTTATGATTTCCACTACTCTCTCAAACATGCTTTTTTCTCCTTTTTCGCTATGTATTTCGTTTGATAGTCAAATATTTTGAATATCAAAGTATTTGACTATCAAAGTATATATCGGCTGTAAAAAAATGTCAACCCTGTTGTGCAAATTATTCCGCGGACGGAATATAGCGGTTAAAAATTTCCACCTGGTCATAGATGCAGCGCCAACTGCTGCTTGCATTCGCCGTCACACAGATGTACGGTGTTCCGCCTGCAAAAATACCATAGCTTACCGCACAGCTTCCTGCCTGCGTTACATATCCCGTCTTAGCACACAGTACTTCTCCTCCCGTGTCCTTGTCTTCAATTCTCCGCAAGAACCAGTTCGACATGGTAATTCCTTCCGGATGCTGCTCCGTAGGCGCGGTTGTGTAAATATGTGCAGACAAAAATTCTCTGCAAAGCTCATTCTGCATTGCCGCTTTCATAATGACAGCCACATCATAGACGGTACAATAGTGATTTTCATCATAAAGCCCCACGCAGTTAGTAAAATGTGCGCTTTCCGCAATTCCAAGCTCTTCCAGCTTTGCATTCATCATATCGACAAACGCCTCGTGAGAGCCCGCCACATAGGTTGCAAGCCCTACTGCCGCATCTCCTCCGGACGGCAGTATCGTTCCATAAAACAAATCGCGTACCGTCACTTCTTCCCCATTTAAAAATCCCACCGAACTGCAGTCATTGACATAGGCGTAGTCCGTAATTTCCAAGGTCATAGTGAAAGTGTCATCCAAATCCGCTTCCGTGAGATGCTCTGCCGCCACCAGTACCGTCAGCACCTTAGTCATGGATGCCGGAGAAATCCGCTCTTCCACCCCCTTAATGGCAATGACGGTATTCGTATTTTCCGCAATCAAAATCGCATTTGTACTCATGACTTCTTCGCTATAGATAGTTACGGTATTCGGTGTCGCCGCAAAGTAATAAGCAGGCGCTTCCTCTTCCGGTTCTGATGTGTCTGTCTCCGCATCTGCTGCCCCTTCCCCTATCGCTGTTGCTCCTTCTATTGCGGCTTCCGTTTTCGCCTCCGCCGTCAGCCCCTCCCCAGCCTTTTCCAAACACTTCATTCCAATCCATTTTGCTGCAGCCGTCTTTTGTGCCTGCGGCTGTATGCTATTTCCTTTTGCTTTGCTGCCGGATATTACGGCTACGCCAATGAAAACCGCCGCCACAACAATTATCCCCAGGCAAAAAAGCCTTCTATACATACGCTGCCTTCTTATGCGCCGCTGTCTCTCACGGCGCATACGCCTTCTCCTCTCAAGGCGGGCGCGGTATTCTCTTTCTTCTTCCCAATCCTCTTCCATGTCGTCAAAATATGGTTCCATGATTATTTTATCTCCAAAACGTTCCGTATTGTTGTATTGAGCCAGCCTGAAAACCGTCAAAACCTATTCCATACTTTTAAGCCGGATTTTTCTCATTTGCACTGACATAAGCTCCGGTTACACTTCCATCTGCTTTACGAAAAATCAAAACGGCTGACGGATTCTCCTGTTACAAGCTCCGCAAGCCGTATACTCGTATACCCTGCCTCCATACACGATAAAATTCCTCTGTCTTGTATATCAGCTAATTTCCCCATGACTTCCTTTTCTCGTTCCAATCCGTCCACTTTAATCTTGCCCAATGCTAATCCCATTCCCCCTCTGTACGGACTGGCTTAAAATCAACTTCCATATTCTTTTTGATTATTTTATCATATTCTATAGACAATATCCATTACAACTTTTAAACGAGCCCATATTAAAACCCTTGCAAATGGCATTCAACTACCATCCACAAGGGTTTTTCTTATCTCTATTCGCCTGATTGCAGCAAATTTTTACTGATTCATCTGCTTTGCTAGCTTTCCCTCTCCCCCGTACCGCCGCATATCCCCGAAACTACGTATTTTACTGGCTTTGCAGTGATTTTTAATTTCTCTGAATCAGCCTTTTCAGCTCCATTCCCCCAAATTTATAAACTTCAACATAACTTTATCCATTACTTTTATTTTAAAGATTTTATCGGAAGAAGTTCCAAATCATCTGGCTTATATTTGATGCGCCAACAGCCAATATAAAATATCTTCATATTGCTTTCTGTCCGCCGCTACTTCTAAGATTAAATCTGATAGCTCTTTTTGCGTATATTCCATCTCATAACCATTTAATGCCAAAAAGACTAACATAGCATGGCACCCCAGTCTTTTATTGCCATCTATCATTGCATGATTTTTAACCAATCCATAACAAAGTCTCGCTGCCTTTGCCTGTATGCTTGGATATAATTCTTCTCCACCGTATGATTGAAATGGAATTTCTAATGCTGATTCAAGCAGACCCATATTCCGAATTCCATCACTTCCTCCGGTAGTTTCTATTAACTGAGCATGAAGTAATAGAATCTGTTCTTTTGTCAGCTTTATCATTTTGCAAGCACCTCATAAGCTTCCTTATTTTTCTCAATCAGTCGTTTCGATATGTTCAACACATCTTCATTTGATGCAACAGCATCCTTATCTGCTTTGCTAAAATCTATGACCAGATATCTTGGTACATTGTTTTTTAAAATAACAGCGGCTCCATGTTCATCTACTAATCTTGCCACTTTTGAAAAATTCTGATTTGCTTCCGTAATTGAAACCATTGTATTTGTATTTATTGTCATCATCCATACCTCCTAATAGTTTTATTATATTTAATTTATAGGATATATTCAACCTACTTTTTTTATTTAATTACACAAATGTATACCAAACTTTAATTTGTAATCATTTTACATTCTCTGTTCTCCATAATACAAGGCAAAATGAAATTTATCATCTTTCTCCCCAATAAACATACATCTATATTTTCCTTTTCGTTCAGACGAAATTCTTACCGGACTTTCTATATATGCATTCACATAATCATAGGCTAAATTTTTTGTTTGCTTGGGAGCATTATTATCCTTTTTTATTAAAAAAGGATAATAAGCCGTTTTCTTTCATCTGCCAAAGGGTAAGCGCCATTGCCTGTACCCAACTGAATTAATTGCGAAAATGATTCTACACAATTAAACCATCCAATTACAACGCAACTTTTCCACCTTTTCCGTTATCTATTTCATCCATCAATCAGTCAAAATCTTGCTGAAACACTGACCAACTTTTACTTGCCGCTCTTGTATTAGCGGAACTAATCCAATTTTTTAAATATTTCACCTCGATTCTAAAGCCTCTTTGTCCTATATATAAATCATGATTTATTTTCTGCGCTTTCTTTATTCTGCCACTTTCTCCCGCTGTATAATGAGCATTCTGTTTGAACGAGTATCCCAATCTTACTGTTATATCCATTTCATTGAACTTCTCATCTGCCTCAATTTTTAATTCCGGCTTATCCCATCCTTTATACAACATATTGAATTCATCAATCATATATAAGCAATTAGCTACTAAATACTGTTCAATCGTTGGACCTATTAAACAATCATTCCTTTCCATTTTTTGAATTATACATTTCATAAGTTAATACAATTACATTACTTAATTCAAACTAATATTCAAAAACTATAAGGCAGATTCCAATCAGCATTTTTGTGCTAAGTAAACTTATATAAATACCAAACCCCCTGCAAACAGCATTTTCACACCATTCATAGGGGGCATTCAAACTAATCAGGCAAACTTCGCCTTATGCATTCATCTGCTTTGCGAACTTTCCCTTTTTTCGGTCCCAGTCGCATATCCCCTGAACTATGTATTTTACTGGCTTTGCAATAATTTTTGACTGCTCTGAATCAATGCCTTTTTATCTTCATCCTCCAAATTTTATTTTGGGGGAAAATTCATTTTGCTTTCTAAAATTTCCGATTTCTGATTTTTCAAATTTGGAGGATAGCCATTCTCCATTTGGGGTAAGGTTCTTCCCCCAAATTTACATGACTACCAAAAAATATAACATCATATTTAATCCCAAAATTCTTTTGCATCTCTCATATAAATTTCTTCTTTCATTACACCAATTGATAGTAACCGCTCTTTCATAGTATCTTGTTCATCTTTATTAAAATAGTATATCTTCCATGATATTTTTTCTGGGCTATATAACTGTACTGTTTGGAAATATGGTAAATCAACCTCTGACATAGAATGTCCAATTATATTTACAGATGTTATATCTGCTAAATTCTGAAAGAAATCTCTATGCTTATTAATCTGTAGACTTGTATCTTTAAAAATCCGTTCATAAAACTTTGCAATTGCATGATATATGCTTTTTGATCCTTCATCAAACTCATCATCTGCTCTTCTTGCTTTTTCCTGATACACATCAATTATATCCACATTTCCATGTCCAAGGATGGGTTTTTCTTTACAATAAGGTGTCAATCCTCCATGTATATGGCAAACTCTATCACTTGAAATTTGATATACTCTTTCTAAAACATTAGTATAATTGAATGTCAAAAAATAATCCCCTGTATTTTGTATAAAACATGTCTTTCGCGGATATGCCTTGCTTAAGCGAATTTGTTTTGCCCATTTCCATACAAAATGATTCAGCTTTTCAATAAACTGATATTCCTCTTCCCAATAATCATCCATTGTATCTTCAATCCCGATTAATCCACCGTCTAAATCCATCACTTCTAATACAGACTGTGACCTCTCCTCCATTTCAACTTCGTTCGCATGAGATAATTCAAATTCAAACGACCGCCATAAATATTGATATAATGCATCATCCCTCCATTTTTGCCTCTTCTTATTCTTTCGGTTTCTATTATCTTTTCTTTCAAAAGGAGCAAAATCATACATCCTTTCCATTTGAACCAAGAAATCTTCCTCATACTTTTCAAGATATTCTCTAAAGTTCCAATAAGAAGTTTTCAGTCCATGCCCTCTATCAAATCCATTTCCAATAACATATAATTTTGACATTTCAAATTTCCCTTCTGAAATCAAATATCTATATAGTATTGCCGATATACGTTACATCCCTTTTCCATCCCGTACTGCCCTTTTATTTCATATTCCTCTGCCTCATCATGATAGGTCAATATTTTATATCCAAGCATTGCTTCAATATAACTCCATAAATCTTCAAATCTATTTCCCTGATACTCATTTAGAACACAGGCAATGCTATCAGCTATATCAAATGCCGCCCCTCCTAAACTCGCAGGAAAAATTTCACCTTCTAATTGTTCTTTGAGATTCTGGACAAATTTTGCATTTCTCACAGCGTTCCTATATGTAAAATCACTTAGCATCTGTCTATCAAATTGCAGTTTTGCATACTCCCATCTCTCAAATCTTCCCCAAAAGGGCAGTAACGAATAAAAATGAAGAATATTATAAAAAACTATCATAAAATTATGAAGCTGTTGAAATTCCTTTTCTAAAAGGAATGTATCCTTATCAATAAAGAAATGCATCTCATTATTTCTCAACTTATTCAGTAAAGATAAAGCAGTTTTTAAAGATGTCCCGCTATTTTGGGCATAATATTCCGAAAATAAATCATTTGTGATATCAATCATTTTACTAAATTCTATCGAAAAGAATTTCCTCTTAGTCTGTTCATCCAAACCACTAAAATAATCATTTAAATCTTTGGAATTATAGAAATCTCTCGCTGGCTGTCCATCTGAATTGCATCCATTTTTCAGTTGTATTACCCGATAATCCGTATTATTTAACATTAGCTGTTTAACAAATAATTCCACAGCATTATGAAGCGCAGATACAAAGTGCTTACGATATTCCAAAGTTGCCTTTCCCTCTAAAATATAATCACAATATCTAATTGACATTGCCCATGCCTCAAGCGCATTATTCTGTAATATTTGGTTTTTAATATAAGCCATTTATTCACTCTCTTCATTTTGTAGTAAATATAATCCAACATCCCGTTCCCCATGCTCATGCCGCTCTAAACGATTCCAATATACTATCTTACGGATTCGTCCTTCTGTTGTTTTAAATCCGGCTTTTTTTATAACATCTGAAACCCTTTGTTTCATTTCCTGCCCTCTTTCCAAAGCATCCAAAACTATCTTCTCTAAATATTCCTGCTTTCGTTTATCTCCTAAATCTGAAAACAAAGCACTTGCTGCAACCAAAGCTGTTCTCATATATTGCGCATGGTCTTTAAACAAATCACTATCTATATAAAATCCTTTACTCTCTATAAACTGACTGCAAAATGTAATTACTGTGCGCGTGTTACCTTCCCGATATGGATGCACTTTCCAAAGCTCAGCTAAATATTCTGAAAACATTTTTGCCACTTCATCAATAGGGGGCTTTTCCCAAGTGAAATGGTTCATTTTATCTAAGACATATGTGGCATCCTTTACAATGTCAAAACAATCCGAATATTCAATTGAAATACCCCCTAACGCTGGCTCTGATTTTTCAATATTTATAACTCTGATTTTTCCTGCCCATTCATAAATGTCTTGAAAAATATAGTGATGCATATCACAAAGCGCTGCAAAATCAAAACGGCTGACGGATTCTCCTGTCACAAGTTCCGCAAGCCGTATACTCGTATATTCTGCTTCCATGCACGATAACATTTCCCTGTCTCGTATATCAGCAAGATTCTTCAGAATATCTGTATGTGGATATAAATATGGATCTTTCATAATATTGTCCTTAATCTTTCATCTTATATTTTTTGTCTAAAACCTTACGCATATCCTCCGTGGTCATTTCTCCACGACTTTCTTTTTCAATTAATTTTTTAAATTCTGGGGATGGCTCTAATCCATCTACTTTAATCATACCTAATGCATAATCCCATTTTTTATCTGTGCTGACTAGCATAAAATCAACTCCTGAACTCTATTTTTATTTATTCTACCATATTCTATAGACAATATCCATTACAACTTTTAAACGAGCTCATATTAAAACCCTTGCAAATGGCATTCAACTACCATCCACAAGGGTTTTACTTATCTCTATTCGCCTGATTGCAGCAAATTTTTACTGATTCATCTGCTTTGCAACCTCTTCCGCAAAGTTCTCTTCCTTCTTTTCAATGCCTTCGCCGGTCTCAAAGCGGACAAAACGTTTTACGGACAGGTCTGCGCCATTTTCCTTTGCCACCTGCGCTACATACTGCGCTACGGTCTGCTTGCCGTCCTCAGCCTTTACGTAAACCTGCTCAAGCAGGCATACTTCTTTGAGCTCCTTATTGAGGCGTCCCATAACCGCGCCCTCAATTACTTTTTCAGGCTTTCCTGCCATCTTGGGGTCTGCAGCAATCTGCGCCATCAGAATTTCCTTCTCATGTGCCTTGTACTCCTCAGATACCTCGTCCGTGGAAATATACTTTGGAGACAGCGCTGCCACCTGCATTGCAATGTTGGTCATCGCCTCTTTGACTGCATCATTTACCACGTCGGTATCAGCCTCTACAATAACACCGATACGTCCGCCGCCGTGTACATAAGAAACCACACAGCCTCTTGCCGCCGTTACCTTTTCAAATCTTCTGATATTTAAATTCTCGCCGATAACTGCAATCTTTTCTACCAGAGCTTCTTTTACGGTCTTGGTAGTATCCTGATTCCATGCCTCTGCCATAAATGCATCGATATCTGCTGCATTGGACATAAGCGCCTGATTTGCGACTGCTGCCACATATGCCTGAAAATCCGCATTCTTTGCCACAAAGTCCGTTTCAGAGTTTACTTCGACAACTGCCGCCGTCGTGTCTCCCTCTTTTACAACCATGCAAAGACCTTCTGCTGCAATCCTGCCAGCCTTCTTCTCTGCCTTAGCCTGTCCATTTTTTCTGAGGTATTCAACAGCCTCTTCCATATTGCCACCAGTCTCGTTCAGAGCCTTTTTGCAATCCATCATGCCTGCGCCGGTGTTCTCACGCAGTTCTTTTACCATTGCTGCCGTGATATCTGCCATATATATTCACCAAATCCTTTCCTGTCACTCTTCAACACATGCGCCTGTCTGCGCATATATCCGTCTGTAGTCTGCTTTATTCTGCTTCTGCTGCTTCGCCTGCTTCTGCAATCTCTTCCATATCCGGATTTTCAGAAACAGCGGCTGCTTCCTCTTCCGTATAAACTGCCTCGCCCTGATTTGCCTCAATAACGGCATCTGCCATCTTGGAAACAATCAGTTTTACGGCTCTGATGGCGTCGTCATTGCCGGGAATGATATAATCCAGTTCTTCCGGGTCGCAGTTGGTATCGCCGATTCCTAACAGGGTAATACCCAGAGAGTGCGCTTCCTGCACACAGATTCTCTCCTTCTTAGGGTCTACTACAAAAATCGCATCCGGTACTCTGGTCATGTTCTTGATACCGCCAAGATTCTTCTCCAGTTTCTCCCACTCCTTGCGCAGCGCAATAACCTCTTTCTTGGGAAGCACATCAAAGGTACCATCCTCAGACATGGTCTCGATTGCGCGAAGTCTCTCTACACGGGACTGAATTGTCTTAAAGTTGGTCAGCATACCGCCAAGCCATCTCTCGTTTACATAGTACATGCCGCATCTCTCAGCCTCTGTCTTTACTGCATCCTGCGCCTGTTTCTTGGTTCCCACAAAAAGAATCGTACCACCCTGCGCTGCAATCTCAGAAATTGCCTTGTATGCCTCGTCTACTTTGCCTACGGATTTCTGCAGGTCAATGATGTGGATTCCGTTTCTCTCCGTAAAAATATAGGGAGCCATCTTAGGATTCCATCTTCTTGTCTGATGTCCAAAATGAACACCTGCTTCTAACAACTGCTTCATAGAAATAACGCTCATATTCTTACCTCCATTTGGTTTTTCTTCCGTGTGCCTTCCCGCTGTACCTGCGTTACAATACAGACGGCTCTACAGCTATCCGCCGCTTACAGGCGGCAGCACCAACTGTAAATAAACACACGTGTTTTATAGTCACAACATTCAAAGTATAACATAAGGGAAACCCAAGTGCAAGGGTTTCCCTTAAAATTATTCCTAATAACAGAAAACACGAAAAAACGCGGATTCTATTGTTTACTGCTTCTCGTTATAATCAGCGCAATTTCCTCATCTGAGGCACCTTTCGGAATTTCATAGCTGCCGGCTCTGATTTTTTTGTCATAGCCGTTTGCACACAGATATTTGTCATATTCCTTTGCATCTTCCACCAATTCGGCTTCTTCCAGCGTTTTGCTGACCGCTCCGGAACTCTGTCCCGAGCTGATTACAATCGTAACCGTATCGCCCGCTGCCGGTGTCTTTGTTGGAGACGGTGTCGGCGTTGGAGTAGGCGTCGCCGTTGGGGTTGGCGTTGGTGTCGCCGTCGGGGTTGGCGTCGGCGTTACCGTTGGCGTAGGTGTCGCCGTCGGGGTTGCCGTTGGTGTCGGTGTTGGTGTCGCCGTCGGCGTTGAAGTTGGTGTCGGTGTCGCCGTTGGCGTAGGTGTGGGTGTTGCCGTCGGCGTTGGAGTGGGTGTCGGCGTAGGGGTCGGGGTTGCCGTTGGGGTTTCTTCTGTTTCCGGTGTCGTCTCCGGTGTTCCCGCTGCATTAGGTGTCTGGTTTGCTATATCCGCAAGCACTCCGCCTTCAGTCATCCCTAATTCGCGTGCTCTTTCTTTGATTTCTTCGTCCGTCATCGTTCCGCGCCTTCCTGACGTAATTGTCAAGAGCAGAACCGTCACAAGAATGCCGATTCCCAATCCGCGCAGATAATATTTCAGTTTCATCATATTTTACTCCCTATCACTACCGTTCATTTACTTGAATAAATCAATTACCAATTTTACTTCTCCAACACCGAGCCCTAACTCTTTTGCTATCTCCACGTTGGTTCTGCCGGCATTGTGCAATTCAAGTATTTTTTCATTCCTGTTTTCTTTATCAAAGCCCTCGTCTCTAAAACTGATATCCTCTGCCTGAGATTCTTCCGGCGCCTCCTGCACTCTGTCCGCTTCTTTTGCTTCCTCTGCAGATAACTCCTGCACGGGCGGCTGTATGCTCGCAGCCTCTGCCTCCTTGACGGTTTTTTCTATCTGGCTGACCGTTGACTTTATATTCTCATGCTTGTCATTGAGCATATCATACAGAAACATAACCTCCTGATGGTTCTTGTTGATATCCTCTAATACAGTGTCCGAATATTCATTGACAGCCATGATTTTTTCATTGGAAACCCGCTCTAAAGAACGCTCCGTCTTTTCTACCGCATAATCGACCGTCTCGTCTACGATATCTTCTATACGCTCTTTAACCTCATCCATTTCCTGCGCTACTACATTTTTTACTTCCTTTTCCACCAGCTTTTTGGTGCCGGCATCAGCCGTCTTGCCGGTAGGAATAAAAAAGCTAAGTACAAAAACAATGCCCCCTGCAGCCAGCAGAACTATCTCCATTGCACCCATTTATATATCTCCTTAAATTTTTATATCGAAACTTTTTTTATCCTTACACACCACACAGCCATCCGCAGGCTCTTTCTTTTTCCGGTTCCTGCCGCCATCCCCCGCGTAGCTGTTGCTTCCTTTTTCCTTGGAATCGAATTTTTTCTTCTGCCAGTCCGCATTATCACTCTGTACAACCTGCCTTGTCCGGTTGTCCGCCTCGCGATGCATCTCCTGAACCAGATTACTCTGCTGGGAAATCCCCTTGTTGTCTTCATTCTGCTTCAGCGTCGTATAATCCTGCGACCTTGCTATCGTTCCCAATTCAATCGCGCCTAATGCCATACTGCGCCTCCTTTACATTCCTACCACCTTCACATCTCCCTGTTGTTTTACAAATCTGCAGTACTGCTGCTCCTTCTGTACAATCATGGAGACATCTCCAATCACTACTTTGACGCCCGGGTATACGGATTCCTGTACCACCACCTGCGCATGTGCCTGCTGGTCCACAACCTCCGCCAATGCCGCCATTTCCTTCTGCGCCTTCTTAAGCTCGGGCAGCTTCTGTTCCTTCGTCTTTACCACGGAAGCCAGATATTGAAGCTGCTCTCCCGTCAGCTTGACGCCCTGCTTCCTTTTCTGTATATAAGTGGAAATGATGGGGTCTAAGCTGCTCACCATTTTTGTCAGCTCCGCAACCTGCTTCTGCACCTCGGCGTAACGTACCTTTACCGAAGGGTCCGCCCCTACCTCCAAAACCGTTGAAGTTCCCATTGTAGAGCCAAAGGTCTTTGCTTTAATCAGGTTTGTAGCGCATATCCGTCCGCCCGTAATAAATCCGCGCCTGCCGTCTACCGTGATTTCCTTGCCTGCCATTACCGTACTGTGCAGGATGGACTCAGCCGTAATATATCCGCCGGCGCTCACCTTTGCACTTTCCAGAAATTTTGCCACAACATTGCCGCCGGCTTTCAGCTCTCCCTTATTCATGCCTGCCATGCCGCGGGCAATGATAATATCACCGCTCGCCTCCAGAAAAGCGCTCTCTACCAGACCGTTCACTACAATATTTCCTTTTGCCCTGACCGAAAAATTCGCCTGCACATTGCCGGTCACGGTCACGCTGCCGTCATAGTCGATATTTCCTGTGGAAATATCCACGCTTTTTAATTCCAGTACATTGGATACGACAACTCTTTCTTCCTCCAGCACCACATGACCGCTCACCTGTGCTTTCAGCGTAAGCTTATCCTCTGCCAGCTCAACGTTTTTACCGTACTTTAACAGAAGGTTTTTTACTGCGGCAGGCTTTATGACAGCCCCCATAATATTGGTGCCGCTGTCTCCCAAATCAGCCGGCGTCAGACGCGCCAGCACATCCCCTGCCTTGCAGTGGCTGATGGTATTGAGGTGAAAGAAATCCACGCTTCCATCGTCCTTCACGGTAGGCCTTGCCTTTGCATCCGCATTAAAATAGTACTCTATAACCGCATCTTTTCCCTCGCGGGGCTCCTGTCCCTGCGCAGCCACAATATCCGTACAATAGAGTTCCTTTGCAATTGCCACTTCTATATTTTCTTTTTGTATGCCGTATTTAATCTGTTTGCCTGCCAAATCACTCAGAATATCCTGCACCGTCAGCATTTTTCCTGTCTCCGAAGGCGGGTACAGCCTGATAATGGCACTCATATTTCCCTCCTCCACCAAAAGCCTGTAGCTCATATTGATGGAAGGGCAAATACCGCTGCCAAGAGGCATGACCGTATTCCACCTCTGAGAAAGCGCATCCTTTAGCACCGAAAGGTCGCAGCTTATATCATGTTGTGTAAGATAATCTGTAACTTCACCTATTTTAACCTGCTCTCCGCCACCTGTGGGCACTATGATTTGTAAACCAAATCCCGTCCCACTCTTTACCAGCTTGAAATAACCGTTTGCCATGCACTTCTCCTTGCCAATTTGTGAATCGCTCCACACCATATGCGAATCCTATTTTTACCTGTTAAAAATCCCCATATAGACTCCCATTTTGTCTTTCATTTTTTGAAGCGCTCGTGTGTGAAGCTGGGAAATACGGGACTCAGAAACCTCAAGAATATTACTGATTTCCTTGAGTGTCAATTCCTCATAATAGTAAAGCAGAATAACCTTTTTTTCCTTTTCTGTCAAAATCTCCAGTGTTTCTTCCAGTACCTTTTTCAGTTCTTCCCTTTCTATACTCTCCTCCGGTCCCTCAAATCTTGCCGTATTGTGCCTGTTGCCCTCTAACGGCACCTCACTCCCCTGTTCCATATACTCGTTTAGAGAAACTACATTTGTAATTTTCATCTGGGACTGCCAATCCAGATATTCCTCCTCCGTGATTCCCAGTTTTAGTGCAATCTCCTCGTCCGTTGCTTCTCTGCCATTCAGAAGCTCTATTTCCTTCATAACCGCTTCTATTCTTTTCTGTTTCTGGCGGATGGTTCTGGGAATCCAGTCCATTTTACGGATTTGGTCCAATATGGCACCCCGTATACGCAGGCTCGCATAGGTCTCAAATTTCACTTCCTTCATATTGTCAAATTTGTCTATCGCGTCTATCAGCCCGAAAATGCCATAGCTCACCAAATCCTCATACTCTACATTATAGCCGAGGTACATGCTCAGGCGCCCTGCAACCAGCTTTACAAGAGGCGCGTATTCCAGTATGATTTTTTCTCTGATTTCAGGCGACTTGGTTCTGTCGTAATCATCCCAAAGCCGTTTTTTTCCCGCCTCGTCCATGGCATCCTCCTAATTCGGTTCTTACCCTGCTGTCTATTCTTTTTCTTTATCGGAGCCTTCTCTTTCCTCTTCCGTTTCCTTTTCTATTACTTCTCCCTCGTCCAAAGCTGCCTTCTCATTCTGCTTCTCAAACGCATCCAGAATCCATTTCAGTATGCTTCCCAGCATATAAAAGATGACAAGAACCACTAGCAGCGTTACCAGCTTCCAGATGATTGGATACTTCATGACAAAGGTAATAATGCAAGTAACCGCACCGGCTGTCAGCATCAATAACAATGGCATTTTTTTTCTGTTCATATTTCCAGTCTGCTCCTAAATCACTTTCTCCGGCTTACCGACGGCGCGAATCACATAGTCGCCTGTCTCCGGATAAAATATTACGGTGCGCCCGTAGGTTTCTCCGGTATCTGCAGCCAAAACCGGTATCTGCAGCTCCGCCAGTTTTTTCCTTGATGCCTCCACATTTCTGTCGCCGACACGCACCAAATCTGTTTTATTCTGAAAAGCAAACATCATGGCGCCGCCTGCCAGCTTTGCCACCATCCGGCTCTTCTTGGCACCTAACATTTCCATCTGCCGTACCAGCTCTGTAATCCCCGTATCCGCGAACTTAGGTATATTCGTTTGTCCGCCCCGGATAGCCGTGCTGTCCGGCAGCATAATATGCGCCAGTCCGCCTATTTTGGTAATCGGGTCCCTGATTGCAATTCCGACACAGGAACCAAGTCCCAAAGTCGTGAGTCCGTTCGGGCTGTTGCAAACCTTCAAATCAGCCATTCCCACCTTTATAATTTCACTCATAAGTAAATTACCTCGGTTCAATCTTATTTGCTAACCGTCTACACCATTCCCAGCGTAGACAATATCTTCTCATAAGATTCCAAATCCGGAATCAGGATAAAATAACCATCTATTTCCACATCATCATAAAACTGCGACTGAATTAGCAGTATTTTATCTCCTATGGCACCGAATTCAATAGCCGGAACGCTTAAAATGGCACCCGCCATGTCAAGCGCCAGCGCCGGAGGCGAGGGGTATATTTTCAGATTTGTCAGCATGGACAGGGAATTCAGGTACGCGCCCGTAATGATATTACTGATTTCCTTCATGGCGGAAATCTCCATCTCATTGAGTTCGTCGCCTTCGCTTGCCATTCCCATCATCAGTTTGTTGACCAGATGCTTCGCACTGTCCGTCCGCACCAAGAACATGATGCTGCCGGTAATATCTCCTTCTACCGCAAGATAAACGCCCACCATCAACTGCTCCTCGCCGCCCATCAGGGAGCCCACTTCATGAAACTCCAGCAGTCTGACCTGCGGCACCTGCATATCTACCTTACACTGCAGCATCTGGGAGAGGGCGGTCATCGCATTGCCCGCTCCGATATTTCCGATTTCTTTCAACACGTCCATATAGTTCTGAGTTACACTGTCCAAACTCATGTCAGCCATAAACACGCTCTCCTTCTGTTACCTTTGTTATTTTTCCTGCGCAACAGCATTTAAATCCAAAAGGGAAATCAGACCGCCTTCATACTTTCCGACACCCTGAATGAAATTATTCTTATCGTCTTTGTCATAAGCCATCTTTTCGACCTGCGTCTCCAAGTCCAAAGTCACCACTTCCCTGACTTCATCTACAATCATGCCTATGGTGCCATACTGCTCCAGCTTCACGATGATAATTCTTGCAGACTTGGTCACCTCATCCGCAGGAAGCCCCATCTTCAGCCTGAGGCTCATGATGGGAATCACCTCGCCCCGCAGATTGATAACGCCTTTCAGGTATTCCGCCAGTTTTGGCACTCTGGTGATATGCTGCATCCTTACAATGTTGTCGATGTAGCGGATATCAATACCGTACTGCTCCTGTCCCAATCTGATGACAATATACTGCGCTGTTTCGCTTGCAATTCTAATCTCTTCCATTTTCGGCTCCTCCTTCATCAGATTAAGGCATTTGCATCCAGAATCAGGGCAACCTCGCCATCACCTAAAATGGTTGCTCCGCTTATCAGCCTGCACTTATTGTCAATGTATTTGCCCATGGATTTAATGACTATTTCCTGCTGCCCCTGCAGTTCATCCACCACAAAGCCCGCCGTCTTATCGCCCTTTTTCACAATAATCACCGTCATATTTTCTTCCGGCTTTCTTGTGCTGGTCACATCCAGCTCCTTATCCAGCCTGATAAGCGGGATAACGCTTCCCCGTAAGTGGATAACCTCCTTGTTCTGCACCAGCTTGATATCCTCCGGCATTACATCCTCTATCGTCTGAATCGAGCCAAGGGAAATGGCATACTTCTCTCCGCCGACTTCCACCATAAGCGCCTGAATAATCGCCAGTGTAAGCGGCAGGCGGATAATCCATGTACTGCCTTCTCCCAGCCTGCTCTTAACCTCAACCTCTCCGCTGAGCGCTTCTATTTTACTCTTTACAACGTCAAGACCAACGCCCCTGCCGGACACATCCGTCACCTTTTCGGCAGTGGAAAAGCTGGGAAGGAAAAGTAAATCTATAATTTCTTTTTCGGACATATTGAGCGCCTGCTCCGGCGTAATCTGCCCGCGTTCGATTGCTTTTCGTTTTACGCTCTCCGTATCGATGCCGTTGCCGTCATCGCGAACCTCGATTACCACGTTGTTCCCGTCCTGATACGCATCCAGCCAGATAGAGCCGACCTCCGGCTTGCCTCTCTGTGCGCGCACTTCTGCAGACTCTAATCCGTGGTCTGCGGAATTCCTGAGCAAATGCATCAGCGGGTCGCCGATTTCATCTACCACGGTACGGTCTAACTCCGTCTCCTCACCGGACATATAGAGCTCCATCTTCTTATCCAGCTTCTTGGTTAAATCCCGAATCATGCGGGGGAATTTGTTCACCACGCTTTCAATCGGCACCATCCTGACCTTCATAACCGACTCATGCAGGTTGGTCGTAACGCTCTCCAGATACTCTATCTGCTCGTTGATGCCGCTCTGCGCCGCGCCGCCGTTTTGTACCATGGTCGCTTCCGAAGCCGCAACAAGAGAGTTCTTTGCAATAATCAGCTCGCTCACCAGATTCATCAATACGTCCAGCTTCTCGATATCCACGCGTACCGTGCGGTTTACGACCGGCTTGCCGCCGGACTGCTTTACCGCTGCGGACTGCTTTGCCGCAGGTGCCGCCGTCTGTGCCTGAGGCGCCTGTACCGCCGCGGGCGTTACCGCTGTGCCTGCGTCGCTCTTCTCCGCCTCTTTATGCATACTTTCCTTATGCTCTTCTGCTTCTCTGCTCTCGTCGTCCAGCTTCATAACAGAAAGGTCTATGGCTTCCGCCTTTACGGATTCTATTTCGGAGACATTGCTGATTGCAGCAATCACCTTATCCACAGAAGCC
Organism: uncultured Lachnospiraceae bacterium; assembly: GCA_910578335.1. GTDB lineage: Bacteria > Bacillota > Clostridia > Lachnospirales > Lachnospiraceae > Acetatifactor. Next base: position 121,187 of record CAJTPU010000006.1, on the reverse strand, counting down.
TCCGTAATCAGAATCAGGGAAAAATCCAAATCAAAGCGCTCGTCCTCAATATCCTGCGCCGACGGGCTGGAAACAATAATTTCACCCAGCTCTTCCACCGCCTTAAATACCAGAAACGCCCTCGCCGCCTTTAACAGACAGCTCTCCTGCACTTTGATGGTGGCGCCATACACCATTTTACCCTGTTTCTGTGCCTCGCCGATTACCATTTTATCCGTGCTGTTTAAATTGATTTCCAGCCACTTCCTGCCATCGGACTCGTCTGCAGGCTTCGCCTGCTCTCCTTTGCCGGCAGCGCTTCCTTCTCCCGCTTTTTCTTTTAAAATATCATTGAGCATTTTAATCAGCGGTTCGTTGTCATTGGTTCCTTCGTCTCCGGCTTCCCTGATGTTGGCAGTATACTCCTCCAGCGCGTCCAGACACTGAAACAGAATATCAATCATATTCGCCTTCACTTTTATGCTGCCATTTCTTACTTCGGAAAATACATTTTCCATGTCATGAGTCAGGGTCTGCATACGCTTGTAGCCCATGGTGCCCGCCATTCCCTTTAAGGAGTGTGCGGCACGGAAAATTTCATTGATGGTATCCATGTTTTCCGAATCCTGCTCCAGCTCCAGTATCTGCGTATTCAGATTCTGTAAATGTTCCGTTGTTTCATCAAGGAAAATTTCTAAATATTGACTTACATCCATTTTACTTTCCCCCCACCTTTGCAATTATCGCCTGCGCAATCTGGTCAAGCGGTACAATTTGGTCGGCAAGCCCTGCCGTCACGATGCTCTTTGGCATTCCATACACGACGCAGGAGCTCTGTTCCTGTGCGATTACCTGTAGTTTCTTTTTACTTTTCAGATTTGAGATTCCCTGTGTGCCGTCCGCACCCATTCCGGTCATAACCACGCAGACCACTTCGTCAAAACGGCTGTCCCCCAGCGATTCATACATATAATTGGCACACGGCTTTACGCCTTCCCTTGGCGGCTCGTCCGTGTAGTGAATCGTATACCTGCCCGACGCACCTGTGGCTACATTCATATGCCTGCCCCCCATGGAAAGGTAAACGCAGCCGTTCTCCAGTACATCACCCTCCTCTGCCTCCCGCACGGTGACGCTGCTCAGAGTATTGAGCCTCTCTGCCAGCGATGCGGTAAAGCCCTTTGGCATGTGCTGTACCACTAAAACAGGCGCCTGCAAATCCTTTGGCAGGCGCGGAATCACGGACTGCAGTGCCTTGGGGCCTCCTGTAGAGCTTGCAATCGCAACAAGCTTTCTCCCTGTCACGCCAGCCAAAGCCCTTGCAGGCGTCTCTGCCTTTTTTACAGGCAGTGCCGCAGGCTCCCTTTTTAACGGTCTTGGCACTTTCTGCACGGACAGCTCCGCCCTCGATTCCGCTACCACTGCAAGAACTTCAAGAAGATGCTCTTTAAACGCATCGCCGCGGCAGTCGCTTGCACTGTCCGGCTTGTGAATAAAATCAACCGCGCCCAGCTCAAGTGCATCCAATGTCACCTTCGCGCCCTGACTGGTCGCCGTGCTTGCCATCATTACCCTTGCGGATATTTTGAATTTCTGCAGTTCCCTTAACAGCTCGATGCCATTCATCTTGGGCATATTTACATCCAGTACGACGGCATCATAGGTTTTGCGGCTGAGTAAATCAAATGCTTCCAATCCATTGGTTGCACGGTCCTCAACATGAAATCTCTTATCACTATTGATTATATCACACAGCACCCTTCTCATGAGTGCAGAGTCATCAACTACAAGGATTTTTTTCATAAATTCTATTATCCCTTCTCACGGCGGAGATTTTTGCGCTCTTCTTCAAAAATATACTTGATGATTTTCTCTCTTTCCCCGGCACCCATGTTGACATACTGTACCCTGTGTTCGTAGGTGCCCTTCTTATTTTCAAGCTCTCTGGCGCTGAGTATTTTGCCTACAATCTCACATTCCGTATTCTCATTCTCGTTTACCAGATGGTAATTACAGTAAATAAGGCTTTCCGGCTCATACTGCTGGTCGCTCATAAACCGCAGTCCGCCTCCGCTGATATCCACAATGACGCTCCTTTTTAACGGCAGCCCCGGCGTCAGAAAATAGGATTCCTTCTGCTCCACCGCTTTGACTTCCTCTTCCATAAGCGGTCTCGCACACATCTCCAGGGCACAGCTAAAGCGGTAATACTCCCTGCGCTGGAATTTGCGCAGATTGCTCGTCATTTCCACCACTAATATGTATGCATTATTGCTTTTATATCTGTCTATTATCCGCACAAAGCACTGATACATATTATTGTTTCTGCCGTAAAAAACGACATCATATTCCCCGTCCACCGGAAGCAGAATCAGCTTGGTCTGCTCCATCGGCATGGCAATTTCCATTCTGTCCTCAGATATAATCCCGTACACCTGACTGGTATATACTTTCTTTGCCGTCTCTTTATCCTCACCGCCAATCCGGCTTACTGCCTGCAGCTCCAGCTTGCAGCCCGGTGTAATAAATTTTGAAAGCATACGCTACCTCCCTCTATTTTTTGCCATTCACAATATGAGAAAAAAATGCCGCCATCCCTCTTTTTCTTGCCACTGTTTCCCGATTCATCAGCTTTGCCGCAATATCCTCGTACGCCTCACTCGCCTTTGCATGCGGATTCTGCTGGGATACGGGAACCTGCTGCATCACTGCCCTTGCAAGCTGGCTGTCCTGCGGAACGGCACCCAGATAAGAAAATGACATGTGCAGATATCGGGATACGACGGCGTTCAGCTTGCCAAAGACAATTTCGCCTTCCTCCTCTTCTTCCACCTTGTTGGCAATCATCTTTACCAACGTATTCTCCGGTGAAAAACGAGGATGCCGATTCAACGCCTTTAACAAAGAATAGGAATCTGTGATGGAAGTCGGCTCCGGTGTCGTAATAAGCAAAATTTCCCCGCTTGCCACCAGAAATTCCAACACGGCATCCGCAATCCCTGCTCCTGTATCCACAATAATAATATCCGCAATGGCGTCCAGCTCCGCCAGATTCTTTATAATATATGACAGATAATCCCTGCTTAGGTTTGACATTCCCACAATTCCGGAACCGCCTGACACAAATCCCACATCCATAGGACCCCAGGTGATAATTTCCCGGATATTCTTGCCCTGATAAATCAAATCGCACAGATTATGCTTCGGCACCGTTCCAAACATAATCTCTATATTTGCCAGACCAAAATCTGCATCCAGAATAATAACCCTCTGTCCCAGCCTGCGAAACTGAATGGCAAGATTAATCGCTGTATTTGATTTTCCCACACCGCCCTTGCCGCTTGTCACGGTAAGCACTCTTGCCATAGGACGCTGCACGTTTTCTGCTTTTATAATATTCCGCAACTGTTCCGCCTGGTCCATATATTTCCTCCTGTTGTATCCTGCCGCATCATTTTAAAGCTATGCCGCAGCTTATGTTTTTCCGCTCAAAAGGCTTTTCACTGTTTTCTGAGGATTAAACTTTTCGATATCATCCGGCACATTCTGCCCGCAGGTTACATAAGACAGGCTTGCGCCCGTATGAAACCTTAAATTCAGAATATTGCCAAAAGCAGACGTTTCGTCAAGCTTGGTAAATATCAGCTTATACTCCGCTACATCCTTATAGCCGTCGGCTATCTGCACAAGGTCGCGGTATTTCGTCGTTGCACTGAGCACCAGAAACACTTCCTTTTCCACCATACCGTCGATACAGTGTACAAGCTCCTTCATTGCCTCCTTCTGTTCTTCGTTCTGATGGGAGTGCCCCGTGGTATCTATCAGAATATAGTCATACTCCTTAAAGTCCCTGACCGCATCCTCTAACTCCTGCAGCGTATAAATAACCCGAAAAGGCACCTCCAGAATACTTGCATAGGTTCTAAGCTGTTCCGCTGCGGCGATTCGGAAGGTATCCGTGGTCAGAAGCGCCACTTTCTTTTTATCTTCCACACTGAACTTAGAAGCAATTTTAGCAATGGTTGTCGTCTTTCCCACGCCTGTCGGTCCGATAAAAAAGACTGCTTTCGGTCCCGATTTTGCAGGGGCAATCTCCTCCGCAGCGCCAAATTTCAGCACCATCCGCTGATACGCATTTGCCAGCGCATAGTCAAACGGCATATTCGGCTTGTGCACCTTTTCTATATCTTCCATTATCTGATTGACATATTTCTCATCCACTTCATTTTCCAGCATAACGTTATAGAGCAGCTTTAAAAATTTGGCGAGCTCCGGATTTTTCTCTTCCTCAGACTCCTTTGCAGGTGCTTTGCCCTCGTCCGGCACCTCCTCGCGTATTTCCGCCTTTTCCGGCACAGGGCTTTTTAGCTGCTGCACCAGCAAGGTCTGCAGGCTGTCCAGCTTCTCCTCAATCGTCCCAATCTCCGCCTTGCTTCTCTGATAAACACCGGAAGTTTCCTTCTGCCATGCCTCTGTAATCGGCACGTTTTTTTGCAGTCCGCCCTCTGCAGGCTTCTCCGCTTCCTTTTTGGCGGGAACAAACCGCTCCCGCTCTTCCTCCAGCGCTACCGTAACTTCCATTATCGGTTTTCGAAACGACGCAAAGAAGCCTTTTCGCTTTACGTTTTTTACATTCATGACGACAACGCCGTCACCCAGCTCTTTTCTGGCAAGCTCCGTTGCCTCTGCTTCTGTTTTTCCCTGAAATTTCTTAATTATCATTACGCTGTCACCATCCCTACAGATTGAAGCTCAACATTGGATTCAATCTCATTGTATGATACCACTATCAAATCTCTATAATAATCCTCCGTCAGACGTTTAAAATACATTCTGACAATGGGGGATGTTATCACAATCGGACTCTTACCCAGATTTTCCAGCTTTTGCAGCTCATTGCCCACGGATGCCATCACCCGCTTTGTCTTTTCCGGGTCCAGATTTAAGAAGGCGCCCTGCTCCGTCTGCTTTATGCTGTTCATAATTTCCTGTTCTACCTTCGGGTCAAGCGTAATGACGCTCGTCGTCTCATGAGGCGGGAAATACTTGCCGGATATAGCACGCTTTAAGCTCTGACGCACATACTCCGTCAAAATATCCGTGTCCCGCGTGGTCGGCGCATAATCCGCCAGCGTTTCAAAAATCGTAAGCAAATCCCTGATGGAAATTCCCTCTTTTAACAGATTCTGCAATACCTTCTGTATTTCTCCAAGCCCAAGCTGTTTGGGAACCAGCTCCTCCACAAGGGAAGGATTGGTCTCTTTCATATTGTTGACCAGATTCTGTACATCCTGTCTTGTCAAAAGCTCGTCAATATGCTGCCTGATAATTTCCGTCAGATGGGTTGCAATAATGGAAGGCGGGTCTACTACCGTATACCCCAGGCTTTCCGCCCGCTCTCTCTGCCCTTCCGTTATCCAGATGGCTGGCAGATGGAAGGACGGCTCAAAGGTGGGAATACCCGTGATTTCCTCCTCCACATACCCCGGATTCATCGCCATATAATGGTCAAACAGTATCTCGCCCTCGCTGACCTGTATGCCTTTAATCTTGATAATATACTGGTTGGGATTGAGCTGTATATTGTCGCGCAGACGAATAATCGGCACCACCGTACCAAGCTCTAACGCAATCTGCCGCCGAATCATTACCACACGGTCCAAAAGGTCGCCGCCCTGATTGACGTCGGCAAGAGGGATGATTCCATAGCCAAATTCCAGTTCGATAGGGTCCACCTGCAGCAGGCTGTTTACATTCTCCGGCTGCCGGATTTCCTCTGCCGCCACCTCGTCCGTATCCACCTGCGCTTCTATTTCCGCAGTTTCCAGATTGCCGGCAATGATTCTGCCGCCTACGATAAAGACCAGACCCATCCCCAGAAAAAGTATGGTATTTAAGTCTGTGACAATACCCAGAAACGCCAAGGTTGCTCCCACAAGGTACATTACCTTCGGCACGCCGAACAACTGCCTTAAAATAACCGGTCCAAAGTCTGCTTCCTTGCCGCCCTTCGTCACCAGCACGCCGGTTGAGAGAGATATCAAAAGCGAAGGTATCTGGCTTACCAGTCCGTCACCAATGGTCAGCACGCCGTACTGCCGCATGGCTGCCCCAATGTCCAGCTCGCTGCGCGTTACGCCCATGGTAATACCGCCGATTACGTTAATCGCCGTCAGCAAAAGCCCTGCGACCGCATCTCCCTTTACATACTTTACGGCACCGTCCATAGAGCCGAAAAAGCTGGATTCCTGCTGTATCTTGTCACGCCTGATTTTTGCTTCCCTGTCATCAATGGCGCCGGTATTCAAATCGGCGTCAATCGCCATCTGCTTACCGGGCATGGCATCCAAGGTAAAACGCGCCGTCACCTCAGCCACACGCTCGGAACCCTTGTTGATAACCAAAAACTGAATCATAATCAGGATGATAAAAATAATCGTACCGACAATCAAATCACCGCCGCCTACAAACTCACCGAAGGTTCGAACCACATTACCCGCCTCACCCGTAGTCAGAATCAGTCTGGTGGAGGACACATTCATGGCTATCCTGAAAATGGTGGTAAACAGCAGAATGGTCGGGAAATAGGACAAATCCAGCACTTCCTTGGCGAACATACAGACAAAGAGGATGGTAAACGCCATTGCCATATTGAACGCCATAAAGAAATCCAAAAGCCATGCCGGAAGAGGAACAATAAACATAATAAACGCTACCAGTATATAAACCGCCACCACGGCGTCCGTTCTTCTCATCTTTATGCTCACGCTCCTCACCTCCTTTTTCTTTTTGACTGCAAAAATTTTTCATTCTTAGGCGGCGTCCTTTGACGCCTTAGAACATCTTCTTAAACTTTTCCCTGTAAATGGTATACAAATGCCAACACCTCTGCCACCGCCTGATAAAGCTCCGGCGGAACCGCCTGCCCTACGTCCACATTCGCGTACAGCATCCTGGCAAGGGGTTTGTTCTCTACAATTTCAATCTGATTTTCTTTGGCAATTTCCTTTATTTTTCTGGCAAGATAATCCTCGCCTTTTGCAATGACGAGCGGGGCATCCGCCACTTCAGGGTCATACTTGATTGCCACCGCATAATGCGTCGGGTTCGTGATGACCACGTCTGCCTGCGGCAGGCTCTGCATCATACGTCTTCTGGACGCCTCCTGCATCTTCTGGCGAATCCTGCCCTTTACCTGCGGGTCACCTTCCTGCTGCTTGTACTCGTCCTTCACTTCCTGCTTTGTCATCCGCATATCACGGGAAAACTTAAAACGCTGGTAGAGATAGTCCACTGCCGCAAGAACAATATACACCATTGCAATCCGTATGCCAAGGTCCGTCACAAGCTGCCCGATAAGTTGTATCGCCTGCATAAGCGGCATGTCATACAAAAGATAGAGATACTGCCATTTATCCTGCAGAAAATTGTAAGCCATGTACACAACCAGCCCGATTTTGACAATGGATTTTACCAGCTCCACCAAAGAATTGGCGGAAAAAATCCTTTTAAACCCGCTTATGGGGCTGATTTTGCTGAATTTGGGCTTTAAAGGCTTTCCCGTCACCTTCCACTTTACCTGCGCCACATCACAGACAAATGCAAGAAGGAACGCAATCGCAAATATCGGCGCCACTATATATAGAATCTCCAACATCATATGCTGGAAAATAACAAGCATATCATGCTCCGGCAGATACCCGTTCCAGTTTGCCGTAGTGCCGGGTATCCTCTGATACACATCAGAAAACACCTGCAAAAACTGCTGTCCCATGTGCCCAATCCAAAACTTCAGTATCAGAAACAAGGCAAGCAGGCTTACTGCGTTGCCTACCTCCTTACTCTTGGCAACCTGCCCTTCCTTTCTGGCATCATTCAGTTTTTTCTCGGTTGCCGGCTCTGTCTTTTCCCCGCCGGGTCCCTCCTTGGCAAAAAACTGCAGATTATATTGCAAAATCACATCATGCCCTCCACAAAAGTGACGGTTACTTTCTTGATTTCATTAAAGACCATGCTCGCCGCTCCCGACAGAAGCCTTGCCGTCAGAAACATCACAGCCAGCCCTGCAAGTACCTTGAGCTGCAGCCCCACGGAAAACATATTAAGCTGCGGTGAAACCTTTGTCAAAATACCCAGTATGGCGTTTAATATCAGTATCGTGCAGAATACCGGAAGGCAGATGCGAAAACCAATGGTAACATAATCGCCCAAAAACATCACAACGGCAGCAACCAGATTCTCACCCTTAAGCACCGCGCCGTTTACGGGTATCAGCAGAAAAGAATCTGCCAGCGCCCCGAAAAGATACCGGTACATACCGCTGACTATCATAATCAGCATAATCACATACTGGTAAAACACACCCGTTACACTGCTCTGCTCCCTCGTTGTCGGGTCCATCAGCGTTACCATGGACAGTCCGACTTCCATATCCGTAACGGCTCCTGCCAGATTGACAATCGCCATACAGATGTTGGCAGAAAAACCTATCAGAAGCCCTGTCACAGCTTCTTTTACAACAATCACGGCATATTCCATAACCGTGCCGTACACCACGGCGTCTGTCGGCGTCAGCGTGGTATAAAGCAGCGCCGCCGTAAAAACGGAGAGCGCTATCCGCGCCCTTGCAGGCGTATGGTTCATACTGAAAAAAGGAGCTATAAACACAAAGCAGGAGACCCTTACCAGTATCAGCAAAAAAAATTCCAAGTCCAAAAAGGAAAAAGATAAACTAATCATACGCCGCCTTACCCGCTGACATAAGAAGAAAAATTCCACAGCTCATGCATATATTCCACAATCATGGTGATAATCCATTTTCCAAAAATCATGAGTGTTAAAAATACACATATAATCTTAGGTACGAAGGTCAGTGTCTGCTCCTGTATGGAAGTCACGGTCTGAAAAATACTGATAATCAATCCGACCGCCAGCGACACCAGCAAAACGGGAAGCGAAGCTTTGATAATCAGATACAAAGCCTTATTTGCGATTTCTGTTACAACCTCTATGCTCATCCGTCCGCTCCTTTCCCTTCTTCATTACCTTGCAAACGTCTTCATCAACTCTCCTATCACCAATCCCCAGCCGTCAGCCATCACAAACAAAAGAATCTTAAAAGGCATGGAAATCGTTGTGGGCGGCAGCATCATCATACCCATACTCATCAGCGCCGACGCCACCACCATGTCTATGATAATAAAAGGTATATATATCAAAAAGCCAAAAGAAAACGCTTCCCTGAGTTCACTGAGCATATAACTGGGCACCAGCACCGCAAAGGGTATACTCTCCAGATTGCCGTCCCAGTCCTGCCGCGCAATGTTCATGAACAACTCCACATCACTTGTCTGCGTCGTATTGTACATAAACTGCCGCATAGGCTGTATTGCCGCCTCAAGCGCCTCCTCCTGCGTCAGCTTTCCCTCATTGAAGGGCTGGTACGCATTGGTATAAATACTGGCTATCGTTGGCGTCATAACAAAAAACGTGAGAAAAAGCGCCAGCCCAAGCAATACCTGATTGGGCGGTGCCGTCTGTGTATTTAAAGCAGCACGCGTAAAATGAAGCACAATAATAATTCTGGTAAAACAGGTCATGCAGATAATCAATATCGGCGCTATGGCTATCAGCGTCAGTATCAGCAAAATCCGCAATGCTCCATTTAACTGCCCATTACCATTATTGTACTCTATTTCTATCCTGTTTACTATATTCAAATTTTGTAAATCGTCCGGATTTTCCGCTGTCCCCGGATTCTGAATCACGGTAGACTCCCCCGTCTCTCCGGTCAGTCCCCCCTCTACAGAAGACGCACTGACGGATGCAACGGGAATAATGCACAATATGCCCACCGTAACCAGCAGGCATATCACTTTTTTTAATGTAATTGCGGTTAGTATCGATTTCAGTCTTTTCACGTTCAGCCTACTCTTCTTTCGGTAATTCTTCCCCGTCAGTTTCTTCCCCCGCCTTCTTCTCCCCAGATGCGCTTTCTTCATCCGGATAAGCTTCCTTCGCCTTCCGGAAGAACTCCTTGAATCTTTGCGCAGAACCGCCGCCTGTCTTAGAAAACACAAGCTGCTCTTTTGGAACCGTGCCAAGTAAGGTGACAGAATCCTTACAAACGGCAACAGCCACGTAGGTTTCCCCCAGCCTGATTATCTGAATAAATTTACCATTACCGGCGGGACAGGTCTCCACAATTTCTATGTTGTTTCCGACTCCCTGTCCCTTCTGATATCCGGCAATCCACTTTGTCACAAACAAAGTAAGCGCCAATACCAGAACAAAAATGACGAGTATTGTAACGAGCTCGGCAATCCTGTCTGCCGTACCCATGCCGGCAGTAAGCATCAGCCAATAACCTTCTTAACGGCTTCCAGAACGCGGTCCGGCTGGAAAGGCTTTACGATGAAATCCTTTGCGCCTGCCTGAATCGATTCAATAACCATCGCCTGCTGACCCATTGCGGAACACATAATAACCTTTGCATTGGCATCTGCCGACTTGATTCCCTTTAGTGCGGCAATACCATCCATTTCAGGCATGGTAATATCCATCAGCACCAAGTCAGGATGCAGCTCATTGTATTTTTCAATACCTTTTGCGCCATTTTCTGCTTCGCCAACTACATTATAACCATTTTTGGTTAAAATGTCCTTAATCATCATTCGCATAAAAGCTGCGTCGTCACAGATTAAAATATTGTTTGCCATACGTTTTCTCCTTATATGCTATTTATCATTACTTGATAATTTCCGTTACCCTGATACCAAAGCTTTCTTCTATAACGATTACTTCACCTCTGGCAACAAACTTGCCGTTTACCAGAACATCTATCGGTTCTCCTGCAATACGGTCCAGTTCAATAATTGTTCCGGGCGAAAAATCAAGTATTTCAGCAATGGATTTTGTAGTTCTTCCCAACTCTGCCGTAACCTTTAGCGGTACATCCATAATTAAGCCTATGTTCTCCGCGCCGGCAATTGCTGCGGCATCTGCTGCAAAGTTCTGGAATTGTGCCGGCTGCACATTGACGCTCGGCTGCGGCATTGCCATCTGGGGCTGCATATACATTGGCGCCATCCCCTGCATGGGCATACCGTTCTGCATTGGCATTCCCTGCATAGGCATACCGGTTTGCATCGGCACTCCGTAGGGATTCATGCCCATCATTGCCTGCGGGTCCATGCCCATCGCTGCCTGCGGCTGGCTTACTGCCTGCGGCTGCGGTGCGCTTTGTACCGGCGCTGCACTCTGCGCCGGAGCTGCCGGCTGAGCCGGTGCCGGTGCTGCCGGTGCACTTGCCGACGCGCCTCCCATTTGCTCGGACATGAAAGTCTCCACAACCTTCTTGGCAAAATCAACCGGATATAGCTGCATGATAATACTGTCTACCAAGTCTCCAATCTGCATCCGGAAAGCCACTTTCACAAATGTACCACCCAAAAAAGGAGAAATATCACTTCCATTATGGTACTCCGTCAAATCCACACGGCTTGCCTCTGGCGGGCTGATATCAATCATCATGCCAAGCATGGTGGAAAGAGAAGTTGCCGATGAGCCCATCATCTGATTCATGGCTTCAGAAATTGCGCTTAGGTGCAATTCCCCCAGTTCTCCTTCATCATTGGTGCCGTCTCCACCCATCATCAAATCCGTGATGATTTTGACATCCCGCTCCTTCAATACGAGAATGTTGGTGCCGTCAAGCCCTTCCGTATATTTGATTTGTATAAAAACACAAGGCTTCTCATATTCCGCCAGCACCGTATTCCAGTTTGCCATGGATACCGTTGGCGTCGTAATGTTTACTTTCTGATTTACCAATGAGTACAGTGTAGTCGCCGAAGAACCCATGCTGATATTGGCGACCTCACCCACCGCATCCTTTTCCACATCTGTTAAAAGGCTTTCATCTATGGGAGGGATACTATCCTCCTCAGCCGGCGGAGCGGCGCTTGTGCTTTCTGATAAATCCATTCCGTTTAATAAGGCATTTATTTCGTCCTGGGATAACATATCGTTCATGTTCTATTCCCCCTCCCTGATTACTGACATTACCCTGACCGCATAATTGTCCTTGCTGGCACCGGGCAGCGCAGTAAATTTTCTGATGTTTCCTACATAGACGGATAATTCACTGTCCACATGGGAATCCAGACGGATAACGTCTCCAATCTGCAGATTGACAAAATCATTGACAGAAACCGTACTGTTCCCCAAAATTGCTTTTATCGGTATATCCACCCTGCGAATCAGGGATTCTATATGTTCTTCGTAATCTTCGTTCTTTGTCTCCTGCAGATTTGCATACCAGTACCTTGTATTCAGCTTATCCATAACATCTTCCAGTGTAAAATAAGGAAGACACATATTCATAAAGCCCTGCACATCGCCGATTTTCACATCGAGTGTCACAAGCGCCACCATATCGTTCGGCGAAATAATCTGTGCAAACTGGGAGTTGGTTTCCAGCCGCTCCAGCACCGGATTGATATCCAGCACATTCTTCCACGGCTCGCGCATATGCTGCATACACACGACCAGAATCTTTTCAATGATAATCCGCTCTATCCGCGTGAAGTCCCTGCTCTTTTCCAAAGTCCCGCCTTCACCGCCAAGCATACGGTCAATAATAGCATACCCTAAATTGGGCGATAAATCTATAATCATATTTCCCGGCAATGGCTCTAAACTGCCGATTCCCATAATAACAGGCGTTGATAGCGCATTGAAAAACTCTGAAAAAGTCATTGCTTCCGAACTTGCCACACTTATCTGCACATTTTTGCGCATATAAATCGGCAGGTTGGTCGCCAGCAGTCTTCCGTAATGCTCAAAAATAATTTCAAGAGTCCTGAGATGCTCCTTGGAGAATTTCGCGGGGCGGCGAAAGTCGTAGACTCTCGTCTGCTTTTCCTCTTTCTCCTGAATTTGTTCCACATCCAGTTCTCCGGTAGAAAGCGCCGCGAACAGGTTGTCTATTTCACTTTGGGACAACACTTCACTCATCAAGCTCACCTCCTGTTTTCAAATCATAATGCCGTAGCTGTGTGGAGTAATCAGTGTTATTTGTTTTTGACACTTACATCACCTTCACGTCACTGAATACGACTTTATAAATGAAATCGGAGTTATACAGCTTGCGCAGCCTTGCCAATATTTCATTTTGGACTCCGTTGGTGTCATTTTGAAATTCTTCCAGCGTATAAGAGGATATGACTTCCAGAATTTCTCCTTTCAGTATACTCTCATTTTCCAGCATTGTCTCGGAATATTTCTTGTAATCCTTGTGCGTCTTATCCATCTGTATGGATACTGCAACCTGCACATAATGCTGTTCGCTGTCCTCTCCCATCTTCAAGGGAATCGTCATGGCATCCGTTATATTATACGGTGCGCTGTCCTGAATTGATAACTGATTGTCATCCGCTCCCAAATTTAACTCTAAATCAAGAACTGCCGCGATTCTCCCCACCAGTGCCGTAGTACTCTTCATTGCCCCCGTTACGCTGAACATCATAATAGCCGTCAAAACAATGTTTACCACTAACAGCGCCAGTATTAAGATTGACATCAAATTCTTTTTCATGACCCTTATCTGTCCTTTCTTTTATTGATAATAGCTCAAGTCATGGTATATGCGGATTACCACCCTTCGGTTTCTGGCACGCCCCTCTTCCGTAGAATTGTCAGCTATCGGCACATACTCTCCCCTGCCGGCATACTTTACCATTGCCGGGTCCAAATTAGTCGTTTCCAAAAAATAATTAAATACCGACAATGCCCTTGCACAGCTTAATTCGCTGTTGTCTGCATACCTGCCGCCGTTAAACGGCACATTGTCCGTATGCCCTTCAATTTCAATGACATTGTTTGCATATCTCACCAGCATAACGCCGACCTTATCCAGTATCGGCTCCGCGTCTGCGCGAATATCCGCCTTTCCCGAGTCAAAGAGAATTGCGCCCTTCAGTGTAAGCTCTACATATTGAGAGGTAAAATCAATATCAATCATCCCCTCCAAATTGTTCTCCGTCACACTCTCTTCAATCTTCTCGGCAAGCTGTTCCGAAGCTGCAAGCTGCTCTGCTTCCATCTGCTTTAGGGCTTCCGCAAAACTGTTCTCGGCGTCGGAATCCTCGAATTCATCGCCTTCCTTATCCGCTGTTTTTCCTGTGCTGTTGATAAACTCATCCAGCTCGTTTAACTGGCTCACGCCGTTGCTGACAAGCATACCGTCCCCTATGGCGGTAGCGCCGCCGTTAAAAACGGAAAAAGTCTGTGAAAAGGACTCTGCAATTGCTTTCAGCTTATCCGCGTCTATTGTAGACATAGAAAACAAAAGCACGTAAAAGCACAGCAGCAGATTCATCAAATCACCGAAGGTAGCCATCCATGCCGGCGAGCCGGGTGGCGGCATCTCTTCTTTTCTTTTAGCCATCTGTTTCACCTCCGTCATCACCGGAACCTGCGCGTTCGTTAGGAGACATAAAGGACTTCAGCTTCTCCTCGATAACGCGGGGATTTTCTCCCGCCTGTATGGAAAGAAGACCTTCTATCATAATCTCCTTCTGCATCATTTCCATATCGTTCTGGGATTTCAGCTTGTTAGACACAGGCGCACAAATCCAGTTGGCAAGCAAAGAGCCGTACAGGGTCGTAATCAACGCTGTCGCCATATTCGGTCCGATAGAGGAAGCATCTTCCATATTATTTAACATGTTAACAAGACCTACCAAAGTACCAATCATACCCCAGGCAGGTCCCATGGAACCTACATTTTCCCAGAAACCAATTCTCGCCTTATGCCGGCTGTCCATGCTGACAAGCTCCGTCTCCATGATGGCACGCACCAGCTCAGGGTCCGTACCGTCTACAATAAGAAGAATTCCTTTTTTGAGGAATTCATCGTCTAATTCTCCGGCAGCCTCCTCCAAGGAGAGCAAGCCTTCTTTTCGCGCCACGTTGGATAAGTTGATAATATTGTTTATCATCTCCGCCGTATTGTTCTTCGGCACCTTGAGAATCAGTCCGAAGCTCTTGATGCCGCTTATAAAGCTCTGCAGCGTATTTGCTGCCAAAACTGCGGAAAAAGCACCACCGAAAGTAATCGCTATGGAAGGTATATCGAAATAACTGGGCAGCGCCTGCAAACCGCCACTGGTAGCAACACCCACAAGAACCATAGCAAAACATATAACCAAGCCTAATATTGTTGCAATATCCACGAAACTTCACCTGCCATTTATTCTGCTTCATTTGTATGAATTTTTTAAAAAAATCATACTACTTCGCAGAAATATCCTTTCTGTATAATTCTACTAGATTTTTCACTGTTTGTCTACTTTCTTTTACAATAATTTTTTTGCCGGTGGTCAGTGTCATGACCGTATCAGGCGTTTCTTCTACCATTTCTATCAAATCCGGGTTCAGCAAAATTTTCTGCCCGTTCATTTTCGTGATTTCTATCATAGGAAATACTCCTTACACAAATACACGACAAAGGGGGAAGGCAGATGCCTCCCCTTTGCCGCTATGGATTCATTTTATTATCTCTTCAGGTTTGTCAGTTCTTCCAGCAATGTATCCGAAACCGTGATGATTCGGCTGTTTGCCTGGAAGCCTCTCTGTGTGGTAATCATTTCCGTAAACTCTGCGGAAAGGTCCACGTTACTCATTTCCAACTGCCCCGTCGTCATCTTGCCGCCGTTGGCTGTTATATCTGTGCCGATACCGTCGAATTCTCCGGAGTTCAAGGTTGCGGAGTAGAGGTTTTCACCCGCTCTCTCAAGACCGGAAGCATTGGCAAATTCTGCAACTGCAATCTGTCCCAAAAGCCTTGTCATACCATTGTCGTAAGCCGCATAAATCATACCGTTCTGCTGAATGGACACGCCGCTCATATCGCCCAGCTTACGTCCCATGCCCAGACCCTTTAAGTTGCCCGCCGTAGCGCCTACGGTACAGGTTCCGTTATTGTCGAACATGGAGCTTGTGGAAAAGTCAATGGTAATATCGGAGAAATTGCCGCCCAGTGCGGAAAGTCCCAGCGTAACGGTCTGGTTTGTGGCAACGCCGTTCACACCGACAAAATGTCCCTTTTCACCGGTCAGATTACCGTCGTTGTATACCAGCATGGCGCCTTCAAAATTGCGCCCCGTCGTATCAAAGGAAGCCATTCCCCAATTTGCAGGTGCATCCACAATCGCCGCCGCAGGGGTGGTAAAGCAGGGATGCGTGCCCGCCTGCTGGTTGTAGAACAACTGCTTTACCGAATACGTACCGTCGGTAAAGGTTGCGCCTCCTGTGTTGTCATTCTTTAACTCAACCGTCAGATTCATGAAATCGTCGATTTTGCCTTCATAGCCGTACGCCTTTGCCAGCTCTGCCAGCGCCTTCTGGGTGTCTTCATCCGTCTTAAATACCGGCGCATCTGCGGTGGATGCAGCGTCAAATATATTGGCAAGATTACATACCTCTGTACCGCTTAAGGTCTCTAACACATTGGCGTTCCACCTGTAGGCGGTATTGTCAAGCGTTGAAGTATTGTTTATCTTCTGGTTGGTTGCGGAGCCGAAGGTTGCCTTACTGATATCTACCTCGTTGCCTCCTGCATCGAGCAGCTTGTTCAGCTCGATACTGTACTCATTCACGGAAGCGGACTGTTTAATCACCAGCTTTGCCGTGTACATATACCCCAGTGCATCGTAGAAGTTCAAGTTAATCGCCTTGCCGGAGCTGCTGGTTACATCCGTATCAAACTTATCAATGATACCTCCCACATATGCCTGGCTGGTCGCCTCAGGCGGATAGGTCATATTCGCCTGGCTCATAATGCGCAGCGCCGATACGGTATCCTGCTTGATATCCATGGTCTCCGGGTCTACCTGCCAGCCCATTACATTGTAGCCGTTGCTGGTCATGGCAAGATTGCCGGCTGCATCTACGTAAAAAGAACCGTCTCTGGTAAAGAAATTGTTATTGCCATCGCTTACAACAAAGAACGAGCTTCCGCTAATCATCACATCGAAGGGATTGCCGGTAGACTGCGCCGCACCCTGTCCGGTGATATTCATGTTGATGGCGCCGCTTCTTACACCAAGACCAATCTGTCTTGCATTGACACCGCCGGTGCCGGTTGCCGCATTGGGCCCCGACGCCTTCTGGGTCGTCTGGCTGATAAGCTCGCTGAATACCATGGAACTGGACTTGTAAGCTGTTGTGTTGACGTTGGCAATGTTGTTACCGATAACGTCCATTCTGGTCTGGTGTGTCTTTAAACCTGACACGCCAGAAAAAAGTGATCTCATCATAGTAAAAATGACCTCCTATCATTAAGACGAAACTGTCTGTCTCCTTCTGTCAGTCGGGAAACATCTGCCTCCAAAGGTCCGGCTACATAATAACCGCTCCGTCTATATTTGTAAAAATGCTGTCCTGTGTATCTGCGCTGTCCATTGCCGTTACCACCGTTTTATTGGGGATATTTACAATGAATGCCAGACCGTCCACAATCACTAATGAATCCTGTATGCCTTTTTCTCCCGCTTTTTTTGCTCCGTCATGCAGCCGCTCCATCTGTCCGTTTGTAAGCTCTATATTTCTGTCGGACAATCTGCTCTGCGCATGTTTGGAAAATTTCAGGCTTGCCGCTCCGGCTGCCACAGCCGTCTGCTTTCTGCTTAGAACCTCTTGAAAAGAAAATGTTTCTTCCCTCTTTTCATTGTCCGTTCTGCTGCCCTGCCTTAAATACTTATCCTGAAGCTGTTCTATCGAGAGAAAACTGCCGTTTTGTACCTTCATACGGCCACCTCCCTGTGTTTGCACTCAAAGCTTATACCGTTTCGCTTCCCGTGCCTTCCGTTTCTTCCGGTTTCTCCACTTCCTCAGGCTTTTCTGTCTCTTCGGGCTTTTCAACCTCTTCAGGGTCCTTCTTGGACTCTTCTTCCAGCTTTCTGAGTTCTTCAATCTTTGCGACGTACTTCTCCAGCGCCTCAACCTTCTCTTTTGCCACAAAGGTCTTCTGGTAATCCGTCATCTCGCTGTAAATCTTGTTCAGTTCGTCAATCTTGGTTGCATCTCCCAAATCCACCAGACCAAGCTTAGGCAGCCTGTTGATGCCCTCTACCAGCTTTGTCGCCAGATTGTAAGCCTCATAATATTCAGGCTCCACGATAGTCTCCAAATCCTCCAGCGGATAACTCTTTTCATCGATGTACAGATACGGCTTGCCGCCCTGATACGTCACATAGTCAACCTTGCCGTATACATAGTCGGTTGCACCCGATGTGTCAGTGGTCTTGACATATACCATCTGTCCTACCAGTGAACTTGCTCTCTGCAAATCCATGTTCTGACTCATATTCTGCAAGGACTCTACCTGTGAAAACTGTGCATACTGGGAAATATACTCCGTATTGGAAGTAGGCTCTAACGGGTCCTGATACTTCATCTGTGCTACCAGAAGCTGTAAAAAAGAATCCTTATCCATAGAGCTGGCTTCTTTTTCCGTCTTTACTTCCTGCTTTTTCTTTTCCGCTTCCGTCATGCCGTTTACTAATAATTGTCCGTCTTTTACCGGTGCTACTACACTCACGCTCATCACTCCTTTCTCTTTTTAAGCCATATAATCTACGGTGCCGCCGTTTTGTCGCATAATATCTGCCGCAAGCTGTTCCTCTGCATCCAGATTTTCCTCTTCCAGCGTTTCATCGCCCAGATTCAGTCTTCTGACCTTTGCCCTTGCCGGCTGCCTGTCAGACGCGCTTTCCTGCTGTCCGCTGTTCTGGCTTAAGTTTCTGTCAAATTTGTGGCTCGCCACCATAACCTCAATGGCTTCCACCCTGACGCCCTGCTCCTCAAAAGTTTCCTGGAGCTGAATCATCTGGCTCTCCAGCGCTGCCTTCACCGCATCATTTTGTGCCGTAAACTGCGCTGTCACCATACCTTCCTTGGCAATCAGCCGTACATGCAGGCTGCCAAGGCTTTCCGGATGAAGCTGCATTTCCAATTCGGACATCCCCTCCGATACCTGTGCCTTCATGTAATCGGTAATCTGATTCATAATCAACTCGGTATCCGGTCGGAATACTGCTGTCGTTTCCGTCGTCTGTGCCGTCTCCTGCGCTGCGTGAACCTGCACGTTCTGCATAAACGGGTTCTGCGGTGTCTCACCTGCCAAAGGCTTTTCTTCTCCGCTGCCGGCTTCTCTGCCCGCAAGACTTCTCTCCAGCATAATCTGTGCGCCGTCCTCTTTGGTACCGCTGCCTTTTACAAGGCTCTGCTCCGTATGTACCTCACTGCCTTCCTCTACCGGTTCCGGCTCTGCTTCTTCCTGTGCGGAAAGTACCGGCTCTGCTGCCACAACCGTCTCACTTACGGCTGCCTGTGTTTCCTGCATACCGGCGTTTTCAAAAAGAACCGCCACCGTTTCTGCATCAAGCCCTGTTGCCTCTGACGCTTGCGTCATTACTTCCGCAAGAGAGCCCTGAAGCTCCTTTAGGTCCGCCATCAGCTCCTCATTGGTCATGAAACTGCAGGCATCTGTCTCGCCCGCCGCCGCCAAAACCACTGCCTTCAGCCCTTCCGGATTTAACAGGTCCGCTTCCGTCATATCAAGCCCGCTTAACAGCTCCTGTACTTCCTCTACCGTGATGTGAAGCGTCTCCGCCGTCTGTGTCAGCATCATTGCCGCCGCTGCATCGACAGCTTTCTCCGCCTGCTCTGCTTCTTCCTCGGGGGACAGCTTTTCATTGTCATTCCCGCTCTCGGAAACTTCCTTTTCGGAAATCCTGTCGTCCCGCCCTTTTACCTGCGTGCGGGGTGTGCTTTCCGGCTTTACGGCTTTCACATCGCTTTTCTGGCTTTGCAGCATACTGGAAAAGGTGCCTGTCACATCGCTTGATGCCTGTACGCCCGCTGTCGCACTTCCCATAAAAGGGACTTTTGTACTTGCACTTACAGGTGTACTTGTCATTTGCATTCCTCCTCTCTTCAATTTTCAAGGTACTGACATACCTACTTATATATCGGTCAAAAGCCGCAATGGCTTAAGCCTACGGAATCATTATTTTGGTGACCTTTGCCGCCACCTCTGCATCCATCGCGCCTAAAATCTTGCCTCTGTCCTCCGTGCTCATGGCGCCTAAGATGCGCGCCACCAGATTCAGGTCGCTTGTCATGCCGTCAAAAATCTTTGCCGCCTGAGCCGGCTTCATTGCGGAATAGGTTTCCGCCGCCTCCACAATCTCCCTGTCCTCTTCCATCTGCGCCACTACCTGCTTGTAAAGGTATTCCGCCGTCGCCGGGTCCATAGCTTCATAATATTTCTTGTACTCCTCCGCTCCCGGTCCGTTCTCTGCGTACACGACATTCTCAAAAAACTCCGTCTTGACGCGCTGGAATTCCGTCTGCATACTCTCAAAGCTTTGCAGGCGCACATTCTCCGCCTGTAAGTTGGCTATCTGCTCATCCTTTTCCAGATTCTCTGTCTGAAGGCGCTGTATCTCCTGCTCCAGTCTTAAGATTTCCTCATCCTTCTCACTGGTATAGCCGCCGTTTCCATCGGACTGCGAAGGCTTTTTTGCCTCTTCTGCTGGCAGTATCTTGTTTATCACCGGTACATCCTTTAACAGCGGGCGCAGCACATTCGAGCCGAATCCGCCCACGTCCAGCTTGATGACAACGCAGACAATGCCAATCCACACGGCAATAATGGCAAGCGTGGCAAGAAAGGTAAAAATACCGCCGCCCTCTTCGTCTTCTGCAAGCTCAGCTTCCTGTGCCGCAATTTCCTTTGCGCGTTTTTTTGCCTCTTTTTTATGACTCTTCTGCTCTGATTTCAGTTTTTTCTTCTCATCCTGCAGCTTCTTCTTTTCTACTGTAAAAGAATCTACTTCTCTTGCCATAGCCGTCAGCCCTTTCGTTTTTCTCTTTCCTGTATCCGCTGTCCATATGTATAACTGGTCAGTTCATCAACTTCCTTGCCTTCACGCTTTTTCTCATCCTGCATAAACGCCTCAAAAGCATGTTCTTTCAGCTTTTCATGCATTTTTCTCTCCTGCATAAGTCCTGTCAGCTTCTGCCTTGCAGCCTCCACCTTTGCTTCCGCCACCCGTATCTGCTGCTTCTGGATGACAATGTAGTCCTCCATTTTTAAAACCGCCGTCTTACTGTCCCTGATTTTTTGTACCTGCAGGGCGCCGTGTAAAAGCGCTTCCGCTTCCGCCTCATAAAAGGCTTTTCGCTTCTTCAGCTCCTCAAGCCTCTCATTTTCAATGTCAAGCGCCATCTTCGCCGCCGCAAATTCCTGCTTTGCCTGCGTTTCCAGCTTTGACTTGATGTCCAAAAGACTCTGCATCCGATATTTGAACCTTGCCATTTTACCCTGTCCTTTACGCCTCAAACAACTGCTTTAGCAGCTCACAAGTCTGCCCGTAATCGAATTTTTCATCTACTTCCTGACACAAAAAGCTGTTCACTGCGTCAATTTTTTGAATTGCCATGTCAATCGCCGGATTGCTGCCCGCCTTATAGGCGCCGATGTTAATCAAATCCTCCGCCTCATTATAAGTAGCGAGCACGCTTTTCAACTTGCCCGCCAGCTTTTTATGGTCCCGGTCCACAATCTGACTCATACATCTTGAAATACTCTGCAGCACGTCAATCGCCGGATAATGATTCTTATGCCCTAACTTTCTGTCAAGCACAATATGCCCGTCCAGAATACTTCGTGCCGTATCGGTAATCGGCTCGTTGAAGTCGTCTCCGTCTACCAGCACCGTGTACAACCCGGTAATGGAGCCCTTCTCAGACCTGCCGGCACGCTCTAAGAGCTTTGGCATCTCCGCATACACACTGGGAGGGTATCCTCTTGATACGGGGGGCTCCCCGCTCGCCAGTCCGATTTCTCTTTGTGCCATAGAAAAACGGGTAAGGGAATCCATCATCAGAAGAACATCCTTGCCCTTGTCTCTAAAATACTCTGCAATAGCAGTCGCCGTCTTGGCTGCCTTATTTCGTTCCAGTGCGGGCTTATCCGAGGTTGCCACTACAACCACGGAACGGCGCATACCCTCCTCGCCCAAATCTCTTTCTATAAATTCGCGAACCTCCCTGCCGCGCTCTCCAATCAGCGCAATCACATTGATATCCGCTTTGGTATTCCTCGCAAACATACCCATCAGGGTTGACTTTCCTACGCCGGAGCCGGCAAAAATACCGATTCTCTGCCCCTTGCCCACTGTCAAAAGCCCGTCTACCGCCTTGACGCCCAGCGTAAGTACTTCGTCGATAATTGCCCTGTGCATAGGGTCCGGCGGCATCGCCTCGACCGGATAATTCCTGCCCCGGGGAAGCGCCGTACCGTCCGTAGGCCTGCCAAGCCCGTCAAGCGTCATGCCAAGCATGCCGTCACTCACTTCCACACTTAAGGGAACCCCCAGATTCTGTACCAGACAATTTAATCCGATGCCGTCCACCGCTTCGTAGGGCATGAGAAGGGTTTTCTTATCCTTAAAACCCACAACCTCCGCCATAACCGGTTTCGCGTCTTCTCCTTCCGGAAAAATGGAACATATATCTCCCAGTTTTGCATCCGGTCCTGCCGATTCCACGGTCAGCCCGACCACATTCACTACTTTGCCAAGCTTATGAAAATAGTTCTCTTCTTTCAGTTTTTGATATTTCAGAAAATCTACCGTTAATGTCTGCACGCTCATTCTCCAACAGGTTTTTCATAGGATAAAAGCCGTAACTTTTTGCCAAGCTCATGTAGCTGCGTTCCCAGACTGCAGTCATAAATACCGCCGTCCGTTTCTATCAGCGCCTGATTTTTAGAAAGCGTAATGTCCTCCACCACTTCTAAGAGAGAAGCGCCCGTTCCTGCCATAAGCTGTTTTTTCTGCATACTGACGTAAGGATAATCCTCCTTTGACACATGGACAATATAATCCTTGGCACCGTCCGTCTTGCGCAGCGTATCCGCAATCAGGTGTACAACAATATCCCTGTAGCCCGAAAGCTCCACATGAAAAATATGTTCATAGATACCGGTCAGGGTATCTATAAACTGGGGCTCCAGATTTTCTATCAAGGAATCGTACTGCGCCTCAAGCTGCCGGCGCTGTGCCGCAAGCTCCTGCCTGATTGCATCAATCTCCTTCTTTCCCTCGTCCAGTCCGTCCTGATAGCCAAGCTCCCTCGTCTCCATCAGAATTCTTTCCCGCTCCACAGTCAGCCTGTCAGCGGCTTCTTTTTTCATATTTTCAATTTCAAACTGCGCCTGCTGTTTCATCTCCTCCGCAAGACGCTCCGCACGCTCCTTTGCCTCCTGTATCACCTGCCCGCCCTGCCGGTTGATTTCCTCCTCCTGCGCTGCGGCGGAAGCCTCCCTGCCATTCTCAAGGTCCTCCGTCAGGTTATCCAGAATCACTGCGGAAAGTCCCTGTGAAAAGCCGTCCTCATCCTCCGGCAAAGGAACTGTCCGCTTTTCCCTGCTCTCTTTTTCTGCAAGCGCTTTTTCGGCAGCGGCTCTCTCGGCGGCAAGAGCGTTACTGTCAATGACACGAGGCGTATCCGCAGCCAGAGATATGCCCGCACTCTTATATAAATTAGACAACTATCTCATCTCCTCCGCCTCTGGAAATGACAATCTCCCCTGCATCTTCCAGTTTTCTGATAATATTTACAATCTTCTGCTGAGCCTCTTCCACGTCCTTCATACGTACCGGACCCATAAATTCCATGTCTTCCTTTATCATAACGGCAAGACGCTTCGACAAGTTGTTGAATATTGCGCCCTGTACCTGGTCGTTTGCATTCTTTAAGGCAATCGCCAAATCGTTGTTATCCACGTCACGCAGCACTCTCTGAATCGCCCTGTCGTCCAAAAGCAGGATATCCTCGAACACAAACATCTTTTTGCGGATTTCGTCTGCCAGCTCCGGCTCTTCGATTTCCAGCGTTTCCATAATATGCTTTTCTGTTCCACGGTCTACGGTGTTCAAAATTTCCACTACCGAGTCCACACCGCCGACAATGGTGTAATCCTGATTTACCAGTGAGGACAGCTTGGATTCCAGCACTTTCTCCACTTCCTTTATCACATCCGGGCTGGTTCGGTCCATCGTCGCAATACGTTTCGCCACATCCGCCTGCCTGTCAGGAGAAAGCGCCGAAATAATCTGCGCCGCCTGTGCAGGAGAAAGGTACGACAAAATAAGGGCAATGGTCTGCGGATGCTCATCCTGTATAAAGTTTAAGAGCTGTGAAGGCTCCGTCTTACGCACAAACTCAAAAGGCTTCACCTGCAAGGATGCCGTCAGCTTGCCGATAACCTCCATCGCCTTATCGCTGCCGAGCGCATTCTCCAGCAGTTCCTTCGCATAGGAAATACCGCCTTCTGCAATATACTGCTGCGCCAGGCACACCTCATAAAACTCATTGATAACCGCTTCCTTTGTCTGCGGCGTTATGCTTCGGGTATTGGCAATCTCCAAAGTCAGCTCTTCAATTTCTTCCTCCTTCAAATGCTTAAACACGCCCGCTGAACGTTCCGGTCCCAGAGAAATCAGTAATATGGCGGCTTTCTGCAATCCGCCCAGCTTCTCATCCGTTGTTGCTCTTGCCATGCCGGACACCATCCCTTTCTTTTATGCTTTCTGTCTTTTATCAGACCTATCCCCAATCCTCGTTCAGCCAGTTGCGCAAAAGATTTGCCACCGCCTCCGGATTCTCGTCTACAAACTTTTCTATCATCTTTCTGGTCTCAGACTTGGACTCTACTTCGATATCCTCCAGACTCTGCTCCGGTGTGGACTGCAGCAGATTCTCCACAGAGAGCTCTTCCTCCTGCTCTGTTTCCTTCCTGCCCGCCATACTCCTGATAACCACAAAAGCAAGCAGCGCCAGAATAATCACAATCAGGACGATGGATAATATATCGGTCGCACTGACTGCAATCCCTACTCTGTCGATAAACTGCGGGCGCTGATATGCCAGTATGGTAATGTTTTCCTGCGGAATCCCCGTTGCGTTCGCTACAATGTGGTAAAAGTCTTCATCTACCTCAAGCTTTATGTCCTCGCTGTGGGTCGCTTTGTACTCTTCCCATGAAACGCCATCCAAAAGCCCTCTGTTTTTTGCATCCTCTTCGGTCAGTGTGTTAAAGGTAATTGCCGTCAGCGCAAGAGAAGAATCGCCGTAATTGATGATGCCGGGCGGCAGGTTCTCCACACTGATGAGCTCATTAGGCAGAAAATCCTCCAGCATCTGACTGGATGAGCTCTCCGAATTCGTGCCGTTCTGAAACTGGTAGGTCTGCTCGTCATTGGAATCCGTTCCCGGAAGCCCGCCGGCGCCGTTGGTATTTTCATCCTCAGCGCTTTCCCTGTGGGCGAGCATACCTTCATCCCTGTTTGCATTGGCATAATATTCATGTATGGTGCGCTGGTATTCTGCAAAATCAATATTCAGGCGGCACGCCACTTCTATCATGTCAAACTGCTGGGAGCCTACCAGCACCTTCTTGACGTCCGCTCCCACCTTGGTCTCCGCCTGTGCGCGAAGCTCAAACATATTGTTTGCCACGCCCGCTGTCGAATAATCTTCTTCACCGGAAAACAAAAGATTGGCATTGTTGTCCACAATCGTAATATTCGCCGTGGAGCTGTTACCCAAACCGGTGGCAACGGCGCGCGCCACGGTAGCTGCCTGTTCTGATGTGAATTTATCCTGAAGCGTCAACTGAATCCAGGCGCTTGCTTCCTCGCCGGAATCAATTAACGTTCCTGTCTGCTTCGGCAAATCCAGCGTAACGACTGCGCTTTTGACAGAATCCAGTGCGGCGATGTCCCTTGCCAGCTTCCGCTCCATATAGTACTGCCATTGTCTGTCAATGTTGGACTGCGTCGTGGAAAAGCCGCCGGACAGGGCATCTTTGATGGAATAATCGTCCGGCACGTAACCTGCCGCACCCAGCGCCAAATTTGCTATGGATACCTGCGTAGACTTTACCTTAATGCTTAGACCGTCATTGGACACCTGATATGATACATTATTGCTTTTTAAAATTTCGATAATTTCCGCAGATTCCGCAGTCGTTGTACACTGCTGCCACTGTATGTACTGCGGTTTTGTAAAAACACTTATCAGCATCGCAAAGGTAAAAATCACCACTGCGGTAACGCCAATAATAATTGTCTTCTGCTTCGTAGTGAATTTATTCCACCACGCCAAGACTTTCTCCAAAATTTCCTTGATTTTATCCGGCATGATTCTTTCTCCTTAAGCCGCAAGATTTTAGGGTGCGCCTTAAATCTGCATATTCATAATTTCTTTATAAGCTTCCAGCAGTCTGTCCCTGATGGAAACCGTATATTGCAGAGCTGTAGAAGCTTTCTGCATGGCTATGGTCAAATCATGCGTGTTTTCCGTCTCACCAAGTGCAAATTTTATCTTTTCGTTTTCTGCATCAGACAAGTAGCTGTTCGTTGTGTTGATATTGCTTATCGCCGTATTTAAAAGCGCTTCAAACATAGTCCCTTCCGCGGACAGGCTGTCTTCTGCCTTTATCTTTCCTACCATTCCATAAGAGGAATTCAGTCCAATGCTCTTAGCATTCCGCACGACAGTCTCAGCCCCCATGCCTGCTGGTGTTATTGAAATATCCATATATCCTCCCCGAAGTACTGTTCAAAAAGTACTGTTCTTAGTATCCCGCCCTTTTACGGCGGTTTTTTACATGAAAAATATCGAGACCGGTCTTAGGATTCTCCTACCTGCAGCCCCTGCATCGCCATAGACTTGCTGGCGGTAAAGGCGGTAGAGTTTGCCTCATAGGCGCGACTGGCATCGATTAAATTTGTCATCTCTGTGATAATATTGACATTGGGATATGTCACATATCCGTTCTCGTCAGCATCCGGATGAGACGGGTCGTATACCATCTTCATCTCGCTCCATGTATCTTCATGTACCCTGCTTACCTTCACACCGTTTCCCGTATAGCGGTTTCTGGCTGTGTTGAATACACTGCCAAAAGAAGTGCCGACTCCCTTTTCCTCAAAAGTAACCACCTTTCTTCTGTAAGGCGTACCATCCTCCGTTCTGGTGGTATTAGCATTTGCCACATTCTCCGAGATAATGTCCATTCTGTAACGCTGCGCGGTCAGACCGGAAGCATTGATATTAAACGCAGTAAACATTCCCATACTTGTTCCTCCTGTGATTACGATAAAAAGCGTCTGTTACTTCATTACCATCTGCAAATTCAGAAACTCCTGCGTAATACTGTCAAGAAGTCCTTGATATTTTATCTGATTTTCCACCAGCATCACGTTTTCTGTCTCAATATCGACATTGTTGCCGTCAAGCCGGTACGAATAGCCGACCAAATCCGTATAAGCCCGGGGCTTTAGCTGCGAAGTCCTGATTGCCGCTACCCGCTGGTCCATATTAGATGTGTCTCTGCTTCTGCCCAATGCCTTTTTCAGTTCACTCTCAAACGCAACATCCTCACGCTTATAGCCGGGTGTATCGACATTGGATATATTGTTGCTAATCGCGACATTGCGAAGCCACGACGCATCGGCTGCTTTGTCAAGCACGTTGATATAATCAAACGCATTGGTATTTATCATAGAACCGCTCCTTCTTTCTCTGCTGCAGGAAACCCGCCGTCAAATTTTAGTCACTCTATTTCATTATAAATTATTTGTCGAAAAAGACAAGTATTTTTACGAGTTTTTTATATAGTAACCTTTTCCATGTCCTTTTGAATATAAAAAGGACTTATTGACAACTTCAATAAATCCTTTTATCTACCGTAATCCGTCCGCTCAAAAATCCAAAATCCGTTTTGTATTATGTATGAAGTTACCTGTGTTGTCTGTGATTCTGTTTTTTCAACTCTTCGATTTCATCAAATACGACGTCATTGAGAACTTTGATATACGTTCCTTTCATCCCTGAAGAACGCGATTCAATGACACCCGCGCTTTCAAACTTCCGCAGGGCATTTACAATCACCGAGCGGGTAATCCCCACCCTGTCCGCAATTTTGCTTGCAACCAGAATCCCCTCCATGCCATTCAGCTCATCAAAAATGTGGATAATCGCTTCCATCTCCGAAAACGACAGCGTTGAAATGGCAGAACGCACTACCGCAAGTTTCCTGTCCTCCTCCGCGCTTTCCTCGTTCACGGCACGCAGCATTTCCAGCCCGACCACCGTGGAGCCATATTCGCAGAGTATAATGTCGTCAATATCGTACTGCTCATCACACTTATAAAAGAAAAGCGTCCCCAGCCTTTCGCCCGCAATCTCTATCGGCGTTATGATTGCCTGAAACTTTTTGACGTCCAGATGTTCAAAGCCCAGCGTCTGCAGATTCACGTTTTCCTTGGTGGAAAGAATCCCCAGCAGACGCTCATTCAGCATGGAATCAATGAATCCTCCGACATTTTCGTCGAGCAGCTCTGTTATCGTCTCTATGCTTTCAAGCTTTCCTACACCCAGAACCTTTCCCTTTCTGCTGATAACCAGCACATTGGAATCCACAATCTCACGCATAACCCTGCAGATATCATTAAAGACCACCTTGCTGGAATTGTTATTGTGTAATAATTTCCCAATTTTTCGGGTTTTGTCTAACAACTGTACACTGCTCATTCAGATTCCTCCGTGCAGGCATTTTGCGCCATGGTTCACGTTGCTTCAAAATTCATTCCTATTTTACCACACACAAATCTGATTTTCAATGAAAACACAGTCAATTTTCATAATTTTACATTTTTTCGTAACATTTTTTCTTTTTATGCCTTCGCAGGCTCCTTTGGTATAATATGCCCGCACTGTTCATTTGAACACGCCAGCTTATTTCCTTTTTCCAGCATCACGGAACCGCATTTTTCACATTTTATGCCGGAAGGCTTCTGCCACACCATAAAATCGCATTCCGGATTGCCTATGCAGCCATAGTATCTTCTTCCTTTTTTTGTCTTCTTAATCACAATATCCTTACCGCACTTCGGACACATAACTCCGATTTTTTCAAAGTAAGGCTTGGTATTGCGGCAGTCCGGAAAGCCCGGGCAAGCCAAAAATTTGCCGTGCGGACCATATTTGATTACCATACGTCTTCCGCATATCTCGCAATCCTCGTCGGATTCTTCGTCCGCTATTTCCACTTCGGAAAGCTCCTTCTCGGCAGCCTTCACCGCCTCGTCCAAATCGGGATAGAAATTGGTCACTACGGTTTTCCAGTTGATGCCGCCCTCTTCCACGCCGTCCAGAAGCGCTTCCAGATTGGCTGTAAAGTTGACATCCACAATCGTCGGAAAAGCTTCTTTCATCATGTTGTTGACAACTTCCCCTAACTCCGTCACATAAAGGTTCTTATTTTCCTTTATGACATAACGCCTGCCCAAAATCGTAGTGATGGTCGGCGCATAGGTGCTGGGACGCCCGATTCCCAGTTCCTCCAGCGCATGTACCAGGGAAGCTTCCGTAAAATGTGCCGGCGGCTGGGTAAAATGCTGTTTTTCCTCAAATCCCATATGTGTCAGAACGGTATCTTTATTCAGCTCCACCGAGAGATTTTCTTCCGTCTCCCTCTCTTCTTCCTGTGTATAAACGCTCATAAAGCCGTCAAAATAAAGCTGGGATGCCGCCACTGTAAATATATGACCGCTGCCGTCAATTTTAACCGAAACCGTATGATATTTTGCCGGCTGCATACGGCTTGCCGTAAAACGCTTCCAGATAAGCTGATAAAGCCGGAACAAATCACGGGGAAGCTGTGCCTTGACCTCTTGCGGCGTCAGGGAAATCCTTGTAGGGCGGATTGCCTCATGTGCATCCTGTATTTTCTGCCCTGCCTTCCTGTCCGTCCCCTCTCCGGCATATTCCGCCCCGTATGTCTCATCAATATATTCTTTTGCCATGCGCTCCGCTTCCTCGGATACCCTTGTAGAATCCGTACGCAGGTACGTAATCAGACCAAAGGTGCCCTCGCCCTTTATCTCCACGCCTTCATAGAGCTGCTGCGCCAGCCGCATGGTCTTCTGTGTGGAAAAGTTTAAGACCTTGCTCGCCTCCTGCTGCAGGGTTGAAGTCGTAAAAGGAAGAGGCGCTTTTTTCATCCGCTCTCCTCTTTTTACATCTGCCACATGGTAGTCAGCCCCCGCAAGAGCCGCCTTCACCGCCTCTAACTCTTCCTTCGACGAAATGGACGCCTTTTTATCCCCTTCGCCGTAATACTTTGCCACAAGAGGCTTCTTTTCTCCTTTTATGGCAAAGGAAGCGGTAAGCGTCCAGTATTCCTCCGGTATGAAAGCGTCAATCTCCTCTTCCCGGTCACAGATAATGCGCAGTGCCACGGACTGCACCCTGCCCGCAGAGAGTCCGCGCTTTACCTTTGCCCACAAAAGCGGTGAAATGCGGTATCCCACCATTCTGTCAAGGCAGCGGCGCGCCTGCTGTGCATCCACCAAATCCATATTGATTTCCCTTGCATTTTTGAGGGATTCCTTTACCGCATTTTTGGTAATCTCATTGAAGGTAATTCTATAAGTCTTTTTATTTTCCAGCTTTAACGCGTGATACAGATGCCAGGAAATCGCCTCTCCCTCACGGTCGGGGTCGGTTGCCAGATAAATTTTTTCTGCCTTCTTCACTTCCTTACGAAGATTTGCCAATATATCCCCTTTTCCTCTAATCGTAATATATTTCGGCTCATAGTCATGCTCTACATCAATGCCGAGCTGGCTTTTCGGCAAGTCCCTGACATGACCGTTGCTTGCCGCCACCTCGTAATTGCTGCCCAGAAATTTTTTAATTGTCTTCACCTTGGCAGGTGATTCCACAATAACCAGATATTTTGCCATTTGATTTCCCCCAAACGCAGTTTTACAGTAATCGCGTACCACTATACACCAAAACGCAGTTTGACGCAAGTTAAAATTTCGTTAAATTTCCGTCACAAGAAAAAGCAGGAAATCTTTCCTGCTTTTCCCTCATATTTCAACTCTTTTCTTCATATCTTAAGGAACCTGGAAATAGAAGATTCCATCCCCTGATACTTCATCATAAAGCCAGTAGTCCCGTATACTTTCCGTATAGCCCTGCGTCGCATAATTGTAGGTTCGATGCGGAACCCCCTTTAGTCCTATGACAACACGATACAAACCGGCGCCATTGTTCCATGATACGGGAGTTAAATGATACATTTCCTGTCCCCCTGTTTCATAAACGGCAGTCCAACTGTCACCTTCCAGTTTTTCCACCCTGTATGCAACATGGTCCTTGATATAATTCTGGTCTGCACCCATTTCCTGTGCATTGGTTATCTGTCCTTCCAGATGAATCGGATTACTGTCCGCAAGAACATAAGGTACTTCCTTTGTGCCAAGCCGAACCGCCCCTGTTGCAATCTCATTCCATGAACTGTCCGTAACCCTGAAGAACACCTTTGCCCGATAAATCTCTGCCGTGACAACGTTGATATCATCCGGCATTCCCGCAAAAGGCCAGACTACATTATTTATATTGCCTTCCCACCACCAGTATTTTAACTGTACCTCGTAATTCTTATCAAACTCAAAACGCAATGTGTCACCACGCATCTTAATGGCACCGCCGTATTCATTCTGTGTCGGCGCCCAATTGACCCAGGGTCCGTATATCCTTTCCCCTGCCGCATTTATGGTGAAAGGCCTAAAGCGGTAATATTTCACACAGTTATCCA
Source organism: uncultured Lachnospiraceae bacterium (assembly GCA_910578335.1). GTDB lineage: Bacteria > Bacillota > Clostridia > Lachnospirales > Lachnospiraceae > Acetatifactor. The sequence goes on along the minus strand of CAJTPU010000006.1, from coordinate 89,455 downwards.
AAAATCCCACATTGCCATACTGCGCCTGTATCATGCCTTTAATCAAATCATAGGCAAAATTTACAACCTGCGCATCCGGCGTACCACGGTACATCCCTTCTCCGGAATAGCTGTGAAGCGCCTTGTAAAACAAATGCATACCTGCCACATGCCCATAAGAAAGTCCCGTTTTATTGCTGCTCACAGGCGGTTCACCCGCCATGCCCTCCGGATGCGTCGCTGTCGCCGTCACCAAAAGCTGCCTGTATTCATCTATATTTTCCAAGAGTCTGATTCGAATGCCGGGAGCGGTACTGTCCGAGCCCTCTACCTCTTCCAACACCGTAAAATAATCACTCGGTGAAGGATGATACCATGACTCCCACTGATAATTCGTCCAATCGTCCCCGCCAACCGCATGACCGTTCACAGAATAAATATAATTCCATTCTACCCTGTAAGGCGATACATATGCCGGGTCCACATCACTGCTGCCCGCCATCAGCTTGGGAAGATTGGTTCCCGCCACATCCGCCGTAATAAGGTATTCTGCTCCAGCCATTAAATCACTGCCGCTTTGCAGCGTTACATTCAGATTGACCGCCGTTACCCGTCTGATATGTACGATTACCGTCTGCTGTGCCTGCGGCGTTACGCCATCCTCTTTTTTGGCATTGCTCTTCACCAAAAGATAAATTTCACTTGCCGTCTCGTCTTGTCCTATGGTAATCTTCCAGTCTGCGCCATCCTTAAACACCTGTGTGTCAGGGTCCGTACTGCCGCCGCCCAAAGACCATGTCATATCCGTATTGGAAGGTCCCATCACGGTTGCATTCAGCAGATAGGTCTGATTCGGCTCCAGCACCAGCTCCAGTTCTGTTGTAATAGAAGCCGCTGCCTCTGCACCGGTGACTGTCACGGCACCGTTACGCGCCGTAATGGTAAATGCCGCTACATAGGTCTTCGTATTTTTTTCAAATCCCAGCGTCAATTCCATATAACCGCTGTCCGAAAAATTACGGATATCCGCCGCAAACAGCTTGACATTCTCCGCCATAAGCTGCTCGCCTGCTCCTGTGGGCGTTGACGTGCCGTCCGGATTCAGGATATGCTCCGCATAATATATCTTGTTATCTGCCTCTCTAAAGGAAACGACATACCGCACTCCGTTTCCGTCTATCGACAGCGTCCTGTCTCCACCGGTGACTGCACCTGCCGCAATTGCATCCGCTTCGCTCAAATAATCCCCCAGCGGGCAGCTATATTTGACACCGGCTGTAGAATCTATCACCAAATCCGCAATCTGGTTCGCCGTTATCTGCGCCTCCTGCTGCAGGCTGACCTCATCGCTGTCACGCTGATAGCTGCGGGCGCTGACCACCATAACGCTTCCGATGCTCGCCGTCACAATTGCAAGAATGGCAATCGCACAAATCAATTCCATCAAGGTAAGCCCTTTGTTATTCAGTTTTCGTCTTCCTTTCCAAAACATTTGCATCACCTTTCACACTCTCCCTTTGACACGTCTCTGCTCTGTTACCTTACAGTTGCCACACAAATTTCTTCCGCCATGCACCTACTGCAGTTCTATTTTTCCCGTCATATAGTAAAGCTTTAACGTCCTTGTCAGGCTTCCTTTGCTAATTACAATTTCCGTACAATACCCGCCGCCGGGAAGCGGATTAAAAGCGCCGCTGCTGCGGTTAAAGCTAAGCTCCAGCGGATGCCCCGGCGTTATCGTCACAGGAGCGCCGCCCGTGGATACTGTATATTGAATTGTAATGTCCACATCACCGATACGGGTCATGTTTTCCTTTACAGACGCATCACCCGCCGTTCCTATTGTCTCTTTTATGTATATGCCATCAGCATGCGTAGGGTCATCTCTTAAAACAAGAACTTCAATCTTGGCGCTCAGCTTTCCCATGGTTGTCATGCGGTTGCTCTGCAGCGCCGCCCGCAGCTTATTGGCGCACTCGTCCGCCGGTTTTCTTGTCATAAAGCCGATTCCCAGCGTGATGCCCCCCGCCACTATGGAAAGGATTGCCACCACTATGATAATTTCCACCAATGACATGCCCCTGTTATTTCTCTTCATACCAATACCCCATACCTGTTCTACTGCCAAGCTGTTTTACTGCTAAGCTGTTCTACTGCCAAGCTGTTCTACTGCCAAGCTGTTCTACTGCTTTGTCCAGTTATAATATTGTACGCATTCCGTCATGTCAACCGTCTCGCGCTCCAAGGCAGAAGCGTCATCCGGCGAACCGTCTTCCTGTGTCCCCCATTCAGACCGGTATGCATCCACGCCCCAATTTATTTCCGGCACCGAAATGATGAAATCCGTCGAAATCACGGTGGTGTAACCGTCTTTTGTATAAGTAAATATGACACCGCGTAAAAGCGCATAGCCGTCTTCACTGTGAAGCTCCATGCTTCCGGCATTTGGAACAGACACATCCAAAGAAAGCTCACATTCCGCCAAAGGGTCTATCGGCTTTACCGGATAGGACGTAATCAAAGAAGCAAGTGTTTCCAGATACGTTCTTTCTGTCCCACCCACCGGTGTCCGCGTCTCCTCCCATTTACTGTTCAGCCGCTCCAGAAATTGATTCTGATATATCGCATAGCGGGTATAGCCGTCAGTGGAGGCATAGTTAATCACAACATCCATATATGCCTCTCTGCCTGCCTCCGCAGCCTCTGTCATCAAAAATGCCTTGATTTCCTCCAAGGCTGTCTCCGCCTCATAAAAGCTTTCTTTTGTATGCAAATCCGTCATTTTCATATAAAAGTTCATACCGGAGACATAGAGAATCGTGGTCGCCAGAATACTGATAAATGCCACCACTACAATCACGGTTACAATCGCGGAGCCGGAATTATTCAGTTTTTTTTCGCCACTTTTTTTCCCCTGCATACTGCCTCTCATTCTGCCGTCCATACAGCTAATCATTCATGGTGCCTTCCAGAACCAATAAAGCCGTCCCCGAAAAATCGGTACCTGCCTCATAGATGGATACCTGCACATGATAAAGCAGGACTTCCGGCTTCTCTTCAAACATTTCCGTCCCTGCCTCCGCCATTCCGCTTATGGAAAACGTACCTGTCCCGCTCCCCAGACCCGACATATTATAGTCCAGATTATGAAATAGACGAATGGTACTTCCTAAGTCTGCCGGCACTCCCGTGATGGTCGGTGTATAGCTGTTCTCACAGGTATTGAGCTGCGTATCCGAAATCGAAGCATTTTTCTGCTTTATCAGATACACATTTTTCGCAGAACCGCTGTTATTATAAATCTCTATCGTCTCGTCCGCGACTCTGGTTCCCAGAGGACCGCTGCTGTAAGCCGGATAATAATACAAATACACGTCCCCCAGCCGCGCGCCGTTCGACGCGGTATCCGTATTGTCGTATACCGTTACCGACGGTATGGAAATATCTCCCTCCAAATCAAAGTGCTCCGGATGGAGTTCATCCGTCGGATAAAACGGATAATTGGACACCTCATAATGGTAGTTAATGGAAATCGTAACCGTGCTGACGTCGCCCGAAGTACTGATTACGACTGTTGTGGTCTTTTCCAGTCGGATTTTGTCTTTGTCAATGTCTCCCTGCTCGTAGGTATACACAAAATCGTGGTACGGATTGGGGCTTCCGTCTTCCAGATTCTCATCTATCAGCGCATGCCACACCTTATCCACAACCTGACTGAAAGCCTGCATATCCTGCTGGTACGGCTGTTTGTATACCGCATCCAGATATCCGTTCATGGTTTCAACAGAAGGCACGCTTACTGCCGGCGTTGCCGGGGACAGGCTTACTTTGGCATCATAAAAAGTTCCTTCAAACTCCATATTACGCAGGATAAACTCATAAGAGTTATCGGCTGTCGGAACGAATTGCCTTACCCCGCCCTCCGTCTTGATATAAGCTCCGCCGGAGCTTCCTGCCGCGCCGCTATATACGCGAAAAGGATGCGCCGCCTGCTCTTCGGCATTTTTATACTCATCAAACTGCCAACAAAGCTCCTCAAGGTCAAACGCCTTAAAGCCCTCCATAACGCTCTGCGCCGCCGTCGTAGTACGCTGGCGTTCCTTTGCCTGCCGGTTGTAAACCGCCGCCGAAACAAAGGTATGAAGCAAGGGACCTGACACCAGCGCCAGTATCACCATCGCCACCAAAATCTCCACAAGACTTAAGCCCTTATTATTCAGTTTACGCTTTTTTTGCTTTCCATTCCGATTACTATGCATGATTACTCTGCACCTTCTTCACTATCCGGCTCCTCTGTTACCGTTGCCGTGCCAAAAAGATTTGCAAGACCGCTTTCATATTCCTTTAAATCCTGCGGTACATATTCCTTACCGGTTCCCTGAACGGAATAAAAGGTCACTTCAATCGTTCCCTCCAGCTCGCCGGTCTCCTCGTTTTTGCTGTAAGTAATATTGCTGATAGTCAGCCTGTCGGTACTGTTGTTAATGGTTTCCACGCATTTTTTCAGATTAAAATAATCCGTTATATTCACATAGCTGACGGTTCTCTCCACAAAAATAACATCCTGTGTCAGGTTCTCCATCTTGGCGAGCTGCATCGTCGCCGCCGGAATCGTCCGAAGTGCCTCCCTGCCGTTTATATTGATATTGGTATACCCCACAAAAGCGGTTTTCTCCGTATCGAGCGCCAGCACAATGATATCCTCTTCCTTGACATCTGACGGAAACTCATCCAGCCATGCCGCAATCTGCGCCTGATACTGCGCTATTTCCTGATTGTAGGTACCCAGATTGTCATAAAACACCTTCAGCTCGGCGACACGCTGTGCCTTTGTGACATTGCTTTTTTCCAGCGCCGCAGCCTTGTCATTATAAGATTTATATACCAGAAAATATACTGCAAGGAGCACTACAAAGCCCAATGCCAGCACATATGTCATAACCTGTTTTGCCGTTGTCTTCTTCACGTCTGCTCCCCCCTTACTCTAATGTACTCAAATCATCTTCAACCGGCTGCACGGTCTGCTGCGGCTGCTGTACCTCTTCAATCACAATCGGATAATAGGTACATATAATACTAAAGATTACCTTCGGCTCTCCTGTTTCTTCCGCTTCTGCTGCGGCTGCCTCCACATCCTCTCTGTCAACCGCCCCGATTGAGACATCCAGCACGCTGCTAAAGCCTCTGAGCGTCTGAATAATCTTTGCTGCCTGCTCCTTATCATCCACCTTCATGGTCAGCACCGCCTGCTCGCTGTTGGAAGAAAACTCGGTCAACTGCGCGCTTGCCGGCAGTTTCTTCTCCAATTCTTCCAAAAAGGCAATCAGATTGTCATTGGGGCCTTCCGTCAGTTTATGTCCGTTTTCCACCTCGCGGTATACATTCTGAATCTGATTATACGTATTGTAAACATTTTCTGCAGGTCCGTATTCTGCCTCCAGCCTTGCAAGACGCGTCTCCTCCTCTTTTGCCTCATTGTATCTTGTAATGGAAAGGACGCAGAGCGCTGCCGCCGCCACTACAAAGAAAATACCGGAGAGAATCGCCACATTGCGGTAATTCATTTCCTGCGCATCCTGCTTTTTCTTTTCCTCATTAATAAAGCCTACCGGCGCAATCGTCGCACCAAAACATGCCACATAAAGACCGGGGCTTCCTTCGCCGTCCGCATGGCTCAAATCCATATTATCAAGACTTCCCATCACGGTAGTCTTGATGCCCAGCTCATTGGTAAAGAGCTTGGAAAGCCCGCTGATGTCGCCGCCAAGTCCCACAATCCTAACTCGCTTAATCGGATTATCCACGTTTTTGGAATTGTACAAATCCACAACACGAGCCACATTGCCCACAAAAGGCGCCAGCGATTCCGTCAGCCTCCGCTTTGCTTCTGCAATCCGCTCACTCTCGTCCATCTCATCATCAGCCTCAATGATTCTGGTCTCGGGGCTTAGTGCAACCTTGATACAGGTCTTTCTCTTTAAAAGCTCTAGCACCTCCCTGTAGCCCACTTCCCCATGCTCCGAGCCATGCCCAAGCACCTGCACCGCCTCGTCAATACCATAGACGATATTGCGCTGCAGAACAAGGCTCTGCCCGCTGATAACCAGCGCATTGGTGGAACGCTCCTCTATCTTGATAATCATCTCCGTGTCTTCACTGCACTCTGCCTTCATAAGCTGGTAGACACTGCTGCCCGCGTAGTCGAGAGCCACAAGACGCAGTCCCAACTGCGCCGCAAATCTTTCATAGCCCGCTATCAGGCTTTTTCCTGCTGCCATCACCAGCACCTTATAGCGGTCTGCTTTATCTTCACCCTTCTCCACACCTAAGATTAGGTGGGCGAGTTCATATTCTGTCAAATCAATCGGAAAATAGTCAGATGCGTTTGCCTTTACCATCGCATCCATCTGATTCGGTTTTACCATGGGCACCATGACTTCTCTGGTTGCAATCTTGCTGGAAGTAATGGAAAATACTACCTGTTTTGTCTTTACCTTATGCTCCACAAGAGCATCCTTGATTACTGCTACAAAATCCTCATTATCCGCCAAAAAGCCGTCGCTCATTGCCCCCTGCGGCGTCGGCACGTTAAAATATTTATATACTTTCGGATTCTTACTCCGATAATCCATTTCGCATATCCTTGTCAGTGCATATCCGACTTCAATGCTTAGTATCTTAGCCATAAATACCCCTTTCCATTTCCTTCTTTCCCAATCTCCGCATGATTTTTATCAAAAAACCCCTGCGGCGGTATCAAAGCAGAACGCCAAAATACCATGTCAGGAATATATTCCCCCACAGGGCGGCAATCATAACCCCGATGGATAAGTAAGGTCCCATGGCAAGCACATGCCCCTCCCCCGAAACCTTCATACGGATGATATGGACGACAGAGCCCAAAATACATCCGATTAAAAAAGCTAAAATAATCAATTTCCAGCCGATAAGCAGCCCGCACGCCGCCATCAGCTTGATATCGCCGCCGCCTATCGCTCTTCCCTTAGAAAGCACATATAATAAGTAGAGAAAAGCACTGACTGCCGCGAATCCTATCACATACAAATGCCAGTTCTGCAAATCCGTCAGTACCCTAATAACGCCCAGCACACCAATAAAAATATTGAACCCCACCGGAATCTCACAGGTTTTAAAATCAATGACGGAAAGACCTAAAAGTGCGCTGCCTGCCAAGCAGTAGAGTAGGGATTCTACGCTTATATTGCAGACAGTAAAGATTAAAATGTAAAGAAGCCCGTTTGACACCTCCAAAAGGGGGTGCCAAACGGATATTTTCTCTTTACATTTACGACATTTTCCTCCCAGGCACAAATAACTGAAAACCGGTATTAAATCATACCATTTTAACTGGTAGCCACAGCTCTCGCAGTGGGAACGCACCTTCACAATATTCTCCTTTTTCGGAATCCGGCAGATACATACGTCGATGAAGCTGCCGATAACGATTCCGTAGAGGAAGATAATTATGTAAAGAAAGATTTTCAGTGACGTAGGGATTGGTGTCAGCATGGGAGTGTCCTTTCAAGTGTCAAGTAATTAGTTTGCCCAATCGTCTGCCGGTGTAGGCCAAATTTGAGTTCCACCTAACGATACTGATTGGACTCCATTTTCATCAAGTACCGCTGTCCAGGCAGTTTCATCAAGCGTAGTATCCAACTTAGAACCCTGTAACGCAGGCATGTTGCTTATTCCTGCTATCTGTGCATTAGTCAGAGTTGCAGTAGTGCCTGCTGCCGGCAAAGTAAGTTCAGCATCAGAAATTGCCACATTGATAGCCGTTGCAATTTCTTCCGCATTGGTTATATCTGTAGATATCCTTGAACGTCTAACAAACTTCAGATACTGCGGTGCCAAAATACCAATCAGTACTGCCATAATGGCGATAACGATAATTAACTCCACCAGTGAAAAACCTTTGTTGTCCTTTTTCATAACTCTCGTCTCCTTTTACTCATTTTATTCATATTTATCTTAAACGCCGCGTCCCTACCCGACGGCATTTAATTCATAATTTACAGATTTTCCATTGCCCCATACATGGAGAGCATGGGCGCCATACACGCTGCAACCAGCACGCCTACAATGACAGCAAGCACTACGATAATCAAAGGCTCCATCGCTGCCATCAGGGTCTGCACTGCCATTTCCACCTCTTCATCATAATAATCCGCCAGCTTATTGAGCATCTCCTCCGTATTGCCGGATTCCTCGCCGATACGAACCATGTGATACACCATGGGCGGGAACAGCCCTGTCTCCTCTAGCGGGCGTGAAAGCGGCTGTCCGATGATAATCTCGTTTTTACAGGTATCCATTGCCTCCCTAAAGTAGACATTGTCCATGGTATTTCCGACGATTTCCACCGCCTCGATAAGGGGAACGCCCGCCGCAAGCAAGGTGCTCATGGTACGCGCCATCTGAGAAGAAGCCTGCTTTACCTTTAGGTTTTTCAGTGCCGGAATCCGAAGCTGAAGACCATGAAAAACATGCTTACCCATATCCGTCTGAGAAAACATCTTTAACAAAATCGCGAGAACGATTATCACAGGAGCCAATATGTACCAGTAATCAATAATAAAATTGCTCGCTGCCTGTACCGCCAACGTAATACCCGGCAAGTCGGTTCCCAATTGTGTAAACATATCCGCATAATTTGGGATTATCACTACCAGCATAACAATTACTACCACAACAGCCACGATACAGACGATAATCGGGTACATCATCGCCTTTTTCACCAGTGCCCTTGTCTTATTTGCCTTTTCAAACTGGAGTGCCATACGTTCCAAAGCGACATCCAGACTGCCCGACGATTCGCCTGCCGCCACCATATTGACCATAAGCTCAGGAAATACCTTGGGATGCTCCTTCAAAGAGCGTGCCAGCGTCTCGCCCTTTTCCACACTGACGCGGACGCCCTCCACAGCCTTTTTGAGCTGCTTGTTCTCCGTCTGCTCGCTGAGCATCTTAAGCGCCTCCAAAATAGACACGCCTGCTCTCGTCATACTGACAAACTGTCGGCAGAACACACTCAAATCGCGGGGCTTGGGATATCCCCCGATTTCAATATTTAAGTCCCTTGTCAGCAGGCTCTGCTCTTTAATACTTAAAAGCGTGTAGCCCTGCTGCTTTAATTCCGACTTCGCTTTGTCTATGGTGTCGGCATCTATACTCCCCTTTATCGTCTTACCTGCCTTATCCAGCGCTTCATAGCCGTAAGCTGCCATTGATATCCCCCTCGAATCCTGTATTTACGTAAGTTTCGTCCTTTACTCTTCACATAGTATTACTTTGTATAGTAAACATTTTAACACTATTCACCAAAAAAAGCAACATTCTCTAGCTGTTTTTATGGATTTTTTTACATATTTTCTTATTTTTTCGTTATTTAAAGTGAAACATATTATACGAATTAACCATCTATCGTGCACCTTTCGGGAAAAATTCCACAAATTCCACCCCTTGCGCAATTCCTGTTTCTGCATATCTTCCTCCCCCCCAAATCCTTTTTCCAACGTTTCCTGCATTCTGTTTACCAGTTAAAAAATTATCGAAATTTTTGTAGACTTTATCTGAAACCTATGGTATACTACAAACCACTACAAAAGAAAGGAGACATTCCATATGCGCAACAATGAATTATTATCCGGCATATCCGACCTGTTAGACCAAAAACTGCAGCCGCTGCAAGACAGACTGCAACACGTAGAGGACGAACTGCAAATCGTAAAGGACAGCGTGCAGCATGTAGAAGACGAACTGCATATCGTAAAAAACGAACTGCATATCGTAAAAGGCGAACTGCAAACCGTAAAGAGCGAACTGCAAATCGTAAAAGGCGAGCTGCAAACCGTAAAGGACGAACTGCAAACCGTAAAGGACGAGCTGCAAACCGTAAAGGACGAGCTGCAAACCGTAAAGGACGAACTGCAAGTCGTAAAGGACAATCAGCATCAGATGAAGCTGTATCAGGAAAACATAATAATGCCGCAGCTTAATAATATTACGTCCTGCTATACCAGTACGTATGACCGCTACAGACTCTATAGCGACAAGATGGAGGCTGTTTTTGCTGACGTCGATTTGCTCAAAAAAACCGTTTCGGCACACAGTGAAAAGCTGCAAAAATTGGCTTAAACGCTATATCTTCATAAAAGCTCCGGATTTTCAGGTAAAAGGCACCGGCAAACTTTTCCGCCAATGCCTTGTCCCGTCTTTATTTCTTTCATTCAAAGCAATCTTTTTATTACAAGTCAAAGGAAACCTTCATCATCTCATTAAAAGAAGTGATACCGGAAAGTACATATTCCGACGCGCTCATACGCAATGTATGCATACCATTCTTCATCGCCTGCTCCTTGATTGCTTCAGCAGAACCATTTTTGCTGATGATAGTCTTTAAATCCTGTGACATTTCCATAATCTCATACACACCGATACGGCCTTTGTAACCCATATTGTCGCATTGCGGACAACCGCAAGGCTCGTATATCTGCACCTGCTCTTCCGCTTTTACGCCCAGAATCTCCGCTTCCTCTTCTGTTACAATATGCGGTTTCTTACAATTGGGGCAAAGTCTTCTCACCAGACGCTGCGCAATAACGCCTACCACGGAATCCGCTATCAGATACGGCTCTACACCCATATCCGCCAAACGGGTAATGGTGCTGGCGGAGGAGTTGGTGTGCAGGGTACTCACCACAAGATGCCCTGTGATGGAAGCCTGTACGGCAATTCCCGCCGTCTCCTGGTCACGAATTTCACCAATCATAATGATATCGGGGTCCTGACGCAGAATAGAACGCAGCGCACTGGCAAAGGTCAGGTTTGCCTTCGGATTTACCTGAACCTGATTGATTCCGTCTATATTTGCCTCCACAGGGTCTTCTACTGTGATAATATTTACATCCTCTGTGTTCAATTCGCTGAGTGCCGTATAAAGAGTGGTAGACTTACCGCTTCCGGTAGGTCCCGTTACAAGGAGGATGCCATGGGGATTTTTCAAAATATGGTCAAACTGCTGCATCTCGGTCGGCTTTAGTCCGAGCTGGCTCTTTTCGCGGTTGAGGGCATTCTTGGAGGCAAGACGCATAACAATTTTTTCCCCATACACAGTGGGAAGAATGGATACACGGATATCATATTCCGTTCTGTCCACAATCTGCGTAATTCGACCGTCCTGCGGTTTTCTTTTCTCCGAGATATCCATGCCGCCGATAATCTTGACACGCGCTACCATCGCCGGCAGGATACGCACATCATATCTTCCTTTCTCATAAAGCGCGCCGTCAATACGATAACGTACCCGTACCTTTTTCTCAAGCGGCTCAATGTGAATATCGGAGGCGCGCTGCCTTGCCGCTTTTTCAATCATTTCTTTTACGAGAATAACAATGGGGGAATTGTTGATGTCTTCGCTGAATGCATCCTCCTCCTCCACAATTAAGCGCTCCTTGGCATAATCCTCCAACGCAGTAGCCACTTCCGCCTGTCCGTAAAAACGGTCTATTGCCAGCATGACATTTCGAGGTGTGGATACCAGCGGCTCCACCTGACAGCCTGTGATAATAGAAATATCATCCATCGCATCCAAATCCAGCGGGTCTGCCATGGCAACACGCAGAATGTTCATGTTGTCCGGTGCATACTCTATGGGAATCACCCTGTTTTTCTTCAACACGGAGGGCGTCACCAAATCCAATACATCTTTCGAGATAGAAATATTCTGCAAATCTATACTTTCATAACCAAGCTGCTTGCTGAGTACCTTGGCTATATTTTCTTCTGTCACCATTCCGGCGTCTATCAAGGTTTCGCCCAGCTTCCTGCCGCTCCCTTTTTGGAGCTCCAGTGCTTTCTGAAGCTGTTCCTCGCTAATCATGCCGTCTTTTACCAGTGCATCACCCAGACGAATTTTTCTTCTGCCATATTCAATCATTTTACCTTCCCCTCCGTACTTTACGGTTTACTTAATTATAGTGACGATTCACTCACTGTTATCCATTATACCTCATTCACATATTTATGGCAAACATAACTTCCCCGTCAAAGTATCAAAGGGACCGCCATATAGCAGTCCCTTAAAAGCAATCGCAGATACAGATTAGTAGTTGACAATAGCCCCAAAATCCTCTTTGAGAGACGCGCCGCCTACCAGCCCGCCGTCAATATCGGGCTGTGCAAAAAGCTCGGGCGCACTTGCAGCGGACACAGAACCGCCGTACTGGATACGGATTGCCTGTGCCGTCGCCTCATCATAAATCTCGCCGATGCAGGCACGGATTGCCGCGCATACTTCCTGCGCCTGTTCGGTGGTTGCCACCTTACCCGTTCCGATTGCCCAGATGGGCTCGTAAGCAATCACCGCCCCCTTAGCCTGTTCCGCCGTTACATTGAGGAAGGCAATCTTTATCTGCTGGCGTATCCAGTCGATAGTAATCCCCTGCTCTCTTTGGGTCAGGGACTCGCCGCAGCAGATAATCGGTGTCAGTCCGTGTTCAAATGCTTTTAATACCTTCTTGTTGACGGTTTCGTCCGTCTCTGCAAAATATTCTCTTCTCTCGGAATGTCCGATGATAACATATTTTACGCCGGCATCGGTGAGCATAGCGGGAGAAATCTCGCCTGTATAAGCACCCTTCTCCTCAAAATACATGTTCTCCGCACCGATTTCGATGTTGCTGCCTTTGACTGCTTCCACCGCGGGGATAATGTCAATGGCAGGCACGCAGAATACCACGTCAGCCTTATCCGTCGCTGTCAGCGGCTTTAACTTTTCAATTAATGCCACGGCTTCACTGGGCGTCATATTCATCTTCCAGTTGCCGGCAATGATTTTTCTTCTTGCCATAATAATCCTCTCACCTCTATCATTTTATTCTTTATTTATCGTCAGCAGCAACCACGCCCGGAAGCTCCTTGCCCTCAAGGAATTCAAGGGAAGCGCCGCCGCCCGTAGAAATATGGGACATCTTGTCGCCAAATCCAAGCTGATTTACCGCTGCCGCAGAATCGCCGCCGCCGATGATGGTGGTAGCTTCCGTCTCAGCCAGCGCCTTTGCAACCGCAATGGTACCCTCTGCCAGAGTCGGATTTTCAAACACACCCATGGGTCCGTTCCAAACTACCGTCTTGGCAGATTTAACAGCTTCCGCAAACATTTCCGCCGTCTTAGGACCGATATCGCAGCCCTCTCTGTCCGCAGGCATATTCGTTACGTCATACACCTCTACCTCGACAGGTGCGTCGATGGGATTGGGGAACTCGGTAATGGTAACGGAATCTACAGGAAGCAGCAGCTTTTTGCCAAGCTTCTCAGCCTTCTCCATCATTTCCTTACAATAATCAAGCTTGCTGTCGTCTACCAGAGATTTGCCGATTTCGTAACCCTGCGCCTTTAAGAAGGTATACGCCATACCGCCGCCGATAATCAGGGTATCGCATTTTTCAAGCAGGTTGGAAATTACATTTAATTTGTCAGCAACCTTTGCGCCGCCCAGAATGGCAACAAAAGGTCTTACCGGATTTTCTACTGCATTGCCAAGGAAATTGATTTCCTTCTGCATAAGGTAGCCTACCACATTAGAACCGCCCTTTTCGGAGATAAACTTCGTAACACCCGCCACGGAAGCATGTGCCCTGTGGGAAGAACCGAAAGCATCGCATACATAATCATCCGCCAAATCTGCCAGCTCTTTGCTGAATGCTTCTCCGTTCTTGGTCTCCTCCGCACCGCGGAAACGGGTATTCTGAAGCAATACCACATCGCCCTCGTTCATTGCTTCTACTGCCTTGGTCGCAGCCTCGCCCGTTACATTGTAATCCGCAACAAAATTCACTTCCTTACCCAGCTTCTCGGAAAGTCTTTTTGCCACCGGTGCCAAGGACTCTCCCTCGTTCGGTCCGTTCTTTACCTTGCCCAAATGGGAGCAGAGAATTACCTTACCGCCGTCATTTAACAGCTTCTGAATGGTGGGAAGCGCTGCCGTAATACGCGTCTCGTCAGTAATTTCCCCGTTCTTTAACGGTACATTAAAATCACAGCGCACCAGCACCCTCTTTCCCTTTACATTGATATCGTCTACTGATTTTTTATTCAAACCCATTTCTTTGCCTCCGTTTCTTTATCAATATGAAAGGGTCCGGTCCATAAGACCGGACCCCTGATAGGTCTAATTTGCAGAACAAAACACTTTTGCGCTCCGCCTTATGCCAGCTCGCTGAAATACTTGATGGTACGAACCATCTGGCTGGTATAGCTGTTCTCATTGTCATACCATGAAACAACCTGCACTAAGCTGTTGCCGTCTTCCATCTTGGAAACCATGGTCTGAGTTGCGTCAAAGATAGAGCCGTAGGTGCTGCCGATAACGTCAGAGGATACGATTTCATCCTCATTGTAGCCAAAGGACTCCGTTGCTGCAGCTTTCATTGCTTCGTTAATGCCTTCCTTGGTAACCTCGCCCTTTACCACTGCAACCAGAATCGTGGTGGAGCCGGTAGGGGTCGGAACACGCTGTGCAGAGCCGATAAGCTTGCCGTTCAGCTCAGGAATAACAAGACCGATTGCCTTTGCAGCGCCGGTAGAGTTGGGAACGATATTGCATGCGCCTGCACGGCTTCTTCTTAAATCGCCCTTTCTCTGAGGACCGTCCAGAATCATCTGGTCGCCGGTGTATGCATGTACAGTGGTCATGATACCGCTCTGAATCGGTGCAAAATCATTCAGTGCCTTCGCCATGGGAGCAAGGCAGTTGGTGGTGCAGGAAGCTGCGGAAATAACGGTATCTTCTGCCTTTAAGGTGTCATGGTTTACATTGTATACGATGGTAGGAAGGTCATTGCCTGCGGGAGCAGAGATAACAACCTTGCGTGCGCCTGCGGTAATGTGTGCAAGAGACTTTTCCTTAGAGGTGTAGAAGCCTGTACACTCTAAAACCACGTCAACCTTTAATTCACCCCAGGGAAGCTTGGAAGCGTCTGCCTCTTTGTAAATGGTGATGGTCTTGCCGTTTACGGTGATGCTGTCCTCGCCTGCCTCTACGGAATCGGCATATTTGTACTTGCCCTGTGAAGAATCATACTTCAGAAGATGTGCAAGCATCTTAGGGCTTGTCAAATCGTTAATTGCCACAACATCATATCCCTCTGCATCAAACATCTGTCTGAACGCAAGA
Source organism: uncultured Lachnospiraceae bacterium (assembly GCA_910578335.1). GTDB lineage: Bacteria > Bacillota > Clostridia > Lachnospirales > Lachnospiraceae > Acetatifactor. The sequence goes on along the minus strand of CAJTPU010000006.1, from coordinate 74,279 downwards.
CGGCCGATACGGCCAAAACCATTGATTGCTACTCTTACTGCCATTTTAGTTTCCTCCTAAAATTTTATAATTGTTTTATCCAATCTTATGATTGTCAAATTTTTATCAGCACATTCATTTTACCTAATTCCCCTTGATAATTCAAGATGTAAATCGAAAATATTTGCCATTTGCAGGTAATTTTTATATATTTTACAAATTCTTTACTTTCTCCCGCGCTTTTCTGCTATAATGATACAGTGCCTTTGGCATCCAAATCCCATAGCAAACCGCGGCTTTCCTTCTAGCCACCGCAGAAAGGAACATATTATGGCAATTACGGCGGATTTTCACCTGCACTCTTCTTTTTCGGGCGACAGTACGGAGCCCATGGAGCATATGATTGCAGGCGCCCAAAAAAAAGGACTTACACATATTTGCTTTACGGAGCACATGGATATCGACTATCCGGTCTCGGAAACGACGCCGGCGGGCATCTTCCTTGTCAATACCGATTCCTATCTCTATGATTTGGCACGCTTTCAGGACACCTGCAAGGACAGTCTGCGGATTCTTTTCGGCATAGAGCTTGGACTGCAGCCCCACCTTTCAAAAGCACTGGCGGCTTACACACATGCCTACGAGTTTGATTTTATTATCGGCTCCACCCATGTCGCAAACGGAAAAGACCCCTATTATCCTGCATTTTATGAAAACCGCAGCGAGGAAGAGGCTTATCGGGAATACTTTGAAAGCGTGATTGAGAATATAAAGAAATGCAGCCATTTCGATGTATTCGGACATCTCGATTACGTCGTGCGCTACGGACCCGAAAAGGACAGGCACTATTCTTACGCAAAATATCAGGATTTATTTGATACCATGCTGACACTTTTGCTGGAAAAAGAAAAAGGAATCGAACTGAATACGGGAAGCCTTCGAAGCGGCACAAAAGACGTAAGCCCCTGCAGGGAGGTATTGAAAAGATATCGCGAGCTGGGCGGCGAAATCATTACAATCGGCTCCGACGCCCACTGCGCAAAGGATATCGCCGCTGATTTCCATCTCGCTTCCGAAATTCTTTCAGACTGCGGTTTTCACTACTACTGCATCTTTGAAAAACGGCTTCCGGAATACAGAAAATTATAACCTTCCGATTCAAAAACCGGTATTTACCATTGGCACATCACGACTACTTTTTCCGGCGTGGTCTGTGCCGGTATGCTTCTTGTGCTTGCTTCATACATGACAATCAGGTAACGTCCCGCGGGGGAACCGTAAAACATCTGGTTGTTGGAGGTCACTACCGGCACGCTGTCCGTCAGATTCAGCTTCAAGGTGTTGTCTGCACTGACAAGCCGTTTGTCAAAATAACCCACCGCCACATTTGTGGCAGTCGCTGTGGAAACCACCACCGCTGCGCCAAACTGCGGCGGATAGATAAGGGGAGCAGGCAAATCGGCATTGTATACAAAATGCGCCTGCATCCCGCGGTAAATCGTAACAAAATCTGCAATATAGGTTTCCGGCGTCACAATAAAGTTAACGGCGCCGCCTTCTTTTGTCTCCACCGACACAAACTGGCTGCAGTCGCTGCCGCCGTTTCTTTGTAACGGGGTAATTCTTGTGACGGTTCCCGTAACCACTTTGTATGCGGTTCTTTTCTGCTGGTTCCAAGGTGCAATATAGTCCATTTCCATCCTCGCTTTTTTGTGCATAACAAATTATGCTTTCTTTTTCTTAGTTTATGCTTCCTTCACAGTATCGTACCGCCTCCCAGCACATAATCATCCTGATAAAATACTGCCGCCTGTCCCGGCGTAGCCGCCCGCACCGGCTCATCGAAGGTACATTTTATACGTCCGTCCGCCTGCTTTTCCAGCACGCCCATGGTTCCTGCATGTGCATACCGTATTTTAATCTTTGCCCGCACCGGCTCTGCAAAATCCGCCGCCCCCATATAATTTACCCTGTCACAAAAAAGAGTGTTTGTATACAAATCTTCATTTTCCCCAATCACCACCTCATTTGTCTCAGGTCTGATTGCAGTCACAAATACAGGTCTTCCCATCGCAAGCTGCAGCCCCTTGCGCTGCCCTATCGTATAATGGACAATGCCTCTGTGTTCTCCCAAAACCGTTCCGTCGGTCCCCACAAAGCTGCCGGCACCGGCAAGACGTTCCCCCGCCTCTCTTAAGAGAAATGCGCCGTAATCCCCGTCCGGTATAAAACAAATATCCTGACTGTCCGGCTTCGCCGCCACCGGCAGGGCAAGCTGCTTTGCCATTTCCCTGATTTCCTCCTTTGCATAGCTGCCGACCGGCATCAGGGTGTGTGCAAGCTGCTCCTGTGTCAGATTGTACAGCGCATAGGTCTGGTCCTTCCCGGCTGCAGCATTTTTTACCGTGTATCTGCCGTTTGGCAGTCTCTCAATCCTCGCATAATGCCCCGTGGCGATATAGTCCGCCCCAAGCGCTCTGCCCCGCATAAGAAGCGCCTCCCACTTTACATAACGGTTACAGACATTACAGGGATTCGGCGTTCTGCCGCGCAGATATTCCTCCACAAAATAATCCACGACGCTGCGTTTAAATTCCTTGGTAAAATCCATGGTATAATGGGAAATCCCCAACAAATCCGCAACCTTTTTTGCGTCCCGCGCTGCCGCATCACAGCCGCCGGCTCCTGCCTGCTCTGCTCTCCCGCCGGCTCCTGCCTGTTCTGCTCTGCCGCTTGCTCCTGCAGCTTTTTCTTCCCGCCACATCTGCATAGTAACGCCGATAACCTCATATCCCGCTTCTTTTAAAAGATATGCCGCGACCGACGAATCTACGCCGCCGGACATACCTACCACAACCTTCTTTTTCATTCCTTTGCAATCGTTTCCTCTCTCCGTTTTCTTTTTCTTTACTCTAACATGGTTTTCCCGATTCGTCCACGATAAACGTTCTTTCATGTCCTTCTTTCGAATATATTTATCAAGAACGCTGCCGATATCAGACATGTGCAGAAACGAGGATTTTTTATGAAACGAAACAATCCCTTTATCACCGGCACAATCATTCTCACCCTGACAGGACTCTTAAGCCGTCTTATCGGCTTCTTTTACCGGATTTACCTGTCCCGCCTGTTTGGAGAGGAAGGCATGGGCGTATACCAGCTCCTAAGTCCAGTCCTCTCCCTTACCTTTTCCATCACTGCCGCCGGTCTTCAAACCGCCATTTCCAAGTATGTTGCGGGGGAGGCTGCTGCCAAAAACTACAGGGCTTCCTTTCGCGTGCTGATGACAGGGCTATCTCTCTCCCTTTTGCTTTCTCTGCCATGTACGAGTGTTATGCTGCATTTTTCAGAACTCATCGCTGCCAGGTTCCTGCTTGAGCCGCGTACTGCCTCCATGCTGCGCATCATTGCGCTTTCTGTTCCGCTCGGCGCCGTGCATTCCTGTATCAACGGTTATTTTTATGGCGTCAAAAAAGCCGGGATACCTGCGGCAACCCAGCTTATCGAACAGTTTTTCAGGGTAGCATGTGTTTTTCTGGCAAGTTATATGGCGGGTCTTAACGGAAGCACCCCCACCATCAACGTTGCGGTAGTCGGACTGGTGGTCGGGGAATTTGGCGCCATGGTCGTCTCCATAGCCGCCGTTTATCTGCGGTTCTGCCAGCTTTCCTCCACAAAAGGAATCCGTAAGAACGCTGCCAAGGCGCTGCGCCCTGCTGCCGCCTACCTTTCCGTCACAGCAAAACTATTGGCGCTTTCCGTTCCGCTTTCCCTAACCCGCATTGTCATCAACCTGCTGCAAAGCGTGGAAGCAGTCTACATCCCCAGCATGTTGCAGGCTTACGGCTATGATTCCGCAACGGCGCTCAGTGTGTACGGCGTTTTGACGGGAATGGCGCTGCCTCTCATCTTTTTTCCCAACGCCCTCACCGGTTCCATCTCCCTTATGCTCCTGCCCGTCGTCTCCGAAGCCGACGCTGCCGGAAACATGACTGCCGTCAAACGCGCCGCCCGCAAAACCATATATTCCTGCCTCTTTTTAGGCGGCATCTGCACGCTTGGCTTTTTGCTTCTCGGGCGTCCTGTCGGACAGCTTCTGTTTCACAGCGAGCTTGCCGGCATCTTTATCTGCTCCTTGAGCTTTATCTGTCCTTTTTTATATCTGTGCGCCACCCTTACCAGCATCCTGCACGGGCTCGGCAAAGCCGGCAGTATCTTTTTTGTCAATGTCAGCTCTCTTCTGTTACGGCTTGCCTTTGTATTCTGGCTGCTTCCCCGGTTTGGCATAGACAGCTACATCGCCGGTATGCTCCTGTCCCAGGTTTATTCTGCCGCTCTTCTGCTGCTGCTCTTAAGAAAAACGGTGGGAAAGGTGAAAAATTAAAGTTCCGGCAAAAAACTTGCGCTCCTTCCTCATTTATTATATAATAAAATGCTGTGAAATTTTTCGGACTTGAAAGGAAAGGTGCGGTAAGTATGAGCTTTGAATTTATCAAAAAACTGCCCACTCCGGCGGAAATCAGGGAGCTGTTTCCCCTGCCGGATGCACTGGCACGGATTAAAGAAAAACGCGATGCGGAAATCAAAGAGGTTTTCACCGGAAAAAGCAGTAAATTTCTGGTTATTATCGGTCCCTGCTCCGCGGACAACGAGGATTCTGTCTGTGATTATGTAAACAGACTGGCAGAGGTGAATGAAAAGGTAAAAGACAAGCTGCTTTTAATTCCCCGCATCTATACCAACAAACCCCGTACCACAGGAGAAGGCTACAAAGGCATCGTATCGCAGCCCGACCCCGAAAAAAAGCCCGACTTCCTTGCCGGACTGATTGCCATGCGGAAAATGCAGATTCGCGCCATTGAAGAAAGCGGGCTGACGGCGGCGGACGAGATGCTTTATCCGGAAAACTGGCGCTATGTTTCTGATATTTTATCCTATGTTGCAATTGGCGCCCGTTCTGTGGAGGACCAGCAGCATCGTCTTGCCTGCAGCGGCTTCGACGTGCCTGCGGGCATGAAAAACCCCACAAGCGGCGACTTTTCCGTTATGCTCAATTCCGTACATGCGGCACAGCATCCCCACTCCTTCATCTATCGCGGCTGGGAGGTAAAAACTACCGGAAACGAACTTGCACATACCGTTCTGCGGGGTGCTACCAACAAATACGGACGCAATCTTCCCAATTATCATTATGAAGATTTAAACACCCTTTTAAACCTTTACAATGAACGGGATTTAAAAAATCCCGCCTGCATCATCGACTCCAACCACAGCAATTCCAACAAGCAGTTTAAACAGCAGATTCGCATTGTCAAAGAAGTTATGCACAGCCGCAAGCTGAGTCCGGATATTCACAAGCTGGTAAAGGGCGTCATGGTAGAAAGCTACATCGAAGAAGGCTGTCAAAAGGTGGGCGGCGGTATCTATGGCAAATCCATTACCGACCCGTGTCTTGGCTGGGCGGACACGGAACGGCTTATTTACGATATTGCAGATTACGAGTAAACAATTACATCCGCTTTCCGCAAAAATTCTACTGTCACAAAAAAAGAGCTCATCCTCTCGGATGGGCTCTTGTATATACTTCTCTTATCGAATTGCGGCTCATACGCTGATAGACCTGCGTGGCAGATATGTCGGCATGTCCCATCATTTCCTGCACGCTCCGCAAATCCGCTCCATTTTCCAAAAGATGCGCGGCAAAAGAATGTCTCAGGGTATGGGGTGTCATCTCAGAACTGATACCCGCCTGCCTGCCGTACTCTTTCACAAGCTTCCAGAATCCCTGCCTGCTCATAGGCTGTCCCAGACAGTTGACAAAGAGAACCTCCTGCGACTCGTTTGCAATCATAGTTCCTCTTGCCGACTCCAGATATTGCACCAGCGCGCTGCGCGCCTTGCTGCCAAAAGGAATCACACGCTCCCTGCCTGCACTGCCGCACATGACAAACCCCATTTTCAAATTCACGCCCGACAGCTTTAGGGAAAGCAGTTCCGATACACGGATACCCGTGGCATATAAAAGCTCCAGCATGGCTCTGTCCCTGCACTCCTTTGCAGAATCACCCGAAGGCTGCTGCAGAAGCCTATCCACCTCCTCCGCCGTCAGTATTCCGGGCACGCGCTTTTCAATTCTGGGCGTTTTCAAATCCTCTGCAATATCCTCAATGACTCTTTTTTCTTTAAACAGAAAATGAAAAAATGCTTTAATTGATGCGATATTTCTGGAAATGGTGGTCTGGGCAAAGCAGTTTTTTTCCAGATAAAGAATATAGGAATTCAAGTTTGTCCGGGAAATCTCCTCTACCCTGCTCACCCCGAGACCGTCCAAAAATCCCTGCAGCTTGCACAAATCACTATGGTAAGCCGCTCTTGTGCTCACCGCCTTCTTTTTCACCTCTTCCAAATAAACCATAAAGGCATCTATCGCACCTTCCATGAGCTCTTGCACCCTCCGTTTTTGCTCCCCGTTTCGCTTCTCTGTTAGAATTTCATTATACGCATTCGCTTTCCGAAAAGCAATGAAAACTCAAAAAATCTTTAACAAACCGGAGACAATTTTAGGATTGATATACCCCTCCAGCAGACAGCCGAAGGCAAGCGCTGTCAAGAGCAGCGGAAGGCGCAGCGCTTTTTTTCGAAGAAGCTGGCTCCTATCCTTCACCTCTTGAAATTCCTGCAGTCTTTCCGGATAATAAATTGCCATACAAAATTCCTGAATCCACTGCAGCAGCAATAGCGCTGCCGGAAAGTACACCAGAATCTGCGGAAATACACCCGCAAATATCAGCAGTATTCCTTTTAATCCATACCGCAGCATGGAAGCCATCATCAACATGCCAAAGGAAACTCCCAGCCATGCCGCCCCCGTCCATGCCGCCGCCATTCCCAGCCAGGTGGTAGACAAAACGGCAAGCACAAGCGCGATTCCTATTCTTTTCTGCAGCAGATACAAAAAAAAGGCATGACTGTCAACACCGGAATATTTCATGTCATAAAGCGTATATTCGCTCAAAAGACCGGTATTGTAAAGCAATGCCTTTTTACCCAGATTCATCAGCAAAAGCCCTGCAACAAAACCTACTGCTGCAATCACTGCAAGCATTTTACCCTGCTCCAATTCCGACCGTCTCAACCAACGCATTCTTACTCCTATCTGCGTGCTTTGGCGCGCGTCCCTTCCCTGATTGTCCGTTACGCTCTATTGTATGACGGTGAAAAAACAATTATGCCGATGCTACAAATACTTGTGCGCGTATGTCATAATGGCGCATATGGTTTTGGAATCCTGAATGGTACAATCATATATCATATTCATCAGTTCCTCTACGGTATATGCTTCCACATTGATAAATTCATCTTCATCCAAGTGCTGCCTGCCCGGTGAAAGATTCCTTGCAACATAAATATCAATCTTTTCATTGCAGAAAGCAACCGTTGTACGGATAGTAATCAAAAAATCCAGTTCTTCCGTACAGTATCCGGTTTCCTCCTCCAGCTCCCTCGCCGCCGCCGTTCTCGTCGGCTCGTCAGCCCCGTTTAATCCGCCTGCCGGAACCTCCAGCGTATACCTGTCGAGCGCGTTCCGATACTGCCTCACCATGAGGATTTTTCCGTCCTCTCTGACCGGAACCACCGCTGCCGCTCCCTTATGCCCGATAAAATCCCACTTTACAATGTTGCCGTTCGGCACCTGCACCGTATCCTGATAGTAATCGATAATGGCGCCCTTTTGTACCAAATCCCTGCTCAGTCTCTTAAATTCCTCTGCCATAAGACTCCGCCTTTCCCTGTTTGCTTTCTAAACAAAATGATTTTACTTATCTTCCAAAAGCTTTTCTACGCTGACCAGTTTAACACAGAGCGTAAACAATTCCGCTGCCTGCGCCATTTCTCCCGGTGTCGGGAAAGAAGGTGCAATACGAATGTTGCTGTCTTCAGGGTCTTTTCCATAGGGGTAAGTAGCGCCCGCTCCCGTCATGACAACACCTGCCTCCCTGCATTTTGCCACAATTTGTTTTGCACAGCCAGGCATGGCATTAAAGGAAATAAAATACCCTCCCTTTGGCGAAATCCATGTGGCAACGCCCAGACCGCCCAGCTCCCTTTCCAAAATCCGAATCACAGCCTCAAATTTAGGCCGGATAATGTCCGCCTGCTTTTTCATCTGTGCCTTCAGACCGTCGATATTCTTAAAATACCTCACGTGCCTGAGTTGGTTAATCTTGTCATACCCGATTGTCTGAATCGTCATGGATTTCTTAATAAACTCCAGATTCTTAGGGGAAGACGCAATCGCCGCAATGCCCGCGCCCGAAAAGGTCACCTTGGAAGTGGAAACAAACTCATAAACCATATCCGGATTGCCCGCCTTTTCACATTCGCCCAAAATCTCCAGAAGCTCATCCTGTGAATCCTCATAAAGATGATGAATGACATACGCATTGTCCCAGTAAATTCTAAAATCCTCTGCCGCAGGCGAAAGCGCTGCAAAGCGTCTTACCGTTTCATCGGAATAGGTAATTCCCTGCGGATTGGAATACTTAGGCACACACCAGATTCCTTTCACCGCTTCGTCATGGTTGACATACTGCTCCACCATATCCATATCAGGTCCCTCGGCAGTCATGGGAACCGGAATCATCTCAATGCCAAAATGCTCCGTAATTGCAAAATGTCTGTCATATCCCGGAACCGGACACAAAAATTTCACCTTATCCAGCTTGCACCATGGTGTACTGCCGCAGACGCCATGCGTCATGGAACGGGATACCGCATCGTACATAAGGGACAGGCTCGCATTGCCGCAGACAATCACTTTTTCTGCAGGAACGCCTATCATGGCGCCCATAAGCTCTTTTGCCTCAGGAATGCCGTCCATCAGACCATAGTTGCGGCAGTCCACACCGCCCTCCGTCCGCAAATCGCTGTCCGCACGAAGTGTGTCCATAATTGGCATCGTCATATTGAGCTGTGTCTCGGACGGCTTCCCTCTGGACATATCCAGCTTCAGTCCCATGCCCTTCGCCTTCTCATATGCCTGATTCAGCTCTTCTCTAAGCGCTTCCAGTTCGTCCCTGTCCATTTCCTGATATGCTTTCATTTTCATCTTTTCCTTTCCACCCTGCCGGCGCCATATCTTTTCCGGCACGTTCTTTTCTCTTTTATCCGATTGGATAATCGTATACAATCATACACGCCTTGTATATTCTACTATATCGCGGAAGGGAACACAAGCAAAACTTTTATTTTTTTGCGCGAAAAAAAGCGCGGGTTTTTCAGTCCGCGCTTTTGCTTCCTATTCAATATTCAATTTACTCTACTTAGCGTAGTCGATTACACGGCTTTCACGAATAACATTGACTTTGATTTGTCCGGGATATTCCAACTCAGCCTCAATCTGCTTGGAAATATCTCTTGCCAATACTACCATATCAGCATCTGTAATCTGCTCAGGAACTACCATTACGCGAATTTCCCGACCTGCCTGAATAGCAAAAGATTTGTCAACACCTTTGAAATTGTTTGTGATTTCTTCTAATTGTCTTAATCTGCTAGTGTAGGTTTCCAGTGTTTCCCTTCTAGCGCCCGGTCTTGCAGCGGATATTGTATCAGCAGCTTGTACAATACATGCAATCAGGGATGTAGCTTCCACGTCGCCGTGGTGGGATTCAACCGCATTGATTACCGTTGCGTTCTCCCTATACTTTCTGCAAAGCTCCGAACCTAACTGAATATGGGAACCTTCCATCTCATGGTCAACAGCCTTGCCGATATCGTGCAAAAGTCCCGCACGCTTTGCAAGACGAACGTCCAATCCCATCTCCGCAGCCAGAAGTCCCGACAACTGTGCAACTTCGATGGAATGCTTCAATGCATTCTGCCCATAACTGGTTCTGAACTTCATCTTACCAAGTAATTTTACAAGTTCGGGATGAATGCCGTGTACCCCAACCTCGAGGGTAGCGGCTTCGCCTTCCTCCTTAATCATTACTTCGACTTCCCTCTGTGCTTTTTCCACCATTTCTTCAATTCTGGCGGGATGGATGCGTCCATCTACAATCAGCTTCTCAAGGGCAATCCTTGCCACCTCACGCCGGATAGGGTCAAACCCTGACAGAATAACCGCTTCGGGAGTATCGTCGATAATCAAATCAACGCCCGTCATTGTCTCCAATGTCCGGATATTACGTCCCTCCCTGCCGATAATCCTGCCTTTCATCTCATCGCTCGGAAGCTGTACGACAGAAATAGTAGTTTCAGAGACATGGTCTGCTGCGCATCTCTGAATTGCACTTACTACATACTCCTTCGCTTTCTTGTCTGCTTCTTCTTTGGCGCGACTCTCCATTTCCTTGATCATCACAGCCGTTTCATGTTTCACTTCATCTTCAACAATTTTCAACAAATACTCTTTTGCCTGTTCAGAGGTTAATCCGGAAATTCTCTCCAGTTCCTGTACCCGCTGTTCGTTCAGCTTTGACACTTCCGCTTTCATCTTGTTTAAAGAATCCTCGCGCTGTGCCAGACTTGCCTCTTTGCGTTCAATAGCATCCGCTTTTTTATCGATGTTCTCCTCTTTCTGCTGAACCCTTCTCTCATAACGCTGCGCTTCCGCCCTGCGCTCCTTGATTTCCTTGTCGAGTTCATTTTTGGTCTTAATGGACTCTTCCTTGATTTCAAGCAGGGATTCGCGTTTTTTGGCTTCTGCAGTCTTTAAGGCTTCATCAATAATCTCTCTCGCTTTGACTTCTGCATCACCCAACTTTGCTTCCACGTATTTTTTACGCCGCTCAGTCGCTATCTTTGCAGTCACCGGAATCGAGATGACAAGCGTAACCACTATTGCTCCCAAAGCACATAGAACATACCACATGTACAGGAGCACCTCCTTATTAAGTTTTCGTGCATGGTCCTTGGACCAAAACATAATGCTGCCGCATTATGCCAAATCTATTATAGAATGTATGTATATGTCGTTTACATAGAACATGACGCACATTCTAAAAGCAATTTTACAACACTTAAATTTTAAATTAAAATGATACTTATGTCAAGCGCAAGTGATTATCTTTGCAAAGAACTTTACACAAATACCTTCTTATTTTAAAAGCAGCCTTCGTATTTTGTCCCCGTCGAAGCCTTTCCGCGCCAAAAAAGCATACATTTTCTGCAGTTGATTTCGGTCTGCCGCACTCACGTCAAAATGTTTTTTGGCAAGCAGCGCCTTTATCTGCTCCTCTTCCTTTTGCACATTGCCCTCGGCTTCCCACCTGTGCCACGCCGCCGCGACCGTCTCTGCCGGAATCCCTTTTTGCAGCAAATCATTTTCTATCCGCCGCCTGCTTTTGCGTTCATGACTGCAGGCGATGAAATTACCTGCATAACGCAAATCGTCAATGTAGCGCTCCTCCTGTGCAAAGGCAAGCGTTTCTTCTATCACCTGCTCGGGATATCCGCCCTGCTTAAGCTTCTGCCTAAGCTGCTCCTTCGTATAGTCCCGCGCTTTTATCAGATTGATACATCGCATTCTTGCACGCAGAGGAAGCACCTTAAAGACCAGCTCTTCATACGCCTCTTCTGCAACAGGCGCCCCTTCCCGCAGGTTGTATTTTCGCAGCTCGCCCTTGTACAGGACAAAAGCGGGCTGCTCGTCAATATATACCTTTACTCTGGAAGCCGACATCTCCGACAGCAGTGTCACAATCATGACTTTCAATCTCCTGTTTTCTTTTCTTTTGCCTTTGCAGGCGTATTCCCGGCTTCCTCCGTCTTCTCTTCCTTTGCCTTACCTGCATCCAATCCGTAGTGGGCGCGCACCTTTCCCTCTACCTCGGCACAAACCTCAGGATTGCTCTTCAGATACTGCTTCGCATTTTCCCTGCCCTGTCCGATTTTGCTGCCTTCATAGGCATACCAGGCACCGGATTTGTTGATAACGCCGATATCAGCCGCCAAATCCAGAATATCGCCCGCCATCGAGATACCCTCGCCAAACATAATATCAAACTCCGCTTCCTTGAAGGGCGGCGCTATTTTGTTCTTCACCACCTTTACCCTCGTCCGGTTGCCGATAACCTCGCCTCCCTGCTTTAAAGACTCAATACGGCGCACATCCAGCCGCACGGAAGAATAAAACTTTAATGCACGTCCGCCGGTTGTTGTCTCGGGATTGCCGAACATCACGCCGACCTTCTCTCGAAGCTGGTTGATAAATACAACCGTACAGTTCGATTTGCTGATAACCGACGTCAGCTTCCTGAGCGCCTGCGACATCAGCCTCGCCTGAAGCCCCACATGGGAATCCCCCATGTCGCCTTCAATCTCCGCCTTTGGCACCAGCGCCGCCACAGAGTCCACCACGACGATGTCAATCGCGCCGGAACGCACCATTGTCTCTGTAATCTCCAGCGCCTGCTCGCCGCTGTCCGGCTGGGATATGTAAAGATTGTCTATGTCAACGCCTATGTTTTTCGCATAGACCGGGTCAAGCGCATGTTCCGCATCAATAAAGCCCGCAATACCGCCGCGCTTCTGCACCTCCGCAATCATGTGCAGCGTCACCGTCGTCTTACCGCTGGACTCCGGTCCGTAAATCTCCACAATCCTGCCCTTGGGAATCCCGCCAAGTCCCAACGCCACATCAAGGCTCAGCGAGCCTGTCGGAATCGTCTCCACATTCATCTGTGCCGTAGGGTCGCCCAGCTTCATGACGGCACCCTTGCCATACTGCTTCTCAATCTGCACAAGTGCGGCATCCAACGCTTTTAACTTCTCTTCTCTTTCCATATTCACGAATCCTCATTTCTGCGCTGCTTTACTCTCCCTGTCTCTCTCAAAACGCAGGCTCCTTGTGTCAGGCAGCGCACTGACAAAAATGTTTTGGTTTCTGAACGGATGTTCTGCACAAGACAAGGATAAAACATTTGTTCTGCTTTGTCAATCCTTTTTTATTATAAGATATTTAAAGTCCCATAATCCACCCTTTTGATACACGTTCCCTTGCCGTCCCCAATCTCTTTTCAATTTTTTCAATCATGGAATATGTCGGCGGAATGCCATTGACTCCAGAAAAATGCTCCTTGTATCTGCCACAGTAAAGCCGCACGGGACGTGCGGTCTGCCGCTGCAAAAAGGCAGAATGCCTTTCGTGTGTTTACTATATCAGAAACCATTTGTATTTGCAAGAATAAGTTTAAAAAACACATTGCGCAATTCTGCTGCTAAAAAGTGTTCAAAAACTGCTCATAGTCTTCGTAGGTGACATACACTACCCGGTTTCCCAGATTCAGTCCGACTTCCATCCCCATCGGCGTGTAAAAAACCACCAGATACGCAGGGTCCTTTAGCATCTTTAAAATCTCTTCATCAGAATAGTTTGTCAAAGCCTCTTCACCGTTTTCCCAAGCCTCCCGCCGCCTGAAATCGGCGGCAAAATTCTCATCAAGCCAAAATAACTCCGTATCCTCGAGGAGAACGCCTGTCTCTAAATCAAAATTCATGCAGAAATAATTCACCATGGAAAAAGGGTCGTTTTCCAAATTGATACGCACCCGCTCCACAAAGACCACGCTCAGTATGCTTTCATCCATATAAGTAACGTGAGAGTCTATACTGACCTGAAATATACTGTCCCTGTCCATAAACGGCTTAACGTCTTCGGTAAAAAAATTATGAAAATAGTCGTAATCGTAACGCAGCGCCTGATTGATATAGTCGTAATTAGGCACATCCCCCGATATGATTTGCGGATATTCCACAACAAGCTGAACTTCCACGTCATCAGAGCGATAGGTTTCTTCCCTGAAGACAAGCTCATAGGACAAGTCGTCCCGCAAAGCATTATATGGTCCGGAATAGTAGGGCAGCGAACTGTCCTGTCCCGCCTCATTCCAGTTCCGCTCCGTCACATCCTCCGTATGGTGATGGTACGTAAAGCTCTCTTTCGGTTTCTCCTCTTCTCCTTCTCCCAAATCATCCGCATCCTGCTCCGTTTCTGTTCTGCCGCTTTTTCCGGAATCCCTGTCTTCGTCTTTTTTATCCGCTATATCACCGACTGCCGCCAATATCACAAACACAAGGCTTACTGCCACAATCGCCACACAGATAAAATAAATCACCACCGCCGCCTTGTTTTTCTTTGGCTTTGCCGGCGGCACTGCCGCACATGCCTGATACGTCTGCGGCAAATACCCTGTTCCATACGGCATCTGTCCGCTGCCATTCTGCGGCTGATAAAACTGCGGATATCCGGCTCCGCCCTGTATCTGCTGCGACGGATATGCTGCGCCCGCCATACCCTGTGCCTGTTGCGGCGGATATCCTGCGCCCGCCATACCCTGTGCCTGCTGCGGCGGATATCCTGCGCCCGCCATACCCTGTGCCTGCTGCGGCGGATATCCTGCGCTCGCCATACCCTGTACCTGCTGCGGCGGATACCCCGCACCCTGCGCCTGTATGTCCTGCATTCCCTCCTGCACATACGGCTGCTGCCCCGCCGTACCGCCCGCCGTCTGCGTACCGCAGCTCTGGCATACGCCATCCTTTGACACAGCCCCGCATTTAGGGCAAAAGCCAAATCTGCTGTTCTCTTCCATAAGACCTTCTTTCCTTTCCTCAGCCTGCACCGGGCAGGCGCACTTTTCCTTAAGAAACGAGCATACGCCTAAGCTGCGTCAATGCCGACACCGTCGCATATTCCCTGATTTTCATGCGGCTGCCGGCAAAATGATACTCCTGTGTATCTGCTTTCCCGCACACATAACAGCTTATATAGACAAGCCCGACCGGTTTTTTTGCCGTACCGCCATCCGGTCCTGCAATGCCGGTTATGGCAACAGCCACATCTGCGCCAGCCGCTCTCGCCGCACCCTGCGCCATTTCCTCAGCCGTCCGGCTGCTGACTGCCCCGAACAGCCGCAGCGTTTCCTCCCTCACGCCGAGCAGACTGCTTTTTGCCTCGTTGGCATAAGTGACAAATCCTGCCTTCAAAACCTCGGAAACGCCCGCGACATTTACCATTCTCGCCGCCAGCATCCCACCCGTACAGGACTCCGCCGTAGTCATGGTAAGTCCTCGCTTTCGCAGAATATCGGCGACTGCTTTTTCCAGCGTGACGGCATCATCCGTAGTATATACAAAGCTTCCAAACCGCTTTTTCAATTCCTCCACAAGCGGCGCATTCAATGCCGCCGCTTCTGTTTCGGTCCCGGCACGCGCCGTCACACGAAAGTGCACCTCCCCCGTCTTGGCGTAAGGTGCAAGCGTGGGATTGTCCTGCTTTTCCATCAGGTCGGCAACTTTCGTCTCCGCACTGCTCTCCCCTATGCCGACAATCTTCACCGTAACAGAAGAAATAACCTCTCCGCCCAGCTTGCGCAGGTACGGCGCTATCTCTTCCATAAACATAGGCTTCAGCTCTTCGGGCGGACCCGGCATCAGCACGATACATTTGCCGTCTCTTTCCATGATAATTCCCGGCGCTGTCCCGTTGCGGTTTTCCACTGCTCTGCCCCCTTCGGGAACCAGCGCCTGCTTCCAGTTATTTTCCGTTGGTATCTTGCCTCTCGTCTGAAAATATGACGCAATCTTTTCGCGGGAAGCCTTATCCTCCAAAAGCTTTAATCCCAAAGCTTCCGCCACGGTTTCCTTCGTCAAATCATCCTTCGTGGGTCCCAATCCCCCCGACAAAAGAATGATATCGGAGCGGGAAAGCGCCGTGTGCACAGTCTGCAGAAGCCTTTCCCGATTGTCTCCGACTACCGTCTGATAATAGCAGGAAAGCCCCAGCGCCGCACACTGCTCCGCCAGAAAAGCCGCGTTGGTGTTTACAATATTGCCTAATAAAAGCTCTGTTCCCACACAAATCAATTCTACCGTCATGTTCGACCTCACTTCCACGCTGCGCTATTTTCTTATTTTACATCCGCCATTACGCTTTTATTTTTCCACACATAATCAACCAGCGATATCACGGTAAGCGCAAGCGCTATCCACATCACAACAGTCGTAACAAGCTGCAGCTTATTGATATTTGCAATCATCAGGCAGACCATAAGTATCTGAAAAGTGGTCTTAAATTTACCCCAGTAGCTTGCCGCAATCACCACGCCCTTGTCGGATGCTATCAGCCTGAAACCGCTGATGATAAATTCACGGCTGATAATCAAAATGACAATCCATGCAGGGATACGCCCCATTTCCACCAGACAGATTAGCGCCGCACAGACTAAGAGCTTGTCTGCAAGGGGGTCCATAAATTTGCCAAAATTCGTAACCAGATTATACTTTCTTGCAATTTTGCCATCCAGCAAATCCGTCAGGCTTGCAATGATAAAAATGGCAAGTGCAATGTAGTCCGTATATTCCAGAATACCGCCAAACAAAGCGGTAAACCAGCCCCAATGGTGAACGCCGCCCAAAAGCAGCAGCACGAAGGGTACAATCAGAATCATTCTAAAAACAGTAAGCTTATTTGGTAAATTCATCTTCTATTTCTCCTATCAAATCATATTCATTCGAGCCGGTTACCTTAACCTTCACAAAATCTCCGCTCATATACGCGCTATCCGACGCAAGAAAGAGATAACCGTCCACCTCGGGCGCATCCCTGTAGGTGCGCGCCACATAGACGTCCTCATCCACAGCTTTTCCTTCTATCATTACGGTAAGCGTCCTGCCCATCATGCTTTCCGCTTTTGCAAACGCAATCTCCTGCTGCAGAGCCATCAGCTCATCGCGGCGCTCTTTTTTCACTTCATCTGCTATCTGCCCTTCCATCAGCGCAGCCGGCGTGTCCTCTTCCTGCGAGTAGGGAAACACGCCGAGCCGCTCAAACGCCATTTCCTCCACGAACAGGCGTAGCTCCTCGTGCTCCTCCTCCGTCTCCCCCGGAAACCCGCTAATCAGCGTCGTCCGAAGGCAGATATCGGGGATTTCCCTGCGCAGACTGCCAATGATGGCTTGCAAATCCGCTTTTGTCGTGTGTCTTCCCATTCTCTTTAAGACAGCGTCGGAAGCGTGCTGTATGGGAATGTCCAGATAATGACAGATTTTGGGCTCCTGCTTCATAACGGCAATCAGCTCCCCGTCTATTTCCTCAGGATAGCAGTATAACAGCCGAATCCAGCAAATATCCGGTATTGCCGCCAGCTTTTTAAGAAGCGCAGGCAGGCTCTTTTTTCCATACAAATCCCTTCCGTACAAAGTGGTTTCCTGCGCCACTAAAATCAGCTCCCGCACGCCCGCGTCCGCAAGCTCCTTTGCTTCCTTTACCAGACTTTCCATGGGAATCGAGCGGTAGCAGCCCCTGACCTTGGGAATAATGCAGTATGTACAATGCTTGTCACAGCCCTCCGCTATCTTCAGATAGGCATAATGCCCGCCCGTGGTCAGGCTCCTTTGTTTTCCATATACAGGCGCCGCATTGATGTCACGATAATGCTCCGCCCGCTTTCCCGAAAGCGCCTCCTCCACTGCCTGTACGATTTCATCGACCGCCATGGTGCCGGTCAGCGCATCCACTTCCGGAATTTCTTCTAAAATCTCCTGCCTATAGCGCTGTGCCAGACAGCCTGCCGCCACCAATACCTTCAAATTTCCTTCTTTTTTCAGCTCCGCCAGCTCTAACAGGGTATTGATGCTCTCTTCTTTGGCATCGCCAATAAAACAGCAGGTATTGACCACTGCAATCTCCGCCTCGTTTTCATCATCTGTAAACTCATAACCTGCAGCCCCAAGCAGCCCCAGCATCATCTCGGTGTCCACCAGATTCTTGTCACAGCCCAGAGAAACAAAAATCAGCTTCATATATTTTTCCTTTATAAAATGTACTTTCCTATATGACAAGAAAGAGAAATCCCGAAGCCGGTCTTTCTCTTATCTGCCTTTTATGCCTGTTGCTCTTCTTCGTCATTTAAAATCTTGATTTTCCCGTCATTCAGTTCCTCTACTGCAACGGACAACGGCTTTTTTCCTCTGCCGTCCACTAAAGGCGCATCGCCGCTGATAATCTGCCGCGCCCTTTTTGAGGTCGCCATCACAATGGAATACCTACTGCTGACTACCGGCTCCTCTCCCTGCTCCACGTCCGCATTCACAACCTTCATTAAGTCGGTATAAGATGGATGTAACATATTATTCTCCTTTCGATAAATCGCTTATTTCTTTTCTGATATTCTTAATAAATGCCGCATTTCTCACGGTGGACAGCTTTGCCGCCTGCACGATGCCGTGTATCTGCGCAACACACGCCTGCAAATCGTCGTTGATTACGATATACGCATAATCCTCCACGCCGTCCGCCTCGCCTGCCGCGCGCATAAGCCTCTTCCTGATGGCTTCCTCCGTCTCCGTACCCCTGCCCCGCAGCCGTCTCTCCAACTCTGCTGCCGAAGGCGGTGTCACAAACAGCGCAAGCACCTCGGGAAACATCTGCTTTACCTTGCGCATCCCCTGAATCTCAATCTCTAAAATGACATCCTTTCCTTTTGCAAGCTGTTCCTCCACATAATCCCGCGGTGTTCCGTAATAATTGCCACAATACTCAGCATACTCTATTAATCCGTTTTGTGCAATCTTTTCTTCAAAAGTTTCTCTGGTGGAAAAGAAATATTCCCTGCCGTCCACCTCGCCCGGTCTGGGGCTTCTGGTCGTCATGGAAATAGAAAGCGCATAATTGTCATACGTCTTCATAAGCTCCTTCATCAGAGTCCCTTTCCCTGCGCCGGAAAATCCCGAGAGCACTATCAGTATTCCTCTATTCATCCTCCTCGCCGCCTCCTGACAAGCCTTCCTCGCCGCAAAGCTGCGCCCTGCCCGCTATGGTCTCCGGCAGAAGCGCCGACAGCACAAGCTGGCTGTTTTCCATGACAAGCACGGACTTCGTCTTGCGTCCCTGTGTGGCATCTATCGCCATGCCCTTCTCCTTTGCATTTTGTACCATGCGCTTTACCGGCGCGGAATCGGGGCTAACAATCGCGATAATTTTACCCGTATTTACGATATTGCCAAAACCAATATGAATCAGTCTGTTCATTGCTGCCTCTCGCTTATTCAATATTTTGAATCTGTTCCCTGACCTTTTCAATCTCCGTCTTTAGCTCAATGGCATGGGACGAAACCTCCAAATCGCTTGTCTTACTCAAAATCGTATTGGCTTCCCTGTTCATCTCCTGCGCAATAAAGTCCAGCTTCCTGCCAACGCCGCCGCCCTCTAAAAGCGCCGCCTTCGTCGCCTCAATATGGCTCCGTAGCCGCACCAGCTCTTCATCCACACAGACCTTATCCGCAAAAATAGTAACCTCCGTCAAAAGCCTGCTCTCCTCCACATGTGCATCACAGAGCAGCTCTTTTACCTTGTCATGCAGCTTTTGTTTGTATTCTTCTATGATTTGCGGGGAGCGTTCTGCAATAAAATCCACATGCACAAGCATACCGTCCAGCTTTTCCACAAGGTCTGCTTTTAGGTTGTCTCCTTCCTTGATGCGCGTCTCTACAAAAGCTTCCGCAGCCTGCTTTAACGCCCTGTCAAGCTCCCGCCACAGCTCCTCCTCGTCCTCCTCCTGCTCCTCAAGCGTCAGAACCTCCGGATACCTTGCCAGCGTAGACACTCTGACATCATTATCCAGTCCGAATTCCTCTGCTATCTGCCGCAGATAAGAAAGATATTCCGCCGCCAGCTCATGATTGTACTTCACACAGCTTCCCTTTTCGGAAAAATCCTCGTAGGTAATAAAAATATCCACCTTGCCCCGCTGGATATAATTTTTCAGTTCGCTCCTAATGGACGATTCAAAAAAATTAAGCTTTTTTGGCATCTTGATATTGACGTCAAGATACCTGTGGTTGACGGATTTCATCTCCACTGTGAATTTGCGGCTTCCTTCCGACAGCTCGCATCTGCCGAAACCGGTCATGCTTTTTATCATCTGTGCTCCATCCTCCCGCTCAGGCGGGGAATCCGGCAGCAGGAAGCATCCTTACAGCTTCCTGCTGCCTCAAACCAAGGTTTACTGCTTTCATTATAGACAAAACCGAAGAAATCGTCAAGCAAAGCGTTACGGCGCCAGCTTTACGCCGCCATCCAGGATTCATATTCCTCCATCTTCTGCATATCCTCCAGCACAGCGCCCCTATGCCGAAACAGCCAGGCGCCCATATCCTGCACCTTGCCGTCCTGTATCAGGCGGACGCGCAGCAGATAGCTGTCAAACAGGGAAAGCTCTTCCACCGTAAACAGGTAGGTCACACCGTCCAGTTCCTCAAACCAGAGCTGTTTCAAACCGCTAAGTACCCCATAGCCGTCCTCCCTATCCTCATAAGAATCCAAAATTCCCTCTCCCAGCGACAGTTCCACAAATGCGCCGTCCCGCCAGCCATATGTCGTATGGAATAAAAATCTGTCGCCTCTGGGAGCCCATACTTGATAAGAAGCCGTGTACTCCGGCTCCCCGTCGTTATCCACATCCACCTCCCTGTAATGATTGTACCCGGGCGTGCCCCATGATGTATACGCAGCATATTCTACGGCATAGGATAAATCTCTGTTTTTAATATTCCGCCACACTTCGCTCGGCAGTTCCTCATAAGCGCCGTATCCCCCGTATACCTCCCAAGGCATACAGGCAAGGATTTCTTCGGATTTCTCCGACACATAGTCTTTAAGCGCTGCCGGCGTACCCGTATCACAAAACGCATAGGTATCATACCGCTCTGATTCATAGGTAAAAGAAATACAGTAATGTTCCCATTCTCCCGCATCCCCCAAGGCAATCAAATCCATCCGCAAAGGCGAAATCCAGGTATCCCGCCCCACAATCACACAGTAGCGCCGCCCGCCGTAAGAAAGAATACCGCAGTACGAGCCGTAATCTGTAGACAAATCGGTAATCGCCTCTTTTTGATACACCCCTTCGCCATCGTCCCGATACCAGTACAGCGTATTGATTTGCTCCCCAAAATCCCAAGCTTCACTCACAAGATAATTGTCCGTTCCATCAGATGCCTCCCAGCGGTACACCATATCATACCAGGCATCCGAATGCGAAAGCTGCTCCTTATATTTCTCTTCAAATTCTGCCAAATCCCTTTCCGTATCCACCTCATAGGGCGACACATATGCAGAAAAGTGCCTTCCCGATATACTCCATGCTGCGCCCGCCCTGAGAAAAGCAAGAAAATCCTCCGGAAGCGGCGCCTCTTCCTCCGTGGGCGTTACGGTAACCTCTTCCCCCACTCCCCGTATCCATGCCGTCAATTTTTCCCGAAAAGCCGCCTGTTCTTCCGACTCTGCCTCCAACCCCGCAATCAGGGGCACAACAGGCTTGATTCCGAAGCAGTCTGTATCATATCCATATCCGACATACGAGTCTTTGTCGATTTCCACTGTCTGCCCATAAACAAGCTGACAGGTCAGAATCGGCGTTTTCTTATTTTTTTCTATCAGGTATGCAGACAAAAACGGACAATCCGTCCCGTATGGCTCAGCAATTTCAAAGGTAACGATTTTTCCCTCAAATTCCACAAACCACATCTGTTCTGCAGTCACATCCTTGTCAAAAAGCCGGACATATGACGTCCGGTATCCGTCGCCTTCCTCCAAAAGCAACGCATTTTCCCTGCGATTCCACCGAAAACCGCGCCAGAACAGCTCTTCCCTGCCGTCATTGTCATAATCTGCCTGACAAACATGGTCCAGCCACTCCCAGTCCTTGACAGTATCCTGTTTGTCCAATTCCGTCCATAAAATTTCTGCGTCCTTCTCAAGCTCTTCTGCGCATTCTTCATCCCCCCAGATAACTTCATCCCCAAGCAGCCTGTCCGCAAAAACAGCCGCATTTTCCTCCACGTACGCCTGCACGGACAGAGTCAGTGCCGCACCGTCATGCAGATAGAAAAAGTCCGGCGCCACTCTCGTGATTCTTGCTCTGATATACCTTGTTTCTTCTCTGCTAAAGGGAGATTCTCCCTCCTCTTCCCGTAAGGTAAAGCGGCACAGCCAAAGCAGTCCTTCCTCTTTTGTATAGGAACTCCGCACAATCCCCCGTAACAGCAGGCAGTATCCGTCCTTATCGGCAAATACGACTCTTTCGCAGGGCTGCCCGCTCATGCTTCCATAGCCCTCCAGCCTGACAGAGCCGATTTGATACGCTTCCCCTTCCTTTTCTATGTAATACCAGGGAATTTCAAGTCCACTGTACTCTAACAGCATCAGTTCCTTTTCCCCTTCCTGCCCCAATTGATAGATTTGCACAATATTGTCTGCCACATCTTCCGGATTTACCTTGACATCCCAATGCTCCCCCAGCCATTCTGCCAGCAAAGTTTCATACTTCGGGCACCATTCCCACAGCTCCTTCTCCTCAATCAGAAGAGTCTCATCACGGTAGGCGTCAATGGCTTTTGCCTCTTCCCCCCGCCGGACATATTCCTGCAAATCCGCAAGTATTTCTTCCGAAAATCCCGGTTCGCCCTCATTCTTCTGATAAGTCTCCTCCACAGGCGTACAAATCATGGGCAGCGTATCTGCAAGTCGCGCTGCTTCCTCCTGCGAAGGGTAAAATCTGTCTTCCGGTCTCTGAAACAATGACTGCTTTGTATTGGCAGACAAATCACTCTTTTTTGCATTTACCTGTCCTCCAGACATGCCCGGCACCACCGCTGCGCAAAACACTGCTACCGCCCACAGAACATATTTTTTACAAATTTTTTCCTTCTGTCTTCCCATACAATTCCTCTTTTCTGTAACTTCTTTATTCGGATTAGGGTGTCAAAAGCCCTAATCCTATTCAGAAATTGCGAAACTCTCACTTGCTGCTTCCGAATTGTGCCCATGATATATTTCATAAGCAGACTCTTAAAAAACGTCGGTACTTAGCGAGGTTCTTTCGAGCTTAGTACCGCTACGTTTTTTTCGAAGCGGAAGCGGGTCTGCGTTGAAATATATCATGGGCACAATGACACTTGCAACTTCCTCTTTCCGCAATTCCCTGCCCTCACGCCGCCATCCAGGATTCATACTCTCCCATTTCCTGTATATCCTGCAAAATCACACCGGTATGCCGAAACAGCCATGCGCCTGCATCCTGTACCCTGCCGTCCTGTATCACGCGGGCGCGCAGCAGGAAACCGTCAAGTAACGTAAGCTTTTCTGCCGTAAACAGATAGGTCACGCCGTCAATCTCCTCAAACCAAAGCTGGTCTAATTCGCCGGTAATCCCGTAACCGTTATCCCTGTCCTCATAGCAGCACAAAAGCCCTTCTCCCTCCAGCGTAAACTCTGTAAACGTTCCATCATGCCATCCATACACGCTATAATCTATATAATCCCGATATTTGCCATACATCACATAGATAGCAGCGTATTCATTTTCTCCATCATTATCTGCATCCACCGGTTTGAAATCATGGTGCGCGGAAGTATACCATAATTCCTTCTGTGAATAGCTGAAATCCCTGTTTTTGATGTCGCGCCATACCTCCTTCGGTATCATGTCCGCTTCTCCCCGCCCTTGACTAAAAGGGGTTTCATGCATACATGCCGCATAGATGGCATCCGCTTCCTCCTCCACATAATCCTGCAGCGCCCCGTTTTCTTCCAAGGAAAGCAGTTCCAACGTTTTTTCTTCATAAGAAAAGGAAAGGAAGTAATGCTCCCACTCTCCCGCCTCTCCTAAAGAAATCAAATCCATCCGCAATGGCTCTCTCCATAAATTTACTACTGACACGGTGACACAGTACAGCCGTCCGCCGTAGGACAAAACGCCGCAGTAGGAACCGTAATCGCGGTCCAAATCCGTAATCGGCTCTTTTTGATACAAGCCGTCTCCATCATCCCGATACCAGTACAATGTATTCACTAAATTCATACTATCCAGTGTTTCGCTCACGAGATAATTGACCGTTCCGTCAGATGCCTCCCAACGGTATGCCATATCATAGTCCCAGCCATATTCCACTTCATATTTCTCTTTAAACTCTTCCAAATCCTTCTCCGTATTCACCTCATAAGGCGCTGCATACGCCGAAAAAAGCTTCCCTGATAAACACCACGCCGCTCCCTCCTCGATAAATTCCAGAAAATCCGCCGGAAAAGACGTCTCCTCCTGTAAGGGCTCTATGACGACATCCCTGCACGCTTCCCGTACCCACGCAGTCAGCTTCCTTCTAAAGGCGGTCTGTTCCCTTGTTTCCTCTTCCTGCCCCGCAAGCAGCGGCATGGACTGCCTTACCTGAAAGCTGTTTGTGCCCGCATATTCATTGTCGTCGATTTCTACCGTCTTTCCGTAGACAAGCTGACAAGTCAGAATCAGTGTTTTCTTGTTTCCCTCCACCAGATATGCCGCCAAAAGCGGATACTCTGCCCCGTAGGGCGCCACGATTTCAAAAGTCACCGTTTTTCCGGAAAATTCTGCAAACCACAGCTCCACGGCAGGCATGTCCGCGCCATATAAACTGATAGCTTCCGCCCTGTATCCGTCACCTTCTTTGGTAAGAAGCGCATTTTTTGCCGCTTCCGCATAATGGTGCGCACGCCAAAACAATTCTGCCTCGCCGTCATTGTCATAATCCGCCCACGAAACTTCTATATCCCACTCAGAGGGATACACTTCCTCACTCTCCCCTGTTTTCCATGTGACCGCAGCATTACTTTCTATCGGCGCTGCCGGCGTCTCATCACCCCAAATGACATCATCCTCCACCAGCCTGTCCGCAAACAGCATGGCGTTTTCCTCCACATATGCCCGTACCTCCTGTATCAGCGGGTGACTGTGATTGCAATAGAAAAAGGAAGGGACAGCCTTTATGGCAGTTTCCCTGATATACCGGATTTCCCAATCAAAAACCCGCCTTGTCTCACCAATGTTTTCCAGCCATCCTTCCTGTGGGATAAAGTAATACAAACTGAGCAGTTCCTCCCCGTCCCGCCTAAGCCACTCCAGCAGGCAGTACCCGTCTCCTTCTGCAAACATTGCCCTCCCGCAATGCTCCCAGCTTGGAGACGCCGTATAATCCGAAAAATATACATGCCCCGCAAGATACCCCTCTTCCGTTTTTTTCAGCAAAAACCATGGAACTTCCAAATCCCTGTACTCCACCAGCAGCGCCTCGCCGTCAAGCTCCACTCTGTAGACGGATACAATGCCGTCAATGATATCCTTCTCCTGCAAGCCGACCTTCTGTTGTTCCACCTGCTTTTCTATCAGGCTTTCATAGTCCGGACAGAGCGAAAGCAGCGTATCCACATCAATAAGCAGCGTATCGTCCCTGTACGCCGCAACCGCCGCCCCCATGCCGCCTTCCCTGACGCATTCCTGCAAACCGGCAAGCAGCTCCTCGGAAAAACCGCTTTCGCCCTCTTCCTTCCGGTAACATTCGCTCACGGGCGTGCAGACGACAGGCAGCATCCCCGCTGTCTCCAAAGCCTCTGTCTCGGATGGATATAGCCTGTTTTCCCTCTCCTTCCCGTCTATAAGCCCGCTCCTGCCGCCGCTGCTCCATGCGCCAAACACACTCGATACGAAAACGGCAGACAGGATTGCAGCAGCCCTCAGGGTATATTTTTTCATTTTAAAAATAAGCCTGCACTCTTCCATTACAGTACCTCTTTTCCTTCGTGCAAATATTCGTTCAGGTCCAAATCGTTTCCATTCACTCTAATGCCGTTTTCCCGCATAAAATATCTAAGTTCCGCTACATCTCCATAATACACGCATCCGCCCATGCCTAAATTTCCGGCTGCCTCTATATTTGCCGGTGTATCATCTATAAAGAAACACTCTGCCGGCTTGAGGGAAAACGTTTGAAAAAAATCAAGAAATGCCATTGGCTCCGGTTTAAGCAATCCATGCTCACAGGAAATCCAAATGCCCTTCATATACCGGACCGACTTGATAGAGCGGCTAAATGTCCGAAAACGGTGCGAAGTATTGGACATCAGATACAGGTCATATCCATTTTGTGACAGCTCCTCTATCAGCTTTTCCATCGGCGGATTAGGCGGCTGTACCATGCGGTACTCTCTAATGAAACGCTTCACTGTGTTATGCAGATGTTTTGGCATTCTTTTGCATATCGAGGAAATCGCAGCCTCATCTGTAATGGTTCCCCTGTCCATCTGCAGCCACTCTACCGAACCGCAGAGATGGTTTTTTATCCACTTAAAGTCCTCCTCATTATCGACATATCCATAAATATATTCTCTGGCATTGTATATAGTCAGTACATTTCCCATATCAAAAATAATGTTTTTTATCATATACCTTATCCCCTGTCTCTTTCCCCTCTAAAAACGCGCCCGCAAACAGGATATAGGCTTTATTACAGTTCTTACGCCGACAGCCACGGGTCATACTCTCCCATTTCCTGTATATCCTGCAAAATCACACCGGTATGCCGAAACAGCCATGCGCCTGCATCCTGCATTCTGCCGTCCTGTATCACGCGGGCGCGCACCAGATAGCCGTCAAGCAGGGTAAGCTTTTCCGCCGTAAACAGATAGGTCACGCCGTCAATCTCCTCAAACCACATCTGGTCCAATTCGCCGACAACCCCATAGCCTCCGTCCTCGTCCGCATAACGGAACAGCTCCCATGCATAATAGATATCCTCGTCCCCCATGAAAAGCTCGGTAAAAATCCCGTCACGCCATCCGTATATGGTATAATCCACTCCTGCAGCGCGTTTCTTTCCGGTTCCCAGCCAGACAGAGACATATTCCCATACCCCGTCGTTATCCACGTCCACCGGCACGTATTCGTTATAGGAAGAACCAAAGGATTCTCTATACCGATATTGTGAATAACTGAAATCCCTGTTTTTGATATTCCGCCATACTTCCTGCGGTATTTCTCCCCACTCGCCGCATCCACTGTAGGAAGCGCCTCCCCAATATAAGTCTTCTGATACCGCCGCATAGATTGCTTCGGCTTCCTTCTCCACATAATCATTCAGCGCTTCCTTCTCTGAAAAGGAAAGTATCTCATATGTTTTCTCTTCATAGTAGAAGGAAATACAATAATGCTCCCAGCCGCCGTCCTCCTCAAGCGGCAGTAAATCCATCCTCCACATTGCGCCGTACAAGTCTATATCGGTAATCACACAGTAGAGCTGCCCGCCGTAAGACAAAACACCGCAGTAGGAGCCATAGTCGCCGGATAAATCCGTAATTGGCTCTTCCTCAAATTTTTCCCCGTTATACCAATACCGACACAAGGTATTGACGCCGTACTCAGAAGATATTCTATCCCTCACAAGATAATTCATAGTCCCATCGGATGCCTCCCAGTAATATATCAAGTCACCGTAAAAGTATTTATCATATTTCTCCTCAAATTCCTCTTCTGCTTTCTCTAATTCCTCCTCACTGTACACCTCATAGGGCGCTGCATACGCCGAAAACAGCCTGCCGGAGAAGCACCCTGCCGCTCCCTGTCTGATGAATTCCAGAAATTCTTCCGAAAAGGGCGTTTCCGCCTGCAGAGGCTCTATGGTTACATCCCTGCCCGCTTCCCGCATCCACGCAGTCAGTTTTTTCCTGAAGGCAGCCTGCTCCCTTGTTTCCTGTTCCAACCCCGCAACTAACGGTGCGGTCCTCCTTAGCTGAAAGCTGTTCCTGATTACATGGTTTGCATACTCATAGCCATCGATTTCCACCGTCTTTCCGTAGACAAGCTGGCAGGTTAAAAGCGGCGTTTTCCTGTTTCCCTCCACCAGATACGCCGCCAGCAGCGGATACGCCGCGCCATACGGCTCCACAATTTCAAAGGTCACTGTTTTTCCGGAAAATTCCACAAACCACATTCTCACGGCTGGCAGGTCTGCGCCATATAAGCTTATGGCTTCATCCCGGTATCCATCCCCCTCCGCCGTGCGCAGTTCATTATGTTCTCCCCAATCAGTATCCCTGTAAAACAGTTCCATCACGCCGTCATTGTCATAATCTGCCTGTGAAGTATAAAGCTGCCACGAATAATCTGCCCCCTCTACCGGCTCCGCCGGCATCTCATCGCCCCAAATCATATCCTTCTCCTCCAGCCTGCCGGCAAACATATAGGTATTTTCCTCCACATACGCCTGCACTGCCCCTGTCAGGCTGTGTCCGTCATTGCGATAGAAAAAAACGGGCTCGGCTTTTACAGCCCTTTCCTTGATATACAGAATTTCCCGTTCAAAAAACAGTCCTGTTCCAACATTTTCTACCCAGTCATCCTCTGCGGTAAAACGGTACAGACCAAGAATCTCCACCTCCACCACGTCCGACTGCCCCCATTCCAGCAGACAGTATCCGTCTCCGTCTGCAAATACCGTTGTCCCGTAACGTCTCCAATCGTCGACGTTTCCTACCGTAAAGATGGGAAGGTCTGCGATTCCTGCAAGATACGTATCTTCTGTTTTTTTGAGTATCACCCAAGGCAGCATCGTATTTTTGTACTCCACCAACAGCACCTCTCCGTCCAAATCCAGCCTGTAGACTGCAGCAATACCGTCCGGAATCTTTTCCTTCGAAAGCCGGGTATCCTGCTTTTTTGCCAGCTCTTTTATCAAATTTTCATAGTCCGGGCAGAGCGAAAGCAGCGTATCCGCATCAATCAGCAGGGTATCGTCCCTGTACGCCTCGATTGCCGCCTCTATGCCGTCTTCCCTTACACATTCCTGCAGATTGGTAAGCAGCTCCTCGGAAAAACCGCCGCCCGCTTCCTTTACATACTGCTCTCTCACCGGCGCACAGGTAACCGGCAGCAGCCCTGCCGTCTCCATAGCCTCCGCCTCGGATGGATAGAGCCTGTTTTCCCTTTCCTTGCCGCTTATAAGCCCGTTTCGCGCCGATGCACAAAGGGCACATACGGTAAACAAAGCACAGAACAGCCCCGCTGCCTGCAAAATATGCCCTTTCCTGCGGCTCGCTTTTTGCTCCTTCCCTGCCGGCACGTCATATCTACGGACTGCTTCCCGCACAATATCCTCTTTTCGTTTCATATCCGCCACTCCTCTTTTGCAGCTTCCAATTATTTGCTCCTTACTTGTATCTGCTCTTATGAATCCGCCTTCTCTTCCATGACACTTACCAAATCCGTATAATACAAAATTTCTTTGTTTAACGCCTGCGCAAATGCAATTTCCTTTTTTGTGCTGCTCCCGATGTAATGAGCCACGTTCACAACCAAAATCGCATCCGACATTTTGATTTTTTCCCGATGCATCTTATCAAACATCTCGATTTCCTTGTCCGTATAATCCGCTTTGTCCGCTCTCACCGGATAAATGGGCGTTATCACACAGTTGCCGCAAAGCTCCAGCTTCTCTGCCATTTCCATCATCTCTTTTTGAAACCGCAGACTTCCACACACTGTTATTTTTTTCATTTCCTGTACCTTTCTTCCACAACCGGCGCAAAAAGTATCCATGCGCCCGCCTCTTTTACCGCGCCGTCCTCTATGACGCGGGCGCGCAGCAGATAACTGTGCGTGGGGGCAAGCATCTCTAATGTAAAGAAATACGTAACGCCGTCCAGCTCTTCAAACCAAAGCTGCTGCGGATACCGATTAACAATACAGTCTTCCCCCAAATCCCATGTATAGGAGCAGCCGTAGTTTTCTGCAAAAGCGCCGTCCTGTTCCAGTGTGTCCAGTGAAAGCTCCACAAATTTCCCTTCCCGATAACCGTACATCACATACTCCACCGTTGGACGCGGATAGTAAGTGTCTTGATACGCATTCCGGTCGTAGTCGCAATACGCGGCAAGGTACTCCGCTTCCCCGTCGTTGTCCGCATCCCACATATTGTATGTACAAGACACTCCCCATTCCAGCCCTTCATCGTTGTAATAGGCGTCCCTGTTTTTGATGTCCCGCCACGCCGCAGCCGGTATCCCGTCTCCCGCAGTCCCTGCATAGAATGTTCCATTTCTACATGCAGAAAGCATATTTTGGTATTCCGCTTCCACATAGTCCGAAACTGCGGCAGGCGTATCGCCACATGCAAGGGAAACCGACTCATAAGCCTCCGTTTTAGGCGTTAGCAAAATCGAATACCCTTCCCATTCTCCCGCTTCTTTCAGCGCAATCACTAAAATGCCCGAAGCGCCGGTAACACCGAGAGAAGTATCCGCCACAATACAGTAGGTTCTTCCTGCATAGGATATCATAAAAGCACTGTCATGCCTTGAAAAACGGACAAGCTCCTCTTCCCTGCAAGACTCCCCGTCGTCCCGAAACCAGCACAGCCTTGCAACGCCCGGCGTTCCTTCATAATATCCCAACTCGTAATAATTCTCGCATATCAGAAAATTTTCGCTTCCGTCAGGGGCTTCCCACCGGTACGCCCACCAAAAATCGCGATGGTAATAAAGCCAGCCCCAATCGTCACGGGCACAAAAAGCCTGCGAATCCTTCGAGGTGTCGATTTGATACGGCTCCAGATACTGCCAGAAATTTCCTCGAAGCAGCTCCCTCTCCCCTTCCCTGATAAATGGGAGCATTTCCTGCGAAAGCATACTCTCCTCTTCCGCAGCCTGTATTTGCAGACCGGTGCTTATCTCCCGCACCTCTTCCTTTATCTCCTCCTCTTCATAGAAGCTTGCGCCCTGTGTTTCGGGAAGCAGGGAAAGCTTCGGACAGTCCTTAAAATCAAATCCCCATGACGGCGTATACGCCGTAATTTCTACCGTCTCCCCAAACACAAGCTGACAGGTAAGAAGCGGCGTCCTTTTTGCCCCCTCTATCAGATACGCCGACAAAATGGGACAGGTTTCCCCATAGGGCATGGAGACCGCAAAGGTAACGGTCTTACCGGCAAACTCCACAAACCACATCTGTGCCGCCGGCGCTTCCCTCTCTTCATACAGATTGACATACTGCGTCCTAAATCCGCCGTTTTCCTCTGCAAGCAGTATATTTTTCTCTTCCTCATCCCTGAAAAACAGTTCTGCAGAGCCGTCGTTATTATAGTCGGCGCTCACAATATATTTCATAAAATAATAGATATGGTAATCATATTGGGCGAAGCATGCGCCGCGGATATCCTTGTAATAAACGGTCAGCGCCTCTTCTATCTGCTTTTCCTCCTCTTTTGTGAGGGCGGTAATCTCCTCGTCTCCCCAGATGGTGTATTCATTTCCAATGGTGTGAGAAAAAGCAAACAGCTTACCGGCAAAGAGTACGGCGTTCTCTTCCACATACTGCTTTACCGCAGGCGTCAGGGCAGCCCTGCCGTTCAGGTAAAAAAAATGCGGAACTGCCATGGTCGCTTCCTTTACAATATATCTGCCGCCGCCCTCAAACAGATAATAGGACTCCCGTATTTTCTCCTGCCAGTCCCCGCATAAGGTCAGATTTTCCAGCCAGAGCATTCCCTCCGGCATTTTCTGCAACAGGTAATATGTTTTTTCTTCTCCCTCTCCCCATGCAAAAACCGCAATTTCCGTTTTGTCCTTCGCTCTGCCATAAGCATCGTGCCCTACATCGGCTTCCCCGCAAAGATAGCCCTCCTCTGTTTTTTTAAGCACAATCCACGGGTAATATCCCCCGAACCTGCCGCAAAGCCGATTCTGCGATATCAACAGCAGCGCTTCTTTTTCCCCGTCTGACTCCAACGCATAGATTTGCACGATTCCGCCTGCGATATCCTTCTCTCCCTCCTCGTCATCCCACGAAAGCCTGCCTTTTGCTATCTCAGCCCCAATCAACGCTTCATAGTCAGGGCACAGACGGGCAAGCTCCTCCACATCAATCAGAAGCGACGCATCGCGGTAAGTCCAAAGCGCTTCCGTATACGCCCCGCGCTTCACATACGCCTGCAAATCCGCAAGCAGCTCCTCCGAAAGCCCCTGCTGCCCTTCCTCCTTCTGATAGCATTCACTGACAGGCGTACAGGCAAGCGGAAGATGTCCGGCAAGCTCCCGCGCTTCCGCCTCGGAGGGATACATGGACATCTCCTGTCTGGCAAACCACATCTGCCGCTTCTGCGGACTGCGCCCCCACAGGGCAGCCGCGCATACCGTAGCGGTGGCAAAAAGAAGGGCAAATATTTGTAAAATACGTTTTCGATATCCCATCATTCACCCCCGCGTATAACTCACATAAACTGCTTCCTCTATGTTTTCAAGCATTGCGGCATGTAACAGCCACACCCCCGCATCCTCCGCAGTCCCTTCCTGTATCACGCAGGCGCGCATCAAATAATCATGAGTCGGAGACAACAAATCAAGGGTAAAGAGGTAGGTAACGCCGTCAATCTCCTCAAACCAGATTTGCACCGGATAACATTCCACACTGTAGGAACCCCGTTCTGCCGTCCGGCTATAGGCATCACAGCCGTTCAAAATATCCTGCATGTCAAATTCCACGAAAGCACCATCGCGATAGCCGTACATGCCGTACTCGACCATAAAAGGCTGATGATAAGAGGACGGAAAAAAATATTCTGTGTGGATGACCTCCCACTCCCCGTCATTGTCTGCATCGATTACCCTGCAGTGATTCCCCAAAGCATATATATTTCTATTTTTGATGCTGCGGCGCAGCTTGGCGGTTATGGCAGCGTTTTCACCGCTTCCCGCAAAAATCTCATGCTCCAGGCTGGCGGCAAGCGCCTCTTTGTACACGCTTTCCACATAATCGGAAAGCGCCGGTTCCTGTCCGCCGTAAAGACAGACCGATTGGTAATGCTCCGCCTCCGGCGTCAGGGAAAGATAATAATGCTCCCACTCTCCCTTATCATGCAACGGCAGTATATGCACGCCGCACAGATTTTTTGTCCCAAAATCATAATCTGTGATAATGCCATAAACCTGCCCCTCGAACAACACTATCCCGCTGTAATCGCCCCTGTAATGGTCTGTCAGGGCGTCCACATACTGCAGCTCTCCTTCCTCTACCCTATACCATTCCAATGTGCAGGCGCCAATTGTGCCTCCGCAGTCCAAGTCCGCCAAAAAATGCTCTGTCCCGTCAGGAGAAGTAAATCTGTACGCCCAGCCGTACAGACTTGCCAGCCACTCGTCCTCTATCCCCGCAAGCTGCAGGAAGCGCTCTCTGTCTTCCTTCCTGTCAATTTCGTAAGGCTCCAGACGCGCCCCGAAGCCCCCTCTCCCTGCAAGCACTTCGCCATAGCACTGTCTGATAAAAGAAAGAAAGCTGTCCGAAAAAGGCTGCTCTGCCCACACAGGCGTTACCCTGATTTCCCCGCATACTTCCGCCATCCCAGAGCTTATGCTCTCTCCAGGCGCCGCCCTATACTCTTTCGCCAGAGGCACAACCGGACAGAAGCCGTAAATATCCTGATATGCAGAACTCTCCCGCATACTGCGGTATCCGCCTATTTCCACCGTATCCCCATAGACAAGCTGGCATGTCAAAAGCAATGTCTTCTGCCCTTCTTCTATCAGATATGCCGACAGCAGGGGATACGCATCCCCGTAAGGCAATGTAACGGTAAATGTCACCGTCTTCCCCGCAAATTCCACAAACCACATCTGCACTGCCGCTTCTTTGCCGTACAAATCCACCGGCTCCGCCTTACAGACGCCATCCTCCCAAAAAAGCAGACGAATACCTGCTTCCTCTCTAAAAAACAGCTCCTCCTCACCGTCGTTGTCATAATCCGCACCGACGATATGGCGGGAGTAAAATTTCTTTTCCAATACCTCTTCTATCTGCTGCTCTTCCTCTTCGCTAAGCGCTGCATATTCTTCGTCCCCCCAAATGGTAAGGTCCCTATAGACAATGCCGTCCCACCCGTAGAGCTTATCGGCAAAGCACGCCATATTTTCTTCCACATATTCCTTTACGGCAGGCAGCAGACTGCTCTTTCTGTTGAGGTAGCAAAAATCGGGAACTGCTCTTGTGGTCTCCTGACGGATATACCTGCCGTCAACGTCAAAAAAGCCATAGACTCCGTTTTCTTCCTGTACCCGCTCCGCCGCCTCTGTTTTGGTCGGATAGACACGCTTTTCCTTTTCCCCTATAAACTGCCCGCGCCTGCCGCCCTCCCATATGCCGAAAACATATAAAGCCATGCCTGCGATAAAAACCGCCGCAGCCTGCGCAAATCGTTTTTTCTTATGCATAGTAGTTTCTCCGTACTGCTATTTCTCTTCTGAAAAACTTTTCGCCGCCAACGTCTTGTTTTGGTACATTCAAAATATCCTCATTCATTCCGGCTTATCTCCTCCGTCAGCATCGCCTGCAGCATAAAAACGCCTGTCTCCTCTATCCTGCCGTCCTCTATCAGGCGGACACGCAGCAGGCAGTTTTGGGAATTGGGCAGCCCCTCCACGGTAAACAGATAGGTTTTTCCGTCAAACTCCTCAAACCATAGCTGCCACAAAAGACTGCGGTACGGCGACAAATCCTCCATGATTGTGTCAAATGAAATTTCCCCAAATGCTCCGTTCTGCCAGCCATACATGACGCATACAAGATAAAAATTCTGATGATAGCTGGAAGGATAGTAATAATACGTCCTGAAATACTCTGCCTCCCCGTCATTATCCACATCTGCCGCACGGTACGGACTGACGTCCTTGCTGTCGGCGTAATAGTCAAAGTGCTCGCCCAGATTTTTCAGCAGACGCGCCGCAGCCTGCGGTATCCTGCCGCTTTCCCCGCGCCCTGTAAGAATCCGCTGCTCCGCGCAGGCGGCAAGCACTTCCCTGTACCCCTCCTCCACATAGGACAAAATTGCCTCCGGCATTTCCACACTGTACAGAAGCTCTACGTTGCTTTCCTCCGCGTTCAAGGAAAGCGAAATCGAATAGCTTTCCCACGCGCCCGCTTCTCCCAGCACCAGAATATCCATTCCTGTCAGCGCTTTTGTCTCAAAATCATATGCCGTGCTGACACAGTATATCCTGCCCTCGTAAGCTATCATGCGGATGCCGTCACCCCTGAAATACGCGCAGAGAGTCTCCTGATACTCCATGCCCTCCCCCGCATCCTGATACCACTCTAATGCTACCGCCCCAAAGGTTCCGCCGCCATCCATGCTCGCCAAATAGTTGACCGTCCCGTCAGAGGACTCCCAGCGGTATGCCCAGTCGCAAAGCTCCTCCCCATAAGAGCCGCCTTCGTCCCCCCATCTCCAATACGGCTCCTCCTTCCAGTTCCCGTATTGCAGAAACGCTTTCCTGTCACCCTCCGTCTCAAGTGTATACGGCGCAAGACAGCTTTCCGTCTCCCCCGCCAGAATACGGGCATACTCCTGCCTGACAAGGGCAAGCAGACCTTCCGAAAACGGTATCTCCTGCTGCGTATATGTCACTGAAAACACGCCCTTACTTTCCTCCAGCGCTGTCAAATTCTCCTCCCACCGGACATTCGCGGCTTCCTCTGCCTCCGCAAGCCCGTCAAAGAGCGGCTGTACTTCTCTCACCCCAAAATCGCCTCGCCCGTAAGAGCTTCTTTGCTGTTCGATTAAAACCGCCTCTTCATAGACAAGCTGGCAGGTCACTATCGGAACCCTCTCATCTCCTTCTATCAGATACGCGGACAGCACGGGATACTCCCTGCCATAGAGCTCTGTTATCTCAAAGGTCACGGTTCTGCCCGCAAATTCCACAAACCACATTTGATTGACCGGACACGCATTCTCGCCGTACAAATTGACATACTCTGTCCGGTATCCGCCGTCCTCCTCTGCAAGCAGCCTGTTTCTGCCCCCGTCATCCCGCCAGAACAGCTCCTTGCTGCCGTCATTGTCGTAATCCGCACACACCACAAAGTGACGCATGTACCAGTTTAGCAGGTCTTCTTCTTCGTAATTGCTCAAGTCCTCCATCTGAGACCGTACAAGCTTCTTCTGCTCCTCCCCCGCAAGCTGCGGCATTTCCTCGTCGCCCCAGATGGTTTCCTCTTCCTGCAGCTTATAGCCAAAGAGAGCCGCATTCTCCTCAATGTATTTCTTCACCCGATGCATCAGGACATTCCTGTTGTCCACATACAGATACCGCGCCGATACCGCCGCCCTGTCCTCTACAAGCAGTCTGGATTCATAAGCAAACCGTCCGTCGTCCTTCAGCCGAAACCGCACTAAGACAAGTCCAGCCAGCGCACTTCTGGCGCCATCCCCACCCGCGGGCTTGTCTATAAGCAGGTAATACGTATTTTCCTCTCCGGAAAAAATCACCATCTGTCTTGCATCTCTTGCGCCGTAAAGATTGTAGCTCCATGTATCAATGTCGGCAGGCGTTACACAATACCCCTCCTCTGTCTTACGCAGCAAAAAAATGCTGTTGCTTTCCTCATACCAGAAGAGTATCTCCCTGCCCTCCTTCCCGTCCAAATCCAAGGCATAAATCTGATAAATATTGTCCGTATCCATCCAATACTCTGCAAAGGAAGGGTTGACTTCCTCCGCCCACTCCTCCATCAGACGCACAAATTCCGGACAAATTGTCAGAAGCTCCTCTTTGTCAATTAACAGCGCTTCTTCCCTGTACGCATCAAGTGCCCCGTCAAAATCACGCTGCAGGACATACTCCTGCAAATCCGCAAGAATCCCCTCGTCCAGTCCCATCTCATATTCTTTCTTCGTATAACATTCCTCCACCGGCACAATCCCTGCCGGCTGTGCCGACACATACGCCTGCATCTCGGAGAAAGAAGCATACAGCCTTTTTCCCTTTGCTTCTCCAAGCTGCGCCTGCTCTCCCTCTACTGTCATTGCCGCCGCAAAAAACAGTGCCGCCGCTGCTGCCGCAAAATAGACTCTTTTGGTTTTTTGCATATCCGCTCCTCCCTCGTGCAGTAGATATCGTTTGAGCATGCCCCTGTCAGCCTTTATTTGAAACCCTGCTTCCGGCTTTACTCCGCACACGCCATGCTGACATGCCGCCTGTAATTTTCCTCTCCCAGCATATAACGGTATAACCCTGAAAGTTGCTGATACGCTTCCTCGTCGGAGGGCATTTTGGCAAGTGGAATCACAAAAATATCAAACGCCACGTCATACACTCTGCTTCGTATTTTTGTCAGCACCGCGCCGTTTCTCTCATAAAATCCGTTGCGCCGCATCCGAAGCGTATATTCCGCTTTATCTTTTGCGGCTGCAGGCGCTTCCGTCTCCAGCAGAATCATTTCTCTTTCCTTGTAAAATTGCCGCATGTTATCCAAAAACAGGCTTCCCATTCCGCTGTTTCGATATTCGGCAAGCACCGCATAGTAATCCAGCAGAAGCGTGCCGCCCTTTGGTATCTGTGCAAACAGGGCGTAGGCAGCAAGCCTCTCTCCGTCAAACAACCCCAGCCCTTCGTATGCGTCCTCCTCCAAAAGCCGCTCTATCACCGCCGCCGGCTTCAACTCCTCCACGGGAAAATGCTCCTTTGCCACTTTTGTATAAATGGAAAGCACCTGCTCTGCCGTCAGCTTTTTTAAGGAACCATTTCTTTTTATATCTGTCATTTTATCTACCTTTTAGTCTGTTTTTAAGCCCCGCTTATTGCTATTAGGATTAGGGCTTTTGACTCCCAATCCTATTATACCCCTGCCGCTCTCTATAACACTACCTTATTTTTCTCTTCTTTCTTGTATCCCCCGTATATCGGCTTCAATCGCCATGGAGTAATTGGTGTAGTACACCACAAACCCCGGCTTTGCGCCGTTTGGTTTCTTGACATGCTTTTTCTGGATATAATCTACCTCAACCTTGCCCTGCTCCCTGCCTGCGGAATAATAAGCCGCCAGCCTTGCCGCCTCTTCAAAAGTAGTATCCGGCATCTCTTCGCCCGCCTTCTGCTTTACAATAACATGGGAACCCGGACAGTCTTTGGCGTGGAACCACCAGTCTGCGCCCGAAGCGACCTTAAAAGTCAATTCATCATTCTGCAGATTGTTTTTGCCTACATAAATGTCGTAGCCGTCGCTGCTGATATAATGGAACGGCTTACTCACTGCCGCCTTCGCCTTTTTTCCCACGCCGCGCTTTTTGATATAGCCGCTTTCAGTCAGCTCCTCCTTAATCTGTGCCAAGTCCTCCTCGCCTACTGCAATATCAAGGAATGCACTGACAGAGCGCAGATGTTCGATTTCTTCTCTGACTTCTTTGGTCAATTCGGTCAGTGCCTCGTAAGTGCGCTTCAGCTTTCCGTATTTTTCAAAATATTTCTTGGCGTTTTCTCCGGCGGAAAGAGTGGAATCCAAGGGAATCGTTATCATCTCGTTGGTGTAATAATTAAGCGCCTCAAGGGACTTTGCTCCTTCCTTTGCCCCATAGCCGTAGGTATTAAGAAGTTCCCCATAAATCCGGTAGGTATCCCTTTTTTCCGTATCCTTCATCTGCGCAAGCTGCAAATCGTACTTTTTCACATTGCGCTCCAGCGCCGTCTGCACAATTCTGCGCAAATCGGAAGACTTCTGACGAATTCTGGTAATGGCATTTTTTTCTTCGTAGTACTCCTCCAAGAGCAGGGACATGGAAGAAAAATGCTTTAGGCTGTCAGCACCGTTTCCCTGATACAGCTTGAGCGGAAAAGCTGCAAATTCCACCGGCTTGTCCGCCGTATAGGCAATGCAGGGAGCAAAAGCCCCCTCCCTGATGGCATCGCGCATATCGTCCCACGCCTGAAAGAGCCGGCAAAGCGCCTCCCTGTCATACGCCGCGGCAGGGCGCTCCCCGTCCATATCAGCCCTCGCACAAAGCTCCTGCGCCATCAAAGGGGAAAGTCCGGTATAAGAAGTGTAAAGTGCCTTAAAAACAGGCATGGGCGCGCCAAGAAGCGTCTCCACAAAGTCTGTCTCCTCCGCCACCAACGGATTTTTCTTGTGTGTGGTATCCGCCACAAAGTAAGGCTTGCCCGGCAGTACCTCCCTGACTGAACTGACAAAGCCGGACACATGCTTGATGCTGTCAATTATCATGTCCTTGTCATCACAGAAAATAATGTTGCTGTGTTTCCCCATAATTTCTACCACAAGCCTTTTTCTGCACAAGTCTCCCATCTCGTTTAAATGCTCTACATCCACATGGACAATGCGCTCCAATCCCGGCTGGCTAATATTCACAATTCTCCCATTCTGCAGATGTTTGCGGAGCAGCATACAAAAGCCCGGCGCCGTCATGGGAGCCTGCTTGTTTTTCTCCGTCAAATAAATAAGCGGCAGGGATGCCCCTGCCGAAATCAAAAGGCGGTACTGTCCTGCCGCTCCCTTTATGGTAAGCAGCAGCTCGTCCGTTTCCGGCTGGGCTATTTTTACAATGCGGGCGCCTGTAAGCGCAGTCCGCAGTTCTTTTACTACGTTTGCTATGGTAATGCCGTCAAATGCCATGGTGGGGGTCCTCGTTTTCTTTCTTTGTAATTAAGGGGGGCTAGTGGCGTGCGTATGCTGGTGATGCTGTGCACGGCTAGTGGTGTATATGCTGGTGATGCTATGCACGGCTAGTGGTGTATTTGCTGTTGATACTGTGCACGGCTAGTGTCATTGTGTACATGGTATATTCCAACACAGACGCGCTTTCGCTCCAAGATTACCGTAGCGGTACATAAGCTGCCAAAGAACGGCAGCTAAGTGCCGACGGTAATCAAGGGTCTGCTTATGGAATATACCATGTGCACAATTCGGAGCCGACAAGTGAAAGCGGCATAGGCACCACGTACTGCTCTTATAGCCGCTAGTGGAGTGGCTCCGGCTCTGCGTACTGCTCTTGCAGCCACTAGTAAAAGTGGTTCCGGCTCTGCGTGTTGCTCTGGCAGCCACAGGGGGAGGGGGAGGCATGGGTGTTTTATGGTTTTGTTTAGGGTACGGGGTGTCAAAAGCCCTGCTGAAAATGGTATTGTCAATTTGCGCAAAAGAATTGGTGTAAACGACTTTTGCGCCATGGAAATGAGACTCAAAAATCGTGGAAGCCTTTGCTGACACGATTTTCGTTTTAGAGGCTCATTGGAATGCTTGGCGCAACGGAGTGCGCGCC
This sequence comes from uncultured Lachnospiraceae bacterium, assembly GCA_910578335.1. GTDB lineage: Bacteria > Bacillota > Clostridia > Lachnospirales > Lachnospiraceae > Acetatifactor. The sequence goes on along the minus strand of CAJTPU010000006.1, from coordinate 34,397 downwards.
GATTCTTTTGGGCAAATTGACGTCCTGCGCCCCCAATCAGGGCTTTTGACACCCGAATCATCGAAACACCCGCGCTTCTCTTACCTCAGCAAACGGCACTTCCTTGCCACTTTCACAATCAGATACCCCTTGGGCAGCGCCTTAAGCTCCGCCTCGCTGACCCCTTTTAATACAATTTCCAGCACACCATATACCACAATGCCCACTGCGATTGCCGGAAACAGCTCCAGAACGTTCTGCAGGCGGGAAGGATATTCCCCGCACTTTAAAAGCCATCCGATTCCCCTGTAGGTGCCGTAAGCCGCCGCTCCCATAAAAGCAGCCGACACAAGCGGCGTGGTAAAGGTGCGGAAGGTCTCCTGCTCATATGCCATATATTTGCGGATGGAAAGCTGGTTTAAAATACACATGGTGCCGGAATATACCAGCATAGCGATGACTAACGCATACAAATCCATATCGGTAAAAAGAAGCAGGGGCAAAAGCACCGCCGTCTGGATGCCAAGTGCTATGGCAGCGTTGCGCACCGGCGTCTTTACTCTGCCGATTCCCTGCAGCACACTGTTGGTCAGGGTGGAAAGGGAATAAAAGATAACGGAGGCAGAGAGCGCCGTCAAAAGCTTTGCCGCCAGCTCCACGGATTCCTTCTGTCTGAAAAGAAGCCATGTAATCGGCTTTGCCAGCACACCAATGCCAACCGCCGCAGGAATGGCAATCAGCATGGTTGTTTTCACTGCCTGCGCCGTTTTTTCCCGCGCGCCCTGCATATCCCCCTGCCCTACCTTTGACGCTATATTTGGCAGGATTGCAGAAGACATGGCGGAAGCAAGGGCAATCGGGATATTGGAGATTACCACTGCCTTGGCGGAAAAAATACCGTAGCTGGTAGAGGTCTCCGCGTCCCCCATTCCCTTTGCCAGATAGCATATCCATGTGTATATCGTCTGGTTTAAAAAGGTGCTCAGATTGTAGATTGCCGTACTCAGAATAAAGGGCACGACCACGCCGCTTACCAGCCGCAAAATGCTGCCGTAATCCTCCGGCTCGTGCCAGTCCCTTGCAATCCGCCGGTGAATTGTTTTTTTGTTCAGCCCATAGACTGCCCACATAAAAAGCAGCGCTGCCACCACGCCGCATCCGGTTCCCAGCGCGCTTCCCACCGCACCGTAAGTGGCGTGTGCCGTATTCCATTCTCTCTGCTGGGCGCTCAAAACATACGTCGCGCTCCCGTCTTCCTCATTGACCTCTATATCCGCAGTCTCCTGCACGATTTCATTGCCAAAGCTCACCGAATAGTCGTCGTTTATCACATACTTCTGCGTACCGGAGAGCATGAAAATAATCAGAAGATAAGCTGCCCCTATGCTGACCACGGCATTTAGAATCTGCTCCAGAATCTGTGAGACGGAGGTCTGCACCATGGAACGATGCGCCTGAAAATAACCTCGCAGCACACCCAGTATGCCGTACAGAAAAACCGTGGGGGCAAACACCCGCAAAACGGCTGCCGCCGGTCCTTTTGCAAACACCCCTGCGCCGAAAAAAAGCACCAGGCTCGCGACGCCGCCCACCACCAGCACATAAAACATGGCACATAAAAAAATCCGGTGCGCATTCACATAGTCGCGCACGGACAGCTTTTGTGCAATCACCTTGGAAATTGCAGAGGGAATACTGTAGGAAGAAATCAAAAGAATAATCGTATAGACATTGAACGCCGCCTGATAATAGCCATTGCCCTCGTCTCCGATAACAGCAGCTAAAGGACTCCTGTAAAGGAGTCCTATAATCCTGCAGATAATACCGGCAGCCGCCAGTATGCCCGCCTGTATGATAAATCCGTCTCTTCTGCTGCTCTTACCCATTTTTAAAACTTCCTGTCCGGAACTTAATAACCTATCAGCCAGTCATACATCTCCTGATATTTGTTTGCCGACACATGCCATGAAAAATCAGCAGCCATGCCACGGTCTACAATCTTGTTCCACTCTCTCTTCTTGTCGTAATATATTTGTTCCGCATAACGGATAGCGCGAAGCATCTCATGTGCATTGTAATTTGCAAAAGAGAAGCCTGTGCCTGTATTTTCATATTCGTTGTAAGGAACTACCGTATCCTTCAGTCCGCCCGTCTCCCTGACGATGGGAACCGTACCGTAGCGCAGCGCCATGAGCTGACTTAATCCGCAGGGCTCGAACAGGGACGGCATAAGAAATGCATCGCAGGAGGCATAAATTTTATGGGAAAGGTCTTCCGAATAATAAATATTTGCCGACACCTTATCCGCGTATTTCCAGTCAAAATGACGGAACATATTTTCATAGCGTTCCTCGCCCGTACCCAGTACCACAAGCTGTATATTGTCCTGACAGAGCTCATCCATAATATAGGCAATCAAATCGAAGCCTTTCTGGTCCGTCAGCCTGGACACGACGCCAATCATCATCTTTCTGTCATCCTGTGCAAGATTTAACTGCTTCTGCAGGGCACGCTTGTTTTTTACCTTTTCCTTGCGGAAATTGACTGCGTCATAGGGAAACTCTATGTACTTATCCGTGGCGGGATTGAACTCTTCATAGTCGATGCCGTTGACAATGCCGCGCAAATCGCCCGCGCGTGCAATCATCAGCCCGTTCAGCCCCTCTCCGTAAAATTCCGTCTTGATTTCTTCCGCATAGGTATCGCTCACCGTGGTGATGGCGTCCGCATATACCAGACCGCCCTTTAACAGATTGGCGTCCTTATACGCTTCCAGCTTGTCAGGCGTAAAATAATAATCCGGCAGCCCGGTGATATTCTTGACTGCTTTTACATCCCACTTACCCTGAAACTTCAGGTTGTGGATGGTCATAATGGACTTCATGCTCCAGAAGAAAGGATTTCCCCTGAAACGCTCCTTCATGTATACAGGGATGAGTCCGGTCTGCCAGTCATGGCAATGTACAATATCAGGCTGAAAATCAATTAAAGGCAGAGCGGAAAGCGCCGCCTTGGAAAAATATGCGTATTTTTCTATTTCAAACAGCACATTGTCGCCATAAGGCTTAAAGCCTCCGAAGTAGTGCTCATTGTCGATAAAATAGTATTTAACCCCTTCAACCTCCGCTGACAGAATTCCCACATACTCCTCGTGCCAGTTGAAATCCATATAAAAATGGGTGACATAGCTTAGCTTATCCTGCATCTCCTGCTTCATGCAGGTATAGCGGGGAAGCATCACCCGCACGTCAAAATATTCCTTATCCAGACACTTAGGCAGGGAACCGACAACATCCGCAAGACCGCCCGTTTTGATAAAGGGCACCCCCTCAGACGCCACAAACAAAACCTTCTTCATGGAAATTCCTCCTGTAACCACCAGTATTTTTTTCTATTATACATCATAAGAGGAGGATTTGAAAGGTTTAATTTCGGTATTTTAAACGGATTCTGTCCGCAATCAGCGCAATAAACTCAGAATTTGTAGGCTTGCCTTTTCCCGTGTTTATGGTATATCCGAACAAGGCGTCCAGCGTCTCCATTCTGCCACGGCTCCACGCTACCTCAATCGCATGGCGGATGGCACGCTCTACGCGGCTGGGCGTAGTCTGAAACTTCTTTGCTATCGTCGGATAAAGAATTTTGGTGATGGAGCTTAACATGGAGTTATCCTCCACCGCCATCATAATTGCCTCCCTGAGATACTGGTATCCTTTGATATGAGCCGGTACGCCGATTTCATGTATCATATCGGTAACATCCTGCTCCAAATCCCTTTCTTCTGTTCTTTTCGCCGTTTCCACAGATTTTGCCGGCGTTTCCTTATTTCCGGAGGGTACTGTAATCATAATCTGGAATTCCTTGTCGGTACTCATCAACTGTCCGATTATTTTGTACAGCTTTTCATTATCTTTTGTAGTTAAAACATTAAGCTGCTCCATGAAAAAACCTCCTTTTTTCTGGTTCAAAACTCCCTTTTTTTACAAAACTCTATCGTACACATTATAAAGTGATAGTGTTTGCAACTTCAACTGATATGCGTCGCATTTATTTTACATTTTTTGCTTGGAACACAGAATGTTGGATATCCCTGTCGGATTTGCACTAGATATGCCTTTTCACAATACAAAAAACGACTTTTTACGGCGTTGCCCGAAAATCAGACTTGTATTTTCACGAAAACCGTAATAAAATAGGGAAACACATAAAAATGGGGGAAAAACCATGGTAACACTACTTTCCAGACTTTTTATCAAAAACCGCGACGATACCGACGCGCCCTGCGTCAGACAGGCTTACGGCATTTTAAGCGGCTTTGTAGGTATCTTTTTTAACCTTCTGCTTTTTGCAGGGAAATTTTTTGCAGGCACCATCGCCCATTCCATTGCGATTACCGCCGATGCCTTCAACAATTTATCCGATGCCGGCTCCTCGGTAATTACCCTTATCGGTTTTCATATGGCGGGGCAGAAGCCGGACCCGCACCACCCTTTCGGGCACGGACGCATCGAATACCTCTCAGGTCTTGCCGTCTCCGCCGCCATCCTGATTATGGCTTTTGAGTTAATAAAGACCTCCCTTGCCAAAATCATCCATCCGGCAGATACGGTTTTTGAGCCGCTCATCGTAGTGATTCTCATCTGCTCCATCCTGGTAAAATGTTACATGTACCTGTACAACCGCTCCATCAGCAAAAAAATCAAAAGCGAGGCAATGATGGCGACTGCCGCCGACAGCCTGAGCGATACCCTCGCCACCACGGTCGTGCTTGCCACCACCCTGACCGCACACTTCACCGGTCTGCATCTGGACGGCATCTGCGGCGTTTTGGTGGGTATTTTCATCCTGTACACCGGACTGACTTCCGCAAGAGACACTTTAAACCCGCTTTTAGGGCAGGCTCCCGACCCCGCATTCGTAAAAGACATCGAGACCCTTGTCACGTCCTATGACAATATTCTCGGCATCCACGATTTGCTGGTACATAATTACGGTCCCGGCAGGCTGATGATTTCCCTTCACGCGGAAGTTCCCGCCGACGGCAATATTTTGGAGCTGCACGACACCATCGACAATATTGAGCGCGCACTGCAGGAACAGTTAAAATGCGACGCGGTTATCCATATGGACCCCGTCTGCACAAATGACCCCGAAGTAACCGCCCTGAAGGAAACCGTCCGCGGCTTTCTTCAGGAACTGGACGGTTCTCTCTCCCTGCACGATTTCCGCATTGTCAAGGGACCGACGCACACCAATATTATTTTTGACCTGCTCCTGCCCTACAACTTCAAGCTGGCGGATGAAGAAGTCAAAAACATTGTCACTGCCAAAATAAAGGAGCTGAATCCCGCCTATTTTGCCGTCATTCACATTGATAAAAATTTTACCTGAATTCTTATTTCGGGGATTGACATCCGGCTTATTTTAGCGTAAGGTTAATGACAGTTACTATCAACTCAAATTTTCAGGAAAGGAGGTAATGCACATGTTGTTATTTTTATTCGATACCACAAAAAAGAATGCTTATACAGATAGTGATATGCAGTTACCTCAAAAGGACATCGTGCGGTGTTTTGCCCCCCCATTGACGGGTATAATATCGAATGAACGCCTGTGGTTTTTGCCACAGGCTTTTTTATTCCTTTTGAGTGCAGCAGCCCCGGTTTTGTCCGGCATCTGCCATAAATGAAAATATGCGTGTAAAAGCACGCAGATTGGAGCAACCATGAAAAAATTATCCGTACATATACGAAATCATCTGCCCGCCTACCTTCTTGCCGTCTTCGGGCTGGTTGTAAGCGTCGGGCTGGATATGCTTTCTCCCTACCTTACCAAACAAATCATTGACGACGTTATCGGAAACGGCAGGATAGAAGCCCTTTTAGGCATCCTTTTAGGCATTTTTGCCATCGGCGTGGGACGCCTTATCTTCGGCTACATCAAAGAATATACCTTTGACGTGACCGGCGCAAAAATCGCCTCGGACATCAGAAAGGATATCTTCCACCACATACAGGGACTTTCCGCCGAGTTTTTTGACCGCTACGGCACTGGTGAGTTAATGGCGCGCATCAAGGATGATGTGGACCGCATCTGGGACGGTTTGTCCTACGTGGGCATGTTGATTATCGAAGTCGTAATCCACACTTCCTTTATTTTATTCTGCATGTTCCGCTTAAACGCAAAGCTCGCCCTGATTCCCGCCGTGTGCATGGCGCTCTGCGCTGCCCTTGCCATTTATCTGGAAAAAAGGCTTGATAAAGTATATGACGCCATCAGCGAGGAAAACGCCGCGCTCAATACCGTAGCGGAGGAAAACCTGACCGGCGTGCGTACCGTCAAGGCGTTTGCACGGGAAAAATTTGAAATTGACAAATTTCTTTCCCACAACAAAAAATATTACGACTTAAATATGCAGCAGTCGCGGGTGTTCGTCAAATACCACCCCCTGTTTTCTCTGGTAAGCAAGCTCCTGCCCCTGCTTGTCCTGCTTTTAGGCGGTTACTTCTTTATCTACGGCGGCGGCGAGACCGGAGAATTTACCCTTGGGGATTTGGGCGCCTTTGTCCAGTACTCCACCAATATCGTATGGCCGATGGAAATGCTTGGCTGGCTGACCAACAGCTTTTCCGCCGCCATCGCTTCCAACAAGAAGCTCAAAAAGCTTTACAAGGAGCAGCCCGCCATCAAGGATGCGGAAAATCCCGTTACCCTGCCTAAGATAAACGGAAAACTTGCTTTTTCCCACGTCAGCTTCAAACGGGAAAACAGGGAAATCCTCTCGGATATTTCCTTTACGGTGGAAGCAGGCAACACGCTCGGCATTATGGGCGCTACCGGCTCCGGCAAAAGCTCCCTGCTCTACCTGATGCAGCGGCTTTACGAATGTTCGGAAGGCAGTATTTTTCTGGAAGATACGGATATTACAAAGCTTTCTTTAAAACAGCTTCGCGCAAGCATCTCGCCCGTTATGCAGGATGTATTCCTCTTCTCCGACACCATCGACGAAAATGTCCGTCTGGGAAAGCGGGAATTTATCAACAAAAGTGCTGTAATGGAAGCGGCGCGCGCTGCCTCGGCAAGTGAGTTTATCGAGCAGCTCGACAACCAATATGATACCGTTATCGGCGAGCGGGGCGTCGGGCTTTCCGGCGGGCAGAAACAGCGCATCAGCATTGCGAGAGCGCTGTCCAAAAAGGCACCGATATTGGTCTTGGACGACTCTACCTCCGCCCTCGACATGGAGACGGAGCATGAAATCTTCAAGACCTTAAAAGAATTGAAGGATACAACCAAAATCATTATCGCCCACCGCATCAGCGCGGTCCGTCACGCCAACGAAATCATCTTTCTTGAGGACGGGCATATTGCGGAGCGCGGCACCCACGAGGAGCTGTTAGGAAAACGCGGTCTGTACTACGAAACCTATATGGCGCAGTACGGCGAATTTTTAATGGAAAAGGAGGCGTAAACTTATGCCCATCAACTCATTTAAAGATGATGAGAAGACAGTGGAAACCGGAAAACTGAAAACGCTTCTCCGGCTGTTCTCCTATCTTCTGCACTATAAAAAAGAAATTGTCGGCGTGCTCTTCATCATGGCATACTGCGTGGTGGTTTCCCTGTTAAACCCATTGATTATCGAGTCCGCCATCGACGATTATATTGCAAAAGGCAACTACAGAGGACTGCTTTTTCTGATTCTCTTTGCCGTAGCCTTAAATGTCACCATGATATTTTTAGTAAAGCTTCGTATGTATGTGATGGCAAAGGTCTGCAACAGCGTACTGCTTACGGTGCGCCAGGAGCTTTACACCCATATCCAGACCCTTGACTTTCACTTTTTTGACAGCCGTCCGACCGGCAAGATACTCTCCCGTATCATCGGAGATATCAACTCCTTAAAGGAAGTGTTAAACAACAGCGTCACCACACTGATACCGGACTTTATCACCATATGCGCCGTCGTGGTCATTATGGTGGCAAAAAGCCCGCTTTTGGCTCTGGCAAGCCTGTCCACACTTCCCGTACTGATTGTGGGGCTTACCCTTATCACCACGCTTTCCCACAAGCGCTGGCGCTCTTTTCGGAAAAAATCCTCCAACTTAAACGCTTTTATCCACGAGGACATCTCCGGCATCCGCATTATCCAGAGCTTTACCGCGGAGGAAGAGACCAAAAAGACCTTCCACGAGCTTGTGGCTGAACATTTTAACGCTTTCAAAAGCGCAGTGCGCTTAAATGACGCTTTCGGTCCCCTGATTGACATCTGCTGGGGCGTGAGCACGATTGCGCTCTACTACATCGGCATTATGGTACTGGGCATAGACAGCATATCGGCAGGTCTTTTAATTGCCTTCGGCTACTACATTAATATGTTCTGGAACCCGATTGCCAACTTAAGCAGCTTTTACAACCAGATTATTACCAACATTGCCGCTGCTGACCGTATTTTCGAGGTGCTGGATACCCCGCCCGCCATCACGAACAAGGAAAACGCCGAGACGCTTTCGGACGTCACCGGCGAAGTCTCCTTTGAGGATGTTACCTTTGCCTACACGGACGCGCCGGACATCAAGGTGCTCGAACATGTAAACTTTCATATTACGCCCGGGGAAACCATCGCGCTGGTGGGACCTACCGGCGCCGGCAAGACTACCATTGTCAATCTGATTAGCCGTTTCTACGACGCCACAGGCGGGCATGTGCTGATTGACGGAGTAGATGTGCGGGACGTTACGCTGGAAAGCCTGCGCAGCAATATGGGCATCATGACACAGGACAATTTCCTCTTCTCCGGCACCGTCAAGGAAAATATCCGCTACGGCAGGCTTGACGCCACGGACGAGGAAATTATGGAAGCGGCAAAAGCAGTCGGCGCCCATGGCTTCATTGAAAAGCTGGAAAAAGGCTATGACACCGTTCTCACGGAAAGAGGCGGCGGGCTTTCCATCGGACAAAAGCAGCTCCTCGCCTTTGCCCGCACCTTCGTCTCCAAGCCCCGCATTCTGATACTGGACGAGGCAACCTCCAGCATCGACACCCAGACGGAGCTTCTGGTACAGAAGGGCATCGAAACCCTGCTTGCAGGCAGAACCTCCTTTGTCATCGCCCACCGGCTTTCCACCATCCAGAAAGCGGACCGTATCTTTGTCATCGACAAGGGCGGCATTTTAGAGCAGGGAAACGCCGCAGAGCTGATTGCCAAAAAAGGTGCTTACTACGATTTGTATATGGCGCAGTTTGCCATCTAAAACTGGCGTGAAAATGCAGAAGGAAGACCGTTTATGAAACAGAGGAAAGATTACATCTATGACCTGTACGCTGCAGAAGGAGAGGTAATTCCCTGCACCATTCATTTTGCAGACAGAAAAAGCATCGGCATACAAATAAAGGAGGACGCCACGGTACACGTGCGCGTCCCCTTTTATACCAGCCTGCACAGTGCGCAGTCCTTTATTGAAGAAAAAAGAGAGTGGATATACAAGAACCGGAACAAACTGCTCTTACGACTTGCCGATACTGCGCCGGCGCTCTCTCCCGTACAGCAAAAGCAGGCTGAAATCCTGCAGAAACGCTTCTTAAACGCCGCCAAACTATATTTTCCCAAGCGCTGTGCCGAGCTGCAGAAGCAGACAGGCGGCTCCTACGAAAGAATTTCCATCAGAAATCAGAAAACCCGTTGGGGAAGCTGCTCCCAAACGGGTACTCTGTCTTTTAATTACCGGCTTATGATGGCGCCGCCCGAGGTCTCCGACTACGTCATTGTCCACGAGCTCTGCCATCTGACCTATATGAATCATTCCGACGCCTTCTGGAACAAGGTTGCCGGCATCATGCCGGACTATGCTGCGCACAGGCGCTGGCTTCGCGAACACGGTCATACACTGACTGAAGCACATTACCTGCTTTCGTTGATATAGACCTGTGCACGGCTCTGGATGATTTCAGCAACGTCCGCTGCGCTCTTATCGCCCTTAAAGAAGGCTTCCGTCTCCTCCTGAATAATGTTCAAAAGGCTCTCGTCATAATAATTCGATACCGTAACGGATTCAATGTAGGCAAGCAGGGTATCTGCTTCCTCGTCGGAAAGCGGCTCCAAAATAATCTGCTCGTCCCCAATCCAGTAGGTTCTGTCATAGTATTCCTTTGTGCCGTCTTCATTCTCCCAGTAAGGTCTCTCTTTCGCCACCTCTATATCTTCTAAAATCGCTTCTCTCAGAACAGGCATACCATACATCTCATCACTCTTCTGATATTCCTCTGTCAGGTAGTAGCGCAAAAATTCCCATGCGCCCTCTTTATTCTGAGACCTTGCCGAAATGGCATACTGACTCTCCGCGCTGATTGCCGCGCCGATTCCTTCCTCTGCGGGGAAGCCAATCATCGTCACCGGCTCGCCAAACATTCCGTGCGCCCAGTAAATATAATTGTCAAAATTACTAAAATGCGTATTCATCAAAAGCGTCTTGCCGCTTCTGTACTGTGTGTCATAATCCTTCCAATAGTCCTCGCCCTCACTCTCGTAGTCAAATTCTTCGGGGAACAGCATCATAAACTCCAGTAAGTCGATGAACTCCTGCGTATCAAAATGACACTTTCCGCTGCTCCTGTCCACAAAACGGGAACCGGAAAAGCCCATGATATTCCAGAGAATTTCACTCCGCACGGTTGAGCGCCCAAATGCGCTTGCCTCAGGATGCGCTTCCATCAAAGCCTTCAAATCTGCCAGTGTCCAGCCGGGCGTCTCGCCCACATCGGCGGTTTTGCCCATGACAGTTGCGATGCTGAACGCAGGAACAATGCTGTAAAGCTTGCCGTTTACGGAATAGGCTTCAAACACATTCGTCATGTAATCTTCCATGTGAAGCTCTTCGTCTTCTTCAATCATTTTGCCGATATCCGCCAAAAATCCTTTTGCAATGTAGGAATCCACCGGCATTTCACTGCTCAGTATCAGGATATCCGGCATCTGCCCGGATATAATATCATTGTTCAGCTTTGTGATACCTGCGGTATAGTCCTCCTGCGTATTGTAGACGGAATAATCATTTACTACAATACGGTACTGCTCGCTCTCTTTGTTAAAGGCAACTATCCTTCTGCGCATATTCCAGGGTAAGTAGGAGCAGGCAAGCATAATCGCTTCTTTGTCGGGAATCTCCTCAGGCGGCACATAAGTCCCCACAGCCATACAGGTATTCCACTCTTCATCGGTATAGATAAAGAACAGCTTCCCCTCCCCCATCTCATAAACCTCATTGATACTTGAATTGTCCAAATCGGAATTGATATAACTTAAAATCTGGGTCGCTTCTGCATCCCCGATATTATAACCGTAGATACCGTTGGAGTTTGATGCTAAAAAGTCCCATTCCCGTCCCGGTCTTAAGCCGAAATTTGTCAGACTGCCCGGCAGTTCTACCTCTTCTCCCGCCGCTCCCGTCTTCATGTTATATTTTTTTGCCGTAATTTTCGTCCATTCATTGTTGTAGCATATCAGGTTTAAAAAGCCGTCTTTATCTACAAGTACCCGCTCCACATACATCTGTGACGTATCAACAGGGATTTTAGTCATCAGCTTTCCTTGCGCGTCATAGACCCATATCTCTTCTTCAAGAGAAAGTGCAACATTGCCCTCCGCGTCTGCACACATATCGCGTATCCACACATAGCTTTCAGGGTCGTCGTTTATCATCACTTCGCCCTGCTTTTCTCCCTGCTGATTGTAGATATACATTATCAGCGTATTTTCACCCGGCACGTAATTACCATTGCTGTCGAAAGAGTAAGACTCATTTTGTGTGACTGCATATACATACTTATCCGTCAGCAGGGTTTGGCTGATATAGCTGTTGTAATAAACCGTCGGCTCATCCTGGGGCGCCGTCATATCGTCGTCTGCCGGCTCGTCGGGTACATCCTCCTCCGCCGGCTCCTCACCGGTTCCGGCATCAGGCTCCGGTGTCGATTCCGGTTCCGTGACAACGGAGGAAAGAGGGTCTATGCCATAATCCGGCTCCTCAACGCCGGGCTGCCAGTCCGGATTATCCCGCAGGGTACTCATAATCTCTACGGTCTGCTCCTCACTTCCATCCTCGTTCATGGATATGAGATTCATTACCCAGCCTGTCTTCTCATCCCAGTAATTTTGCGTCGTTAAAATATAAATTTTGCCGTTTCCATAATACACGCTGCTCACATTCACTTCGCTCGTAAGCAAATTTGACTCAATGTCCTGCAGGCGGTATACATATTTCTTCGATTCCGCGTTGGCATCAATATTTGACTTCCCGCCGCCGCAGCCGGCAAGACCAAAGACCATTACCGCCGCCAGCAGCAGAGACACCGCACCTTTCCATTTTTTCATAATGTTCCTCCTTTTTCCTTCCCTTCTATAACTGCCTAAAGAGGTCTTCGACTTTCTGTCTTAGACCTCCATAAGTCTCCACATCATAGCAATTACAGGCTGTTTTCTGCCTCATCCTGTTCCTGCTTTTGCATTACCACGGGCTCTTTTGGCGCCTTAGGCTCCTTGGATTTCTTAGGAACCTTGGGCTCCTTTGGTGCTTTGGGCTCCTTCGGTTTCTTGGGCGCCCTCGATGCCTTTGGCTCCTTCGGTGCCTTGGGCTTCTTTGGTGCTTTAGGCTCCTTTGGTGCCTTTGGCTCCTTTGGCTCTCCTGCCCCCGCCGCCTTCTTTTCCTTGCGCCTTTTCTGCGCCGCCCAGCGCCGCTCCCGCAGCCTGTCAATCTTATCCCTAATAGAAAGCCACACACTCTTTGCCGTCCATGTCCTGTGCTTCCATGCCTTTATCAGCACAATGAGCAACAGCAACGCAGGATATAAAAAGAACAGCACCGCAAAGATAAGCAAAAGCCCCAATATGTCTTCATTCCCCCTTGCAATATTTTCCCAGTAAGGATAAATAATCGCCTTACCGTTCATGGAACGGGTGCCAAACTGCATCAACAGTTTAAAAAGGGAAGAAAGCCTGTAGCGGGTACTGTTTTCCACTATCTCCACTTCGTTTTCCGCCACGCCGATATGCTCCGCCACGTACTGCTTCGCATACCCGCTCACGGGATTGGGCATAACAATCTCATAGGTATTGAGTCCGTAATCCGTTCCATACTCGCTTAAGGTCTCATAGGAGACATAGGCAACAGAAGACTGTAAGCCTGCCGCCTTTGCCAGCCTGCCCTCCTCGCGCTCAATGACGCCTGCCACAATATGAGGGACTCCCCTTATTGTGATATACTGTCCTGCTATATCATTAGAACCAAAAAGCTGCCATGCGGCGTCTTCGTCCAAAATGACATAATCCTTCATCACATCATTGCCGGAAAAGTAAGAACCCGACTGCAGCTTGAGCGGATGAAACAGGAAAAAATCACCGCCGATTCCCACCGCCTGCACTTCCATGGACGCACGGTTACTCTGTATCGTTATTTTGCCCATGGCACTATAGGCATCCGCCCACAGGCGGGCATTCGCATTTTCAGACTCCGACACAATCGAAGCCTCCTCCAGCGCTTTATCCAGTGCATGTTCAAAGCTGACGATGCTGTCCGCATTCACCCCCGACTCCCGCGAAAAGAAGCAGCTAATCTGCGAGGCTTTCCCATTTGCAGCCCACCTTGCAGCCATATCCTGCGTATCCAGACTGCCAGCCTTGTGCCTGCCGATTCCAACCATTACAAACCCCAAAATCAGCGCTGCAAGCCCGCTTCCGAAGAGCACAATATCTCTGGCAGACAGCCTTTGCATGAATTTTTTTAACATTTAAGTGCCTCCCTTAATCCGGCAGTCTGACAAGCTGTCCCGCTTCCACGGGTTTTGTGGAGGTTGTGATAACAGACTCGTAACCGTACAGTCCACCGCTTATGGCTGACTGCGTATCGTCGGAAGCCAGTACCTCTACATCATATCTGACCGCATAATAACGGGTTCCCAAAGGACTGCTCTTTGCCTCCACAACCAAAATAAATTTACCGTTGTTGTCCTCTCTGATGGCACTGTTCGGCACTATCATATCATAATTCTGGCTTCTCTGTCCAATCTGCAAGCTTAAGGTCTGCCCGGCAGTCAAATCGCCGTCCAGATTACAAGTTACCAGTTTCTTTCTCGAAGGGTCTGACGGGTCGGGTTTGATGGATGCAACTGTCGCCGTCACATTGTTGTACCACCATGCATTCACCAATTCGGCAGGGTCGCCTACGGAAATCCGCTTTGCCTGCTCCGTGGTAACAGAGAAGCTCAAGGTAAAGCCTTTCCCCTCCGGCTGGATAACCGCCACCGTGGACTCGGTGCCATTGGTGGTCTTGCCGCCCGCCACCACATTGATGGAGGTGATGGTGCCTGCAATTTCCGCCGTAATGGAAGCGCCTACCGCCTTTGCCTCCAGCTCCGCTATCTTCTCTTCCTGCTTTGCGATTTCTGCCCTTGCATCCTTAATCGCATCGTTTAACTTGCTTAAGCTCAGCGCCGTGTTGATATCGCCTGCAAGCGCCTTCACATCGTTTTGTGCCGCGGTAAGCTGCGCTTCAATTTTACCTCTTTCCGTTTCTATCCTTTGAAGCTCCGCTGCCGCACGGTTCGCTGTGTTCTGCGCCTCAAGCGCTATCTGCTGCGCTTCATTCTTCTGCTTTATCAAATCCGCCACACCGGGGTTGCCGCTGCTGACGTCCTGATTGTACTGTATCCATGAAGTTATGTTGTTCAGCTTGTTCTGTGCCTCCGCAAGCGCCAAATCCGCTGCTTCCTTGGCTTCCTTCGCCGTGTTATATGCCGGCTCCGTCTCCTCTAACTGTCTCTGCAGATTCTCTACCACGGTCTGCAGCTCTATCAGCCTGTTGCGGTAGCTGTTTATGGAATCCGCACTGCCCGCGCCCTGCATAATGGAAACGCTCAAATCTCCGGTGAGCAGCGCCGCATTATACGCCTGCTGCGCCGTATCCAGTGCATCCTGCAGCGGCTTTAATCCTTCTCTCGCCGCTTTGAGTTCCTCGCTCTCCTCATCGGCAAGATAGCAGATAACGTCGCCTATCTCCACATGGTCTCCCACACGAACCTCCACACTTTGCACCTTGCGGCTCTCCGTTGCCTTGACCTCGTACAAATCTCCGCTCTCCACGGTACCTGTTCCCCGAACCTTGGCAGTTATCGTACCGGAAGTAATATACTGAACTGCTACCTCCGGCAGGGAATAATTCATGATTGTATTGGAGAAAAACGTCAGCACCAGCAGCACTGATAAGAATATGATGGCGGCTGTCTTGACCCACTCTCTCCGTTTGCCTTTTTTCTCGTTCATTTTCTTCCTCCTTGGCTCTTAACCTTTTATACCACCCTGATAAGTGATTCCGTCTACCAGATATTCTTCTCCATACAGGAAAACCAGCAGGCTGGGAACCATGTAAATGGTCGCTACCGCAAATGCAAGACCGATTTCTCCGGCATTGATTTTACTTAAAAACACCGACAGCGGATGCTTTTCCGCATCGGACAAAAGAATCAGCGGCTGTTCCACCATATTCCAGTAATCGATAAATACAAGAATCGCCGCCGAACACACCGCGCCTTTACAGAGCGGCATGCAGACCCTCTTAAATATCTGCCATTCGCCTGCGCCGTCAATCTGCGCCGCTTCTATCACGGACGTCGGAATACGCCGCATAAACTTTGTCAGCAGAAATACGGCAAAGGGTGAAAAGATGCCGGGCAGCCATATCGCCCAATACGTATCCAGTGTCTTAAACCAGCCCGCCACCAGATAATTGGGCACCAGCGTTACCTGATAAGGCATTAACATCAATATAATATACGAGAAAAAGATAATTTCCCGAATCCGCCCCCTATACCTTGTAAAGCCATAGGAGGCAAGTGCCGCAACAAAAAGCTGAAACACCACGATAGGTCCTACCAGAACAACGGAATTCCAAAACTTTAACAGATATTCCGGGCTTTTAAACAAAACCGTTATATACTGGCTGAAGGACACCATATCCGGAATAAATTTTAAATTCACCTTTTCGGATATATAGACCTTTCCGCCTCGTGAATTGGTTGCAAATACCGAACCGTAATTGGCGGATATTTCGGAGGCAGACATAAAGGAATTGGTAATTGTCAGTATGATTGGCATAAGGAACAACACGGCAAAGGCTGTCGCCACCAGCGTTGCAATTGCGATTTTGACAATATGTATCCGTTTCTTCCGCTTCGCTGCATTTCTGGCACGCTCCGCCGAAAAAGCCCGCTCCGGTTTTTCTCTTCCGTTTCTGCTCATCCTTCCACATCCTTTCCGAAGTGATTTTCCACAAGAAACAGCGTGCCGATAATGACAATCATAACCAGAGACATCAGTATCGCAGCCGCGGACAGCCTCTGATAATCAAGGGAAGCAAAGGCATTGTTCATAAAGTGCTGCAGCATATAAATCGAGTCGTACGGATGGTCGCCTGTAAGGAGGTATATCTCCCTGAACACTTTAAAGGAGTTTATCAGGGACATAATCGTCACAAACAGGATGGTCGAGGACAGATACCGCAGCTTGATGTAGAAGAAGGTCTGTAAGGAGGTGGCACTCTCTAAGCGCGCCACTTCCAGAATATCCCTTGGGATACTTGCAAGCGCCGCCATAAACAGAATCATATTGTAGCCAAGATTCTTCCACAAAAACAAAATAATAATCACTATCTGCGAGTACTGCGACTTCATCCAGTCTATCTTGCCGCCGCCCAGCGCCACCAGCACATCATTGATGGCTCCGTTGTAGTGGAACAGTACCTGCCATATCAATACGATGGAAGCCACCGGTACCATCATGGGGCTAAGAAAAAAGGTTCTAAACTGGCTCCTGAACGGCAGCTTGCTATCCAACACCATGGCGAGCATCAAAGAAAGCACCACTGCGAGGGGCACCGCAATCGCAGAAAATACGGCGGTATTGGTGACAGCCGTCTTGAAGGCGGCATTCTGCGCCACCCTGGTGTAATTGTCAAGCGCCACAAAATGCTTGCTGATGGGGTTATCCACCATGGAATAAAATATAATCACGGCAAAAGGTATGATATAAAACATCATGACCCCCAGAAAGCTGGGGGCAAGATACAACCCCGAGCCTATTTTCTGTTTTCGCAGGCGCTTTGTCGCCTTTGTCCTTACCCGCGCCGGCTTTTTTACCTTTGTCGGCGTGATTCCCTTTTTTTCTCTACGCACTGTAAAACGCTCCCATCTCCATAAAGAATGTTTCGCCATTTATCTGCTTTCGTTAATATATATCCGCGCGCGGCTCTGGATAATGTCCACCACCTCATCCACGCTCTTCTGCCCTGCAAAATAAGGCGCGGTCTCCTCCGAGATAATACTCATCAGGTTCTCATTGTAATAATATATTCCGTCCACCTGACCGATAAGCTTCAAAATAGAATCCGCTTCCTGCTGTGTTACCGAATAAATATCTATCTCGAAGTCATTCCCCCAGCCATAGCTGCTATGTGACAGCTCTATCGGCTCTCCGTTTTCGTCCAATACGGGCTCCCCGTTTTCATCCAGCCGGTAGTCCGCCTTCATTGCCTCTTCCATTTTGCTGTTGTAAGCAGATACCCGTATGGGATATCCCCACATAAATCTGTCTGCCGTCTGCGCTTCCTCCGTCAGCATGGATTCTATAAACGCCCAGACAGCTTCCTTATTCTGAGAGGAAGCGCTGATGCAGATGCCATCCTGTCCCATTGTCAGCACGCCGTTGGAATTGGAGGAAGGAAATCCGATTGCCGTCACCGGCTCGTCAAACATTCTTGTCAGCACCTGCCACTGCTGCGGGTCTGAAAAAGAAGCCTCCGACAAAAGCGCCTTATGATTCATCAGCAATATCGGCTCTGAAGGACCTTCATAGTTCGCCTCCTCTGGGAACCTGTTGGCAAATTCCAGCACATCTTTAAATTCCTGCGTATCAAAGAAACACTCTCCGGTCTCCCAGTTCACCCAGGTATCAAAATCAAACATCAGGCAGTCGCTTAACACACCGTCCTTGGTCGCATGAGGAAAAATCTCTGCATCCGGATACCGGTCCGCATAGTCAATCATCTCCGCCATCGTCCATCCGGGCTCTTCTCCCAGCTCGGATACCCTGCCTACCAGAGTTGACACCTGAAAGCTCACCGGCACCGTGGTAAGCGTGCCGCTGATGGTATAGGCATTCAACACGGACTCAAACAAATCCGCGCGCTTTACTACCGCACTGTTCTCCAGATACGGCGTCAAATCCTCTATCAGCCCCTTCTGGGCAAACAACTTCAAATCAACGTCGGACGCCGCAAACATATCGGGCGCATTGCCTGTCAGAATATCGTTAAAGAACTGCGTCCGTGCATCCTGATACGCATTTTCCACCGACCAGTCAACAGAAGCCGCATATTCCTTTACCTCAATCCTGTACTTATCACTTGACTTGTTAAAGTTTACAATCGCCGACTGCAATGACTGGTTAAGGCTCATGCAGCCCAGCGTGATAGTCTCCTTCTGCACTACCTCGGCAGCGGGCGTATACGTCATGAGAACCAGATTGCTTTCTCCCGTATCCCAGTCCGAAGTATAAGCGCCGATTCTGCCGTCTGACAGAGCCGCATAAGCCTGCACATAATCCGGATTGATATCGCAGCTCAGCCAGCTAAGCAGCTCCGTATATTCCTTTTTCTCCAAATCATACTCATACAGCTTGCCGTCGCCCTTTAGCAGAACGCCGCCGTTAGGCCCTGCGGAGATATCGGAATTGTAACAGTCGGGCAGATTATCGTAAACATCCGAAAACTGCTTTGCATCGGCATTGTATACCATCAGGGACATATCTCCCGAGCCGCTCTGCAGCATTGCTGCCCTGCCATCCGGCAGAATTCCCAGCGCCTGAATATACCCCCACTGTCCGCTCTGTGCGACAGGCACGGACGCCGTATGATTTCCATCCTTATCGAATGCCCATACATAACTGCTGCCATTGTGAATAAAAAAATTACCTTCTTTGTCCGCCACGATATCCTGCGGATATGGCTGCTCCTGCGCCATAAACAGGAATTCCGTTATATCCACGTCAAAGCTCTCCTGTCCGTCCGCCGCAAGCTTCTTCACATGGTATACCGTTTCTCTCTCCCGCCGCTCCCAGTCAGCCTCCGTCGCATTCTCCGACATAACGGGAGAGCTTCTTAACACCAGTAAAATGCTGCCGTCCTCACATGCCGTCACACAGCTTACGCGATTTTGCATCCCGCTTTCCGCGGCTTCCTCCGTTCCTTCAATCCCGCTAAAGTTAAACACCTCCACCGGCTTTGCCGACGCAGCATTTAAGTCAAGCTTCATCAGGCTGCTGTGGGATGCTTCCCCATAGAAATCCGCCCTGTAATAGACGCTGTTTCCCACAAAGGAGAAATCACCGTACCAGACGTCTTCTGCATCCTTCGGCAGCTCATAGTATCTGGGCACCCACACATAGCCCTCCGTCTGCCCGCCCTGCGGCTGGCTGCCGTTCCCTGCATTTTGTGTACCGCCATTGCTGTCATCGGAGGCTTTTCCGCCGCACGCCGCCAGAGAAAAGGAAAGCATCCCTGCAAGCGCTCCCGCAAGTATTCTCTTTATCCATTTATGTTTTATCGTCATATCCGCTCCTGTCCATGCACAATTTCTCTTATCTGCATACATGATATTGTAGGAAACTCTTTTCCATTCCTTATTATAGACCATATATGTTGTGCCGTCACCTTAAGAATTTATGAAGATATTCTTTTTATTGCGGAATGTATCATACAGAGAATACCATTTATCGTATTAAAATTCAATAGAAATACAAATAATCCGTAAGACAAAACGACTGCCTCTTTCGGTATTTTCCTTTCCAAAAGAGGCAGCCTCTCCCAAAGACCCGCTGCTAATCCTGCTCCGCAAGATAAAGCCTAACCCTGTTTTCTATCACATCGCTGACTTCTTCTATCGTTTTGTCCCCCGTAAAGTAAAGTGCCGCCTCTTCTCTGATAATGGCAAGAACTGCCTCTGTCCTGCGGGGCACAAGTTCTCCCTTATCGAGGCATTCCCAAAATCTCTCCAACTGGTCTTCTGACACGTAGACTTCCTCCGCGGGGGAGGCAGAAGCCATAAATCCGTTCGGCTCAGCGGCTTCTCTTTCTACATACTCCTGCAGCGTCTTTTCATGAACCGGCAGACGGAAATCCTGTTCCACCAGCTTCTGGTTTTCTTCTTCCAGCACAAACCGGATAAACTGCCACGCCCCTTCCTTGTGCGCGGATGCCGCATTGATGGAAATGCCGTACAGATACAGCGGGTTTGCCATCCCACTTTCCGTCGGAAAGCCCGCCATCACCATACCCTCCTGCATGGCGGCTGCATCGTCCGCTGCAAACATATGCAGCCTGCCGCAGCTTACCCGCATGGCAATCTCTTCCCACTGCCAGTTGCTGTCTGTCACACCGTACCGGTTCACCGTCTGCAGTATCCGTTCCCACAGCTCTCCGCTGAAATCGCAGGTTTTTTCTTCCCAATTCACCATACCGTAAAAATCATCCGACATCTGGAAAAAATATCCCAAAAGCTTATTCGGCGTATAATTATAATCGGAATTGAAAACCGCCTGTCCTTCATAGTCCTCCATGGATTGCAGAAGAGCCTCCAAAGTACTGCCCGCCAGTTCCTCCCTGATATACATAGTGGAGACCTCCGTTTCATAGCCTGCATAGTAGATGCCATCTTCTCTGCCCAGACTCTGAAACGCTGCCAAAACATAATCTTCCCTGTCAATGCCATCCTGCTCTAAATAAGGCTCCAGATTTTCCAGCGCGCCTTTTGCCGCAAGAGAATAGATATCCGATACGGCATCCTCCGAAAACAAATCCGGTCCTTTTCCCGTTGCAATCTCCATATCGTTGCGCTCCACAAAGCCATCCTGTGTAAAGCCGTCCTGTATAAACACATGATATTCCTGATTCTCCTGATTAAACCTTGCCACCAGCAGCTTTAGACCCGTATTGGCAAAGCCTACACGAAACACCAACGGTATTTTTCCCATTTCCTCCGGACTTATCTTTGTCAGGTCCGCCGCATAGAAGGTTCCCTCCTGCCCTTCAAGCTGCTCTACCACTCCCTCCTGCGTTATCCGGAATGCATAAAATAACCTGCCGCTCCCATAGGGATTGTAAGAAGTGCCGTTCCACTTCACATACCATGTTTTTTCTCCGCTTGCCATATCAAAATCATACAAGCCTTCAGAATTTTTGATTAATACCCCCTTCGCGGCACCCTCTGCCAATCCGCCGCAGTCGGACAACGGATACCCGTTAGACAGCGTCCCGTTTTCTCTGTCAAATGCCTGCAGCACAATTCCAAATCCGGTGCTGTCCTCCGCAGCCAACACCATACCGCCTTCTTTCGTCATGCTGACGTCGATGATTCTTCCGTCCAGACGCAGCGTGTACGCCTCTTCCCCGTCTGTCCGCAGCACAGCCAGCACGTTTCGGCTGTAGGTGTAAAAATAATCTGCATCCCTGTACCAGGTATACCCTGTGCGGTAAAGCGCCGACACCTCTTCCAAAAGAAGCTCCCGCTCCTCCGTGTCCTCATGGTAGCAGAAAACGCTGCCCTCCTCATTTCCAAGAAACCAAATTCTCTCCCCGTTATAATACTGCGCGCCAAGGAAAGACTCTCCCTCCTGTAAGGGGGAAGCTACGGTTTGTTCCGCCACGCTTATATCATAAAGCCCGTCCGCGTCAATGCCGCCGATTACAATCGGCGAGTCATTTCCGTTCTGCACCGCCTGACTGCCCCCTGTGTCTTCCTGCCCTGTATTCTGACTGTCAGAAGCATCCTCTTCCCTGCCGCCTTTTTCCCCGCCGCAGGCGGTAAGCCCCAGTACCATGATACCTGTAAGAAACACTGCTGCAAGCCTTCTTAAAAATTTATTTTCCATCCTCTTTTTCCTCCTTTTTTCCAAATTGCCTACCTGCTCTCATTGACATAGAGCTGCACACGGCTCTGGATAATACCGGCAACCTCGTCCGCACTCTTCTGTCCGGCAAAATAAGGCGCTATTTCTTCCAAAACAATATTCATCAGATTGGCATCATACTCATAGAGACCGTCAATCTGGCTGATGACAAAGCGAATGCCATCTGCCTCCTCCTGCGTTATGGCATATAATTTGATTTCAAGTTCATCGCCCCACACATAAGTATTATGGGCACGCTGCAACGGATTGCCGTCTGCATCAAGCAGGACTTCACCCTTTGCGTTATACATATAAACCGGCTCCATCGCCTCCTCCAAGTCCTTTTCAAAGACGGATATCCTGATGGGAATACTCCACAGCTTGTCACTGCTCTGCGCCTCTTCGGTCAGCAGACTTTCGATAAAGGACCACGCCGCCTCTTTGTTCCGGCAGGTCTCGCTGATACAGACGGCATCGTTTCCAAAGGCAAGCACGCCGTTTGATTCGGCAGAAGGGTATCCGATTGCCGTCACGGGCTCACCAAACAGCTGCGTCTCTAACTGCCAGGACTGCGGGTCGTTTAACCCGAAGGGATGCAGCAGTGCCATATGCTCCATAATCTGTATCTCCCCCATGGGAAGACTCTCGTCCGCGTTTTCCGGATACCGGTTTGCAAATTCCATCAATGCCTTAAATTCCGGCGTGTCAAAGCTGCATTCTCCTGTCTCCCAGTCAACCCACGATGTAAAATCAAACATCATACAGCTCCCCAGCACATTCTGCTTTATCGCATAGGGAAGAATCGGCGTTTCCGGATGCGCCTCTGCAAAGGCAATCATCTCGGCAAGCGTCCAGCCCGGCTCCTCCCCCACCTCGGAGGTTCTGCCCACAAGCGTCTGTATCGCAAAGCTTGTCGGTATGGCACAGAGTGTACCGTCCACGGTATATGCGTTTAAAACGGTCTCATACAAATCTTTTCGCCCCACCACCGTACTGCCATCCAGATAAGGTGACAAATCTGCAATCAGTCCCTTTCCCGCAAACAGCTTCAGATTAATATCCTTAGCCACAAACATATCGGGAGCGTTGCCCGTTATGATATCGCTGTAAAACAGTGTTTTTGCAGCTTCATACGCTTCGTCCGAAGAAGTATCCACGGATTCTCCATAGCTTTTTATCTCAATTTTGTATTTATCGCTCGTCTTGTTGAATTCCACCACCGCTGCCTGCAGATTCGCACTGACGTTCATGCAGCCAAGCGTCAGAACTTCCTCCTCCGCTGCTTCTTCAGCCAATACCCTTTCCAGTATAATCAAGCTGTTTGTACCTGCATCCCAGTCGGAGCTGTAAACACAAATCCTGCCGTCCGCAAGCGATACCACCTGCTTGATATTGTCAGCGCTGATATCCGCGTCCAGCCACTTTAAAAGCTTGCGGTATTCCTTTGCCTCCATGCTGTATTCGTATAAGCTGCCATTGTCGCTTAAGAGAATGCCGCCACTTGGTCCCTGTCCCAGATTGGAATTGTAGCAGCCGGTGGGCAGATTGCTATAGGTTTCGGAAAGCTGTCCCGTTTTGATATCCAGCACAGAAAGCTGTACCCCGCTGCCCTGATGCAGCACCCCGATTCTGCCGTCGGGCAGTATATTCACAGCCGCCACGTATCCCTGTATTCCGGACAAGCCGATATCCGCCGTATGGTTTCCTTCCTTATCAAACACCCATACATAGCTCGCCTTGTCACTGATATAAATGGCGCCCTCTTTATCTGCAAACATCTGCATATCGGACAAAGCATATATGCTGTCCATGCTTGCCATTTGCAGGTACTCCGTAACATCCGCGTCGAAAAGCTCCGCACCATCCGTACCAAACTTTTTGATGTGATAGGTAGTCTCCCGCTGCTGGCGGGCATACTCCTCGTCCGTCGCATCTTCCGGGATAAGAGGCGTCGTCTGCAAAAGCAGCAGAGTGGCGCCATCCCCACATGCAGCCGCCTTCACTACGCTGGTTAAGAAATCCTCTCCCCAAACTTCATACTGCGTCAAATCCAGCACCACTACCGGTTCCTTTTCCGGACCTGCTGTATCGACATAGCACCACTTGCTGCTGGCACTGCCGTCTTTGTGAATCGTATAGGTATAATACATCCTCTCCCCGACAAATGCGGCATTGCCGTACAACACATAATTTGCTTCCAAATCCGCAGGCAAATCATAAAAATGAGGGATATAGACATAATCGCCGTCGTCTTCTTGCCAGCCTGCATTCTGCGAGCCGCCGTTATCCCCGCCACCGCCGTTATTGCCGCCGCTGCTGCCGCTATTTTCACTGCCGCCGGTTTCCGTATCCTTGCCGCACGCCGCACACAAAAACGCCATGATTCCTGCAAGCAAAATCGCGGTTATCCGTCTTAATAATTGGTTTTTCATTTCGTCTTCCTCCCACCCGGATGCTTTATTTTTCTTAGTTTCATTATACCTTTCAGGAGTACCTCCGTCACCTTAAGAGTTTCTGACATTTTTCTTACAACATCCGTCCATGCAAAACAGGCAGCCCGCACACTGCGCCGCTGCCTGTTTTTTCCACCACCTTTTTTTGTGTGTTCCTCTCCCGCTACCTGCCTTCATGGAGGTAGAGCTGTACACGGCTCTGAATAATATCCGCCGCTTCCTCCACACTCTTCTGTCCGTCAAAATAAGGGGCTGTCTCTTCCAGAACAATGTCCATTATGCCTCCGTCATATTCATAGACACCGTCAATCTGGCTGATAACATGCCTGATGCCCTCCGCCTCTTCCTGCGTCAGGGCATATACACTTACTTCATAGCCGTCACTCCAACGATAAACAGCGCTGGAACGTTCCACCGGTCTGCCGTTTGCATCAAGCAGGACTTCACCCTTCTCATCATACATATATTGCGGCTCCATCAACTCCGCCAGTTCCTTTTCAAAAGTAGATACCCTGACAGGAAAACTCCATCTGCGCTCATCCTCCTGTACTTTTTCCGACAACAGGGTTTCAATAAAAGACCACGCCGCCTCTTTATTCTCCGACGCCGCGCTGATGCAGACAGCATCAAACCCATAAGCGCGCACCCCGTTTGCATGGGAGGAAGGATAGCCTATCGCCGTTATCGGCTCATGAAACATTGCAACTGCAAACTGCCATGACCTCGCATTCTCCAATCCCAAAGGATACAGCAACGCCATACGGTCTATAATCTGCTGCCGCTCACCGGGAAGCCCGCTTTCCGCCTGCGCCGGATACCTGTTTGCAAATTCCAGCACTGCTTTAAATTCTTCTGTGTCAAAAAAGCATTCCCCTGCCTCCCTGTCAACCCATGAGCCAAAATCATACAAAAGACAGGTGCTCAAAACACTTACCTTCGTTGCGCTCGGCATAATCTGCGTTTCCGGATGTGCTTTTGCATAGGCAATCATCTCTTCTAACGTCCATCCGCTCTCTGTCCCCACTTCGGAAGCCCTGCCCGCAAGCGTCTGCACCATAAAATACACCGGTATGGCACAGAGCGTCTGGTTCATGGTATAGGCATTTAAAACAGATTCAAACAAATCTTCCCGCCCCACCGTCGTACTGCCGTCCAGATAGGGAGACAGGTCTTCAATCAATTCCTTCTCGGCAAATATCCGCACGTCGATATCCCCAGCCAGAAACATATCCGGCACATTCCCAGCCAGAATCTCGTTGTAAAACAGCGTTCTGGCATCCTCATATGCACTTTCCGAAGAATAATCGATTCCTTCCCCGTAATTCCATATTTCAATTCTATACTCGCTGCTCGTCTTATTAAACTCTACTACCGCGCTCTGCAGTATGGAGCTGACACTCATACATGCCAGCGTCAAAACTTTCTTCTCTTCCGCCTTGTCCGCCGACGTCTTTTCCATCACAATCAGACTGTTTTCATCCTTTATCCAGTCCGAACTGAAAGCAGCAATCCTGCCATCCGCAATCGCCTTTACCTGTTGTATGCTGTCGGAACTGATATTACAGTTCATCCACTTTAGCAGCTCCCTGTATTCCTTTTCCTCCAAGCTGTATTCATACAGGGAACCATTGCCGCTTAAAAGTATGCCGCCTCCCGGTCCCTCTCCCAAAATCGCATTATTGCAATTGAAAGGCAGATTGTTATAACTCTCGACTAATTTTCCCGTAGCCGCATCGTAAGCCTCTAACTGCGTGTTATTATTTTGGTGCAGTACCCCCAGTCTGCCGTCCGGCAGTATATTGACAGCCGCTATATATCCTTGTACATTAGACAAATCAATGTCTGTCTTATGGTTTCCCTCTTTATCAAATACCCACACACAATTTGTCTGATTGCTGATATAAATATTTCCTTCCTTGTCTGTAAACATCTCGTGTAAGTAATCGGCGTCCTTATCCGTGCGCAGATATTCCGTAATATCCTTGGTAAAAACCTCCGTGCCATCCGCCGCAATCTTTTTTAAGCTGAAAACAACAGCCCTTGTCAGACGCGCCTGTTCTTCTGCCGTGGCATCCATCGGAATGACAGGACTTTGCTGCAGCAGCAGAACCGTCCCGCCGTCCTCACACATGGACGCGTATCCCACATTGGTTGAAGTCGTTTCGCCCCATTCCCGATACTTTTTCAAATCCAGCACCACCACCGGCTCTGCCTCCGGATTGGCTGTATCCACGTAACACCACTCAACACTCTCCCCCTCGCCATAATGATAGGCAAAACAAATATAGTACAGCCTGTCTCCCTTAAAAGAAACGCTGCTATACCACACGGTATCCGCTGACGCATCACAGGGTAAATCGTAAAACTTTGGCGCATAGACATAGCTGCCGTCATCTGTCTGTCCGCCTGCGTTTTGCGTTCCGCCTCCACCGCCGTTCCCGTTCTTACCATCCTCATTGGCTTCCTTCCCGCAGGCTATAAGCGAAAACACCATGAGGGCTGCCAACAGCCCTGCCACAACCCGTTTTATTCTCTTATTTTCCATACTGCCCTCCTGCTTCACTGTTTTCTAAAAATTACCTGCTTTCATTCAGATAAAGCTGCACCCTGTTCTGTATAATGTCCGCCGCCTCGTCCACGGACTTCTGTCCGGCAAAATAGGGCTCTATTTCTTCCAGAATGATTTCCATCAAAATATTATTTTCATCATACATGCCGTCAATCCGGCTGATAACCTGCCGGATACCGTCCGCCTCCTCCTGCGTCACGGCATAAAGCCAGAACTCCATGTCACCCACAAAAACGCCCACATGCGATTCTTCTTTGGGCTTGCCGTTTTCATCCAGCAGCACTTCGCCGTTTGCGTCAAGCTTGTAATGAGGCTCCATCTCCTCCGCCAGCTTCTCTTCAAAGACATCTGCCCTGATGGGAATGCCATGCGGAAGCTCCTTGCTCTTTTGCAACTCTTTCGACAGAAGCGTTTCAATAAAGGACCACGCCGCCTCTTTATTGGGAGAGGACGCGCTAATGCAGACGTCGTCATACCCCACAACGAACACACCGCCCCTGTCTGAAGACGGATAACCAATTACCGTTATGGGTTCCTGAAACAGCAGCGTCTCCATCTGCCAGTCCTGCAGAAGCTGAATATGAAACCGATGCAGCAGCGCCCGATGCTCCATAATCTCCTCCATTTTCCGCCCGTTGCTCGCCTCCTCTCCTGCCGGATACCGGTTGGCAAATGCCATCACCTCTTTAAATTCCGGCGTGTCAAAAAAGCATTCTCCCGTCTCCCAGTCAACCCACCTGTCAAAATCAAATAGCAGACAGACATCCAGTATCTCCTTCTTTGTCGCACGGGGCAGGAGGGGCGTCTTAGGATGCGCCTCCGCAAAGGCAATCATTTCTTCCAGTGTCCATCCGGATTCTCCGCCTACCTCTGCGGTCCTGCCGGCAATTGTCCGTATACAGAAGCTGACCGGTATGGCACAGAGCGTATCCCCCACCGTGTAGGCGGAAAGAACCGTATCAAAC
This sequence comes from uncultured Lachnospiraceae bacterium, assembly GCA_910578335.1. Taxonomy (GTDB): domain Bacteria; phylum Bacillota; class Clostridia; order Lachnospirales; family Lachnospiraceae; genus Acetatifactor. Next base: position 6,443 of record CAJTPU010000006.1, on the reverse strand, counting down.
AAATCCGCCCGCTTCACCGCCGCGCCGTCCTCCAGATAGGGAGACAAATCCGCTATCAGCCCTTTCATGGCAAACAGCGACATATCGACCTCTCCGGCTAAAAACATATCCGGCGCATTGCCCGTCATAATATCGCTGTAAAACCGCATTCTGGCATCCTCGCCGTTTTCTGCGGAAGCGTTGCCGGTACTCCCATAGCTTTTTATCTCGATTCGGTAGTGCTCATTTGTCCTGTTAAACTGCACCACTGCCGCCCGCAAAAAAGGACTGACATACATGGCGCCCAGCGTGAGCACCTCCTTCGCCGGTCCGGTCGTATTTTCGCCGCTTTGGATATCCTGTCCCAAGAAAAGCAGCAGACTGTCCGCGCCTTCTCTGTAGTCTGAACAGTAAACTGCAAGCCTGCCCTCCGTAAGCGCTGCCGCCTGCCGGACAGTATCCGCATTGATGCCATAGTCCGACCACTTCACCAGCTCTTTGCATTCCTTCGTTTTGCAGTTATATTCATACAGCACCCCGCCGCTTAAAAGTATACCGCCGTCTGCTCCCGCCGCCGGCGAAAAGTCCCGGCAGCCCTGCGGCAGATTGGTATGGTTTTCCATAAGCTGTCCCGTATTCGGATTGTAAAAAGCCATCTGCATACCGTTTCCCTGTATGCCGCCGCCCTGATACAGCACGCCCAGCCTTCCGTCCGGCAGCATATGCACAGCCGCAGCAAAGCCCTGCACCTTTTGCAGCCCGACAGACGTCCTATGATTCCCCTCCTTGTCGAACACCCACACGCAGCTTGCTTTATCGCTGACATAGACTGCATTCTCTTTATCCGCAAATATCTGCAAATCAAATATACCCGCCGTACTGTACACAGCCGTCTGCAGATATGCGGTAACCTCCATGTCAAAAACTATCGTCCCATCCGCCGCGAGCTTTTTGAGCCGGTAGCGTGTCTCTCTCTGCCGGCGCGCATAGGCTTCCTCCTGCGCATCCTCTAAAAGCACAGGCTGTGTCCGCAGCAGCAAAACCGTTCCGCCGTCTTCGCAGGGACAGGCGCCCATCACATCGGTTTCCTCCTCCTCTCCCCGCGTTTCATATTCTGTCAAATCCAGTACCGCTACAGGCTCTGTCAGGGAATCCGCTATATCCACATAACACCATTCGCTGTGCTTTGCCTCAGCCTGATAAGCAGTGTAGATATAGTACATCCTGTCTCCCTCAAAAGAGACGCTGGTGTAGATTACGGAATCCGCTTCCTCATCGCGGGGCAATTCATAAAACAGGGGAGAGGCGGACTGACTGTCCTCCGTCCTCCCGCCTGTGTCCTGTGTTGTGCCGGCGGCACCGCTGCCTCCCGTCGTGCTGATATTTCCGGTACCGTTGCTGGCGCCGTTATCAGACTGATTTTCTCCCTGCCTGCACGCTCCAAAAAGAAACGCCACCATACAAGCCAGAAAAAACGCCGTTATCCGCTTTATCCTTTGATTCCCCATCCGGTCTTCCCTCCCCCTGTGTTCTTGAAAGGGGCAGCCTTGCATACCGCACTGCTGCCCCTTTTTCTGTACCTGTTTTTACAGCTTCTTTTGACCTGCCCTCTCAGGCGTCTCTCCCCTCTTGGGAATTTTTCCGCCCCACAGCACCAGCAGCAGAACAAGCGCCAGCGTTACCACAAACATAATTCCATAGGCATAGAATGTATCCGGAATCCAGAAAAATGCTTTGTCAATCCAATATGTAGTGGAAAAGTTCACCACAAAGTGAAGGAGCATGGCGGGAAGCAGGGAATGATAGCGCTCCGTCAGATACCCCAAAAACAAACCAATGGCAAAGGCATAGATGCCCTGTACCCAGTTCATATGCATAAGCCCGAACATAGCTGCCTGCAGGATATTTGCCAAAAAGAAGCGTGGCAGGGACTTTTTGGCATAGTATAAAATAAGCCCTCTGCAAACCAGCTCCTCCCCTATGGGCGCAAGGCACACCGCCGCCACTGTGGACAGAACATCCGCCCCGATATCGATGCTCTCTATCAGTTCCACATAATCCTCCACAATCCTTGGCAGAAGATACTGCTCAATGCCCACGATACTTGTGCTGAGCAGACAGAGCACCACGCCTCCAAGGACTGCTATGGCACCCGCCTTCCATGTCACATTCTTGAAGGACTGCTTCAATTTGGGCTTTTTACAGCCAAAATAATACCAAAGCCCAAATATGGGAAGCGACATCAGATGGTAGAAAAACACACCGCCCGTCATATGCTCCTGCAGCGCCTGATAAAATATCTGCGTCAGAACCGACTCAGACGCCCCCGAATGCTGCCCCATATAGCCGACCATTTCAATTACTGCCGCAATCATCACATAGGCAAGGCTTAAAATCAACTGCAGAAGCAGGCTCACCACCGCCGGCGAGAGCGCCAGAAAGAAATACCCAATCTTTTTGCCGATACCATCCTTTTTCGGCGGCTGATACATGGGCGGATACGGGTAGCTGTACGGCTGTCCGCTATATGGCTGTCCGTTGTATACCTGTCCGTTGTATGCCTGCCCGTTGTACGGCTGTCCATTGTATGCCTGTCCGTTGTACGGCTGTCCATTGTATGCCTGTCCGTTGTATGCCTGTCCGTTGTATACCTGTCCGTTGTATGCCTGCCCGTTATTTGGCTGACTGCCGTATGCCTGTCCGTTACCCGGCTGCTGCCATGCCGTTCCTCCCTGCTGCCCGCTGTATGTTCCATTATTGTCCATTGTCCTTCTCCTGTCCGTGCGCCTTAACGCGCATATTATCCTTTTTGTTTATTGTACCAAGGATTATCTGCAGCGTCAATAAATCTACTATCAACTCCGAAAAGAGATTATCGGACAGATTCCGATTGAATCCCGCTGCACAGGGCATTATAATAGTGATAAAAAGAGCATACCACCTGTCAAAGCACACGAAAGGAATCTTATGATAATCAAAAACGGGCTTGTCTTTACAGAAAACAACACCTTTGTCCCCATGACGGTACACACAGACAGCGGGCTTATCACCAAGCTTCAGGCTCCGGAGGCTTCCGTCTCTGCGGCAGATGTCTTTGATGCTGCGGGATGCTTTGTGCTGCCCGGGCTGACCGACATCCATTTTCACGGCTGCGACGGTTACGACTTCTGCGACGGTACGAAAGAGGCATTCGATGCCATCGGCAGCTTTGCTTTCTCCCACGGCGTCACCACCATCTGCCCTGCCACCATGACGCTGCCCGAAGAGAAGCTGGCGGACATCTGTGAAAGCGCCGCCCATTACAAAAAAGCACAATCCGGCAGCAGCGGGCAGCTTCGCGCCGATTTGATTGGCATTCACATGGAGGGACCCTTTATCAATGCGCACAAAAAAGGGGCGCAGAACGACGCCCACTTGATGACCCCCTCCGCCGCCCTGCTTCGCCGCCTGCAAAAAAAGGCGGAAGGGCTCATCCGGCTAATATCCCTCGCACCGGAGCTTGCCGGTGCCATCTCCTGTATCGAGGAGTGCAGGAAAGAATTTCGTTTTTCCATTGCCCACACCGAAGCCGACTATGATACCGCAAGGACAGCTTTCCTTGCCGGTGCCGACCATGTAACCCATCTCTTCAACGCCATGCCGCCCTTCACCCACAGGGCACCCGGCGTTATCGGTGCCGCCTTTGATACACCCGCCTGCTTTGCGGAGCTCATCTGTGACGGCGTGCACATTGCCCCCTCCGCCGTAAGGGCTGCTTTCAGGCTCTTTGGCGCAGAACGTATGATTCTCATCAGCGACAGCATGGAAGCAGCGGGGAAGCCCGATGGACATTACCATCTGGGCGGTCTTACTGTTTTTGTATCGGGAAACCGTGCCGTTTTGGCAGACGGTACCCTTGCCGGAAGCGTTACCCCCCTCTATGACTGTATGCGCACTGCCGTTTCCATGGGTATTCCGCTTCCGGACGCCGTGCGCGCCGCCACCATAAATCCCTGCCGCTCCATCGGCATGGATGCGCTCTATGGCAGCATTGCCGCGGGCAAAAAAGCACATTTTCTCATCTTAAATCAGGAGGACCTTTCTATAACAGCCGTTATCAAGGACGAGCATTGCCTGAGAGTACCGCATCCAGCAGAAATGCCAGCGGATAACATGCGTTTTTAGCTTCTTCCACCGTGTTATTTTCGTCGCCCAGCTCGATAAGCAGGGTACGCCCCCGCAAATGCATATTATACCGGTACTGCTTAATATATATCTTTCTGGTAAGCCCCGGGTAATACTGCCCTGCAGCCGCCTGCATCTGGAAAGAAAATGCAAGGTTTTCCGCAAGGTTCGGGTTATGGAGATAATCAATATCACCCGTTTTTTTACTTCTGGATATGCCGTTAAAAAACATAAACCTTGCCGTTCTTCTTCCGTCGATATCCATCACCATATTGCGGTTTGCATTTCCCGAATCCCGGTGCAAATCGATTATCACCTGAATAGAAGGGTACTGCTCCAAAATCTTCTCCAGCGCCGGCAGCGAGTTGGCATAAGCGCTGTCGCGCACCGTATCAAACTCCTCCGTATGATGCAGAACCGTATATCCGTACTGCTCCGTCAAAAGCTGCGCCAGAAAATCGCCGACACCGACAATGGTATCCGCACGTTCCCCCGGCTGTGAATCAATAAAGCTTTCTCTGGAATGGGTATGGTAAATCAAAATCTGTGGTCCTTCTCCCGTCCTGTCTATGGTAATATCCCTGCCCATCAGGCTCTCTATATTAAATAAATCGCTCCCGCCCTGCGCAGTACTGTCAATCGTATAAAAAGTGGATATCAGCGTGGCATATTCCGTCATCGCGTTCCAGTCATATTCCGCCACCTTCTGCGGTGCTTCAAAACGGTATGCACTGTTTTCCTGCTCCAAAAGCTCCTCCAGCGTAAGCGCCTCCGACAGCAGTGCTTCTTCCGACGACTCTCCCGATGCCGACACCGGCTCTCCCGGCTCTTCTCCGTCCATCCTGCTTCCTTCTTCTCCCTCCCCCTCTATAATATGCAGGGTAATTTCCTCCTCCGCCACAATCTCTCCCGGCTCTGCAGACGGCTCTTCCACTTTTTCCTGATTATAGTAACACAGCGGCATGAGACTCATCAGGCTGTCTTTGACTGCCATTGCCGCTCCCTTTCCCCCGTCGGCAGAATATGTAAAAAGCGGCAGAAAAAACTTCTGACTTCCCATGCCGCATGTATACAGCAACAAAATAAGCAGCAGTGCCGCAGAAGATACCGCGCGCCTCAGCCTGCCGCCATAATTTTTTAAATACCGCAAGCTATCACCTCTTCTGTAATATATGCCTCCGCCGCTTTCTCTATGCCAGCCTCCTCTCCGTCATACTTTGCTTCTAGGCAAGCTCCAAGGCAATATTGATTCCCTCCGACAATGTATAGCTTACCCGCTTGACGACTGCATCAATATCCTTGCTGGTGACATACATATTGTGAAGCTCCGCCAACGCATTGCGGCTGTTTTCCATATAACAGTGCCTGTCCGCCTCGCTTGCCTCCTCCAAAAGCTTTTCCAGCGCATCGCCTACTATGGTCGCCGCATCTACCACGGTCGGCACTCCTATGGCAATGACCGGTATTCCCATATTTTCTTTTGTCAGCGCGTTTCTGTGATTTCCCACGCCCGAACCCGGATGGATTCCCGTATCGCTGATTTGGATTGTCCGGTTCAGTCTTTTGGTGCTTCTCGCCGCCAGCGCATCGATTACAATCATAACATGCGGTGATGTCTGTTCCACCACGCCCTTCAAAATTTCTGCCGCTTCCATCCCTGTTTCTCCCATCACGCCCGGCTCAATGCTGCTGATGATATTCATGTGCTCCTTATTGTAAGCAGCCTTTCCGTATTCCTTCACAATATGCCTTGTAATAAACAGGTTATCCACCACATAAGGTCCTAATGCATCCGCCGTCACCTTGCGGTTTCCCAGCCCGACCACCAGTATTTCCTGTTCTTTCCCTGCATTTGGTATAATTTCCATCAGTCTCCCTGCAATCACATGGGAAATTTCCCGATGATAATCCTCGTCCGGCTCCAGCATGTTCGGCGCCTCGATGGTAATATAGGTGCCCACGGGTTTTCCCATGGCTTTCGCACCATTTTTTGTGGTGATTTCTACTTTGGTGACTTTAATATCCGTCTCCTCGTCATAATCCTCTTCCAGTTTCACACCCCGCAGCGTGCTGTCCGCATCCGTAATACTCTCCCTCGCCTCCAGCGCCAAATCCGTCCTTACCTGAAAACAACCCATGTCAATCCGCACCTTTCTGCATTTTGTTCCTTTAGGTAATTGCAAAACTCCGATTTTTGCAAATCTTCTATTGTCCTAAATAACATTTTTTGCAGAAAGCGCAAAAATATGTAGGTTTGTCAAACATATGTTACACCGACTGTAAATAATCCCTTAATACCT